>NZ_JAXCLW010000005.1:0-265448 GCF_034044715.1 Dongia soli | reverse complement strand
CCGGCCTATGGAGCCGGCGTCGCTCGGGCACTTGGCCTTGCCACGGCGCTCGGTCTTGCCTGACCCCCAGGCTGGTGACACAGGGATGGCAACTTGCGACTTGCCTGCCCCCAAGCCTCCCTGCTGAGCGTCCAGGTCCCGCCGTCCGCCCCATTGTGCCCCTCAATAGGGCGGTGGCGGGACCTTCCTTTCCACTCCCCACGTCAAGGAGATCGATCATGACGACCAATAGCAGCCAGAACATTGCCGGCGCCCTTAATGCCATCCTGGCCGATCTCTTCGCTCTCTATCTTAAGACCAAGAACTTCCATTGGCATGTCAGCGGACCGCATTTCCGCGATTACCACCTGCTGCTCGACGAACAGGCGGCGCAGATCTTCGCCATCACCGATATCGTCGCCGAGCGGGTGCGCAAGATCGGCGGCCGCACGCTGCATTCGATCGGCGAGATCGGCCGGCTGCAGCGGCTGCGCGACAATGATGCGACGAATGTATCGGCCAAGGCGATGCTCTCGGAACTGCTATCGGATAATCGCCAGCTCGTCACTGCGATGAACGAGGCCCACGGCCTCTGCGACGACCAGGGCGATGTCGCCACCGCCAGCCTGCTGGAAAACTGGATCGACGAAGCCCAGGGCCGCATCTGGTTCCTGAGCGAAGTGGTTGAGTGAGGGCATCGCACACCGTTCGCCTAAACTCTTTTACCACCCTCGGACTTGATCCGGGGGTCCACGCCAACCACCGTGTTCGTCCTCACCATGGACCCTCGGGTCAAGCCCGAGGGTGACAAGCGGGAATAGCATTAAGGTCGTGCGATGACCGGCTAATATCGCCAACCGTCACTGCGCGTCATCAACAGCCAGCGCACAGCACCCGGCCACAAACAAGGTTGTCACCCTCGGACTTGATCCGAGGGTCCACGGCAACCACCACGCTCGCCGTCACTCATGGACCCTCGGGTCAAGCCCGAGGGTGACAAGCGGGAATAGCATTAAGCTCGTGCGATGACCGGCTAATATCGCCAACCGTCACTGCGCGTCATCAACAGCCAGCGCACAGCGCCAACCACAAGCAAGGTTGTCACCCTCGGACTTGATCCGAGGGTCCACGGCAACCACCACGCTCGCCCTCACTCATGGACCCTCGGGTCAAGCCCGAGGGTGACAAGCGCGAATAGCATTAAGGTCGTGCGATGACCGGCTAACATCGCCAACCGTCACTGCGCGTCATCAACAGCCAGCGCACAGCGCCAACCACAAGAAAGGTTGTCACCCTCGGACTTGATCCGAGGGTCCATGGCAACCACCGTGTTCGTCCTCACCCATGGACCCTCGGGTCAAGCCCGAGGGTGACCAGCGGGAATAGCATTAAGGTCGTGCGATGACCGGCTAATATCGCCAACGGTCACTGCGCGTCATCAACAGCCAGCGCACAGCGCCAACCACAAGCAAGGTTGTCACCCTCGGACTTGATCCGAGGGTCCACGGCAACCACCACGCTCGCCCTCACCATGGACCCTCGGGTCAAGCCCGACGGTGACAAGCGGATGTCACAATCATTGTGCGGGCTTGGTTGATGTATAATAGGCGGATGTCACCCGCATCGCACAGCGCGCGACCACAAACAAAGTTGTCCTCCTCGGACTTGATCACCGTCGGCGAAGCCGACTTCGCCGGCGCGGTCCACGCCAACCACCGTGTTCGTCCTCACCATGGACCCTCGGGTCAAGCCCGAGGGTGACAAGCGGGAATAGCATTAAGCTCGTGCGATGACCGGCTAATATCGCCAACGGTCACTGCGCGTCATCAACAGCCAGCGCACAGCGCCAACCACAAACAAGGTTGTCACCCTCGGACTTGATCCGAGGGTCCATGGTTGACGACAGGCGCGATGCGCAAAGGGGTAAGGGGCGTACCCTTCATCCCCGTTTCGCCCGCCCCCGCGCCCGCAGCTTCTCAGCCGAGAACAGGATCAGCATGAGGAGGCTGATGACACCACCCGTTTCCGCGGTGGTTTCCCAGCCGCCCGATTCATAGGTGATGGTGCCGAGCACCGAGCCGAGGGCGCCGCCGGCGAAAAGCAGCGTCATGTAAAGCGCATTGACCCGGCCGCGGGTTTTCGACGGCACCGCATAGATGATGCGCTGGCTCACCACCTGGTTGACCTGCACCGCCGCATCCAGCAGCACGGTCAGGATGACGAGCAGCACCATCGCCGCGGCGACCACCGTCCAGATCGTGCCGAGGAAAGACGCGCCGAGCACGATCATCGCCCCCGCCGTCGCCTGGGCGATGAGGCCGCGATCGGCAAGCCGGCCGGCGATGGGTGCGGCGAGCGCGCCGCCCGCACCGGCCAAGGCGAAAAGCGCGATGCCATGCTGCCCCAGGCCGAAGCGATCGGCCAGCATCAAAGGGGCTGCCGTCCAGAACATGTTGAAGGCGGTGAACATCAGGCCCTGATAGGCGGCGCGCCAGCGGAGCTGCGGCATGGCTTTGAAGAGGCCCACCATCGAGGCGAGGATCTGCCCGTAATGCATGCCGGCGGACGGCTTATGCTTCGGCATCATGCGCAGCAGGGCAAGACCAATCACCACCATCATCGCCGCCGAGGCCCAGAAGACCGCGCGCCAGCCGAAACTGGCGGCGATGGTCAGGGCCAATGGCCGCGCCAGCATGATGCCGGTCAGCAAGCCCGCCATGACATTGCCGACCACCCGGCCGCGCCGCGCCTCCGGCACCAGATGGGCAACGAAAGGCAGCATCACCTGGACGCCCGTCGAGCAGAGGCCGATCACGAAGGAGGCGATGAAGAAGGGCACCACCGAGGTCGCCGTCGCCGCGCCGATCAGGCCGAGCAGCGTCAGCCCGACCGTCACCAGGACGAGATTGCGGTTCTCCACCAGATCGGCGAGCGAGACCAGGAAGAACAGGCCGACGCCATAGCCGATCTGCGTCACGCTGGTGATCGAACCGGCGAGATCGGGACTGATCCCGATCTCCGGCCCGATGAAGGCGATCAGCGGCTGGGCATAATAAAGATTGGCGACAAGAGCGCCGGTGGCGAAGGCAATCACCGCCACCAGGGCCGCCGAGGGACCTTGCTGCGGAACGTCCTGTTCCGCAGCCACGTTCTGTTGTTGCATGATTGGATCTATCTAAGGAATTCGCTCAGGCTTGGGGATTGACCTGACATCAGTCTTGCTTGATGACGCCCGGTGTATATTGCGCCGCGTTCTGGCGCTGGATCATCCAGCCGGGATATTCCGGCGGTAAGGCGCTGATCTCGTTGAGCACGGCCAGCTCCTCCAGCGACAGTTTGACCTCCGTCGCCGCCAGATTGTCGTCGAGCTGCTCATTGGTCTTGGCGCCGATGATGACGGACATCACCGCCGGCTGATGCAAGAGCCAGGCGAGTGCGATGCGGGCCACCGAGACGCCATGCTTCTCCCCCACCTTGCGCATCCCATCGATGCAGGAGAAGGCGCGCTCCTTGTCCACCGGCGGGAAGTCGAAATTGGCCCGGCGCGCCCCTTCCGGCCCCTTGCCGTCGCGGTCATATTTGCCGGAAAGCAGGCCGCCGGCCAGCGGGCTCCACACCATCAGGCCGAGCTTCTCTTCCGCCAGCAACGGCGCGATCTCGCGTTCGATGTCGCGGCCGGCAATGGTGTAATAGGCCTGCAAGGTGGAAAGCCGCGTCCAGCCATGCTTCTCGGCAATGCCCAGCGCCTTCATGATGGTCCAGGCCGACCAGTTGGAAACGCCGATATAGCGGACATGACCCTGGCGCACGAGGTCTTCCAGCGCCCGCATCGTCTCCTCGATCGGCGTGTTCTGGTCGAGGCCGTGAATCTGGTAGAGGTCGACGTAATCCGTGCCGAGGCGCTTCAGGCTGGCCTTGACCCCGTCCATGATATGGCCGCGCGTGGCGCCCCGGTCGTTCGGTCCCTCCCCGGTCGCGCCGAAGACCTTGGTCGCGAGGATGACGTCAGACCGCTGGCGGCCGGAATTGGCGATCGCCTTGCCGGTCACTTCCTCCGACAGGCCTTCCGAATAGACATCGGCGGTATCGATGAAATTGACTCCGGCATCCAGCGCCCGGGCGACGATGCCATCCGCCACCGACTGATCGAGATTGCCGATCGCGTTCCAGAATCCGCGGCCGCCGAAAGTCATGGTGCCGAGGCAGATTTCCGAAACGAGAAGACCACTGCCGCCCAGCTTCTTGTAGCGCATCACATCACCATTCCAATTATCTATTGAAAGCCGGCCGGAAATGCCGCAAGGCAATCGTCAGGATGCCGGCCCGCATGAATACGCGGCGTCGATATCGCTACCGGCGCGCGTCCCGCCAGTCTAAGGCCAAACCGCCCAAATCGCCAAGCCCCTGATGCCGGCGCTTCTGCAAGGCAGGTCTGATGAGACGGCATTCATCGGAATGTCATCAAGGCTGTGCGTTACGGCACCGGTGTCGGCCTCACCATGGACCCTCGGGTCAAGCCCGAGGGTCCATGGTGAGGCCGGGCGGCGCGGGCGGCGCAAACAAGGCGAGGATATTGCCCGGTCGTTGTGTATAGTTGACCTTGATATCCGGGGAGGGAAACATGCGGAAGGCGATCGGCATTTCGATATTGCTTCTGTCAGGCGCAGCGCTTCTGGGATGCAGCCACGACGATAAGAAAGAATACAAGAACTATACTCCCGTCCCGGTCGATATCCCGCAAACCAATACCTTCGGCTCTTCGACGCCCGGCGCGACCTCGCCGCGCGTTGCCCTGAATCTCTCCCCTGGCCAGGGGGAGCAACTTTCCCAGCAGCTCTTCGGCGGCGCGCAGATCGTGCCGGGAACCGCCGATAACATCACCAAGTTAGAAGACTATTCGGACCGCCATCTGCTGGGGCAGGACAAGGACAATGTCGATGATGCGGTGGTTTCCTGCGCCAGCTCCGCGACCACCCCGCCCTGCATGCTGCAATTGCATTGAACCGGTCCGGCCCCCACCGCCGACCGCCATCGCGCGATGCTGATCACCAACAAGCTTGTCACCTCGGGCTTGTCCCGAGGGTCCACCGGAGCAACTGATGATCGCTGGCTGCATTGTCAGAATCGTTATGCTGTTTTGGTATCTGTTTGGCATCAGCCATGGACCCTCGGGTCAAGCCCGACGGTGACCAGCGGAAGTGGCATCCACCACCCTCCGATGATCGGCATCGCAGCCGGACGTCAGATAGCTGACGCAGCGATCCACCCCCCACGCGATCGTGGAACCTCCCGCTTCTCCTCCGGTTTCTCCAATGCGGGGAAAAGACCGGCGGGAAACGACCGAAAGGGAGAGCGCGATGGCGACTTGCACCATAACTTACGATGGCCAGGTGCTCACCGGCGAAGCGGATATACCGCTGATCGAATTCCTCACCGTCCAGGGCATCAACCTGCCCCATGTCTGCTACCACCCAAGCCTCGGTCCTATCCAGACCTGCGATACCTGCTGGATCGAGATGAATGGCGAGTTGGTGCGCGGCTGCACCTTGCGCAGCACCGACGGCATGGTGATCGACAGCCAGGTTGCCAGAGCTGCGCGCGAAGAAGGCATGGATCGCCTCCTTGCGAAACACGAACTCTATTGCACCGTCTGCGAGCACAATACCGGCGACTGCACCTTGCATAATACTTTCGCCGATATGAACATGGTGGTGCAGCGCTATCCGTTCGAGCGCAAGCCCTATGAGAAGGATGAGACCAATCCCTTCTACACCTACGACCCCGATCAGTGCATTCTCTGCGGCCGTTGCGTCGAGGCCTGCCAGAATGTCGAGGTGAATGAGACGCTGAGCATCGACTTCAATGCCGAGCATCCCCGGGTGCTCTGGGATGGCGGCACCCGGATTGCCGGATCGAGCTGCGTCAGCTGCGGCCATTGCGTCACCGTCTGCCCGTGCAATGCGCTTCTCGAAAAGACCATGCAGCCCGATGCCGGTCCCTTCACCGCCATGTCGCAGGAGGTGAAGCGGCCGCTGATCGATTTCATCAAATCGATGGAAGAGACGATTGGCACGCCGGCTGTCACCGGCCTCTCGATCATCGACACGAAATTGCGCCAGCCGGAGATCAAACGCACCAAGACGGTCTGCACCTATTGCGGCGTCGGCTGTGCTTTCGAGATGTGGACGCGGGACCGCCATATCCTGAAAGTGCAGCCGGTGGCCGATGCGCCGGCCAATGGCATCTCGACCTGCATCAAAGGCAAATTCGCCTGGGATTTCGTCAATAGCAGCAAGCGCCTGACCACACCGCTCATCCGCGAAAATGGCCGCTTCCGCGAAGCCAGCTGGGACGAGGCGCTGGCGCTGGTCGCTCGCCGCCTGCTGGAGATCAAGGCGCAATTCGGTGCCGACAGCATCGGCTTCATCGGCTCCAGCAAGGCCAGCAACGAGGAAGCTTATCTGACGCAGAAGATCGCCCGCCTGATCATCGGCACCAACAGCGTCGACAATTCCTCACGCTATTGCCAGAACCCGGCGACCATGGGGCTGCAGCGCACCGTCGGTTTCGGCGGCGATTCCGGCACCATCCACGATATCGAAAAGGCCGAACTGATCATCATCGTCGGCAGCAATACCTCGGAGAACCATCCGGTCATCGCCTCGCGCATCAAAGCCGCGCGCAAGCATCGCGGCCAGAAACTGATCGTCGCCGATATGCGCAAGCATGAAATGGCCGAACGTGCCGATATCCATCTGCGGCCCAAGGCCAGCACCGATCTCGTCTGGGCCTCGGCGCTGGCCCGCTACATGTTCGATCGCGGCTATGCCGATCTCGATTTCCTCGCAAAGCATGTCGAGCCCGGAAAGCTCGAGGAATACCGCCGCTCGCTGGAGCCCTTCACGCTGGACTTCGCCGAAGAGATGACCGGCATTCCGAAGGAACAGCTGATCGCAGCCGGCGAGATGATCGGCCAGGCAAAATCCGCCTGCCTGCTCTGGGCCATGGGCATCACCCAGCACAGCCACGGCGCCGATACCAGCACGGCGCTGTCCAACCTGATGCTGGTCACCGGCAATTACGGCCGGCCCGGCACCGGCGGCTATCCGATGCGCGGCCATAACAATGTGCAGGGCGCCAGCGATTTCGGCTGCCTCAAGAATGTCTATCCCGGCTATGAGAAAGTGACCGATCCGAAGATCCGCGAAAAATGGGCCAAGGCCTGGGGTGTGGCACCGGAAGCGCTCTCCGACAAGATCGGCGAGGACAATTTCCTCATGGTGCAGGATGCCGAGAAAGGCAAGGTCCGGGCGATATATGTGATCGGCGAAGAGACCGCCTTTTCCGATGCCGATTCCAAGAATGTGCATGAAGCCTTCACCAAGCTCGATTTCATGGTGGTGCAGGACATCTTCTTCAGCCGCACGGCGGAATTCGCCGATGTCGTGCTGCCGGCCTGCCCCAGCGTCGAGAAGGAAGGCACCTTCGTCAATACCGAGCGCCGCATCCAGCGCTTCTATCAGGTGCTGCCGCCGCTGGGCGACAGCCGGCCCGACTGGCGCATTCTCACCGACCTCGCCGCCCATATGGGCCATGATTGGGGCTACACCCACCCATCGCAGATCATGCATGAGGTCGCCGCCATCGCGAAGATCTTCGCCGGCGTCACCTATGAGCGGCTGGAAGGCTGGAAGTCGCTGCATTGGCCGGTCGAGCCCGACGGCACCGATACGCCGCTGCTCTATACCGACGGCTTCCACATGCCGGGCGGCAAGGCGGTGCTCTATCCCCTCACCTGGAAGGCGCCGGAGGAAGCGGCCGATGCCGAATACGATCTGATGCTCGACAATGGCCGCATGCTTGAACAGTTCCAGGCGATGAACCAGACCGGACGCGGCCCGCGTGTCTGGTCGCTCTCGCCGAAATGGTTTGTCGAGGTCAGTCCCGAACTGGCAAGGGAGCGCGGCATCGAGGATGGCAGCTGGCTGCGCATCACCTCGCGGCGCGGCTCGATCGATGTGCCGGCGGTGGTGACCGACCGGGTCAGCGGCCGCAATCTCTTCCTGCCGCTGCATCACGGCAAGCCCGGGCTCAACAAACTGACCGGCGAGCATCACGACCCGGATGTCAACACGCCGGCTTACAAGGAGATCGCGGTGAAGATCGATGTGCTGCGGCGGCAGAAGGACCCGCCGCCCTTGCCGCAGCGCAATTTCCGCTTCGGCCACCGTCATCCGATCGAGGGCGTGCCGGTGGACGAGAAATGGGAGCGCGAGGATTACATCGCCCCGCCCCAGCATATCGAGCATCCCGACCGGCTATAATCCCTGATGGAGAGGTCCATGGCAGAGCGTATCGGCTATGATGTCAAACCGACCAAGACCAGCCCCGACGCGCAGGATGAATTGCAGCGCCTGCTGGACAGCCTGCACAAGCACGGCATGCTGCGCCTGGCCAATGATCTCGTCTGCGCCAATACCCAGATCGCCAAGGTGGTGGTCGATGGGCTCAACAAGGAGGGCACGCTGAACGCTCTCCAGAACCTCTCGCTCCTGCTGATGGCCCTGTCGCGCATCCCGCCGGCGCGTTTCCAGAAGACCGTCTTCGCCATCACCGACGCCCTCGACAGCGCCAGCCGCTACCGCCCCGAACCGAATGAAGATGAAGCACCGGGCCTCAGCGGGGCCTATCGCATGCTGAATGACGAAGACCTCTGGCGCGCACTCCATCCCTTGATCGCCGGCCTCAAGGCCTTTTCCCAACATCTCGATCGAGATGAGGAGAAACCGATCTCCGCCTTCACCGGCAAACCCAGCGCGGCGTAACGTTTCAGACACCACGCCTGCCTTCAACATGGACCCTCGGATCAAGTCCGAGGGTGACAAGCGCGAATGGCCTTGGCGCATTGCGATGACTGGCGGCGTCGCAATCAAGACACGCCTCCCATCATCGCACCACGCCAACCACAAACAAGGTTGTCACCCTCGGGCCTGACTCGCATCGGCGCAGGCCGACATTGGGCGGCGGCATCGCCCTGCCCTTCGCACCCGATCCGGTCGATCTCTTCCAGAATTCATTGCCGCAGCCCGATGGCCGCCTGGAAGTCCTGGCCTCGAAGTCCTGGCCTCGAAGTCCTGGCCTCGATCAACCCGCCCGGCGGCTCGGTCACGTTGCGGGCCGAACGGGCCCTGCTTCTCGTCATCACCGCCTGTTCCGTGGATTTCCATCCCGCCAATGCGGCATCTGCACCGAAATCGCCGTTGAAACCCGACCGGGCATAGGCTGAAGCCGCCGCCTGCCGGAGCGGAACGAGGCAGTTCCGGCCTTCAGGCGATGATCGCTTCGCTCACATTGCGGTGCAGCGAGTGGCCTGCATTCCTAAAGGAAGGCGGCTGTCCCATCCAAGGAACGTTTCGAGGTGCCCGGCATTTTAATTTCATCTCAGGCGGCCTATCGTGACGACATCCGCCTCCTTGTAGATAAGCTGCGTAGTATCTGCCCCCGGGAACATCTGCAGCGCCACCGGCCGAGGACGGCCTTGGCTGAGATGCTGTCGGGGCAATGCATCACAATCCGGCGAGAGCCATGCCCGATCAAGAGTCGCCGCTTCAACCGCAGCAGGTCCTCGCCGATTTCGGGGCGTTCGTTTTGCATGCCAAAAGCCTGGATGTCATCCTGACCGAGGCAGCGATCATTATCGCCCGGACACTTGCCATCACCCATTCGGCCATTGTCGAACGCCGCGTTGACGAGCCGGGCCTGCGGCTGCGGGCGGGCCATGGCTGGGCGCCGGATCTCATCGGCCGGCTGATGCCCGAAGCTGGCGATCAGTCGCCCGAAGCCGAGGCGCTCCGCACCCGGAAACCGGTGCTGTGGCAGGAGGGGATGGCGGAAGGCCTCGCTCAACAATCCTTCATGCGCGAGGTGGAGATCCGGACCCTGGCGGCGGTGCCGATTCTGCTGCCCGGCGAACGCTTCTTCGGCCTTTTGCAGGCGGCGGCGACCCTCACGCCGCGGCAATTCACCCCGCCGGAAATCGACTTTCTGCGCAGCTGCGCCAATATTCTCGGCCTCGCCGTCGATCGCTTCCAGAAGCTCGATCAGTTGCGCAGCAGCGCCGAGCAGTTCCGCCTGATCGTCGAACATGCCCGGGATTATGCGATCTTCGTCACCGACGCCCAGAACCGCGTCACCGACTGGCTGCCCGGCGCCGAAGCCGTCTTCGGCTGGCGCAAGGCGGAAATCCTCGGCCGGTCCGGCAGCATCCTTTACGTGCCGGAAGATGTTGCCGCCAAGGAGGATGAGAAGGAGGTCGTGACGGCGCGGACAAAAGGTGTCGCGCCGGACCGGCGCTGGCATCTGCGAAAGGACGGGAGCCGGGTCTTCATCGATGGCACCGTCACCTCCCTGCATGGCGATAGTGGCGAGCTGCGCGGCTTTTTGAAGATCGGCCAGGACATCACCGAGCGGCGCCATGTCGAGGAGCAATTGCGCGAAAGCGAAGAGCGGCTGCGCGCTTTGGTCAATGCCAGTTCCTATATGATCTATCGCATGAGCCCGGACTGGATGGAGCTGCGCGCTTTCGAAGGCCGCGGCATCCTCTCCGATAAGCCGAGCCAGGACGGCACCTGGCTCACCGCCTATATCTATTTCGAAGACCGCAAGCGCGTCTGGAACGCCGTACAGGAAGCGATCCGGACAAAAAGCGTCTTCGAATTGGAGCACCGTTTCGTGCGCACCGATGGCAGCATCGGCTGGACACTCTCGCGTGCCGTGCCGATCCTCGAAACGAACGGCGAGATCCGCGAATGGTTCGGCGCCGCCAGTGACATCACCCCGCGGCGCCGCACCGAGGAGGCCCTGCGCGAAAGCGAGGCCCGCCAGCGCGTGCTGATCGAAGGCATGCCGCAACTTGCCTGGCGCGCGATCGAGTCGGGCAAATGGAACTGGTCGAGCCCGCAATGGAGCGCCTATACCGGCCTTTTGGACGAAAGCAGCCTGGATCTGGGCTGGCTCGACGCCGTGCATCCGGAGGACCGCGAGAGCGCCATTTCCGCCTGGCAGCGGGCCGAGGCGGAGGATCAGTTCCAGGCCGATTACCGCATCTTCCACGCGCCTTCCGGCCAATATCGCTGGTGTCAGTCGCGCAGCCTGCCGATACGTGACGACCGTGGCGGTGTCATCGAATGGATCGGCACCTCGACCGATATCGACGATCAGATCCGTGCCCGCCAATTGCTCGAACGCGGCAGCGCCGAGCTGGAGGAACGGGTGGCGGCACGGACCGCCGAACTGGAACGGGCTCTGGAGGACCTGCGAAGGGAAATTCGCGAGCGCGAACAGGCGGAGGTGCGTTTGCGCCAGAGCGAGAAGCTGAAGGCGATCGGCCAGCTGACCGGCGGGATCGCCCATGACTTCAACAATATGCTCCAGGGCGTCATCAGCAGCCTCAGCATGATCCGCAGCCGGCTGACGCAGCAGCGCGTGACGGAGATCCCCCGCTATATCGAAGCCGGCGAGAAGGCGGCGAAGCGCTCGGCTGCCCTGGTGCAGCATCTGCTCGCCTTTTCCCGGCAACAGACGCTGCAGCCCGAACCGATCTGCCTCGATACGATTGCCCTCGATATGCAGGATCTGATCGAGCGGACCGTGGGTCCCGCCGTCGAAGTGGAATTGCAGCTGTCCGACGGGCAGTGGCTGGTGCGCTGCGACCGCAGCCAACTTGAAAGCGCCCTGCTCAATCTCTGCGTCAATGCGCGCGACGCCATGCCGGATGGTGGCTGGCTGACCATCACGACCGAGGACATCATCCTGAATGAAACGGATACCGCCAATTACGAGGATGCGGCGCCGGGAAGATATGCGACCATCGCCGTCTCCGATACCGGGACCGGCATGACGCCGGAAATTCTCGCCCATGTCTTCGAACCTTTCTTCACGACGAAGCCGATCGGCGAAGGCACCGGCCTCGGCCTCAGCCAGATCTATGGCTTCATGCGCCAATCCGGCGGCCTGGTTCAGATCGACACCACGCCCGGCAAGGGGACGACAGTGCGCCTCTGCCTGCCCTTCCATGCCATGAATCCGGATGTCCGCGCCGGCCCGGTGGCCAAGCTCGACAAGACCGTGCTGCTGGTCGAAGATGAAATCGGCGTGCGCGAACTGACCGCGGAGGAATTGCGCGATTCCGGCTATCGGGTGTTGGAAGCGGATCGCGCCTCCAACGCCTTGCGCTTGTTGCGGGCCGGCCTGCATGTCGATCTGCTGATCACCGATTACGGCCTGCCCGGCGATATGAATGGCTGGCAAATGGTCGAACTTGCCCGCGAACGCTATCCCGGCCTGCCTGTTATCATGATCACCGGCTATGCCAGCGGCCTGCAGATGACCGAGGTCGAGGTCATCCACAAACCCTTCGATCCGAAGGCGCTGCTGGAACAGGTGCGCAGCCTGGTTGGCGGCAAGCCGCCGTACGAGACCTGAACCGCAGGCGCCCGGCCTCCGTCAGGCGCAGTTGCTCTAGCGTCAGCGCGAAACGTCCCCGGGATGTAACCGTCGCTCTTGCTCGACCGAATTGAATTATCAAGCGGCCAACTGGAAATCATCAAGGAGGTAAATCATGTTTGTCCGCACCGATCGTCGCATGCCTGCTTTGAAATCTTGCCGCGTCGCGGCTGTCCTCGGCCTCGCTCTATCGCTCGGCGCCTTTGCTGTCCCCGCTTTGGCCGATGATGACGGATCGTCGGCGACGAGTCTGACAAGGGCAAATTGTCAGGCGTCGCTGCCCGCATTGGAGCGGTCGGGTATCAGCCAAGAATTCGGCCACTTGCAGGCCCTGAAGATGTTGGAACGCTGCAACACGCTCCTCGGCCAGGACAGGGCGGCGACATTTGCCGGCTGGCTCATCGATCGGGAACTGGACCGCCCCGATCCCCACGATCAGTAATCCTTTAAGCAACGTCCCTCAGCCGCCGCGATGGACCCTCGGGTCAAGCCCGAGGGTGACAAGCGCGTGCGTCATCGACATCCTGCGATGACCGCCAACACCACTGCCGATGGCGTCGCACGCCGCCACAACAAACCAGGTTGTCACCCTCGGACTTGATCCGAGGGTCCATGCCAGAAGCCGAGCGCAATGCCAGACAACACGCCCGCCCTGCCGAACGCAGGCAACGTCCATCAGCCGCCGCGAGGGACCCTCGCGTCAAGCCCGAGGGTGACAAGCGCGTGCGTCATCGACATCCTGCGATGACCGCTAACACCACTGCCGATGGTGTCGCACGCCGCCCACAACAAACCAGGTTGTCACCCTCGGACTTGATCCGAGGTTCCACGGCAAAGGCCGAGCGCGACGCCGGACAACACGCCCGTCCTGCCCAACGCAGGCAAACGTCCCTCAGCCGCCGCGATGGACCCTCGGGTCAAGCCCGAGGGTGACAAGCGCGTGCGTCATCGACATCCTGCGATGACCGCTAACACCACTGCCGATGGCGTCGCACGCCGCCCACAACAAACCAGCTTGTCACCCTCGGACTTGATCCGAGGGTCCATGGCAGAGGCCGAGCGCAATGCCAGACAACACACCCGCCCTGCCCAACACAGGCAACGTCCCTCAGCCGCCGCGATGGACCCTCGGGTCAAGCCCGAGGATGGCAAGCGCGCGTCATCGACATCCTGCGATGACCGCTAACACCACTGCCGATGGCGTCGCACGCCGCCCACAACAAACCAGGTTGTCACCCTCGGACTTGATCCGAGGGTCCATGGCAGAAGCCGAGCGCAATGCCGGCCCCATGATCCCCTCGGCATAGGCCCGGCTCGTATCGAGCGCCCCCATGGCTCTGGCCGGGCGCGGCGGCGGCCGTGGAATCTCGGTTTGCAAATTCCTAAAGCGGCGCGATGACAGTCGGGTGAGCGTCGCAGAGGCCGGCCTCGCCACAATTTTCCCGCAGCCGCTAATTGCATATCCAATTATGCAAGAACAGCGCGCACCGATGGCAAAGGCTCCTGTGCCGCAGGCACTTCCGTCGCGTTGCATTCATGGGAATCCGGGCCAGGCTTCGAAGCCGCCCGCAACCCCGATCCCGAATTTGTGCACATCGGGCCCGGACCGGGACTTGGCCGCGGCGGCGTCTTCGCGCTATGAGTCTCTATCCGTTGCTGATTGAGGAGCGCATGACCAAGCAGCCGCAGGTTCTTGTCGCCGGTGCCGGACCCGTCGGGTTGACCATGGCGGCCGAATTGGCGCGCTATGGAATTGCGGTGCGGATCATCGACAAGGCGACGGCGCCGAGCGACAAATCAAAGGCGCTGGTGGTATGGTCGCGGACACTGGAACTGCTCGACCGTGCCGGCTGCGCCGAGCAATTCCTCGCCGCGGGCATGCCGGCGGCCGGCGCCAATTTCTTTCACGGTGAAAAGCGCCTCGCCCGCGTCACCTTCGAGGGCATCGAGAGCCCCTTCCCTTACGGCCTGCTCATCCCGCAAAGCGAGACCGAACGCCTGCTGATTGACCACCTCGCTGGGCTCGGCGTCACGGTGGAACGCGGTATCGAATTGAGCGCCATCCGGCCCGATGCGACCGGCGTCAGTGTCGGCCTGCATCACCCCAGCGGCCATGCCGAGACGCGGCGGGTGGACTGGCTGATCGGCTGCGACGGCGCCCATAGCGTCGTGCGCAAGGCGCTTGGCCTCGACTTCACCGGGGCGGCGCTGCAGACCGACTGGATCCTCGCCGATCTGCATCTCGACGGCCTGCCGGTGCCGGAGAATGAGCTCGCCATTTTCTTCCATGCCGAAGGCGTGCTCGCCACCTTCCCCTTCGGCAGGAATGGCCGCCATCGCATCATCGCCGATCTTGGCCGGGCGCGCAGCACGCTGCTCCGCCCCGATCCCACCATGGCGGAGATCCAGGCGGTGATCGACAAGCGCAGCATCCCCGGCATCAAGGCGCGCGATCCGATCTGGCTCTCGAGTTTCCGCATCAATGAACGCAAGGTCGCCGATTACCGCAAGGGCCGCGTGTTCCTGGCCGGCGATGCCGCGCATATTCACAGCCCGGCCGGCGGCCAGGGCATGAATACCGGCATGCAGGATGCGGTCAATCTCGCCTGGAAACTGGCGCTGGTCTGTCGCGGCGAGGCCCGCGCCGAGGCCTTGCTCGACAGCTATAGCGCGGAACGCAGCGCGGTCGGCGAACAGGTATTGCGCAATGCCGGCCGCCTCACCCGCATCGCCCTGCTGCGCAATCCGCTGGCGCGGCATCTGCGCAATGTCGTCATGTCCCTGGCGATGAGGCTGAAACCGACGCGGCTCAGGCTGGCCGAGCGTCTGACCGAGCTCGACATCGCCTATCCCGACAGCCCGCTCAACGGCCAACGCTGCGTGCCCGGCGGCCTGCCGATGCCGGGCGATCGCTTTCCGGTTGCCGGCCGTGCGACACCGTCGGATACGACGTCAAGCGATGCAGCACAACCGCGCATCTCCCCGCCGCGTTTTACCGTTGCCGGCAATATCGACAGCGGCGAGATGGAGAAGCTCGCTACACGCTTTGCGGCCTTGCTGCATCCCGTCGTGCAGCCTTTGCCGCATAGCCTCGCCTCGGCCGGTGCCGCTGTCTGGCTGCTGCGTCCCGACGGCTACATCGCCATCGCCGGCTGCGATGCCGAGACGATCGGCACTTATCTGGAACGGTTTTTGCCATAGCAAAGCGTCGCCCGGGCCAGCGGTGATGCCTCGTCCGACATCGTGCGCGCCCTCACCCATGGACCCTCGGATCAAGTCCGAGGGTGACAAGCGAGTATGGAATTAGCATCCTGCGATGACTGGTAACATCGATATCGATGGCGTCGCACGGCGCAGGCAACAAACAAGGTTGTCACCCTCGGACTTGATCCGAAGGTCCACGGCAAAGGCCGCGCAGGATAGGAGGGCCACGCGACCCACCCAGATGCCGTCGCCGCGATCGGCGTCAAGCAGGTGACGTCATCTTCAGCCGCAACCATGGACCCTCGGGTCAAGCCCGAGGGTGACAAGCGGGTGGGTCATTGACATCCTGCGATGACTGCTAAGACCACGGTCAATGAGTTCGCACCCCGCCACGACAAACAAGGCTGTCACCCTCGGACTTGATCCGAGGGTCCATCGTGGCGGCTGATGATTATTGCCTGCATCGCGGCGAGTGATGCCCCGTCCGACATCGTGCGCGCCTCGCCCATGGACCCTCGGATCAAGTCAGAGGGTGACAACGAGTATGTAATTAGCATCCTGCGATGACTGGCGGCAGGGCAGCCATCGCATCACCTCAGTGCCAATATCCTCGCACCATGCCAGCCATCCCCCGCTTGTCACCCTCGGACTTGATCCGAGGGTCCATCGTCGCGGCTGATGATTATTGCCTGCGTCGCGGTGAGTGATGCCTCGTCCGACATCGTGCCTGCCCTCACCCATGGACCCTCGGATCAAGTCCGAGGGTGACAACGAGTATGTAATTAGCACCCTGCGATGACTGGCGGCAGGGAAGCCATCGCATCACCTGATTGCCAATATCCTCGCACCATGCCAGCCATCCCCCGCTTGTCACCCTCGGACTTGATCCGAGGGTCCATCGTCGCGGCTGATGATTATTGCCTGGGTCAGGCTGCGTTTAAACTGGCGAGGTCAAAACATCGAGGACGGCAGATGCGCCCGGCCATGCGGCCGTTCGAAATTGAGGATCGGGCCGACCGGCACGATGCCCGTCGGATTGATGGTGCGGTGGCTCTCGTAATAATGCCGCTTGATATGCTGCAGGTTCACCGTCTCGGCGATGCCGGGGATCTGGTAGAGATCGCGCAGATAGGCGCCGAGATTGGGATAGTCGGCGATGCGCCGGATATTGCATTTGAAATGGCCGACATAGACGGCATCGAACCGCACCAAGGTGGTGAACAGGCGGATATCCGCTTCGGTCAGGCGGCTGCCGGTCAGATAGCGATTGTCCTGCAGGCGGCCTTCCAGCAGATCCAGTGTTTCGAAGATCGGCCGCACGTTCTCTTCATAAGCTTCCTGTGTCGTCGCGAAACCGGCCTTGTAGACGCCGTTATTCACCGTGTCGTAGATCTTCGCATTGAGGCCGTCGATCTCGCTCCGCAGATCCTCCGGATAGTAATCGCCTTCCTTCGCGCCGAGATGATCGAAGGCGCTGTTCATCATGCGGATGATTTCAGAAGATTCGTTGTTGACGATGGTGCGCTTCTCGCGGTCCCACAGAACCGGCACGGTGACGCGGCCGGTATAATTGGGATCGGCCTTCACATAGATTTCATAAAGCCGTTCCGCGCCATTGACCTTGTCCGGCACCACGCCGGGCCCTTCGGCGAAGGTCCAGCCCTCCTCGCGCATCAGCCAGTTCACGACGGAGATGGAGATCATGTTCTCCAGCCCCTTCAACACGCGCATGATCAGGGTGCGATGGGCCCAGGGACAGGCCAGGCTCACATAGAGATGATAGCGTCCGGATTCCGCCTTGAAGCCGCCCTCGCCGCTCGGCCCGGCCGAGCCGTCGGCCGTCACCCAGTTGCGGAAGCTGGAGGCTTTGCGCTCGAAATGTCCGCCAGTCGATTTTGTGTCGTACCACACGTCATGCCATTTACCCTCGACCAGCATGCCCATCATCAAACTCCTTAAGCCGATATATCGCTCTACTATGGTATGCAGCTGTCAAAGATTGAAGCCATCCGATGCCGGCCATCCGTCATGACGATCATGATGTTCGCTGAGAGGAACAGCGCCAAAGGATTGGAGACCGGAACAGGTGCGAGGGCTGTAACCTTGACAAATTTATTGCTGCGATCTGTAGACGCCGCCTCTACAACAAGCGCTATAAAGATAGCGACAAAAAAAGACGCCCGTAAAGATATCGCGCTATTCGGCGGGGTCCTCAACTTCCTGCCAGGATACCGGCATTGACCGCCGCCCGCGCCTGATCGGCGTCTGGTATACAAGCCGTCGCCGCAAGAAATGCTATATATTTGGGCGGTAATTGATGTTCTTGCGCCCCGGCCAGGACGAAAGCCTTGTACCAGTCGTAAGGCAGCAGGCGCTGATCCCTCGCCGTCGCATAATAGACCTGCGCTGATAGCGTGCCTTGTGGCGTCAGGATCTCCACCTGCTTTTCATCATACCCCTGATGCAATCCCTCATAGGCGTCGAGGATCGGCTTCTCGCCGATATCGAGCGAATAGAGCACGCCCCAGACGATATCTGTCGGCATACCGGTATATGCAGCATCACATTTACCGGATTGATCCCTGCCGCGTTTGTGCCAGCACAGAAGATGCCCGGCAAGCCGCCCCACGCCGATCATCCGCGCCGACGGCACCCGCGCCTGCAATCGCCGCGACAGCATGTTGGAGCCATAGGCAAAGCCGATCATCCTGCCACTCTCCGTCATGGCTCTCCTCACCCAGGACATTACCGTTGCCGCATCATGTCGACCTCGCACAGGCTTGTCACCCTCGGACTTCACGAGACATCGGCGAGTCCAATGCCGGCAAGGTTCATCAGCGCGGCTGATGCATGTCGACTGTATTGCGCGGCGTTGTCATCTGTCTCACCTCCGCTCGACTTCCACCATGGACCCTCGGGTCAAGCTGGGGGATGCCAAGCGGGGCGCGGTTGTCATTGTGCGAAGGCGGCTATACCAATGGGGCCGGCGTTGCCAGTCATCGCACAACATCACTGACAAGTGAGGTTGCTACCGCTTGCGATGCGGTCGCTGGTTGCGTCTCACAAATAAGTTTGTCACCCTCGGACTTGATCCGAGGGTCCAGCGTGGCGACTGATGAACGCCACGTGATCTGCCATGATGCCTAGACCGCTAATGACGAGCACCACGCCGCTGTGGCAGAGTACTGCCCCGACGCTTTCGCGCGGCGGAAGAACCGCGCCAGCAACAAAAAGACGGGGGACGTGTTGAGTTATCTCGGCTTCGTGCGTGCCAATGCGCGGCTTTTGGCCTTCGGCGCAACCGCTGCTTTTGCTTCCTGTTTCGGCCAGACCTTCTTCGTCTCCCTGTTCAACCCCGCGCTGCAGGCCGAGCTTGGCCTCAGCAGCGGCCGGCTCGGCCTGCTTTATTCCGGCGCGACCTTGTGCAGCGCCTTGTCGTTGATATGGCTTGGCCGCAAGATCGATCACTGGGATCTGCGGCTCTATACCCTGCTCGCTTGCCTGCTGATGATCCTCGGCACCGGATTGATGTCGCTGGCCGGTTCCACCGCAGTGATCGCGGTCGCCTTCTATCTGCTGCGGATCAGCGGCCAGGGCCTGCTCTCGCATATTTCACTGACCAGCATGGCGCGCTATTTCGACCAATCGCGGGGGCGCGCCATCGGTCTTGCATCGCTCGGTTTTCCCGCCGGCGAGGCGCTGCTGCCGATCTGCGCCGTCTCGCTGATCGCTGCGATCGGCTGGCGCCAGAGCTGGCAATTGATCGCCCTCATCGTGGCCCTGCTGATGGTCCCGGCCTTGCTATGGTGCCTAAAGGGCCATGCCGCGCGCCACGCCGCATTCACCGCTGTGCAAGCGACCGCCCAGGGCACCGCGCGAGGCGCCCACCGCCCGGCACCGGGCCTGTTGATCAGCGATCGTCGCTTCCTGCTGTGCCTGCCGACCTGCATGGCCTCGCCCTTCATCATCACCGGCCTCTTCTTCCATCAGGCAACGATCGCCGCCGCGAAAGGCTGGAGCCTCGACTGGCTCGCCCTCTGCTTCGTCGCTTTCGCCGTCACCCAGGCGCTGACGACATTTCAATCGGGCCACTTGGTCGATCGTTTCGGCGCCATCCGCCTGGTGCCGGTCTATCTGCTGCCCATGGCGGCGGCGCTGATCGTGCTCAGCTTTTGGCGGACACCGCTCGCCGCCCTCATCTATATGATCGGCATCGGCGTCACCTCAGGTTTCGACACCACGATCGGCACCAGCGTCTGGGCGGAGCTCTTCGGCGTGCAGCGGCTGGGATCGATCCGCGCCACCGTCTCGGCGCTCAGCGTCTTCGCCAGCGCCCTCTCGCCCGTCTTCTTCGGTGAGCTGATCGACCGCGCCGTCACCGCCGATGCCATTGCCCTTGGCTGCATGGCCTACTGCCTCGCTTGCGCCCTGCTCTCCCTGCGTTTGCGGCGTACCGCCCTGCCGCAAGCGGCGTGATACATCGCGCGGCCAGCGATATCAAAATTCCCTGACATAATTGAGCGGTCAAAACCCGCACGAAGCCGCCTGCCATCGAAAGAGACTAGCCTTGCGCCGCCGATGCTCGCATCATCGTCGCGCAGTCAGCTGATAAGACGAAGGAGAACATCATGAGCAACTTCACCACCAAGGACGGCACAAATATTTTTTACAAAGATCATGGCAAAGGCCAGCCGGTGGTCTTCTCCCATGGCTGGCCGCTCAGCGCCGATGCCTGGGATGGGCAGATGGTGTTCCTCGGCAATCACGGCTACCGCGTCATCGCCCATGATCGCCGCAGCCATGGCCGTTCCGACCAGACCTGGGACGGAAATCACATGGACCAATATGCCGACGACCTCGCCGAGCTGATCGAGAAACTGGACCTGCGCGACATCATCATCGTGGGTCATTCTACCGGCGGTGGCGAAGTCGCGCGTTATCTCGGCCGGCACGGCACCAAGCGCGTCGCCAAGGCGGTGCTGCTCGGCGCGGTGCCGCCGCTGATGCTGAAGACCGAGAAGAATCCGGGCGGCCTGCCGATCGACGTCTTCGACGGCATCCGCAAGGGCACCTTCGACGACCGCGCGCAATTCTATAAGGACCTGACCCTGCCCTTCTACGGCTATAACCGCAAAGGCGCGAAGATCTCCGAAGGTCTGCGCGAAAGCTTCTGGCTGCAGGGCATGATGGGCGGCCTCAAGGGCCAGCTCGATTGCATCAAGCAATTCTCGGAAACCGATTTCACCGAGGACCTGAAGAAGATCGACGTGCCGACGCTGATCGTGCATGGCGATGACGACCAGATCGTCCCCCTCGGCGCCGCGGCGATGATGTCCTCGAAACTGGTGCCCAAAGCCACGCTGAAAATCTACGAAGGCGCCCCCCACGGCCTTGGGCAGACGCATCAGGACCGCTTCAACGCCGACCTGCTGGCCTTCATCAAGGAATGACGGTGCGAAGATGCGTGGTGCGATGATCAAAGCCTGCATCGGCCGACCAGCATCGCACCACGTCATCGCCGGTCATCGTCGCACCCCTCAACACCGCTCGACATCACTCATGGACCCTCGGGTCAAGCCCGAGGGTGACAAGCGGGGGCACGGTTGTTATTGTGCGAAGGCGGCTATAGCAATGGGTGGCGTTGCAGTCATCGCACAACATCACTGACAAGTGAGGTTGCCACCGCTTGCAATGCGGTCGCAGGTTGCGTCTCACAAACAAGCTTGTCACCCTCGGACTTGATCCGAGGGTCCATCGTGGCGACTGACGAGCGCCTCGATTCCGCCCCTGGATGCAATCATCTTGAGCGGCCGAACGCCCGCTCTACTCCGCCTTGGGGATCGGCAGCGTGTCGTCGGAGAAGAGGTCGAGGTCCTGGGCGACGTGTTCGCCGCAGAAGCAACGGGTGACCACGCCATTTTCCAGCAGCGGCAATTGCACCAGCTCGACATTGACGATGCCGCGATTGCCGCGCAACGGCCAGTCGTAATTGGCATACATCGGCTTCATCTCGAGCGCATAGATGAAGTCGGTCATGACGTCCTGCATCACCGTGCTTGTAAGTTCCAGCTCGTCGACATATTTGCCGGTATAGTCCCAGCCGGCGGCCTGCACGCCATGGGTCCCGACCAAGCGGTAGCGCGGCCGCAGGGGCCTCTCGTCAAGATCGATGAGAATGATATAGGGCAAGGCACTGCGCGGGATGTCCAAAGGATCGATCTCCCCCGCATCCGGCGCCAACCGTTCTCCACGCAGCTTTTCCCAATAATCAAAAAGCATGCGCAGATAGGGCGACCGGATGCGCTCGCGATCGAAATCGACTTCACGGATAATGGACATCGGATATGGCTCGGACAATTCGCCGCCTCATGATCGCGGCCAGATGCTAAGATCTCGTAAATGATCGGTTTTTCACGGCCGGTCAACACTTCTCTCGCGCCCCGAATCATCAGGACTTGGGGCTTCGTCAAGAAACTGTCGGAAAAGTCACGAGGCAGCGGGAGGAACGAGCGCGGCACGTCTCGATCGCGGCTAAGGCAATGGCCGAAATACGAGGATTGCAGCGCCCGCGTTTTCCGCGGCGCGCGCCGCCACGAATAGTCGGTCCAGCTCGGGCACGAAGAGCGAGGTCCGCGCCCCCTTCACCGTCGGCACCATCGCCCGGTCGCGCAAGCCTGTCGCGCCATGCTGCTTGATGTCGACCGAGCCGGCGCCGCAGCTGACATAGATCTGCTGGCGCTTGTCATCAAAGAAAACATCGTCGGCATCGCCGCAGGTCGTCATCTTTTCACGGATCGCGCCGGTGCGGGAATCCAGGAGAGCCAGCATCGCGGGCTGGCGGAAGACGATCGCCAGTTCGCCGCCGGGATGATCGAGCGCCATCGGAAAATGCTCGGCATAATCGGCCATCTTCCATGTGGCGATCACCTTAAAAGACCTTAGATCAGCGGCAACGATGCGCCGGGCATCGGGGATATTCACGAATGCCCGCTGCGCCGCGGGATCCAGCCGGAAGCCCTCCGGATGACCCGGCAGCTTGATATCGCCCACTTGGCGCAAGCTCAGCGGATCGATCACCGCAAGCGCGCCATCGCCATAGCCGACAATCACCCGGCCCGTCGCTGCATCGATGCGCACGTTATCGGCGTCATCGCCCAGCTCGATCTTTCCCGCCAGGGACCAGTCGGTTGTCCGCACGAACCAGACCGAACCGTCGCCGCCATTGGCGATGACCAGGAGATTCTGCTGCGGGATGAAACCCAGCCCCTGCGGCTCCTTCAACCCGTCGATCCGATGGATGACCTTGCCTGATGCGAGACTGATCACATCCACGGTATTGTTGCCGAGCTCCGCCACGAACAAGCGGCCCTGCTGCAGATCGACCGCCAGATGATCGATGCGCCCCGCCACATCTGCCAGCGGAATCCGCGTTTCCAGGACCAAGGGCGAAGTCTCGGCCTGCGCCTGCATTGCCGGCGAGACGAGCCAGATCGCGGCCGCCACAGCAAAGGCGGCGAATATCCGGTGGTAAGAGATGCCTGCCATGATCGCCCTCCATCGTGAGACTGCCGCCGCCTCGATCAGTCGGCCGCATCGGCCGCAATCGGCGCAAAGCGCCGCCGGCCATCGGGCAAAGTGTCGTTGAACATCGCGGCGGGACGAACCCAGTTCCGGCCATCCGGTGTCTGGTAGACGGTCATCGGTTCTTCGGTTTCCGTGTGGATCGCCTCGAACAGCACGCGGTAGAGGCCGCCTTTGTAATGGCGATGGGTCGGCTGCCAGTTTTTCTCTATCCGGCTTTCATTTGCCTGGCGCGGCTTGGTCAATTGCCGGTCGCGGATCTCATCGACCTTGGTCCAGATGCGGGCAAGCTCGGCTTCGCCGGCCGCATGCATGTCCTCCCCATGGGCGAGGCAGAGGGCGGCCAGCGTCACCATCACGCCGCCGATTTCCTGCGTCCTCTCGCCGGCCGGGCGGCCATAAACGTAATCGACCAGGTGACGCGCCTCCTCTTGTGTCGCGCCGCAGGACTGCACCAGTTCCAGCGCTTCCTCCAGGAAACGGTGATTGCGTTCCGTCCTATCGGCGGCGATCTCCGCGCCGAAGCAGGCCATCATCCAGGGCTTGACGCGCTGCTGGAAGGATGCTGCGTCGTCGCGCTCGGCGAGATTGCTGTCGCGCTTGCTCTCGTCACGCATCGTCATCGATCCTTCTTCGCTGCTCAGTCTATCCAGCTTGGTATCCTCCATGGACCCACGGATCAAGTCCGAGGGTGACAAGCGGGGGTCGTCGGTGTGGGGGCGATGCCGGCTGGCACGATATGATAACGGCCATGATATGACCGGCCATCGCAGGCTGCGCAATCACTTCTCTATTGTCACCCTCGGACTTGATCCGAGGGTCCATGGTGGCGACGGCACGAACCTGTCCTTCTGATTACCGCGCGCATCTGTGATCCGCCGCCCGCCATTTGCATCTTGCCGTATGCAGGGGATGGCTCGATAGTAGCCGGCGCCAACCCCGCGCATACGCATCTCGCCCGCATATCCGTTCTCCTCGCAACCGGAGCCCGCCATGCCAGAGACCGTCGCCGATCAACTCGCCGCCACCCTCGCCGCCGCCGGCGTCAAGCGCATCTATGGCGTGGTCGGCGACAGCCTCAACGGCGTGACCGACGCCTTGCGCCGCCAGGGCGAGATCGACTGGCTGCATGTGCGGCACGAGGAAGTGGCCGCCTTCGCCGCCGGGGCCGAGGCGCATCTCAGCGGCCGGCTCGCCGTTTGTGCCGGCAGTTGCGGGCCGGGCAATCTCCATCTCATCAATGGCCTCTTCGACTGCCACCGCTCGCGTCTGCCGGTCCTCGCCATCGCCGCGCATATCCCCTCGCCGGAAATCGGCTCCGGCTATTTCCAGGAAACCCATCCCCAGGAACTGTTCCGCGAATGCAGCCATTACAGCGAGCTGATCTCCAGCCCGGCGCAGATGCCGCGCAGCCTGGAGATCGCCATCCGCGAGGCGCTCGGCAAAGGCGGCGTCTCGGTCCTGGTGCTGCCCGGTGATGTCGCGCTGCAGAAGGCGGCGGAAGCGCCGGCGCCGAAACCGGCCGGCCTGCTGCCCCATGTGCCGGTGACCGTGCCGGCCGAGGCCGATTTGCGCAAGCTCGCCGCGCTGCTGAACGGCAATGGCGAGAATGGCACTGGCGAGAATGGCAATGGCGAAAACGCTCGTGTCACCTTGCTGTGCGGCTCCGGTTGCGCCGGCGCCCATGACGAATTGCTGGCGCTG
Organism: Dongia soli; assembly: GCF_034044715.1. Classification (NCBI taxonomy): domain Bacteria; kingdom Pseudomonadati; phylum Pseudomonadota; class Alphaproteobacteria; order Rhodospirillales; family Dongiaceae; genus Dongia; species Dongia soli. The sequence goes on along the minus strand of NZ_JAXCLW010000005.1, from coordinate 240,476 downwards.
GGCGAGAAGCTGAAGGCGCCGATGGTCCATGCGCTCAAGGGCAAGGAACATGTCGAATGGGACAATCCCTATGATGTCGGCATGACCGGCCTCATCGGCTTTTCTTCCGGCTATTATGCGATGCTCGATTGCGACATCCTGCTGATGCTCGGCACCGATTTTCCCTATCGTCAGTTCTATCCGAAATCGGCCGGCCGCGGCAGCGAGGTGCGCGTGGCGCAGATCGATCTGCGCGCCGGACAGCTCGGCCGCCGCACCCCGCTCGATCTCGGCCTGGTCGGCGATGTCGGCGCCACGATCCGCGCCTTGCTGCCGCTGCTGAACGAGCGCCGGGACCGCCGCCATCTCGACAATGCTGTGGCGCATTACAACCGCACCCGCAATCAACTGGACGACCTCGCCATCGGCAAGCCGGGCACGAAGCCGATCCATCCGCAGCAAGTCGCCAAGGCGCTCAGCGACCGCGCCGCCGACGATGCCGTCTTCACCTGCGATGTCGGCCTGCCCACCGTCTGGGCCGCGCGCTATCTGAAGATGAATGGCGACCGGCGGCTGATCGGTTCCTTCTGGCACGGCTCCATGGCCAATGCCATGGCCCAGGCGATCGGCGCCCAGGCCGCCTATCCGAAGCGCCAGGTGATCTCGCTCTCCGGCGATGGCGGTTTCACCATGCTGATGGGCGATCTTCTGACCCTGACGCAGCTCGGCCTGCCGGTGAAGGTCGTGGTCTTCAATAACGGCGCCCTCGGCTTTATCGAGGTGGAGCAGAAATCGACCGGCTTCCTGCCCACCGGCACCGGCCTCACCAATCCCAATTTCGCCGCCATGGCCGAGGCGATCGGCATCCGCGGCATCCGCCTGGAAGATCCCGGCGAGGTCGATCACGGCATCGCCGCCGCCTTCGCCCATGACGGGCCGGTCCTGATCGACGCCGTGGTCTCGCGCACCGAATTGCCGATGCCGCCCACCGTGACGGCGGAGATGGCCAAGGGCTTCACCCTCTATATGCTCAAGGCGGTGATGAGCGGCCGCGGCGACGAGATCATCGACCTCGCCCGCACCAATCTCTGGCGATAGCCGCTATCTCAAGGAATCGGTTCGACCGCATCGGTGACGGCAACCTGCAACCGCCGCTCGCGGTAGAAGATGACCAGGCCGCTGGCGATGATGATGATATTGCCGATCAGGACCGGCGGCGTCATCTTGTCGCCCCAGACCAGCCAGCCCATCAGCGCCGCCCAGAAGATCGCCGAATATTGGAACGGCGCCAGCAGCGAGGCAGGTGCGAGCGCCAGGGCCTTGGTGATCAGCACGAAACACATGGCGGCGACGATCCCCACCAGGAACATCAGGCCAAGATCGAGCAGGCTCGGCGCGACCCAGGCGAAGGGCACGGTCGCGGCACCGATCAGCCCGGCGCCGATGAACTGCCAGCTCACCAGCGGCAGCCAATGCACATCGCTCAATTGCTTGGTGACGACGACGGCAAGGCCGAACATCGCCGCCCCGGCCAAGGCGATGAAAGCGACCGGCGAGAAGGCCTCGCCCGTCGGCTGCAAAGCGATGACGACGCCGATGAAACCGACGATCACCGCCGTCCAGCGGAACAGCCGCACCTTCTCGCCCAGCAAAAAGGGCGACAGCGCGGTGATGATCAAAGGCGCCGCCATGTAATAGGTCATTACATCGGCCAGCGGCATGCTGCGCGTCGAATAATAGAAGCAGAAGGAATCCCCCGCCTGGCAGAGGATGCGAAAAACATGCAGCCCCCACTGGCCTTTCAGGGTGAGCTTGGTCCGCGTCAGCCCCGCCACCAGCAGCAGGATCGGCACTGCGCCGACCGAGCGCAGCAGCATCAACTGCCCGACGCCGTAATCGGCGATCAGCCATTTGCCGAGCGCGTCATTGGCGGCGAAGAAGAACACGCCGGCCAGATACAGTCCGATGCCGAGATTGAACGCTTTCGAGGATGTCATGCCGGCCGCCGGGTCACGCAGAAGAAATGAAATCGATTTCAGGAAGAATCGGCCAAGATACTCCTGATCGTCTTCCTGACGCTCTGCGCGCGACCGGAAGACAATATGCCTTCTCCGGGCGCGGCAGCAGGGCCTGGCCGAACTAGTCTCTCTTTGCCTGGCCCTTACCTAGCCGAGCCCCACCCTCCCGGAAAGCCCCAAATTCGCCGAGCCAGCCCTGCGTCGCCGGCAGGGTTGGGGTATTGCTTCGGTCGGCGGCATGGCTTCTCTGGCAGACCACCTCACCCGACCTCCGCCATCGCAACACCGATATCGATGGCGTCGCACGGCGCACGGCGCCGGCAACAAACAAGGTTGTCACCCTCGGCTTGATCCGAGGGTCCATGGCAAAGGCCGCGCAGGATAGAAGAGCGGCGCGGTTCACCCGATGCCGTCGCCGCGTTCGGCGGTGTCAAGCTCAGGAGCTACTCTTCAGCTTCCACCGTGGACCCTCGGGTCAAGCCCGAGGGTGACAAGTGAGTATGTCATGAACATCCTGCGATGACCGGTGACACCGCTCTTCATCCAGTTCGTCGCCGGCGTCGCACGCCATCCACAACCAGCAAGCTTGTCACGCTCGGGCTTGATCACCGTCGGCGCAGGCCGACCTTCGTCGGCGGGTCCATCGGGGCGACTGACGAAAGACACACCGAACGAAGGCCGGCTAAGCAGCCGCCTTCGATGCTGAGCGGCGCGCTTGCCTCCGACACCTCAAGCCGACATGCTCCGGCAGGTTTCGGCGCAGCGGCGGCAGGCCTCGACGCATTCCTGCATATCGCCGATCCGCTCGCAGTCCTGGCCGCAATCTTCGCAGACCTCGGCGCAAACGCGGCAAAGATTGCGGTGATGCGATGTGCCGATCAGCATGACGGCCGCGGCGGCGCGGCAAATCTCGGCGCAGGTCGACATGAGGCGGAAATGCTGTGGCGCGACATGCTTTCCACCTGCTTCCAGGCAATGGTGCATGGATGTCTTGATGCAGGTCTCATAGCAGTTGAGACAGTTCTCGACGCAGCTTTGCATCTCGGCCGAAATCATCTGCATGGCTCGCTCCCTCATGGATGGCTGGTTGCGGACTCCTGCGAGAACAATTCTGCCCTATAGCAAGGTTCCTTCCCGGCAGCTTAAATTTCCGCCCGACCGACTGACGGCTGCGCTTGGGATGCACCTTGCAAGGTTTATGCGCGGCCGCACCATGGACCCGCCGACGCCGGCCGCACAGCGGGGATGCCATCCGGTTGTACCCTCGGACATGATCCTAGCGTGACAACCGGATGTGTCATGAACATTCTGCGATGACCGGTGACACCGCTCTTCATCCAGTTCGTCGCCGGCGTCGCATGCCATCCACAACCGGCAAGCTTGTCACCCTCGGACTTGATCCGAGGGTCCATGGTGGACGGCGCGCAGGATTGAAGAGCAACGCAGTTCACCAATGCCGTCGCGGAGATCGGCGTCAAGCAGGTGACGTCATCTTCAGCCGCAACCATGGACCCTCGGGTCAAGCCCGAGGGTGACAACCGGATGTGCCATGAACATCCGGCGATGACCGGTGACACCGCTCTTCATCCAGTTCGTCGCCGTCGTCGCACCCCGCCCATAACAACAAGCTTGTCACCCTCGGACTTGACCCGCGGGTCCATGGCAGAGGCCGCGCAGGATTGAAGAGCAATGCAGTTAACCCGATGCCGTCGCGGAGATCGGCGTCAAGCAGGTGACGTCATCTTCAGCCGCAACCATGGACCCTCGGGTCAAGCCCGAGGGTGACAACCGGATGTGCCATGAACATCCGGCGATGACCGGTGACACCGCTCTTCATCCAGTTCGTCGCCGTCGTCGCACACCGCCCCTAACAACAAGCTTGTCACCCTCGGACTTGATCCGAGGGTCCACCGGAGCGACTGAAGAAAGTCATATGCTTGACGCCGCCATATGAAGCGGCTCCAATACGGACTTATCCGCCACGGTGCTCACCTCTCATGCGCGATTACTTCGTCTACATGCTGGCAAGCGATCGTCATGGGACGCTCTATGTGGGCGTCACGAATGATCTCGTCCGGCGTATGGCCGAACATCGCGATGGCTTGGTCAATGGATTCACGGAACGCTATGGCGTGACGCAACTTGTCTGGTTTGAGACGACGCCGGACATACGCGCAGCGATCCAGCGGGAGAAGACCCTCAAACACTGGCCGCGCGCCTGGAAGATCGCCGCGATCGAGAAACTGAATCCGACTTGGCGCGATCTCTACCACGACATCGTGGGATGAGTCTTCGACTCCTTGCATTGTGCGCGGCCTCCGTCATGGACCCTCGGATCAAGTCCGAGGGTGACGAGCGGGGATAGCATCAATATCCTGCGAACAGCACAGCGCGCGCGTGTTACGCCGCCCGCTTCAACCCCTTGGTGGTCAGCGGCAATGACGGAATTTCCCCGATCAGCGAGCCATCGAGGTCGAGTTCGCGCTGATGGGCGCCGGAGAAGTCGGCGCCGCGCAGATCGGCTTCCTTCAGCGTCACCTTGATCAGGTTCGCATCGCGGAACACGGCGGCCAGCAGCTTCGCGCCGCTGAACCGGGTGCCGTAGAGCTTGGCGCCGGTGAAATTCGCCACGGCCAGATTGGTGTTCGAGAGATCGACCTTGGTCAGATCCATCAGGCTGAAATCGGCGCGATAGCCGGATTTGCCCAGCGAATGCACCCACTGGTCATGCTCCTGCAACACCCGCTCCAAGTCGGTGCGGTCGAATTTGCGGAAGCCGGGGCCGGTCGAGCGGGTGAGATCGATCTTCTGCTGCGCCGCCTCGTCCAGCACGGCGCCGGTGAAATCGGCATCCACCATGGCCGCACCTGCGACATCGATCTGCTTGATCTCCGCATGGCGCAGATTGGCGCCACGCAGATCGGCCTGGAACAATTTCGTCTCGTTCAACTGGGCGCCTTCGAGGTCGACGCCCTTCATCTTGGCTTCGGCGAAATTCGCCCGCGTCAGATTGGCGTTCTTGAAGGAAGCCATCTGCTCGCGCGCCTGGTTGAGGTCGATGCGGAGATCGGACCGTGCCAGCATCGCATCGACCAGCATCGCATCGTCGAAGGAGACGCTGCGCAGATCCGCCTTGCGGAAATCCGCATTGGTGAGGTCGGCGCCGTCGAATTTCGAGCCGCGCAGGATCGCGCCGGTGAATTTCACGCCGCGCGCATCGATGTTGCTGAGATTGCAGTTGATCAGCACCGCATCGGAGAAATTCATATGGGTGAAGTCGAGCCCGGCCATGTGGCAATTCTCGAACATCGCCCGGCGCCCGTCGCGGCGGCCCTGCAGATAGCCGAGATGCAGCTCCTGGATACGCTTCAATGCGTCGCGCGTAAGGGTGAAGCCCTTCTTGGTCGTCGCGCCGTCTGTCGCTGGTTTCTTCTGCACGTCAGATCATTCCCGAAAGCCGCGACTGCCGGCTTATGCCGCAGCCGGCACGCCTTTGTCCGCGCCCTGCTGCTCGCGGCCCATTGCTCACGGCCCATTGCTCACGGCCCATTGCTCGCGGCCCATTGCTCGCGGCCCATTGCTCGCGGCCCATTGCTCGCGGCCGCGGAAACTACGCGGTGGCGGAAATGAATGCTACCGATTTTTTACCGACAATTACCGGCGAATTTTAGGCGAATTCGCCGGTAATCGGCTGCTTCTCCGGTATCTTATTGAAGAGACTGATCGCCTGGACCGCGACCCGCTCGTGGATCGCGCGGCGATCGACGCGCGGCGCATCGACGCAGAGATCCGGGGCGGCGCGGCGTCCCGTCTCGGTCGGTTCCGGCAGGAAGACGTAATGCCCGACCCCGCCTTTCAGCACGGTAAGCTCAGCCTGCCGCAGCCGCGCCTTCAGCCAGGCGGCGCATTGCTCCACCGGCGCCACCGGGTCCTCATCGCCGACGACGATGCGGATCGGCGTCTCGATCCCGGCAAGGCTGGCTTCATCGAAGCCCAGCACCGAGCGGCCCGGCGCGCAGACCAGCGCCGCCTTGATCCGCTGGTCGAGATAGGAATCCGACATGCGCGCCCAGGAGGCGCGGAAGATCGCGCTGCGTTCCAGCAGGCCGGGCAGATGCCGCGCGAGATCGGGGAATTCGCGCGGTCCCATCGAGAAGGGCACAACCGGCATGCGCGCATCTTCGGCCGTGAGGTCGAGCGGCGGCTCGGCATATTGATCGGGATATTGGTATTGCGAGGCCAGGGTCACCGCGCCGGTCAGCAGCATCACCGTATAGGCGCCGGCGGAGAAACCGGCGGCATAGCAGCGGGCTGGATCGAGTCGCCCGGCGAAAGCGCCGCGGCCCGCGCCATCGCATGGCTGCGCCAGCAGATCATCGAGCAGCACGGTCAGGTCCCGCGCCCGCTCCCATAAACTGAGGAAGCCTTCGGCGCGATAGGGCTGCACCGCCGAATTGCCGTGGTGGTTGGCCGCGACGGCGACGAAGCCGCGCGAGGCCAGCCGCCGGCCCAGCCATTCCATGCTCCAGGCCGTGCCGCCCGTGCCATGGGACAGCATCACCACCGGATAGCGCGTCTGTGCATCCGATAGATCGGCATCCGCCGCCACCGGTCCGGTGACAAACCAGGAGGCGCGCGGCGCCACCGCCCGCTCCTCGGCATCGTCACGCGCGGGATACCAGGCGAGCCAGCTGATCGGACGGGGCCCGTCCCCGGTCCAACTCGGCCGTCCCTTGTCCTCCAACCGCCCCTTCCGCAGACCGATCCTGTACTTACGCTGCATTCAACTTCCCTTGCCGGTGGGCCAAACTGTGAAACGAGGGGGCCGCGAAACGGAGTTTGTCATCGACGCCGCGCCCCCGCAACAGCGCGCTGCGTGAAAAGGGCGGCGCGGCTGAGAAAAAACGCCTGTCATTCGGCCCTTGGCGAAACCCGCGCCCGCCCTCTCCCATGGACCCTCGGGTCAAGCCCGAGGGTGACAAGCGGGTGTGTGATCGGCGCCGTGCGAGCCTGGCTGATCGCGACCGAGGACCGCTGCCTCTTGCTCGTCATCGCACACCGCCACCCGAACAAGGTCGTCACCGGAATCGCCGCCACCATCGCACACCGCCAACCCACACAAGCCTGTCGCCGGCATCACACACCGCCAACCCAAACCGGGTTGTCACCCTCGGGCTCGACCCGAGGCTCCATGGCAGAAGCCGGACGCGATGCGCGAGCGGGGCAACGACCGGGCACAATGCCGCCGGCGATCGTCAGTCGCAGCGGTGGACCCTCGGGTCAAGCCCGAGGGTGACGAGCGGGTGTGTCATAAACATCCTGCGATGAGCGCTGCGACCGCGATCCATCCAGATCCTCGCCGGCATCGCACAGCGCCAACCCACACAAGCTTTCACCCGAATCGCCGCCGGCGTTGCACACCGCCAGCCCAAACCAGGTTGTCACCCTCGGGCTCGACCCGAGGCTCCATGGCAGAAGCCGGACGCGATGCGCGAGCGGGGCAACGACCGGGCACAATGCCGCCGGCGATCGTCAGTCGCAGCGGTGGACCCTCGGGTCAAGCCCGAGGGTGACGAGCGGGTGTGTCATAAACATCCTGCGATGAGCGCTGCGACCGCGATCCATCCAGGTCCTCACCGGCATCGCACACCGCCAACCCACACAAGCTTGTCACCGGAATCGCCGCCACCATCGCACACCGCCAACCCAAACCAGGTTGTCACCCTCGGGCTCGAGCCGAGGGTCCATGGCAGAAGCCGGACGCGATGCGCGAGCGGGGCAACGGCCGGGCACAATGCCGCCGGCGATCGTCAGTCGCAGGGGTGGACCCTCGGGTCAAGCCCGAGGGTGACGAGCGGGTGTGTCATAAACATCCTGCGATGAGCGATGCGACCGCGATCCATCCAGGTCCTCACCGGCATCGCACACCGCCAACCCACACAAGCTTGTCACCGGCGTCGCACACCGCCAACCCAAACCAGGTTGTCACCCTCGGGCTCGACCCGAGGGTCCATGGCAGAAGCCGGGCGCGACACCAGATGGGATGACGACCGCAATCCGGACCGGCAACGACCGTTGGTGATGCAAGCCACAGATCCCGCTTGCCAAGCGGCGGCGGTCAGGCGCTGATGAAGGGCTGCGGGCGGTCGTGGCGCAGATGGCTGTCATCGCCCACCTCCCAATCTTCCAGCGCCAGGCACTGGCAGCGCGCGCCGCGAAAAGTAACAGGGAAGATGCCGACTTCGACATGACACACGGCATTGAGCTGCGTTGGCCAGGTATAGGCGCCGAAGACCGGCTCGCAGCTTTCCCAGGCCTGGCGATAGATCCGCATGCCCTCCTCGACCCAGGCCGACTGTTCATGCAGCTCGTCGAGATAGCGGCCATGCAGTTCGACACCGTTCATCTCCACGATCTTAGTGCCGTCCAGACGGTAGAAGACGCGGAACGGATCGGCTTCGATCGCCGCCACCAGCATATAAGGCAGCAAGGCGGTCAGATCGCCGAGTTCGAAATCCTCGCGCGCCGGCAGGACGGCCGCGCCCCGTTTAATTTCCCAGTATTCGGCCAGGCGCCGCACACGCCAGGACCGAAGCTCGGCCAGAGAAATGGGTTGGATACCGGAAAACATGAGATTCTAACGAAACGGTCTGTCTGCGGCGCGCACTATCGGGGCAAAGTCCTAACGAGTCCTAAAGATCATCGAGCGCCGGCCAGTGTCGGGCTCTGCCGGACCGGCCGCCGCACAGGACCCGCCTCCTCTACGAGAACCGCGGAAGGAGGTTTATAATCGCGGCACCTTTCCCTAGCAGACGCGTGCCGGCAGGCGCTGCATTGCATCGAACCGCCCTGCCCGCGGCACCGCTCACCGCCGGACCGACTCATCGCAGAACTGGCTCATCGCAGAACTGGCTCATCGCAGAACTGGCCCACTGCAGGAGAGCGGGCGGCAAGTGGGATCCAGGCGACAAGCACCATTCGGCTTGCGGAGGCTACCATGGCAGCATTGGAGTCCGGCAGCCGCGACATCCTGTCGCCGGCCGAGCGCAGCAACCTCGAAACCCTCGTCGCTGCGCGCCTCGCCCATGACAAGTGGACGCGGCCGCAATTGCTCGCCCGGCAGCGGCAGCAATTGCTTGTCACCCTGCGGCATGCCGCGACGGCCTCGCCTTATTATCGCCGGCTGATCGGGCCGCGCATCGCCGATGACATTCGTCTCGGCGACATCCCGGTTCTCAGCAAGACCTCGTTGATGCGGCATTTCGACGACATCGTCACCGATCGGCGATTGCGTCTCGCGGATATCGAGGCACATCTCGCCGGCAATGCCGCGCATCTGCCAATCTTCGACGATTACCGTGCCTGTGCGACCGGCGGCACCAGCGGGGAGCGGGCGATCATCGTTTACGACCGCGCCGCCTTCATGGTGATCCTTGCCAATGGCATTCGCTTCCAGCGCATCAATGGTATCGGCCCGTCCAACCGCGCCATGGGCATCGGTTCGCCTTCGCCGCTGCATCTGTCCAACCGGATCTGGAACCTCCTCAACGCCATGCCGGACCTTCCGAGACTCTACCTCACCACGCCGATGCCGGAGATCGTCGCCGCCCTCAACCATCACCAGCCGGATTTTCTCTTTTGCTATCCCTCCTTCCTGCGGCGCTTGGCGGAAGAACAGCAGGCCGGGCGGCTGCGCATCGCTCCAAAGCAATTTCGTACGGGTGCCGAGGCGCTGTGTGACGATGTCCACGACCTTTGCCGCGAGGTGTGGCACGCGCCGGTTTCCAATGGCTATGCAACAACAGAAGCCGGCGTGATGGGCGGCGGATGTCCGCATGTTGCCGGCATGCATCTGACCGAGGATGACATGGTGGTCGAAGTGGTGGACGATGCCTATCGGCCGGTTCCGGCCGGTGATCTTGGCAGCCGCCTGCTGGTGACGCCGCTCACCAACCGCCTGCTGCCGCTGCTCCGCTATGAGGTGACCGATCGCCTGGCCGTCACCGAGGACATCTGCGCCTGCGGCCGGCCCTATGCGCGCATCCTGCGTATCGAAGGACGGCGAGAGGAAATACTTCACTTCCGGCGCCGCGCTGTTGCCGGTGCCGAGGCTGGCGCCGATGACAGCCCGATCGAAATTCATGCCGGCCGGCTGCGCACGCCGCTGCTGCGCCTCGCGGCGGTGCGGCAGTTTCAGGTGGCGCCCTCGCCGGACGGGTTGGAGATCCGCCTCGTCCTGCGCGACGATGCAGGCCAAGCGGATGGCAATAGCCTCTGCGCGGCGGCCGAACAGGCCGTGCGCCTGATTCTCGACGAGGCTGGTGCCGACATCGGATCCGTCACGGTCAGGATCGTTTCGGATATCGCCCGCATCGGCTCCGGCGCGAAAGAAAGACTTGTCGATCCAGCTGCATCATTTCCCCGGTAGAGGAATTTGCGCGAAACGGGGATCACGCCGCTGTCTCACGGCATAAAAGCACAAGATATGAAAAAAGACGCGGCGCACAGCCAACGCATGACGTTGCGCCGAGCTTACGCTTGGTATGCCGGCCGGCCGGTGCGACACTTGCAGAGACGCAGCAATCTCCGGATGCGCCGCATGGAAACGCCGCAACATCTGCTCGATGCGCTCGATCTGTTGACCCGCCGGGTTTTGCCACGGCCGGCCCTGGCGCGCGTGGAAGGGCACGGCCGCAGCAGCGTTGCCCATCTGCGGCGTCTGCGCGGCATCCTGAGTGACCGCAATCTGGTCGGCATCGGCATCAGCGAGAAATTCTCCGCCGGCCGCGCCACCGGTGAGCTGAGCCTCTGCTTCTATGTCGAGAAGAAGGTTCCCACGCGCCGCCTCGATGCCGAAATGCTGATCCCGCCCGTGGTTGCAGCGCCAGTCATTGCCGCACAAACTGCCGACAGACAGCCACAGGCGACCGCCATCTTCACCGACGTCAAGCAGTTGGGCCGCCTGCACCCGCTCGACCGGCCACGGCGGGCCGCCAAGGCGCCCACCACGACGGCGAATGTGCAGCGCTCGCCGCTGCAAAGCGGCTACAGCATCGCCATGTCGACAGTACCGCCGGCACGCTTGGCGCCATCGTGCAGCGCGGACGCAAATATTATGTGCTCAGCAATGCCCATGTGCTGTCGATCGCCCATGGTGGGGCGCGGCCGGCAATGGGACGCAAGGGCGACAAGGTGCTCTATCCCGGCCCGGCCGATGGCGGCCGCCTGCCGGACGATTGGGCAGCAGTGCTTGCCGATATCGTGCCCTTCAAGGCCGGTGGCACGTTCCTCAACCGCGTCGATGCCGCCCTCGCAGAGATCAATCGCGACCGGCTGGACGATCTCGATTTCGCGCTCTATGGGGTCAGCGGCCCACCGGAGATGATCGCGCCCCAGCGCGGCATGACGGTGATCAAGCGCGGCCGCACAACGGGTGATACGGAAGGCGTGGTGCAGGATATCAACTTCCGCGCCGTCATCGATTACGATGCCGTCGGCCCGGTCGGCTTTCTCGATCAGGTCCTGTGTACGCCGCACACCAAGCCCGGCGATTCCGGCTCGCTTGTGGTTGCTAAGGAAAGCGGCAAGATCGTCGGGCTGCATTTCGCGGGCGCGTCCGGGGCAGCGTCTTCAATCCGATCGAAGCTGTGGTCGCGGCGCTCAATGTCAAATTCGTCGAGCCGTGACGGCGATACAGCAAAGAAAAGCGAGAGGCAAGCATGGCGACGGAACAGGAAGCGGAACAGGCCCGCGATCAACATGCCGAAACCTTGATCCGCTGCGGTGCCCATGCGATCGGCATCGATCGCGGCGATCTTTATGGCGAGCCGGGCTATGTCGTCATCTGCTATGTGGCGCCGGCCCGCCTGCCCGGCGCCATCCCGGGCGAAGCACCGGGGGTGCTGCCGGAAACCAAACCCGCCTTGTTGCCTGACAGGTTGGAGCTGCAACGGGATGGCCGGCACATCAGCGTTGCCGTCATCGTCAAGCCGGCCGAGCCCTTCCGGCCTGAATAGATGCTGCAATACGGACAGGTATCCCTGCCTCGTCCGGCTTGAAAGCTAACGCCTGGCCTAACGCCCGCCCTAATTCGTGACCTATCCGTGACACAGATCGGCGGCGGCATTTTTTTTGGGAACACCAAAGCCTGCTCAGCGTTCTCCTGTCTGACGGCGTTAAACTGTCCCCCCCTTCCGTCGGAACGCACTCCCTCCCAAGGAGTTCGGAAGGTTGTCGGCGCCGTCTTAACTGCACTAGCCCATGCCCACCGATCCCCCACGGCGGGCATGGGCACGTGGTTTGCCGCCAGCCCCACCACAGACGAACAATAGAGCGCCCCAATCGGGAGACAGAGCATGCCATCATCGCAATCGCGCCAATCCCAGCAACGCCAGCAGCAGAAGAAGACCGACAGCCGGTCGCGCGGGCCCGCACGAAACCGCGACGGACAGGACACGGTTTCTTCGCCACGTTCCGGCGGTGCGGGATCGGCCCGGGTGACCAATGGTGCGGCGCGCGGCGATGGGCGTGAGCCGGCAGGCCAGGCCGCCGTCAATCAATCATCCAATCAATCATCGAATGGCAATGCGGCCGTCGATGCCGAGTTGGTGCGCCTCACCAGCGGCGCGGTGATCAGCCTGCTTGGCCTCGCCGAGGAGACCGGCGGTGTCCCCAATGATATGTGGCGCGATCCCTATGCGCTGGGCTTCGTATATGGCACGGTTTGCGGCCTGTCGGTCCGCGTCCTCGCCTCCGAGGATGCCGAACTGGCGCCGGTCATGGAAACGGTCGAGGACAGCGAGGATCCAGCGGCAAGCGACAGCGATCTGCTCGACAGTGACCTGATCGACAGCGTCGCCGTCGAGACGGCCGTCGCCAAGCACGACCTCGCCGGTGTGATGAGCGAAAGCTTCCATGACATCCTGCAATTCAGTTACGCCGAATTGAGCGCGGCGCCGTCGCTTGAGGGGGATCTGCCCGATGAGATGGATGGGCGCGAGGCGGGGACGCAAAGCACGGCGGAAGATAACGGCGCCGTGGTGCTGGCCCGCGCGGCCGATCTCATGCTGGCGGAACAGCCCGATTTCCTCGACGGGCTGCGCGCCGCCGACAAGGTCGTCGCCCTCGCTTTGGGCTTCCCAGATTACGATGCGGATGTCGATGTCATCGATGCCCGCCGCCGCGCCGATGCGGCGCGGATCGATCTGGCCGATATCGGCATGAATGCCCCGGGGGTCGACGGCCTCCCCGCTGATCCCGGCGATCTCGGCTCCGGCAAGCTCCCCGCGCGCGGCGACGATATGATCATCGATATCACCAAGCTGATCGCCGATCCCGATGAGGAGGCGGAAGAGGCAAGCGATTTCGACGATGGCGCCGGCGATCTCTATCTGCTGAGCCAGGACGAAGCCGCGGTGCTTTATCTGCAGCAACGCCTGTTCTGCCGCGAAATCCGCCGGCGCCTGTCGGCCTGATCCTCCTCGTAGTGGTTGGCCCGGCACTTTCGGTCATAACGCACTGACAACAATCCTGGACCGCGACCAGCATCTCACGGCGGCGCGTCACGCCGTCGTGACCGCTCCCGATTGTTCCCGCTCTTGTCCACGCCTTTTGTCACCGGCCTCATCCGAATGGCTGACGACAAAACCGGAGCGCAGCACCACGATTTAGCCGACTGGAATAAATCGGCGCCCGCGAGCGTACTGGGATAAAGCGGGCGCAAGAAGCCTGGGACGCACGGAACGGCGCAATCGCCGGACACATGAGTATCGGCAGCGCAATCACGGGGAGCGACAGCTTTGGGCGAAGAATCCACGGAACCGAAAGCCGCATCGGCGAAGGCTGCACCGCAGGCACCGATGAACGACAATGTCGTCTATCCCATCGTCTTCGCCAGCGGCCGCGCCGCCTTTCCCGATGGCAGCCATCTCGATACCACACGGCGCCACATGCCCCCGGCGCGCGAGGTTCCTCGCGACAATGCCGCAGCGCAGATGCCCGCCTTGCGCAGCCTGGCCGACCGGGCGATGCGCGATGAGCCGCCGAAAAGCCTCACCGCTTTGCATACCTATTGGTTCTGCCTCGGCGACGGCCTGCCGCCGGACCGCAGCCTGATCAATCCGGCGGCGATCGCACCGCTGCTGCCCGATCTGCTGCTGCTGGAAAGGGATGCGAGGCGGAGCCGCCTGCGCTATCGCCTGACCGGCACGCGGGTCGATCACTGGAATGGCCGCAACCTAACCGGCCGCTATCTCGACGAGGTGGCGGCGCAGGACAGGACCGGCATCACCGATTTCATCCGCCGCCATTGCCAGCAAGTCCTGCGCAACCGCCAGGCCTATATCGGCCATTACGACTGGTATGCAGCCGCGCCCGATCCGCGCGAGTTCTTCGCTGCGAACAGGCCGGCTGGAAGTTCCCTGGCTGGAAATTCCCTGGCCGGAAGTTCCCTGGTCGGAAGTTCCCTGGTTGGACATCCGCTGGCAAGCAGTTTTGCGCCGGGACAGCATCGCCGCTGGCAGCTGCCGCTTGCGCTGCTGCGCCGGCCGATCCGTCTCTGGCTTGGCCTCTTCCCGCTCCGGGTCGGCGGACATGTTCGGCAATGCCTCGCCATCGCCGAACAGGACGGCCAGCCGATCGACACTGCACCGGCTCCCTGGATTCTCGACGGCCATCCCTCCGGCGGCGTCATCCCCGGCCGCTGGCGCGATGCGTGACGGGCGCCGCCTGATGCCGCCGATGCGAGGACGGGGCTGAGCATGGCCGATGGCAGCAGCTTCGTCGCCGCCGCTTGCGCCCGCACCGATCCGCCGCGCGACACGCTGCTCTTCCACGAGGGCGACTTCCACGACGCAACCCGCCTGCCCGGCCGCGCCCTGCGCAGCCTCGCCGTCACCACGCGCCTGCGCCTGGCCGGGACGCCGCTTTATGTCGGCCTCCCGCCTGGACCCGCGGATCAAGCCCGAGGATGACAAGCGAGCGCGGGGTTACGGCGATGCGATGACGCGCGCATCGCCATCAGACGACCCGCCGCCCATCACCCCCAGCCAACAACTGGCCCGCAGCTCACTCCGGCATGGCGCTGTAGCTGTGCCGGGTGGTGCCGGCGCGCCGCATGGCCTGTTCCGCCTCGGCCGAGGTCAGCAGCACGGTGGTGCTGAGGCTCTCGACCACATCGGCGCCGGCGATCAGCATGGCACCGGCGGCGGCGCTTTCATTGTCGGGATATTCGACGATGGCGACACCGTCGACCGGGCCGAAGGCGAAGAAGAAGCTGTGCAGTTTGCCGCCGAAGGGCTCGATCGCCTTGGCGGCCATGGCCTGGCGGTTATGCGGCTTGCTGATCATGCGCTTCACTTGCGCATCCTTGTATTTCCATTGCAGGAGATAATAGCCCATCCGATCCTCCTCGCTTGAAACAAGGTGGGATATTCGCGGTCGTCCATCGGGCAATCGGAATGCTCGGCGCACCGCTCCTCCCAAGGGAAGGAACGCGCCGATCTGATGGAAGCTTATGTCTCGTTACGTTTGCGGTCCACCAACCGGCGCGCGTATCGCCCTGCCCCTTTCGCGCGATCCGGCAGTGGCGCGCCGCCCGGCATCTTCAACTTTGCGCCAAATACCGCACATGCCCTCGCCTTTCGCGCCGGGTCATGCCATCATTCGCCGGCGGCGCCTTCGCCGAACCCGAGCACTGTCATAGGAGCCATCAGCGCACCCCGAGCACCCGCGCAGCCATCGCCCGCGCATCAGGGGAGCCATCGAACCAAGGAGACCAGCCATGGCCGCGAGCCTCGCCGACGTCGTCGACTTCATCGTCCACCAACGCCCTGGCCTCAGCGAAGCCGACCTCGCCAAAGCGGTCTACGGCCAGCCCGGCTATCGTCCGGAAATCGAGCAGACCTGCAGCCGCCTGGTCAGCGCCGGCACGCTCGACCGCCGCGCCGGCCCCGATGGCGTCCACACCTATTTCACCCATATCGCCCAGCCGGCGGAACTGGGGCGCTGACAGCCGCGCAGCAGATCGCGAAGACCGGCGGCAGCCTTGCGCGCCGTGCGCCCAGGTCACGTGCCAGGGTCACGTGCGGGGGTGGCGTGCCCAGGTCGCGTTCCGGGGCCGCGTGCCCGGCGCTAGGGAATGAGAAAATCGCTGTTCTGCATGCCCTCGATATTATGCGCGGCGCGATCTTCCCAATAGGCCGCCAGCCCCGCATCCTGCTGCACCACGATCCCGTTGCGATAGAAGCCGCTGAGGCGCTGCTGCGCCGCATAGAAATCATGTTCGGCGGAGAGGCGATAGAGCTCGATTGCCTTTTCCTTGTTCTTCGGCACACCGCTCCCCATCAGATAGAGCGACCCCAGCAGGAATTGCGAGGCCGGGCCGCCCGCCGCGGCGCCGCGCTGGGCGAGCTGCACGGCGGCGGCTTCGTCCTGCTGCACGCCCTCGCCGCTCCAATAGGCGACACCCATCCGCGCGATCGCCATGTCATGGCCCTGCGCGGCGGCCAGGTGATACCAGCTGATCGCCGCCGCCAGATCCGCGACCAGATTGCTTTCATAGAGATGGCCCAGGCGATATTGCGCCTCGTCATAGCCGCGCAGGGCGGCGCGGCGATAGAGCGCGGCGGCATGGCCGCGGTCGGGCGGCATCAACGGGCCGGTTTCATACATCCGCCCCGCCAGCGTTTCGGCCACCACATTGCCGCCTTGCGCCGCGATATCGAAATGTACGAGTGCGGCTTTCCAATTCTGCGCCGCCAAAGCCTCGCGCCCGGCGGCGATTTCCGGATCGGTTTCCGCGCGCGCGAGTTCGGCGGCGGAGATCGGCTCGACCTTTGCCGGCGCCCGGTTCGCCAGCGATACGGTGCCGACCTGGCTCGCCTCATCGGCGCGAAGGGAAGCCGCCGACATGGCGACAAGGCACAGCAGCAGAAAACCGCCGGCCAGCCTTGCCCGCAGTAGCGTTGCCTGATGCAAGCCGATGCCGCTCGCAGACCAGCGCTCCGACATGATCGATCCCAACCTTCGGCATTGATCCGATGCGCCGCCGCTTTCAGTCGATGCGGCGGCGCCGATCATCCTTGCGATGACTTCAGCACGTCAGCAGGCGTGCTGCCTCTCACACCAACAGCCCGACCTTGCCGTCGGCGAGATTGTAGAAAGCCGGCACGATCTTTAGCTGCTTCTCCTTGATCAACCCGGCGAGGACCGGCGATGCAGTGGCGAGGAGATGCGCCTGGACCGAGGCATTGACCTTGATCGTGTAGGCGAGGTCCGGCGTATCGCCGTCGCCGCCCGCCACATCGACCGCCGGCCGGATCGAGGCATAGAGCGTGCTGATCTGCCCCGGCACCGGCTTGCCCTCGATCGCCGCCTTCACCGCGCCGCAGCCGCCATGGCCCAGCACCATGATGACGCGCACGCCCAGCACCGCCGCGCTATATTCCAGGCTGGCGATGATCTCCGGCGTCGCCACATTGCCGGCAACGCGGGTGACGAAAAGCTGGCCGATCGTCTGGTCGAAGATCAGCTCCACCGGCACGCGGGAATCCGCGCAAGAGAGAATGGCGGCGAAAGGTTCCTGCTTCGCCACCGTGTTCTGCTTCAGGATGGTGAGATCCTCGGCGAAGGAGTTCATGTGCTGCGTCACGAAGCGCGCATTCCCTGCCTGCAACCGCGCCAGCGCCTCATCGGGGGGCAGCGTGCTCTGCGCCGCGGCTCTGCGCGGCCAGGAGAGCAGCGCGCCCGACATGCCAGCTGTTCCCAGTCCCGCTGTCGCCAGCCCGGCAAAGGCAAGGCCGGAGAATCCGCCGCGCAGGACATCGCGGCGCGAGCTTCCTTGCGCGCCGCTCGTATGGCTGTCCGCTGCGCGCTGATGATCGGCGCCGCAAGCATGACAGCCGCAGGCGCAGCCGGCGGCAGGTAGCGTGGTCGGCTGCGCGCGATCTGTTCTGGATCGCTCCCCCATCTCACCCTCCCGACAAGATCGGCGGCCAGCATAGCATGGAACGCAACGGAGCGGCGCGCTAAACGCGCTGCGCGAACAACTGTCACAAACAGTCGCGCCGCCGACAGCCAATCGTCAGGGCGAAGAGGGCACACTCTTCCTCGCGCAGAGAGGTCAAGAAGGGGCCAGCGAACATGGTGATAAAAAATCGCGAAGCGAAGCGCCTAAGCGCGCCAGCTCATCTAAGCGATGAACAAAGTCCGATTGTGATGGAACCTTAACAAGCTTCTTCTGCTAGTTGGGGCGGCGGCGATCCAACGCGTCGCCCTGGGTCGCGGGGGATGGATGCGCCCGCAGGCGTCAGGACTCGAGACATTATCAGGAGATTGTTCATGAAGCGCCCGCTCATGCTGTTGGCGGCCGGCTTCCTCATGGTGGGAAGCTTGCCGGCTTTGGCTCAAAACGACAGTAAGTTTGTTGTCTTCTTCCCGCTCGGGAAGGCGACGCTCGATTCCACGGCACAGGCGACCATCGCCTCGGCGAAGCAGGAATATGACCGCACCGGTCAGGCCCATATCACGGTCGTCGGCCATACCGATACATCGGGCACCTCCACGCTGAACCAGCGTCTCTCGGAGCGCCGCGCGACGGCGGTCGCCGATGCGCTGGAGAAGCTGGGCGTGCCGCGCGCGTCGATCTCGGAAACCGGCGCCGGTGAAAGCGACCTTGCGGTCCAGACCGGGCAAGGCGTGCGCGAAGCCCAGAACCGGCGCACGGAAATCAACGTCGTGGCGCCGCCACCGCCGCCCCCGGCCCCGGCGCCCGAGACACCGGTCGCCTCGGCGCCCCCGCCCCAGCCGCAGCCGGCGCCCAAGGAAGAGAAACGCTGGATGTTCTCGGCCGGCGGCTTCTACGGCTATAACTTCGTCGACGAGAGCAACGGCCACAGCCATCTCGCCGGCATCAATCTCGGCCTCGATTACAAGGTGACGAGCTGGATGACCGTCGGCGTCGAGCAGGCCGGCTTCTATCACTTCGACACGGATAATGAGGGCTTCGGCGGCCGCACCGTGGTCGGGCCGGACTTCTATCTCGGCGACCTCCTTAATGTCGACCTGCCCGTCGCCCCCTATATCGGCGGCAATGTCGGCTATCTCTACGGCTCCGGTATCGATGATGACGGCATCGCCGGACCGGAGATCGGCTTCAAGGCCGGCCTCTTCGACATGAAAGTCGCCTATGACATGCCGTTCAACCGCAATGCCGATCACGGCATCATCAACACCACGATCGGCGTCTCCTTCGACTTCTAACCGAAAGCTGGAGACCCGCCTGGCTTAAAGCCGGGCGCAACACAAGGTCGCGCCGGAACTCCGCAGTCGCTCCTCACTGCGGCGGGCCGGCGCGATTTTGCGTGCTCTGCCGTATTGCGGGCAATGCGAAACCGATCTCGACGGCCGCATGATGGGCCGATTACCGACAGGGTATTCCGTTAGCGTCCGGTCCCGGCCGCTAACCGAACTGCTGCCCTGGCACCATCATCAACGGCCAGGATCGTGATGACGCGTATTCTGGTCCTGATCGGGCGGGTGCGGCGCCCGTCTACTTTGCCGGCCAACCAGGACGGATAACACGCAGCCGCTCGGGCCCCGTCAGGTGATATGCACCGTGACATCCTCCTGGACCAGGACATAGGCATGGCCCGATGATGTATGGGCGCTGAATAGGTTGAAATCATCCGGCGTATTTGCGGCCTGCGCTTCCTTCCATTGCCCGCCGTTCAGGGTGAGCTGGTCGCCGCTATTGCCCTCGACGCGCACGGCATCGCCCTTGGGCAAGGGATCGCCGGTATGTTTCGGGTCGAAGATGCCGTCGCCTAGATCGAGTACATCATGGGCGTCGAGCTTGAGCCCGTCGCCGCCCTCGCCGTTTTTCATCGACAGCGTCTCGATACCGCCGATCTTATCGCTGACGCTGTCATGGGTGAGATCCAGGTGGCCGCTGAATTGCAGGATATCGCCGCTGGCCTTCGCCAGGTTGCGATTTGCCTCTTCGCCACCGGCGATGGAACCGAAATGGGTATTGTCAAAAAGCTGCAGCGTGTCGTTGCCGTCGCCGCCGAAGGCCCGGTCGTGGGTGCGGACATGGATGGTATCGTTGCCTTGCCCGCCATAGAGCCGGTCGACAGCCGTGTCATGGCCGCCGTCGAGCAGGTCATTTCCCCTGCCGCCATAGATCTTGTCGCTGCCGCCCAGGCCATTCAGGTGATCATTGCCGTCATGGCCGTTGAGGAAGTCGCCGCCGGCATAACCGCGCAGCGCGTCGTTGCCGGCGGTGCCATCGACCTTGACCTGGTTGAGCTGAATGAGGTCGCCGGTGACCTTGTCGAGTTCAAGCACGTCGCCGACACCGAGTGCATATTTTTTCTCATCCAAGGCACCGGGCTCCAGCGGTGAGGTCTCCGCCGTCACCAGGAGATCATGATGGAAGGAGCCATAAGGCGTAACCGCCGATCCGGTCAGGCTGGTCACCTGGGCATGGTCCTCGGCAATCCCGGCCGCGTGTTCCTGGTCATATGAATCATGGAGCTGCGGATGCGCCTCCATGACGATGCCGGGCGTCGCACCGTTCACACCGGCATGCCAGGTCCCCTCGGTGCTCACCACCTTGCCGTTCTCGATCTCCTGGGTGTCCTCGCCGAAATACCAGACATTGCCCGCCTTATCCTGGGCGAAGTAATCGAAGGTGTTTTCAACCAGTTCTCCGTGGTCGATGGATTGATCATGAATCACCACGCAGGTGACACCCTCAAGCACGCGGGTCTCCCGCGTGATAACGAAATTGTCGACAAATGTGCCGTCGGGGCTCTTGAAGACGAAGGTCGTTCCGGGCTCGTAAATGAGGAAGGGATTGTCGATCTGCGTCGAGAAATCTGCCGGATTGATCGTGGCCAGCCTATTGGCCGGGTCGGTGGAAGCGGAATTAAATGATGTCGTTGTTGGTTGAAGCTGCGCCATGGCGGTCTCCATTATCTGGGATGCCTTGGGTCGGGTGAAGCGTGGGAAAAGGGGCGATAATATACGACGCGCACCTTACGAACTTCTGTCGCCTGGAAGCGCCGTCCGCGCATCTTGCCAGCTATCGTCAAGATTCAAAGTTGAGGCGATGGGCCAGCCTTAATCCACTCCCAGATAATGGGCGTACCGCTCTGAATTCGGTACCGCCCCCGAGATGCGGGGCCACCCCGGCGCGATTTTGCGTGTTGCGCCAGCGCATTTCAAGCAACTGACATGATGGATATCGACGGGCGATAACACCATCCGCCCCATTGCCGCTCGGGCGCGACTCTGGCAATCTACTCCTATCGCATTGCGTGTTCTGATCTGGGACTTCCGGGGGCGGGAGTGGACCGCGATGCCATGGGGGGACCTCATGAAACGATTGCTCGCTTTGGCCATGCTGGCCGGGCTTCTGACTGGCTGTATTTCCAGCGACCAACAAGTTTACGGTCAGATCGACGGAACTGAGAAGACCATCACCGTCCCACCCGGGAATGCCATGCTTGTTGGCGAATTGAAGGGCCGGCTGCATGCGGCTGGCTGGAAGCTGGTGGTGGATCATGGACCGGACAAAATTTCCGGGACAATTGGCGAGACGACCGAATTGTCGTCTTACAACACCTATAACACGCGCTATCGCCTCATGATCGCGCAGACATTCGCCGATTACTGCATGCTCGGCGGCAAGGTCATTGTTTACAATCTCAGCCTCATCGACAACAAGACCGGCGAAGAAGTCATGGCGCAAAGCGGCCGCGACTGCACCGGCCCGGCGGCAGACAAGTTCATGTCGAGCCTTGGCGCCAAGTGAGCGGCGCTCTCCTGACACCCTTTGACCGACTGACTAGCACACCTATACTGCAATGGAGTAATTGTGACTAACCGAGTGATCGCGCTCGCGGCCTTGTCCATCAGTCTTGCCGGCTGCGTGGCCCAGCAATATTGGGTAAAGCCCGGTGTCGGATTGCAACAGACAGCCACGGACTTGTATGCATGCCGCCAGACAGGCGTGAATGCTGGCTATGTCTATTCAGCGATGGAGATGGAGCAGCCATGTATGGCCTCAAAAGGCTATGCTCTATCGAGCAGCCCGCCTTCGTTGCCGTGACTCCGATAGGAGAAATATGAACGCTTTGATGCCGACAGCGTGCTGAAGATATTGCAGCGCCTGATGCTCGGCATCGAGCCGCCGATGCTACCGAATAATCGCGCACGTGGCCAATGCATCGTCACCGCGATCCTGCTGCACGACTATACGGCGCCGAGATATTGAAGCCGCCTGCGACGGCGATCATTCCTACAACGGAATTGGCGGAACTCGCATCGACCTCGCTACATCGCAGTTCGATGCGCCTACCGCCTTCGCCGATATCGCTGGCTCACGCGACGGGGCACTGGCTGGTACGGCTGAGGAGAACTATGCAGCTTTGAATATGGAGTACTCCTCTCGTTAAAGGGTGTCACTGGCATATATCAGCCCTTAAGGTTGAGAGTATGATTCTCTCGCGTATATTTTGGGCCAATTACGTATTCATCCAATTCCAGTTCGGGATTTATCGTAGAAGTGGTGAAAATGATCTGATGTGCAAACTTTGCCTTCTGAGACTCGTTTACAATTAACTTCTGGAAATTATGACTCCGAACTTCCTCCATGCCTTTGTCTTCAACGTTATCCAGGAGAACAAAGCGCGGATGCCAAAATTCGCTGTCTTGCGTCGCTGCAGAAAACAGCGCAACCAAAGCAGCATTTTTTAGAATAACGTTGCTACTTTCGGCGAAGTTGAGCTTTCCATCGACCAAAATAGCATCGTCGCCAAAATCTACAGTGACGTTCTTAGCCTCTTTGAATTCTTCTTGTCGCAGCAAATCCTTGGCTAGAATCTGTCGAGCTATCTTGGACACAAGCCCCATGGCAGTAGAAAGCCTTTTAGTGCTAGCGCCCTGCAGCCTTTCTTGCAAAGCTTTGGCGTTGTCAATTTTTTGCTGTATGCTTCCTTTTTTGGCCGAAAGCTTGTCGATCTTTTCAAGTGTGTCGCGTAATTTCTCGATATGCCCTAGCTCGGCGTGGATCTGGCCTAGTCGAATATTGAACCTAGCTAAATGGCTCTCTCTCGGAGAGTTACTCAAGTCAAAGCGCGTCGCGAACTCTGATAATTTTCGCTCATAATCTCTCCTGAGCGCCCGAAGGTCCGACTCCCCATTGGCTAGCTCGAGAGCGCCCGCATCTAGGAGCTGATTTGATTCTTTCAACTGCATACGCGTGTCGATCTGCAACTGCAGATATTTTGATCGTTGCTTCTCAATGTCCAGTGAAGAGCCGCACAGGATACATGTGTTAGGATCAGTGTGCTCACGTAGCGGATTTAAGCATGCCGGGCAGTAGGTGAACTCTATACTGCCAATCAACTCGCCCGCATCGGCAGTCAACTTAAGCTTTTCTGACAAATCCTCGAGATATTTTATAAAAGCTCCAAGACTGTCTCGTTCGTGCCTTCTAGTTTCTTGTAAAAGTTCGGCGTTGCGCAGCGCATCCTTAGCTTTTCGCAGCTCTAACAACGCTTTAATCCGATCTTCTCGGAAGGCCTTATCATCACTCTCTTGTAGTTCGTCATCAACGTTTTCAATTTTGCGCTCAACTGCAACAGCTTCGCTTTTCAAACTGACGATTTCTTCATCCAACGACGCAACGCTTCTTAGACTACTGTCGGGCGGAAGCCCAGTATATAGTCCCGACAATTGGCGTTGAGTTTCATCGAACTGAGCGTTCAAGCTCCTAAGTTCAAGTTGCGTCTCGTAAAGACGATATCCATTTATGCCACAAAGAAGCTCGCCAACCGCAATGCGAATGTCTCTGTTGTCAAAAGACTCGAAACGGAACAGGCGAGGTGCTGGTGTTCTTTGATCTCCATACATTAATCGGAGGATTTGATGCGACGTTACATTCGAAGAATTTTGACTTGGAGCTTCCGGGATACCGCAGGCTCGAAAGAGAACTTGAGAATAACTTAAAGCCTTATCAACTCGTCGAATCGTATGCCTGTGCCATCCGTCTATTCCGCTTTTCTCAGCGAGTTCCATTGGCCCATAAAAGACAAATGTTGGCTCCAGCTTAGTCGCAATGCTTCGACGCACTGTAATTATGCCGTTTCTTGTCTCTAGCTGCGCCTGCACTTCTTCGCAGTAGCTGGCTGCTTCCTTCCAATCCGCAAATTCACCACCCAGTATAAAAAAAATGAAGTCTGCGATCGTCGACTTTCCAGAACCATTTTCGCCGCGGATTATGTTTACTCCGCGGTGGAAGCTTTGGTCGTAAGCAGCTTTCCCTCCTTTCATAACCCGCAAACGTTGCAGAGATAGAAATGTAGGATTCACAACTGCCCCCTTCTAAGCCCAGTAGCATTCCGCAGCCCTATTGGGCCATCGCTTCCGATTTTGGAGAAGTGCTCTACTAGAAAAATAATCACGTTGCGTTCGCTATCTGTCGAATGAAGGTGATGCATATTTAGGCAGAAATCCTTGCCACTTAATGATGGAGAGATAATTCCGATTTTAAATGCATCGATATCTATCAACCCTTTTCCAATCATAGTTTGCATTGCCGATTTCTGCACGGACTCCATCTTCGAGAAGAGAATCGGCGACGCAGGATATGCTAAGAACCCCTTGTTGGGTCTTTCGATATTTAGGCTTCGAAAGTGTTGACGCGTGTCACTAGGCATATGCGTATTGTGGAGCAAACATGGTGCAGAAAGAAAAAAGTCGAGGATATAAAATCGCTCGACCCCAGAAGCGTCTCTTCTCCAAGCAGCCAATAAACAGCTCATGCGACGAACCGTGTCGTAAACGTCTAGCTGCGGATACCACAGTCGAAAATTCATGTCGCATCCCACCGGATGTGACATCTCTCGGTTAGAAAATAGAGCGCTTTTAAAACTGACTGCGAATTGGCATTAGAAATCGAACTGTACTTCTGCACAAGCGGATCAATCACAAGAGTTTGGAGAGCGATATTGATCTCGCTTTCCGAAGCCCCTTGGCAAATTTTTGAGAATACATGCGTGTCAAATCGCTGCGCTACATCCGAGAGCAGATCGTCGTTAATCTGGCGAGCAGACGGGAAAAGTCCAAGTCGATAATAATTTTGTGCAAAGTTGTTCTGCAGCTTATTCGCTTTCTCGTATTCATGCTCTCGCTTGGCAGCCACCATCTTTTGATAGAGTGTGCGGCGATCAAGATCGGATGGATCTGTCAAACCATCATTGTCAAAGGCATCAACAAGATCAGAGTCGGTACTGATGGTACCCTGCGTGTTATCGTTCGAGGATGAAACGAATTTGGAGAGATGCGATTTGATGCTGCAATAGAGGAGGGCCTCGCGATTTTTTGGTTTGCAGATCGAAATATGATCAGCGTCTATAGGTATAGGCTGATTTTCTCCGCATCCCGGGTCCGCGCTTTCTCTTGTGACGACAAGCGATACGTTATTAGTTCTGTACTTCTCGTAGTAAGGAAATGTCGTAATGCCCAGCCGCAAGGCTAGATTGCGATAGGTTTCATTTAATTCATTGAGCTGATCGCAGCCTTGGTTGAGCGTCTCTACATGTTTCGATATAAGCCTGGGGACTGCGAACTTTAGTAAAGCGGCCAAACTGGCACCACTGTGTGGCGTCGCTATGAAAAAGATGGCTTTGCAGTTTTGGGCGATCGAATTCCATGCGGTATTCGGATTATCTATCGCTGTACGAATTACTTGCTTCGCCAGCAGCCCCCCCAAGCTGTGAGTGATAAGCGCTATCGGTTTTGCACCGAAGCCTTTCGACGCCATGTATTCGAGCACAGCTTTTGCGCGCTCGAATAATCCCATCTCCCCCTTTGCCCACTGCGCAAAAATACTCGCCGGATAGCCGAGCGCATAGACGTTTATGCCAGGTATGTCCTTGGCCAACCAAAGTGGCCAATAGTCTCCTTCGGGCTCACCCGAACCGCTGGAGATCCAGCTTCCCTTTAAGTCTCCGCGGAGGCCATGAACAAACACAACATCGACATGCCCGCCTGCCGCAGCAATAGACTCAAATACAAACTCGTCGCTCATTGCGTACCCCCCGAGTACAATTTGAACGATAAATATTATAAAGTTCGATGTAAAGAGGTTTTGGGAATATCCTCTCGTTAACCGCCGCCTCCCCGCCCGTAGGTGAGCGTCAGCGCATCGGCTAAATGCAGGGAGGCTAGGCCGTGCCTTTTCATGTCCTCTTTCTTTTCCAACTGGATCTCGTCTGGCGCATTGAAGCCGTAGTCGATGTTGGTGAAGCCGGCGATCAGTTCCTGGTCATCCGACAATGCGAGGCCGGCTTTCAGGACCTGGCGTGCTTGGGCTTCGGCTGGTTTAGCATCGGTGTGCAATGTGATGGGATGAGTACATGCGGCGGTATTGGCGTTACGTCTTGATCATCTCTCTTCTCGTCATCGCCATGGTTTTGATCATCACGTCCAGCCCGAATTCGGTTGCCGGGAGGTTCTTGTCCGGTGCTTGTTGGTCAAAGCACTGGCCCATCGAATGTTCGCCTCGCAAGCATGGAGCGCCAGTTGGTCCAAGGCTTGCTCCAATGTCCGTGGGGGTTTCACATTGATCAACGGCGGAAGCCGAATTTGTGACCCCGCGACCGGGGAACTTTCACTTCGGCAACTCACCCGAACGGATCCCACTCACTCACCAGCCTGCCGCCACCTCCCCCGCCGAGATGCCGCCCCGCCCCGGCCCCAGCCATAGCGGGATAGGCGTAGGTCAGCGCCAGCGCATCGGCTAAATCGGGCGAGGCGAGCCCCCGCTTTTTCATCTCTTCCTTCTTCTCCAACTGGATCTCGTCTCTAGCATTGAAGCCGTAATCGATATTGGTGAGGTCGGCAATCAGCTCCTGGTCATCCGGAAGAGCGAGGCCGGCTTTCAATGCCTGGCGCAAGTTGCCGTACATCTCCGCGCGTTTGTTGGCATAGCGCTCCACCGCGTCGGTCGGCGAGAGGCCATCGGCCTTGGCGCCGAATTGCACGCCGATCACATTGACATTCAATTGCCGCAGGCGGTCGACCACGCCGGCACCGACACCGCCTTCATCGACGAAGACCGCATCGGCCTTGAGGCGCCGCGCTTCCTCGGCGACGCGGCCGGCCAGCGTCATGGTATCGACATTGCGCAATTTGATCGGCGGGAAGGTGCGCGCGTCGCGGCCCTTGCGCGCATAGATGACACTCTGGTCGTCGCCGAAGCGCGCGACATCGACGCCGATCACCAGCGCATCATGGGCGAAGCTGCGCGCCTCCGTCTGGATCGCCGCGGTGATGAGATCGCTGCCGATGAACTGCATCGAACCGGCGCGCGGGAACTGGCCCTTCACGCGCACCCGCACGAAATCGCTGTCCTCGCCGTAATCGGCCACCCATTGCGCGATCTGCTTCTTGTTGGTGATCCTGACCGAGCGGCTGTCGATCTGGCGATGGCGCCAGCGATGCTTGAAGCGGCCGAAGCATTCGCGGAACCGGCCGCTGTTGCGCGTCGGATTGCCGAAGGCGAGCCACAGAATCTCGGTATTGCTGTCGGTCAGCGCGCCCTCGGTCGTCTCCCAGATCTGATCGGGAATGGCGGAGGCCTCGTCGAACACCACGACGATGCGCTTGCCCTGGTTATGCAGCCCGGCAAAGGCCTCGGTATTGCGCTCCGACCAGGGCACCATGTCGATGCGCCAGGTCTTCTCATGCCCGGCCTGCGCCGCATAGAGCGCGGTGGCGCTCAAGGTGAACCAGTGCTTGCAGAGGCACAGGCGATGCCACTTCGCCAGCTCCGCCCAGGTCTTGGTGCGCAGCTGGCTGTCGGTATTCGCGGTGACGACGCCGCGCGTATCCTCATGGGTCGAAAGCGACCAGAGCAGCAGCCAGGCGACCAAAGCCGATTTGCCGATGCCATGGCCGCTGGCGACCGCCACCTGGATCGCCTCGCCGGCGGTCATGAGGCCCTCACCCACCGCGCGCAGGATATCGCGCTGCCAGTCATCGGGCCCGTCGCGCTCGGCCAAGGCCGTGCCGGCGCTGCGCCAGGGAAAAGCATAGAGCACGAAGCCCAAAGGATCGCGGCTGAAGCCGGCGATATCGGCGATCAATGCCGCCTCGGCGTCTCGTGCGGCGGGAGCGGCGGCGGTGTTCGAGTTGGGGTTCATGATTGGCCGTGGGCTGCGTTGGTTGGATGATTGGTTGTCGGCATGGTGTGATGAAAGATCCTGCGGCGCAGTGTTTCCGGTCATCGCACCCTGCCTACGTCCCCCGCTTGTCACCCTCGGGCTTGACCGCCGTCGGCGTAGGCCGACCTTCGTCGGCGGGTGTCCACCGAAGCGACTGATGAACAGCGACCTCCGTGCAACGAACTGCATCCTCGTCCGCTAAGATCCTGCGCGGCCTCAACCATGGACCCTCGGGTCAAGCCCGAGGGTGACAACCCGGTTTCGTGTTGCCGTCGTGCGAGGCACCAGGCGGCGTTTCCGGTCATCGCGCGCTGCTTAGATCCCCCCCTTGTCACCCTCGGACTTGATCCGAGGGTCCACCGGAGCGACTGATGAACAGCAGCCTTCGTGCAACGAACTGCATCCTCGTCGGCGCTGACCTTGCGCGGCCTCAACCATGGACCCGCCGACGAAGGTCGGCCTGCGCCGACGGGGTCAAGCCCGAGGGTGACAACCCGGTTTCGTGTTGCCGTCGTGCGAGGCACCAGGCGGCGTTTCCGGTCATCGCACGCTGCCTAGATCCCCCCCTTGTCACCCTCGGACTTGATCCGAGGGTCCACCGAAGCGACTGATGAACAGCGGCCTCCGTGCAACGAACTGCATCCTCGTCGGCGACGATCCTGCGGCTGCCGCCATGGACCCTCGGGTCAAGCCCGAGGGTGACAACCCCGTTTAGCGCCAACGGATTGCGACGAACATGACCGGCAGCTTCCGACAATCCAGTTTGGTGCCGGCGCAGTGCGATGGCATCAGGTGGCGACAGCGCTCGGCTCAGCCATCATCACGCAGCTCTCCCTCAACCCGCATCGCACGCTGCCTAGATCCCCTGCTTGTCACCCTCGGGCTTGACCCGAGGGTC
This sequence comes from Dongia soli, assembly GCF_034044715.1. Classification (NCBI taxonomy): domain Bacteria; kingdom Pseudomonadati; phylum Pseudomonadota; class Alphaproteobacteria; order Rhodospirillales; family Dongiaceae; genus Dongia; species Dongia soli. The sequence continues at coordinate 211,347 of NZ_JAXCLW010000005.1, read as the reverse complement.
CACCGGAGCGACTGATGAACAGCAAGCATCGGTGACGACACGCCATTCGTCTTCATCAGTGGCAATCGCGCCTGCCTAAACCATGGACCCGCCGACGAAGGTCGGCCTGCGCCGACGGCGTCAAGCCCGAGGGTGACAACCCAGTTTCGTGTTGCCGTCGTGCGAGGCACCAGGCGGCGTTTCCGGTCATCGCACGCTGCCACCCTTCCCAGCCCGAGGGTGACAATCCAGTTTGGTGCTGGCGCTCTGCGACGGCATTTCGCGCCGCCGGCTAATCATCGGCAACGTTCTTCCCCCTCAACCTCCCGCGCCTCGCCCTCAACGACATCCCCCTCAATCACCGCCGCATCGATCACCCGCGCCGCACCGGCCTGCCCCTCCATCGCGCGCCGCCGTGCCGCTTCGATCGAGGCGGCGAGATCGCTGCTGGCGCTCAGCTCCACCTTGTCCTTGAAGAGGCCGAGATAGCGGCCGAGCAGTTCCAGCGCCTTGGTCTTGTCCCAGCGCTTGATCTTGCGCACCTCCAGCGGCAGGTCGCCGATCGTCTCCGCCGGCACCCCCATCTCGCCGGCCTTGGCGGCGCCGGTTTTCGCGGCGGCGGAGCGCGTGCCGGCCAGCACCATCACCTCCCAGGCCGAGAGGCTGGCGGCGCTGGCATCATCCATCTCATGGATCGGCTTCATGCGGCCATCGGCGGTGAAGAGATCGCGCGGATCGGCAAAGGCGATCTTCGCCAGTTCGGCGACGATGCGGTCGATGGTGATCTCGGCGCGCAGCCGCGCCTCCTTCTGGCGCTCGGCGATCAGGGCCTGCACATCCGGCCGGCGGATCAATGTGTAGGCGCTGGCATTCGCCCGCTTCGGCGCATAGCCGGCCCGGATCGCCGCGCGCCGCGGGCTGAAATCGACCAGGTATTCCTGCACGAAGGCGCGCTGCCGGTCGTTGATCGGCTTCATCGGCCCCTTCGGGCGGGGGCTGCGCTTCGGCTTTTCCGGCTGGCGCGGTGTTTGGCTCTCATCGCTCATGCCGGTAAGGATAAAGCATTGTTGATTTAATATCAACACTGGAAAGCACCCGTCACGCCGCCACCGCTTGGCAACCGGCCCGGCAACCCGTCGGGAAACCGCACTCAACCCCTTATATAATAATAACTATATATCAAATAATATTATATATATGACGCTGTCTGACGTTGATATATAGTCAATACATGGAGATGCCTCTATAGATGTCTCTATGGCTCTCTCTGGGGCTCTTCCCCAGGTCACCGCAACCGGCAACCCGGCGGATTCCCTGGCTTCGGCGGTGACGCTCCTCCGCCGCTAGGCCTCGAGGGTGCGCCGACCTTCGATCCTTCTCCTTGCTCGATCCTGCTCCTTCGCGGCGAGGAAGCCTCCGTGCCGGCGTTTCTGCTCCCTCCCCCGTCTTGGGAGAAGGTCGGGGTGGGGGTTCGTCCGCCAGGAACGTGGGCAGCCTTCACCAACGCCCCTCCTCACTTTCTGCGGGGGAACCTGTGATCGGCACCAACGTTGAGTCTGCGCCGCAGCGATTCTGGAGGGAGGCGATCATGAGCATCGGAGGCAAGCCGGGCGATGCCGGCAGCAATCCGCCGGCCAGCTACGAAGATCTCTTCGACGAAGACGAAGCGGATCTCGATCGCCCCGACCTGATCCGCCGCCGCGCTTATGAATTATGGCTGCAAGCCGGCAGAAGCGGCCAGCCAGACGACTATCTCGCGACAGCCGAACAGCAGATGACGGCCGAAGAAAATTCCGATTTCGTCCCGAACCTCTATCCCCTCAACCGCGACACGGATGAGAGCTAGCGCGCATAGCGGCGTAGGCTCATGCGTATATTCCCCCCTGCGGCTTTCAGTCTTAGAAGGTATCTCGATCGCCGCAACAGAGCGAAGCGCAGCACGCCAGCTGCCGGACAGGCTTCTCTCGCTTCATTTGAGGAATATTCAAGGTTACGATCTGGACGGTATCGACGGTTCAGGTCATTGCGGGGGTTCGCATGAGCACGTCACGTCGTGCAGAGTCGTTTCACTCCATCTACACTCATGGCTTCTTCCGCGTCGCCGCGGCGACATCGCTGGTTTGGCCCGGCCAGCCCGACTTGAATGCCAATGAGATCGTGACGCTGAGCCGCCAGGCCAGCGAGCAGCAAGTGGGCCTCATCGTTTTTCCCGAGCTCAGTCTTTCCGGTTATTCGATCGATGATCTCTTTCACCAGGATGCCCTTCTCACCTCGGTCGAAACGGCGCTCCTTTCGGTCGTCGATGCCAGCAAGGAATTGGCGCCGATCCTGGTGATCGGCGCGCCGCTGCGGATCGATCAACGTCTGTTCAATTGCGCGGTCGTCATCTATCGCGGCGAAATCTTCGGCATCGTGCCCAAGACCTATCTGCCGAGCTATCGCGAATTCTACGAGAAGCGCTACTTCTGTTCCGCCGAACATGCCGTTTCGACGACGGCCCGATTGTCGGGAACCGATATCCCTTTTGGCCGCGATCTCATTTTCGAGGTGCCGGCCTGCCCCGGCTTCGCGATGCATGTGGAGATTTGCGAAGATCTCTGGGTGCCGGTCCCGCCCAGCAGCCGCGCCGCCCTGAGCGGCGCCACGGTGCTTGCCAATCTTTCCGCCAGCAATGTGACCACCGGCAAAGCGGATTACCGCCGGCTGCTCTGCGCCTCGCAATCCGGACGCTGTGTGGCCGGTTATCTCTATGCCGGCGCGGGCTATGGCGAGTCGACCACCGATCTCTGCTGGGACGGCCATATGACGATCTATGAGAATGGCGAGCTCTTGGCGGAAAGCGTCCGCTTCGCGACCGGCTCGCATTGGATCTCCGCCGATCTCGATCTTGCCAAGCTTTGCCAGGAACGCCTCCGCCTCACCAGCTTTCATGATTGCGCACAGCTGGAACAGCGGCCGATGCGGCGCGTTGCCGTGCCCTTCACCCCGGCCAAGAATTCCTGGACCCTGCAACGCGCCATTTCCCGTTATCCCTATGTACCGGCCGGCGTCGAGGAGCGCGCCGCCCGCTGCCGCGAGGTCTTCGAGATCCAGGTTCAGGGTCTCATGCGGCGGCTGGAAGGAACCGGCATCAAGAAGGCGCTGCTGGGCATATCGGGTGGCATCGATTCAACCCAGGCCTTGCTCGTCACCACGGTCGCCTTCGACCGGCTCGGCTATCCGCGGCAGGATATCCTCGCTTACACCCTGCCCTCCCTCGCCACCAGCAAACGGACAAGAAGCATTGCCTGGCGCTTGATGCAATATCTCGAAGTCGGTGCGCATGAAATCGACATCACCCAGGCGGCAAGCGACATGTTGGTCAATATCCACCATCCGGCGGGTGAAGGCGACGCTGTCTATGACACCACCTTCGAAAACGTCCAGGCGGGAGAACGCGCCGCCTATCTCTTCCGCCTCGCCAATTTTCATCAGGGCCTGGTGGTCGGGACCAGCAATCTCTCGGAACTGGCGCTGGGCTACACGACCTACGGTGTGGGCGATCACATGTCCCACTACAATGTGAATGCCTCCGTCCCCAAGACCTTGATGCGGCCTCTCGTGCGCTGGGCCGTCGATGAGAAGATCTTCGCGACGCCCGTCCTCTTCGTGCTGGACGCGATCCTGACCGCCCCTTCCTCGCCCGAGCTCATCCCCTCGCAACGCGGTAAGGCGCAGAACGCCGAGGCGGAGATCGGCCCCTATGAGCTGCACGATTTCTTTCTCTATCATCTGAGCCGCTTCGGCTTCGCGCCCAGCAAGATCGCCTTTCTGGCGCAGCAAGCCTGGGCAGTGCCGAACCAGGATGCCGGCGGGGATTCTGTGCAGCAGGAACCGACCCATGATCTCGCCGCGATCAAGCACTGGCTGGAATTCTTCCTCCGCCGCTTCATCTCCACCAGCCAGTTCAAGCGCTCGGCGATGCCGAACGGCCCGAAGATCGGTTCGGGCGGCTCGCTCTCGCCCCGCAGCGATTGGCGCGCACCCAGCGATATCTCCGCCACTGCCTGGATCGACGAATTGCAGAACATTCCGTAACGTCGCCTGTCACACGGCGCCAATCACAAGCAAGATTGTCACCCTCGGACTTGATCCGAGGGTCCATGGGAGAGGCCGGACATGTTGCTCAATGCCGTGCTACTCCCAGACCCGCCTTGCGCAGCTTGTTGCGGAAATGGGCGAGGTCGAGTTCCAGGACATGGGCGATGGCCTGCCGCGCCGCATCATTGTCCAGCGCCGCATGGCTCGCCGCCAGGATCAGGTGGATCGGCACGGTATCGAGATCGCGCAACCCGGACAGGCTGGTGACGGCATCCTCATATTGCCGCGCATCGAAATAGATCTGCCCCAACTGTGCCACATACCATTCGGGACAATAGGGATTGAGGCGCATGGCCTTATGCGCGAGCTCCAGCGCCGCTTTCGGCCGGCCGGCGTAATCCAGGCACCAGGCATAATCGGTCAGCGTATCGGCATCGTTGGGATTGCGCGCCACCGCTTTCTCATATTCGGCGACGGCCGGGCCGTAGCGCCGTTTGAACATGTAATAGCCGGCCAGCGCGTGATGGCCCCAGGCCTCGTCATCATCGATGGCGATGGCGGCGCTGGCGAATTCCAGCCCCTTCTCCAGCGCGGCCGCCGCATCCTCGACCCAGCCGAAATTGGCATCCACCATATGGCACCAGGCGATCTTCGACACCGGCTTGGCATAGCTGGGATCGAGCTGCGCCGAGATTTCGAACAATTCGCGCGCCCGCTGGTTGTTCTCCTTGTTGAAGCTATGCAGCAATTCCATGCCACGCAGGAAGTAGCTGAGCGCCGGCAGATTCTTGGTGCCGCCACCACCCTTTTCGTCATCGCGCGCAGCAGGATGGGCGTGCCCGTTCGCCGCACCGTTTCTCAGGGCTGCAGCTTCTCCGTGCCGCCAGGCCTTGTTCAGCCGGCCGCCATGGGTGCTGGCGAGTGTGCCGACGATCAGCGCCGTCACCTCGTCCTGGACCGCGAAGATGCAGTCGATATGGCGGTCATAACGCTCGGCCCAGAGATGTCTCCCGGTAAGGCCGTCGATCAGCCGTACATTGACGCGCAGGGTCTCGGTGTGCCGCTGCACGCTGCCTTCCAGGATGTAGCGCGCGCCGAGATCGCGGCTCACCTCCTGGACATTCACGGCGCAGCCTTTATAGGCGAAGGTCGAATTGCTGGCGATGACGAAGAGATCGCGGAAGCGCGACAGGCCGGTGATGATATTCTCCGTCATGCCGTCGCAGAAGAAATCCGGATCGGGATTTCCGCTCATATTGACGAAAGGCAGCACGGCGACCGTCGGCTTCTCGGTCGCCAGGAGATCGGCCGTGCTAGCACGCAGGCTGATGCCGGGTGTATTCATGACGCTGGGCGTCCCGGTGGCGCGATAGACCCTGACCGGCCGGGCGATGTTCTTCAACTGCCGGACGCCGAGATCCTCGAAGCCGATACCGACCTTGTTGGCGATGTGATCATAGGTCGAGCCGGAAATCATGATGCCGCCGGGCGCCGCGATGCTTTCCAGCCGTGCCGCCACATTGACGCTGTCGCCATAGAGATCGCGCCCCTCGATCAACACATCGCCGAGATTGATGCCGACGCGCAGATTGACATGCCGGTCCTCTGCCACCGCCTTGTTGGCGCAGGCCATGCCGGCCTGCAATTCGATGGCGCATTTCACCGCATTGACGGGGCTGGAGAACTCGATCAGCACCGCATCGCCGGTAACCTTGAAAATGCGTCCTTGATGACGCGCGACCAAGGGTTCGACGATCTCCCGCCGCCGCGACTTCAAAGCATTCAGCGTGCCCACTTCGTCGACTTCCATCAGTCGACTGTAACCGACAACGTCGGCAGCCAGGATTGCGACCAGCCGCGGGTGAGGGGAAATAAAGTCCGACATCGTCGCGACGCTCCCACTGACCGCAGTCCCCAACTGCGCCGTAGATTAGCGCCGGATCGTCGTCATTGCACCCTTCAACATTGAATTTTTGTATGGGTGACAATTTCAGGGTGAATATTCCGGTATGCGGCTTTAAATCACAGCCAACAAGATGATTGTCCGATAAGGCCGCGTCAGCAGCAGTGCATTCGGTAAAGAGATGTGATGCGCGTCACGCGCAGTGACTCCAGAACAAGCATCGGCACTTAACAACAGTCATGTCCGCCTTACCATCGCCTGACCGTCTTGCGCGTATGACGAGCCACGTGTTTGTTTTACGTCGTGTCTCCTTCGCCACAGGGGATGAAGACGAGGCGCGAAGATCGAGTTCGATCGACATCGAGAAGCCGGATCCAAAGCAGCGCGCGTTCCTGCCCAGGGCCCTTTGGATCAAGCCACGGGTGACAAGCGGGGATGTCATTAGGCAGCCTGCGATGGCCAGGAACACCGCCAGCACGCATCGGCGAACGATCCCGCGCAGCGCCCACCACAAACCAGCTTGTCATCCATGGCTAGGTGATGCCGGCAAGATGAATGTCAGCACCTGAAAACTTCCAAACCAGATCGGCATTGAAGCTGTGATTGTAGCTGTCCTTCGCCGCCTGCCCGTCATAGCCGATGTCGAGGCTGTGGTTCGATCCACCGGCCGAGACCGCCGCGCAGGCTGGGTGTCACGAATGCCCGTGATGACTGGCAACAGCGCCATCAATGACTTTGCAGAGACGGCAACGACAAGGTCGTCATCGACCTTCGCCGGTGAGCGCGGGCCAGGCCTTCATCGCGGCGCTGGCGACCTCGCGCAGCTCCTCGGCGGTGGCGCCGTCGCGGGCCTGGATCGACATGCCTTGCTGGACACTGAGAACGTAACGGGCAATCGCCGCCGGATCTGCCTTCTTGCCGATCTCGCCCTGGGCGATCGCTTTTTTGATCCGCCGCTCCACCAGCAGAAAGCTCTCGCGCCTGGCATCTTCGACGACCTGGTTGAGCCGCTCGCTTCCCTCGCCGCCGGCATAGGCCAAGGTGACCATGCAGCCGGCCGGCTTGTTCATTCCCGGTAGCTCTTCGGCGGAATCCTGGAGAAAGGCTTCGACGGCATCGCGCGCCGTCGCCGCCTTTTGGAACCCGCCCCAGACGCGCGGTCCCATATTGTTCATGTAGTGGGAGATGCAGGCCTCATAGAGATCCTCCTTGCTGCCAAAGCAGGCATAGAGGCTGGGCGGCGCAATCCCCAAAGCAGCGCATAGATCGGCAATGGAGGTGGCGGCAAAACCGCGTTGCCAGAACATCTCCATGGCAATTTGCAGAGCCTGATCCCGATCGAAGCCGCGCGGCCGTCCGGTTCGCATTTCGCACCTCTCTTTAGCGATCAATAAATAATTCCTCTTGACGTCGACCGCAATCCTCCATTAGCAATTATTTAGTGATCGATACATAAGGAGTCTGCTATGGGAAAACTCAACGGAAAACGTGCTCTGGTGACCGGCGGCAGCCGGGGGATCGGCGCTGCGATCGCGCGCCGGCTGGCGGCGGAAGGCGCGGATGTCGCTATCACCTACCAGCGCTCGGCCGAAGCCGCGGAGAAGGTGGCGGCGGAGATCCGCGCGACAGGCCGCAAGGCCGTGGCGATCGCCGCCGACAGCGCCGACAGCCGTTCCGGCGAGGCCGCGGTGGCGGCAACGGTGGCGAAGCTCGGCGGGCTCGACATCCTGGTCAACAATGCCGGCATTTTCGAAACCGGTAAGATCGAGGAACTGTCGCTCGCGGATATCGAGCGCAATCTCGCCGTCAATGTCACGGCCGTGGTCCTGGCGAGCCGCGCCGCGATCCTGCATTTCGGCCCCGGCAGCCGCATCATCAATATCGGCAGTTGCCTGGCATCGCAGGTCCCGGCCCCCGGCATGGCCATTTATGCCATGACGAAATCCGCTTTGGTCGGCCTGACGAAAGGCCTGGCGCGGGATCTCGGCGCCACCGGCACGACAGTCAATGTCGTGCATCCCGGCCCGACGGATACCGATATGAATCCGGCCGCCGGTGACCACGCGGAAGGGCAGCGCCAACGCATCGCCCTCGGCCATTACGGCACAGCCGATGACATCGCCGCGAGCGTCGCTTTCCTTGCCAGCGAAGACGGCCGCCACATCACCGGCGCCGAACTCGCCGTGGATGGCGGCGTGAACGCCTAAAGATTGGCCCCTCACTTCCCTCTCCCTTCTGGGGAGAGGGTCGGCGCCTTCTGTGGGATCCTCAAATTCCGCCAGAGGTTCGCACGTGCCAGTATCGCCTAGAGCACGTCCGTTTTAATCAGGGTCATGGTCGTTATGCCTCCGGCAGGCGTCTCGCGGCGATAACGGATTAGTTGCCATCAGACGTCGCGTCTGTTTACCTGAGCCAGCTATCGAGGTCAGGTACTACCGGCGATTCGCGGAGGGGAACATCAGTACCAGCAAAAATTCAACATCAACCGGCCATGAAGCGAGTGACGCAAGCTGGCTCGATCTTCATTTCGAGTCATCGCGGCCGGAATACGAAGACGCACTTACCCGAGTTGGAATGCAACATGGCTGGGACGTGCTCGATGCGGGATGCGGGGGCGGAAGCTTCCTTCCGCTCATCTGTGAGCTGACTGGCTCCAACGGGTCCGTGACAGCTCTTGATCTTGCGCCTGAGAATATTCAACGCGCCGAGAGCTTGATTAAGGATGTCCCGGATCGGCCGAAGGTGCGCACCCGCGTTGGCAGCATTCTGTCGCTTCCTTTCAAACATGCTTCCTTCGATTGCGTATGGTCTGCCAATGTTATGCAGTATCTCACGCCGGCGGAATTTCAGCAGGCCACGGATGAAGTAAAACGCGTATTGAAGGCCGGCGGCATCCTCGCCGTAAAGGACTTCGATTCGACGCTTCTGCAGATACTGCCTATGGATCGCGGGGTATTTGCCCGCTTCATGACGGCGCGATTGCAGACGTTCCGCGACAAGGGAGTGCTTGGAACCGATTGTGGCTCTTCGCTTCCCAGACTTTTGCGAGACGCAGGGATGGAGATCGTCTGGCGCAAAGGCTGGCTTGTCGAACGGTGGGCCCCTACTGGCGAGCACACGCGCAATTATGTACGCGACTTAATCTCCTATTTCACGACTGCAGCGCCGGATTACGACCTCCCTGAAAGCGATCAGTATTATTGGAAGGAACTGGCAGCAAATCCTGAGAGTCTGCTTGATCAGCCTGATTTCTGCTACCGCGAATTCTTCGTTCTCACGGTTTGCAGGAACGCGGCAATCTAAGAACACGTCCGTATTTTAATCGGGGTCATATCCTGCAGCCGCGAAGTAGTTGGCGCATTCGTAAGGCTCGAAGAGGTTGACAATTTCTCCGACAGTGCTCCACAAGGCGTCGACGGAACGCTCGGCCTTTGCTCGCAGGAGCGCCTTGAGTTTCGAGAAGGCGTTTTCGATGGGGTTGAAGAAGATGATATCGACCGGAGATTGGCAGCGATGAATTCAACGAAGGTCGGTGAAGCCAGCTTGAACGATAGCTGAAGCGTGCAACGCGCGGCTGGACTTAGCCGATGGCTTCCAACGAGGAGACGAGAGATGGCCGAGACCAGCTATTCCCGCGACCGCACCGCCCTGTTGCTGGTCGATCCCTATAACGACTTTCTGTCGGAGGGCGGCCGGGTCTTCCCGATGTTGAAGGAGCTTGCCGAGAAGGTCGGGCTGCTCGACAACCTGCGCGCCCTGAACCGCGCCATCCGTGCCGCCGGCATCCAGGTGGCGTTCGTGCCGCATCGCCGCTGGGAGCCGGGCGATTATGAGCACTGGGATCATCCCAGCCCCTCGCAGCGCAAGATCATGCAGATGCACCATTTCGCCCGCGGCGAATGGGGCGGCGAGTGGCATCCCGATTTCGTGCCGAAGCCCGGCGACATCGTGGCCCAGGAGCATTGGGGATCGAGCGGCTTCGCCAATACCGATCTCGATATGCGCCTGAAGCAGCGAGGGATCACCCATGTGATCATCGTCGGCCTGCTCGCCAATACCTGCATCGAGGCGACCGCACGTTACGCCCAGGAGCTCGGCTATCATGTGACGCTGGTGCGCGACGCCACCGCCGCCTTGCATCCGGAAGGGATGCATGCCGCCCACGATATCAATGGCCCGACCTTCGCCCATGCCATCCTGACAACGGCAGAGCTGATTGCGGCCTTGCCGAAGGCGTAATCGTCCATAGCCAGGCTTGCAGCACAGCTTGCTGCGTGAGGTATTAGGAGACGGGCAGCGGGTGCCAGCGCGCATTTATGCGACGCCGCCTATGGGACGAAGTGCCATCACCTTCCTCTGCGCAGGTTCCTGTGCGCAGATAAAACGGGCTGATTGCATGCCACTTGCATCAGGGGCAAGCAGGCGTGACAATCGCGCATCTGCTCAAAGGGGAGGTCATGCAATTGCCGCCGGAAACTCCGCTACCCGACAGTCCCGCCTCATCCGGTCCGTCAACAGCAAGCCAATCCTTCGCCCATTCGCCATCCGATCAGCCATACGCCGACCGGACGGAGGGTCAAGCCGGCGTCGATAACTGGGCGGGGATATATGGTTATGTGATAGCCGTGATCTCCACCGCCATCGCCACCGCCTTGTCCTTTGGCATGCGCTGGTGGAACGGCGATACCTTTCTTTTCCCCTTCTTCGTCGCGGTCATCGTCACCGCCTGGTTCGGCGGCCCGGTCCCGGCCTGGATCGCCACAGTGATCTCCATGCTGGTGGTCGATTACTTCTTCACCCTTCCCCTTCACACCTTTGTCGTCTCCGCGGCCTCGATGCCGTATTTCCTGGCTTTCGTGCTGTGCCTTGCCGTCACCTGTCTCGTCGTCGCGCGCCAGCGCCGGACCGAGGCCATGGCGCGCCTGACCCAGGAAGAGATCGCCGCCCATGTCGCTGCCGGCACCAGCCTGCTGCGCGAGGCGAATGACACCTTGACCGAGAAGCTCGAACGGCATCGCGCCCAGCATTCGGCCGCGACCGCCTTGTTCGAGCGCAGCGATGCCCTGCTGCTGCGCCTCGATGCCGGCGGCCGGCTGCTCGATCTCAACCCCGCTGCGGCGAGACTGACCGGTCTCGACCGCAGGGTGGCGCGCAGCCGCAGCATCTACGAATTGCTGATCCCCGGCGGCGAGCGCGCCGCCTTGCAAGCCGCGTTGCATGACGTGGCCAGCGGCCGCCAGCCCGCCGCCGAGGGCTTCACCACCTGGCGCGGCGCAGACAACCGGCCCCGCCGCATTCGCTGGACCGCCACCGCGGTCGATGCCGGCGCCGAGACAACCGAGATCCTCTGTCTCGGCCTCGATGTGACGGAGAGCTACGCAAGGTGAGCTCGCACCGCGCCCGGCTTCGCCCATGGACCCTCGGGTCAAGCCCGAGGGTGACAAGCGAGCGCGGCGTTTGACGCTCTGCGATGAGCGGCACCACTGCACTTTTGTAAGCGCTACCACGAGCTTGCATCGCGCGAACGGCAAACAAAAGGTCGTCACCCTCGCACTTGATCCGAGGGTCCATCTTGGCGACTGATGAAGGGGGCAGTTACCAAGCCATCGACATCACCGGCACCGCGCCCGGCTTCAAGCCCGAAGGTGACAAGCGAGCGTGGCAGTTGACGCGCTGCGATGAGCGGCACCGCTGGGCGAGAGCGTTCCGGCAATCGGCGAGTGGAACCGACCGCCGGTGATCGCGCAAACTGCGGTCAGGCCTGTTTCTGGCAGATGCCGAGCTTCCTCAGCCGTTCCGCGAACTGCTTCGACCAGGCGACGAAGGCATTGTCGACATCTTCCCAGCTATTGAACGTATTGGTGCCCAGGGCATTCTGCCCCGCGCGCTGATCGACCGCTTGCCAAAGCAGCACGCCGGTCTTCGAATCGGTTGCATAGCCTTCGGCTGAAGCAGAGCCGGCAAAGACACCGGCCCCGTCATTGAAGGCAAAGGCGGCCAGGGTCGAGACCACATGGGCTTGCGGAATATAGGTGGAGATGGTGTTGAGCCCGGGATCCGATTGCACCGCATCGGTCAGAGCCACGCGGACGCGGATGGTATTGGGGCCGGGTTCCGTCGTCATCTGGCATTCGTTCGACAGCGCCTCGTAGATATGCCCGTTGAACGTATCCGCCAGCGATTGCTGCACATCGGCCGGCAGATCGTTCAGGCGCGAGTCCTGACCGACCCAGATCGTCACGGGATCAAGAATGACCTTGTCATAGCCGCCTGACGACATCTGGGGATTGAGATAGACCAAGGACGCCTCGCCGCTTTTCCCCGGCTGGAGCAGCACCGGCTGCGGCAGGAAGCCGCCCGCGGGCTTCACATCGCTCATCTGTGTGGTCCGGCTGCAAGCAGCGATCGCACAGATCGCAGCGATGACCGCCAACGATCGAAGGACCGGCCGCGGATGAATGCCATGCGATGTCAATGTCGTCACGATACACCTCCCTGGATGAAAGACCGGTCGGCCAGCCGCCGCCGATGACTCACGCTATCTGAACGCACGCATTTTCATGCAGGCTTACCAGCGGACCGTCATGCCGAGGATCGGGCCGTGCAGGATCACATCCCATTTGAACTCCTTGCGACCGGAGCCGTTATCGTAATCCTGCCCCATCGCGCGATAGCCGGCCCAGACTTCACCCACCGCATTCCACATGGAAAAGTGATAGCCAAGCATTGCCTGGGTGTTCCAGGTGAAGTCCGAGCCGACATTGAAGCCGCCGACATCGCCGCGCAGGCTGAAATCAAAGCGTTTCGTCAGCCCCAGCAGCAAGCGCCCGCCAATGAAAGGATCCCACCAATCCTCGGTCGAATCGTAATCGCGCCGGAAAGTCTGATCGAATACTTTCAGCGCATTGTCGGTATTCGCATTGAGATAGGTATAGCGCGCCCCGGCCAAGGCATCGACGGAGATCGCACCGCCGCCGATCTCCGGCGATGGATGCCAGAGCGGCGCATCTTCGATCACCCGATAGAAGGCGCCCGTCTCCAGAAAGACCAGTTGCTGCTGCACATCCGAGGTAAAATGCTCGCCATGGAATGAGGCATCCATATCGGCATAACTGCCATCGAGGAAGATGCCAAACCGGTCATATTGGATCTCCACATGCCCCTGCAGGGCGACGAGGCTGTCGGAATGTTCCAGGATGTCGAGGAAGCTGGCATGGACATCCGCCGATTGCCGGCCGAAACCAACGGTCCCATAAATGCCATAGGCCCAGGCATAGGGAGCTATGAGAAAGTGCCAGGGGGAAGATGTCGGCGCCGTCTTGCTGCCGACCGGATCGGCCGCCATGACGGGATCGATCAGGACACAGAGCAACGATGCCGTGCTGCCGATGACACGACAGCGACGAACAAAACCTCCATGGCCACGTAACCTTTGTCGTCTCACGAGGCATATCCTGGCCGGTGATGGGATTTATGGGCATTCCGTCGACGCACTTCCCGCCGCGCCTATATCGCAGTGGGTCCACATGCCGTTCTGCTGGCCGCCGAGGCCAGATTGCTCCACGCCGCAAGACGATATGCAGCTTTTACCAGACAGGTCTAAACGATTTGGCCGCCACTTCGCGCATCATATCCCCCGCTGGAAGCCTGTTCCGCCGCGCACGGTGAGATCGCAGCGTGATCTCCGCCGGCAATCTCGCATGGGATGAAGACGGTTTGGTGATGCGCCGTCGCTCATCCGATGATGTCGCACCAGCCTATGCCTGATGCAGGTGCCGGTCAATGCGGCCTCGCCGCGACACGGCTTGGTGACAACGCGGCTTGCTGACAATTCACCTGCCGCGGCATCGGAACGCAATAGCGGCTCATATTCTCATCCAGGTTAATGCTGTTCCCGCCGATGATGCAGGCAACGTCGATCATCTCATCCGTTTGAAGGATGTTTCGCTCGCCGACAGATGCTATCGTCCCGCGCTTCAAGAAGTATCGCCTTCGGGGACTATCTCCGGATTGACTGCGGATGTGGTCTGGTGCCTCGCGCACCGGAACGCAAGGCCTAGGCCTGTTTCCGCAATTTAGATCCATGCTTGATCTCCGCGTATGAGATCCCGCAGGTGAACAAGACCTTCACGACCGCAGACCGGGCCTTACTGCACAACACCATTTGATTTGTATCACCTTTGAGATCGGCGGATTTGCCAGCGGCAACCTGCCGGAATCTGCGCAAGCCGCACAAATCTTCGCCGGCCCGGATATCAGGAAAGCAAGCAGATCAACAGCAATTGGCGGAAGGGGAAACTCCGATGCTTATGCGCTTAAAAACCTTTTTCATCAGTGCCGCGGCACTTTCCATCGCCGTGACCCTGTCGATCCCCTCACGCGCCATGGCGGCCGACAAGCCCAATATCCTGGTGATCATGGGCGACGATGTCGGCTGGTTCAATATAGGCGCCTATAACCAGGGCATCATGTCGGGCAAGACCCCGAATCTCGATCGGCTGGCTGCCGAGGGGATGCGCTTCACCGATTATTACGCAGAAGCGAGCTGCACTGCGGGCCGGGCCAATTTCATCACCGGCGAGCTGCCCCTGCGCACCGGCCTGACGACGGTGGGCCAAGCCGGCGCCGATGTCGGTCTCCCGGATCAGGCGGCAACGCTTGCCACAGTAATGAAGTCGCTCGGCTATGCAACGGGGCAATTCGGCAAGAATCACCTGGGCGATCTCAACAAGTATCTGCCGACGGTCCACGGCTTTGATGAATTCTTCGGCTATCTCTACCATCTCGACGCCATGTCGGATCCGTACTGGTTCGACTATCCGCAGGATTGGGTCGACAAATATGGCCCTCGCGATCTGATTCACTCTTATGCGACCGACACGGATGACGCGACCGTCCAGCCGCGCTGGGGCAAGATCGGCAAGCAGCGGATTGTCGATGAAGGACCGTTGGCGCCATTTCCCAACATGGCCGGTCGCCAGCACTGGCAGGAAGGCCGCACAGCCAAATACAACATGGAAACCTTCGACGAGGTCCTGGTCCAGGCCAGCACGGCCTTCATGGATAAGGCGAAGCAAGACGGCAAGCCGTTCTTCGTCTGGCATAACACGACCCGCATGCATGTCTTCACCTATATCTCGCCCAAATACCAGGCGATGATGAATCCCACGAGCAATTACGGGCTTGAGGAAGCCGGCATGGCGCAGCTCGACGACAGCGTCGGCGCCTTGCTGAAGCATCTCGACGATATCGGCGAGGCCAATAACACCATCATCATCTTCACCACCGATAACGGGGCCGAAGTCTTCACCTGGCCGGATGGCGGCATGACGCCGTTCCGGGGCACCAAGGGAACCGTTTTCGAGGGCGGCTTCCGCGTGCCGGCGATCATCCGCTGGCCGGGCAAGATTAAGCCGGGCAGCGTCGAAAACGGCATCGTGTCCGGACTCGACTGGTTCCCGACACTGGCCGCTGCCGCCGGCAATACGGAAATCAAGGACCAGCTCTTGAAAGGTGTGAGCCTTGGCGAGCGAACCTACAAGAACCATCTCGACGGCTATAACCAGATGGACCTGCTCTTGGGCAAGGGACCGTCCGCACGGCACGAACTCTTCTATTTCGGCGGGCCGGAGCTCGGCGCCATCCGCATCGACGATCTCAAGTTCCAATTCTATCAGCAGCCCTTTGGCTGGCCGGGTGAGAAAGTGACGACGGATATGCCCACCGTTGTCAATCTGCGCCAGGATCCCTTCGAGCGGACCCCGTCCATCCGGGGAGAGAGCCTGAACAACTCGGGCGGCGGATACCTGAACGATTTCTATGCCCGTGAATTCTGGCGTTTCGTCCGTGTACAGGAAGCAGTGGCGGAGCTGGCGAAGACAGCGATCGACTATCCCCCGATGCAAGCCCCCGCTTCCTTCAACCTGGATGCCGTCAAGGCCAAGGTCGAGGAGATGATGAAGCGCCACGAGGGACAGTAGCGCCGCTGTCGTTTTGACACGGAGGATGTTATGAGAGCTGGCAGCTTGACGATCATCGTTGTGGCGGCGTTCACTGCCTGCTTGCTGCGAACCGTTCCATCGATGGCCCAGCAGATCACCGGCACGCCGGGATCGCCCAACGCGACCACCACCATTGACGGAAAATATCTGCCTGCACCGCCATCGCAATTCGGTGGCGACATCAATCCCAGCGCCGACCGGTCGAAGCCCTATTGGCCACCTTCGATCGTTCCGCCGAAAGGCGCGCCCAATATGCTCCTGGTCATGACCGACGACGCCGGCTATGGCGTTTCGGGCACGTTCGGCGGCGTCATTCCAACACCCGCGCTGGACCGGATCGCCGAGATGGGCCTGCGCTATACGCAGTTCCACTCAACCGCCTTGTGCTCGCCCAGCCGGGCAGCGCTGATCACCGGCCGCAACCATCACTCCACGGGCTTCGGTGTGATTACCGAACAATCCACCGGCTATCCGGGCTATGACTCGATCATCGGCCTGGACAATGCAACCATCGGCGCCATTCTCAAGGGTAACGGCTATCTCACCTCATGGTTCGGCAAAGAGCATAACACGCCCAGCTTCCAATACAGCCAGGCAGGTCCCTTTGACCAATGGCCCTCCGGCATGGGCTTCGACTATTTCTACGGCTTCATGGGCGGCGAGACCAATCAATGGACGCCCTACCTCTTCCAGAACACGACCCAGATTTTCCCCTGGATAGGCAAGCCCGGCTACAACCTCACCACCGATCTGGCGGATGAAGCCATCAGATATTTGAAGCAGGTGAGCGCGGCAGCGCCCGACAAGCCCTTCTTCCTCTATTTCGCGCCGGGTGGCACCCACGCGCCGCATCAGCCGACACCCGAATGGATCGAGAAGTTCAAAGGCAAATTCGATATGGGCTGGAACGAGATGCGCGAGCAGATCCTGGCCAACCAGAAGCGGCTTGGCGTGGTACCGCAGAACACGCAGCTTACCCCCTGGCCCGACGACCTGCCGAAGTGGGACACGCTCAGCGCCGACGAGAAGAAGCTCTTCACCCGCCAGGCAGAGGTCTATGCGGCTTATGTCGCCTATACCGATCACGAAATCGGCCGGGTCATCCAGGAGGTGCAAGACCTGGGCAAGCTCGACAACACCCTCATCATCTATATCGAGGGCGATAACGGCACCAGCGCCGAGGGGTCCACTTTGGGCACGACATTCGACCTTGCGGCCATTCAAGGCATCGATATACCCGTCGCCGATCAACTGAAATTCTACGATGCCTGGGGTTCCGACCGAACCACACCGCATATGTCGGTCGCCTGGTCCTGGGCCTTCGATACGCCGTTCAAATGGACCAAGCAGGTAGCATCGCATTTCGGTGGGACGCGGCAGGGTATGGCGATTGCCTGGCCGGACCGCATCAAGGATGCCGGCGGGATCCGCAGCCAGTTTCACCACATCATCGACATCGTGCCGACCATCCTCGAGGCCGTGGGCGTCCCGGCGCCGGTGATGGTCAACGGCATTGCGCAGAAGCCGATCGAAGGCATCAGCATGGCCTATACCTGGGACAAGGCGAGAGCGGATGCCCCGTCCAAGCGCATGACCCAATATTTCGAGATGTTCGGCAACCGCGCGATCTATCATGACGGCTGGATCGCCGCCACGACCCCGCCGAGCCCACCCTGGCTGATGGGCCTGACGAAAATGCCGGATGTCGTCGATGGTTATAAGTGGGAACTCTACAACCTCGCCGAGGACTATTCCGAAAACAACGATCTGGCGACCAAGGACCCGGACAAGCTGCGGCAAATGCAGCAGCTTTTCCTGGTGGAAGCCGCGAAATACAACGTGTTCCCACTGGATAATTCGGTCGCCCAGCGCCTCACCGCGCCAAGGCCCAGCGCAACCGCCGGACGGGCGGATTTCAGCTATTCGGACACGATGTCCGGCCTGCCGCCCAGCAGCGCGCCCGACATCCTCAACAGATCCTACATTATCACGGCGGAGATCCAGATTCCGGCGGAAGGTGCGGATGGCATGCTCGTCACACTGGGCGGCCGTTTCGGCGGCTATGGCCTGTACGTGCTGAACGAAAAGCCGGTCTTCCTCTATAACCTCCTGAACCTCGAACGGTTTCGCTGGGAAGGCAAGGAAGCGCTGTCGCCCGGCAAACATACCATCGCCTTCGATTTCAAATCTGATGGACCGGGCTATGGCAAAGGCGGCCATGGCGTGCTGAAAGTCGATGGCAAGGAGGTCGCCAGCCAGACGATCCCGCATACCATTCCGTTCATGATGACGATCGATGAAACATTCGATGTTGGCATCGATACGCGCAGCTCGGTCGAGGATAAGGATTATCAGGCGCCGTTCGGTTTTACCGGCAAGATCGACAAACTCACCTTCAGCCTTGGCTCAGGGGGCTGAGGCTGGAGATGCCGGCTGCATGGCTGCTCGATGACGAGCGGCACCTTCTGCATGACCTTCGCACAGAGAATGGCGATGATGAAAATTCGTTTGATGACGGCCTTTGTCGCCTTCCGGCAAGCTTGTTGTTTGGCTGTCATGCTCGGCTTTGTGATCCTGCTCCCGACCTTGGCGCAAGCCGTGGAAGATCCGTTGCCGTCCTGGAACGACACGGGGGCCAAGAAAGCCATTCTCACTTTCGTCGCGCGCGTCACCGCCGCGGGCTCGCCGGATTTTGTGCCGGCGGACCAGCGCATCGCCGCTTTCGATAATGACGGCACATTATGGGTCGAACAGCCGCTTTATGTGCAGCTTTTCTTCGCGCTCGATCGCGTCAAGCAGCTGGCGCCGCAGCATCCCGAATGGAAGAGCCAGGAACCCTTCGCCTCGTTGCTGAGAGGTGACGTGAAGGCTGCGCTGGCGGGCGGCGAACCGGCGATAGAACAGATCGTCGTGACGACGCATACCGGCATGACCACCGAGGATTTCGACCGGATCGTGCGCGGCTGGATCGCCAAGGCCAAAAATCCGAAGACCGGGCATCTCTACACTGAAATGGTCTATCAGCCGATGCTGGAATTGCTGGCCTATCTGCGAGCGAGCGGCTTCAAGACCTTCATCGTCTCCGGCGGCGGCATCGAGTTCATGCGGCCCTGGACGGAGCGTGTCTTCGGCATTCCGCCGGAACAGGTAATCGGCAGCAGCGTCAAGACGGTCTTCGAAATGCGCGACGCCATCCCGACGCTCAGGCGGTTGCCGGAGATCAACTTCATCGACGACAAAAGCGGCAAGCCGGTCGGCATCCAACAATATATCGGCCGCCGCCCGATCGCCGCTTTCGGCAATTCCGACGGCGACCTCGAAATGCTGCAATGGACCACGGCCGGGCAAGGCGTTCGCCTGGCGCTCATCGTGCATCATACCGATGCGGTTCGCGAATGGGCCTATGACCGGAATTCATCGATCGGCCGCTTGGACAAGGCGCTCGATGAAGCGAGGGTGAAAGGCTGGACCATCCTCGACATGAAACATGACTGGAAGATCATCTATCCCTTCGAGAAGCGGTAAAGGGATGCGAGAAGTCACTGACGGGAGAGGTCATTGACGCGCAAGGGACGGAAGCTTCCCGCAAAAAGCCGCAGTCAGAAGGATACCGCCGGCAAGCAGAGCTTGCGATCCGGTGATGGCACATGGCGCGCTGTGGCCAGGCGCCGGCTCGCGAAATGGCTCTACTGGATTCCTGCTTTCGGTGTGCTCGCCTTGGCCATCGCCGCCGGACTCACCTTTCAATATTTAAGCGATGCCGCGCGCAACCCCGCTACCGGCGAGACCGCAAGCAAGTCCCTCGCGGCCGCCAGCTTCGTCGGCAGCGATTCCTGCGCCACCTGTCATCGGACCGAGGCCGAGTTGTGGCGTGGATCGCAGCATCATCACGCCATGAGCCATGCCAGCGACAAAACGGTACTGGGCGATTTCGCCAATGCGCAGGTCGAGTATTTCGGTGTACGGTCGCGCTTCTTCCGCAAGAACGGGAAATTTCTCGTCGAGACCGATGGGCCGGATGGCAAGCTCGCCACCTTCGAAATCAAATACACGTTCGGCATCGATCCGCTGCAACAATATCTGGTCGCGTTTCCCGATGGCCGGATCCAGGCATTGTCGCTCGCCTGGGACAGCCGGCCGAAAGAGACAGGCGGGCAGCGCTGGTTCCATCTCTATCCCCAGGAAGCAATTCGCCATGACGATATCCTCCACTGGACCAAGCTGAACCAGAACTGGAACTTCATGTGCGCCGAATGCCATTCGACCGGCATAAGCAAGAATTACGATGCGGCGCGCGATCGCTTCGCCACGACCTGGTCGGAAATCAGCGTCGGTTGCGAGGCTTGCCATGGCCGGGGCTCGGAACATGTCCGCTGGGCCGAAGCCGGACAAAGCTGGCGGCCGCTTAGACAATTATTCGGGCAACAGGATGATCCGACGAAAGGCCTCATCGTCCAGTTTGACGAGCGCGCCGGCGTCTCCTGGACTCTCGATGCGTCAACCGGTGCGCCGCATCGCAGCGCCGCCCCCGCAGCTTTGCGCAAGGAGGTTGAGACCTGCGGCCTTTGTCATGCGCGGCGCGGCCAGATCTCGGAAGACTGGATCCCGGGACAATGGCTTTCCGACACGCATTCGGTCACGCCAATCGGCCGCGATCTTTATCATGCCGACGGGCAGATGCTTGGCGAGGTTTATAATTACGGATCGTTCAAGCAGAGCCGCATGTTTGCCGCCGGCGTCACCTGCAGCGATTGCCATGACCCGCATAGCGCTCAGCTGCGCGCTTCTGGTGATGGTACCTGCCTGCGCTGCCATGCGGCCGACAAATACGCTGCCGTCCAGCATCACCGCCATGCGGCGGCCAACCCGCCTTTAGCCTGCGCCTCCTGCCATATGCCGGCGCGCACCTATATGGTGGTCGACCGCCGGCACGATCACAGTTTCCGCATTCCCCGTCCGGATCTCTCGGCGGCGCTCGGCACGCCCAATGCCTGCAACGATTGCCACACCGACAAACCGCCGGCCTGGGCGGCGGCGGCGATCGAGGCGTGGCATGGGCCGCAGCGCAAAGGCTTCCAGACTTACGCGCCGGCTTTCCAGGCGGCCTGGTCGGGTCAGCCCGATGCCGCCACGCTGCTGGCTGCCGTCGCCGCCAATGGCAAAGCCCCCGCCATCGCCCGTGCAAGCGCACTCGCCGAACTGGCCGATTATGTGTCGCCGGTAACAATCGAGCTTGCGCGCAACGCCCTGGCCGATCCCGATCCGGTGGTGCGGATCGGCGCGCTCGACATGCTCGATGGCGCGCTCCGCAGCCGGATTGGATCGCCGGCCCAGCTTTGGCAACTCGCCTCGCCGCTTCTTGCCGATCCCAGCCGCGGGGTGCGCATCCGCACCGTCGCCTTGCTTGCCGCCACCCCCGCTCCCAACCTGCCGCCATCCGATCACACGGCTTTCGAGCAGGCGGCGGCGGAATTCATCGCCGCGCAGCGCCTCAATGCCGACCGGCCCGAGGCGCGCACCGCCCTTGGCAGCTTCTTCGCCAGTCGCGGCGATCCGGTCGCAGCCGAGATCGAGTTCCGGGCGGCCTTACGCCTTAGCCCGCAATATACCGCCGCCGCCATCAATCTTGCCGATCTTTATCGCGAGCTCGGTCGCGACAAAGACGGCGAAATTGTTTTGCGGAATGCCGCCGCCCTCGCACCGCAGGATGGCGGCCTGCATCACGCACTCGGACTGACGCTGGTGAGATTGAAACGGCTCGACGAGGCGTTGAGCGAATTGGCTCAGGCCTCGGCGCTGGAGCCCGACCGGCCGCGTTATGCCTATGTCTATGCCATCGCCCTGCACACGGCCGGCCGCGTCGACGACGCCTTGGCGGTGCTCAAGGAAGCCCTGCCCCGCCGACCGGACGATCCAGACATGCTAGTGGCGCTGATCGGCTTCAGCCGCGATGCCGGCGACAATGCCGCTGCACTCGGCTATGCAGAACGGCTGGCCCGCATCGCCCCCGCCGATCCAGGCCTCGCCGCCCTCATGCGCGAGCTGAGGGGCCCGGTGCCGGCAACGCCGCAGCCGAACTCTCCGTAAAGGCGCCCGGCCTCAGCCATGGACCCTCGGGTCAAGCCCGAGGGTGACAACCTTGTCTGTTGTCCACTTGGCGCGAACTCCGTGATGGCGATGTGGCCGACCATCGCACGACATCTATGACAAACCAGCTTGTCACCCTCGGACTTGACCCGAGGGTCCATGGGAGCGACTGATGAACGGCTGCATTTCGTGCAATGCGTCGACATCATCACCATCGCACCCGGCCTTTACCATGGACCCTCGGGTCAAGCCCGAGGGTGACAAGCGGGCGTGGCATTTGACGGACCGCGAGGCGCGGCACCGCTGCACTTTTGCATCGCCTCACCAACGAGATCGCACCGCGCAGCATCAAACCACCTCGTCACCCTCGGACTTGATCCGAGGGTCCATGGGAGCGACTGATGAACGGCTGCATTTCGTGCAATGCGTCGACATGATCACCATCGCACCCGGCCTCCACCGTGGACCCTCGGGCCAAGCCCGAGGGTGACATGCGAGGATGCCATTTGCGCCGTGCGACCGGCGATGGCCGAATGCGCCAGCTTAGCGACGCCGATCGCGTCATGGCCCCCCTCCCCTTCACGGGGGAGGGTCGGGCTGGGGTCAGGCAGCGCCGCCGCCGCCAAAATCTTCCCCGCCCGACCTTCGGCTTAGATCGTCACTTCGATCTCGCCCAGCCGCTTGGTCAGCAGCGGGTTCTCGCGGTAATCGATGGGCACCACGATAAGCGAGGGGCCTTTATGGTCGATCGCCTTGCGCAAGGCGGGGGCGAGGTCCTTCGCCTTGTCGACATATTGCCCCTGCCAGCCAAAGGCATTGGCAAGCTCCAGCCATTTCGGATTGCCGAAGGCGAGATCGGTATGTTTGCCGAATTCGTTGTCCTGCTTCCAGGCGATCAGCCCATAGCCGCCATCTTCCCAGACCATCACCGTGATATCGGCATTGAGCCGGCGGGCAGTCTCCATCTCCTGCACATTCATCAGGAAATCGCCATCGCCGCAGATGGCGAAGACATTCGGCTCCGGCTTCTTCTCCTTGCCCGTTGCCGGATTGGCGACGGCGAGATCCGGCGCCACCAGATGCGCGGCGATCGCGCCCGGCAGCGGCAGGCCCATGGAACAGAAGCCATTGGGGATGATGCAGGTATTCGGCTCGTCGCAATGATAGTAGCGGGCGATCCACATCTTGTGGGCGCCGACGCCAGAGAGCAGGATATCGCTGGGGCCCAGAGCCTCGCGCACATCCCACAGCACCTTCTGCGGGCGGATCGTGCCTTCCGTCGCATCGTCCTTATGGGCGGCGAGATCCGCGGTCATCTTGTCGCGCCAATGGGTCTGGCGCGGCAGATCGTATTTCGGATGCTTCCCCTGTTCCAGCGCCTCGGTGAGGAGGGCGAGATTGGTGGCGATCTCGCCGGTCAGCTCGACATGGGCCTGGTACTGGTTGTCGATTTCCGCCGGCAGCGTGTCGATATCGATGATCTTCTTATCGCCCTTCGGATTCCACAGACGCGGTGGATATTCGACCAGGTCATAGCCGATGGTGATGACGAGATCGGCCTCGTCCACCGCGAAGGCCGGATAATCCTTCTGCTGCAGGCCGATCGTGTAGAGGCAATGCGGCGATGTCCGCGCCACCGCGCCCTTGCCCATGAAGGTGCTGATGACGCCGATCCCCGTCACCTCGACCAGCCGGCGCAGCTCCGGCGTCGCGCGCCGCCGCATCATGCCGTTGCCGGCGATGATGATCGGCTGCTTCGCCTGGCGAATGAGCTCGACCGCCTCGCTCAGGCTCTTCATATCGCATTGCGGCCGGCGATAGCGATGCGGCTCGATCGGCTCGGCCTTGGTCTCCATCTTGGCGACATCTTCCGCCAGTTCCAGCAGCACCGCCCCCGGCTTCTCCGACCGCGTGAGCCTGACCGCCTTGCGCACCATTTCCGGAATTGAGTCCGGATGCCGGATGCTCGCCGCCCATTTCGTCACCGGCTTATACATCTCCACCACATCCATGATCTGGTGGCTTTCTTTATGCTGCCGCGTGGTCGCCCCCTGCCCGGTGATCACCAGCATGGGCGCCCGATCCATATTGCCATCGGCAACACCGGTGATGAGATTCGTGGCGCCTGGCCCGAGCGTGCCGAGGCAGACGGCGGGTTCGCCGGTCAGCCGGCCGTGAACCTCCGCCATGAAGGCGGCACCCTGCTCGTGCCGCGTCAGCACGAACTGGATCGAGGATTTCTGCAGCGACATCATGAAATCGGCGTTTTCTTCACCCGGCACGCCGAAAATGTACTTGATGCCCTCGCGCTCAAGACAGCGCACCAGCAGATCCGAAGCTTTCATTATCACATACTCCAAATAGAACAATGAGTTCGTCCGCAAGGTTAGTGCCGGATGCAGGCAAGGTGCAATGCTATCTTGTCAAGGCAGCCTTCTTCCCGCACAGGCTGAGCTTACGCATGACCGCCATGACGACATCCGCATGACGCTCTCTTTTTGAATTCTCATTCAAGGAATCCTTGATCGCGCAAATCGCAGACGCTAGGTTGGGTATCAATCAAGAACGATGCCGAAAGGATTGACGAGGGAGGGTCGCTTGCATTCGCAACCCAGCGAGATGCTGACGCAACTGATCGCCGCGCAAAAGCCGGGCCATGCCTTGCAGCAGCCTTTCTATAATGATGGGGCGATCTTCAAGCATGAAATGCAGCGCATGATCATGCCGCATTGGCTCTGCGCCGGCCATCTCAGCAGCCTGCCGCGGCCGGGTGATTTCGTCACGGTCGAGATCGCCAGCGAATCCGTCATCCTTTGCCGCGGCCAGGATGGCGAGATCCGGGCCTTGCTCAATGTCTGCCGTCATCGCGGTTCGCGGCTCTGCACCGAACCCGCCGGCAATGCCCGCAGCTTCGTCTGCCCTTATCATGCCTGGACCTATGGCACCGATGGCGCCTTGCGCTCGGCAAGGTTGATGCCGGCCGAATTCGATCGCGACGCTCATGGCCTTAAGCAGATTCACCTGCGTGTCATCGAGGGCCTGATCTTCATCTCCTTCGCGGAAACGCCGCTCGGCCTTGTCCATGTCGAGGAAGTGATGGCCGGCACGGCGAAACCCTATGGCTGGGCCGCGGCGAAGATCGCCCATCGTGCGACCTTTCCGGTCAAGG
Source organism: Dongia soli (assembly GCF_034044715.1). Lineage (NCBI taxonomy): Bacteria > Pseudomonadati > Pseudomonadota > Alphaproteobacteria > Rhodospirillales > Dongiaceae > Dongia > Dongia soli. The sequence continues at coordinate 186,128 of NZ_JAXCLW010000005.1, read as the reverse complement.
CGAATTGGAAGCTCGCCGTCGAAAATTACATGGAATGCTATCACTGCAGCCCGGCACATCAGGAATATTCGCGCCATCATGTCTTTGCGCGCCCGCCGGCGCAGAATACCGAGATCGATGCGAAGCTCCGGCAGCGCAGCGTCTCCCTCGGTGTGGCGATCTGCGAGCTTGACCGTTACGCGCTACATGCCGAGCACGGCCAGGAAACTGCCGATGCCCTGCGCTCTGCGCTCACCGAAGGGGCGGTCAGCGGTAGCGAGGATGGCGGGCCGGTGGCGCCGCTGATGGGCGACTTCACCGATTACGATGGCGGCGTCACCTTCTTCGATGTCGGCCCGGTCAGCAATTTTCTCGCCTATCCCGATCACGGCCTGATCTACCGCTTCATCCCGAAGACCGTGGATCGGACGGAGATGGAAGTGATCTGGCTGGTGCGCGACGATGCCAGGGAAGGGATCGATTACGATCTCGCCCGCCTCACCTGGCTCTGGAACGTCACCAGCATCGCCGACAAGCGCATCATCGAGCTCAACCAGCAAGGCATCAACTCCGCCTTCTACGAGCCCGGCCCCTATGCCCCGATGGAAGGCGGCGCCCGGCGCTTCGTCGATTGGTATCTGCGTTCGATCGGGTGAAGGCGCTGGTGCAGGCCGGTGAACATTCATCAGTCGTTCCGATGGACCCTTGGATCGAGTTCCAGGGTGACAAGCGCCTTGTTGCCTGCAGCACGCGATGAATGGCGGGCAGCGGTCATCGCAAGGCGGCGATGACATACAAGGTTGTCACCCTCGGGCTTGACCCGAGAGGTCCATGGCGGAGACGGGGGCATGGCGGAGACGGGGCATGGCGTTGCAGGAGCGCGCCCTTATGCATTCCACGCTTATACCCGCCAGGCGCATCGTGCTGTGACCGATGTCACGCGCTCCTAGGACGTACATCTGCCGGGCCGCGTTGCTTCACCGCCTTTTGATACCATCGCCCAATTTCAAACGACTATGCCTCTGCGCTAGACTTCATGGCCGATCAGCGCCGACCGCTCCCACACGCAGGAGTCAGAGATGAATCTGTGCAGCAACAGTTTCGCCGATGGCCTGGAAATTCCCGCAGAATTCGCGTTGGGCGTGATCGCGCCAAAGACCCATATGGCCTTTTCGGGCAACCGCAATCCGCATCTTGCCTGGGATGAAGTGCCGCCGGGAACGAAATCCTTCGCGCTGATCGTTCACGACAAGGACGTGCCGAGCCAGGCCGAGGATGTAAACAAGGAAGACCGGGATGTGCCGGCCGATCTCCCGCGCATCGACTTCTTTCACTGGACCCTGATCGACATTCCCGCTGCAATGCGCGAGATCGCCGCCGGCAGCCATAGCAACGGCGTCACGCCACGCGGCAAGCCGGGGCCCCAGGTATCGGCGGATAGCAGCGGCATGATGCGGCACGGCATCAACGATTACACCGGCTATTTTGCCGACGATCCGGAGATGAGCGGCACCTATTACGGCTATGACGGCCCCTGCCCGCCCTGGAATGACAGCCTGGTGCATCATTACTTCTTCACGCTTTATGCACTGGATGTGGCGCGGCTGGATGTCAAAGCCGAGCTGACCGGCACCAATCTGCGCGAGGCGATCCAGGGCCGCATCCTTGCCCAGGCGCAGATCATGGGCACCTACAGCCTCAATCCCGACAGAGTCGAACCACCCCGGTCGTAGATATCCGCACCCGTCTAAGTCTGAATGGCAACGCGCCTCGCGTGGGAACTTGCGGCGGCAAGGCCTGTTGTCAGTCGACATGCCGCTTCCACCGCTAGAGGGACAAGACCTGCCGTATGGAGCCGACCGGCCTTAGCCCTTTCGAAATCGCGGCGATCCTGATCTTCGCCACCACTGTCCTGGCTTATCTCAATTATCACCTGCTGCATCTGCCGCCGGCCATTGCGCTCACCCTCATGGGCAGTCTTGCGGCGGTGGCGGTGATCGCCCTGGATCATGCGGCGCCGGAGCTGCGGGCGCTGGAGCGGCTGCGTGATTTCCTGGATCGCATCAGCCTGCGCGCCACATTGCTGAACGGATTGCTCTCCTTCCTGCTGTTTTCTCTCGCGGTGCAGGTAGACTTCCCGGCTTTGCGGCGCAATGCCTGGCAGGTGATGAGCCTCAGCAGCATCAGCGTCGTCTTGTCCACCGCGGTGATCGCCATCGGGTTCTGGCTGGTGCTCGGCTGGCTCGGTGCTGCCATACCCTTTCTATGGTGCCTCATTTTCGGCGCGCTCATCAGTCCGACCGATCCGACGGCGGTTGAAGGCGTCACCGAAAGTGCCCGCATACCGGCCAGTTTGAAGGCGACCCTGGCCGGCGAAAGCCTGTTCAATGACGGCGTCGCCATCGTCCTTTTCAGCCTCGCCACGACGGCCGCCTTGGCGCCGGAAAGTTTCACCTGGAGCGAAGCCCTGTTACTGTTCTGCCGCGAGGCGATCGGCGGCGTTCTGTTCGGCATGTTGATCGGCTGGCTGGCCCTGCAGGGCGTGCGCCGCATCGACGATTACAAGGTCGAGGTGATGATCAGCCTCGCTTTGGTCCTGGGCGGCTATACCTTGGCCCAGACGCTGCATGTCAGCGGTCCCGTCACCGCCGCCATGTCCGGCCTGATCTTCGGCTATCATGGCGTCGAACAATCGATGAGCCGGCAGAGCCGCGAATATTCGGTGAAGTTCTGGGTGCTGATCGGCGATATCCTGAACATGGTGCTGTTCCTGCTGGTCGGGCTGGAACTGGCGGCCAATCCGGCGCCGACCCGCTTGCTGCTGATTTCCGCCCTGGCCGCCATTCCGGTCGCGCTGATCGCCCGCCTGATTTCGACCGCTTTACCGCTCATCCTGCTGCACAGGATGACGGAAGCGCCGCGCGTTTCGCTCGGCGTCCTGCTCTGGGCCGGCGCGCGCGGCGGGGTCTCCATCGCCCTGGCGCTTTCGGTGCCGCGCGATGAACATTATCCGCTGATTTTTGCAGCGACCTATGCCGTCGTGGTCTTTACCGTACTGGTCCAGGGCCTCACCTTGCGGCCGTTGTTGCGCGCCCGCTCACCGGCGCCGGCAAACCCCACGCTGGAAGCGCCAGCACCCGAGTCATCGGTGCCTGGCTCGCTGGACCGCTCCCTCCCACCTAAATCCTAAGCCATGGACTCCGATGCCGCGGCCAGCATCGCCATCGCCGGCACCTTGCGCTATCGCGGCCCCAAACGCAGTATCCCGAGAATGCCGTCGAGACTGCGGCAGTCATCCGTTCTACGAGTACTGAAAGGTGATCGCGCCGAGGATAAGCGGCGGTGGCCGGTCGGCACGCACGCGATCAGCCGGTTTCAACAACAAACATTCTCGCTTGCTGGGCTTCACGGCGTTCTGCTTTGATCGGGGCGTACGTCTCCGAATTGTAGAATGCAAGCGCCTGGGCCAGCGTCGGAAACTCAAGCACGCCAGCCATCGGTAAAGGCGTCTCATCGCCTTCAAGAACCTGCGCGACACGACCGAAATACAGAATCCGCCCACCCGCCTCTTCCAGAGCAGCCTGAAAGCGAGGAGCAAGCGCGGCCTGCTTGGCGGGGTCGATGACCCGCAAATTGATGTGCACGTAGGCTGGCATGACATATCTCCGAATAATGCCTGCACATTATATAGCGCGTGCACTGACGTAAAGCAGCCACCCAAGGCTAGGCGGATTCGATCCGGAAGCTTTCCGGGATCTCGCAAGCGGAACCACCGCGCCGCGCGGGTGATCAAGGCGTGATCGCGATTTTCAGCACGCCGTCGCGCTGATGGGCGAAGAGGTCATAGGCTGCGACGATCTCATCCAACTTGAAACGATGGGTGACGAGCGGCTTCAGATCGGCGCGGCCGGAGGCGATCACCTCCATCAGCCGCCGCATCCGCTCCTTCCCGCCGGGACAAAGTGTGGTGACGATGCTGATATCGCCGAGACCGGCAGCGAAAGCATCGAGCGGAATTTTGAGATCGGTGGAATAGACGCCCAGGCTCGACAAGCATCCACCAGGGCGCAGCACGCGCAGGCAGGATTCAAAGGTCGCCTGGGTGCCCAGGGCTTCGATGGCGACATCGACGCCGCGGCCATCGGTCAGGCGCATGATCTCCGCGACCGGTTCGGCTTGTTTGAAATCCACCACATGCGTGGCGCCGAGCCTGCGCGCGATCTCGATCCGCGCCGGCACGGTATCGACGCCGATGATGGTGGTGGCACCCATCAGCTTCGCGCCCGCCACGGCGCAAAGGCCGATCGGCCCCAAAGCGAAGATGGCGACGGCATCGCCGATCCGCACCTTGCCGCTTTCCGCGCCGGAAAAACCGGTCGACATGATATCCGGGCACATCAGCACTTCATCGTCGCTGAGATGATCGGGAACCGGGCTCAGATTCGCCATGGCATCGGGCACCAGCACATATTCCGCCTGGCAGCCATCGATCGTGTTGCCGAATTTCCAGCCGCCCATCGCCTTGAAGCCATGGCGCGTGCCGGCGCCATCCTGCGAGGCGCAACCACAAAGGCAGGCATAAGAATGGCCGCTGGGCGTAATCGCCCCGGCGATCACCCGCTGACCCTCGCGATAGCCGCTGACGGACGAACCAAGCCGCTCGATGATACCGACCGGTTCATGGCCGACGATAAGACCTCTGGCGACCGGATATTCACCCTTCAGGATATGCACATCGGTGCCGCAAATCGTCGTGGTGGTCACGCGCATCAGCGCATCCAGGGGACCGATATCGGGAATGGCTTTGTCGTCGAGATCGATGCGGCCGGGTTCGACGAAGATCGCTGCTTTCATCTTCGGCATCTCATTCTCCTTCCAACACGGGTCAAGCCAGTGAATGGCGAAGGCGTCTCCCGCTCGCAGCATAGGTGCGCCGGCCATTCAAACCAAGGCCGCAACCGGAACTCCGCTTCGTCTCATGTGTTTTCACGAATAACGAAATTCGACGTCAGGAGGGATAGATGACGGTATCAGAAGACCGCATCCGCCAGCGCGCGCACAAAATATGGAAGGAACAGGGCGATGACCAGCACAAGGCGGAAGATTACATGGAACTCGCCCGCAAGATGATCGAAGAGGAAGAGCAGATGGGCCTGCCGGTCGATCCTTATCCGATCAATCAAGAATCCGAGATCGGCAAACGGGGCCGCTAGGCCGCGGCTCGTATAGCACGACCGCCCGCCAGCGCGACTGCCCGCACCCTCCTTTCCCGGGAAAGGAGGGTTTTCTTTTGCGATCCCGCCTAGGCGCCGGCGACGGTGACGACCGGTTCGTGCCGCACCGGGAAATTCATCGAGGCGGCAATGAAGCAATCCTCATGCGCCTGGTGATGCAGGTGCAAGGCGAGATCACGATCATGGCCGGCAGCGATGATCACCTCGGGACGCAACATGACCTCCGTGAAGGCGCCGCCCGTATCTTTCTGCACCATCCTGCCCTCGGCCTTGTCCTCGTAGCCGACGACATGCAGCGACGCCCGCGCCGCCAAGGCGAGATAAGTGAGCATATGACAGCCCGACAAGGCCGCCAGTAACAGATCTTCCGGATTGTACTGCTCGGGCTTGCCGAGAAAGGCTGCGTCCGCGGTCAGATGCAGCAGCGGCTTGCCAGCGCTTTGCACCGTATGGTCGCGGCTATAGGCACGATAGGCGCTGGTCGGTCCCTGCGCCGCGCCGGTCCAGATGAGATGCGTGGCGTAATGGTGATCATGCGGCATGGGGTGTTTCCTTTGTTGTCATCTATTCTCTTTGCCTGGTCGCAGGCCGGCACAGCAGGTCGCTTCATCGCACGATGCTGCAACAAACAAGGTCGTCACCCTGGGGCTTGACCCGTGGGTCCATCGGAGCGACTGCCGAACGGCTGCGTTTTGCATTGCCCTATCGCACGGCGCGCCGCCGCCATCATACACGCCAGAAGGGCCGGCCGATTTCATCTTCGATATCGGCGCGGCTGAGGCCGAGATCCTTGAGTTGATCGTCATCCATCGCCCCGAGAGCGCGGCGCTGGCGGGCTGCCTCGTGGCACCTTGCCAGCCAGTCGAATCCCGCCAGCAACAGGCTGCCGAGCAGGTCCCAGCAACCGACAGTGATGCGCAAAGCGAAATTGCGGCTCATGACGGCCTTTCCCCGTTATGTCGAAGCAGCACGCGCGAAAGCGGGCTGGACAGGTCTTCTTTTACGCCCGCATAATTGCCGGGAACAGCCGAAGTTATGCGAAAGGAAGCTGCAAAAATGCAGGCCATCAACTGGAATGATCTGCGCTACATCCTGGCCATCGCACGTGGCAACAGCCTGGCCGCGGCGGCGCGGCTGCTCGGCGTCGATGAGACGACGGTGAGCCGCCGCCTGAGTGCGGTGGAAAAGGCGCTGGAAGCGCGGCTTTTCGTGCGCGCGCCCGGCGGCCGGCTGCTGCCCAGCGAAGCCGGAGAGGTTGCCATGGGATTTGCCGAACAGGTGGAGCAGGATGTGAACCGGCTGCATGGCGCGGTCGCCGGCAAGGATGCGGCGGCGATCGGCAAGGTGCGGCTGACCTCCGTGCCGATCCTGGTCAATAGCGTGCTGCTTCCGGCCATGGGCCTGCTGCAGGAGAAGCATCGCGGTTTGCAGATCGAACTGGTTGCCGATATGCGCTATCTCAGCCTGACCAAGCGCGAGACCGATATCGCCTTGCGTCTCGGCCGGCCGCGCAGCGATGTCGGCGCGGCGGTGCTGACCCGCAAGGTCGGCCTGCTGGCCTATGCGGTTTATGCCCCGGCCGCCGCCTCGGCGCGCGAGGCCGCCGCCTTGCCCTGGATCACCTATGACGAGAGCATGGCGCAGATACCCCAGGCAAAGTGGCTGATGCAGATGTCGGCGCGGGATCATGACGGCCGCGTGCCGCTTGCAGTCAATGATCCGGAGAGCATCGTCGCGGCCGTGCGGGCCGGCCTTGGCAAATCCCTGCTGCCGATCGCACTGGTGAAAGGCGATCCCGCGTTTCGCCGCTTGAAGGACAAGGACTGGCCGGCTTTGCCGGAACGCGAGATCTGGCTGCTCATCCATCCCGACCAGCGGCCGCTCGCCCGGATCGGCGCCGTCATCGACTGGATCGAGACCGCGCTGGAACAACGCGGCATGGCGGCATGATGCCGGGAAACGCGCTATAATCTGGTCAAAGAAGGAACCGTCTCATGGCCGAGCCGCATCGTACCGCACCGCTTCGCATCGCTTTGATAGGCGATCACAATCCCGCAAAGGAAGCGCATCAGGGGATTCCCCTATCCCTTGCCATGGCTGGCACGATGCTGGGAACCGAGATCGGCTTCAGCTGGATCGGCACCGAGACGGTACCCGAAGCGCGCACCGATGCCGCCGCCTTGCTCGCCAATTACGACGGCATCTGGTGCGTGCCGGGCAGCCCCTATCGCAGCATGGAAGGCGCGCTTGCCGCCATTCGCACCGCCCGCGAAACCCGCTTGCCCTTCCTCGGCACCTGCGGCGGCTTCCAGCATGCCCTGATCGATTATATCCGCGAGGTGCTGGACCAGCGCGCTGCGGATCATGCGGAATCAAACCCGGAGGCGGAAATGCCAGTGATCGCGCCCCTTGCCTGTTCATTGAAAGGAGCCACGGGCACGATCAATTTCACCCCGGGTTCGCGTCTTGCCGAGATCTTCGGCCGCACCAGCACCGTCGAGCGCTATCATTGCAGCTACGGATTCAATCCGGCCTATCGCGCGCTGATCGATGGCGGCGTGGCGCGCGGCGGCCTGCGCTTCACCGGATTCGATCCCGCCGGCGAGCCGCGTGCCTTCGAACTCGGCACCCGCACTATCGACCGCAACATCGGCAGCAATGGACACCCCTTCTTCATCGCCACTTTGTTTCAGCCGGAACGCGCCGCCTTGCGCGGCGAACACCATCCGCTGATTGCCGCCTTTGCCGCGGCGGCCAGGGACCGGCACAACCATACACTGCGCAACAGCAGCTAAATATCGGGCGACACCTACGGATCGACGATCTTTTCGAGGCTTTCTATATCGCCGCGATCGCATCGACCGCGATGGCAGCGGTGCCGAAATCGCGCGATCCGGAGGATGGCCTCTCCAGCCCGTTCGGTTCCACTGCCAAATTCCTCCCTCGCTTCGCTGCCGCGGCCGCACGTTCTTCTGATGGCAGCCGGAACTAAATCCGTCCGCACATCTCCCCGTACCGCTTCGGTGCCGGCTGCACTCGATAAAATCACCAACGGCGACAACAACACGTGCTGCGCAACTGGCAGGAGAAGCGGTTTTCACATTCGGGAATGCACCAGCACGTCAACAGGCAAAACGCGCAAGTGTTCCTCGGCTAGCCTGCGCAGCCTTATCGCGCGGATGAAGAGATCAAGCGGACTGTTGCATTCGTTCTCGCCGGCAGAAGGGAACCAATGCTTTGAACGCCGCTTGATCCGGGATCAGGCGCCGCATCTCGATAAGGCGAGCAATGAACAAGGGAGCGGAATATGGCAACAGCAGAGGAACGACTGCTCGAATGGCTTCGCGACGCGCATGCAATGGAACAGCAAGCTGAAACGATGCTGGAGTCGCAAATCAGCCGGCTGGAGAACTATCCGGAAGTGACGGCCAAGTTGAAAGAGCATTTGGAAGAAACTCGACGCCAGGCCCAGCTGGTGAACGAGTGCATCGAACGCCGCGCCGGCAGTTCATCGGCGATCAAGGATGCGGCGGCAAAAATGATGGCGGCCGCGCAGGGTTTGAGCGGGTTGTTCGTCGGCGATGAGGTGATCAAAGGCTCGCTTGCAAGCTACACCTTCGAGCAGATGGAGATTGCCTCCTACCGCATTCTCGTTGCCGCTGCCGAGACGGTCGGCGACACGACGACAGCGGGTATCTGCACGCAGATCTTGCGGGAAGAAGAAGCGATGGCCGAATGGCTCGACAAGAACATGCCCGGTCTGGTCCGGAAATATCTAGCGCGCGAAGAAACGCCGGGAGTCGAAGCGAAGCACTAGTGGCAAACCCCATGAACTAAAGAGGAGCACCCCCGATGTACATGCATAACAAGCGATTGATGTACACCGTCCGCGTGTCGGAGCCCAATCCGCGCCTGGCGACGCTGATGCTGGAACAGTTTGGCGGTCCGCAAGGCGAACTGGCGGCGGCCATCCGCTACTTCACCCAGGCGCTTTCCGAGAACGATCCGGGCCGCAAGGACATGCTGCACGACATCGCGACCGAAGAGCTCAGCCACCTCGAAGTGATCGGCAACATCGTCGTGATGCTGAACAAGGGCGTCAAGGCGAAGATGGCCGAAGGCGTCGAGGTGGGCGAGCTGATGAGCGACGTCTTCCATGGCGGCGAGAGCCATTTGACATCGCTGCTTTATGGCGGCGGCGCCGCCCTCGTCAATTCCGGCGGCGTTCCCTGGACCGCCGCCTATGTCGACAGCATCGGCGATCCGACCTGCGATCTGCGGTCCAATATCGCGGCCGAGGCGCGGGCCAAGATTGTCTATGAACGCCTGATCAACGTCACGGATGATCCCGGCGTCAAGGATGCTTTGGGCTTCCTGATGACGCGCGAAATCGCGCATCAGAAATCTTTCGAGAAAGCGCTCTATTCGATCCGGCCGAACTTCCCGCCGGGCAAGCTGCCGGGCAAGGAAGAATTTGCCAGCACCTATTTCAACATGTCGATGGGTGAAGGCGATATGCGCGGGCCCTGGAACCAGGGCGAGCAATGGGATTACGAGCCGGGCGACGCGCAACCCAGCGATGCTGCCGCGGACATTGGCACGGCGACGGTCGAACTCGGCGAAACCGATCTTGCCTTGGATGAAGCTTTGACGGCCAGGACCGCGTCACTGACCGATATCGATCCGGTCACAGGCGCCGATCTCGGTGCCGGTCCCGGCGCCGGGCGTACCAAGCCGGTCGATGAATTGCTGGACGATGAGCTGGTGGAAGGCGCATAGCGCTGAACGCTTGCAGGTAAAGACTACCGGCAGACACCTCCAGGGCGGCCAAGAAAAACATGCTCAAACGCTACGATCCCTCGGAAGACGTTTATCCCGACAAGGGGACTGAGCAGCAGCAAAACCGCCCATCTAAGTCGAGTTCGCCGATCACTGGCTCGCCGGAAGCGGAATTGAAAACGCCGGGTTCCGCTCCGGCGAGCTCCCTTCAGCGGAAGAAGTCGCCGATCGACTATCGGCGCTTGCTGGCGGCGCTGGGACCAGGATATCTGGTCGCCGTCGGCTACATGGATCCCGGCAACTGGGTAACCGATATTGCCGCCGGATCGAGATTCGCCTATAGCCTGCTCTCGGTGGTCTTCCTGGCCAATCTGATGGCCATGCTGCTGCAGTCGCTCTGCGCGCGCCTCGGCATTGCGACCGACCGCGACCTCGCCCAGCTCTGTCGTCACACTTATCCGAAGCCGGTCTGCCTGGCGCTCTGGGCGGTTTGCCAGATCGCCATCGTTGCTTGCGATCTGGCGGAAGTCGTCGGCACCGCCATCGCGCTTTCCCTGCTGTTTCATATCCCGCTCCTGGCGGGCATCTGCCTCACCGCCTTCAGCACGCTGGTGATCCTGTGGCTGCAGAAAATCGGCAGGCGGGCGCTTGAACTGGTCGTGATCTCCCTTACCCTCACCGTCGCCTTCTGTCTCCTTACCGAATTGATATTCGCCCAGCCGTCACTCGGCGCCGTCGCAGCCGGCTTCATCCCGATGCCCAATCTGGTCTCCGATCCCGAGCGTCTCTACCTCGCGATCGGCATCATCGGCGCGACGGTGATGCCGCATAACCTCTACCTGCACAGCGCGCTGGTCCGCAGCAGCGGCTACCGCAAACAGGAATCGGATACAGACGAAACGGAGGGGAAGCGCCGGACATTGTCTTACGCGGTTTTCGACACTTGCCTTGCGCTGTTCTTCGCCTTCCTGGTCAACGCCGCCATATTGATCCTGGCGGCGAGCGCCTTCCACGGACGCGATATCCCGCTGCCGATCGATCTTAGGGATGCCTATTACCTTCTGACGCCGCTGCTCGGCACATCGCTCGCCAGCGTGCTTTTCGGCGTGGCGCTGCTCGCGGCGGGACAGAACTCCACCGTCACCGCGACGCTGGCGGGCCAAGTGGTGATGGAGGGCTTTCTCGGCCTGCGCCTGCCGCCCTGGGCAGCGCAGATGACAACCCGCTGCGCCGCTCTTGTCCCGGCTTTGCTCGTCACGGCGATCGCCGGCGACAAGGCGCTGACCGAGCTTCTCTTGCTAAGCCAGGTAGTTTTAAGCTTGCAACTCCCGTTCGCTGTCATACCGCTGATACATTTCTGCACGCAAAGGCGCCTGATGGGCTCATTGACGAGCCCCTGGTGGCTGACCTTCCCCGCCTGTTTCGTCGCCCTGTTGCTGATCTTTTTGAATCTGAAGCTGGTCAGCGATTTCATGATCGACGGCTGAAAGACGGCGGTCGTGCGGCTTCGGCGGAACATCACAATACCGCAGGCAGAAAGGAGCAATCATGCGTCACAGAGCTGAAAAACATATCGCCTGTCAGATCGGCACCTTCGGCCTTGCTGTTCTCGGCGGCCGCCTTCGCGGCATCTGCGGCCTTTTATCCATTGGCCTCGGTGCGCTCCTCCTCGGCTACAGTCTCGGCCGCTCGGTCTTGGCGGACGAAACCTCGGATGGGGATGAGCCGACACCGGAAAGCGCGGAGCTTGGGACCAGGAAGGCCAGACCGCCCTGATGCAGTTCGATCCGGAGAGCGGGAAAAGTTACCAAGCGAGCAGAATTTAGCCCGGAACAAGAATCTATGCTCATGGTTGTCGGAGTGCTGGTTCGCTGGGATGAAGAGCGAGCGACGCTTTTTCAAAGACGCATCAGCATCACCAACCAATCGCTTGAAGGAGAGTTGAGATGGCAGAGGATAAACGCGGCTTCGCTTCGATGGATCAGAACAAGCAACGTGAAATCGCCAGCAAGGGCGGCAAGGCAAGTGGCGGAAACTTCAAGAACGATCCGCAGCGTGCCGCGGAAGCCGGGCGCAAAGGCGGTCATGAAAGCGGCGGCAACTTCGCCAATGACCGCGAACGCGCATCGGAAGCGGGACGCAAAGGCGGCAAGTCCTGAACAAAGGACAGATTATCGACGATCGGCGGGCGGAGATGTGTTCTCCGCCCTTTTCATTTTCGGTCCTTCATTCCGCGCGGGACCTGTCAGTGAAACGTGGTGAGTTGAGCGCCATCATCCGCCACGTGGATCGCCATGATGCGGGCGACGTCCGTGGAGCTGGGATTCTCGGCGAAGAGATGCACGGCGCCGGGGGGTTCGAAGAAACTTTGGCCGGTGTGATAGATCATCGGCGGCGAGCCAGCCAATTGCGAGCGCACCGCGCCCGACAGCACATAGACCGTCACCGAGCCGGCGTGATGATGTTCCGGCGCCCGGGCGCCCGGCTGGAATTCGACAATCTCCACCGTTACCGATTTTCCCGGCACGTGGCTAAGTGCATCACTAGTGACGGGCGTCACACTGACGGTTGTCGGCCGACCCACCATCATCACGCCGGGCGCCATCCAATGATCGTCCGCTGCGCTTGAATAGGCGCTGTCATGATCATGGCTGTGCCGAAATGACGGCAAGGCGGCAAGGCCAGCGAGCAAAAAGGGGCCGAGAAAGCCGCCGATCATGCCAAGGCGCCGCCACGATACTGTCGGACCGGCCCCGCGCGAGCCCGAAGCGCTCGCTTCATACCCGCCCGATCCCGGACCGCTTGATCCGGAACCGCGTGATCCAGGACCCGCGTCCTCGATGGAGATCCCTGCCCCCAACTGGCCGGCCATGCCAAACTGACCCGCGATGTCCTGACTCATCTTCATCTCCTCGTCTTCGCGCTCGAAGATCAGCGCGCCCGAATTACAGAGCGCTAGCGAAACACCGCACAGAGCCATGATTGGCAAAATCGACTGGGCCAAATGATCGAGCCGGATCGCGATGCGCGGTCGCATGATCGGCGCGATATGTTATGATCTTGTCAAGGAATCGCGGAATCGCATCGCCTGATCATCCGAGTGGATCGTTTACGGGGGAAAGCGTTATGACCGAGACCCATCCCAGCGAGATGCTGCGCGCCTTGACGGCCGGAGAATCCGATACGATCAAGATCATCGGGTTGCAGCATGCCCCCTTCGACGATCATCTGATTCACATCGATCTCAGCGACATCGATCTTGCGCTGATGCCGCAGCCGCGCTTGATCGATCGCGGCCATGGCCTGATGTATGACCGGCTGCGCGACATCACCTGGCTGCAAGACACGAATTACGCGCGCAGCAGCGGCTTCGATAAGGACGGGCAGATGACCTGGGACAGGGCAATGTCCTGGGCGTTACGGCTGAACTATCGCGGCATCAAGGGCTGGCGTCTGCCCACCGCACGCAATCCGGACGGCTCCGGGCCGTGCATCGGCGATTACTGCCATGAGAGCGAATTGGGCCATATGGTGCATGACCTCTTCGGCCATGCCTCGCCCGGCCTGCAACTTTTGAATTTCACGCCGTTCAGCATCTTCTGGACCTCGACCGAGGCCTCGGCGGCCGATGCTTTCGGTTTCAAGTTATCGCTGAGCCGCCAGGGAGCACTGCCGAAGAATCCCTGGGATCTCGGCACCGGATCGGACGAGATGGTGCTGAGCGATGAAATCCGCGCCTGGCCCGTGCATGAGGGCGATGTGGGCAGCCGGCTGCACCGCGTTATTGGCCTGCCGCGCCGCTGGAAGGCGAAGTGGCTGGGGTAAAGACCGCCAGCTTCCGTTGCACTTCTGCCTCCTGCATTCGTTTCGCTGGCTTACGCTCATTGCGTCGATCCCGCGACCTCATTTCCCTTGGCCCAGTCGATTCCGTGGTCATTGGCCCTTTTGTCTCTGCCATCGCTTCGCTTACATGACATCCAGGTTACAAAGGAGTCTGACATGAGCGAAATAACGGCAAAACGGGTATTCCTGGCGGGCGCCAGCGGCGCGATTGGCCGGCGCCTGGTGCCGCTATTGCTGCAAGCCGAATATCAGGTGACGGGTACGACGCGTTCCTACCTGAAATCAGCGATGCTGCAGAAGATGGGCATCGTGCCGGTGGTGGTCGATGTCTTTGATGCCTCGGCCCTGCGCGATGCGGTGATCGCCGCCGCGCCTGATATCGTCATCCATCAATTGACCGACCTGCCGCCGGGCCTGGACCCGGCGCTGATGGAAGAAGGCCGCAAGCGCAATGCACGCCTGCGCGAGATCGGTACCCGCCATCTGGTCGCTGCGTCCCTGGCTGCCGGGGCGAAGCGCATGATCGCGCAGAGCATCGCCTTCGCCTATGCGCCGCTGCCGCCAGAGCGCCAAGGCACACCGATCCTGGAAAGCGATCCGCTCGACCCCAATGCGCGCGGCGTGCGGATGCTGGAAGAGGCGGTGCTGCAAACGCCCTATATCGAGGGCATCGTCCTGCGCTACGGCAAGCTCTACGGTCCGGGCACCGGCTTCGATGCGCCCAGCGGCGACGCTCCGGTGCATGTCGATGCCGCCGCCAAGGCCGCTTTGCTCGCCATCACACGGGGACAGCCGGGCGTCTATAACATCGCCGAAGATGACGGCACCTTGTCGCTCGACAAGGCGCGCCGCGATCTCAATTGGAACCCCCGGTTCAGACTGGCGGCGTGAAACCCTGTCGCTTAGTGGCCCTCGGCAAGACCCAACCCCTCATCCGCCATGGACCCTCGGATCAAGTCCGAGGGTGACAAGCGAGGGATGGCCGACATTATGCGAGCCCTTTGGCGATGCCACGCGGCACCGCCGCGCCAAGGACAAACAGGGTGTCGCCATCCGAGGGTCCATCGTGGCGATCGGGAAATGGTTGCAGCGGCTTGCGGCGCGTGCACGATCTCTCAAGCCAGATGCCGCGTTATGCCTTCACCTTCAACGCCTTGGCGATTTCTTCGATGCGCTGCAAGTGTTTCTCGACCATCGGCACGGCGGTGACGGCGAAGGTTTTCAGTTCCACCGTTTCACCGTTATCGGCATAGGACTGGTGCAGCTTGATCGCATCGCGATGGCCGAGAAGGAGCATCTTCACATAGGCCTGGTCGAAAGCATCACCGTCAAGATTTTGCAGCTCGGCCAACAGATCCTGGTGTTTTTGGTCCATCGATGTGGGCAGGGTCACGCCGACCCGCTTCTCCTGCACCACGCCTTCCAGCTTCGCCTCCGACTCCTCGTGGTCCTGGATCATATGCCGGGCATATGTCTTCACATCTTTGTTATTGCTCTTGGTCAAAGCGAGCTTGCTGGCTTCGATCTCGAACATGTTGTTGACCGCAGCCGTCTGCGCGTAAAGCTGCGCCGTCAGCGGCCGGGCATCGGCCGGCACGGTCGGTTCGGTGGCGGGCACGGCCGCCGTACTGCCGGTCTCGCTCGTTCCCATGCCAGGGGTCGCGCCGCCTGCCTGCAACCCGCCGCTCGCATCGTTGTTGGCCGGCGGATTGCCTTGCTGGTCCTGCGGCGCCTTTTGCTGCTCGTCTTTCGGCGCCTGCTGCTGATCCTGGGCCAGGACAGTATTCACCCAAGCAGCGGGCGCGGCGGCAAGCAACAGGCCGCTGCCGAGCAAGGTGGCGCGCAGGATGCGGGAAGAGCGAAAGGCGTGCTGCTGTGTCATTGTTTTAACTCCCTCCGGATAAGGGGTTAACGACGCCCAGCTGGGACGGTTCCATTTGCTTGCCTTTCGCCGCGTATGACCGAAAGATGAGAAAACCTGCAAAGGCAAAACCGCCACGGGAAGAAGAATTGGCGAGCGGGAGGCCGGATGAGCGAGCTGGAACTTTTCCATCGCCTGGGTGCCGCTTTGGCGATCGGCCTGCTGATCGGCCTCGAACGCGGCTGGAAAGCGCGTGAAGCGGGTGAAGGCGAGCGCACGGCCGGCCTGCGCACCTTTGCCCTTACCGGCTTGATGGGCGGGATCAGCGGCGCCATCGCCGCGGCCGCTTCGCCCTTGTTGCTCGCACCCGCTCTCGTCGTCTTCGCCGCCGCCTTCATCCTCTTCAGCTGGCGCGAAGCGCGGGCGCAAGGCGATCTCGGCGCCACCACGGTGGTCGCCGGCCTGCTGACCTTTTTGCTCGGCGCTTATGCCGTTCTCGGCGATCTCCACGTCGCCGTCGCTGCCGCCGTCGCCATGGCAGTGCTGCTTGCCTTGAAGAAGCCGTTGCATAGTTGGATCGAGAAACTGACCTGGCCGGAGATCCGCGCAGTTCTGATCCTGCTCGCCATGTCCTTCCTGTTCCTGCCGCTGCTGCCCGACCGCAAGATCGATCCGTGGCAAACCATCAATCCGGCGGAGATCTGGTTGTTGGCCATTCTCATTGCCGGCCTGTCTTTCGCCGGTTATGTCGCCGTCAAGCTGATCGGCGATCAGGCCGGCCTCGCCCTCGCCGCCGTGGCCGGTGGCCTCACCTCCTCCACGGCAACGACAGTTTCCTTCGCACGCTGGGGCAAGGCGCATGATGATGCGGCTCCCTTGCTGGCCGGCGGCATCCTGATTGCCGGGGTGATCATGATGATCCGCGTCGTCGTCATTGCCGGTGCACTCAACCCGTCCTTGATCCTGGGGCTGGCGGTGCCGCTGGGCGCTGCCGGTCTCGTCACGGCGGTGATCGGTCTCTTCCTCATCCTGCGTCCCGCCGCGCTCAACCGCAATGGCAAGAGCGCGCCGCCGAAGCTTGAATTGAAGAACCCGCTGGATCTCGGCATGGCGCTGAAGATGGCGGCGCTGATTGCGATCATCATGCTGATCTCGGAGCTCGCCACGACCTATATCGGCGCGCATGCGATCTATCCCGTCGCGGCAATTTCCGGCGTCGTCGATGTCGATGCGCTGACCCTCTCCATGGCGCGGATCAGTGGGCGGGGCGGCAGTGACGCTGCAGGCGGCACTGGCGGCCAGATCAGCGCCGAAGCGGCGATCATCGCCATTTTGCTCGCCGCCGGGGTCAATACGGTGGCGAAAGCGGCGATGGCCGCCGGCATCGGCGGCAAGCGCCTCGGCCTTTATGTCGGCGGTGCGAATGCCATTGCCCTCGTCGTCATGGTCCTGATGGCCCTCATTCCGGTGCCGCGGGATCTTGGTTTCATGAAGGATCTGCTGAAGGCCCCCGAACAATCACGGCAGCAGAACGACTCCTGAGAAATGCATCCTCGCACCGCCTGCCATCAGCCGCTCCGAGGCCCCTCGGATCAGTCCGACGGTGACGAGCGCATGTGGCATTGGGCATGCTGCGAGACTGGCGATACCGCCGAAGCGACGGTCAAATGGTCTCGCACGGCGTCCGCCATAAACGAGGTTGTCACCCTCGGGCTTGACCCGCGGGTCCATGGCAGAGGCCGGCCGCGAAACAATCATTGCTCGCGGTGGCCTGCCCGATATGCTGAGAACAACAGCAGCAGGAGGAGCGTCATGGCGAGCTCATCGCAAAAGCCGGCGGAGATCGAGGCTTTTTTGACACAGGCGATCGATCTTGCCTTGGCAAGTCTGCGCGCGACCGGCGCGCGGCCCTTCGGCGCCGTTCTGGTAAAAGACGGCGAAGTCATTGCAACCGGCGTCAATGAGATCCTCGCCACCAACGATCCGACCGCCCATGCCGAATTGACCGTGATCCGCGCGGCTGCCCGCAAGCTGGGCTCGCCGCGGCTTGAGGGCTGCGTCATCTATGCCAGCGGCCATCCCTGCCCCATGTGCCTGGCCGCCATGCATATGACCGGCATCGATGCGGTCTATTACGCCTATGACAATGAGGTCGGTAAAGCCTTTGGCCTCTCGACCGCCGCCATCTATGACGAGATGCGCAAGCCCTTCGACCAGCAGAAGCTGAAAATCACCTGCGTGCCGATCCGTCCCGGCGGAGCCGATCTATACGAGTTATGGCATCGTCAGGCGCCAGGTTGATCTGACGTCGGCGTGACCGAGTCATGAGGCGGCGCGAACCGGTGCATATTGGTGGCGCGGATTCCCGCCCTCGGACCCGGCGCCGTCTTCGGTTGGCGAGGCTTGTTCCGCCAGCAGCCGGCGCAGAACGCCATCGAGATAATCCGGCGTTATGTTTCCAACCGGCATCGTCTCATCGGCCAATCTGCGGCCCAGCCGCGCGGGGTCGAAACCTGCATCGAAAGCGTCGAAAAGCAAATCGGCGTTCAGGTCGTCGCAAAGGCTGCTGCCGTCCGGCATAAGGCCGAGCAGCGGATTGGCCTCGCAGGCGCCGTCAATGAAGTTTCCATACCAGAGACGATAGGCCTGGAAATCCTCTTCATATTGCGCGGCGCTCCCAGTCTCCGTCCGGAACCGCAAGGCGCAGGTCTCGGCGAAACGCCGGACGCGCAAGGATAAGGCGGCGGTGAATTCCTCAATATATGCCTCTTCGATCGTCGACATATGCATGAGGCTTTTATGAATTTGCCGCGCCAGGGCCGGTCCCTCTATCCGGCCAAGCGCGATGACGGCATGGTCGGGCAAATCGAGGCGTATCAATTCCGCGGTGAGCCGTTTCGTCGCCAGGTCCGACACCTGGCCGAACATGCCGGGCCTGATGCCGCGTCCCAGCCAGGCTCGCAACCCGAAATACAGCAGGTTGCCGACAACAATGACGCCGATAGCGGTGCCCCAGCCCATGCGCGTCCCCCCAGCATGTGAAGGAAGCGTGACTATAGCACCTGAAGTTGTCAAATGATTCGGAGATTCAATCCACAGGAAATTGCCGAGTCCGGCCCAGCTCGCTCCGGGTCAATCGAAAACCGGCAGGCGCGGATCGAGTGCCGGGGCACTGGGACCGCGTGCGGGATCGAATCCGTAATATTCAAGCGCAAGGCATTGCCGTATCTCGCCGCGCACCAGGAGGGGAAACATCGCCACCTCCACCGGCCGGAGATAGCCGTTCTTGTCCGGCCAGCCATAGACGCCATAGACCGGCTTGCGCATATCGCGGCAGGCCATGTAAAGGCCGATCAAGGTTGCCACCGCCTGATTACGTGGCCCATCGGGATCGTTCTCTCCGTCGGGGCCGAGATCGACGGCGAATTCATCGAGATAGCGTCCCGTCAGATCGATATTGGAAACGTAATCCAGCTTGCTGCCGCTCAGCCGGTAGCGCACGCGGAAGGGCGCCTCTTCGAACTCGACGATCATGAGGTAGGGCAGGAGATCGAGAACCGATCCCGGATCCACCAGATCATGGTCCGGCACATCCCCGTCGGCCAGACTGTGCCAATAGGCATGGAGCAAGTCGAAATCGCGTGCCATTTCCCCTAAACCCGCGCAACGGTTCCCAGCTTTGTTGTGCGGCATGTTAACCGAAACCCGTTCGCATGCTACCGAAAATCGAACCGGGATCGCTGCAGGCGCGTCAAGAGCCGACCTTACCCCCGTCGATCAACGGGCCATCCTCACGGTTCGATCCCCGATATTTTCTGCTCTGGCTCGGCGGCACTCATCGCACGCTCCAGCACGGAGCTGCCCGGGACCGGGCTGCGATCCACAATCGGATCGCGCCTGCGCGGTCCCATGATATTGCGGGTAAACTTGATAAGTCTCACCTCGATCACATAGTGATAGGCAATTCCAAAAGCAGCCGCCACCAAGGCCAGGCCCAGCGCGATCGTATCCAGCGACAGATATGTCGATAGGCCGAAGCGTGATGATAAATTAATGGAAAACGACAATTCGACCGAGTGGACGAGATACACCGCATAGGATGCGGCACCGAGTGCCAGAAGAAATTTCGGCAGCTTGAGCGGCCGTACCCGCTCGATTTCCACGACACCGAGGACGAAAAGAGTCGCTGCCGTGCCGAAGGCCAGCCGCCCGACCAAGGAAATGTCCTGAATATTCGCAAAAAACCACATGAAGCTGAGGAACATGACGACGCCGGTGCCGGCGACCAGCCAAGGCGCCGGTATCCTGGCATGGCGCAGCACGATCGCCGCCCCGACCCCCATAATGAATTCGAGATCGAACGGGCTTAAGAAGAACGAGAATGGGTAAGCGAGCGGGGCGATCGCCTGTCGCGCTTCCAGTATATTCGCCGCCAGAATGGCCACAGCCCAGATGGGCAGGATCATCAAGGCCCGGCGTCCACCCCAGATGATGACGGCGAAGAGCGCGTAGAAGAAGATTTCGTGCGTCAATGTCCAGGCCACACCCAGAACAGGTTGCGCCGTATAAGGCAGAAGAAGGATGGAGAGGACGATATTGACCGGGTCACGCTGGCTCGGCTGGCCCGCCGACGTGACGACCAGGTAGAGAATGATCAGCGGGAACAGGATGAACCAGTAAGACGGAAAGATGCGGACAAAACGCTTGGCGGCGAAAGCACCGATCCGGTCTTGCAGGCCGATATCGTTCCAATGAATCCAGGTAATGATGAATCCGCTGAGGACGAAGAAGAAATCCACACCGACATTGAAATTGCGGAAATGGCCGCCGAAGGGCTCGGCATTGAAGAACCGCGGTTCGGCCATGATGCTCCCGGTATGGTGAAAGACGACGAGCAGAGCGGCGATGCCACGGCCGACTTCGATGCAGCCGAACTTATCGCGATTGGCACTCTTGCTGACATCGCTCATGCAAGCACCTCACAATGGGATTGCGCGACCTGTCGGGGATCGTTCCGCTATCGGCGTGGAGATTGGTGGCGTTCGTCGGATTTGACAGCAGGTCGAAATCGCGTGGCATCTCCCCTCAACCCGCCGTCGGTCCCCAGCTTTAGTTACGCGCCATGTTAGCTGAAACCTGCCGGATCGCTATCGAAATCGGCGGGAAAAGCTGCAGGCGCGCCGCGGGATCGGCGGCGCGCCTGATTCACTGGCGAAGCTGTAACGATCTCAGTTGCCGGCGACGAATTTAGTCCAGATGCGAGTGCGCAAACGCTCCAGCTTTAGGTCCTCAATCTCGCCGCCGAAGAGTTTTTTCTCATCCTCGGCCGTCGGATAGATGATCGGATCATTGGTGATCGCCGGATCGGCCAGCGCCTTTGCAGCGCCGACGCCGCTGGCATAGGTAACGGTGTTGATGCCATCGGCGGCGATCTGCGCATTCATCAGGAAGTTGATGTATTTCATCGCCGCTTCGGGATGCGGCGCATCCTTCGGCACGGCCAGGGCATCGATCCAGTAATAGGTGCCTTCCTTCGGCAGGGTATAGGCGATCTCGACACCGGTCTTCGCCTCCTTCGCCGTATTGACCGCCGAAGCGACATCGCCGTTCCAGGCCATGACGAGGCAGAGCTCGCCGGTCGCCAAAGCGTCTTTATAGCCGGCATTGTCGATCTTGCGGAAATAGGGCCGGACCTTGGCCATCACCTGCCCGACCTCGTCATAATCGGCCTCGCTCTTGGTATCCGGATTCTTGCCCATGTAAGCCAGGGTCAGCGGCAGGACGGTCGGCGTATCCAGGAGGCCGATACCGCAATCGGCGAATTTGCTGGCGACCGCCGGGTCGAACAGCATCGCCCAGCTATCGATCGGTGCATCCGGCATGCGCTCCTTGATCTTCTTGACGTTATAGGCGATGCCGGTCGTGCCCCAGAAATAGGGCACGCCATATTCGTTGTTGGGATCGGCGTCGCGCATCGATTTCAGCGCGACGGGATCGAGATTCTTCCAGTTCGGCAGCTTGCTCTTGTCCAGCTTCTGGAAGACGCCGCCCTTCAACTGCCGGCCGAGATAGCTCGAGGTGATGGTGATGACGTCATAGCCGGAACCGCCGGCCAGCATCTTTGCCTCCACCACTTCATTGGAATCGAACAGGTCGTAGCGCACCTTGATGCCGGTCGCCTGTTCGAATTTCTCGATCGTATGGGCGCCGATGTAATCGGCCCAGTTATAGACGTTGACTTCCTTGTCCTCGGCCCAGGCCTCGCTTGCCAGCACGCCTAGCCCGACCAGGGCAAGGCCCGCCATGCCGATGCGTTTCATCTGCCGTTGCATTCCCCTACCCCTCCTCCGTTCATTTTTATGATTAGTTGAGTTTTATTCGAGGCTAGCACCCCGGTGAACCGGGTGCCCAGGTGATATGAATTTCTGCGCACATTCCCTGATGGAATGGCAGCATTCACTGTCTTCCATCCGCAGCGCGCTCCCTTTAGAGTGTCGGCGCCGAGAGGCCGCCGACCGAGATTCGCCGATCATTGGGGGAAAAATGTTCAATAAAGCCAAGCCGAGCAAACAGGATCTGAAGAAACTGGATAAAGGCGTTGCCGCCGCCGGTGAGGTGATCGACCTGATCAACGGGTTGGAAAAGGCAATCGAGACACAGATCCGCGCCATCGAATTCGTGGATGGCGCCATCCGCCGGGAACTGGCCCGCACCCAGCTCACCATCGGCCTTAGCCGCGCCCATCTCCGCCAATTGACCCTGGCCGCCCACGCCTATCGCGCCGGCCTGATGGATAGCGCCAAACCGGCAAAGAAAGCCGCATCGAAGGGCAAACCGGCTGCCAAGGCGAAGTCCGCGGCTAAGCCCGCCGCGAAGGCGAAGTCCAAGGGGAAGACAAAGACGGCAAAAAAGGCGAAATAAGCCCGGCCCCTCGCTTACTCTCAACACCGAATTCGGCCTCACCCATGGACCCTCGGATCAAGTCCGAGGGTGACAGGTAGTTTGTCATCGGCACCGTGCGATGGCTGGCGATGACGACAGTTCTTGCACCGCGCCGGTGCCAAACCCGCTTGTCATCCCCCGGTTCAGTTCTCGCACCGCGCCGGTGCCATACCCGCTTGTCATCCCCGGCTTCAGTTCTCGCACCGCGCCGACGCCATACCCGCTTGTCACCCTCGGGCTTGACCCGAGGGTCCATCGTGGCAACTGATGAAAGCGGCGGGGTTCTTCGGACAGCAATGTTATCCAACATCAAGCCCGGCCTCATCCATGGACCCTCGGATCAAGTCCGAGGGTGACAGGTAGTTTGTCATCGACACCGTGCGATGGCTGGCGATGACGACAGTTCTTGCACCGCGCCGGCGCCAAACCCGCTTGTCATCCTCGGGCTTGACCCGAGGGTCCATCGTGGCAACTGATGAAAGCGGTGGGGTTCGGCGAGCAGCGATTCATCCAATATCAAGCCCGGCTTCGATATATGTCGCCGGCCCCCTACTCACCCTTGTTGTAGCTGATCCGGAAGCCGCCAGTGTAATAGACGACCTTCACCTTGACGGCGGTCGCCACCGTATGGGACTGGCCGTCCTTCCATTCGACGCCACCTTCGGTCTTCATGCTGATGATCTGCTTATAGGAGCCTTCCACCGAGCCGCCGATCTTGTTGGCGACTTCCTTGGTGACTTCATCGCTCTTGGTCGTCTCGAAATCGAAAGTTTCGGTGACGGCCACGGCATTCAGATAGAAGTAATCGGTGAGATCGAAATCGGCGCGCGGAATGACCACCGTATTGCCGCCTTTCAGCATGGCATTGATGCCGACGCCGGACAGAACCTCGCCCTCCACCACCACGTCATAGCGGTTATCGTCGTAATCATTGAGCACGCCGACCTTGAGATAGCCGAGATCGGAATAATCCGTCGCCATCAGGAAGCCGACATCATTGCCGCGCTGCTTGACCGTCGTCCCGAAACGCCCCACCAGGCGGCGTGGGCCATAGCCCTCCAGATTGATCTGCAAGGTGATATTGGCTTTCGGCTTCTTCTTCTGGCCCGCACCCTTCACGTTCTCCTGCACCTGCTTGCTATAGGCCTTATGCTCTTCCGGCGTCTTGTTGCCCTTGCGGGTTTCGGATTCGGACAGCTTGATCGCATCCTGGGCCTCGTTGGGTTTCACCTGCTGCGCCTCCTCGCGGCGTTGCTGGATCATCGCCCGTGCGACTTCGGCATTGGCCTGGGTCTGGCCGAGCGCCAGATCCTTTTCGTTCTTGTCGAGATCGGTGCCGTATTTCGCCTGGATCTCCCGCGCCTTATTGGCCGCCTCGGCGATGGCAATGGTGTTGTCGGAGAGCTTCTTCAGGAGATCGGCCACTTCCTGCCGGCCCGACATGTCGCGGAAGATATTGGGCGTGCCGAGCAGGTTGAGCGCGGCGCCGAGCCCAGTCGGATCGGGTGCCGGCGACGGATTGACGATATTGACCAGCGATTGCGGGAAAGGTGTGGGCGCAGCGCTCACTTGCTGGGGCTGCGGCGTCACCGGCGTCACCGGCGCGATTTCCGGCGCCTCGATCGGGATCGGATGCTCCTCCCATTTCCAGAAGCGGGTATTGTCGATCTCTTCGGAGATGTTGCAATGGCCGAGCTTGCCCTCAGCGAAGACGCCGCGCGTCGGCAAGGTGATCAACCGTTCCGATTTCGCCGAGGCGAGCGGCAGGCGCTCCATCACATGCTGGCGATCCGCCTCGCTCATCGCCGCCAGTTTGTCGAACGCCCATTGCCGGCGCGCCGCATCGCTACCGTTGAGCGCGGCGGCGATATCCACGACCAGCGTGTCGTCGATCGCCGATTCCTGCTTGGCCAAGGGATAGGCAATATAGCTGCCGAAGGTTTCCAGCGGTGTCGGATCAACATTATCCGCCAAGGTCTGGCCTGCGATCCAGTTCTTGCCTTCGAAGGCGATGGCGATGGCATTGGGATCGGTGCCCATCAGGATGACGCGGTTATAATATTCCTTGTTGCCGTTGGCGTGGTCGATCAGCCGCTTGGTCAGGCGGTATTCCTGCTGGC
This sequence comes from Dongia soli, assembly GCF_034044715.1. Lineage (NCBI taxonomy): Bacteria > Pseudomonadati > Pseudomonadota > Alphaproteobacteria > Rhodospirillales > Dongiaceae > Dongia > Dongia soli. The sequence continues at coordinate 161,370 of NZ_JAXCLW010000005.1, read as the reverse complement.
TCAGGCTTTTTTCCGGCGAGCGGTTGGCCGGCGGCAGGGCGGCCGGTATCGGTCCCGGCCGCTTGATCCAGGTGATGGTGTTGGAACTGCCGTTATCGGGAAACCAGTAATCGACATCGGCATTGTCGAAGAGCGAGATCGGCCCGCCGGCATGGAAGGCGGTGATGGAGAGCCGGTCCAGCCGCCATTCATCGGAATCGTGCAGCACGATTTCGAAACCCATCAGGTTCTTCCATTTGACCGCCGCATCCGGCTTGGCGATGAACCAGCTCATCCAGACATCGTCGAGCCGGTTGCCGACATTGACATTGTCGGTTTGCGCGCCTTTCTCCCAGGCATGGACCAGCGGCCGCGTCACCGTGGTGCCGTCGAGCAGGATGAGATTGATCATGACCAATTCGTCGGTCTTGTCCTTCAACCCTTCGGCGGTCTTGAGGCCAAATTCGAAGAGCGAGAATTCGATATCGCCTTCCCACCACGGCGTGGTCCAGGCATCGCTGGCGGCGATGCCGTTCAGGGTCTGGTACTCGCGGATCATCTCCTGCTTCTCCAAGGCATCAAAACCCGGCTTCAAGGCGGGATCGAGCAAGGCCGGCTCCAGCAGGAAGCGGTTGGCGAGCAGGTTCGCCGCATCGAAATTGGCGATGCGATCGGGAATTTGCAGCAGCACCGCCGGGCGCCGGCGCACCCATTCCACCGTCACGCGGAAATGCCGCAAAACCTCATAATACAGAATGGTGAGCGTGTGGCTGTGGTTGTAATTGGAGAAGGTGCGGGTCTGGATGCTCTCCTTTTCCTCCTGCCGCGCCTGGATGACGACGGTGGAATTGAGCTCCCGCTGGGCCGAACTTGCCTGGGAGAAACTGTCATTGAGGCGCTGCACATTCTCCGCCGCCAGATCGCGGCTGCCATCGCTGGTCGCGGTCGAGCCGCCGAGGCTCCAGGTGTTGCCGACCGCAGCGCCGAGGCCGACGACGCCGAGATTGGCGCCGCCGGTCGCACCAGCCGAGCTGGCCATGCCGCCCATGAAAGAGGAGCCGTGCTGCAATTCCTTCAGCCCGGCTTTCACCGTCTCGGTGATGGTGCGGTCGCGATGGGTCTGATGCAGGATCTCCTCTGTCAGCTTGGTGGTCTCGTCGCGCTTGGTCAGGCTGTCCCAGGACCAGTCGATCACCGCAAGACGCACCGTCTCGCCGGGCGCCAGCGGCAGGCTGTAGAGAATTTCGCCCAGCGAATGGCCGAGCGAGAACCAGGAGACTTTGTAATCATCGACATAGGCCGCCTTGAAGCCCGCCGGCAGGTGGAAGTCGTTGGGCGGCGTGGTCAGCCGCACCACCTGCCGCAGGACGAATTCCTGCAAGGCGAGGCTGGCCGGGATCAGTTCCTCGCAGCCATCCTCGCCGACCAGGGATTTCGGGCTGGCGGCGAAGGAAGCCGGCGAGAGGCGCCAATCGGTCAGGCTGGGATTCTGTAACGCGCGCGGCCCCATATTGAGCAAAGAGGGCGGCAGCGGCGACGGCTTCATCAGGAAACGCGCGGCGATCGCATCAAAGGCAAAACGGCCTTGGTCCAGCGCGTCAAAACGTTCCGGCTGCTTGCCGTCTGGCTGGCGATACGGATAGACCCAGATCGCGACCTTGAGCATCTCTTCGGGACTGGCGCGCCGTAGCTCGATTGCTTCCGCCAGCATCACCTGCACCTCGGGCCGCAGCCGGCGCAGATCGAAGGATGCATAGCCCACATGATCGGTCGTCAGCACGCCGAGCGGATCGGCCCAGATGATACCCGTCTCCTCTTCCACCGGCCGCAGGCCAAGGCCCAGGCGTTGCGCGAGCTTTTTCAAGGCTGCGACGATCAGCGGCTTCAACTCGGCAGCGGGAATATCCGCCAGATGATCGCGCCCCGATGCCTCAAGCACATCCCTGAAGATGCGCAGCAATGAATCGCGCGCCCGCTGCAGGTCATCGGCCAGCCAGTTGCGGCTGGCCTCATCCAGCACTTCCGCAAGGGCTTCCCGCATGGCCTGTTCGACGCGGTCGCGCGCCGGCGGCCGCAGATCATTATCGACATCCGAGACGGCCGATCGCATCGGCTCGTCCAATCGCGTCTCCGGTGCAGGCTTCGGCAGGAAGCGCGGCACGGCCACTTCAGCGTAGAGCGGCAGGCGCGGAACCGGCCGGCCGGTATCGGGATCGGTAACGAAGATGCTGAGATGCGTCGGCGAAGTGGTGGCGAGTGCTGGCATCGGACGGTTCCCCCTCAAGATCGTCTTGCGAAATCGTCTTGCTAATCGTCCAGCCGCGGCCCCGCGGCTGCTTCGCCCTTGTCATGTGGCGACACATGATCGTCTCTTCCGCGCGGCAATACGGCCGGCAGGCACAGGAATCTTCTCGGATTATTTAACCGCACATCACGGCGGCCACTTCATGACCGCCATTCCCCAATCGTAATCGGCACGCGCGACGTCAATCTGCAATCGTGGTCGACCGGATCCTTCGCGGTCTTCTGCCGGTACGCGTTCTGATGTTGTTCGTCGGCAGTATTGAAGGACGATCGATCATCACGCGTTTCGCCGCTTGCTGCAACCGGAAAGCATGCTTGCATGAAGCGGATCACACAAATTTCTTGAGGAGGCGCGGCCGCTTTTTCACCGGAAGGAAAAATTGACGGCGATCTTCATGCCGGATCGGCATGAAGTCAGGCCGCATCATCATTAGAGTGTGCGTCCGGCAAAATGTTATGAGAGAGCTATCGCAAAGACTGAAGGCCGGGATAGATTGGTTTCGCATTCGGGATGCAAGAAGACTCTAACAAGAACAGGTTCGATCATGACGACGCAAATCTGGACCCGCCTGGATTACGACCGGCCCGGCAAGCAGATCGGCAATCTGCATCTGCCTTATTCGGTGCACCGCTCGGCCTATGGCACGCTGACCATTCCGCTCGGCATTGTCGCCGGCGGCAAGGGACCGACAGTTTTGCTCAGCGCCGGCACCCATGGCGATGAATATGAGGGCCAGATCGCATTGACCAAATTGCTGCGTCGGTTGCAGCCGGATGCGGTCAATGGGCGCGTCATCATCCTGCCGATGTTGAACGCGCCGGCCGCCCGCGCCGGCCTGCGGACCTCGCCGCTCGACGAAGGCAATCTCAACCGCGCTTATCCCGGCGATCCGCTGGGCGGGCCGACCGCGCAGATCGCCCATTATGTCAGCCAGGTCCTGTTCCCGATGGCCGATGTTTATCACGATCTCCATGCCGGCGGTTCCTCGCTGGATTATTCACCCTTCGTCTCGACGCGCCTCAGCGGCAAGCCGGCGCTCGATGATAAGGCACTCGCCGCCGCCCGCGCTTTCGGCGCGCCGCATCTGCTGATCTGGAGCCATAGCCCCGATCCGCGTCTCTCGACCTCGGAATCCAACCGCCAGGACATCGTCTCGCTGGGCGGTGAATTCGGCGGCGGCGGCACCGTCTCGACGCGCGGCGTCGAAATTGTCGAGCACGGCTTGCAGCGCCTGCTGGCGCATCTCGGCGTCATCGAAGCCGATCCCGCTTTGCCGCCGCCGCCGGAGACGGTGGAGATCGAGGTGCTCAGCCGCGACTACTATGTCTATGCCGAAGCCGATGGCGTGTTCGAACCGGCCGTTGCGCTGGGCGCCACGGTGGCTGCGGGCGATCATTGCGGCGATATGCACAGCATCGACGATCCCGCCCGGTCGGCGGTGCCGCATCACTTTCATCATGACGGGATCGTTATCTGCCAGCGTCATCAGGGCCTGGTGCAGCGCGGCGACTGCCTCGCGCATCTCGCCACCTTGCGCAAAAGGAACTGACGGGCGAACCGGACAAACAATCTGAACGGAGCGCAGCGCCACGATCGGGAACCTCGTTTCTCCAGACTGGTTGTAGGGCATATTCCTTTTCCTTTCCTTAGGAGATGTCTTATGGCCCGTCCCGCCTTAGCCCGTCCCGCCTCGTCTTTCCTGTATGGAACCTGTCGGGTCATCGCCTTGCTGGCTGCTACCGCGACGATATCGCTTGTGGCCACGTCCGCCGCCAGCGCAGCCGGCCGTTCCGATAGTTTGATCCTGCTCGCGCAGAATTCGAATACGGGCGGCGCAACCGGCGGTGCCGGCGGCAACACCTCCCAAAGCGGCAGTGAAGGCGGCACCAATGCAGGCACCGGTGCGACCATGTCGCCGGCTGAAAATACCAGCACCAAATCGACGAAGAGCCTCTCCGCCGCAAGCAAGACCTATGTCCAAAAGGCGGCGATGACCGACCTGTTCGAGATCACGTCGAGCAAACTGGCGCTCAAGCAATCGAAGAATGCCGAGATCAAGAAATTCGCGCAGCAGATGGTGACCGATCACGGCAAATCGACCGCGAAACTGAAATCGCTGATCCGCCAGGACAAGCTGAACCTGAAAGCGCCGATGAAGCTGGACCAAGAACATGAGAAACTGCTGAAGCAGCTGGAAGCAGCGAAGGGTGATGATTTCGACAAGCTCTATGCGAAGATCCAGACCGAAGGTCATGAGGACGCCCTGAAGCTGCATCAGACCTATGCCGAGAATGGCGATCAGCCCGATTTGAAGAACTTCGCCAGCGAGGTCTCGAAAGTGGTGGAGATGCATCTCTCCCATATCACCGATATCAACAAGTCGCTGCACTCATAACCGCAGTGGGTGCCTGTGGATTGCCTGGCGCGGCAAGACGAGGCAACCAGCCGTCAGTTGCACCGATGGACCCTCGGATCAAGTCCGAGGGTGACGGCCTTGCTTGTTGTAACTGGCCTGCGACGAATGCCACCGCGGAGCAATGCAACCGCGATGGCCTCGAGGCTCGCCAACACCAAACCCGCTTGTCACCCTCGGACTTGATCCGAGGGTCCATCTGCGCCGCTGAGGATTGGCCGCTGCATTGCGCCGGATCGCCGCGTCGGTTGATGTCCTAGCCGGCTTCCACCATGGACCCTCGGGTCAAGCCCGAGGGTGACAACCTTGCTTGTCGTAACTGGCCTGCGACGAATGCAACCGCGATGGCCTCGCACCCCGCCAACACCAAAACCGCTCGTCACCCTCGGACTTGATCCGAGGGTCCATCGGCGCGGCTGATGGTTGGTCGCTGATGTCGGTGTGATGGTCGGTCACGTCAGATGGCTTACCGGTGGGGCAGCGTCGCGCCATTATCCAGATCTGCGAACTCCCGGCGACTCCAAAAAACGATCGGCCGGCGCGGTTAATCTGCCCCAACGCGCCGGCCGTCTCGCCTCCCCCAAGGAGTGCGGTCCCTGCATTTCCCAACTCTGCGCGTCATGGTCCCAGTGACGCCTGCAAGCCGTCGGTTTGGCCGCATATGGCATTATGTTGCGCCTCGCCGGTTAAAAAACCGTAACTGCGCGCAGCCTTTTTGGATCTCATAAAATGATGTGCAGTCGCCGATAACTTTCGCGCCTCATATAACAAAACCATCACGCACAACATGAAGCTGTCGGGGAATAAATTGACGGCGAAAAGAGGGTCTTCCGGAGATCGCCCTCATCTTCCCGACAGGCGCCTGTGCCATAAGGAAGAGCACCGTGACGCCCGTCACGCCGAAAATGGCACAGGGTGATTAAGATGGGGTGCATTCGGGGAATTCGATACTGGGGACCACCCGACAGATAGATGATCGATGGACCGATCGTCGACCGCCGATGAAGTCGGCACATCGATGATCACGCGGCTCACGGCCGGCAGCGAATGACCGACCGGGAAATGACGTCTGGGAAATGCCCAACTGGGAATCAACTGTGTAGCCATTGAAAGGCATGACAGAAATGCGACTGATCCCGAAGCAACGGCCGGAAGCTGACAATGATATCATCTCGGATGTTCAAGAGACCGGCGCACGGCAGAAAGTGTCGAAGCACGAATTCATGCGCCGTCACGAAGAGGCGATGGAATGGGTGCTGCGATTGAATGCGGCGGATGTCACCCCGGCGGAGCGCCTCGCTTTCGCCGGCTGGCTCGCCAGCGACCGGGCGCATGCCTCTGCCTTTCACCGCGCCAAGAGATTGCATTGGATGGCGACCCATCCCCTGACCCCGCAGGGCTTCCGCCTGCAGGATGCGCCGCCACCGCAAGCGGCCAATACCACGGCGCGGCCGGACGCGGATGCACCCGCAGAAGAGATATCAGCGTCCGCAACGGCAGGCGATGCATCGGCTTCCGTTATGCCAAACCATCTTGCGGTAAAGCCAGCCGTATCCCGGGACGCGCTATTGCAGGCTCCCATGGTCGAACCCGCGTCGGCTGATGCTGCCGCCACGGATATCCACGCCGAGCAACCTTCCTGGTCGCCGCGGCCGATGCGGCGAAGCACGCTGGAAAAACTGGCGCAGCAACAATCGGCGATGCGGGAATTGACGGCGCGCGAAGCAAGGCATGTTGCCCTGCCGCACCGGATGCAAAGGGGCGGACAGAAGGACGCCGGCACAGGCAAGGGTGCATACGCGATCGGCCGCGTCGCCGCGCTTGCCGTCGTGGCGGGCCTGGCGGCGTTCCTGATTGCCGATGGTCCGATGCGGCTGCGCGCCGATCTGGTGTCGACCAGCAAGGAGATGCCACGCATCACCCTGCCCGATGGATCGCAGGTGCAGCTCGATTCCGGTTCGGCCATCGATGTCGCCTACGATATCACCGTGCGGCGTATCCGCCTGTTGCGCGGCGAGGCCTTCTTCCAGGTCGCCCGCGATGCGACCCGCCCCTTCGTCGTCGAAGCTCAGAACGGCACTGTCACCGGCGGCGTGATCACCGATGACAGCGGCACGCCGAGCGGGGCCGGTTTCGATCTGCGCCTCACCAAGGCGGGCGCCGTGGTGACGGTCTCGGATCAAGTGGTCAGCGTCGCCCCGCCGGATAAACCCAATGGGGACCAATATGCCCCGGTCGAACTCCAGGCCGGCCAGCGGATCGCCTATGGTCTCGACGGATCGATGAGCCCCATCCGCATGGCCGATCCACAGCAAACCGCCAGTTGGCGGCGTGGCCGGCTGGAGGTCGAGAACCAGAGCTTGGCGTCGGTCATCGAGCAGATCGACCGCCACAGCCCGGCGCCGATCATCATCCTCGGCAGTTCCCTGGGCCAGCGGCGCGTCAGCGGCAGCTTCGATCTGAGCCATCCGCGCGAGGCCGTGGACATGCTGGCCCAGCGTTTCAACCTGCATGCCGTGCATGTCGGTCCATTGCTGACGGTGCTGCGGGATTGAAGCCCGCCATCGCTGCGCCTTCCTTCCGAAATGCCGCCCTTAAGAAAAGGCCCGCGCGCGTTCCGTCGTCGGCTCCTCGCTCTCGGCGCGGTCGTCCAGGAAGCCGCCGGACTGGCGCTGCCAAAGCCGCGCATAGGTGCCGCGGAGCTGCAGCAATTCGGCATGAGTGCCGCTTTCGACGATGCGGCCGTGATCCAGGATGATCAGCCGGTCCATCCGCGCGATGGTGGAGAGTCGGTGAGCGATGGCGATCACCGTGCGGCCTTGCATCAGATCGTCGAGCTGTTCCTGGATCGCCGCTTCGACTTCGGAATCCAGGGCTGAGGTCGCTTCATCCAGCACCAGGATCGGCGCGTTCTTGAGGATGACGCGGGCGATGGCGATGCGCTGGCGCTGGCCGCCGGAAAGCTTGACGCCGCGCTCGCCGACATGGGCATCGAAGCCATGCCGGTTCTGCCAATCCTCCAGCTTCTCGATGAAATCCAGTGCATGGGCGCGTTCCGCCGCGTCGCGCAACTCGGCTTCGCTGGCATCCGGCCGGCCATAGCGGATATTGTCGCGGATCGAGCGGTGCAGCAGCGATGTATCCTGCGTCACCATGGCGATATGTGCGCGCAGCGAATCCTGCGTCACGCCGGCGATGTCCTGCCCGTCGATCTCGATCCGGCCGCGTTCCAAATCGTAGAAACGCAGCAGCAGATTGACCAGGGTCGATTTGCCCGCCCCCGAGGCTCCGACCAGCCCGACCTTCTCGCCCGGCGCGATCATCAAATCGATGCCGTGCAGCACGCCGCGTTCGGTGCCGTAGCCGAAATGCACGTCATGGAACCGGATGCCGCCATTCTTGACCACCAGCTGCTGCGCACCGGGGCGATCGGGCAATTGCTGCTGCACGGCGATCGAGCGCATGCCGTCCTGCACCACGCCGATATTTTCGAAGATCGCCGTCACGTTATGCGCCACCCAGCCGGAGATGTTCACCAGCTGCCAGGCGAGCGGAATGGCCATCGCCACCGCGCCAACGGCAATGGTGCCGCCCAGCCAGAGCCAGATGGCAATGGCACCGGTTCCGGCCAGCAGCAAGGCATTGAGGATGGCGAGGATGACGACGAAGGAACTCATGGTGCGCAATTGCCGGCGGAAGGTCGCGGTATGTTCATCCACCGCTTCCTTGACATGGCGGTCTTCGTCATGCGGCCGGGCGAAGAGCTTCACCGTGAGGATGTTGGTGTAGGAATCCACCACGCGGCCGGTCAGCATCGAGCGCACTTCCGACATCTGCCGCGAGCGGTCGCGCATGCGCGGCACGAAATAGCGCAGCATCAGGATATAGAAGACGAACCAGATGATGACCGGCACCGTCAGGCGCCAGTCATTGCGCGCCAGCAGCACCAGGGCCGAGCTGCCGTAGATGATGATGTACCAGACCGCCCCCGTCGCCTGGACCAGGCTTTCGCGCAAGGCCGGGCCGGTCTGCATGACCCTTGCGGCGATGCGGCCGGCGAAATCGTTCTGGAAGAAGCTCCAGCTTTGCCGCACGACATGGTAATGGCTTTGCCAGCGGATGAGATTGGTCAGGCTCGGCCCCACCGCCTGGTTGGTGATGAGGTTCTGAAAGAGAACGCCGGCCGGCCGCAGCACGAGGATCACCACCGCCATAAAGGCCAGCTCCGGCCAGGCGGCCCGCAGCAGCTCGGCGGAACTATGCGCATTGACCAGATTGACCAGCTTGCCGATGAAATACGGGATGAAAGCGTCCAGCAGGGCGACCAGCAGGCCGGAGATGAAGAGCCAGAAGATCAGCGTCCTGGCCTGACGGGCGAAATGCCAATAGAAGGCAACGAGCCCTGGGGGCGGCGTTTCGCTGGTCGCAATCTCGGTCGGTTCCAGCAGGCTTTCGAAATAGCGGAAGATCGACATGATGGTCATGATCTAAACCTCCCCCGGCGCGGTCGCAAGGCTGGTATCGGTCCGGCTGTCCTCAGCTTGTTGTGATCGCCTTTGCCAGAAGGGGGTGTCGACGCCTCCACCTTTTGGTTCCTGGCAGGTTGCTGCCGGACCGGTGCGGTGGAACATTTCCGCTCTCGGCCGGTTCTGTACTCACGGGTCACTGGGCGCTAAGCTTCCCTGGATCCGGCACCGATGGCCGAGACAGCCCATCGGTCGAAATGGCGGGTCGAGATGAGACCGTTCGCAGCCTTCCTGACCGGCTTTTCCCCTATCGCGGCGCGTATCGCCGTCGCGCTGCCAATTATGACAATATCGAGTACCAGTCTGGCGGCGATCGCGCTGACCGCCCTGCCCTTCTCTATCCTGCCGGTCGGGCCAGCCATGGCGGATCAAAAAGATTCCCGCCTGATGCCCCTCTTCGACGCCTTGCAGAAAGCCGCCTCACCTGAGGAAGCCCAGACCATCGAAGCGATCATCTGGGCGATCTGGGCCCAGACCGGCAACCGGGAGCTGGACATGCTGCTGGTGGAAGGGTCGATGGCGATGTCGAATGACGATTACGATACCGCGTTGCGCGACTTCAGCGAATTGGTCAAACGGGCGCCGAATTTCGCGGAAGGCTGGAACAAGCGCGCCACGCTCTATTTCCTGATGGGCAATTACATGGCCTCGCTGGCCGATATCGACCGCACCCTGGCGCTGGAACCGCGCCATTTCGGCGCCTTGGCCGGTCTTGGCCTGATCAACCTGCAAATGCAGCGCGACCAGGCGGCGCTCGACGCGTTCCAACGCGTGCTGAAAATCGACCCGATGAATGCCGCCGCCCGCACCAATGCGGAACTGGTCAAACACCGTCTGGGCGACGAGGCGATTTAAGGGAGGGTGACAAGCTTGCTTGCCATCGGCGCCGGGCGATGACCTGCGACAATGATGACTATCGCACCGCGCCTCCACCACACTCGCTTGTCACCCTCGGACTTGTTCCGAGGGTCCATTGTAGAGGCCGGGCAGAATGTCGGCCGAGGACGAAGACTGGCCCATCAGGCAACGTTCATCAGTCGCTGCCATGGACCCTCGGGTCGAGCCCGAGGGTGACAAGCTTGCCTGCCATCGGCGCCGTGCGATGACCTGCGACAATGATGACTATCGCACCGCACCTCTACCACACTCGCTCGTCACCCTCGGACTTGATCCGAGGCTCGTCACCCGCGGATCACCTCAATTACTGGCAGAACTTGGTCAGCCGGTTGGCCACTTCCATGATGCCGGTGGTGTCGGAGGCCGCTTCATTGCCGTCCCAGTTCTTGGCGAGGCGGATGCCGGTATAGCCGCCGGGCATCAGCACGACGAAATTACCGCCCCAGCCATCCATCTGCGGGATATAGAGGTGGCAGCCTTCGGGCGATTGATATTGCGCCTGCCAGAAGGCGGTGAAGTAATGCGTCTCGCCGTATTTGGTTTTGTCGCCCGTGGGCAAACCGCGATCGCTCGTGCCATAGGCCAGCGCGTCGATCTTGGCGGGGTCGAGCAATTGCTTGCCATCATGTAGACCACGATCCTGATAAAGCTTGGCGATCTTCACCAAGTCGCCGAGCGTCGGATAATAGCCATAGGCCATTAACGGCTGGCCCGGCTTGTCCGTTGCACGGCCATCACCTTCGATGGTGCGGTTGATCGGCGCATATTGGATACCGATCGGGCGATAGACCTCCTCGCTCAGCATCGACCAGAGATCCGCGTGCTGGCCTTCCCGTTTTTTCACGAAGGCATCCATTGCCACGCCCAGGATGAACATGTCCTCATCGCGATAACGCGCCACCTGTCCCGGTTCCCAGGGATATTTCTTCCCATCGCGGAACAGGGCCTTCAGCTTGTCCTGGACCGAGCGGCCCTCGTACCAGGCGGGATAGGTGTCGTCGAGATAGCCGTCTTCGATGCTGTTGGGATCGCGCTTGGCGCTGCCATTGCCGATGCCGGTCGCCATGTTGATCGCATCCCAGAAGGTCACGTCCTTCCAGTAATCGGCATGGGAGGTCGGCTTCACGTAATCGGTGATCTTTTCCTGATACACCTCGTCGCCGTATTTCTGGCCGAGATGCAGCAGCGCCACCGCATTGGCGGCCGCCTTGGTCACCGACCAGACGCCGAAACGCTGGCGGTCGCAATAAGGCAGCGGCCCGGCCGCACTCTTGCATTCCTTCAGATAGAGCGTCTCGCCGTCATAGAGGCCGCTGGTCAGGATTTCGCCGGCCGGCATGGCGCTGTCGAAATTGTTCAGCTTGTCGGACCCGATCTTGCCGGCGAGATCGTCCCAAGACTTCACCGGCACGCGGTTCGCGAGGTCGGCCTCGTAAGTCGCCTTCAATTCGCTGAGATTGCGCGGCGCGCCGGGTTTCAATGCCGCCGGTGCCGAACCCCAGGCGGAAAAATAATCGACCACATAATAAGGTGCGGTCTGCTGCACGATCTGGAAGCGCAGATTGCTGACCTTGCCGCCGCGATAGAGGAAGGTGGCGATGCCGTTATGGGTTTCGCCTTCGACCGAATGCACCAAAGAAAAAGGAAAGGCCGCGCGCGACCAGCCGTTATCGCCGGGCTCCGACCAGACCTGGCCCGGCTGCACGATGATGTCCCAGAAGCTGTGGCCTGCCGGCGTCGACCCGGCGCGGATCACATCCTGGGTCGCCGGCACCAGGTCGCCCTTATAGGTGAAGAAGGAGAGCCGCACCGCCGGAAAGATCTTCGGGTCCTTGCCCAGCACTTTGCGGGAGGTGAATTTCGCCGGATTGGTGCCCATTTCGACTTCCTGCAACACCAAAGTGCCGGTGAAGTCCTGCAAAGCAGGCTTGGCATCTTCGCCCGGGAGGAACCAGCGGTTGTCAATTAGCCCGGTCGGCTTTCCCTTGTGAAACGCCGTGGCATCGAGTTCGGAGCGGTCGGCCGCGGCCAGAGAGGCCGGCAGCGCCAGGACGCTTGCCAGGAGAGCGACACGGCAAAATCGGTGCAGTGAAATCGTCATGAGGTTTCCTCCAGTTATTATTGCCAAGCTTTACAGATGGCGGCTTCTTGATGAGCCAGCACGTCATCCTCCGCCGCGTCGCGCCCGGCTTTTTGATGCTAATCGTCAGAACTTGCCGGAAAACACCGTGCGTGTTTCTATATGCACCTCTCGCCGGCGTTGCGATGAGCCAAAGAAATCAAGCAGGGGGAGCGTTTGCATGAGCGATCTGGGCAGGCAGTTCCAGGTGCCGGGAATCCGTTTCGAACGGCATTTCGACAGCTCCATCGAGAGTGTCTGGGCGCATCTCACACAATGCGCCAAACTGCCCGGCTGGTATGGCGAGGATGGCATCATCGAGCCGCGCGAAGGTGGCAAGGTGCAGCTGGCCGCCGGCCATATACGCGGTTTCGTCACACGCTGGCAGCCATATCGCCAACTTGTCTATAGCTGGAACGTCTTCGGGCCGGGCGACACGATCTCGGCCTATCCGGAATCTTACCTGACCATCGATCTCACCCCAGCCGCCACCGGAACGGATCTCAAGCTGATGCATCTGCCGGTGCTGGAGCGGTTCGAAAAGCAGAATGCGATGGGCTGGCACACTTATCTTGATATGCTGGGCGCCGCCTTGCGGGGCGATCCGATCGATTCACTCGACGTCTATATGCAGCGCAATGCCGCACGCTACGGCGTCGACCTGGAGAACGTCCAGCGATGATGATGGGTGTTGTTCGTCGCCCGCCGGGATAGACCCTCGGACCCCGTTCGTCACCGGCGCCCTGGGATCACCGGAGGCGATGATCATCGCACCCCGCCAACACCAACTCCGCTCGTCACTTTCGGACTTGATCCCAGGGTCCATGGCAAAGGCCGCGCACGACGCAAAACGAGGTCGAAGGTGCATCGGACGGCGATCATGCTTATGCCGCGATAATGATGCCCTCATTCGGTCGCAGCGTCACCGTGGCGGTCGCGACCTCCGTCTGACGGTCCAGATAAGTAGACAGGATCACGCGGTGAGACTCCCGTGACGACAGTTCCACCACCTGCCCTTCAGACGACAAATTGAGCGCGACCGTGATCCTGTCATCGCCGAGGCGACGTTCATAGGCGAGAACCCGCTCACCGCAGGGAAGCAGGCGCAGATCACCCAGACGCAATGCCGGCCGCTGGACCCGGAAGGCGATCAAGGCTCGGTACAAAGAGAGGATGGAGCGCGGGTCCTTGCTGAGCGTCTCGACATTGGCCTCGCGGAAATGATCGGATAACGGGAGCCACGGTTTGGTGCTGCTGAATCCCGCCTGCTCGCCGGGGCACCACTGCATGGGCGTGCGCTGCGGATCGCGGTTGAAACCAAGGCCCGGCTCATTCTTCTCCCAGGGATCCTGCACCGCATCGGGCGGGATCGTGACCGCGCCAATGCCGAGTTCGTCGCCGTAATACATGGTTGGCGTGCCCCGCAAGGTGAGAAGCAGCATGCCGGCCACCCTGGCCTGTTCCTCGCCGACACGTGCGGCGATGCGCTTCTGGTCGTGATTGCCGAGCACCCAATTGGGCCAGCCGCCCGGCGGGAGGGCGGCCTCATATTCGGCGATCAAGCTTGCCAGGGTCGGCGCATTCCATTGCGCGTTGATGAGCTGGAAATTGAAGGGAAGATGGGCGCCGCTCAGATCCTCCCCGTAATAGGTTACCAGCCGTTCGATCGGCAGGTAGATTTCGCCGATGAGGACGCGATCGGGAAATTCGTCCAGCACGCGGCGAAGGCCGCGCACCACTTCATGAACCTCGGGCCGATCGGCGGAATTGACCTGCAACACGCGCTGAACATCCGGCCAGCCTTCGCGATAGCCCGGATTGGGTGGGTCGTCGCGAAAAGCCTCATCCTTCATCAGATGCCACATCACATCGACGCGGAAGCCATCGACGCCATAGCGCATCCAGAAGCGCAGCGCCTCATGCATCGCCTCCCGCACCTCCGGGTTGCGCCAATTGAGATCCGGCTGCTCCTTGAGAAAGGCGTGATAGTAATATTGGCCGGTACTGGCATCGAATTCCCAGGCGCTGCCGCCGAAATTGCTGACCCAATTATTCGGCAGGCCGCCATCAGGCGCCGGGTCGCGCCAGATGTACCAGTCGCGCTTCGGATTGGACCGGCTGGATCGGCTTTCCCGAAACCAGGGATGCTGATCGGAGCTGTGATTGGGCACGAAATCTAGAATGACTTTCAGACCCAGGCCATGAGCCCGCTCCACCAGCCGGTCGAAATCCTGCAAGGTGCCGAAGATCGGATCGACATCGCAATAATCCGAGATGTCGTAGCCGAAATCCGCCATGGGCGACGGATAGAAAGGCGATATCCAGATTGCATCGACACCGAGACCGGCAAGATAGTCCAGGCGGCTGGCGATGCCGTTCAGGTCGCCGATCCCGTCGCCATTCGAATCCTGATATGAACGCGGATAGATCTGATAGATGACCCCGCGCTTCCACCATATCACTTCTGACATCTGATACTCCGGCAGTAAAATTCCGGCATGTTGCGGTCACGGTTCCGCGATGACTTTCCGCGAGGAGATTACATCGGCCGACCGCCGGTCGCCGGGATGATCGCGCCGGTGATATAGCTGGCTTCCTCCGAAGCGAGGAAGACAAAGGCGCCCGCCATTTCCGCCGGCTGCCCGGCGCGGCCGAGCGGCGTGTTCTTGCCGAAATTCTCGACATGCTCGGCCGACATGGTGGAGGGGATGAGCGGCGTCCAAACCGGTCCGGGGGCAACTGCATTGACGCGGATGCCGCGCTCGGCAATCAGCTGGGCCAGGCCTTCGGTGAAATTCGCAATCGCGCCCTTGGTCGTCGCATAGGCGAGCAGCTTGGGTGACGGATTGGCGGCGTTGATCGACGTGGTGTTGATGATCGAACTGCCCGGCTTCATCCGCGGGATCGCGGCCTTCGCCAGATAGAATTGCGCGTAGATATTGGTGCGGAAGGTGGTGTCCCATTCTTCCGCGCTGATATCTTCGATCTTGGCCAAGGAAGCCTGATGGGCGGCATTGTTGACCAGGATGTCGAGACGCCCGAATTCCTGGAAAGCTTTCTCCACCAGGCTCTTGCAAAAGGCCTCGTCCTTGATGTCGCCGGGCGCCAGCACCGCCTTGCGTCCGGTCTTGGTGACCCAATTCGCGGTTTCCTTGGCATCCTCATGCTCGTCGAAATAGGAGATGAGAACATCGGCGCCTTCACGGGCAAAGGCAATCGCCACCGCGCGGCCGATACCGGAATCCGCGCCGGTAATGATCGCCGCACAGCCTTCCAATTTGCCGGAACCCTGATAGCTCTGCTCGCCATGATCGGAGGGCGGCGACATCTTTTCAGTGGTGCCCGGCATATCCTGTTGCTGCTTCGGATATGGCGGCTGCGGATATTTGCTGCGTGGGTCTTGCATGTGGTCTTCCTTCCCTGAGCAATAGCGACGCAATAGCGACTGCCAAGGAAACAAATGCTGGCGTCAGGTGTTCCTCATCACCGATTTGAGGCCGAGCGGACCGAACAGAGACGGTCGGGGATGTCGGTCACCCAGCGACCCAAGATGAACACGGAGCGGTAAAGGTGTCTTCCCAATGGCCATCCCGCAAGACCCGGCATTTGACAACACGCTCGCCTTCTTCCGCGAGGGGTATAACTTCATCGGCAACAGATGCCGCCGGCTGGACACCGATATCTTCGCGACACGGATCATGATGCGGCAGGTTGTCTGCATGAGGGGCGAGGCTGCGGCACGCCGCTTTTATGACGGCAGCAGTTTCACGCGGGTCGGGGCGATGCCGCAGACCACCTTGCGGCTGCTTCAGCGCAAAGGCAGCGTGCAGCTGCTCGATGGCGCGGCCCATGCCCAGCGCAAGCAGCTCTTTCTCGACATGGCCACGCCAGGTGAGGCCGCCCGCCTCGGCGACTGCTTCGATCGGCACTGGCGCGCAAAACTGCCGGATTGGCGGCAACGCGGCCATATCGTCCTGCGGGATGCGATGGTCGATATCCTCTGCGCGGCAGCTTGCGAATGGAGCGGCATTCCGCTGGAGAAGGCGGAGCGTGCCGGCTTGGGCCGCGCCCTGGCGGCGATGGTGGATGGTGCAGGTTCGGTGGGGCCGCGCAAGTGGCGCGGGGTAGCGCTGCGGCTTCGCGTGGAGCGCCGGCTGCGGCGCCTTGTTTCAGATGTGCGCGGCGGCCGGTTTTTGCCCGGCTCGGCCACGCCGCTGGCCCGCATCGCTGCCTTTCACGATGCGAATGGAAAGCTGCTCGATACGAGGAGCGCCGCCGTTGAGCTCCTCAATATCTTGCGTCCGACCGTCGCGGTCGCGTGGTTCATCACCTTTGCCGGATTGGCCCTGCATGAGCATCCGACTTGGCGGGACACGCTGCGCAACGATTCCAATGGCAAGTTTACGATCGCTTTCGCGCAGGAAGTCCGGCGTTATTATCCCTTCTTCCCGGTTATCGGTGGCCGGGTGCGGCATCCTTTCGACTTTGCCGGCCATCATTTTGCAACGGGCGATTGGGTCCTGCTTGGACTCTATGCGACCAATCATGATCCGCGGCTATGGCGCGACCCCGGGCGCTTTCGGCCCGAACGTTTCTTGAAATGGCGTCGCAGCGGCTATGACCTCATACCGCAGGGTGCGCGCGATTATCGCACCGATCACCGCTGTCCGGGGGAGTCCCTCACGATCGAATTGCTCGATCGCGCGCTTGCGATGCTGGCATCGCAGCTTCGATATGAGGTGCCCGAACAGGACTTGCGGATTTCCCCTAACCGCTCTCCGACTCTGCCGAAAAGCGGACTCATCCTCACCTTGCAGTCGTGACGTCGCGCGCAGGAAGTTCGCTTCGCTGCCGGACGCCTATCCCACGCTGCGATGGAACCCTTGGAAAGGTTAGGCGTTCTTCTTCTAAAGGAGGCGCCCATGACCAAGAAAACCCCTTTGCCGAAAACCCAGTTCCCCGCCGATCCAAACCGCGCGGCAGAAGCCGGCTATACTTACGGCTGGGCCGCGCCGGAAAAGCCGGGCAAGCGGATGGCGACACCGCCGCTGACACCGCCGGAAGTACCGCCCAGCGCGGTCGAACGCGATGCGGCGCGGCAAGAGGCAAAGGAGATCGCGGCAGAATCGCACAACCGTGAGCTTGAGGAAAAGCTGACCGACGAAGCCGAGAAGATCGGCCCGCGGGGCAATTTCAAGAAATAAGCGGCCGGACTACCGGATGCGCACCGGCGCGGCCCTATAACCATTTGGGCACGTCGACGCGCACATAGTTGTGAAGCTTCTCAATCAGCGCCCCGGCATCCGTATCGACGCATATCGCGCGCCGATGAGCCGCCGGCAGGAATCTCGTGTCCACCATATGGTCGATGAAGTCCAAAAACCGGCTGAAGAATTCGGCAGCATTCAACAAGCCGACGGGTTTGTCGATCTCCGCCAACTGATTCATGGTCCAGACTTCCATAAGCTCCTCGACGGTGCCGATCCCGCCGGGCAAGGCAATGAAGGCATCGGCGAGTTCAACCATGCGTTCCTTGCGCCGGCCCAGCGTCTCGGCAATTTCATGGATCGTCAGACCTGAATGGGAGTGTCCGCGCTGATGCAGGCTCGCCGTAATGACACCATGAACGCTGCCGCCGGCCTCCAGCGCCGCATCTGCGACAATACCCATCAACCCCTTCGTCGTCCCGCCATAGACGACAGTGATGCCGGCTTTTCCCAAAGCTTGACCGAGCGCGCCTGCGCCATCGGCGAATTCCTCTGAAGCGCCGAAATTCGATCCGCAAAAGACGGCAACCGCCTTGATTGGCCGCAAAGTCATCAGATAGCCCTCTCCTTCAAGACAGTCGAGGTGATAGCAGGCGATGCGGAAAAATACGCCTGCAAAGCGTGATCCGCCTCGATCCTGCTTTCAACCACCGCTTCGGGTGCAGCACCTGTTCCCTGAACGGAGAAGAATGTCAAATCGTGCAAGCCGATGGTCGCCAGGATCGCCTTCAGATACGGGGTCAGGAAATCCGGCTGACGTGCGCGCTCCCCGGAAAACCGGCCGCCCGAAGCGATCGCGATGAAGACCGGACGGTCGCGCAAGGTGCCCACTTTTCCCGCCCGTGTCGTGTTGAACGTCCGGCGCGCACGGACGACATGATCTATCCAGGCCTTAAGTACAGAGGGGACGGTGAAGTTATGCATGGGTGTACCGATGACGACGACGTCGGCCGCCTCCAGCTCCCGGATCAACTCTTCGGATTGTGCCATCGAGCCTTCCTGGGAGACGTCGGCGGACGATCCCTGGGAAATCGCATAGTCTTTGTCGATATGCGATAGGGTGCCGTCGCCGATCACGCGATTCACCACGATCGCGGTCGGCTCTTTCTGACGCAGAAATCCGATGATTTTTTGCGCCAACTTAGAGCTTTCAGCGGTTTCGCCGCGCGGGCTGCAACTCACATGCAGAATATTCTTCATTGTCGTTCCAAGCTTTGCTGAATGCCGGCGCCCATGCCTGACAGCCGTGGCTTTCTCGTTGAGCGCCTCGGAAGCAGCCACTCTACAAAGCCCATGGCCTATATCCAAGGTCCATGAACTGAAACAGAAATTGGGCCATGATCGTTATCAATATGCCCGCGCGCCGCGCCTGACTGACATCATCTGGCGATGATGATATCGTCGGTTTCAATGCAAATGCCGAGGCGGCTGGTCCATGGATACCGCGAAGCCCACGAGGATTTCACCGGCGACGATCTCGCCGCCGACGATCTCACCGCTGGATCCAGCGGCGACGACACCCTTCTACCGACAGATCTACGACCGGTTTCGCGATGCGATCGCCAGCGGCGTATTGAAGCCGGGCGACCGGATACCCTCGGCCAGAGCGCTGACCCAGGAATTGGGATTGGCAAGAGGCACGATCGAAGCGGCTTATTCCCTGCTTGCGGCCGAAGGGTACATCCAGGCGCGTGGCCAGGCAGGGACCATCGTGACGCCGGATCTCAAACCGCGCATGCCGGTAATACCCCCGAGGCCGCCATCCGATAGCGGCCTCGCTTCAACCAGTTTTCGTCCGGATTCGATTTTGCCGTTCCAGATGGGCCTGCCGGCTTTGGATGCGTTTCCGCGAAAGGTCTGGGCCCGCCTCGGCGCACGATGCGTTCGAGCGATACAGCCATCCAGCATGGCTCATCCCGCCATATACGGCCTGCCGGCATTGCGTTCGCAGATCGCCGCTTATCTCCGGGTTTCGCGTGGGATCAACTGCGCACCTTCCCAGGTCTTCGTGACTTCGGGATATCGCCACACCATCGAATTGATCGCTCATGCCTTATTGAAAGCGGGCGATCGTGTCTGGCTGGAAAATCCCGGTTATCCGCCGACACGGGAGTTGTTCGGCTATATGCAGATCGCCGGTGTCGCGGTACCGGTGGACCAGGATGGCATGATCGTTTCCGATGGGATCAAGCTGGCGCCACGGGCGCTCGCGGCCGTGGTGACGCCGGCGCATCAAAGCCCGCTCTGCGTCTCTTTGTCCTTGCCGCGGCGACTGGCGCTGCTGGACTGGGCGAGACGCAACAAGGCCTGGATCATCGAAGACGACTATGACGGCGAATACCGCTATGTCAGCCGCCCCCTCCCCGCCCTGAAGAGCCTGGATCGCGAAGACCGCGTGCTTTATGCGGGCACTTTCAGCAAGGTGCTTTTCCCCAGCCTCCGACTTGCATATCTCGTCGCGCCGGAACCACAGATCGAGCGGTTTGAGGAGATCAGCCAAGCCTTCGCAGGGAGCAGCCCCGAGCTTACGCAAACCATCGTCACCACCTTCATCAGGGAAGGTCACTTTGCGCGCCATATCCAGCGGATGCGCAAGCTCTATGCCGAGCGCCGGGATGCCACAGCCGCAGGCCTGGAAAGCGTCCTAGGGCAGCATATGGAAGTGGGTTCACCGCCGGGCGGCATGCATCTGATCTTGCGCCTGCGCGGCAGGCAGTCGGACCGCCGTCTTGTTGCGCGCATGGGCGAGGTAGGCCTATATGGTGAAGCGCTCTCCGATTGGATGATGGATCGTCATAAAGCATCCGCGCTGCTGCTTAATTTCACGAATATCGATTCTCGGAAGACGGCGGAAAATCTGGGTAAGCGTATCCTGAAGCTGCTGTGACCATTTAGCGAAGCCGGCAGAATCATGCCCTAGTACGGAAGATCATTCTTGGATCTCCCCTCCTAGGCCAAGATGCATCACGATGAAGTCCTTGATTACAAGCTTAAGGATTTCGTCATGACCAACCGTATCGACTACGCCAAGGCCTCGCCTGAGGGCTACAAGGCTTTCGGCGGGGTATATGTCACCCTGCAAAAAAGCAGCCTGCCAAACGCATTGATCAATCTTGTCTATCTGCGGGTTTCGCTGATCAATGGCTGCGCCTTTTGCATCGACATGCATTCTCGCGACCTGCTCAAATCCGGCCTGGCGGTGGACAAGCTCGTCCTGGTCCCCGTCTGGCGCGATGCCGGCAAGGTCTTCACCGCGCGCGAGCAGGCCGCACTCGCTTGGGCGGAAACCGTGACCCGCGTCGCCGAGACCGGCATTCCCGATGCAGACTACCAGGCTGCTGCCGCCGAGTTCAGCGAGAGCGAACTTGCCGATCTCACCTATGCGATCGGCCTGATGAACGCCTTCAATCGCTTCGGGGTCGCGTTCCGCTCGACACCAGCGGCCGTTGCCAAAGCATAAACCTCAATAGCGAGCGCTTCCGCCATGGACGGATCTATGAGCCGGCGCTCGCTTCTTGCAATTCTTCAAGGGACCTGTCGCATATGGCTTGGACACTACTTGGCTTGGCCGGCCTTCTCGAAATCGCCTTCGCTTTCTTCATGAAGTCGTCAGCCGGCTTTACGCGCTTGATACCCGCACTGCTGACGGTCGCCACCGGCTTATCGAGCGTCGTTCTTCTGTCGATCTCGCTTCGCACCTTGCCAGTTGGCACCGGCTATGCGGTCTGGACCGGTATCGGTGCGGCCGGAACAGCCATTATTGGCATCCTGCTCCTCGGCGATTCCGCGGCACCGATGCGGATCGCTTGCATCGGCCTCATCCTGGCCGGCGTCATCGGCCTCAAGCTGGTCTCGGGAAACTGAGCGTGGCAGCAAATCGTCAGTGACAGAAAGACGTCAGCCGGTTGGCGACCTGCATCATGCCGGTCGTGTCGGCGACATCGGCATCAGGCTTCCAGCTTTTGCCGAGGCGGATTGCCGTGATGTGTCCCGGCATCATGACAATGTAATTGCCGCCCCAGCCATCCATCTGCGGCACGCGAAGGGTACAGCCTTCCGCGGAATCGAAGGGTGCCTGCCATAGCGACCAGGCATAGGTAAGTTCCCCATATTTGTTGAAGTTGCCGGTCGGCAGGCCGCGCAGCTTGGGATTCACGCCCGCTTTCGCCGGCAGAAGCTCGGCGAGCTTTTTGTCGTCGAGCAGGAGGCGGCCCGCATGCCAGCCGCCATGTTGCAGCAATTGCGCGATCTTCACCATGTCGGCCAAGGTCGGATAATAGCCGAAGGCCATCAGCGGCTGGCCGCCTTTGGCGGTATAGGCGCCCTCGCCCTTTGCCTCGATGGTGCGGTCGGTCGGTGCATAGCGAATGCCGATCGGTGCATAGACCTCTTTCATCAGCAGCGACCAAATATCGGCCTGCGCACCTTCCTTGCGCTTGACCAGGCGATCCATCGCCACGCCGAGCAGGAACATGTCCTCATCTCGCAGCCGCGCCACCTCGCCCGGCTTCCAGGGATATTTCTGCCCGTCCTTGAACAGCCAGTCGAGTTTCTGCTGGATGCCGCGCGCCTCATACCAGCGGCCATAGGCTTCGTCGATATAACCATCGGCGATATTATTGGGATCGCGCTTGATACTGCCCCGGCCGATACCGGTCGCCATGTTCAGGGCATCGACAAAGGTGACGTCGGCCCAATCATCCCCGTTATAGCCGGGGCGGATGTAATCGACGATCTTCTCATTATAGATTTCCGGTCCGTATTTCTGGCCGAGGCGCAGCAAGGCAACCAGGTTGGTCAGCGAATTGCCCATCGACCAGACGCCGAAACGCTGGCGGTCGCAATAAGGCAGTGGGCCGGCGGCACTGTTGCATTCCTTCAGATAGAGCTTGCCGTCGAAATAGAGCCCGCTGACCAGCAGGTCGGAGGGCGACATGGCGCTGTCGAAATCTTTCAGCTTCGCGGCCCCGACGCGATTGCCGAGATCATCCCAGCTTTTGATCAGCAAACGGTCGTCGATATCTTGCTGATAGGTCGCCTTCAACTTGGTCAGATTGACCGGCAGGCCGCGATCCTCGGCGCCGCTCGCTTCCACCGTTTGGGTGACACCGGCCCAGACCGTGCCCCAGGCGGTGAAATAATCCACCACATTATAGGGCGAGGTCTGCTGCACGACCTGATATTGCAGCCGGCTGATGCGGTTGCCCTTATAAAGGAAGGTGGCGACGCCGTTATGGGTCTCGCCTTCGCGCGAATTGGCCAAGGCGAAGGGGAATGAGGCGCGCGACCAGCCCTTGTCGCCGGCTTCCGACCAGAGCTTGCCGGGCTGCACGATGATGTCCCAATAGCTGCGGGTGCCGGAAATGGAACCGGCGCGGATCACATCCTGCGATACCGGCACCAGATCGCCCTTATAGGTAAAAAACGACAGCCGCAGGGCCGGAAAGATTTTCGGGTCCTTGCCCTGGACCGAGCGGCTGGTGAATTTCGCCGGTTCCGTGCTCATCTGGCTTTCGGGAACGATGAGCGTGCCGGTGAACTCTTCATGCGCCGGTTCGGCATCCGCGCCGGGCGCGAACCAGCGATTTTCCACCAAGCCCGAGACCTTGCCCTTTTGCAGCTCACTGAGCGTCAGCTCGCCTCGCTGCACCGTCTCATAGTCGGCCTCATGTTCGGCCTGGGCCGGTGATGACCAAAGCGGCGGTGAGAAGACGAGCGACCCCGCGAGCACAGCTGCGCCGCAGACACCCTTAAGCCAAGCCGGCATGGTCCCCTCTGCTTTTCCGTCGAGCCTCTTTCTCGATACCCCGGAAAACTGAAACTCGGCAAGGGCGATGTTAAACCTATCCGCTCCACTCCCGGTGAGGAACACGTCCCCATGGTGGTGTGTAGCTTCCGGGTGTGATTCCAGGAAAAAGTTCGATTGCAGGTTTTACAGGCTGTAGGTTTCAATTGCTCGAGCGGTGGAGACTGAAGTCGGCCCTGGGAACAACCTTTGTTGTCCTGGCGGGTGCGCGACGGATGTGCGGATAGCCTCGTCACGAACGAGAATGCCATCGCCGGCGCAACCACCGCTTCGCTTGTCACCCTCGGGCTTGACCCGAGGGTCCATGGTGAAGGTCGCGCATGATGTTGGAAGACAATAGCGCGAGGCGGAACAGCAGCCAGCCATCAGTCGCGACGATGGACCCTCGGGTCAAGCCCGAGGGTGACAACCTTGTTTGCTTCTAGCGTCATGCGACGGATGTGCCGATAGCCTCGTCACGAACGAGAATGCCATCGCACGGCGCAACCACCGCTTCGCTTGTCACCCTCGGGCTTGACCCGAGGGTCCATGGTGGAGGTCGCGCATGATGTCGGATGAGCGCAGGACGATCGCACTCGACGCCTTACTCGCCCGTCAGAATGCCCCTGACGGTCTGGCTGAAGTCAGTTAGTTCGAAGGGTTTGCGCAGGATTTCGATGCCCTTGATCCAGTGGGCGCTTTCATCCTCGCCCGGTTCGGCCATTTGCCGGCGCAGGAGGTCGCGGGAATAGCCGGTAACGAAGAGGATTTTCAGATCCGGCTTGATTGTGCGGGCGCGCTCCACCAGCTGGCGGCCATTGATGCCCGGCAGGCCGACATCCGTCACCAGCAGGTCGATTGGAGCGTCGCCGTTCAACTGCTCCAGCGCGCTTGGACCGTCATGGGCCGCCAGGGTCTGGTAGTTTTCCTCCTGCAGCACTTCGATCATCATTGAGCGGAGGAGTTCCTCATCCTCCACGACCAGGATGGTCGCTTCGATCTTCGGCATTTCCGTTTCCCCATCAGGGGCGTGCCGCGCCATGGCAGAGGCGGGCTCCTCCCGCTTCAGGTAGAGCTTGACGCTGGTACCGCGATTGACCTCGCTCTCCAGCACAAGCGCACCGCCAGATTGCGTCATCAGCCCGTAAATCATGCTGAGGCCGAGCCCGGTTCCCTGGCCGATCGGCTTGGTGGTGAAGAAGGGTTCCATCGCCCGCTTCTTCACCTCCGCCGTCATGCCGGAGCCGGTATCCACGACCGCCAGAGTAACATAATTCCCTGGCGCCAGATTGACCAGTTCGTCCCGCAACCCGTTCTGCAAGGTCTCGTTCCGCGTTTCGATCCGGAAATGGCCGCCGCTCGGCATGGCATCGCGGGCATTGATGGCGAGATTGAGCAAGGCATTCTCAAGCTGGTTTTCATCGCATCTCGTCCAGGCGGGCTCGGCCTGCAGATCCAGCTCCACCTTGATCTGCTCGCCCATCGTCCGGCGCAGCATATCCAGCATGCCGCGCGCCAGGTCATTGACGTTGACCGAGCGCAGATTGAGCGGCTGCTGACGCGAGAAAGCCAGCAGGCGGCTGGTCAGTTTCGCCGCGCGATTGGTGCCGAATAGAGCCGCCTCGATATAGCGCTCGACATCGACGCGTCCGGATTTGATCCGGCGCTGCATCAATTGCAGGCTGCCGGAAATCGCCCCCAGTAGATTGTTGAAGTCATGGGCGATGCCGCCGGTCAATTGCCCGAGTGCTTCCATCTTCTGGCTTTGCCGCAACGCCGCCTCGGCACGGGCGCGCTCTTCCGCCTCATGGCGCAATCTCCGATTGGCTTCCTCCAATTCACGGGTACGTTCGGCGACACGCTGCTCCAGACCCTCATTGGCTTGGCGCAAGGCCTCCTCGGCCGCCTGCAGGCGCAGAAGCGCGCGCACCGCCGCGACCAGTTCCTCGGGCTCCACCGGTTGAATGAGATAGGCATCGGCCCCGCTGTCCAGGCCGGCGACACGGTCGGCCCCGGTCACATAGGTCGCCGAGGTTTGCAGGATCAGCACCGAAGGGTAACGCTGCTTGATCAGCCGGCAAACCTCGGTGCCGCTGATATCGGGCAATTTGACGTCGAGGAGCACCAAGGCAGGCTGCGACGTTTCCACTTCGCGCAGGGCATCATGCCCGGTGCTCGCCTCGCGCACTGCATAGCCGGCGCGGTTCAGGATGCGCGACTTCGCATAGCGCAGCGCTTCGGTATCATCGACATTCAGGATGGTGACGCCGGAATTGTTCATGTGACGACTTGCCTGTGACCGCAATCGCGCATCATTTGCCCCCTTCCGCCAGATGAAGCTGCTTCAGCATGGCCGAGACCGCGTCGCGCGTCAGCTCATTTTTCGGCAGGACAGCGGTCGCGGCGGCGAGCCGGTCGCGGTCCGCGGCATCCAGCACGGAAGACGTGCAGATGACGACCGGGATATCCTTCAGGGCCGGGTCGGCTGCCAGTCTATCCAGCACCTGATACCCGTTCATCGCCGGCATCTGCAAATCCAGGAAAACCGCGTCCGGGTGCTGCGCTCGCATCAGGTCCAGGCCGGCGGCCCCATCATTGGCCTCCAGGATGCGATAGCCGGTATCGACCATGAGCTGGCGCAGCACATAGCGGAAGGCTTCCTCATCGTCGATGACGAGAATGCTCTTGGCTGCGAAGGCGCTTTGCTGCGGTGCCAATCCGCTCTCGCGCGCTTGCTCGGAGTCTGCCGCCGGCGCATGGCCGCCGCTGGCGGGAATATAAAGGGTGAAGGTCGAACCCTCGCCCAGCTGGCTTTCCAGCGTCACTTCGCCGCCCAGAAGTTCCGCCAGCTTGCGGGACAGCGGCAGGCCGAGGCCAGTGCCCTTGTAGCGCGCCTGAAGCCGGTTCTCGATCTGAAGAAATTCGTCGAAAACCGCTTCGTGATGTTCCGGTGCAATGCCGATGCCGGTATCGCGCACGGCGAAGACCATGCGCCGCCGATCCGGGGTCAGCCGCGCAGTCACCCGGACTTCGCCTTCCTCGGTGAATTTGAGCGCATTGGAAATGAAGTTGCGCAGGATCTGCGACAGCTTTCCCATATCGGTGCGCAAGGGGGGTAGGTCCCGGCCCTCGTCGAAAATCAGCGCGACCTGGTCATTGAGCGAGAGTGGCTTCAACATGCCGCGCAGGCTGCCGAACAATTCATGCACGGTGAAATCGCGCGGCCGCAGATCGACATTGCCCGATTCCACCTTGGCGAGGTCCAGCAGATCATTGACCAGTTCGGTCAATCCTTCCGCCGCGTGGCGGATATAGGTGACTTGGCGCGACTGTTCGCTGGTCAGGCTGCCATCGAGCCCGTCCAGCAACAAACCGGAAAGAGCGAGGATGGAATTCAGCGGCGTGCGGAATTCATGTCCCATGTTGGACAGGAAGCGCGACTTCAGCTCGCTCGCCTGCTTCAGCTCCTCGGCCTTGTCGTCGAGCTCCGAATAAAGCGCAACGACGCCGCGATTGGTGTCCTCAAGCTCGGCGCTCAACCGTTCCAGCTCTTCCTGGCGGCTGTTTAATTCCTCCAGGCAAAGAGCGAGCTCGTGGTTGAGATGCTGGACCAACGCCACCGGCTCCTCGGCCGCGCGGGCGGAAAGGCCGGCCGTCAGCGTCTTCAATGCGCCATCATCCAAGGCATAACTGCGCGGCAAGCGCTTCTTCATGCGGATATGCGTGCCGGTCGCCGGGGAGCTGTCGATCTCGAACCGTTCCATCAACCGGCGCGCCGCGACCAGGCCGACGGCATTGTTCCCGCCCCGACCCTGCAGCACATCTTCCAGTTGCTCGATGCCGGGGCCGCAGTCGCCGATATCGGCGACGAGATATTGGGTTTCATCCCGTGCCGCCACGGATGTCTCGGCCGATGCCTCGACCGGAGCTTCGATGGCGAATTTAATCGTGCCGCCGCCGCCATGCTGCAAAGCGTTGCGGACGATCTCCGACACCGCCGTGGCGATCCGCGTCTGATCCTGGCGGTCGAAACCGAGACCCTGGGCCAGGCGCTGGGCCTGCTGACGGATCAGGACAATGTCGCTCTCGCTGCGGATCGGATATCCGGCGAGGTCGATCAAGCCCGGACTGGTCACCGCCTGCTGCATCTCACCTAACCTGCGTCACCAAGACTGTGGCGTCGTCCCGGCCACGCCGGAAATCCCGGTAAAGCGTCGCCGCGATGGTCAATGGATGATGATCGGTCAGGCCGGGATAAGCATCGAGCGACCAGGAACTGGCAATGCCATCGGATTGCATGATGACCATCGCCTCTCCGCCGCCTTGCACCGGATCGAAAGGATAATCCATTTCCTGGACCCGGCGCAGGGCATGGCCGACCGTACCATTTTGCGACACCATGCGACGGGGACCGCGCCGCAACGCTGACGCCTCCTGGGCCGGGCCCGCTTCCGCGGATATCAATGCCGCCGCGATATTGCCGATGCCGGCAAAATGCACGCTTTGAGCGACCCGGTCGAGATGCGCGATGCCGATCGCTGCGCCCCTCGTATGGCGCATGCCGGCATGCATGGCATTGATGATTTCCGCCGGCCGGCGCTGATAATGCTGATCGAAAATGGCCAAAGCGGCATTTGCCGCCTCCGCCGCCAGCATGCCATGGCCAAGCCCGTCCACCGTAACCGCGATCAAGCCGTCGTCACGCCGTTTGACTTGCCAGTTGTCGCCGCTAACATCTTCTCCCGGTTTCGCCACGCAGACGCCACCCCAGTTTTCAACATCCCAGCCTTCGGTCTCACCACTCGCAATTTTGCCCGGGCTAAACAACCGCGCGGTCGAAGGGTTCCGCGACGCGGGGACCGGTTGTGCCCCCTTCGACTCTCCGGGCCGCAGCCTGACGAAAAGTACTGTCCCGCTTTGCGGTTGAGAATAGATATCGACCAGGTCGGCCTGACGCAGCACGGCACCGAGGCCGCTACCGGCACTGCCGGCCGTCGAATAGCCATCGCCCAGGCAAGCGGCGATGTCATGCATGCCGGGGCCTTTGTCCAGGGCCACGCAATCCAGGACCGGATCGGCGAAAGCGGGCTGGTTTTCCACCAGCAGGATGCCGCCGCCTGCATGTTTGAGAAGGTTGGTGGCAAGCTCGGTGACGACGATGGCGACCCGCCCCTGTTCGATCGTGTCGAAACCGATCCGCTGGGCGGTGGCGAGGATGTCGCGCCGCACCTGGGCGATATGGGAACTGTCCTGGACAGGGAATGCTTGCATCATTTCCAGCGCGCGATGACGACCCGCGTGCCCTTGCCGGGTGTTGACTCGATCTTAAATTCGTTCGACAGCCGCCTGGCCCCGCCAAGGCCCAGGCCGAGCCCTTTTCCCGTCGTGTAGCCGTCGGTCAGGGCGCGTTCGAGATCGGCAATGCCCGGACCCTGATCTTCGAAAACCAGCTTGAGGCCCGGCCGGCCGCCGTTTTCGAGAACCAGAAGCGTCGCCGTCCCGCCGCCGCCATAATCCAGCGTATTGCGGGCGATTTCGCTCGCCGCCGTGACGATCTTGGTCTGATCGACCAGGCTCAGTCCGATTTGGATTGCCTTGGCCCGCACGGCCTGCCGGACGCGAACGATATCATCGGCGCTATTGATGACCAGCACATCGCCCGAATTACCCTCCATCGGTGATCTCATAGTCATGCAGGCGCTGCTGGATGATCGCCATGCCGCGATCGACATTGAGCGCCGTGCGCACACCGGAAAGCGACAGGCCGAGTTCGACCAGCGTAATCGCCACCGCCGGACGCATGCCGACAACGACCGTTTCCGCATCCATCAGTTTCGACACGGCGGCAATATTATCCAGCATGCGGCCGATGAAGCTGTCGACGATTTCCAGCGAGGAGATATCGATCAGAACGCCGCGCGCTCCGCTGGAAGCAATCTTCGCGGTCAGGTCTTCTTCCAGCGCCAGGGCCAACTGGTCATGCATATCCACCTGAATGGTGATCAGCAGGGCACGCCCCATCTGCAGAATGGGTATGCGATCCATCGGTCAGCCCCCGATGTTCGTCTGTCCCGGGATGCCTGCCGGCGCAGCGCCCGGCGCCTGCGCCTCATTACCCTGCAGCCGCGTGACGCGGCGGCCGGTCTGGTGCAAGGCCAGTGCGAAGGCATCCGCGAGCGATGCCTTCGACGCGACATTCAGCTCGACGCCGAGATGAACCATGGTTTGTGCGATCTGCGGCCGGATGCCGCTGATGATGCACTCGGCGCCCATCAGCCGCGCCGCCGCCACGGTTTTCAACAGATGCTGGGCCACCAGCGTATCCACCGTCGGCACGCCGGTGATATCGATGATGGCGATTTCCGCCCCTTCCTGCACGATGCTTTGCAGCAGGTTCTCCATCACCACCTGGGTGCGGCTGCTATCCAGCGTGCCGATCAGCGGCAAGGCCAGGATGCCATTCCACAATTTGACCACCGGGGTCGAGAGCTCGGCGATTTCCTGCTGCTGGCGCAGGATCACTTCCTCGCGGCGCTTCAGGAACTCTTCCATCGAATAGAGGCCGAGCTGATCGAGCAGCGTGCTGAGCGCCCAGCTTCCCTCCGATGCCTTCCCGTTTTTCAGCAATTCAAAAATCGGCTGCTTCAGCGAAAAAACGAAGTTGGCGGTTTCGCTGGGCGTGAAGCCCTGGGCCGCGCGGGTTCGCGACATGTGCCCCAGCATGTCGCGCAGACGTTCGAAACTTTCGGCACGGATATTGTCGACATTGCCGTCGCTGATCGCCTCGCGCAATCTGGCGAGAAATTCGCGGCACTGATCCTGCAGTTCCTTTTCGGTGATGCGGCCGCGACCGGTCTTGACCACCTCGCCCAGCAACTGCAGCCATTCAGCCAGGATCTGGCTCTCGTGTTCCTGCAAGATCCTCGGCAGATCGGATAGCGGAGCTTTCGCCATCTCAGTTCCCCCTCACTCTTTGGACATATCGGAAATGAAAGAGGCCGTCGCGCAGTTTCGCGGAGGCTCTGACAGCGGCGCAACGATAGCCTGGAATCTCGCAGAGAGTAAACACGAAATGGCCCACCGCTTCGGTGAACGCCTCTGCTCCGCCGCGCCCTTCATGCGATCAACGCCGACAAGCGCGCGCGGAGGTCGGCGACGCGGACCGGCTTGGCCAATTGCCCGGCAATATCGAGACCGTAGGCCTTGCCCAGCCGCGACGACAATTCGATGAGCTGCGCGGTGATGCCGCTGAAAAGCACTATATGCGCCGGCGACTTGCGATCGGCCAGCGAGCGCAGCAATTCGATGCCGTCGATCTTCGGCATGGTGATGTCCAGCACGATGACATGGGGGCGGAAGGCTTCATAGGTATCGATGAATTCGGTCGAATCCTGGATGACCTTGACCTCGTAACCGCATCCCGTCGCGACATCGCCGATGATGATGCCGATATCTGCATCATCATCCATCACCAGCAATCGCGGCATCTCTTTACTCCTCCCCAGGGATGCGGCTTCCGTCACCACGCTCTGATCGATCGGACAGCGATCCCAGCAAAAATTGTCCCTGGCCCGATGCCGGGAACAGGGACCTTAAAGCTACCTTCTATCCCAGCTTCTCAAGCCGCGCGATGGAAGCCGCCAGGGGTTGTGCGCTCGCATCGTAATCGGCCCAGGCGCGACTGCGCGCGACCAGTTTCGGTACGGTCCGTAAAGTGAAACGTTGCGGGTCGAGGCCGTCGCGCACTTGCGCCCAGGTCAAGGGCATGGAAACAGCTGCGCCGGGTCTGGCGCGCGGTGAAAATGGCGCCACCGCCGTGGACATCCGGTCATTGCGGAGATAGTCGAGAAAGATACGGTTCTTGCGCCGCTCCTTCGCCATGTTCACCAGGTAACGGTCCGGACTGTCCTTCGCCATGCGCTTGCAGATTTCATGGGCGAAGCGCTTCGCTGCCGGCCAATCGACCTGCTTCTTGCCGCCGGTGCTCAGCGGCGTCACCACGTGCAGGCCCTTGCCGCCTGTCGTCTTGCAGAAGGCGACAAGGCCCAGCGCTTCCAATCTTTCACGGATTTCCTTGGCGCCGGCGACCACCGCGTCGAAATCGACATCGGGGCCAGGATCGAGATCGAAGACCAGACGCCCCGGCACTTCCGGCTGCTTCGGTGCGCAGTTCCAGGGATGCAGCTCCAGCGCGGCGATCTGCGCCAGCGCCGCCAGGCCTTCCACCCGGTCCACCTGGAGATAGGGCTTCCGGTCGCCCCATACCTCCGTCAGGTCGAGGAGATTGCTCATGCCTTTCATGGCGTGGCGCTGAAAGAACTTTTCGCCCTGATAGCCGTCAGGCGCGCGAATGATGGAACACGGCCGGCCGGCGATATGCGGCATGATATACTCCCCCATCGCCTCGTAATAACGCGCCAGTTCCAGCTTGGTGATCGCCCGGTCGCTTTCGGCCGCATCGCCGTCAGGCCAGAGCGGCTTATCGGCATTCGACAGCAACACGCCCATGATGGCGGTCTTTGCCGATTTGAGCGCGGCCATTCGGCCAGCCGTCTTCGTCGTGGTCTTTCCCGGCGCCGCCTTTTCCGCCCCGCCTTTGCCCTTTGCGGATTTTTCGCCGCCCGGTACCGGCTCCGCCACGTCGGTGCTACTGGGCGATACCGGCAACTCGGCCGCGATCTCGGTCGCCGGCTTATCCAGACGCAGGCCTTTGAAGGCGGCCTGCCGGATATTGCCGTCGCCGGTCCAGCCGGCGAATTCGATCTCCGCCACCAATTCCGGCTTGACCCAATGGATATTGCTCTTGGCCTTGGGCGCGGTCTTGCCGCCAAAGGGATTCTTGTCGCTCGCCAGTCTTTTGAGATGCGGCATCAATTGCTGCACCACCTTGCCGCCATAGCCGGTGCCGACGCGGCCAAGATGAACCAGATGGCCGCCGCGATAGACGCCGACCAGCAAGGAGCGGAACTTGCCGTTGGTATCGGCCCAGGCGCCGATCACCACTTCATGCCCGGCGCGGCATTTCGATTTCACCCAGGAATGACCGCGGCCGGAGAGATAGCTGGCATCCAACCGCTTCGAGACGATGCCTTCCATCTCCAGCCGGCAGGCGGATTTCAACACCGCATCGCCGCCGCTGGTGAAATGCTCGACATATTGAATAAGCGCCGACTTGCCGGCGTGGTCGCCAAGCAGTTCCTCCAGCCGCGCCTTGCGGACGCTGAGCTTTTCCTTGCGCAGATCGGCGCCCTCGGCCACCAGCAGGTCGAAGGCGAAGAAGACCAGCGCATCGGTCTTGCCTTCCGACAGCGCCGCCTGCAAGGCGGCGAAATCCGGCGCGCCGCGATGATCGAGGGCGCAGACCTCGCCATCGATGATGGCATCGGGGAGCTTCGCCGCGGCGCGGGCGATGGCGGCGAACTTCTTCGTCCAGTCGAGACCTCGACGGCTATATAACGTGACCTTGCCAGCTTCGACATGCATCTGGATGCGATAGCCGTCGAACTTGATCTCATGCACCCAGTTGGCGCCCGAAGGCGGCCGCTCGACCAGGGTGCAGAGCTGCGGTTCGATGAAAGTCGGCATTTTCGTGATCGGCTTGCCGGCAGCCTGCTCCGGCTCGGCTTTTTTGCGGATGGCGCGGTTGGAAGGCTTCGATGCGGCGGCATCATCCTCGGCCGTCGTGCCCCAGACGGCATCGGCCTCCGGTGCTTTCGCCTGCATGAAGGGTTTCGGCGCGCGTCCGGTACCGGCGGCGATCTGCGCCATCTTACGGCCCGAGGCGACGGATTTGTCCTCCGCCAGAACCGCAT
This sequence comes from Dongia soli, assembly GCF_034044715.1. Classification (NCBI taxonomy): domain Bacteria; kingdom Pseudomonadati; phylum Pseudomonadota; class Alphaproteobacteria; order Rhodospirillales; family Dongiaceae; genus Dongia; species Dongia soli. The sequence continues at coordinate 128,267 of NZ_JAXCLW010000005.1, read as the reverse complement.
CGCCGTCCCCCTCCACCGCCGCATCGTCGTGATGCTTGATCAGCAGCCAGTTGTTGCGTTTCTTGCCCCGTCCCGAGCTGCGCCAGCGGTCGCCTTTCATCCGCACCAGGACCCAGCTGCCATGCAGCCGCTTGCCTTCCAGGATGAATTTGAGATCGCCTTTTGCCAGTCCCCGTTCCGGCGATTGCCCGTCTTCCGGCCGCCAATAGCCGCGATCCCAAAGCTGCACCGTGCCGCCGCCATACTGGCCCTGGGGAATCGTCCCTTCGAAATCGCCATATTCGAGCGGATGGTCCTCAACCTCTACCGCGAGGCGCTTGTCATGGGGATCGAGCGACGGTCCCTTGGTCACCGCCCAGGATTTGAAGACGCCGCCCAGTTCCAGGCGGAGATCGTAATGCAGACGCGTCGCATCATGTTTCTGGATGACAAAGCGCAAAGGCTGATCGCCTTTTCGTGCGGCCGGGTCCGCCGCGCCGGCCGGCTCGCGGGTTTTGCTGAAATCCCGCATAGACCGGTAGGTTGCCAGCGGACCGCCAGTTTTGCGGCTCGCGGTTTTGCGGCCGGTGCCTGGGGAGCTCGCCGCTTTACGGCTGGCCGTTTTCCTGGCGGTCTTCTTGGGGCTGGCTTTCTTGCCGGTACCGGATTGCCTCGTCTGCGCCATAATCGCTCCTGAAATCGCGCGATATGCAGAAACAGCAGATTGCGCGGTTCGTTGCGCCGGGGCCGATCACGCCGGCGTGATCATCCAGTCCCCTCCCCCAAGTCATCACCGTGCCGTGAGCAGGCGCTGCACCTCACGCGCCCGTGATGCTAGGGCAGCGCGCCTCACGCGACAGTGATGCGGGCGCGGCTGCGAGTTCGGTATGATCGCTCCATTCGACGCATCACCGTGGCGGTCGATTTCCTTGGCGGGGCGACCCGTCAGCGATGATCCTCCTGATTCCGCTACGGCTATATCTACAGGACCGCATGGCTCCGCCCGCTCTCTTCCGCCGCGCATTTGCGGATCTGAGCGGGTTAATTTTTGCCGCTCCCGGCTTGCGCTTCCCTGATTGCCATCCGCTTCCCTTATTGCCGTCAAACCGCCCGTTATCCTTCGACAGTCTCATCAAGATGTGAACTGGCGGAACCGACGCCGTTAGCGACCTGTTTAATCCGCGACACGAAGTCAAGGCGGGAGGAATTCCGATCGTGAATCCAGCATCACTTAAACGGGCGGAGCGAGGTCGAAGCTGGTTCACCCGTGGCATCATCGGCCGCGACAATCGTGGTGGGGTGGTCAAGCGTTTCGATCGCAGCGGTTTCGACCGCGCAGGGATCGAGCGGCTGAGCGCCGATAACGACTTCGATTCCAGCGGCGACATCATCGATAGCCGGCAGTATGGCGATCATTGCCTGCAGCCGAAGCGCAATGTCTGGCGCATCACCAAGGCTGAGCGGGCGGCGGTCCTCGTCGATGCAGCGAACTATTTCTCCGCCTTGCGGGATGCCATGCTGAGGGCGGAACGTACCATTTACATCGCCGGCTGGGATGTGGACAGCCGCACGCCCCTGTTACCCCCGGAGACGAAGCCGGAGGACGGTCTGCCGACGCAATTGGGACCGTTCCTCACAGCACTTGCAACGCGCCGGCCGGAGCTGTCGATCAAGATCCTGCTGTGGAACTATGCCGTCATCTATGCTCCCGAGCGCGAAAGCATGCCGGCCCTGTCGCTGCGCTGGAGCACGCCGCCCCAAGTCGATCTCTGTCTCGATGATTGCGTCCCCCTCGCCTCTTCGCACCATCAAAAAATTGTGGTGATCGATGATAAGGTCGCTTTTTGCGGCGGCCTCGATCTCACCATAAGGCGCTGGGATACCTGCGCGCATCTACCGGTCGATTCACGCCGCACCGATCCCTACGGCAAGTCCTACCCGCCCTTTCATGACGTGCAGCTGGCCGTCAGCGGCGAGACGGCGCGCCATCTGGGCGACCTGGTGCGCGGCCGCTGGCAATGCGCCGCCAAGGAGACATTGCCGCGTCCGGAAGACACCGGTTCGGATCCCTGGCCCGACCGGCTCAGGCCCGATTTCTGCGATGTCACCGCCGGTATCGCACGCACCAGGGCGGCCTTCCTGGAGATACCGGAAACCCGGGAGATCGAAATGCTGTTCCGCGACATGGTCGCGGCGGCACAGCGCCACCTTTATATCGAAAGCCAATACGCCACCCATAGCGGCTTCGCGGAATGCCTGGCCAAGGCGATGCAGACCAAGCCAGAATTGGAAGCGGTGATCGTCACGCCGAAGGAATATGCCGGCTGGATCGAGAACATGGCGATGACGGATGGCCGCCAGCGTTTCGTCGATATCTTGCGGGATGCCGGCGTGAGGGACCGCGTGGCCCTGTGCCACCCGCATATCAGCGATGACGCCTCGGCGATCGATATCGACGTAAAGATACATTCGAAGGTCATGATCGTCGACGACCGGTATTTACGGGTCGGTTCGGCCAATCTCTGCAACCGGTCGATGGGCAGCGATACCGAATGTGACTTGGTGCTGGTTGCTGAAAGCGAGGAGCAGCGCGCCATGATCGGCCGCATCCGCAACCGCTTGATGGGCGAACATTGCGGCGCGGAAGCAGCGGAAATGGGCGGCGCGCTGGAGAAGACCGGGTCGATGCTGCGGGCCATCGACAATTTTCATGAGAGCCATTGCCTGGAACCGATCCCCGATCTGGAATCCGACCTGCCGGGCGGGATGGCCGCCGCCGCCATTGCCGATCCGCCTCGCCCGATCGACCCCCTATTGTTGCTGCAGCCGGCCTCGACGGAGAGCCGTATTGGCAAGAGCGGTATTGGCAAAGGCGCCGGCCGGCGGCACGGTGATGGGGTTCCGGTCTCGGCGAGTACGGCCGGCGATGTCCCTCCTTCGATCGAAGCAGAGACAGTGCAGAAGCAAAACAGCGCCCCAAACCGAGGCACCGATAGCGACGCGGGCGGAAAAGTAACCGGCAGGTTTCCTCCCGCCGCTGCGGGCAAAAGCAGCGAGCCTCGACCTTCCAACCGGCGCGGCCTGTTCATTTTCATTGGACTGATGGTCCTTACCGTCGTGATGGGCCTGGCCTGGAGCTATACCCCCCTTTCGTCGGTCGCCGATGCCATCACCGATCCCTCGCGTTTGCGACCCTGGCTGGCGGCGCATGACCAGGGCGGCAATAGTCTCTGGGCGCTGCTGGCGGTGGTCGCCATTTTCATCATCGCCGGCTTCATCGCCTTTCCAGTGGTCGTGCTGATCGCTGCGACCGCAGTGGCCTTCGGCGCCTGGCCGGGCGCCCTTTATGCCATCCTCGGCGCGATGATCAGCGCCGTCTCGACCTATATCGTCGGCTGGTGGCTGGGCCCCGACCTGCTGCGGCACACCTTCGGACCGCATTTGAACCGCATCAATGAAAGTCTGCGAAAACGCGGCATTCTGGCGGTGACCGTGGCCCGCATGATGCCCGTCGCCCCTTTCACCGTAGTCAATCTTGCAGCCGGCGGGCTTCGAATCCCAGCGCTCGATTTCGTCCTGGGCACCATGCTGGGACTATTGCCTGGCGTGCTTGTCATGTCCATCCTGGGCGACCGTGTCATCACCCTGGTGCGCGAACCGAACCTCTTCAATCTTTCCCTGCTGGCCCTGCTGTTCCTCGCTTCCATCGTCCTTGCGATCGCGCTGCAAAAGCTGGCGGCACGGCTGAGAGCCTATTTCGGCTAGCGGATATTTGGCCAAGTTGGCGTCATGAATGATCAAAGCAACATCGCCGGCAGAAATCCGTTTGCTGGGCGGCCCGGACGGCCCGCCAGCATGCGGCTGCTGACCTGGAACATTCATTCGGGGATCGGACCGGACCGGCGCTACGATCTCGACCGCATCATCGCTTTGATCCGCCATCACGATCCGGACATCGTCGCCTTGCAGGAAATCGATTCAAGGGGCCATCCGCATGACGCCATGCCGCTGGCCTTGTTGAAGGAGGTGCTGGGCCGCCATGCCGCCGAAGCCAAGACCATCATCGCGCCCGATGGGCATTATGGCCATGCCTTGATCAGCCGCTGGCCGCTGGAAGATGTCAATCTCCACGATATCAGCGTGTCGCGCCAGGAGCCGCGCGGCGTGATCGAGGCGGCGGTGCGCACACCTTTCGGCTTGATGAATATCGTCGCCACCCATCTCGGCCTGCGGATGATCGAGCAGCGCAGCCAGATCCGTACCCTGGCCAGTATCGCCGAACGCCTGATTGGCGAGGGATGCAAGCAGCGCAATCTGGTGATGCTGGGCGACTTCAATGACTGGAACGGCCAAGTGCGGCGCATGCTGCACCGCTGGGTGCCGGTCCGCACCTTGCACAAGACCTTCCCGGCGCGGCGGCCGATCTTCAAACTGGATCGGGTTTTCTGCTGCGACCCCGGCTCATTGTTGCGGAGCTGGACCGATCCCGAGGGGTCCCTCGCCTCCGATCACTTACCGGTGGTGGCGGATGTCGCGTTGCCGGCCCCCAGGATCGCGGAAAGCATGGAGCGCATCGAGGCGCCGGAGCCGCCGAGCGACGGCGTATTGCCAAGGAGATCTGAGCCGGGCGGGCCGGAAGCCGGCGGTTCCTGAGAGGAGCCCCGCGCCACGATTTCCAGCCATTCCGAATAGGATTTGGAATCCGCGGCCAGCAGCCGGATCGGCGGCGGCGAGCGGCGCAAAAAGTGCAGAATGCAGCGTTGCAGCGAGTCCTGGATGGTCGAGGGGGCGCCGAAGGATTCCAAAGCCAGCGTCCACCAGATATCGGCTTCCACCTGCAAGGCCGCGAGCTCCATGGTGCAGCCCCGTTCGGCCTTGCTGCCCGGTGCGACTTCCTCCGCGAAATCGCCATCCAGCACCAATTTGCGCTGCCAGCGCTTCTTTTGCACCCGGATCGTGTCGTTCTGGCGATAAAAATTGCGCGCCGAGGAGCTGGTGAGGTCAAGCGACCACTTGACCCAGCGGCTGGCCCGGCCATTGATTTCGTCCGTGATCATGAGCGGCGACGGCTCGCGGCACAGGCTTTTTACCTGCAATTTGCCTTCACGCAGCTTGATCCCGGCGCTGGGGCAGAGCGGGAGCAGAATATAGTCGTCGCTGCGTTCCTCAGGTTCGTTCCCCAGCACGTCGATGGCAAACCATTCCGCCATCGCGCCTGGAATCGGTCCATGCAGGAACCAGCGGATTTCGGCGCTATAATTCAACATCAAAGCGGAAACGCCTGACACGCCTTGCGGTTCCAGCCGGCGAATAAGGTTTGAACGGTATCTGGGGCGCCGCGGCTGGGCGGGACCGGCTGCCCAGCCCTAAGACCCGCAAAAAGAGACGGTATTTCCACCCTCCCTTCCCGCATTTTCCTGGAGAATGCCATCACCTTGGCCGCTTTGGCCGCCGGTGGCCGGCGGCGAAACGCCGGTATCGGCATCGAGCAGGTAGACCGGCAGGCCGGCCGCCCTCAGCCGCTTGAGCAGCGCCTTTTCAGAACCGCCCGAGGCCTCCAGGCCGATCGCCTTGGGGCCACCAGGCGCTTCATGAATCGCGCCTCACGGCGGCGGGCATCATTCTCCACCGACCAGCTCTCGCCGCGCACCAACCACAAACAAGGTTGTCACCCTCGGACTTGATCGCCGTCGGCGTGGGCCGACCTTCGGCCCCGGAACTGCTCTGGTACGAGGGTGACGAGTGAGTTGTTGTAAGCAGGCTGCGATTGCGCGACGATGCGCGCCGTTGAAGTCCAGTATAAAGGAACGGCCATGTTCGAGGCACGGGCGATTGAGAGCGACAGCAAGCCGGTATTCTATGCCGAACTGGCAGAGCAATTGAGCAGCCTCCTGCATGGCGAGACGGACGCCATTGCCAATGCGGCCAATAGCGCCGCCTTGCTGTTCGAGATGATGCCGGATCTCAACTGGGCCGGCTTCTATTTCCTGCGCGATGCCCAAAACGGAGCGGGACAAGAACTGGTGCTCGGCCCGTTCCAGGGCAAGGCTGCCTGCGTGCGGATCGCCATCGGGCGCGGTGTCTGTGGCGCAGCGGTCGCGAAGCGCGAGACCATGCGGATCGAGGATGTGCATGCTTTCGCCGATCACATCGCCTGCGACAGCGCCTCGCGCTCGGAACTAGTGGTGCCGCTGATCAAGGACAGCCGCATCATCGGCGTGCTTGATCTCGACAGTCCCCTCCCCGCCCGTTTCGACACCGAGGATCAAGCCGGTGTCGAAAAGCTGGCTGAGGTTTATCTGACGGCCAGCAATATCTGACAACGCGCCCCGCTTCTGTCGGAGACCCTCGGGTGAAGCCCCGAGGGGGACAACTGAGTTTGCTGTGGCGTGTGTGCGCTAGGACGCGGTTGCCGGTCATCGCACAAGGTCAGCCACCCTCGGCGGTCACCTTCGGACTTGACCCGAAGGTCCATCGTGGTGGCTGAAAAACGGCGCCTAATTCGTCGCGGCGGCCGAGACCAGGACCGGATCGCTGCGATAAAGATCCGGGAACAGGCGCTTCAGGTTCTCCACCTTCGGCAAATCGTTGATCACGATGTAAGGATAGCTGGGATTCCGCTCCAGGAAATCCTGGTGGTAGCCCTCGGCCGGATAGAAGGCGCGATCGGGTTCGATGGTGGTGACGATGGCGGCCTCATAGATATGCGCCTGGCTGAGCTGGGCGATATAGGCCTTGGCGATGCGGGCCTGTTCGGCGGAGGCCGGGAAGATCGCCGAGCGGTAATTGGTGCCGCGATCGGGACCCTGGCGGTTCAATTGCGTCGGATCATGCGCGACCGAGAAGAAGATCTGCAGGATGCGGCCATAGCTGATCTGATGCGGATCGAAGGTGATGCTGACCGACTCCGCATGGCCGGTCTCGCCTTCGCTCACCGTCTCGTAATTGGCCGTGCTGGCATCGCCTCCGGCATAGCCGGAGACGGCATTGCTGACGCCTTTCACATGCTCGAACACGCCCTGCACGCCCCAGAAGCAGCCGCCGGCCAGGACGGCTGTCTCGGTCTTCGCATTGGCGGTTTCATCCACCGCCGGCGCGGGAATGGCGCGGCCTTCATCGGCGGCGGAAGGTGTTACGCCGAAGCCGGCGGCTGCCGCCAGCAGCAAAGTCGCGGCGACGGCGACGGCAAGCGGGGCATGTCGCAAGAAACGCGGTGCCTTGCGGGTCGGTCTGGTTCTCATCTCGCAGCTCCTATCAGCCGAAGGTGAAGGCATAGGCTCGCACGCCTGGATCGAGGAAACGGATTTCGAAGGTATGATCGGCAATCTCGCCGCCCTCATGGAGAGGTTGGCGAACCAGTTGGTAGAGCTTTTGTCCGGTGACGGTGCCATTGCCCTCGGCATCGATATCCGTGCCATGATTGTCGCCCGGTGCCGTACCGTCGATGGTGACGCGGAAGCGCACCGGCTTGCCGTCGCTGCCGGGACCCAGGACCAGATGCAGGTCGCGGGCATGGAAGCGATAGACGATGCCGCCCTCAGCCTTGTTGAGCACCGCCTGCTCGCCGCTCACCGTCCAGTTGCCGGAGAGCCCCCATTCGTTGAGGCGCGGTTCGTCCACCGTGTAGTCATGGCCGCGATCGGGCAAGGCACCGCCCGGCGAGATGAAATTCGCCGCGCGTTCATAGCCGATATAGGTCTCAGGCGAGCCGATATCGTTCATATCGGGCGCCGCCTGCACACCGGTTCCCTTGACATCCACCAATCCGGCGGCCGCCTGCTTGTTGCCGGCTTCCGCCAGCAATTGCTGGATCACCCGTTCGGAACCGTCGTAATCGCCCTCGCCGAAATGGTGATGGCGGATGCGGCCCTCGGCATCGATGAAATAATGCGCCGGCCAGTACTGGTTATCGAAAGCGCGCCAGATCGCATAATCATTGTCGATCGCCACCGGATAGGTGATGCCGAGATCGCCCACCGCCTTGCGCACATTCGCGATATCACGTTCGAAGGCGAATTCCGGCGCATGCACGCCGATCACCACCAGGCCCTGCTCCTTATATTTCTGCGCCCAGGCTTCGACATAGGGCAAGGCGCGCAGGCAATTGATGCAGGAATAGGTCCAGAAATCGACCAGCACGACCTTGCCCTTGAGCGCCTCGGCGGAAAGCGGCGGCGAATTCAGCCACTGCACCGCGCCATCCAGCGGCGGCAGCTTGCCTTCGACCGGCAGGGCTTTGGCCTCGGCGGCAGCCGGCTTGGCCTTCATCATCATCGCGCCCCCATCGGGCGTCACACCGTCGGCGGTCATCTGGCCGCTCTCGGCCTTCATCTTCTCATCCCGGCCCAACAGCGTGCCGCTCTTCATCGCATTTCCGTCAGTGGACGGATGCAGCTTGTCGAGCAGGTTCTGTTCCAAGGATGCCGTGCTGGCGAGCGAGACGCGGGTCAAGAAACCGGTATCGAGGCCGAGCGCGATGGCGGCAACGGCAACCAGCACCGCCGCGCCAAGGCCGCGCCGGATCCACTCGCCGGCACCGAGCGAGCGCTTCATCGCGGCAAAGACCCGGCCGCCGATCAACAAGGCCAGCGCCAGAGATGTCGCGGCACCGGCCGCATAAGTGAGCAGCAGCAGCGAGGTCTGCACGCTCGCCCCCTGCAGGGCAGCACCCGTCAGGATGAGGCCAAGGACCGGACCGGCGCAGGGCGCCCAGAGAAGCCCGGTGGCGACGCCCAGCAACGCCGAAGGCAGGATCGGCGAGCGCGCGCCATCGGCGCTTGCCGAGACCGATTGCGACAGCCGGTCGCCCAAGGCGACCAGCGGCTGCATCAGGCGGTCGGCCAAGGCCGGGAACAGCAGGGTCACGCCGAACAGGGCCAGCAGCACGATGGCGGCGATGCGGCCATATTGATTGGCGGCCACGGCCCAGCCGCCCGCCACCGCCGCCAGGCTGGCGATCAAGGCGAAGGTCAGCGCCATGCCGGCCAGCATCGGCAGGCCGCTGCGCACGAACGGCCGGTCCGAGCGGGCAAAGACAAACGGCAGCACCGGCAGGATGCAGGGGCTGAGGATGGTCAGGACACCGCCGAGATAGGCGAGCAGAAAGAGGATCATGATCAAACAGCAACCGGTTTGAAGGTAAGAGCAAGGCCGTTCATGCAATAGCGCAGGCCGGTCGGCTGCGGCCCGTCATCGAAGACATGGCCGAGATGGCCGCCGCAGCGGCTGCAATGAACCTCCGTGCGCATCATGCCGAAGGATGAGTCGTCGGTGGTGCCGACCGCCTTGTCGAGCGGCGCCCAGAAGCTGGGCCAGCCGGTGCCGCTGTCGAATTTGGTGGTCGAGGAGAAGAGCGGGAGATCGCAGCCGGCGCAATCGAAATTGCCGCGCCGTTCCTCATGCAGCAGCGGGCTGCTGAAGGCCCGCTCGGTCGCCGCCTCGCGCAGCACCGCATATTGATCGGCGGTCAGCAGCTTGCGCCATTCGGCTTCGCTATGGGTGACGGCGAAGCTCTCTTTTGCGGTATCGGCCGCCGCATCTCTCGCCAGGAACGAAGCCGATCGCCAGATGGCCACGGCACCCGCAAGGCCGAAAACCGTCCCGGTCAGAACCGCGCGTCGCGACAACATGAGCAATCTCCCAATGAACAATTTGCCAGTGAGCAATCTGGCAGTGAGCAATCTGCCAGTGGCTGGCGTCCTCGATAGACGCCGGGGCATCCTGACTATTCCATTCGGCGGACCGCGCCATGCGGTTACGCGGCATGAAACGCTTTTTTTCGCCGCCGCCAATAACTTGCTGAAACTGAAAGAAAGTCTGAATCCGCGGCGGGCCGGCTCGCCAGCCTAGCTTTCCTCACGCATCCAGTCGGCCGACCAGGGCGAGCGCAGGTAACGGGCCTCGTCCCGGCGCGGGCGGAAGCGGGCGCAGACTCTCCGGTGCAAGCTCCTGTTCCGCCGTCAATGCCTCCAGCCGCGCCGCCAGTTCTGCATCGAGCGGGGCGATCTCGGGAGGCGGGCATTCGGCCTCACCGCAGGTATCCGAGAGGACGCCTCAACGCATCGGGAAAGGCAATCGCTTCGGGGACGAGATCGGCCTCCAGCGGCTTCACCGCTCTTGTCGCCGCTTCGGCTGTCAGCGACGGAACGATCACTGCGCTCATGGTTTCTGCCGTCCTGGCTGGTTCATCCGGCCACGGCTCCGCTTGCGGCTCCCCCGCCGGTGAGGTCCGTCGGCGCCATGACCAACTCATCCCCATCCGCTCCGCCGTGCCGGAAAAACCGGACTGAGATACCGTGGAGTGATCCGGCAGCGAAAGATCCGGCCAGCTCTTCTGCGACCCGGCGTCACGGATTTCCATACTGCGCCGCTCGACAAGATTGCGCAGAATTTCGGGCGTGTCCTCCCGGGACACCACCTCGCCGCGCGGCGTGGCTTCGTACGTTGGTGGTGGCCTCTCCTTTCGTCGCACACCATGAACGGCCACTCGCTTGTCACCCTCGGACGTGATCCGAGGGTCCATCATTGTCGCTGAAAGCTCTTTCCGGACGCGCACGGACCACTGCCACTGGCCGATCGTGCTCGGCTTCTGCCATGGACCCTCGGGTCAAGCCCGAGGGTGACAACCTTGTTTATCCTCGGCAGCGTGTGATGGCTTCGTACGTTGGTGGTGGCCTCTCCTTTCGTCACACACCATGAACGGCCACTCGCTTGTCACCCTCGGACGTGATCCGAGGGTCCATCGCCGCGCTGGATGCTCTTTCCGGACGCACACAGACCACTGCCACTGGCCGATCGTGTTCGACTTCTGCCATGGACCCTCGGGTCAAGCCCGAGGGTGACGAGCTTGTTTGTCCTCGGCAGCGTGTGAGGGCTTCGCTCGTTGCTGGTGGCCTCTCCTTTCACCGCACACCATGAACGGCCACTCGCTTGTCACCCTCGGACTTGTCTCGACGGAATGTCGGGTAAAGATGGCGGAGACGTGATATTGACGTCGACGTCATCAAGCACCTCAAAGGAAACCAGCATGCTCGATTTCACCGGATATAAAGTCGTCGTCACCGGGGGCAGCCGCGGCATCGGTCGCGCCACGGCCCTCGCCTTTGCCAAGAAAGGCGCAGCTGTCTCGATCTGCGCGCGTGGCGAAAGCAGCCTGCGGCAAACTGAAGGCGAGTTGTCGGATCATGCTGGCAAGGGACAGGCGCACAAAATACATGCCGCCGTCTGCGATCTTGCCGATGACCAGGCGATCGACCGTTATATTGCGGCGGCTGCCGCTGCCCTCGGTGGCGTGGATGTGCTGATCAATAATGCGACGGGATATTCCGAAGAGACGGTCGATGCCTGGAAGGATTGCCTGACGGTCGATGTGATGGCGGCGGTGCGGGCATCGGATGCCGCCTTGCCGCATCTCGCGCAATCCGGCAAGGCTTCGATCATCAATATCTCGTCGATCTCCGGCCTGCGGCCATCCATGCGCACGCCGGCTTATGCGGCGGCGAAGGCGGCGCTGATCCAATACACGACCTCGCAAGCGCTCGCCCTGGCGGCACAGGGCATTCGCGTCAATTGCATCGCACCGGGTTCGGTGGAATTCCCCGGCGGCTATTGGGAGAAGCGCAAGACGACGAATCCGGACTTATACGAGGCCACGCTGAAATCGATCCCCTTCGGCCGTTACGGCCGCGCGGATGAGATCGCCAATGTCGCGGAATTCCTCGCCTCCCCGATGGCGAGCTGGGTTACCGGCCAGACCATCGTCGCCGATGGCGGCCAGGTCCTGGGAGGCTGACCTGACCGGCGCCAACATTCTGCTTTTGGTTAACTGGGGGCGATGTTGCGGTTCGGCGGCAGCTTGATGTCGAATCGACAGGTTGTTTATCTTCTTCACTCGGACGTGAACCTGACAGGCAAGAAACCCGTCGGACGCAACGAACCGATTGCAGCGGGTAAACGTTAGATCACCGCCCGTTCCAACAACCGGCCGGAGAACCGGCGCTCGATCTGATAAGAGGGAAACTGGATGCCTGTCGACCATGGCACCGCAGTGCCGGACTCTTCGCGTATCGAACATCAGCGTCTTCACGCTTTGCAGTCGTTCGAAATTCTCGACACGCCGGCCGAGCCGCAATTCGACCGTATTGTCAAAATTGCCGCCAATTTGCTGGATATGCCGATTTCCCTCATATCGCTGATCGATGCCAAGCGTCAATGGATCAAGGCGCGCGAGGGATTGGATGTGGCCGAGACGCCGCGTTCGCTTGCCTTCTGCAGCCATGCGATCCAGGACAATGATGTCATGGTGGTGGAAGATGCCGCCACCGATCGCCGCTTCGCCGATAATCCCCTGGTCACCGGCGCGCCCTATATCCGGTTCTATGCCGGCGCGCCATTGAGATCGCGCGAAGGACACCGGCTCGGCACGCTCTGCGTCATCGACCGCAAGCCGCGATCGATATCGGATGAGCATCGCGCGATGCTGGAGGACCTGGCCGCTATCGTGGTCGATGAATTGGAATTGCATCGGGCCAATATCGATCTGCAGCGCCTGGTGGGTCTCGATTCACTGACCGGTGCCGGCAACCGGCGGCAGTTTCTTGCCCGTGCCGAACGCGAGATTGCCCGTGCACGCCGTTATGGCCAGGCGGTCAGCGTGATGATGGCGGATATCGATCACTTCAAGAAGATCAACGACACCTATGGCCATGAGAGCGGCGACCGGGCGCTGGTGGAAACGGTTCGCCAATTGAAACGGGCGGCGCGGCCCGAGACATTGCTGGGCCGGATCGGCGGCGAGGAATTTGCGCTTCTCCTGCCTCATGCCGATTTGACATCAGCCATGGCGGCCGCCGAGCGGCTACGTGACTCAGTGGAGAGGATCGAGCTTGCCGCGGAGGGCCGAACCTTCGGCCTGACGATCAGCATCGGTGTCTGTCAAATCACCGAAGGCATGTCTTTGGAAGCGGCGCTGCATCAGGCCGATCAGGCGCTTTACCAAGCCAAGCGCCACGGCCGCAATCGGGTGGAAGCAAGCAACTCGCATTGAGGCACACGACGCGTCGGCGCGATGCCCGTCCGGTCAATGCCGTGCCTTGAAGCTGAAGCCCGTGCAGCTGAAGCGGCGATTACGCCGCGCCGCGACTGCTGGGCGATTGTCTTTCATAGACCAGTTCCTGGATCGCCAGGGTAATGAGAATCCAGTTGTTGCGGCCTTCGGTATCGCGGCGGTCACGGCAAGCTTCGACCATCTCCGCTGCCTGCATGAGTGCGTCGCCCGGCTTGCGGTCGCGCAGCATGATGGAAGCCCTCCGGTAAACGTCCTGTTCACTGATCATCGGCAACCCTCTCTTATCAAGCCCTTCTGGGCCAAGGTTGTCGGCCTCCCTTCGCCTCGCCCTCTCATGAGGCCGATTTGGGAGACGATACCCATGTCTAATGCAGAACCGTCCTCTGCGGTGACCGGACATTTGCCGGCCCATTTATATTTAACGTCTTATTTGATCGGATAATCATCGCCCTGCATCTTTGCCGGGCTTTCACACCGCCGACGGAGCTGGCGCGGTTATGCAGCAAATAGAGTGACAGAAATCGACCCTGTTTGTCGAGGCCGAGACAGGCGGATATCCACAACTAATTTTGCCTATCCGGAAAATGGGGCCGGATCCTCCGCCGGCCGGTCTTTCAACCATAGGTCCGCCACCCCTCTTGAAATTAACTGGCCATTAAGCATGAGGTTCCATCACGACAGGCGTTTTTATGGCCGCCGCGGCGCAGCAGACGAGCCGCGCCCCAGAGAGTCTGCCCGGCGCATGCCCGGCAAGGTAACGGCGCAGGGAAATCCGCCGGTAACAGCGGCGGATTTCGGATATCGAAAATCACCCCCATATCCAGCATCACCAACCGCTGCGCGAAACCACAGCGCCGGCTTGCTGCCTGCGACGAACATCCTGTAGGGAAGATTTTCAGCCTGTGGCTGTCATTGCATGCGATCCCCGCCTCGATCACAATGCGTTCAGCAGATCGCAGAGGGAGTACGATCCTGAGTACCCGGACAGCAGAGTCGCAGTCAGCAGCGCAGCAAACGGCCGAACTGCAACCGATGGCCGGCACATCCGCGCCGGGCAGTTTGGCAGGCGGGCCGGCGGCCGCATTGCGGTTGCTTTCCCCCGGAGATCCGGCGCCCACCTTCATCGCCGCCAGCAATGTCAATCCGCGCTTCAATTTCGCCAGCGCGGCGGGGCGCTACATCGTTTTGTGCTTTTTCGGCGGCACGCGCCATCCCATTGGCGGGTCGCTGATCGAGACTGTCCAGACCCATGGCGAATTCTTCCTCAACCCGGATTTCTATTTCTTCGGCGTCGCCCTCGACCGGGAAGACCGCAACCGCCCATCGCTTACCACCAAGGCGCCAGGGATGGATATTTTCTGGGACAGCGACGGGGCGGTCGCCCGCCTCTACAATTTGCTTGCCGCCGATCTGACGGCCCAGGCCGCGGCGAGCTCGGCGGCGTTCCGGCCGGTCACCTATGTGCTGGATTGCAACCTGCGCATCCTCGCCATCGTCGCCGAACCGGACGGCAAGGCCCAGGCCATGACGGTCATGAGTCTTTTGCGCCAACTGCCGCCTTTGCCCCCGCCCCGCCCGTTCCAGCCGCAAGCCCCGGTCCTGGTCCTACCGCATCTTTTCGAGCCGGCACTCTGCCGCCGCCTGATCGACGGCTATAATGCCAGCGAGCCGATTGAATCCGGTTATATGGTGGAGCGTGACGGCAAGACGGTGCAGGTGGTCGATCACCGCCACAAGCGCCGCAGCGACTGGACGATCATTGACGAGACGCTGCGCCAAGCCATTCGCGACCGCATCATGCGGCGCCTTGTGCCGGAGATTCACAAGGCCTTCAACTTCCAGGTAACCCGCATGGAGCGTTACCTGGTGGCCTGCTATGACGCCGAGGCCGGCGGCTATTTCCGCCCCCATCGCGATAACACGACCAAGGGCACGGCCCATCGCCGCTTCGCCGTGACCGTCAACCTGAATGCCGGCGATTATGAAGGTGGCGACCTGGCCTTTCCCGAATATGGCCGCGTCACCTATCGTGCGCCGACCGGCGGTGCCGTCGTCTTCTCCTGCAGCCTGTTGCACGAAGCGCGGGCGGTGACCAAGGGCCGGCGCTATGCCTTCCTGCCTTTCCTCTATGACGAGGCGGCGGCGCGGCAGCGCGAGGCGAACAATCCTTATCTCGAAGGCGAGGCGTCCTATCGCGCCGCCTCCGATCAAACCGGCGGCGCAACGCCTTTTGCCGATTTCGTCCCGCCGGAAGACAAGCAGAACCGCTGAATATTTCGCCACATAAGCCGCTGCATATGCGAGTGTTCGCCAGACGCGGCCGGCGGGTGTAGAATGACGGTCTCGGAGGTCTTCAGATGGGAAGGATCATGCCATGCCCAAGCTTGCCCTCTATGTCGCGCTGGAAGCAAAGCCAGGTAAGGAAGATGCATTGGCGGACCTCCTCCGCCATGCGCAGGCGATGGTCCAGGCCGAACCGGGAACGATCGCCTGGTTCGCTGTCCGGCTTGGCCGGTCGCATTTCGCCATCTTCGATGCCTTTTCCAGCGAGCATGGCCGCGATGCGCATCTCGCCGGCAAGGTTGCCGCTGCGTTGCAGGAACGGGCCAGCGAATTGCTGACGAGCCCGCCGGAAATCCAGAAGGCCGATGTGCTCGCCTCGAAGATTTCCCTGGCGCCGGTGGAAGGCGTCATTTCATCGCCGAAAACCGCCACCCGCTAAAACCACTTTGCGTCGCAAGAAGCGGGAAGTCCCGCGGCGGAGATTCGGGCAGGATCGCGGCATCTCCTTCATCATCGGATGGCGCGCATGCTCACGCTCTATGATTATCTGCCGTCGCAGAATGCCTATAAGGTCCGGCTGCTGCTGAGCCATCTTGGCCGCGATTATCGCAGCGAGTTGATTGCGATCTTCGACGGCGAGGGCCAGCGGCCGGATTACCTAGAGCTCAACCCGACCGGCGCCGTGCCGGTGCTGCGTTTTGCCCATGGCGGCGTCCTCGCCGAATCCAATGCCATCCTGTTCCATCTGGCGCGCAAGACGCGCTATCTGCCGGAGGACGCCTTTCTACAGGCGAAGGTGCTGCAATGGCTGTTCTTCGAAGCCGATTATGTGCAATCCACCATCGCCACCTTGCGGCATTGGATCATGACCGGCAAAGCGACGCGCCGGCGGGCCGAGTTGGTCGAGAGCAAGCGGATGGGCTCGTTGAAAGTTCTGGCGATCCTCGATCGTGAATTTGCCCGCCGCCAGTTCCTGGTCGATGATGCCTATAGCATCGCCGATATGTCGGTCTTCGCTTATGTGCATCGGGCGGAAGAGGCGAAGCTGCCGCTCGCGGATTATCCGCAGCTCTGCGCCTGGATCGGGCGGGTCCGGCAGCAGGAAGGTTTCCTCGACAAGACTTACGCTTATGATATCGATCCGCATTCGGGCCGTGAGCTGCCGTGAACCGGCCACGCCTAGCCGCCGGTCTTCTCATTCGGCGCATCGACCGGCTTGGATTGCGATGAGCCGCGTTCCCGGAGCCAGATCGATAGCAGCACGATAGCCCCGACGGCCAGGAACTCGCTTTGCCAGTTTTGGAAGGATTCGAACCAGAACTGCGACGAGGCAAGAAAACCGAGAAGCTCTTGCGGCGGCTCATTATGCGCCATGCGCTCGCTATTCTCCAAACTCGCGCCGCTGATCGCATGCGCCACGAAAGCGAGGAAAAAGAGCAGGAAAAAAGCGAGGCTCAGCGAATGTTCGTACAGCCATCGCCCCAGACCCCGACGCGGACGCTGCCGGGCGGCGGATGGCTCGCTCTTGATCGAATGTTCCGCCGATCCGCTATCTTCTTCCCCTTCCTCCTCCGGCATTGGATTCGATTCCGCCGATCCCTTCTGCCGTAAAAAGACGGTGAGCAGGACGAAGAGACCCATCTGCAGGAATTCGCTTTCCCAATTCTCGCTGGTCGCTTCGATGAAATGGCTGCTGGAGAGATAGCGGGTAAGATTGAGGGGTGCGAGCTGATGCTCGATCCGCATCTCGTTATAACTGAGCCATCCCGCCACGGCCTGGCCCGCCCAGAAAAACACAAAGAACGCCAGGACGACGATGCTCAGTGAATTGCGCCGCCAGAAACCTCTTAATCCGGCCTCTCTCATCAACACTGCTTCTTTCGCCAAAGCCGTCTCCGGTTGCCTGCGTCCACAAAACAGCTCCAGCGAAGCGCAGTTCCGTAACTCCTTCCTGAACAGGCAATGGTGAAAACCGGGAGCGAAACGCCGGCTCGTGGGTTAATGCGAGATAGAATCGTCGGAAGAGGCCAGAATTGTTGACCCAATCACCGGCAAACAAAGTGGCCGATGCGGCGAGCAGCGCCAGTATGGATCCAAGCATTGAGCGAGTTTCCAAGTCAGGAGGAGTAAGGTCATGGCAAAGCATGATATTCCCGGCAAGCCACCTGCGGGACAGCCACCGCGCCATGGTGGCAAAGCGAGTCCGGCGGAAGGCCGGGCACCGGCCGACGACAAAAAAGGCGACCGGGAAAATCTGAGAGAACAAGGCCGCCAGGGCAATATTCACCAGAACACCCATAACCAGGGTTATCAGCAGGATCGATAACATGCCGCAACGTGAGCCGAAAACCCATGCCGTCAAGGATCGCACCACGCCAAGCTCGGAGCCCCGCAAACCGGGCACCACGCCGGAAGGCTATCCCGTCAAAGGCGGCGAGGCAGCCACCAGCGGCCCGAAGAGCCGTGTCTCCGGCGGCGGCGGCGAACGCGACGATCATCACAGCCACGATCCCAAGCTGAAAAGCTGAAAGCGATACGGCGCCCGAGCAACAGGTGAATCGGCAGTCACCCGGATGGGTGATGGCGTCGTCGCTTGCCATTGACGCGGGGCCGCGATCAGATCCGGTTCACCCATTTACCGGGCGGGCCGCTGGTGGTGATGAAGCGCAGGCGGTTGCCGCGCAATTCGACGGCGGTCAGATGGCCTGACATGAACGCGCCGGTATCGACGCCGATGCGGTTCGAGCGCACAGCCGGTACGGCATCGATCGTGTGGCCATGAACGACGACGACATTCTCCGGAAACCGCCCCGCATGATAGAGGAAGGGCTCGCGGATCCAGAGCGTATCGATCTCCGCCCGGTCCCCATCGAAGTCGTGCCAGGACAGTGATAATTGCCGCTGCAGCTCGATATGGGGATGGATGCCGGCATGGACGAACAGATAGCGGTCCTGCCGCAGGTAGCGTGGCATGGCTGCGAACCGCGCCAGCAGATCGGGGCCCAGCCGCTCGCGCAGCAAGGCAATGAAGCGGTCGGAATCGGCAAAGACGGTGGCCGCGTCCGTATAGCCAAGTTCCAGGGCCAAGGCCGCGCCGCCATTCCGGCCTACCCAGCTCAGCAACACCTCCGTCGGCGGTCGCTCCGTCAAGGCCCGCCATAAATATTGTTCGTGATTGCCGGGCAGGCTTACCGTCTCGATGCCCTCGCAGCCGCGCAAGGCTAGTTCCAATGTTGCCAAGGGCCGCGGGCCGCGATCGATATAGTCGCCGAGATGCACCAGAAGCGGCGCACCATCCTGACCTTCGGCCTCGCCCGTCACGATTTTTCGGATTGTGTCATGCAAGCTCACCAGCAAGTCCGCACAGCCATGCACATCGCCGATCGCGAAGACCGGTCGCGTGACCGAGGCGGGTGCCTGCATCCAATCGGAAATCTCGCAAGCAATCATCAGCTTAAGTTCTTTCTCGCCGGCCCCGTTTCGCATCAGTCATGTGAAAACCGGAAGCCCTACATGTAGGATCGACGCTTGTCGTGGATCGAGACGGGCTGATATCAATCCGTCTCACTCCATCCGCCTGCCCGATCATATCATTGCTTGCCCATGGAGAATGCTCCCCGGGGAGAATTCCTCTATGCGGCGTATTCCTATATCGGCATCGATATCGCGGCGGGTCAATTGTGGCACGGTCCTTCCCTCGTCGGGGCCGAGCGTGGCACAGCTCAAAAGGGGGCGGTCGAACCCGTTTCAGCGGGATCGGCCCGTCACAATACACTCATAAATGATACCGAAAGCATCATGATCGATCAGGGGAAAAATCGCAGCGGCAATGCCGCGCGTTCCGAAACCGGCATCGCTGCGGACCAGTATGGCCCGTCTCCCACCGCCAATGATAACGCGAATGGCGGCACCGGGCCGTCGGCCCCCCGGCGGGAAGGACGCGTTCCCAATCTCGGCTGGACGCTGGCGGCAACCAGCCTGGGACTGGTCGTGGTGCAGCTCGACATCACCATCGTCAATGTCGCCTTGCCGCATATCGGGTCGCAGCTGGCGGCCGGGGTCGGCGGGCTGCAATGGGTGGTCGATGCCTATACCCTGGCCTTCGCCGCCTTCCTGCTGTCCGCTGGCGCGCTGGGCGACCGGATGGGGTCGCGCGGCACTTATAACCTCGGCATCCTGCTGTTCGGGCTTTCATCGCTCGCTTGCGGCATCGCCACCAATACGCCGCTGCTGATCGCCGCCCGCGCCGTGCAGGGCATCGCCGCCGCCATGATCATGCCGACCTCGCTTGCCCTGATCGCCCATGTCTGCGGCGATAATCACAAGGCGCGCACCCGCGCCATCGGCATCTGGAGCTCGACCGGCGGCGCCGCCGTGGCGGCCGGTCCCGTGATCGGCGGCTTCCTGATCGGCGAATTCGGCTGGCGCAGTATTTTTTTGGTCAATATCCCGCTTTGCGCCATCGCCGTCTGGATGACCTGGCGCCATGTCAGCGCCGCGCCCACCCATAAGCGCGGCAGCTTCGACCTGATCGGCCAGATCATCGCCATTATCATGCTGACTTGCCTGACCGGCGCGGTGATCGAAGCCGGGCCGCGCGGCTGGTCGGATCACTGGGTTATGGGCGGGCTGGTCGCTGCCGCCCTCACCTTCGCGGCCTTCATCACGACCGAGGCCAAGAGCCGCCATCCCATGCTGCCCTTGGTCTTCTTCCGGCAGCCGACCTTCTCTGCCGCGGTGGTCGTGGGAATCGCCGCCAATCTCACCTTCTACGGCCTGATCTTCGTGCTCAGCCTCTATTTCCAGGAAGTGCGGCATTATTCGCCGGTCCAGACCGGCCTTGCCTTCCTGCCGCTGACGGCGATTTTCATCGTTGCCAATATCGCCTCGGGTTGGATCGCCGCGCATTTCGGCTTCCGCCTGCCGATGGCCGGCGGATTGGTGGTCGGCGCCATCGGCTTCGCGCTGCTCTGCCGGGTCGATGCGACGACGCCCTTCATCTATATGGCGCCGCTGCTGGCGCTGATTCCTGCCGGTACCGGCATCACCGTCCCGGCCATGACCGCCTCGATCCTCGCCAGTGTCGAGCGCAACCGCGCCGGCACCGCCTCGGCCGTGCTCAATACCGCGCGGCAAGTGGGTGGCGCGGTCGGTGTCGCCTTGTTCGGCGGCCTGGTCGCGGCTCAGGACATCGTCACCGGCCTCGATCAAACCTTCCTCATTTCCGCCGTCCTGCTGATCCTCGCCGCAATCGTGGCCTTCATCTGGGTCAAGAAAGGCCCTGGCCATCACCAGCCCATGGTGCTGATCGAGCATTGAGATAGAGGCCGAATCGGTGCCGGCGGCCATCGCATGGCATCAACACTGTGCGATGATCATCGCGATTGATTTCACATTTGGCGCTGTGCGATGACCGGCGGCATCACCGTCCATGAATTCGCACAACGCCCATCAACCCCCCGCTGTCACCCTCGGGCTTGACCCGAGGGTCCATGGCAGAAGCCGAGCACGATCTAAGACGTGCAACTGACCGCTTGCCAGCGCGTTGCGAAGATTCTAGTCACTGGCTATGGAACTGCCTCACGCCTTGCGCCAAGCGGTCGATCGCGCCTTGGACGGTATCGCCCTCGCCGATCTGGCGCAGGCGGCGGCGGTGTTGTCCCAGCGTTATCGTGCGGAAGTCCGTGACGGCCGCCTGCATTTGTCTGACGATGCCGCCGCACTTGCCTATCTCGCGACCCGATTGCCGGCGACCTTTGCGGCGATCCGTACCAGCATGGGCGAAGTGGCCGAACGTGCGCCGGATTTCGCGCCGCGCTCGCTGCTGGATATCGGCGCCGGTCCCGGCTCGGCGCTCTGGGCCGCCAGCGATTGCTGGAACGGGTTGCAGGATGCCCTGATGATCGAGGCCAGCCCGGCGATCCGCCGCTGGGGCGAAGAGCTTGCCGCCGAGATGGCGATTGCCCAGGTCCGCTGGCAGGCCGGCGATCTCGCCGAGGGACTAGGCAATCTGCTGCAGCACGATCTGGTCACGCTTTGCTACGTGCTGGACGAACTGGCGCCCGCGGCACGCGAAAAGCTGATCGACCGGCTGTGGTCGCTAACCGGCGGCATCCTGCTGATCGTCGAACCCGGCACGCCGGCCGGCTGGCAACGCATTCTAGATGTGCGGCAGCGCCTGATCGCTGCAGGCGCAAAAATCGTCGCGCCCTGCCCCCATGCCGCAGCCTGTCCGCTGATCGCGCCGGATTGGTGCCATTTCGCCCGCCGTGTCGCCCGCAGCCGGTTGCATCGCCAGGCCAAGGGCGCCGAGGTGCCATGGGAGGATGAGAAATTCATCTATCTCGCGGTGGCGCGGCCGGAGCTGAAACTGGCGGAACCAGCACCTCGCGTCATCGCCCCGCCCCGCGGTGGCAGCGGCCGCGTCAGCCTGAAACTCTGCCAGACCGATGGCAAAGCCGCGGAGAGCCTGATCACCAAACGCGACGGCGCGCTGTTCAAAGCCGCCCGCCGCGTCGATTGGGGCGATCTGCTGAAGCCTTAATCCGTTCAGCAGACGACCGGGCTAAGCCGGAACGTATTGCGCCCCGCCCGTTTGGCCTCGTAGAGCACCGTATCGGCGGTCGCCAGCAAGATCTCCGGCGCATGTACCGCGGTGCTGGCATAAGCGATGCCGATACTGGTGGAAAGCGCGATTTCCTGTCCTTGAAAAATCAGCGGCTCGCGCACGGCACTTACCAGTTTTTCCGCCACCGCGCGCACATCGGCTTCGCTGCGTGGAGCAATCAACAGGATGACGAATTCATCGCCGCCGAACCGGGCGACGTAATCCGAGCTGCGGATATTCGCCCGCAGCCGCTCGGCGAAAGTCTTCAGCACCGCATCGCCGGCGGCATGGCCCAGTGTATCGTTGATCGTCTTGAAGTGGTCGACATCCAGGAACATGACGGCGATGTTCTGGCCATAGCGCGCCTGGCGGTTCAATTCCTCCTGCAATAATTCGGTGAACTGCGCCCGGTTCATCAGACCGGTCAGGCGGTCGGTATTGGCTTGCGCGATCAGCTTCTGTTCCTTGGCGTGACGCTCGGTGATGTCCCACAGCACCACATAGAAGCCCTCGACCTCGCCGCCGACGCCAAGCTGCGGGATATAACGCCCTTCGACATGGCGATGCCTGGCATCGATCAGCGGCCTTTCGAAGGAAATCGTGCGACCCTGCATGACTTCCTCGACATTGGCTGCGATCTCGTCGTAATTCTCGCCAAAGACTTGGCGCAGGCTGCGACCGGCGATGGTTTCGCGATCGGTGCCGCGCGCATCGGCATAGGCCTTGTTGCAGTAATGATAGCGTCCCTCGGCATCGACGAAGGCCACCATGGCCGGGATCGCGTCGGTGATGGAGCGCAGCAGCGCCTGCTGCAATTGCAGCGCTTCCTCGCGCTGCTTTTGGACCGTGATATCGGCGCGGGTGCTGACATAGCCGCCGCTCGCCGTGCTGCGATGGCTCACCAGTACCCATCTGCCGTCGGTGAAGGGACCTTCGCCGACAAAGGGCTGGCGCTGGCGGAAACGGGCCGACCACTGGCGGACAAAATTCTCGATCTCGTCGGGCGTTTCAACATCGGGATATTCCCCGTTCTCTGCGCCATAGCGCAAGATTTCCGCCATGGTGACGCCAGGGCGGATCACCGGGGCGCTGCGCGGATAGAGATCGCAGAAACGCTGGTTGTTGATGATCAGGCGCAGATCCTCGTCGAACAGCGCGAAGCCTTCATGAATGCTTTCAATGGCATCGCGCAGCCGCGCCTCCGCCGCCTTGACGGCGGAGATATCGGTCCAGATGCAGACATAGCCGCCTTCCGCCGTGCGCCGCTCGGTAACACGCATCCAGCGCCCATCGGTGCTTTGAACTTCCAGCGGCTCTTGCGGCGGGTTGCGATGCATCTCCAGGCGCCAGGCGAGCCAGGCTTCCGGATCGGCTGCCGCATCGACCGCGCTGAGCGGGCCACTGGCAAGCGCACGGAAGATATCCTCGAAACGGCACCCCGGCCGTACATCATATTCCTCCCGTGCCGCCGGGGTTAGGAAACCGTCATTGCAGATGATCAGGCGATCCTCAGCATCGAACAGGGCGAAACCGCTTTCCATCGCGCCGATTGCGGATTTCAGACGTTCCTCTGCACGGATCAGCGGCGTGATATCGGTAATTGCGCCTACCAAACGGATGATGCGCCCGCTTTCATCCCGCCGGCCCAGGGCCCGGTTATGGGTATGGACGATGCTGCCATCCTTGTGCCGGAAACGCTGGATGATATCGATGCTGTCGCAGAAGCCGGCCTGGTATTCGAAGAACTGCTTGGTCGAGGCGGCATGATCCTCGGGCAGCATCAGGCTTTTCCAGAATTGCAGGTCATTGGGGAAATCGGCATCGGTATAGCCGAGAATTTCCTTGTAACGCGGCGAAAACCAGATCGCCTCGGTCACCGGGTTATAGTCCCAGATGCCGTCGCGGCTACCGGAAACCGCCAGCGCGAAGAGCTCCTCACTGCGCCGCAGCTCCTCCTCTATCCGGTTCTGTTCGGTGATATCGCGAAAGACGGCGACACCGCCTTGGATCTTGCCATCCTCGTCAATCAGGGGCCGGCCGCTGACAGTCAAGCGGCGGGCAGCGCCGTCCCCGCTCTTATCCACGATCAACTCGATATCGTCGGTGGCCTCGCCCCTGATCGCCCGGGCGAGCGGCAGTTTCTCCACCGCGAAAGGCGTTTGCCCGTCGGTTTCCAGCATGCCGAATTTGCTGATCCGCTCAGCATTGAGCATGGAGCCGACCGGCGCGCCGGCAAGACGTTCGGCCGTCGGATTGACAAGAATGATCCGTCCGTCAGGATCGGCCACTGTCACGCCTTCGCTCATGGAATCGAAGATGGTTTCAAAGAGACGGGTCTGCCGCGACAAAGTCCGCTGCAAGGCCAGGCGCGCATCCTCGCGCATCAGCATGGCACCCAGCACCGCAGTGCCGATGGGCACCACCAGATAAAGCGGGACCACCAGTTCATGCGCGATCGGCGAAATCGCGTTCCAGCGCAACAGGAAGAAAGCGGCGATTGTGGCGCTTACCACCAAGGTGCCGAGGACCAGGAAGGTGAGCGGCCCGGATTTGAATTTGCCGCGCAGCAACAGGCTGCGGAAGGTCAAGCCGACCAGTCCGGCAATGCTGATCGCGATGACCCCGGCCGCCGCGCCCGAGCCGCCGAGCCAGACGCGATACCCGATCGCCATGACCAGAGCGACCACCGTCCCGAGCGGCCCGCCGAAAACCGCGACCGTGCCCGTCAGCACCGACCGTCCGTCGATCATGACCCCTGGCCCCAGCACGACCGGCAGGCTCATCGCCAGCACCATGCAGCCACCAAAGACCAGGCCGATGATCGCATCGCGCAGCACCGGCGAGAGCGTCTGGCGCCGCCGGATCGCGGCATAACCCACAACCACCAGCGCAAAAAGAGAGACATTCTGAAGAAGCTGAAGACTGATGCTGCCGATTGAATGCATCTCGCCGCTCCCGGCCGGTTCCTTTCTCTGGTGAATAGTCTGGGAAAACAAACATTAAACTTGGATTAAATGCCGCCGCAATGCCCGCTGAGCCTCGCGCCGGTTTTAAGCACTTATTCCGGCACCGCAGATGGACGTGTGAGGCTGAAACTGGTTTGCGCCGCCGCCTGTTCGACGGCCGCTTTTTCGCCGGCTACCTGGACCGTCGGCTGGGCAAAGCGGATGTCATTGGCGGCAAAGGCCTTCTTGATCATGTCAAAGGCCCGGCGGCGGATCACGAATTGCTCTCCCGGCTTGGTCATCATCTTCATGCGGATCTGAATGGCGTAATCGCCGAATTGCTCGACGCCCTGCATTTTCAGGCTCTCAATGATATGCGGCGCAAGTTCCGGATCGTTCTTCAGCTCCTTGCCGATCTCCTTGATCAGCTTTTTCACCATGTCGAGATCGGTGTCATAGGGAACGCCAACAGTCAGTTTATCGATCACCCAGTCGCGGCTCATATTCTGGATCGCGCCGAGCACGCCGAAGGGCACGGTGTAGAGCGGTCCGCGATGATGCCGCAGCTTGACCGAGCGCAGGCTGAAGGATTCGACCGTGCCTTTATAGCTGCCGCTTTGGATATATTCGCCGACCCGGAAAGCATCGTCGAGCAGGTAGAACATGCCGCTGATGATATCCTTGACCAAGGTCTGGGCGCCGAAACCGATGGCCACGCCGACCACGCCGGCGCCGGCGATCAGCGGCCCGATCTCGATGCCGAGCGCCGAGAGCGCCGTCAGCACCGTAATGGTGGCGAGGCCGACGAACAGTATATTGCGCAGGATCGGCAGCAGGGTGCGGAGCCGCGCCTGGCGTCCTGCTTCATCACTGTTGCCCTGGCCGCGCTCCAGCGCCAGGTGCAGCCGAGAATCGATCAGCGCCTTCAGCATATGCCAGACGACATCGGCGATCAGCAGGATGACGACGGCATGGAGCACGCCGCGCAGAAGGCGGATCGCCATTGTATCCTGTGCCGCCAGCATGCTGAGATCGAAATCGAAAATATGGGCGATCAGGAAGGCGCCGCCGATCAGCAGCAGCGCCCGCAAGCCGCGTTCCAGCGAGACAGAGATCAGTGATGATGACGAAATCTCGGCTTCGGCTGTTCCGGTCGCACCAGCGCCGTTCTCACCTGCCGCGTCCTCACCGCTCCCGCCAGGGCTGGGGGGGCGCAGGACATGCTTTACGGCAAGCTGGTTGCAATGAATGACGATCGGCAGCAGCAATAGAATGAGGCCGACATAGAACAGGGCATAGCTGCCGGTCAGCAGCACCAGCCAGACCGCCACCATATAGGCGGAAAGCAGCCAGGTGCCGAAACGATGCAAGCGCGGCCGCCCATCCATGGCCGGACAGCGCCAGGCAACGAACAGGGCCAAAGCCAGCAGGCCGATGCCGCTCGCCAAGGCAATGACGTCGAGGGCGGGCCGGCTCATACCCAGGGTCTTGAGCAGGCCGAGCGAGAATTTGACGAAAAAGAAATAGCCGGTCAGGACTGCCGACCAGATGAACCAGAAATGTGCCGTCACCGTTGCCATCGGCAACAGACGAAACCGTTCTGCCCCCGGCGCCAGGATGATGCGGCCGAGGATCAGGACCAGCCGCACGATCAGGAAGAGCAGCAGATAAGCGAGCACGATCTCGCGCAGGAGCGGCGGCCAGTCGAACAGCAGGAAGGCGCCGACACTGCCCATCGCCACCGCAGCCAGCAGGCTCAGGCCATAGATCATCCGGATGCCGGCGATGCGCAGCCGGTCATGCACATTGCGCAATGGGGCGGCGATCACGCGTTTGCGAAAACTGGTCGTCAGCCACCAATGGATCCGCTCCACCCCCGCGCCCAGGGCGAGGAAGACGCCGAGCAGCAGGACAATGCTGAAGAGGCCATGTTCCTCGATATCGAAGGACAGAATGGTCCAGGCCTTGCGCATTTCCGCCGGTACGGCCGGAACCGCCGCCGCGGTCTGGCGAATGAAGGCCTGGATGGCATCGAGCCAGCTGGCCACCATATGCTGCGGCATGGCAGCCGGTATCGCCCCCATGCCGCCCCTTTCGGCGGTCTCGCCCGTCGCCGGCGCAGACCGAGCCGGGGATTGGCCCGGTGTCTGCGCCTGGCTGCGAAGCCAAGCCTGGATCGCCGGATCGCCCAGCAAATCGGTCAATTCGCGCAATTTCTCCGGGCTGGGACTTGCCGGATTGGCATTTCCCGCGCTTGAACTGCCGGGCGCCGGCGACTGGGCTAAAACAGGCCCGGCGGCGAGCAGGCCCGCGATGAGGAGGAAAAACAACAAGTAACGCATTTGACTCCCCCGCCCTTTGTGTGCCGGTGCCGATTCGGCCGTCCCCAGCATAGCATTGCAAGACCCGATTTGCCTGGGAGCGGGTTGCGGTCGCCGGCGAAAATCTCCATGCCGGCGCCCGCAACATCTGCTACCTCTGATGCCCTATTCGTAACGATTCCCGTCCGCATCATGAGCCAGAACCTCTTCACCTCCCTCAGCCGGCATTTTCCCGCTTTGGCGAAAACCTGCATCGAACGGCCCGGCGGCGGCCGGCTGACCTATGGCGACCTGATCGCGGAAAGCGCCCAACTGGCCCATGTGCTGCGCCACAAGGGTGTGCAGCCCGGCGACCGCGTGGCGGTCCAGGTGGAGAAGAGCGTCGAAGCGATCCTGCTCTATCTGGCGACCATCCGCCTCGGCGCCATCTTCCTGCCGCTCAACACCGCCTATACCGCCGCCGAACTGGACTATTTCATCGGCGATGCCGAACCGGTCATGGTGGTCTGCGATCCGCGCCGGGCCGGCGAGATCGGCGCGCTGACGGCGAAACACGGAACCAAGCAGTTGGAGACCATGGCGGCGGATGGCAGCGGCAGCCTGACCACGTCAATGCGCCAGGTGACAGCCAAGGAATTTATCGATGCCGCCAACGGACCGGACGATATCGCCGCCATCCTCTATACCTCCGGCACGACCGGCCGTTCCAAGGGCGCGATGCTGTCGCATGACAATCTGTTCTCCAATGCGGCGACCTTGAAGGATTACTGGCGCTTCAGCGGTGATGACGTGCTGCTGCACGCCTTGCCGATCTTCCATACCCATGGCCTCTTCGTCGCCACCAATGTCATCCTCGCCGCCGGGGCTTCGATGATCTTCCTGCCGCGTTTCGATGCCGATGAGATCATGCGGCTGATGCCGCGCGCGACCACCTTGATGGGTGTCCCGACCTTCTATGTGCGGCTATTGCAGCATCCCGGCCTCAACCGCCAGGCGACACGGCATATGCGCCTCTTCATCTCCGGCTCGGCGCCGCTCCTGAGCGAGACGCATCACCAGTTCCAGGCCCGCACCGGCCATGCCATCCTGGAGCGCTACGGCATGACCGAAACCAATATGAACACCTCCAACCCTTATGATGGCGAGCGCATCGCCGGCACGGTCGGCTTCCCCTTGCCCGGCATCGAGATCCGCGTCACCGAGCCGGAGACCGGCAGATTGATCGGCCGGGACGAGATCGGCATGCTGGAGATCAAGGGGCCGAATGTCTTCAAGGGCTATTGGCGCAATCCGGAAAAAACCAAGGCCGAATTCCGCGCCGACGGCTTCTTCATCACCGGCGATCTCGGCAAGATCGATGCACGCGGCTATGTGCATATCATCGGCCGCGGCAAGGACCTGATCATCAGCGGCGGCTACAACGTCTATCCCAAGGAAGTCGAGACCGAAATCGACCTCTTGCCGGGCGTGGTTGAAAGTGCTGTCATCGGTGTGCCCCACGCCGATTTCGGTGAAGCGGTCGTGGCGGTGGTCGTGCTTGAGAAAGGCGCGCAGATGAGCGCCGCCACCGTCTCCTCGGCGCTTGCCACGCGGCTTGCCAAATACAAGCAGCCGAAACACATCGCCTTCCTCGAAGACCTGCCGCGCAACACCATGGGCAAGGTGCAGAAGAACATCCTGCGTGACAGCTACAAGGATCTGTTTCGCAATTAGCTTGCCGTTCGTCCGTTGCAACTATGGACCCTCAAGTCCGAGGGTGACAAGCCAGAGTGGCATTAAGTCCTGTGATGATCGGCAACATCGCCAAAAGTTTTCGCACGGCAGTCACAGCAAGCAAGGTTGTCACCCTCGGACTTGATCCGAGGGTCCACGGCAGAGGCCGGACGCGATCCCGCGGCGCTGGACTCACCACAAAACCGCCTGCAAGATGAAGGCATGACGTCATCGCGCATCACCAGGATCGGCCTGATCTCCGATACGCACGGCTTGTTGCGGCCCGAGGCACGCGCCGCACTGGAAGACAGCGACCGCATCATTCATGCGGGAGACATCGGCGATGCCACAATTCTCAGTGATCTCGCGCGGATTGCACCGGTGACGGCGATCCGCGGCAATAACGATATGGCGCCCTGGGCCAGCTCCCTGCACGATACCGAGACGCTGACGATCGGCGGCATTACCATCTTCGTCATTCACAATGTCGCCGATCTCAAACAGATGCCGCCGCCGGCCGGCTGCCGCGTCATCATCTCCGGCCATTCCCACAAGCCGCTCTGTCGTGAAGAGAACGGTGTGCTCTTCATCAATCCGGGCAGTGCCGGGCCACGACGCTTCAAGCTGCCGATCGCCGTCGGCAAATTGCGCATCGACGGCGGCCAGGTTGCCGCGGAACTGATCGAGCTCTCGATCGCCTAGCGCGCCGCGTCAACCGTCATGGCGAAACACCAAACTGAGATTATTGGCCGGCATCTCGGTCACGGTCGGTGCGGAAAAGCCCGCCGCCGCCGCCAGGGCGGCCACCGCTTCCAGGTCGCGCACCCCCCAGCGCGGATCGCGCGCCTTGAGGTTCGCATCGAAATCCTCATTGCTGGCCGCCGTATGCCGGCCCCCGCGCTTATAGGGGCCATAAAGATAAAGCGGCGCACCCGCCGGCAGGCACGCGGCGGCGTTGCGCATCAGGCCTTCCGTGGCCTCCCAGGGGGAAATGTGAATCATATTGATGCACAGGACCGCGCCCAGGTCTTCGACCGGCCAGGACGCGGCCGCGGCATCGAGCGTGAGTGCCGGGCGGATATTGGCGAGACCCGCCGACTGGCGCCAGGCATCGATGCTCTGCACCGCCTCGGTGATCGGATCGGAAGGCTGGAAGTCGAGATGCGGCAGCGCCTCGGCGAAATGCACGATATGCTCACCCGACCCGCTGGCGATTTCCAGGACAAGGCCGCGCGGCGGCAGGATCTGGCGCAGCACCGCCAGGATCGGATCGCGGTTGCGGGCAGTGGCGGGATAGTGGAGGCGCTGGTCGTTCATCATGCTGGTGGGGAAATCGGCGAGCGCTCAGTCGGCCAGCATGGCCAGGGCGCCCTGGCGCTCGGCATGTTTCAACTTGAGGAACAGCGCGCGGGCCCGCTTGATATCCGCCGGGGCGCCCGTTTCCGCCGCTTTCGCCAGCGCAACGGTGCAAGCATGCCTGGGACCGCAGATAAAGCCCACGGCTTTGGCTAATCGCCCCATCAGGGCCGGATCTAAGGTGACATCTTCCATGTGCCGAGCATAACGGATGATCGCGCCGAGGCAAGCGGGCCCTTTCAAGCTGTATACCGGACCAGCCGCATCTTGACTCCATTCCTGAATTGCGAGTAATTCTCATTGTCATATCGCCTACCGCCTGCCTCGCCCTCATCATCTGCATATGGGGCTGTCAAGGCGGCTTCGACCATGCAGACGCCGGCCCGTGCGGCTCGGCACTGCCTTCAATAGTCGGCTCGGTGAGAAGACAACGGCGAGGCCGGCATGGTCGGTCCGTGTTGGATCGACGATCTCATCCTGGTCAGTAACGCTCTTGTCGCAGGTCAACATCCTGGCGCCAGCATCCTGATCGGCGGTTGGGCGATGGCTGTGATTGATATCACCGCGATTTCGGCGCCCTTGCCCTCGTCATTGTCGCCCGCGCCATGCGCCGGCGCATCATGCGCGGCTCACCGAACAGTGTGTGGACCACGGCGAGGGTTCGCAGCTAATGACAATTTGGCGACGCTACAGGCAGCGGGTGACAAAGCTGTCTCCTGCATGCACACTGCGTCAGCTTTATCGATTGTCGATGCCGCGCGGGGACGGGCAGTAACGTGCACGGCATGACAGTCGACGTCAGCAAGCCTGTGGCTTTGCTGCGTAGTATCTGTCGCCCTCGGACCTGGTCTATGGGACCGTGCAACGACAGAATCGATCACCACAGCGAGACACATGATGCCCGTCACCGATATGCAACGACATTTCCTCCGGTTTACCGGTATTGCCGGCATTATCGGCGCTATCTGCTGGATCATCGGCGATATGCTGATTGTCGGCAGCCATGCCACGCCCGACGAATATCCGCTGCTGCTCCAACGTTATGCCGGGGCGATCGATTTCGGCGGCTTGTCAAGTATGCTGCCGGCTTCCGAACCGCGTTTGGCGGCCGGCGCGCTGATCGCCAATTTCGCCATTCCCTTTTACCTTGCCGCCTCCTGTCACCTTTATGTGGTGGCGCGGCCGGCGGGCCGGGTGCTGGCCACGCTGGTCTTCCTGCTGATGCTCTGCGGCAATGCCTATTCGCCGCTGGCGCATGGCGCCTTCTATTTCGTCGGCATGGTCTATAAGGCGATGCTGAATGTGCCACAAGAAGCCTATCCGGCCTTCCTGGAGCTGGGGCAGCAATTCAACAGGGTCCTGCTGATCGCCTATCTGGCAGCAGACATCCTGCTGTTCTGCGGCATGGCGCTGCTCGCCGTCATAACGGCGCGCGGCTATAGCCTCTATCCGCGCTGGTTCGCCGCCATCATCAACCCGGTCACCTTGCTGCTCGTCGCCCATGTCCTGCCCCACCTCGCGCCTCATCCGGTGTGCAGCTGGCTCAACGGCGCCGGCATCAACATCGCCTTCCTGCTCGCTTATGGATTGTCGACATTTTATCTGTGGAAAGAACGCGGCGTGCAAAGAGCCTTCACGATTCCGCCGTCGGTGGCAGCATGAAGGGCGTGCCCTCGATCGCGAAGGGGCCGCGCACCATCAGGATGACATTGTCGTCGGTCTTATAGGGTGCTGCCGTCAGATTGCCGACGAGGCGGTCGGGCGGAAAGAGAATCTTGATCTCCGTCATCTCGCTGAGTTCAAGTGCCGCGGCAATCGACGCCATCGGCGGAATGCGCGGGGCGACGATATCGAGCAGCCTTGTCGTCCGATCGCGCTGTTCCCAGACGATCAATGCCTGTTCCGCCGGCAGGAAGCTGAGATGCCAGTCGCGCCGGGCCAGCAGATTGGCGAGAAAGATCGCATGATCATCGCAGAGGCCGAAATGATCCGAGACCGGTCGGCGCCGGTTGAAGAGACCGAGGATCGTCGCACGGTCCTCTTCCCGGCCGATATCCAGCCGTTCGATCCGCAGATCCCCCGCATCACCGGCCGCGACATGGAGCTGGCCGCGGAAATAATGCTCGGTCAGCGGCCGGAAGCCGAAGGGCATATAGAGATCCGGACTGACGGTATAAAGCATCTGGCATTCATAATGGCGATCGGCCTCCGCCAGCATGCGCCGCATCAGGTCGCCGAACAGGCCGCGCCGTCGATAGGCGGGCCGGGTGGCGACCGACTGGATCTGCCCCACCTCCACCCGGCGCCCACCGATCATCATCGGCATCGGCCGCAGCGAGACATTGGCCGCCATGGCCTCGCCGTCGAGATAGGAGAAGGCCCGGTAATCCGGCGGCCAGATATTCAAGGCGCTGAAGGGACCGAGATCGATGCCGAAAATCTCCTGCAGCAGCTCGACCCAGGCCACCCGCTTGGCCGGGTCGGTCAGATCGTCGCAGCGATAGGTGAGGCCCGGATAAGGATGCATGCGCGACAATAACTCAACCACAGCCGGCAGGAAACGCCTCCATGCCACCAACTCTGCCGGCGATGGTCATCGCAGAGCACTAAAAACAAACAAGGTCGTCATCCTCGGGCTTGACCTCAGGATCCATGGGCGAGGCCAAGCGCGGTTGTTACCATGAACCGCAGATCAAGTCCGAGGTGACAACCGGGGCTGATCGGCGCCCTGAGAGACCGGTAAAAAACGGCGAAGGATTTCGCCCTGCCGAGCTTGACACCGCAAGGGTGCCTGAGCATGATCCGCCCCGCTGATGGTTCCCCGACGGCTGAAGTCCAGGGGATTAATAGGGAACACGGTGCGGACGACCCAAAAGGGGCCAAGACCGTGGCTGCCCCCGCAACTGTAAGCGGATAGCCGAGCATCCAAGCGTACCACTGGCGCGAGCCGGGAAGGTCGATGCAAGGCGATAACCCGCGAGCCAGGAGACCTGCCATCGGACGCATCGGCGCCGGCCTTCCACCCCGGAGGCATATGCCTCGATGCGCGATAGAGGGACATGCATCGGAGGGATCATGCATATTATGGAAGGCTATCTGCCGGCCAGTCACTGCATCGGCTGGGCTGCCGCATCCGCACCATTTGTCATTCTCGGCCTGCGCCGCATCGCCCGTGTGGTGCGCGAACATCCGCAGGTGAAGATGCTGCTCGCCGCCTCCGGCGCCTATGTCTTCGTCCTGTCGGCGCTGAAACTGCCATCGGTGACCGGCAGCTGCTCGCATCCGACCGGCACCGGCCTTGCCGCCTCGCTGTTCGGCCCGACCGTCACCACCGTGCTTTCGGCGATCGTGCTGCTGTTCCAGGCGCTGCTGCTGGCTCATGGCGGCCTGACCACGCTCGGCGCCAATATCTTCTCCATGGGCATCGTCGGCCCCTTCGTCGCTTACGGCCTCTATCGCGGCATCCAGGCGATCGGCCTCGGCACCACCATCGCGATCTTCACCGCCGCCACTTTGGGTGATCTTGCCACTTATGTGACGACCTCCTTCCAGCTCGCCATCGCCTTCCCTGATCCGGCAAGCGGCATCATCGGCGCTGCCGCGAAATTCCTCGGCATCTTCGCCGTGACCCAGGTGCCGCTGGCGATCAGCGAAGGCCTGCTGACTGTGGTGGTGTGGAACCTGCTGTCGAAATACAGCAATGGCGAATTGGCGGTCCTCAGCAATATTTCCCGGAAGGCCGCGTGATGATGAAGCGCAATCTCTGGCTGCTCGCCGCCGTCATCGCGCTGGCCGTTGTACCGCTGCTGATCCACGGCAAGGATGCGGAATTCGCCGGTTCCGACAACCAGGCGGAACAAGCGATCACTGCGCTCGATCCCAGTTACAAGCCTTGGGCGGCGCCGCTTTGGGAACCACCGAGCAGCGAGATCGAAAGCCTGCTCTTCGCCTTGCAGGCGGCGATCGGCGCCGGCTTGCTCGGCTATTATTTCGGCCGCCGCCGGGGCTTGGCCGAAGCAGGGGGCTTGGCCGAAGAAGGAAGTCCGGCCAAAGCTGCCAGCAATCCGCAGGATCATGCGGCTCATTGATCGCAACGCCCAGACCAATCGCTGGCGCCGCCTTCCCGCTTTGGAAAAGGCAGCGCTGGCAAT
The DNA here is from genome assembly GCF_034044715.1 of Dongia soli. NCBI lineage: Bacteria > Pseudomonadati > Pseudomonadota > Alphaproteobacteria > Rhodospirillales > Dongiaceae > Dongia > Dongia soli. The sequence goes on along the minus strand of NZ_JAXCLW010000005.1, from coordinate 93,846 downwards.
CGGCATGATGACCGCCGCCTTGTGCAGTCCGGGCTGGATGGCGCAGGGCGTCGTTCTTGTGAGCTGCGCCGCGCTCTTGCTTTGGGGCGCCCGTATCTCGTGCCGCGACATCCTGCGCAGCGCCAGCGTGCCGGCCGGGTTCATCGCCCTCAGCAGCCTGGCGCAGGTCGTGACCCTGCAGCTCAATAGCGCCTGGCCGGTTCTTGGTCTTTCCGAAGCGGCCCTGCTGCCGGCCGGCTTCATCGCCTTGCGCAGCCTCGCTTGTGTCGCCGCCCTGCTCTTTCTTGCTTTGACCACGCCGCTGACCGACATCCTGCGCTTGCTGCGCCGGGCCGGCATCGGTCCCGAAGCCAGCGATATCGCCCTCATGATGTTCCGCTTCATCTGGCTGACGCTGGATTGCGTCGAAAGCTCCTCGCGATCCCAGGCCAACCGCCTTGGCTATGATGGCTATCGCCGCAGCCTGCGCTCGCTCGGCCTGCTGCTCGCCGCCTTGTTGCCGCGCGTGCTCAACCGGGCTCAGCGCGTGGAAGCCGGTCTGGCGGCGCGCGGCTATGATGGCGAATTGCGCTTCATCGATCTTGAGGAAAAATTATCGCTGGTGCGCCTTGCTGGGACAGCCGCCCTTATCACCACCATCGCCATGATCGGTCGGGTCGGTTACTGATGCTGGAAATCGTTGCGGCCGATTACAGCTATCCCGGCGGGATCGCCGCGGTCTCCGGCATCGGCCTCGCGCTGCAGCCGGGCGAAAAAGTCGCGATCCTGGGCCCGAACGGCGCCGGCAAGACCACGCTCCTCACCTTGCTCAACGGCACGATCCGGCCGGATCGCGGCAGCGTGCGGCTGGATGGACAAGAGATCCGCTACGACAAAGCGGGATTGCGCCATCTGCGCCGGCAGGTCGGCCTGGTGCTGCAGGATCCCGACGACCAGCTTTTCGCCGCCAGCGTCTTCGAGGATGTTTCCTTCGGGCCGCTCAATCTCGGCCTCGCGCCGAACGCGGCGCGCGGCCAGGTCGATGCTGCTTTGGCGGCGATGCGTATCGAGGATCTGCGCGACCGGCCGACCCATATGCTGAGCTTCGGCCAGCGCAAGCGTGTCGCCATTGCCGGCATCGTCGCCATGCAGCCGCGTTATCTGCTGCTGGACGAACCCAGTGCCGGGCTTGATCCGTTCAGCGTCAGTCACCTGATGGCGGCGCTGCGGCGCATTGCCGGCCAGGAGACGGCGATCCTGCTCACCACCCATGACATCGACATGGCCTATGGCTGGGCCGACCGCATCGTCATCTTCGGGGAAGGCCGCATCGCCTGCGACGGCGCGCCGGAGGATATCTTTGCTGATCGGGCCCTGCTGCACCGCCTGCATATGCGCCCACCGCTCATCTGGGAGATCGCCCAGGCGATGCGTGCCGCCGGCATGCTGCCCGCAACCGGTCCCCTGCCCCGGACCCGACGCGATCTCCTCCAGCTCATCGGCCACGAGACAGCGACGATGGACAGGATCGCGGCGGATCTCTCCGTCTAGTGTTAGATGAGCGATGAGTCGAGGCTGCGGTTCAAGCAAAAGCGTCCTGGCCTTGAGCGCGTACTTTGCTGAGCAGGGAAATCAACTCACGGGTGAAAGCGGGGATGTCATCGGGTTTGCGGCTGGTGAGCAGACGCTGGTCCAGCACCGTTTCCTGATCGACCCAATCGGCGCCGGCATTGCGCAGATCGACTTCGAGCGAGGGCCATGATGTCAGGCGCCGGCCCTGCACCGCACCGGCATTGATCAGGGTCCAGGGGCCGTGACAGATCGCGGCCACGGGCTTGCCATCCTTGAAGAAGGCTTTGACGAAGGCGACCGCCTTCACATCCATCCGCAGCGCATCGGGATTGAGCACACCGCCAGGCAAGAGGAGCGCGCTGAACTCCTCGGCCCTGGCCTCGCTGAGCGGGATATCGACGGGCACGCTGTCGCCCCATTCAGTGAAGCGCCAGGCCCGCACCTGGTCGTCCTTGGGCGATACCACCGAGGTCTCGGCGCCGGCCGCATCCAGCGCCTTCCGCGGTTCGGTCAATTCGACTTCCTCGAAGCCATCGGTGACGAGAATGGCGACTTTCAATCCGGTGACATCGGACATGTGGTTGCTCCTTCAATCTTGGTTAGGATGCGATGTCAGGGCGTGAAGACCACCCGCACGCAGCCATCCTGTTTGTGCTTGAAAAGGCCATAGCCTTTCGGACTGTCTTCCAGGGACATGCGATGCGTCGCCAGGAAGGACGGATCGAGCTCACCTTTCTGCACATGGTCCAGGAGACGCGGCAGATAGGCTTGGCCATGCTGTTGCGCGGTGCGCAAGGTCAGCCCCTTGTTCACGATGACGCCCATGGGGAATTTGTCGATCAGCCCATAGACGCCGAGCACCGAGAGGGTGCCGCCTTTGCGGCAGGCCATGATCGCCTCGCGCAAAGCCTGGCCGCGATCGCTTTCCAGGCCCAGCGTCTGCTTGACCCGGTCATAGGCATATTGCGGGCCCGTGCCGTGGGCCTCCATGCCGACCGCATCGATGCAGGCATCGGGCCCGCGCCCCTCGGTCATCTCCTTCAGCACGTCGAGAACGCTGTCCACCGCGGTATAGTCGATGGTTTCCGAGCCTACATGCTGGCGCGCCATCTCCAGGCGCTCGGGGAAGCGGTCGATGCCGATCACCCGTTCCGCCCCCATCAGGAAGGCGCTTTTCTGCGCCATCAGCCCGACGCCGCCGCAGCCCCAGACGGCCACGACATCGCCGGGATGGATGTTGCAGAAATCGGCGCCCATATAGCCGGTCGGCACGGCATCGGACAAGAACACGGCCTGCTCGTCGCCAACGCCGTCGGGCAGCTTGAAGCAGTCGACATCCGCATGGGGCACGCGGATGTATTCGGCATGGCTGCCGGCATAGCCACCAAAGGCGTGGGTGTAGCCATAGATGCCCGCAGTGGGATAGCCGAAGAACGGCTCCTGCAGTTCCGGCTTCGGATGGGTGCAGTCGCAAAGCGAGAAGAGCTTCTGCTGGCAATACCAGCACTGGCCGCAGGAAATGAAGGATGGGACCACGACGCGGTCGCCCTTTGCGACATTGGTGACCTCCGAACCGGCATCGACGATCTCGCCCATGAATTCGTGGCCGATAACATCGCCCACTTGCATGGTCGGCAAGTAGCCGTTGATGAAATGCAGGTCCGAACCGCAAGTCGTGGTCTTGCGGACCTTCACGATCACATCATGAGGATTGACGATCTGCGGGTCCCTGACCGTCTCGACGCGCAGGTCGTTGACACCGTTCCAGCAAAGTGCGCGCATGTATGCCTCCTCCTCAATAGTCGCGCCGGTCAGGATCCCGCCGGGCTGACGGCTGGCGATCGGTGGTCGGGACTTCGCCGGTAAGGACGAGGCTCTTGAAGTAATGGAGCATCTTCGACGCGATCTCCGCGGGGATGACGTTATGCATGATCTTTGCTGCCGCCCGGCCCAGCACGCCGCCCGGCGGGTTCAGCCGCATATGCACTGTGACGACGCTGCCCTGCTTGCCTTTTGCCGGGCGGAAACGGACCGAGCTTTCCTGCAGCGGCGCGGAAGCCTCTTCCGCCTCCCATCGCATCAGCTCGTCGGGGCGATCCTCGACCTGGCGCATATACCATTCGCCGAGCGGCGCCGGCGCCGACCAGCGGGCGCGACCGTCGCCGAGGCTTTCGACTTCGGCGAAATGGCCGATGATCTTCTGGAAATTCTGTGGGTCGCGCCAGCGACGATAAAGCTCATCCACGCTTTTCTCGATCGTCAGCGATCGCTCCACCTCCGGTCCGTGGGCGGAGGCCCCAGCCGTCGCGCCACTCATCCCACCGACCCGCATCTTGGAGCTACGCCTGAGCGCCTGGACCCCGATCACCCCCAGCGCCGCCGCGCCGGCCAGGGCGACCGCGATGCCCACGTTGCCAAGGCCCTTGCCCCTGTTCCCGGCCTGGGTAGAGCCGCGCCGCCGATCCTGTCGGGGCGAAGATTCCCTTGCATAGCCCATTCTTATCTCCTCAGCGGCTCGATGCGGTTGTGTGAGGCGTGACACTGCGCCCGAGTGTCCTGCGGACGCATCAGCAGGACATGATCGGCACTTGGTTCGAACGCAGGGCACAGTAGAAGCTTGGTCGCGCAAGGCCCGTCCGCTTCAAAAAAAAAGAGAACAGGCCAACTGTCCGGTTCATCCGCCAGACATAAGCGCCAACATACGGGCGTGATGATTGTTCCGGCGGGGCGCCGGAATCAGGAGATAATCAAGGACGATTCTTCAGCATTGCCGTCACGCGGCGGAAATGCCCCATCAGCCGCTCTTTGACATCCGCAGCGATGCCGACCCGGTCGATCGCCATCGCCATGCAGGTCAACCAGGCGTCATGCGCCTCGCTGCCGATTTCAACATGGGCATGCATCTCGCGCACATCAGAATGGCCATGCCTCTCGACATAGAGGCGCGGACCGCCGAGAAAACCGGAGAGGAAATTGAATTGTTCGACACGGGAATGGGCGACACCATTGCCGCGCAGATGCAACAGCAGCAGCACATGGCCCGCCGGCTCTTTTTCCACGATGTCGTAGAAGGTCTCGACCAGCCGATTCACGCCTTCGGCGCCGCCCACCAGATCGTAAAGCGAGGTTTTCGCTGAGACCGTCATTTTCCCTTTCCCACCGATTCCCCGGTATGCGATGGCATGGTGAATTCCTGTTCGTCGAACTACTGCACCGGGAGCGGAGCGTAGCAGATCAAAAGCGGCACCGGAAATGCCTTTTTTCGTCGAAAAGGAGGCCGCGCCCTGGAGAGCGCGGCCGCCGTTGCACTTGCCGATTATTATTTGCCGATCGGAATACGCTTCGTCGTGCTCTGCGCTTCGGGCCGCTTGGCGAAGGTAACCGTCAGAATACCGTTCTTGAAAGCCGCCGTGGCCTTTTCCGGATCGATATCGGGGCTGAGCTGGATGGTGCGCTGGAACTGGCCATGCCAGCGTTCGCTGTAGAGCGCGCCTTCGCTTTCCGATTTCCGGTCGCCCTTCAGCGTCAGCGCATTCTGCTGCAGGCTGAGTTCGACATCCTTCTCTTCCATTCCCGGCAATTCGGCGACGATGGTCACCTCCTTGTCGGTTTCCCGCATCTCGACCTGCGGCCAGCCCCCCGCCCAGCCGCGACGGCCGATGGCAGGAAAATCGACGTCGCGGAAGAAGTCGTCGAACAGCCGGTTCATTTCGCGGTGCAGGGAGAAGAACGGGCTGCCGTCGTCGCCATAATTGCGCGCAGGCATGTTGCGATCGCTACGACCCCATGGAATGAGATTTCGCATCCTGGACCTCCATTCGTCAGACCTTGTGCAATGAAGGGGATGGTGCCAGCACGCCCGGCGGTTGGGCGTTTCTTTGGCCGCCATCCAATATCGTCGATTTAGGTGATCGCGGCGCGTCGTCAAGTCGGCTGAAACGAAGCGAGCCGGTCTCGCCAATACAGGAGCGCGCGCGCTGAATAGGGACGCGCAGCAGCGCCGCCGGCCGGAATTCCGCCGCCGGGGAGCTATTTATATTCTAGCACTCCGGGCTGCGGAGTGCCAAAATTTTCAAGCGATGCACTTGCTCTGGGCAACGGAACCGCCCATTTCAGCGCCGTCTGGCGCAGGCGCTCCCCGCCTTCCGCATCAGCAAAACCATTCTGACGTCCTATTGTGAAAGCAAGGAGATAAAGATGGCTGCGAAAGACGTGAAATTCTCCACCGAAGCGCGCGACAAGATGCTGCGCGGTGTCGATATCCTCGCCAATGCGGTGAAGGTGACGCTCGGACCCAAGGGCCGCAATGTCGTGATCGACAAAGCCTTCGGTGCGCCGCGCATCACCAAAGACGGCGTCACGGTGGCCAAGGAAATCGAACTGGCCGACAAGTTCGAGAATATGGGCGCACAGATGGTGCGCGAGGTCGCGTCGAAAACCAGCGATATCGCCGGCGACGGCACGACCACGGCAACGGTGCTAGCGCAATCCATCGTCAAGGAAGGGGCGAAATCCGTCGCCGCCGGCATGAATCCGATGGATCTGAAGCGTGGCATCGACCTCGCCGTGGAAGCGGTGGTCAACGACATCAAGTCCCATGCGAAAAAAGTGACGTCGAATGACGAGATCGCCCAGGTGGCCACCATCTCGGCCAATGGCGACCAGGAGATCGGCCGCTTCCTCGCCCAGGCCATGCAGAAGGTCGGCAATGAAGGGGTGATCACCGTCGAGGAAGCGAAGTCGCTGGAGACCGAGCTCGACATCGTCGAGGGCATGCAATTCGATCGCGGTTATATCTCCCCCTATTTCATCACCAATCCCGACAAGATGCGGGTGGAATTGGAAGAACCTTATATCCTGATCCACGAAAAGAAACTCTCCGGCCTGCAGGCCATGTTGCCGCTGCTGGAATCGGTGGTGCAAACGGGCAAGCCCTTGCTGGTCATCGCCGAGGATGTCGAGGGAGAAGCCTTGGCGACGCTCGTCGTCAACAAATTGCGCGGCGGGTTGAAGGTGGCGGCAGTGAAGGCACCGGGCTTCGGCGACCGCCGCAAGGCGATGCTTGAAGACATCGCCATTCTCTCGGGCGGGCAGATGATTTCCGAAGATATCGGCATCAAGCTCGAGAATGTCACCATCGAGATGCTGGGCCGAGCGAAGAAGATCGTCATCGACAAGGAGAGCACCACCATCGTCGACGGCGCCGGCAAGAAGAAGGAGATCGACGGGCGCTGCGCCCAGATCCGCGCTCAGATCGAGGAGACGACTTCGGATTACGACCGCGAAAAATTGCAGGAGCGTCTGGCGAAACTTGCCGGCGGCGTTGCGGTCATCAGGGTGGGCGGCGCAACCGAGATCGAAGTGAAGGAACGCAAGGACCGCGTCGATGACGCCTTGCATGCAACACGCGCCGCCGTCGAGGAAGGGGTTCTGCCGGGCGGCGGCGTGCCCCTGCTGCGGGCCAGCAAAGTGCTGGAAAACCTGAAGCCCGCCAATGCCGACCAGAAGGCCGGCATCGAGATCGTGCGCCGCGCGCTGCAGATGCCGGCTCGTCAGATCGCCATGAATGCCGGCGAGGACGGCTCGCTGATCGTCGGCAAATTGCTAGAAGAATCCAGATACAATATCGGTTTCAACGCCGCCACCGGTGCGTATCAGGATCTGGTCAATGCCGGTGTCATCGATCCCGCCAAGGTTGTTCGCACGGCTTTGCAAGATGCAGCATCGGTGGCTGGCCTGTTGATCACCACCGAGGCGATGGTCGCCGAACGGCCGGAGAAAAAGCCCGCTTCCGGAGGCGCGCCGGGAATGGATGGCATGGGCGGCATGGGTGACATGGGCTTCTAGGGCAGTATGGGATTTTGCCTGAAGGGAGACTTACCCGCAGCAAAGGTCCGATTGTCATCACAATTGTGATATCCCTCTACCGTCATATGCAGGGCAAGCGGTATCGCGGGCCGGTTCTCGCCGGCTCGCGATACTGAACAACCGACACGCGACAGTGTTGCGCCTCAGCCTCTGTTGTCGTCCTTTGGTGGAACTTCCACGCTGGTCATCCTGTTCGAGAGAAGATAGGCTTGTGCCTGACGCGCCTGTCTGGCCGCGCAATGGAAGAGGGATGCGGCAAGCGGGGACGCGCCGATTTTTGACCTGCGTGTGAGGAATGCCGATGGAAAAACCCCTGCAGATCGCTTTTAAAAACCTCGACAATTCGCCGCATCTGGAAACGCTCATCCGCGACCGCGTGGATCGCTTGGAGCGCTTCTTTCCACGTTTGATCGGCTGCCGGGTTGTGGTTGAATTAAGGAACAAGAGTTCGAATGCCAAATCGCCATTGGGTATTTCCATCGAACTGGACGTACCGGGGCGCCCGACCATCGTCGCCAAGAAATCCGATGAACGGCGTGATGCCAAGGGCGATTCCCTTGCTGTCGTCAACCAGGCCTTCGATGCGGCACAGCGACAGCTTGAGGATGTCTCTCGCGTCATTGCCCGCGACGTGAAGCAGCATGAGGGTGCGGGCGAAACCGGCTGCATCCGCGAGATCATGCCGTTGGAGGATTACGGCTTCATCGAAATCCGCGAAGGCGATAGCCTCTACTTTACCCGCAACGCCGTTATTGACGGCCGCTTCGACGATATCAAGCCCGGCATGATGGTGCATGTGACCCGCGCCACCACCGAAGGCCCGATGGGTCCCCAGGCCAGCTCCGTTCGTTTGCAAAGTGCGCCGCAAAGCATGCCGTAAAGCATGTGCTCCGACATCGTCTCCGGCCTCGACCATGGACACTCGGATCAAGTCTGCGGGTGACAACCTTGTTTTTCCTGGACGCGCTGCGATGGCTGCGACCGCCGCTTTCGAGAGATTCGCACAAAAGCAATCCGCAACGCGGTTGTCACCCCAGGGGCTTGACCCGAGGGTTCCATGGCGGCGGCTGATGACTGTTGCCGGTTACACCAGGTTTCGTCATCCCCATCCCCCTTGCGATGGCTGACCGCGACGGAATTGATCAAAATTTATGTCGTTGCGGAGCTATCTGGCAGGTATGGAGCACCAGCTATCGAATTATGTGAACCGGCGATGAGTTTATTGCCATTTGCAGTGGAGATCAGGCGTCTTAAGCTCGGCGCACCGATCCCCTCGCATGAGCCGCTCCGATGACCCGTCCGATGATGATACCCAGTATCGATATCGCCGCCCTCTTCGATCCGGCCGCATCGCTGGCGCGGGAGGCCGCCGACCGTGCCATCGCCGCTGCGGCTTCGGAGAGCGGCTTCATGCTGGTCACCGGCCTGGCGGCGCATATCCCCATCGCTCCGGCGCAGTTGCAGAAGCTGAAACGCGCCTTCGCTTTGACGGAGCAGCAGCGCCGCCCGTTATTGCGACAGAAATTCCGGCCCGAGAACCAGAATATCTATCGCGGCTGGTTTCCGCTGCAGAACGGCTTCGAGACATATAAGGAAGGCATCGATATGGGTCCGGATGTCGCCTATGGCGATGCCGTCATCGACAATACCGATCCCTTGCGCGAAGCGACACCCTTGCCGCCGGAAAGCGATCTGCCGGGCTGGCGTGCCGATGCCGGCGCTTATTATCGCGGCATGGAACAGGTCGGCGGCGTGTTGATGCGCGCCATTGCCCGCGGCCTCGGCCTCGACGACGGGATTTTCGATGCGGCTTTCAAAGGCGGCATCTCGACCTTCCGGCTGATCCGCTATCCTGTACGTAGCGACGCATCCTATGGCAATTTGCAGCGTGACCGCCTGACCGTCACGCATGATGGCCGCACCGGATATTTCCTCGGCACGCCGCATGTCGATTCCGGCTTTGTCACCCTGCTGGCACAGGACGGCGTCGAAGGCCTGCAGGCGCGCCACCGCGACGGTGGGTGGATCGATGTGCCGCCCACGGATAACAGCCTGGTGGTCAATTTCGGCAAGCTGCTGGAACGCTGGACCGGCGGCCGCATCAAGGCGACGGAACATCGCGTGATCGGCTGGGGCCAGGAACGATATTCCATTCCCTTCTTCTACGAGCCGCGCGTCGATGCGGTGATCAGCCCCCTGCCCTTAGCGGACATGCAAGCCTTCACGCCCTTCCTCTATGGCGATTATCTCTGGCAATCGACGACGAAATTCGTTGAATTCGCCGGGCTCGAACATCGCCGCCCACCGCGCGGCCTATCGGCAGCGCAATAGGTCCTTTCATCCGGAAAGGAAGTGCCCTAAAGCGGCAAGCGGCCGGATGCGGTCGCAGATGATTTTGGCGATGGCCAGCATCGGGATCGACAACACGGCGCCGACCACGCCCCACATCCAGAACCAGAAGACCAGCGTCATGATGACCAGGACAGGGTTCAACGTGAAGCGCCGGGCCAGGATCAGCGGCGTCACGATCTGGCCTTCGATCAGGTGAATCATCAGATAGCAGGCGGCCGGCAGGATCGCTTGCCACACCGTGTTGATGCCGAGCAGCCCGACCAGAAGGAAGAGGCCGACGCCGAAGAGCGGCCCGATGACCGGAATGTAATTCAACAGGAAGGCAACGGCGCCCCAGAGGATCGGATCGCCGGTGCCGAAGGTCCACATCATCAGCCCAGTCGCCGTGCCCACCAACGCGTTCATGATGGTGATTGTCATCAGATAAATCGAGATATCGCGCTCGATCTGCTGAGAGATATCCACGACCTGCCGCTTGTTGCTGAAACTCGGCAGGATTTCCACCAGTCGGCGCAGGAAGGTATCGCCGGAAATCAGCAGAAAGAACAGCATCAGGATCGTGGTGGCAAAGCCGGCGGCGAAGCTCCAGGTGCCCATGAAGATCTGATGCAACAAGGCGCCGCTTTCGGATGACATGGCAGAGGGTGCCGGAGCCGGCGGTGCGGGCGGTGGCACAGCGGCGGCACCGACGCTGAGATTTTCCGAAGACCCGGCGAGGGATGGCGAGACGACCGGCGAGGGGTCGGCCGGGCCTACCTGCGTTAGCTCTTCAGCACGGCGCAGGAAATTGCGCATCGCGCCGAGCGGCTCCCGCAGGTAACTCAACCGTTCTTCCAGCTTCGACACCGCTTGCGGCAAATGCTCCAGCCAAGCGGCGCCAGGGGTGGATAAGGCCGTCCCCACGCCTAGGATCGCGCCGAAGAAAACCGACAGCACCAGCAAGGCGGCGAGCGGGCGCGGCACATGCAGGCGCTCGAAGCCGCGCATTGCGGGTTGCAGCAGCAGCTTCAGCACGAAGGCCAGCACGATGGGCAGGATTACTTCCGCTGCCACATACATGGCCGCCAGCAATGCCAGAATGAGCAGGCCAAGCTGGACGATGAGGCGGAAATCCTCCGGGAAAGTTATCGTGGCGGGAGTGTCCGCAGCCGATGCCCCCCCGGCTGACGTTCCCTCTTCACCATTGCCAGGGCTGTTGCGGCGGGGCGAAACGGACTTTGGGGAGGAGGCCGGCTTTGCCGGGGCAGGCGACTTAGAAGGAACCGACATGAAGGCCTCTCAACGAACAGTATGCCTCCCCAAAGCACTAAATCGTCTGATCGTTCCCTTCCGGTCACAACAAAGCTTCGTGCGCGCAGGATCGCGCAGGATTGGGCGCCGTCAGCCACCCCGGCGCGGAGGCAACCTGTCATCAATCCTCAATTCGTCGTTTGCTGCTTCTGGCCGGCGGCGACGCCCCGTTGATAGGCAGAGTTCTCGCTCTTCTTGTGCTGGTCCCAGATATAGCCGCCGGCAGCGCCGGCCACACCGCCGAGCGCCGCGCCCAGGCCGGCATTGCCGGCAATGGCGCCGATCGCTGCACCGCCCGCCGCACCGCCAGCCGCGCCGGTCAAGGTGCGCTGCTGCGTATCGCTCATGCCGGTGCAGCCGCTGACGAGCAGTGTTGCGGACAACAGGGAGGCAGATAAAAGAGACCGCGGAGAGCCGGTCGGTATATGCATCCGTCTCATGGTCACCTCCATACATGCAGCCGTCACTGGCCGCAGGGATAGCGTGCCTGTAAATAACGAAATATGGTATCGACCGGCTTCTCCGGCAAGTATTGCTGATGGGTTTTGAGCCAGGCGACAAAGTCGGTGAGCGCGCTGCTGCGGGTCGGAGGCGGCGTCGGCAGGCAGACGTAGCGATAGCTCGCCGATTGCTCCGCCAGGGCGGCATAATATTGATAGGCGCCCACCGCAAAGCCATAGCAAAAGGCCGTCGCCGCCTGATAAGTGTCATCCTCCGGCGGTGTGGTGCAGAGGGCGACATAATCAGCGGTTGTCCGCACCTCGAACTGATCCGCAGTCGCTGCCTCGGCACTGTACCCGGCCGGCACAGCCGCCACCAGCAAGAACGCGATCACCGCCACCGCTACTCGGGGATAAGCCATCTCGCGCCTCCACTCGGTTGCGTGTTCAAGCTTGCTGATCGATCTGGTAACTGGCGTGGATGATACACTACTTTTTCGCGCGAGAAACGGCCGATCCGAAAATCCGGATGGGCCGTGGCGGTTGGAGCAGCAGCTCCTGCGGAAAGGTTATTTCGGTCGGCACATCACGCGCCAAGCTTCCCTCCCGGCCCCCCCGAGCGAGGCGAACTTTAGCTTCTCGGAGACGGGCGACTTTGACGGAACCGACGTGAGGCCTTCTCAACGAACAATACCTTCCCGAAAGTCGGAAACTGTCACATCGTTCCATGGCGAGGGCAACAAAGCTCCGTGCGCAAGGCCCGGGACGCGTTCCAGTCCTCAATCGGTGGTCTGCCCGCCGGCCGCCACACCGCGCTGAAAGGCGGCATCCTCGCTCTGTTTATGCTGATCCCAGACGAAGCCGCCGACACCGCCGGCCGCCGCACCGATGGCAGCACCCAGTGCCGCATTGCCAGCGATAGCGCCGATCAAGGCACCGCCGGCAGCACCTCCCATCGCGCCGGTCACGGTGCGCTGCTGCGTATCGCTCATGCCGGTGCAGCCCGTCACCGTCAAGCACGCGGAGAGGAGAATTGTAGCGACGCCCGCCTGGACGCGGCCTGTGCGCAACTGCATCTTTCTCATATCCCTCTCCCTCAATAACGACAGCGGCGCATTGACTAGAAGCATTGACCGGCATCACTAGCTGCAAGGATAACGCGTCTTCAAAAAGTGGAAGATGGAATCGACCGGCCTATCCTGCATATATTGCGGATTGCCTTTGACCCAGGTGACGAATTCCGTCAGCGCCGTCACTCTCGACGGCGGCGGATCGGGCAAACAGACATAGCGGTCTTGCGACGATACCTCGGCCACAGCGGCATAATATTGATAGGCACCCACGGCGAAGCCATGACAGAAAGCGATCGCCGCTTGGTAGGTATCGTCATTCGGCGATGTGGTGCAGACGGCGACGTAATCCGCCGTCGTGCGCACCTGGAACTGCTCTGCTGTCGCCGCTTGGGCGATCTTTCCGACCGGCGCAGCCGCCATCAGCAAGAACGCGGTCACCGCAATCGACACCTGACGATAGGCCATCTCGCGCCTCCACCACGTTGCGTCTTCAAGCTCGATGATCTGTCTGGGAACTGGCGTGAATGATACACGAGTTTTTCGCACAAGAAACCACCCATCCGGAGATCCAGATGGGCGGCCCTGAGACCTAAGCTTGCTTAACAGGGCGGTCCTTCTATCCTGCAGCCGACGCGCAGCAATGGCCGATCTGTTCAACATGGCGATGATCGGTGCCGCAGCAGCCGCCCAGCACGTTGATCCAGGGTGCGTGCCGGCGGATCGCCAGATATTCGCGGCCCAACTGAACCGGATCGCCGTCATCGAGATCGGTTGCTTCATCCAATTCGGCATGGCTACGCTTGGACGCATTGGCGCGGATGCCGCGCAGCCGCAGCAGCCAATCGCCGTCATTGGCCAGCATGGTCGTGAAATGCGTGGGATGGGCGCAATTGATGCAGAAATAGGCTGGGCTGCCGTCGGTCTCGTCATCCACCGTCTCGATGGCATCGCGCAGGCTCTGGCCGGTCGGCAGTTTGCCGTCGGTTTCCAGGGTGAAGGATATCGCCGAGGGAATGCCGGCAGAGGCCGCGGCGCGGGCGATGCCGATTGCCTCCTCGGCATTGGTCATGGTCATGGCGGATACCATATCCGCTTGCGAGGCGGCGAAGACCCGTATCTGTGCACTATGATACTCTTCGGCTTCGGTTGCCGTCATGATCTGGCCCGGGTCATATCCGTCACCGCGTGGGCCGAGACAGCCGCTGATGACGATGGGCTGCGCTTTTCCGCCATCTTTTGCCATCGCATGATCGCGCAAGGTACGCATCACATCGATCGCCTGCGCGTTAGCCGCATCCAACGCGGCCTGACTATAGCCAAGTTTCGCCGCCCAATCGGGATTGGCGCGCCAGGTCGGGCTTTCCAGAATGAAGCCGGTCCCATTGCTTTTGGCGATCGCCATATAGCGCGCATAATAGCTCTGCAGCCATGCCCGCCCCTCCTCGCTCTTCAGCAGATCGAAAAGGGCGAAATACGGTAGCTCCTTACCTTCGTGAAAAATATAGGTGGTCTCGCAACCACCATCGGTCAGGAACACATTGTCGGCCAATTGCGGTAGTCGATTACGATACAGGCTCATCTCGTGGATTCCATTCCCAAATGAAGATGCTAATGCATCACGTCCCCACAAATGAAACATGATGCAGTCAGAGCGCCGCGACTAGCCAATCAATGGTCCGGTTTGACGATTTTGAAAATTCTATGTGACGGACAGCACATTAGCGGGATGCATGAAGGTTGACTGCCAGCAAGCTGTCGCTTTCCTCCGTCGCCTGGCTGCACCTGTGGTACAGTTGTGCATGGCACGATCGGATCCTATCTCTGTCGCCGCGCCGGTTCCCCTTGCGGCCAGTAGACGCGGTAGCGCCCGCGAGCGCATCCTGACGCATGCGGAGGCAGCGGTCCTGGCCAAGGGTTTCGCCGCAACCTCGATCGATGAAATCATCGCCGCGGCCGGCATCACCAAGAGCGGCTTCTTCTATCATTTCAAGGATAAGAACGATCTCGCCAAGGCGCTCATCGAGCGCTACATCCGGCAGGACAAGGAGATACTCGACGACCTCTTTCGCCGCGCCAGGGAATTGCATGACGATCCGCTGCACGGTTTTCTCGTCGGCCTGAAACTATTCGCGGAAATGATGGCGAGCCTGCCGGTAGCGCATCCCGGCTGCCTGGCGGCGTCTTTCTGCTATCAGGACCAGCTTTCCAGCCGCGACATCCGCGATTTGAATGCCGCCGGCATGCAGGCCTGGCGCGATCGGTTTCGCCAGTATTTTCAGGATATCGCCGACAAGTATCCGCCCCGCGACGAGATCGATACCGATAAACTGGCCGATATGGCGGTAACTTTGGTTGAAGGCGGCTTGGTACTGGGCCGCGCCTTGCAAGATGGTTCCATCCTACCGCAGCAGATCCTGATATATCGCGACATTATCAGATCAATTTTCATGCCGAGCTGATCGCAGCGTCCCACCGTCTGTGAAAAAACGGTGACGTTCCCCCTTAATTAACCCGGAAATTAATTTTTTCATTGCGGTGGGCATCACCGCGACGATCATGATGGAACATTTCGGCCGCCACGAAATTACTGTCGTGGGGAAATGGTGGTGTCACCTGTGATTCTTCTCACTATAAGGCAGCTTTTTCCTTGGCATTTGGGCGCCGCCGCGCTCTTATGTTAGGGCTGCTTGTGCTGCATTTCTCCGTCTTGCGTTCGTGCTCCGCTATCGGAGCCCATTGGCAAAGGTGATGAATGACCGCGGCAGTACCAAAATCGAAGAGTTGGGTTCTCGTCGCCAGTCCGCGCTACGCGCAGATCTGGTCCTGTCTTGCTAATGGCAAGGTGAATGCGATCGGCATCATGCGGCCGCAAGAGCCGTATCAACGAGCGCCGGCTTCCGATCCCGCCTGCAGCACCACCGCGACCGCAATCTTGCGCAACTTCGTGCGCCAAATGGTGCAACGCCTGGAGGATGCAGCGCGATGCAATGACTTCCAGCGTCTTATCCTGATCGCGCCGCCGCAGATGCTCGATGTTCTGCATGACAATATCGACAACCGCCTCGGCCATCTGATCCAGACCGAACTTGCCAAGGATCTGACCAAGGGCAGCACGCTGGACATCACCGCCGAGATCCGGTCTCTGCTGCATGAACGCTTGCCAGGCTCGGCAGAACGCGAAGGCTCAGGGTGGTTCATGCAATCAGATCCCACGGGCAATTACGCGACCGCTGCCGTCTCCGGGCTCAGTGGATGAAATGCGGCCATAGGCCGGAGATGCCGACCAGGATGAGATAAAGCGCGACGATGATGTTGAGCAGCCGCGGCATGATCAGAATGAGAACGCCGGCAAGCAAGGCAATCAGCGGCTGAAGCATCACGACACTGATGGTCATATCGGACATCTCCGAAAACGGTTGAATGGGAAAAGGCTGGCAAAGGACCGGCCGCCCTTGCCGGCGGCCGGTCCTTGCTTTATCGCATGCAAGCGATGCGGGAAAGAAGTGAAATCGGTTATTCAGCCAGGATGAGCACGGAATACCCGCCCAGCAACCGGGCGACGAAACGTTCCGATACCGCCTTCTGCATCGCATATCGCACCGTATTCAGCACCTTGGTGCGCGCCTTGCGGTTCGGCAATTCGGCCGCGCCATTGGTGAGAAACCAGTCAATGATGCGATGATTGGTGAACTCAAGGGATTTCAGCGCCGTTTCCAGCGTGAAGAGATGAATATGGCCTGAACTGTCCCAGGCATTTTTGCCGCGCAAGATGCCGCTCGCATGTACGTCCAGCGGTACATGATAGATCTGATAGCGCCCCTTCTCATGGGTCTGGCGCAGGAAGCTGAAACAATCCTCGATATGTTCGAAGACGTCGATCGCCATGACGAGATCGTAATGCCGCTGATCGGCAAAGGCATCGCCAAGAATGAATTGACACCGGTCATTCTCGAACTGGCGGCTCATCTCATGAGCCTGAGGGCTGATCTCATAGCCGGTGAATTGCGCCGTTTCCGGCATGCGCGTCTGCATGGATGCGAGAATGCCGCCGGCGCCGCAGCCGATTTCGCAGACAGTGTTAACCTTCGCCTCAGGGTGACTGGCGAGAAGTTTCATGATCCAGCCGGCCTTCATTTGCGAATCCTGCAAATGCCAGGTGCCGCCGGTCAGATCCAGATAGGATCCATCGGCATAAGCACCGCGGTGGAAATCGGTTGCCTGCGACATGATTCTCCTCTCGCTGATTAATGCGCCTCACCCCATCCCGGCGGTTGATCCCCCCGAGGTTGATCCCCGGCATTCGTCCTGAGGATCATTTGCTTAGGCCGGGCTTCTCGATAGGCTGCATCAGCCCAACGCGCATGGCTCGCCCCGGCAGCGGTGTAACACCTCCATCTGCGGCTGCGTTCCCCCTCTTGCGCCCTGATCGACGAAAAAAATCGGGCAAAACCTCTATCTGTATCTCGCCTGCAACTAGGGATAAACTGATTGCGACAGAATCGGCGACGGCTGTGTACCGGAAGTTGAGCTCGACTTGGTGACTCGTCCGGCGAGACAGCAAAAGACCGACAGGAAAATAGAACTGGGTGGGGAATAATGCTTAGTCGTTGGGCTGATAATGCCATGCTGGCGTGAACTCGAACGCGTCGGCAGTCCGCTGTTGCGGAAGCTGCACGATTACTGGCAAAGCAAGCGGGCAGGAGGCGACATACCGGACCGGCGGGATATCGATCCGCTGGAGCTGAAAGAGCTGTTGCCCAATATTCTCATTTCTGAACCCGAATTTGACCCCTTTCGCATTCGCTATCGCCTGGTCGGAACGCGCGTCGTACGGGTTTCGGGAATCGATTTCACCGGCCGCTATCTCGATGAATTGCTGCGGCCGGAGGTCAAGGAAGACTGGTATGGCCATTACCAGCTCTGCTACCGCGAAAGGATACCGGTCTATGGCGAGGTCACTTCGCCCACGGTGGAGGGCGGCAGCTTCACTTATGAGTTCGGCCTCTTTCCGTTGACCAAGGGCGGCACGGAGGTGGCGCAGTTTCTGGCGCTGGAAGACTTCGGCAAGCTGGAGCCCTTTTCGAGCCAGCTTTACAACAATGTGAAATATTTCGAGTAGAACTGGCGTCATTATCGTAGAAAGTTTGATAGATTAACGCGCGCATCGAGCGCGCGAGCCAGCGCAATCAATCGACTCACTGGCGCGGTTCGGACAAATTGACGTCGGTCGGATGCAAGGGCTCGCCGGATGCTGGAAAACCTGATAGGCGCGGAAAGCGAAACCTGCAATGGCTTGGGACGCTGGCTGGCCCGCGAGGCGCTGGAACGCCGCGATCTGAAAACGCTGTTTTCCGCCTTTTGCAACGAATTGCGCCGGCGCGATCTGCCGCTCTGGCGCGGCCAGTTAGGGTTGGAGGTGCTGCATCCCGAACAGGTAGGCATCATGCTGGTCTGGAAGGACGACAACCTCACCGTCCGTGACGCCCAACGCAGCGAGGTCATGCAATCGCCGGATTACACGAACAGTCCGACGCGCATCGTCGATGAAACCAATGAAACTTTCCGCCGGCGCCTCGATCGGCCAAGCCCGGATATACCGCTGCTTGAAGATTTACGGCAGTCCGGTGCCACCGACTATGTGATGATCCCCCTGCCTTTCCTGGAAAAGCGTCGCACCGCTGTGGTTTCATTCGCCACGCAAATGCCGGACGGCTTCACCGAGCGACAGATCGACGATCTGAAGCTCGCCGCCCTGCTCTTCAGCCCCTATGCCGAACGCCATGTGCTACGCCGTCTCGCCGTCGACCTGCTCGACATCTATATCGGGCCGCGGAGCGGCGAGCGCATCACCGATGGCCAGATCGAGCTCGGCCAGGTTGAGCATATCCAGGCGGCGATCTGGCTGGCCGATATGCGCGGCTTCACCCGTTTTTCGGAGGAAGCTTCGATCGCCGATGTGATCCAGGGGCTGAACAGCTGGCTGAAACCGATGGTCGCGGTGATCGAAAACCATGGCGGCGAGGTCCTGAAATTCATCGGCGATGCGGTGCTGGCCATTTTTCCCATCATGGGTGATGAGAAGGGCATCCAGGATACCTGTGGCCGCGCCTTAAGCGCCGCCCGGGAATTCGGTACGACCGCTGTCCAGATCAACGAAGCCCGCCGGATGGAGGGATTGCCGCCGCTGGATTACGGCCTGGTCCTGCATGTCGGAGAAGTTGCCTATGGCAATATCGGCGCACCGACCCGCCTCGATTTCACGGTGATCGGTCCGGCCGTCAATCGCGCCGCTCGTCTGCAGGAACTGACCAAACAGCTCGGCCAGCGTTTGCTGGTCTCGGAAACCTTCGCCGATACCTGCTCGTGCAAATTGATGGATCTTGGCCATCATGTCCTGCGCGATATCGATGGCGAGCAGCGCATCTTCGCTGTCGACGAAACGGAATGAACACGCCGGATTGACAGTGAACACCGGGGAATGGCCGCGCTTTCCCGGAACTTTCCTTTCCAGATCGTGTTCCAGTACACGAATTCGGGCTTCGATATTGCCGGAGCCGGCATTCCGTATCACGGCTAGTGAGGCGAAGATGGTACAGCATGCCAAACGCAAGACCGGCCAAAGCAAGAGCCGCGCCGCGCGGCCGGAACTTGCAGGCAGCAAGAGCGACGAGACTTGGCATGCCGAGGCCGGCGAAGAGCTGGTCCAGGGCTATTCCGAGCGGGACCGGCAGGATTGCGTCATGACCGCCTCGATCGATTCTTTCCCCGCCAGCGATCCCCCCGGTTGGATTCCCAATGCCGCCTGTCCGCACAGTGAAGATGCCGCCGTCAATATAGAGACGGCGAAAGCCGGCCGGAAGAAGCACCGGGGCTGAGCCGCCTCAGGGCCCCAGGTCACAGCGCGCCCGTTAAACCGCCGCATTCGATGTCGCCGGCGCTTAGCCTGACCTGGCGAACGGCATTATTCGTGCCGGGCCAATCCTCAAACAGCGCCTCAACCAATTTATCGAAGACAGCCGGCAGCGAGGAGCACCGGCCGGTCGACACGACCTTGCCGAGATAGAGGGCATCGTGCCGCGAGAGATCGTGGGCATCCAGGATCATCAGCTGCAAATGTCGCAGATAGGTGGTCTCGGTGACGGTCCTCGGTTCATAACCGATGACGCCACGCTGCTCCGGCACATCGACGGTTCCCCGATATGGGACCGGCCCATTCGGCGTATTCACCGTGCCCGAATAATCCGCCGTGCCGCCACCCGAAATCGTGCCATAGATCGGCGCCATATAGCTGTAGCTGCTGGTCTTGCCGTCATCGATGCCATAGAGCACACCGGCGATAAGATCGGCCATATCGGCATCGCGCGTCACGACGAAGCCCTGCTTCGCCAGCCGGGCTTCCAAGACCGGCCGGTAGGCGATGAATTCCATGCTGTCCTGCTGATCCGCCGGGGCGACGACGATTATCGTCTTGCCCTGCAGGCCGGGCGGCAATTGCTGAAATGAGCTGACATTGGCGTGGAAGATCGAGGTGCAGCCGGCGAGGCTCAATGCCAGGCCGAGCAAGGCCAAAGCCGGCAGGATGATGCGTCTCAGCATTCCGCTTCCCCAGTTCCACTATATCTCTTAAAGGGAATTTAATACCAGAAATATAACTTTTGCGCGCATAAAAAATCAAGATGTCAGGCTTGACGGGAACGGGCGCGGCTTCGACTTCATATCTTCACCAAAGCCGCCTATATAACCGGTGCAAAATATCGACGAGAGAGTCATGCCCGATACCATCCACCTGATCCGCCACGGCCAATCGACCTTCAACGCGCATTACGAAGCGACCGGCGAAGATCCGATGCATTTCGATGCACGGTTAAGCGAGATCGGGCTTCAACAGGTGGCCGCGACGCGGGAGGCACTGGCAAGCCAGCATTTCGATCTGGTGATCGCCTCGCCCCTCACCCGCGCCATCCAGACAGCCACGGGTATTTTCGCTACGCGCGCCCCGATCATCGTCGATGCCTTGCATCGCGAATGGCTGAACAGCAGCTGCGATATCGGCCGCAGCATCCGCGATCTCGCCAGCGAATTCCCGACTCTGGATTTCGCCCATCTCAGCGATCCCTGGTGGCATGTCGATGGGCCGCTTTGCGAACACGGCTTCGCGCGCGAACCGGAACATGTCCTGCTCGACCGCGTCGCCAGCTTCAAGGAGATGATCGCCGCCCGCGCGGAAAAGCGCATCGCGGTGATCGGCCATGGCGATTTCTTCTATCGCCTGGTCGGCCGCCAGTTGAAGAACTGCGAAGTCGTGGAATGGGCGATCACGCGCTAAGCCCCCCATAGCAAGGCAGGCAAAGAAAAAGGCGGCAGAAGCGATATCGCTTCTGCCGCCTTTCTTCTCAAACCGCTAGATCAGTCTCAAGCCGCCTCGCGGTCCGGCGCAACCGGGGCTGCCGGCGAGATATCGCCGTTCAGCTCATTGGCAAAGCCGTGATTGACATCGCGGTGACCGGCTTCATCGGCCCGTACGGCGATCACCACATCGCGCAAGGTGGCATTTTCCGGCAGGTGCCAATAGGTCTTGGCGATCTGGGGCGCCGGGACATTTTCATGCCGCCCTGCGTCGATCTCCGCCAGATATTGCGTATAGCTGATCACCGCCTCTTCCTCGAAATAGCCGACCACGCGATGCGCGGTTTTTGGCGAGATCAGGTAGAGCAGGAAGAAGACGTTATAGAAGCCGCCCTGGACCAGCAGGATGAGCGTGCGTTCCAGCCAATTCGGCTTGGCGATTTCGATGAAAGTCATCAGATGCATGCGCTCATTCTCGGCCTCATCCAGCAAGGTTCGGATCCAGCCTTTGTCGTCGCAGATGCGGCGCAGGCATTTCAGATGGGTCAGCGTCGCCCCCACCATGCCGGGCACGGCGGCGACGGTTTCCAGCACGATCGCCCGGTGGCCATAGCGCTTGGCGAAGAAGGTATCGGCGCAGAAGCGCGCACTTTGACGAAAGCGAAAGCCACGCGATCACCCAGCCCCATCGGCTTATGATGAACGGCCAGATCGACCAGTTTCGAAGCAGTCATGATGCCCCCTCTTCTCCACACGCCGTTGCCCCCAACATGGCGTTTGCCGACCGGCGCTGCCGGCAAGGCCGGGTTGGTTCCCCAGGCTCAATCCGACTTTGCCGCCGCCGGGCGATAGCGATCGCCCTTGCCCAGCAGGACGCCGTTCATGCCGGCAATGCCAAGTTCCAGGCTTTCCGCGATGCGTCGCGCGCGTTCCATGAAATGCGTGACGGCGGCGGGCGGGCAGACTTCCTTGGCTGCCGCCTCGAACAGGTTCAGCCAGCGGTCGAAATGATCGGCATGGATGGGAAGAGGCATGTGCTTTTGCATCGGCTGGCCGTGATAGCGGCCGCTCATCAGGGCGACCGATGACCAGAACTCGCACATGCGCGCCAGATGCGGTTCCCAATCGGAAATCCGCGCGGCGAAGACCGGCCCCAGCAGATCGTCGGCACGGACGGCGTCGTAAAACCGGTGGACCAGGCGCTTGATCATCGTCTCATCAATCCCGGTTTCCGCCTGGATCGCCGCGGTGATCTGCGCCCGCTTTTCGGGGCGTTCCGCCAATTGCCCGGATCGTATCGGCAAAGTCATCGCCGGCCTGCTTTGTCATTGATTTAAAGAGGTATCGTTAGTACCTATTTTGGGAGCAAAACCGGCGGAGACAACAGGTTTTTTGCACCTGGGGCATTCTGCCCGACAGAAACCTGAATGACTGGAGCCGCCGCCGGTTAACCGGCGAGAAGCATCTTCATGCGTCGCATCGACCCCGGATTGGCCACGAGATCGGCCAGGGAATAGCGGTCCAAGGCGGCCAGGAAAGCCAATGTGGCCTCTTCCAGGGGTCCGCGCAGGCCGCAGACCGGCGCAACGACGCAGGTATTCGACTTGCGGTCGAAGCATTCGACCAGATTGAACCCGTCCTCGGTCGCCCGCACCACATCGCCAAGGATGATCTCCCCGCCCGGCTTGCCGAGGCGCAATCCCCCACCCCGCCCGCGCAGGCTGTCGACGAAACCGGCGCTCGCCAGGGTCTGCGTCACCTTCATCAGGTGGTTGCGCGAGATGCGATAGCGCGAGGCAATCTCCTCGATCGTATGCAGCTCATCCGGCTCCAAAGCGAGCAGCATCAACAGGCGCAGGGCGTAATCGGTATGCAAGGTCAGGCGCAAGGTGCTCGTCCGATCGACTATGGCATAAGATGCATTCAGTCCACCTGTTATAGACCGACCGGCTTAATCGTCAAGGCTGTGCCCCTCTGCAAGGCCGGAACAAGACGCCCTCGTTTTTCACCTTACCGCAGGCTGTATTTGAAATCGTATTCGCTGCCCTTGTCGTCGCGGGCATGCAAGCCCATCTGGCCGCGCACGAGCGTATAGGAGCCGGTGCCGCCGGTTACCGCCAGCACGGAATCGCCCGCGTCATAGAACGGGCCCTGCACCGTGATCTGTCCCTTCGGCAGGCTGATTGTCCAGAAGCATTCCCAGGCCTTGCCGGCCACGGTGCGGATGCACCAGCCGTTATCGGTGCCGATCTTCTTTCCGTTCTGTTCGTCGTAAATATCATTGGCGAAGGTCAGCAGATCGCCCGCACTGTCGCCCTTCGCGCCAAGATCGGTGACGGCATCCGTCGTCGCACGTTCCACCACAACAATCGTCATTTCCGCCCGCGCGGTTGCGGTGGTGAGGAACCCTATCGCGAGTGCCGCGCCGAGACCTGCGAGACCAGCAAGAAGCTTTGTCATCTGATCCTCCTCCGTTCCTTGTCGATTGAATGCGCAACACGCCTCATCGAAGCGGGCAGCGAATATGCTAGGCCTGCAACGATCGGCGCTGCCAATCACGTATCCGTTCGGCCCGCTTGATGGCGTTTTTGCCTGCCGCCCCAGTCCGCGAGCTTTCCTTGCCATCGGTCGAAGGAATGCTCGCTTACCCTAGAGCGCAAGTAGAGATTACTGGAGCCAAGCGAGAACGACGATTCAGGAAGCATCGATCATGACACAACAACGGCAGATGAAGCGTGGCCTTCATGTATCCAGGCGGGCATCATGTCGCCGCTTGGCGGCATCCCGATGTATCGACGCAGGCAACGACCGATTTTTCCGATCGGTCGAAGTTCGCCCACCGGAAGCCTGGTTGTCGGTTGGTCTCGCGGCCGGTGGCTCAGTCAAATAAAGGCTGACGCAATAGTGCGCCAGTCGCCTCCATCAGCCTTCCTTTTTGTAATCATAGGCGACCCGGCCATAGGGCAAGATCAGATCGGCGATGAAGTGATGCGCGCCGAGCACACGCCGGACCGGTAGATCCGCCACCGGCGCATTGACATGGGGCACGAGATGCAACCGCGCCGGGCCCCTCCAGGAACCCTTCACGACGATATCGGTCAGGTTATAGGAAACCAGCTGGCAGATCTCGGGCTCGCCATCGACCCCGGGGATCAGCTTCAGATTGACCTGCGTCTTTGACAAGGCGGCCATGGTGCGCTCGCCGTTGCCGGCCATGCTCTCATGCTTATAGCCCATCGTACCCATGGC
Source organism: Dongia soli (assembly GCF_034044715.1). NCBI lineage: Bacteria > Pseudomonadati > Pseudomonadota > Alphaproteobacteria > Rhodospirillales > Dongiaceae > Dongia > Dongia soli. The sequence continues at coordinate 69,677 of NZ_JAXCLW010000005.1, read as the reverse complement.
GACCTGCTGCCCGGCATATTCCAAGGTCCCGGTCAGCGTATCCTTCACGATCTCCAGCTTCGGATGGGCGTATTTCTTCGGAAAGCCCCAGATCTCGCGGCCGGCCACGGTCGGCGGATCGTCATCGAGATACATCTGCGAAACGAAATTCACCTCCTCGCTGCCCAGCCGACAGGGAATGACCAGGCCGCATTCGCTATAAGCGCCAAAACCCGTGCTGTCCGGCATGGAGATCCATTCGTAATTTACCAGCGGCTGCGCCAGAGGCTGCAAAGGCTCCGGCAATTGCTGGGCAATCAAGGCCGGATCTGTCTCGTAGGTGATGACCATGTATTCCCGATCGTAAAAACGATAGGGACCGGCGGGGTAACTGGGGCCGGCTGCCGGCATCGAGGGGAGAGCGAGAACCTCTTCCTTGCGCATGATCATTGTCTCCTGGGGTATGACGGCGATGAAACGATGTCGGTGGAATGCAGGCAATTAATGAAGATGAAGTAACGACAGCTCCAAGGTCGCTGAGCGGTCGCTCATTAGAAGCAAGAAGGGCGATGGAATTGTGACAACGGGTGATGCTGCTTGGTAAATATGTCGATATCCTGACGCTTCCCGACCGACACCAATACGCAACATTCAACCGCGTATGCTATGGCCTTCCGCCGCGCTGGACCCTCGCATCAAGTCCGAGGGTGACAAGCTGGTTTGGCGCGAGCGGCGTCCGATGGCCATTGCAATGGAGACGAGCCAGCGGTGCCGCCGGTCATCGCCTGACGATGATCGGACTTACACCCGTTCAATCGCGATTGCCGTCGCCTCGCCACCGCCGATGCAAAGCGCGGCGATGCCGCGCTTGCCGCCGTGACGTTGCAGCGCATGCAGCAAAGTGACGATAATCCGCGCCCCGGTGGCGCCGATCGGATGGCCGAGGGCGCAGGCGCCGCCATGCACATTGACCTTTTCAGCCGGCAAGTCGAGATCGCGCATCGCCGCCATCACCACCACGGCGAAAGCCTCGTTGATCTCGAAGAAATCGACATCATCCACCGACCAGCCGGTCTTTGCCATCAGCTTGCGGATTGCCGGGATCGGCGCGGTGGTGAACCAGGCGGGATCCTGGCTATGGGTGGCATGGCCCTTGATCTCGGCCAGGATCGGGAGACCCTCGCGTTCCGCCACCGAGCGGCGGGTGAGCAGCAAAGCCGCCGCGCCATCGGCATTGGCCGAGGAACTGGCGGCGGTGACGGTGCCGTTCACGGAAAAAGCAGGTTTCAGGTGTGGGATCTTTTCCGGCGAGACTTTCAGCGGATTCTCGTCGCGCGCGACACTGACCGCGCCACCTTTCGCCGGCACCTCGATGGCGGCGATCTCCGCTTCGAAGGCGCCGCTTTCGATCGCCTGGCGGGCACGGGTCAGACTGCGGATGGCATATTCGTCCTGATCGGCGCGGGTGAATTGATAGGCCTCCGCCGTTGCCTCGCCGAAACTGCCCATCGGCCGGCCGCCTTCATAAGCATCTTCCAGCCCGTCCAGCATGAGGTGATCGAACAGCCGGTCATGGCCGATGCGATAGCCGCCACGCGCCTTCGCCATCAGATAGGGCGCATTGGTCATGCTCTCCATGCCGCCGGAAATGACGATCTCGGCCGAGCCGGCGAGGATCAGGTCGTGGGCCAGCATGGTTGCCTTCATGCCGGACCCGCAGACCTTGTTCACCGTGGTGGCGCCGGTCGCATCAGGCAAGCCGGCGCTGCGCATCGCCTGGCGCGCGGGGGCCTGGCCTTGACCGGCGGGCAGCACGCAACCCATCAGCACCTCATCCACCCGGTCCGGCGCCAGTTTCGCCCGGTCGAGCGCCTGGCGGATCACATGGGCGCCGAGCTGCGGCGCCGTCACGCCGGACAATTCGCCCTGGAACCGGCCGAGGGGTGTCCGCAGAGCGGCGGCAATGACGACAGGATCTGTTGAAGTTGGAGCGGGCATGATGGCTCTCCTAGGCAGCGCCGGATGATAGCAGGTCTGATGGCGATGGCCGTTATCCTGATATATATATGATGACCATCATATAATCTGCCAAGAGGAAGACAAGCGAGTCGAGCGCGCTGCCTGCTCCGGCCTTATGAAAGGAAACCGCGTAAGTTATGCGCGTATCGCTAACGAATGCTTGAAGTATGGCTGCTGGCGATTGCAGCCTCGACAAGGCTTGCCGCAATGCTTGCCACTGTCACGAAGACGGTTATAGAGTGCCCCACGCCGGTACAGTCTGCCGCATCTTTTCGGTGCCGCGCGGCCGGCTTTGACTCGACCGCCTTATTCAGAAAGGGATCTCATACATGTCGAAACCCGCTGTTCGCGTGGCAGTGACCGGTGCTGCCGGTCAGATCTGCTATTCGCTGCTGTTCCGCATCGCCAATGGCGATCTGTTCGGCAAGGACCAGCCGGTCATCCTGCAGCTTCTCGACCTGCCGCAGGCCCAGAAGGCGGTCAATGGCGTGGTCATGGAATTGGAAGATTGCGCGTTCCCGTTGCTCAGCGGCGTGGTCGTGACCGACGATCCGAAGACTGCCTTCCGCGATATCGATGCCGCCCTGCTGGTTGGCGCCCGCCCGCGCTCCCAGGGCATGGAGCGCCGCGACCTGCTCTCCGCCAATGCCGAGATCTTCAAGGTGCAGGGCCGCGCGCTCAATGAAGCCGCCAAGCGCGATGTGAAGGTGCTGGTGGTCGGCAACCCGGCCAATACCAATGCCTATATCACCATGAAGAGCGCGCCGGACCTGCCGGCCGGCAATATCACCGCCATGCTGCGGCTCGATCACAACCGCGCTGTCTCGCAACTCGCGGCGAAAGCCGGTGTCGGCCCGGCCGAAATCGAGAAGATCGCCGTCTGGGGCAATCACTCCCCCACCATGTATGCCGATTACCGTTTCGCGACCGCCAAGGGCCAGCCGCTGCCGAAGTTGATCAATGACGAAACCTGGTACCGTGAGACGCTGATCCCGACCGTCGGCAAGCGCGGCGGTGCGATCATCGAAGCGCGCGGCGCCTCCTCCGCCGCCTCGGCCGCCAATGCCGCGATCGATCATATGCGCGACTGGGTCCAGGGCAGCAATGGCCGCTGGGTTTCCATGGGCGTTCCCTCCGACGGTTCCTATGGCATTCCCGAAGGCATCATCTTCGGCGTCCCGGTGATCTGCAGCGGCGGCAAGTATGAGCGCGTGAAGGGCCTGGAGATCGATGAGTTCTCCCGCAAGATGATGGACAAGACCCTCGCCGAGCTGATCGAAGAGCGCGACGCTATTGCCGATCTGCTGAAGTAAGCGGTTGGTCTCGATTGAGATGAAGGCGGTGGTGCCACGGCACCGCCGCCTTTTTCTTTGCTCTCGCCAGCGACGAGAGATGCGGATCCGCACCATGCCGACCTCGTCGCGTCCAGTCACGCCGGCATCCTTCCTTCTTGCGCTAGATCGCGCTCAATTGTTCCACCCGCAACGAGAGCGTCATAGCGCTGGGTGATGGTAGCGGGGTCCGACGGAATGGAGGGCTTGCGTTCCGGCGCATCGCCATCTGCCTCAGAAGAATGGACGACCGACGAGTTCAAGACCAAGAACGGCAAGGAAGATCAGGAACCAGCGCCGAAAAGTTGTGGCGCTTATGCGCCCACGGATCGCTGTTCCGACCCACATACCCAGCAACGAGGGAATGACGGCAAGTGCGGACAACGTAATATTTCCAAGATGGAAAGCTCCGCCACGAGCCAGGCCCGCCGCAAGCGCAATTGTCGAGACCGTGAATGACAGCCCGAGCGCCTGGATGAGATTGTCTTTGGAAAGGCCAAGGGCCTGGAGATAGGGAACGGCCGGGATCGTAAAAAGGCCAGTCCCTCCGTTGATCACCCCGGTCGTCAACCCTATAGCGGGCGATAGAAAATGCTCAAGGCGAGCGGGAACCGACAACGGCTTCGCCCAGAGGCTATGCACCGCATAGAGAACCAGGGCGGAGCCCAATCCAACACTTGCGTATTCCGTATTGGCGCTCGTCAGAAGCCATGAGCCGGCAAGGGTGCCCACCACGATGCCGAGCATCATCAGCCAAAGTCTTTGCATCAAGGCCAGGAAATTCGGCCCCGTAAATAGCTGCCAAAAATTTGTGACAAAGGATGGGATAACCAGCAGCGAAGCTGCGCTGACTGGCGACATGATCGCACTGAGAATACCCATCGCAACGGTTGGTAGCCCCATCCCCGCCACGCCCTTGACGATCCCGGCGAGGAAGAATGTCAACGCGATAATCAGGACGTGCGGTGAAAAATAGTCGTTCATTTTGGCTCACCCGCCTGAAAAGCGTTGCATTGGATGACTTCGCGTGAACCGATGGCACGCGCGCACACGGGTGCGACGGACCCGCAAGCGAACCGCCTCTCGTCAGGCGCTAGCTTCATCAATGCCTTGCGCTGCCACAAAAAATCAGGAAGCCTGACGTCTCGCGTAGTAAAGTAAGCGAGCGAGCCAAACGTCACAATTGGCTAGTTTCCGATGGGAAGGTTCGGCAGAAGCGAAGGAAAGGCATTGCGTTTCGATTTGACGGATATGCGGTTGTTCCTGACCGTGGTGGAGCAAGGCAGCCTCACCAAGGGCGCCGAGAGCATGAATCTAGCCCTCGCATCCGTGAGCGAGCGCATTTCCGGGATGGAAACTTCGCTTGGCGCGCAATTACTGGAGCGAAACAGGCGGGGGGTCACAACGACTGCGGCCGGGGATGCCCTGGTCCGCCATGCCCGTTTGATCCTGGACCAAGTGGAGCAGATGCGTGGAGAACTGCGCACCTACGGCACTGGCCTGAAAGGGCGCATCAGGCTCTTATCCAACACGGCTGGGTTGGCTGCTTTTCTACCGCATCAACTCGGCCGATTCTTGGTAGCCTATCCGGATCTTTCTATCGACCTCCATGAACGGCCAAGCACTGAGATTGCACTGGCCATCGCGGAAGGTCGTGCGGATTTGGGAGTTGTGGCCGACATCGCCGATTTGGCAGCGTTGCAAACCCGCCTTATCGCGCAGGATCAACTGGTCGTTGTGGCGAGCGAAACGCATCGCATCAGCGATCAACGATCGATAGCTTTTGCGGAAGTTGTGGGTGAGCCGTTCGTCGGCTTGTCCGACGCCGCGCTGGAAGCTCATCTGGGAGAACGCGCAGCCCGCCTGGGTCGCCAGATTTACTACCGCATTCAACTCAGACGGATTGAGGGGGTCGCGATGTTGGTCAAGTCCGGTGTTGGGATCGCCATTTTATCGGAAGCTTCCGCTAAAGATTTGGGGCATCTCGGCTTGGCAATTGTGCCGCTGCGAGACCCCTGGGCGCTTAGGCAGCTTTATCTTTGCGCGCGTGATTTTTCTGCGCTCCCGCCACACGCCGGCTTGCTCGCACAACAGCTCATGGAGCCGAAGGTCGCTATCCCTTAGGCGTTATGGCTGGAGCAATTGTCCAGCCGTTAGAAGGCTTGCTGATTCTTCCGTCATTCACGCCGCTCCTCGCCATTATCCTCTCACCGACATGAGGAAGCCACGGTTCGCCACGCGTGAACATAGAGCGCGTTATGTAGCTACAAGCGTAGAGTAGGTCCCGTCTTCTTTGTTCTCGGCTCGCCAGCCTACGCTGCAGTATCGAGTGGTAGCCGGTCGGCGCCACGAGGCCCGCTATAACCCTCTGACGAGAGAGCGGGTCAGAGTGGCATATCCTAATCGTAATAGGTCAGAACCCGTTTAGGTACCAGTTTCGGGGAACGGGTCGCTACCCGATCTGTTCGGCTGATGGGTGGCATTGAATCATGCGCCGTTCACAAAGAGCAGGGGCATGGTTCGCTGCGGCGAGGCTGCCGCGCATGCGATGCGCCCCGAGTTATCGACGCCAAATCAGTGCGAAACAGACAAAGTGGAGACAGGCAGATGAAGGTAGCGAAAATCATGTCGAGCGATGTGCATATCGCCAGCCCCAACGATTCCATCGAAGAGATCGCCCGCATCATGGCCTCGGAGGATATCGGCTTCCTGCCGGTCGGCGAGAATGACCGGCTGATCGGCACCATCACCGATCGCGATATCGTCATTCGCGGCGTCGCCTCCGGCAAGGATGGCGATGCCCGGGTACGCGATGTGATGACGCGAGAGGTCAAATACTGCTTCTCGGATGAAGAGATCGACCATGTGATCGAAAATATGGGCGATCTCCAGGTGCGGCGCCTGCCGGTGGTCAATCGCGACAAGCGGCTGGTCGGCGTCGTCTCGCTGGCCGACGCCGCCCTGAAGCACGATCCCGAAGCCACCGGCTCGGCCTTGACCGGCGTGGTTGAACCGGGCGGCAACCACACGCAGATGCAGTAGGGCCGGCTGATATGCGCCGGACTTGTCCGCCATTAAACATTGCAATCGGCCTAAACATCGTAACCGGCCTCGACCATGGACCCTCCGGTCAAGCCCGAGGGTGACAACCTCGTTTGTGCCGCGCCAAGCGCATCGCCTCGCTGGTCGGCGTCGGCGTGCTGGATAAAGTCGTCATGAAAATGCGGCGCCAGGGCAGCGAGGTACAGATCCTCGGTCTCAACGAGGCCAGCACGACGATGATGGACCGTTTCGCCATCCACGATAAGGGCTCAAGCGTCCCATCGCTGCCGGCGCATTGATAGGTTGGCGGGCGCTATTTCCTATCGAGGTAGCGCCCGCCAACAAATTCTCCGAACATATCGCCCAGGCTGCTCATTGTATCGAAGCGGGCACGCGCCTTGGCGCCCAGTCTGGTGGCCACGGAATCTATCAGCAAGTTCAGGATGACGCTGAGGCTTGCGCTTGAATCCCAGAAGGTTTGCACATGGGTGTGGCCTTCGAAGACGAAGCGTGTGAATGATAAGGCCCAATGACTGAATTTGTCGGTCACCACGATCAACGGCACATTCGACGCCTTCAGCTTTTCGGCCAGCTTGACGCCGCGTATCGCATAGGACGCAGTATCCACCAGAACGATGACGCTGGTCTTCGGATCGGCGGTGACGATTTCGCCGAAGGTGCCCGAGGCATTGGCGATATGAATGACACCGGGTCGGCTCCAGAGCAGCCGGCTGGAAAAATCCAAGGCGAGGCCCTGGGAGGCCTGGAAGCCGACCACATAAACCGTCGGCATGGTCGTCAGCAACTCCGCCGCCTCGCCCCAGACATTGGTATCGGTCAGGGCATAAGCCTTGACGATGGCATCAAGTTCCAGGCGCAGGCTCTCCTTCAAGGCGCGCTGCCGGCTGTTGCGCACCTGGAAGCGCTCCATATTGTCGTCGATCTCGCTGTCTTCCTCGGCCATCGCATGCCGCAAGCGGCCTTTCAGATCGCGCAAGCTGTCGAAACCGAGGCCACGCACGAAACGGGATACGGTCATCTCGCTGACCCCGACCGCCTGCGCAATGCTGGCGCCCGTTTCGAAAGGCAGTAGTTGCACATTCTCCAGCATATAAGCGGCCAGATTCTGTTCGGAGGGTGAGAGATCGATCATGCGCATCCGGAGCAGATTTTCCAGATCGATCGGCGCCGCCAGATCGGGCTGCTTCGCTTTCATGCCTTTCTTCGGCGATGCCGTTCGTTTCGCCATCATATCCTGCTGAGATTACCGACATGCAGCGGCGGCCTCGCCGGCCATGCCCCCGATTTGCCAGCCAAATCTCCTTCCAGGACTCGCGCCAAAGCAAGCAGAATATCTTCGCCACCGAAATTCGCGATGAATTGCAGCCCGATCGGCAATCCCGACACGCTCTGCCCCAGCGGCAGCGAAATCGCCGGCAAGCCGGTCGCGTTGAACAAGGCGGAGAAGGTCTCCTTCGGCGCCAGATCTGCGAAAACATCATCCACCGTCAGACCCGGTCGCGACGGATCATAAGTGCCGATCTCTTCCGGCAAAGCGGCGCAGGTTGGCGTCAGCAGGAGATCGTATCCGGACATGAACCGCCCTACTTGGCGCGTGACCGTGTCATAGACTTCCAGCGCATCGACCAGTTGCGCGCCGCTCACCGTCAGGCCGTAGCGATGCAAAGCGAGCACGGTCGAGCCCAATGTCGTCTCATCAATCGGACGGCCGAGAATGCGTGCGAGCGCCGGCAGCGAGGCCGCGTTCTCGGCAGCCCAGATCACCTTCTGCGCCGCGAGATAAGGCTCGTAATCGAAATCCGGCGAGGCGGTCTCGACATGATGGCCGAGCGATTGCAGCTGCCGTCCAGTCGCTTCGACCGCGGCGATGATCTCCGGATCGACGGGATAGCCGGACCAGGATGTGGTGCAGAGAGCCACGCGCAGGCCTGAGGGCGCCCGCTCGATCGCCCGGGTATAAGGCATGGCGGGCCGGGTGATCTCGTAACCATCGCCGGCATCGGGGCCATGGCAGAGATCCAGCAGCAAAGCGGTATCGCGCACACTGCGCGTCAGCATGAAGGCGATGGCAATGCCGAGCAAGGGCGCATTGGCGCCGGGCGATCCGGTGATGCGGCCGCGCGACGGCTTCAAACCGATGACGCCGCAGAACGAAGCCGGTGTCCGGATCGATCCCCCGCCATCGCTCCCCTGGGCGAAAGGCACCATGCCGGCGGCAACCGCGGCTGCCGCACCGCCGCTCGATCCCGCAACGCCACGGGTCCTGTCCCAGGGATTGCGGGTGGCGCCGTAAAGGCGTGTCTCGGTCGCCGCGGCAATGCCGAATTCCGAACTGGCGGTGCGGCCGATATTGAGAAGACCGCCGGCTCGCAGCCGCGACCAGAAGACGGCATCATGGCGGGCGCGATGGCCCATGGCGAGACGACTGCCGAATTCCGCCGGCCGTCCCGCCTCGATGGGAAAATCCTTGGTCAGGGTCGGCAGGCCATGAAAGGGAGCGGCCCCTGCGGCATGCGGCAAGACGGCAATGGCGTCTTCATAGAGTTCCACCACGGCATTGAGCTGTGGATTGAGCGCGGCCACGCCTTCAGTGACACACCGCCCGAGGTCGTGCGGCGTCACCTCACCTTTTGCCAGCAATGTGGCAAGGCCGATGCCGTCATAGGCCGCATATTCATCCAACCGCATGATCGGGTTCCAATCCTTTCTTCTGTGATGAGGGCGCCAGATGCATCACCGCGCCAACCAGTTCGCGCGTATAATCGTGTTGCGGTTCCGTGAGCACTTGTTGCGCCGCGCCGCTTTCGACGATGCGTCCCGCCTTGAAGACATAGACGCGCTGGCAGAACGCACTGACGACCGCGAGGTCATGTGAGATATAGAGCAAGGTCAGATCGCGCTCCTGCTTCAGCCGGGTGAGCAGATCGAGAATCTGCGCCTGGGTGGTGACATCCAAGGCGGAGGTGATTTCATCGGCGATCAGCATTTCCGGCCGCAGCGCCAAAGCGCGCGCCAAGCCGACACGCTGGCATTGCCCTCCGGATAATTGGCGCGGCTTCCGGTCGCGTAGGGCATGCGGCAATTCCACCATTTCCAGCAAATCATCCGCCTGCTTCGCCGCTTCGCGGCGGCTGGCGAGACCATGTCGCCAGATCGGCTCGGCGATGGCTTCGGCCACGGTCAAACGGGGGTTGAGCGAGTCATAGGGATTCTGGAAGACCATCTGGACGCGGCGGCGGAAGCGCGTCAGCCCCTCGCCGGCCAGACCGAGGACGTCTTCGCCGCCGAGCTTGACCGCACCGCCGCTTGGCTGATTGAGCCGGGTGATGGCACGCGCAAGCGTGCTCTTGCCGGAGCCGCTTTCGCCGACGATGCCGACCGTTTCTCCCTGGGCGACGCGGATATCCGCCTTATCCAGCGCGAGGAACGTCGCTTCGCCCCGGTTCAGCAAACCGGCCACAAGGCCGCGTTTCACCGGGAAGGAAACCGACAACTTCTCCACCGCCAGGAAAGGCGATGTTTCGGCGCTCTTCGTTTCCACTCTCCATCCCCGGCTGGCTCGCCGGCTCGGCTGGGAATCGATCAGCAGTTTGGTATAAGCGTGCTGCGGATCGCCGACCACCTGCCCTGTCGGTCCCTGTTCGACGATCTCGCCCTGGCGCATCACCACGACGCGCGAGCAAATATCGGCAATGACCCCGAGATCGTGGGAGATCAAAATGACCGCAAGGCCGTGCCGCTGGTTGAGATCCTTCAGCAGTTTCAGGATGCGCGCCTGGACCGTGACATCCAAAGCCGTGGTCGGTTCGTCGGCGATCAGCAGCTTCGGGCCGCAACCGATGGCGGCAGCGATCATGGCGCGCTGTTTCATGCCGCCGGAAAATTCATGCGGATAGGATTTCACCCGCATTTCAGGTTGGCGGATGCCGACATCCGCCAGCAGCTCGACGGCGCGCTCCTGGGCATCACGGCGGCCGAGATGCTGATGGCGGATCAGCGGCGCCGCGACCTGGCGGCCGATCTGGCGCAGCGGATCGAGATGCGAGGCTGGATTCTGGAAGATCATGCCAAGATCGCGGCCGCGCACCTGCTGCCACTGTGTTTCATCAAGCCGCATCAGATCGCGGCCTTCCAGCATCACCCTGCCCGTGGCCACTGCGCTCGACGGCAGCAAGCCTGCCACCGCGCGGCAGGCGATGGATTTACCGGAGCCGCTCTCGCCGACAATGCCGATGATCTCGCGGGGATGAAGCTCGAAGGAGATTCCCTTCACGACCGTCAAACCGCCGAAGGCTACGGTCAGATCGGCAACACTCAGCAAGGCCGCCTGCTTTTCCATGTGACGCTCGCCCTTCATTGCGCCACCTGCCTGCGGCGTATCTGCGCGAGGCCATCACCGAGGAAGGCCAAGCCGAGGCCGAGAGTGATTGCCGCGATGCCGGGGAAGAAGCAGATCCACCAGGCCTGCTGCACGAAGGGTTGGCCGTCGCTGATCATGACACCCCATTCCGCCAGCGGCGGCTGCGCGCCCATGCCGAGGAAACCGAGACTGGCGCCGGCCAGCATGACCAGCACCGCATCGCTCACCGCATAGGCGATGACCGGGCCGAAGGCATTAGGCAGGACATGGCGCAGGAGGATGATGCGCGTGGCATAGCCGAGCGAGCGCGCCGCCTGGACATATTCGCTGTCGCGGATCGTCAGCACCTCCGCTCGCACCAGCCGTGCATAAGTGACCCAGCCGACCAAAGCCAGGGAGATGAAGTAGTTCGTCAGCCCCGGCCCCAACACGCCGACGATGGCGAGCACCAGGACGAAGAAGGGAAAAGCCGCCGTGATGTCGTAAAGCCGCATGAAGAAGCCATCGACGAAACCGCCGAAATAGCCGCTCAGCAGGCCGATCGTCGCGCCGATCATGAGCGGGGGAACTACGCCCGCTACGCACATGAAGAGATCGACCCGCGCCGCATAGATCACGCGTGAGAACACATCACGTCCCACCTGGTCGGTGCCGAACCAATGCTGTGCATTGGGCGATGCCATCATATTCATAATATCGACCGCATCGGGGTCATAAGGCGCGACCAAAGACGCACCCGCCGCCAACAGGATCCAGGCGCCGAGAATGGCGATCGCCATGATCATGGTCCAGGGCAGCTGTCGGCCGCGCCTCACTTTCGCATCATTGCCGAGAGAGATTACCGCCATTGCCTTGCCTCACAGCTTGACGCGGGGGTCGATGATCGCTGTCAGCACATCGACCGCCAGGGTGATCAGAACGGTCGCCACGGCGAAGACCAGGGTCAGTCCTTGCACCACATAGTAATCGCGCCCCAGCAAGGACTTGATCATCAGCGTGCCGAGCCCGGGTACGGCATAGACCATTTCCACGATGATGGTGCCGCCGATAATGAAAGCAACCAATACGCCGAGCAGGTTGAGCGTCGGCAAGACTGCATTGGGCAGCACGGTCGACCAGAAGATGTCCCGCTGACTGGCGCCCTGGGCTTTGGCCGCAGTGGCGAAATCCGCCGTCGCCTTGTCGATCAAGGCCGCGCGCAGGCTTTGCGTCAGCACCGGAATGAACCAGATGGCGGTGGAAAGCGCCGGCAGGAACAGGTGATGCAGGTGATCGAGGAAGCCCTCGCCATAGCCTGAGACCGGGAACCAGCCGAGGGCGACGCCAAAGAAACGCGACATCATGATGCCGAGCCAGAAGACCGGAATGGTCAGGCCAGCGACGCCGATCAGCCGGATGATCTGATCGGCAAGTCCGCCCGGCTTGCGGGCACTCGTGATCGCGAGGATCAGGGTCGGCGGCACCGAGAGGACGACCACATAGCTGACGAGAAACAAAGTCGGCCACATGAATTGCCCAATCAGCTCGACGACCGGCCGCTGGAAACGCAGCGATTGACCGATATCACCTTGCAGAAGATTACCCATATAAGTCAGGAACTGCCGCCAAAGCGGCAAATCGAGACCGTATTGGTGGCGGATCGCCGCGATCGTCTCGGCACTCGCCCGATCACCGGCCAGCAGCCGCGCCGGATCACCCGGTGCCAGATGCAGCAGCAGGAAGGCGACAATGGTGATGCCAAGCAGAACCGGAATCAATTGCAGCAGGCGCTGCAGGATTGCTTGCAGATGTCCCAAAACGATCTCCCGCCGGCTTCCCCACCCTGCCGCCTCGCATGGCGCGAGGGGCAGGACGGGGATGAGAGCCAGCCGTCTTACTTAACGAAGGTCGTTTCTTCCAACGTCCATTGCAGCGAGGAGGTGAGCTTCAGCCCGCTGAGGCGCTTGCTATAGGCCGTCGCATTCGGCGCGTAATAAAGCGGGATCTGCGAGACTTCATCGGTGGTGATCTTCTGGATTTCCTTATAGATCTCCGCCCGCTTGGCCGGATCGGTCTCGCGGGTGCCCTGCTCGACCAGGTCATCGACCTTCTTGTTATCGTAATGCGTATTGAAAGAAGCGGAGCCGCAACTGCCGCAGACTGCCCAACGCACGGCGAGGTCCGGATCCGGCGTTTCATTGTACCACCAGGTGGCGGCGGCATCGTAATCGCCCTTGCCGGTGGCATCCCACCAGGCGGCGTTATCGACATTGACGATGACCGGCTTCAGGCCGATGGCCTGCCATTGGGCCTGCAATAGCAGGGCCATCTGCTGTTCGGCGGCGCCGGCGGTGGCGAGAATTTTGACCTCACGCCCGGTCATGCCGGATTCCGCCAGCTCTTCCTTGGCCTTGGCCGGATCATAAGCGATGCCGGGATTGCTCTTGTCGTGATACTCGATCGCGCCGGGCAAAGTGGTATTGGCCGGCGTGGCATAGCCATGGGTAATCGCCTTGGTCAACGCCTTGTTGTCGATCGCATGCGCCGCTGCCTGGCGCGCCTTCATGTTGGAAAAGGGTTCACGCGTCTCGTTGAGCAGGGTCATATAGATGACGGTCGAGGGTTCGAGCCGCATATCGACGTTCTCGGTTGCCTTCAGCTCGTCAACCTGCGCCCATTCGACACCGCGCACCACATCGACCTCGCCGGATTTCAGCATCGCCGCACGCGTCTCTGGCGAGGCGATCTCCAGCAATTCGACCATGGCATCGCTTTTCGGATAACCCTGGCGCCAATAATGCTTGTTGGGCACCAGGACCAGTTTCTGGTTCGGCTTCCACTCCTTCACCGCATAGGGTCCGGAGGTGACCGGCACTGTCGCGAAGGCCTTTTCCAGGCCGCGCTTTTCGACATCGGCCTTGGAGACAATGCCCATGTTCCAGATTTCCAGATTGCCGAGGAAGGGCACGAAGACTGATTTCAGCTTGATCACGACAGTCTTCGGATCGGTCGCCTTGACGCTTTCCATCGCGCTGAGCGGCGCCGGATAAGCCGATTGCTTGTCGCCGTGAATGCGATCGAGGCTGAAAGCTACGTCTTCCGCGGTGATCGGCGATCCGTCGGAGAATGTCGCCTCGCGCAGATGCAGCGTGTAAGTCAGCCCATCCGCGGAGGTTTCCCAGCTTTCCGCCAAGCCCGGCTCCAAGGCGCCCGTCTCCAGATTACGCCGGATCAACCGGGCATAGAGGAGCCCATAGGTTTCGATATTGCCCGCCGCTGCCGACCGCATCGGGTCCAGTACCGTCGTCTGATAGGGCGAAGCGATGCGGATGGCATCATCAGCCTGGGCGTTGCCGGCAAGGCCCAAAGCCGAAGCAGTCCCCAAGAGCGCAGCGGCAAACGCCAGCGCCCGAACGCGCGTTTTCAAGAACATGGCCGTTTCCTCAAATTAGATGGACCGGCGCAGGGTTACTGATTTTATGTTGTTAGACTTCTACGTCGGCGCAGAAACTATGTTATGAAGATAACATAATGTCAACTGGCCATGCCGAAGGCGGCGCGGCCCGACCCTAACAAGCAGTGAGCCGACAATCAGTGAGCCGCTAGGCAGTGACGCTGGCCGGAATTCCGTGCGTGTCCGGTGCGCTGCGCTAGCGTTCAATGGGCGGTCGCGGCCGAACCGGCTTTCGCCTTGGCGGCAAAGACCAGTGACACGGCGGCGATCGCCAGCATCACGCCGATCACCGCGAAGGTATCGGCAAAGCCCATGACCAGAGCCTGGCGCCGCACGATCTTGCCCATTGCCACGACCGCTTCATGCTGGGCATAGGCGCGATCGGCGCCATGGGCGAGGAAGTAATTGGTCAGCTCGTCCAGGCGCTGGCGCACCTCGTCCCGGAACACCGTCACCGATTGGCCGATGATGTTTGAATGATACTGCTCCCGCTTGGTGATGATGGTCTGCAGCGCGGCGGTGCCGACGGCGCCCCCCAGATTGCGCAGCATATTGAAGAGGCCGGAAGCATTGCTGGCATCCTTGGGCCCAATCGCAGCCAGGGCGATCGAGGTCAGCGGCGTGATGATGAAGGCCTGGCCGATGGCGCGGACGATATTGGGGATTAGGAACTGATCGCCGGAATCATCCAGCGACAGATGGATATTCATGAAGCAACTGACCGAGAAAAGCGCAATACCGAAGATGGCGATATAGCGGATGTCGAACTTCTTCATCAGCCATGGAACTAGCGGAATCAGGACCATCTGCGGAAAGCCGGTCCAGGCGAGAACGTTGCCGATCTGCTCGGAATTATAACGCTGCACCTGGGCGAGGTATTGCGGCAGCACATAGACCGTGCCGAAGAGCGCGAAACCGACCAGCACATTGGAAAGGGTGCCGATGCCGAAATTGCGGTTCAGCAACAGGCGCAGATTGACCAACGGATTCTTGACCTTGAGTTCGATCCACACGAAAGCGGACAGAAAGATCGCCGCAATGATGGCGAGCTTCACGATGAAGGGTGAGCCGAACCAGTCATCCTTATTGCCCTCCTCCAGCATGGTCTGGAAGGCGGATAGACCGATCGCCATGGTGATGATGCCGAGCCAGTCGCCTTCGCGCAACAGACCAAGGCGCATCGGCTCCTTCTCCAGCGTGAAGAGCAGCGCCACGATCATCAGGATGCTGGGCGGCGTATTCACGAAGAAGATCGTCTGCCAGCCGTAATTCTCCGTGAGATAGCCGCCGATGGTCGGACCGATCGCCGGGGCGAAGGTGACGGACAAAGCGAACATGGCGAAGCCCAGCGGCTGCTGCGGCTTCGGCAGCTTGGTGACGACCATGGTCACCGCCATGGGAATCAGGACGCCGCCGGCAAAACCCTGGAGGCCGCGCAGGATGATCATGGTGCCGAGGTCATGGGCGCCGGCACAGGCCATGGAGAAGACCATGAAAAAGAAGGTGCCGCCGATCATGAAGCGGCGGAAGGAGAAGACGCGGCTCAAGAAATCGGTCAGCGGAATGACGATGATCTCGCCGATCAGATAAGCGGTAGAAACCCAGGCGCCGTTATCGACGCCGGTGCCGATGCCGCCTTCGATATCGAGCAGCGAAGCATTGGTGATCTGGATGTTGAGAATGGCCATGAAGGCACCGATCATGCCGGCGCTGACCGCGATCCAGGTGGCAACCGAGGATTTCCCGCCGCTCGCCGCCGCGGCACTTGTCAGGCTTGTGGTCGTCATGATCGTTTCCTCCGGATGAGGCGACGGATTATCGAGGTTCAGCCTGCATGGGCGGTGTCAGAAGCGGCGACCTTGTTCCCCGGCTGCGTTCCCTGGCTCACCGGCGCCGCTTTCGTATCGATGGTGGGATTGACCGACATGCCGGGTCGCAGATCGCCGGCCAGGGGACTGCCGGGATCGAGCACGATCTTCACCGGAATGCGCTGCACGATCTTGGTGAAGTTGCCGGTCGCATTGTCCGGCGGCAGCAGTGCGAATTCCTGGCCGCTGGCCGGCGCCATGCTGTCCACATGGCCGCGCGCCTTTTTGCCCGGGAACATATCGACCTCGACTTCGACAGGCTGGCCGGGCTGCACGTCGGTCAGCTGCGTTTCCTTATAATTGGCGACGATATAAGCAGCCTGGGTCGGCACCACCGCCATCAGCTGCGTGCCCGCCTGGACATACTGCCCGACGCGCAAGGTGCGGTTGCCGACGACGCCGTCGACCGCGGCAACGATCGTCGTATAGGAGAGATTGAGTTCGGCCTGATGTTCCGCGGCCTGGTCATGTTCCAGCGTGCCCTTGGCTTCCGCCAGTTCCGCCTTCAGGATCTCGACCTGGCTTAAAGCGGTGGCGAGTGCCGCGCTATCACGAGCCAGCACCGCGCGCATCTCCGCGTTATGGGAGCCGGCGCGCTGCGCATTCTGGGTGCTGCCGAAACCGGTCTTGGCCAGGGCCTTGTAGCGCTGGTCGTCCTGCTGGGCGAAGCTGAGATTGGCATTATCGACCTCGATGGTGGCGCGCGCCGCGTCGATGATCGATTGCTGGGTCTGCAAGGCAGCTTCCTTGCCGGCAACTGCCGCCTGTGCAGCCATCACATCGGCCTTGGCCTGATTCAAAGCGGCGCGGAAGTCACGGTCATCGATATGAGCCAGCACCTGCCCGGCTTTCACCCGTTCATTGTCACTGACGAGGACATTGTCGAGGTATCCTGATACCTTAGGAGCAACAATGGTGCTGTCGGCCTTCACATAAGCGTCGTCGGTGGAAACGAGATACTGGCCGATTGTCCAGTAATCCCAGCCGTAATAGCCTGCGCCGATCAAGGCAATCAGCCCAACCCCCAGAAAAAGCAGCTTTTTTCTCTTTGGCTTGCGGGTTGCCGGGAGGTCCTCCGCCGTCGAGGTGGAGGTCTCAGGGTCAACTTCCATCATGCGGGGTTCGTTGCTCATGGCCGTGTCCTGCTTGACAAAGAGAGGCGCTGCGTTATTTGTAAAACTATCGTTTTCCAAAATTAGGCATGAGCGGACCAGACGTCAAGGGATTTTGAAAATGATCGTTTTACAAAATAAAAAAGTGATCAAGCGTGGCCGTGGGAGACCCCCGGCCCGCTCCGAGGAGGAAAATCGCCGCCTGGTCGTTCAAGCGGCGGCTCAGGAGTTTCAGGCCAATGGCTATGCGAATACCTGCATCGACAAGATTGCCGCGCGGGCGGGCGTTTCCACCCGCACGATCTACCAGCTGGTCAGCAACAAGGCGGAATTATTCGGCGCGTTCATCGCCGACCGCGCCGGCAGCTTCATCCTGACCGTAGACGAGGCGCAACTGGACCAGCTTCCCTTGGTGGAGGCGCTGACCCGGATATTGACCAATTACGGCAAGCTGACACTGGCACCCGAGACGATCGCCATCATGCGGCTGGTGACGGCAGAGAGCGGACGGTTTCCGGAGATCGGGCGCGCCTTCTATGACCAGGCTGTGACAAAAATCAATGATGTGATGGAAGCCTGGCTGGTGCATCACCAGGAACGCGGCGCCATCAAGCTGGACAATCCGCGCGCCGCCGTCGGCATGTTGCGCGGCATGATGCTGATGGATCCGCAGCGCGACATACTTCTTGGCCAGCAGGATATACCGACTGAAGCGGAGATCGAGCGCAGGGCGAGGGCTTGCGCGACGCTGTTCCTGAATGGCTGCCTGGCCTGATATTGGCACCCCGCCAGACGAACCGGCGGGCCGGCCTTAACGATTTAGCCTCATCACATCTTGCGGCGCGCCTCTAGCCGGAGGCGCCGCAAGACGGCATGATACGCCATGCGCATCGTCGATATCCGAGAACAGGCGATACCGATCTCCCGCTTCGTCGACCCGGTTCTGCCGTCGGGCGGACTGACCACCAGTATCGTCGCCGTCATCACCGATATTCAGCGCGACGGACGGCCCATCATCGGCTATGGCTTCTCGTCCTTCGGACGCTATGGCCAGAGCGGGCTGATCCGCGAACGTTTCGCGCCGCGTCTCGTCGCCAGCACGGTCGATCTCGCCACGCCGGATCATTATCATCTCGATCCCCGGCGCGCCTGGACGGCCATGATGCAAGGTGAAAAACCGGGCGGCCATGGCGAACGCTGCGTTGCCGTCGGCACATTGGACATGGCGATCTGGGATGCGGCGGCCAAGATCGCCGATCTGCCGCTCTATCGTTTTATCGCCGATCGACTGGGCGGCGATCTGCCGGAACAGCTATCGGAAAAACCGCAAGTGCCGGTCTATGCATCGGGCGGCTATCTTTATCCGCTCGGCGATTTGACGCGCCTTGCCGATGAAATGCGCCGCAGCCTCGATCGCGGGCATACCGATTTCAAGATCAAGATTGGCGCCGCCAGCCAGGCCAAGGATTTGCAGCGCATCGACGCAGTGCTGAAACTGCTACCCGGTCCCGGCCATCTCGCGGTCGATGCGATGAACAGCTATGGCCATGAAGACGCCTTGCGGATGGCGAGCGTGCTTGGACCTGTTGGCTTGCGATGGTTCGAAGACCCCTGCGACCCGCTGGATTTCGAAACCCTTTCGCATATCGCCCGGCTATATACCCGACCGATCGGCGCTGGCGAGGCTTTGTTCTCCTTAGCAGAAGCGAAGCTGTTGCATCGGCATGGCGGCTTGCGGCCCGAACACGACCTCCTGCAATTCGATCCGGTCCATTGTTATGGGCTGACGCATTATCTCGATATCGTTGCCACGATGGAGGCTGCCGGCTGGCACCGGAGCACCTTCTTCCCCCATGGCGGCCATCTGTTCGCCATGCATATCGTCGCCGCACTCGGCCTCGGCGGCTGCGAGGACAATCCCTGCAGCTTCCAGCCTTTCGGCGGATTTACCGACGATACCGAAATCGCCATCGGGAAGGCCCGGCTGCCGGACCTGCCCGGCATCGGCTTCGAAGGTCGTGCCGAGCTGATGAAGCTGCTGCGCCGTCTTACCGGCTGAAGAACGGCTTACTCCGCGGCCGGCTTGGGCGCTTCCCGGACCGGCTTATCCGTTGAAACAACGGTGAGCCTCGGCTCAGCCAGCAATTTGCCGACATCGCGAAGCGGCAGCGGCCGGCCGAGCAGGAAGCCCTGCGCCTGGTCGCATTGCTCATTCTGCAGCAAGGCAAGCTGTTCCTGGGTCTCGACGCCTTCCGCCGTCACAGTGATGCGAAGCGAACGGCCCAGCGCGATGACGGCGCGCACGATCGACATCGAATCCGGATTCTTCTCCATTTCCCAGATGAATGAGCGGTCGATCTTGATCTTGTCGAAGGGGAAACGCTGCAGATAGCTCAAACTGGAATAGCCGGTGCCAAAATCGTCGAGCGAGATGCGCACGCCGGCTTCCTTGAAGGTGTTGAGCGTTTCCAAGGTGCGGTCTGTGTCATCGATCAGCACGCCTTCGGTGATTTCCAGCTCAAGCCGATGCGGCGGCAATCCTGTCTCATCGAGGATGGTCAGGACTTCGCGGGCAAGATCGGCATGGCGGAATTGCGCCGGCGAGAGATTGACGGCGATGATCTTGTCATCGGGCCAGGCCGCGGCTTCGGTGCAGGCGGTACGCAGCACCCAGGCGCCCAGCGGAATGATCAGCCCGCTTTCTTCGGCCAATGGAATGAATTCGGCGGGTGAGATGGAACCGCGCTCGGGATGGGTCCAGCGCACCAGTGCCTCGAAACCCAGCACCTTGACCTGATCGCAATCGACCAGCGGCTGGTAATGCACTTCCAATTGGTTGGTGGCCAAAGCCTGGCGCAGATCACGTTCCAGCAGCCGGCGTTCCTGCAGGCGCATATCCATCTGCGCCTCGAAGAAACGGAAGGTACCGCGGCCCGCACTCTTGGCGCGGTAAAGTGCGGTATCGGCGGCGCGCACCAATTCGTCACCCTTGTCGCCGTCGCCCGGGAAAAGCGAGATGCCGATGCTGGTGCCGATGATCGTCTGCTGTCCTCCGAGATCGAAGGGCTTGGCCATGGCCTTGACCAAACGGTCGGCCAGGACGGCCGGACCATCGGGATGATTGACGCCGACCTGGACGATGGCGAATTCGTCGCCGCTGAGCCGCGCCACGGTATCCTCAGCGCGCACGCTGGCGCTCAAGCGGTTCGCCACCTGCCGCAACAATTCGTCGCCGGCCGCATGACCGCTGAGATCGTTGACGTTCTTGAAGCGGTCGAGATCCATGCAGAGGACAGCGACCGTCGTGGCGCCACGCTTGCTGCGGGCAATTGCATGATTGAGGCGGTCGTGAAACAGATTGCGGTTGGGCAAGCCCGTCAGGGCATCGTGATGCGCCATGAAGCGGATGCGTTCTTCCGCCGCCTTGCGCTCGCGGATGTCTCGTACCGCAACCACGCGCGCATCGGTGTTGCCGTGCTGAATTATGCGGCCGAAGACCTCCACCGGAATGATCGTGCCGTCCGCATGGCGCAGCTCGATCTCTATCGCCTTGACCGCGGTCGGAGCTTCTGCCCCGCTCTGATCGCTACGGGCCGGGTCGGTCTTCCGGCCACCGGCGGTCGCGCGGCGTTCGGCAATTACCGAGAGCTGCATTTGCACTTTGGCGGCGCTGGACGGTGCGACGATATCAAGGAAATGCCGGCCGATCAGCCGGTCCGCGGGCAGACCGACCAGGTTGCTCAGCGCATCGTTGACATCGACGATCTTCCCATCGACATGAATGATGATGCCTTCGAAGGTGGAATCGGCGAGCTGCCGGAAACGCGCTTCGCTGGCACGCAGTTTCTGCGCCTCGACCGCGCTGCGATGGGCAAGATGCTGGTCGATGATTGCGCCGGCCAGGCTGAGCGCCAGGATCAGAAATGCGACGGCCGCGACCTGGATCGTCAGTTCCTGCGGGTCAATCGACTGCAACGGCATCGGCACGGTGGGATCCGGCACGATGGACGCGGCCGCCATGGCGGTGAAATGCATGCCGCAGATGCCAAGGGTCAGCAACGTCGCCGCCGTCATGAGGGATCTGAAATCGGATTTGGTATGACCGACTTTGGCCGCCACGCCGCCGAGTGCCATGCCGATCAGCACCGAGGCGATCACCATGTTTTTATCCCAATGCACCCAGCCGAAAACGTTGATCGCTGACATGCCGACATAATGCATCGCCGCGATGCCGAGCCCCACCACGGCGCCACCGATCAGGATATGCCCGCGATAACGCGGGTCGGTCGCATATCTTTCGCTGCCGACCAAAGAGAGCGACAGGCCGAGCCCGGAGATCAGGACCGCGATGACGATCGATGCAACGGTGAGGCCAAAATCATAGGTAACCGGAACGCTGGGCTGGAAGGCCAGCATGGCGATGAAATGGGTCGACCAGACGCCGCTGCCAGTCGCAAGGGCTGCGCCCGAGATCCAACTGATGCGCGCCCGGAAGGATGCTCCGCGTGCGCGCTGCACCAGGCTATAGGCTGTGTAGCTCGCGAGGAGGCAGATCAGCCCGGCCAAGACGACAAGACGCAGGTCGTGTTCTTGCGTCAGGCACTCATATACACGCAGCATGGCGGCATTCCTTCACCGCCAATTCCGCGCGACAGCTTCGCGGCGGACTACCCAGGCGGCATTATCGTCCGGATATGTGCTTCTGAGAGGCCCCCCAGAAAAGCGTCAATATCCACGCCACCCACCTGGGCGGCGCCTTTAAATATTCGTCATTATTTCTTAGCAATTGCTTAATCGGCGCATATATGGGTGTGCGCATGCAGCCGTTTTGCCGGGAATAGAGCCTTTTATGATGCCTCAGCTCCAATAAGGCGGTCGCACGTCTCTCCAGGGCAGATCGGCTTCCAGCGCCGCGGCGAGTTGCAGCAGCTCGGCATCCTGGCCGATCTTGGCGATCAGCTGCATCCCAACCGGCATCCCCGCTTCCGTCTGAAACAGAGGCAAAGAGATCGCCGGCTGGCCGGTGATGTTGAAGAGTTCGGTGAACGGCGCGAAGTAATAAGCGCCCTCCTGCCAGGCATCGTGATCGAACCTGTCCGACCGGCTGTCGATGGCGCCGATCGCCGGCGGCAGGGTGCCGATGGTGGACGTCAGCAGAAGGTCGAAGCTTTCGGAAAAACGCGCCATGGCGACGGTGATGTCATGGGCGCGCTGCCTGGCCCGTAGATAATCCAGCGCCGTCATCTTTGCCGCGACCTGCCGCGAATAGCGGCTGAGCGCCTCCAGTTCCTCGTCGCGCGCCGCGCGGCCGAGCGCCCTCTCCCGCTCCTCGATCTCCAACGCCAAAGGGGGCATCCACAATTTCGCCGCCGCGTCATAGGGATCGACATCGCCGGGCAAGGCCACCGGGATCAGCTCATGTCCCTGGCGGCGCAGGACCTCGACCGTGCGGTGCAGCAAGGCGACGATCTCCGGCATCGCCGTCACGCCGGAGGGCGCGGTGGCGGTATAAGCGATCCGGCGACGAACCGGTTTGCGCCGGATGGCATCGCGGTAGGCTTCCGCCGGTTTCGGAATGTAATAGGCGCCGCCCAGTTCCGGGCCAACCGTGATATCCAGCATCGCCGCCGTATCGCGTACCGACCGGGTCAGCGCGTGATCGCAATTGAGGCCGCCTGCCAGTTCGGGATAAACCGGCCCCGAAGGCGTGAGGCCACGGCTCGGCTTGAAACCCACGAGGCCACAACAGGCGGCGGGCACGCGGATTGATCCGCCGGAATCGGTGCCATGGGCGAGCGGCACCATGCCGCTGGCAACCGCTGCTGCCGCACCACCACTGGAACCGCCCGGCGTCAGATCCGGATTCCAGGGATTACGACAGGGGCCGCGGAAACTCGGCTCGGTGACGAAATCGGCGGCGAATTCCGGGGTGCTGGTCTTGCCGAGAATGATCAAGCCGGCCTGCTTCCAACGCTGCACGATCTCGCTATCCGGGCGCGGTGCCGCTTTGGCGAAGAAGCGCGAGGAAAAGGTCGTCGGCATATCCGCCGTGAAGACATTCATATCCTTCGCCAGGAACGGCACGCCGGCGAAAAGGCCGCTGCCCGCGCCTGCTCTCTTCGCCTCGGCGCGGGCCGCGTCGAAGCGTTCCATGACGACAGCGTTCAGCAGCGGGTTATGGCGCTCAATGATGCGGATGGCGGCATCGACCGCTTCCAGCGGCGTGATCCGTCCTGTCGCGATCTCCTCGGCAAGACCACACCCATCGAAAGCGGCAAAAGCCTGGTCATCCGTCATGATCGCCCCCTTTTTGTTTCAGCACCTTATTTCTCAGCCACCGCGCCGATACTGGCAGCGGTGACGCAGAGGATGCCGGCATATTGCAACAGGGAAAGCTCCTGTCCCAGCAATACCAGGCCGCAAAGCGCACCGATCGCCGGCTCGGCGCTCATCAGCACACCGAAAGCACGGGTCGACATGCGGCGCAGCGCCGTCATCTCCAAGGCATAAGGCAACAGCGGTACCAGCACCGCCAAAGCGGCGACGGCAAGTAGATAAAATGGCGTCACTCCCGCCACCACGCCGCCGATACCGAAAGGCAGGCTGGCGATTGCTGCAACCACAAAGGACATGGCGAGCCCCTGCAGGCCGGAGAAGACCGACCCCACCCGCTTCGAGAGCAGGATATAGCTGGCCCAGCCCGCCGCGGCGCCCAGGGCGAAACCGGCGCCGACCAGGTCCACTGTCCAGCCGGTCCCATTATGCACCAGCATGATGACGCCAAGCCCGGCCAGCACCGGCCAGATCAGATGCCGCGCACGCTTCATGCCGGCTACCGCGACGGCGAGCGGCCCGAGGAAATCGATGGAGGTGGCAAGGCCAAGCGGTATGCGCATCAGGGCTTCGAAATAGCACAGCGACATCGCCGCCATGGCGACGCCCAGCATGATCGCCGCCTTCCACTGCGCCTTGCTGTAGAGATGGAATCTGGGCCGGCTGAGCAGGATGAGGAAAACTGCGGCAAAGCAAAGCCGCAGCCAGGTGGTGCCCGGCGCGCCCAGCACATTCATCACTTCCGTGGACAAGGCCGCACCGGATTGCACGCAGATCATCGCCCCGGCGGCGAGCAGCGGCCCGGTGAGCGGCGAATGGGCGGGTGATGTGGCCGAGCTGGCCGAGGCAGGCGTCATCCCTTCCCTCCGCCGGCCGATCCTGCTGCCAGTGACATCCGCATCTTCCCCTCCGCGCTAGACGGGGCAAGCTATCAGCGGACGCGCCGTAGCTCCAGCCATCCGCGCGGCAGACGGGTCATGTCCTATTTGCTTGGCTGGCGAAGCGGCGGGCGATGGGAACCATCCTGGTGGCCGTCCCCAATCCATCCAGCCCGTGCTCTCCTGGCGACCTCAGGCCGCGAGAAGTACCTGCGGACCCCTTCGGCACAGATATTTTTTAACAAGGCGCGGCGGTCCGACTTTCCCTCCACTCTACAAGGCCCTGCGGTGTTCCGCGGGGTTGGATCCCGGATAGAACCGATAGGGGCTGGAGAAGTTGCAGCGTGGAACGGCACGCGCAGTAACGGACGGCGAATTCGGAAGCGGCTGATCAATGGCATCGAATTCGGGAACCAATATGCGGGCGCGGTGTTGAGGCACGACCTTACAAGAGGAAAAGCAAATGCGCGCGCTCGATATTATTACTCTATTGCTCGTTATTATTGGCGGATTGAATTGGGGGCTGGTCGGCTTGTTCGAATTCGACCTGGTGCGGGCAATATTCGGTGATGGCGCCTCGTACACAGCGACAGAGTCCGGCATATCGCGCGTCATCTACGTGCTGGTGGCGATCGCGGCGATCTATCAGATCACCAATCTCGTGAGAATGCTGTCCAGCAAGGCGCGAATCCGTGAAATCTCCTAGTTCACGCCCGAACAGGCCTTATGGCACTCGTCAACTGATCGTTCGGATTACCGCCTATCCGACCGGCGGGACCGGCGGCGGCTTCCGCTTCAGCTACTGACCGGAGTGAAGGCCGGCGGACTTATTGTTCGCCGGCCTGTTCCAAGACCCGCTTCAATCCCTGCAGGTCGCGTTCCACCCAGTCAGCATCCCCGGCGAATTTTTCGTCGGACATATCGGGTTGGCGGAACAAGGTCAGGCAGACTTCGCTGCCGCCTCCATTCGCGATGACGCGCATCGGCACATAGATGACGGGCCCTTCTTCCGGCAGGACATAATGATCGACCACACCGAGATCGTTCGGTGGCGTGAAACGCACGCGCATCGGACCATGCGGTGTCTGGGCCAGCCAGTCATCGCCCATCGTCTCGATCGAGAAGCATAAGCCGGACGCCCATCTGGGAAAATTCGTCGGGGCGGCGAGAAAGGCATACACGGTCTGCGGATCGCAATCGACCCAGACGGAAAGCGTCCGGCATGGCAAGGCAGCACTCATGTCATCACCGCTTTCGAAATGGAGATTCATCGCTCGCTGAATGGCGGAGCCGCCCAATGACGGAACCGCCGACCGAAGGCCTGTCGCAGCCACTCTACCACATTTTCCGGAAATCCGGCGGTAATGCCCGCCGCTATTGCTGCTCCGGACCGCGCGGGGCTTGCGCGGCCCAGGACTGCATCAGATCGATCGGGAAAGGAAATACGATGGTTGAACTGCGTTCGCCGGCGATATCGAACAAGGTGGCAAGATACCGCAACTGCATCGCTTGAGGCAGCGGCGCCAGAATGCGCGCAGCATCGAGCAGTTTTTGCGCCGCCTGCTGCTCGCCTTCGGCATTGATGATCTTGGCGCGGCGGGTACGCTCCGCCTCTGCTTGACGGGCGATCGCGCGGATCATGCTGTCATCGAGATCGATGCGCTTGATCTCGACATTCGAGACCTTGATACCCCAGGCATCCGTCTGCTTATCCAGCACGTCCTGAATGTCGACATTCAGCCGGTCCCGCTCGGCCAGCATCTCATCAAGCTCGTGCTTGCCCAGCACCGAGCGTAACGTCGTCTGTGCGAGTTGGCTGGTCGCCTCCATGTAGTTCTTGGCCTGGATGATCGCCCGCTCTGCATCGACCACTCGGAAATAGATCACGGCATTCACCTTGACCGAGACATTATCCCGGGAGATCACGTCCTGGGGCGGCACATCATCGACCACGATGCGCAGATCCACGCGCACCATCTGCTGCACGAAAGGGACCATCAGCACAAGACCCGGCCCTTTGGTGCCAGTATAGCGACCGAGTGTGAACATGACGCCCCGCTCATATTCGCGCAGGATCCGGACGGCCGAACTGAAGATGCCCAAAGCGAGAATGGCGATGAGGGCAATGCTGACGACCGTGGTGAGCATGGTTCCGCCTCCGTGGCTGCGTATCCGGTTGCCTGTCAGATCGGCTCGACAGTAAGGATGAGGCCCTCCCGGCCGATCACCCTGATACGCGTACCGGGCTGCAACGGATGGCGCGCATAGGCCTGCCAGATCTCGCCCTTCACGCGAACCCGGCCGCGCTCGCCCTGCCATGCCACCGTCTCGCCTTCGCCGCCGATCAGGGCTTCCCTGCCGGTAACGATTGGCCGTCGTCGCGAGCGCAACAGCATGGCGACTATCAGGAGGAAGAAGCCCGCCGTTACGACCGTGGCTGCCACGACCACCGATAGTGAAAGGCCGAAACCGGTGGCGCTGGAGCGGAACATGAGGAGCGAGCCTACCGCGAAAGCGATGACGCCACCGATGCCGATCACCCCGACAGAGCCGATAAATGCTTCCGCGATCATCAGGGCGATACCCAGCAGCACGAGGCCGGCGCCGGCATAGTCGACCGGCAAGAGATTGAGGGCGAAGACAGCAAGCAAGAGGCTGATCCCGCCAATGACGCCGGGCGCCACCGTGCCCGGATTAGCGAATTCGAAGAAGAGCCCATAGACGCCGATCAGCAGCAGAATATAGGCGATATTGGGATTGGCGATGATGGTCAGCAATTGCGTACGCCAATCTGGCGCGAGGTCCACCACCTGAAGCTCCGCGGTGGCCAGGCGCCGGGGCTTGCCGCCAATCGTCACCGTCCTGCCATCGATCTGATGGAGCAGGTCCGGAACATCATCGGCGATGATGTCGATGACGTGCAACCTGAGGGCTTCGGATGCAGGCAGGCTGACCGACGCCCGCACTGCCTTTGCCGCCCATTCGGCGTTACGGCCATTGAGATCGGCGAGGCTGCGGATATAGGCCTCCGCATCATTGATCATCTTGCGGGATTCTGTATCCATTGGTTCAGCAGGAGATGGCTCCGTGGTGTTGGGCGCGACGTTAGCCGGTTCAGTTTTAGGCTTGCCTGTTGATTTGCTGTCGGCGGCACCTTGCTGCGCTTGACCGTCCTTGTCAGGCGATGGCTGGCTCGACGGGCCCGGCTGCGCACCGGGCGACAAGGGAGAAGCACCGATCTGTATCGGCGTGGCGGCTCCCAAATTGGTGCCCGGAGCCATGGCAGCGATAGTCCCCGCATAAGTGATGTAGGTGCCGGCACTTGCTGCGCGCGCGCCGCCAGGTGCGACATAGGTGACGATCGGCACCGGTGCGGCGAGCATGGCCCGGATGATCTCTCGCATGGACGTATCGAGACCGCCCGGCGTATCCATGCGCAGGATAACAAGCTCAGTATCTTCGGGCTTTATGGCCGCGAGCTCCCGCAGGACATAGTCGGCGATCCCGGGGCCGATGATGCCGTCAAGCTCAAGCACCACGGCTCTTCGCGGCGCAGCGATCGAGACCGAGGTGGCCAAGATGGCAAGGGTGCCGAGGACGAGTGCAAGCCCTCCCAACCAATGTCTGCCTCGACCGGTTGCGCTGCGAACGTGTTGGGAGAGACCGGACTGCATGGCCCGCCTTTCTGCGCAGGGCCCGCCGCATTCGCAAAGGCTCAGGGTTTGGACCGCTGCTGATGCGCCCTGCCTGTTCAGCCTGTCAGGCGCTGTTAGGCAGGAGCCGAGTGCGGCAGCCTGCATCGCGCCTGAACGCGGACCAGGATCAAGCGGCACGCCGTCTAGCCGTGTGCCCCTGCAGGCGGAAGCGGCGGCGGCATTTCGCGCAGCCTGACGGACTGGTGGTCCTGGGCGACCCGGCGATAGATATAGAGCAGCACTGAAATCAACAACACACCGACGCCGATCAGCAAATCGCGAAAAGTGCCGTAACCGGTAATATCCGGGTTAGTCACACCAAAGATGATGAAAACCAGGTTCGCCACAGCCAGCAGGGCCGCGATCGGAATCCAGATATTATTGGCGCGGATTGGGCGCGGCCAATCCGGACGATCCTTGCGCAGAAGCAAGAACCCTGTCAGCGCAAAGAAGTGAGCCAGGATATAGCCGAGATTCCCTGCCACCAGGATTCCCAGCGTATTGCCGACAAAAAACACCAGCAGCAGGTTGACGATCATATCAACCGTCATCGCCCGGCTCGGCACGCGGTACTTGTTCAATTGGTAGAGCTCTTTGATCGTCATGTCATCGCGCGCGATACCGTATAAAGCGCGCGAGCCATCGGCCGTCGCGGTATTCATCGACAGGACCAAGCTTGCCGCGAGAAGGAAAACCATCAATCCCGAGGCGCCGCCCACGATCTGCGTGAAAGCCGGGACGTAGAAAGCAACCGGGTCCTTCACCGCTGCCTGTTCGCCGATGGTCCCAGTGATGCCCAGCGGCAATAAGGCATAAACGACAAGCGAAAACAGCGCCGCGCTTTTGAGGGCGCGATTCGTATCATTCACTGTGTCCTTATATTCCGGCGCGAAGGCCGCACAGGCTTCAACGCCATATGATGACCAGCCCATGACATACAGCCAGACAAGCGCCAGCTTCAGGGTGATATGGTTGTCGCCCATGCCAAAATGTAAGTTGGCCGCTTGCCACTGCCCCGTTACGAACGGCCCAATGATGAAGACGGCCAGCGGAATCAACAGCAGCACACCCGTGACATATCCGAACCAGACGGCAGGCCGGATGCCGAAGATGTTGAACGCCCAAACCAACAGGATCAGACCGGCTGCGATGAAATGCGGCAGCCCGACATCAATCGCACCGTCAAAGAATGTCCATGTCTGGCCAGGAAACCACTGGGACTGAACAAGGGTCCCGACGACGATCCCGAAGATCGACAGCACGGTAGACCACGCGAACCAGTAGCCAAAGGTGGCGACCACGCCAATCAAGGAAAAATACCGGCGCCAGCCTTCGTGGGCATAGAGCGCAATGCCACCGGGCTTGTCGGGAAACATCGACGCCATCTCGGCATAGATCCAGTTGGACCCCACACCGATCAACATCGAAATTGACCACAACAGGGCAGCACCCCATCCGCCCAGCGCACCGATGGAATAGCCCAACGACCCGATCAGGAAACCGGGATTGGCCAGCGCCACGACGAAACCGTCATACCACCGGATCCCTTTGAACAACTCGACTTTCTCAGGAACCGCCTGCGCCATGATGACATCCTCCCGTCACTCTCCGGCTCAGAAGGATCTGGCCGAGATTTTTCGGATGGCCGGCAACCAAGTACGATAAATTGTAACACAGAATCCGATGCAGCGGATGGCCAACAAGGCGGCATAGGCGCCAGCGCCGCGAAGCCGTGCGATCGGGTAAAAGACGCCATTCGCCTCGCCCAGCTCCCCGTCTCCGCCTTCGGCACCAAGACCGCGCAGGGCTCGGAGACGGTAATCCTATCACGCGGTGCAGCCGATCCTCGACGGGCTACCGGCAAGTATCCTTGTTGTCAGAAACCAGGGAGCCTGGTTCCAGATCGCTTTGATGTTGATTTTATATCATCGGAAAGTGTATGTTGTTATTTAAACAATAATGGCCGCTTTCCCTGAGGCCATCTTCCCCTGAAAAACCGCCGCTAACGGAGGTTAAGGATATGTCACGCCTGGACTATTGTAAATTTAGCAACGAAGACCTGGAAAAAGCCGGCGCCTCCAGCCGGGAATATCGCCGCCGGCACGGCCTCAGCCGGGCGCAGCTTGCGACCCTGCTGGATACCCAGACCCAGCGCATCACCGATCTGGAAAAGGGCCGCGATCCCGGCTCCGCCCGGCTGGTCGCAGCGATCCAGGATCTGCTGCGCGACAACAGCGAGCCGGAAGAACTGGATTTCGAGGAAGCCTGACGCCCTCACCCGACCCTCTCCCCTGAGGGGCGAGGGAGCGCTGTTGCCGATAACGGAGGTCGCATTTTTGTGGGACAGCAGGTTCGGCCTTGTTCTCCCTCGCCTCGGCGTGCCGACGCATCTCGGCTTCCGCCTCCGGGCGGGGGGAGGCCGGGGTGAGGGCTCGCGGTCGACGCGATCGCTGTCTCAACTTCCAGCAAGTTACTCAACCGTGGATCGCAATCGGGTATGACCTTCGATCTCGACACAATCCGCCGCACCAATCCGCTGTCGGCTACCATTGGCGGGCGCATCGCCTTGACGCGCAATGGCGGCGAATGGCTCGGCCTGTGCCCGTTCCATCAGGAAAAGACGCCCTCCTTCACGGTGAATGAGGCCAAGGGCTTCTATCACTGCTTCGGCTGCGGCGCCCATGGCGATGTGATCAGCTTCATTGCCGATTATCACAGCCTCGATTTCCGCGCGGCCTGTCGCCTGCTCGGCGGCGAGAGTGAGGACAGCGCCGCAACACCGCATCAGTCACAGGGGCGCGAACCGGTCGCGACGACGCCCGATCCCTATGCCGATCTCACCGCCGCCGATTCCGGCACGCGAGAGATCGCCGCCGGACAGGCGGTGCGCTGCTGGAATCCGAAACGGCCCGACCGGCCTTGGGTCACTTATCGGCCAAGTTTAGTCTTTCCCTATCGCGATAAAGACGGCGGTCTGATCGGCTATGTATTGCGCATCGATCTTGCCGATGGCCGCAAGATCACGCCGCAGATCCGCCATGCCCGCCTGCCCGACGGCACCCACGCCTGGACCCATTGGGCCTTCGACAGACCCCGTGCGCTCTACAATTTGCCGGAACTGGCGGCGCA
Organism: Dongia soli; assembly: GCF_034044715.1. NCBI lineage: Bacteria > Pseudomonadati > Pseudomonadota > Alphaproteobacteria > Rhodospirillales > Dongiaceae > Dongia > Dongia soli. The sequence goes on along the minus strand of NZ_JAXCLW010000005.1, from coordinate 38,477 downwards.
TCCTGGGCACCAGGTGCTGGTGGTGGAAGGCGAGAAAGCCGCTGAAGCGGCACGGCGGCTCTTTGCCGGCTTGCCGCTGGCGGTGACCTGCTGGCCCGGCGGCGGCAAGGCCGCGCGCCATGCCGATTGGTCGGTACTGCAGGGCCGAAGCGTTGTCTTGTGGGGCGATGCCGACCAGCCGGGCGAAGAGGCGATGCTCGGCTGGCACGACCGGCAAGAGCTTTGGCATGACGGTGTCGCGCAGCTTTGCCATATGGCCGGGGCGAAGACCATACGCTTCATTCCCTGGGATCACGACAAGCCGGCCGGCTGGGATGCCGCCGATGCCGAATGCGGCGGCATGATGGCGGATGAGCTGCTCGCCTGGCTGTCAGCGCGGGTGCGGAACTGGCAGGCACCGATGCCAGCACCGGCGACGACGATGCCGCAGGAGGAGGCAGCACCCTATGCGGCCGATGCGGAGATTCCCCTGCCACCTTATGACGGGCCGGAGATCCCGCTGCACGAACACGCATCGGACCGCAGCGCAGATGCACCGCCTTTCCGCATCCTCGGCTTCAACAAGGGCCTCTATTACTATTATCCCCGCGCCTCGCAGCAAGTCGTGGCGCTGAGCGCTGCCGCCCATAGCAAGGCGCATCTCCTGACCCTCGCCCCGCTCGCTTACTGGGCACAGCATCATCCCGGCCGCAACGGCTTCGATCTCGATGCGGCAGCGGATGCGCTCATCAATGCGGCGCACCGCGTCGGGCTCTTCACCGCGGACCGGCTGCGCGGTCGCGGCGCCTGGCGCGACAATTATGAAGACGGACGCGCACGCATCGTCGTGCATACCGGCCCGGTCGCCTATATCGACGGCAGGGCTTACGACCCTGCCGTCGTCACCGGCGAATATGTCTATGAAGCCTCGCCTGCCCTCACGCTGAAGCCATCGGAACCGGCCGGCACGGCGGAGGCCAACCGGCTGGTGCAGATCTGCAAGCGGCTCTGCTGGGAGAACAGCTTGAGCGGCGATCTTCTCGCCGGCTGGTGCGTCATCGCCCTCATCTGTGGCGTACTCGCCTGGCGGCCGCATATCTGGATCACCGGCCCGGCCCAGGCCGGCAAATCGACCGTGCTGAAAGACATCATCGGCCGTGTCGTCGGCTTCTTCGCCTTATACATGGATGGCAAGACCACCGAAGCCGGCATCCGCCAATTGCTCGGCTCGGATGCGCGGCCGGTCATCCTCGACGAAGCGGAAAGCGAGGATCAAGCGGCCGCCCAGCGCATGCAGCAGATCCTCGACCTGGCACGGGTCAGTTCCAGCGGCGGCACCGTTGTGAAAGGTTCGACCGCCGGCAAGCCCATCACCTATACCCTGCGCGCCTGTTTCTGCTTTTCCTCGATCAACACGGCGGTCTCGCATTACGCCGATGAAACGCGCATCAGCAAGCTGGTCCTGCGCAAGAACGACGCACCGGAAGCCGACAAGCATTACCGGCAATTGACCGACGATATCGACAGCTGGTTCACCCCGGATTACGCCGCGCCCATGCTCGCCCGCTCCATCGCCCATATCGAGGTGCTGCTGAAGAATGCCGAGACCTTCAAGACCGCCGCCGCGCGCATCCTGCATTCACGCCGCGCCGCCGATCAGATCGGCACCATGCTGGCGGGGCTTTATCTCTGCTACAGCACCAAGGCAATCAGCGTCGAGGATGCCGAGGCCTGGATCAAGGAGCGCGACTGGCACGACCATACGGCACTGGGTGCCGTCGGCGATGAGACCCGCTTGCTGGAACGCCTCGCCACCCGCCGCCTGCGCGTGCCGACCGCCGCCGGCATTCGCGAGGTGACGGTGGGCCAGGCGATCATGGCGGTGCATGGCAATCCGGACTCATATGGCGACTGGGCCGCCGAACTGGGCGCCAACGGCTTCCGTCTCGATGGCGATCATGTGCTGATCGCCAATAATGCCAGCCCGCTGAAGAAATTGCTGGAGGGCACGCCCTGGGCCGCCGACTGGCTTCGTCCCCTGCGCATGCTCCCCGGCGCCGAAGCCGCCCCCAATACCTATTTCAGCCCAGGTCTGCGCAGCCGCGCGACGAGGCTGCCGGTAAAGTTGCTGGGGATGGAGAATGAAAGCGAAGCGGTGAAAGGGGCCGACCCGGCATCGGCCAGTCGCAGTGCAATATCAGCGTAACAGAGCGGACCTTCCGGCCACTCGATGTCCATGCTCCCGGTGTCAATGCGGGCTGACGCAATCCGCGGGCAAGAAAGGCAACCGGCTTATCGGATACTTTCGGAGATGATAGAATTCGGTGTTATCGCGCATGATTATTAGCGGGGCAGTCAGAGGTATCGGAGGGGAATCCTAGTGGGTACTGTCGAAAGTCTTCTCGGGAACATAACGAACGAAGAGGTCGCTAAAGAACCATTCCCACACTTAACGCGCTGCGGCGCTATTTCCCCTGAATATTACGCCCAGCTCGAAAGGTCATTTCCTTCCAACACCGTTGTTTGCGGTGATCGGGTTCCTTCTCACGGCAATGTCGCTGTTCGAATGTCGAGCGCCGCTGTCTTTGCCTCGCGGCAAATTTCTCGCGAATGGAAGGATTTTTTTCAGTACCACATTTCAGAGGATTACTGGCGCGACCTGGTGCGGGTTTTTGGCCAAGCCATCCGAAGCATCTATCCGAGATTGGAGGAACGCCTGGGACGGCCGCTCGAAGACTTCCGTGTCGGCGTACGTGGCAATTCCGGCCCGGCAGACGTGAAACTGGAATGCCAGTTCGTGGTCAATCCGCCCGGAATGATGATGGAAGCGATCAAGACGCCCCACGTCGATAAGCGGCAGACCCTGATTGCCGGTCTCTTTTATCTAAGGGATCATGAAGACGATACGGAGGGGGGTCACCTGGAGCTTTACCGGTGGAACAGATCGCCACGTTTCCTGCCATATCGAATGATATTAGCGAAGGATGTCACCCACTGCGCGACGAGCCATTATTCAGCCAACCAGTTTGTCTGTTTTGTGAATTCGCCATCTTCGGTTCATGGCGTGTCGCCAAGGCATCCTGGCTCGCTGTCACGCAGATACATCAATCTGGTCGCAGAAGTGCCACATCACCTTTTCCGTTTGCCCCTCATCTCTTTGCCCGCAGCGGTCGGTAACTGGAACGCGATCCGCGAGATCCGCCGGTCGAAGTAGGAGCTCCATCCTTGGGAGACCTCCGAACAGGGCCGAAGCGTGAAGCTGCGTGCGACGGAGATTGGAAGTCTTGATCAGCAGGCCGGCTCAAACATAGGACGGGCGATCACATCGCATTGGCAATGAGCGTGGCGATGCCGCCGGCGGCCGAGGGCTTGCCGACTTTCGCCTGCTCCTGCTTCTGCATCTGGTCCTTCTGCATCTGCGCCTTGAGATCGGCAGCCATCTGCTTGGTGATCGCCTCGCGCTGATCCGCCGGCATGGCGTTCAGTTCTTCCTGCGTCAGGTTATGCTGCTTCAGCCAGGCATCGACCATGCGCTGGGCCGGGGTCTTTTTCATGTAATCGAGGAAGTCCTGGGCGGGCTGGCTCAGCCCGCTTTGATCGCCCAGCCCGGTCGTCTTCTTGTCGTCATCCTTTGGGGTCGTGGTATCGCTGACCTTTTGGATGAGGAGCTTGCTTGCCATCGAAGCCGAAAAAGAATTCGCGACCTGCACCGGATCCTCCTGTTCTCTGCCGCCGCTGGTGGTCCCATAGACGGACAGGCTCTTTGCCCTTCAGGAGCAGGTTTCGTGCCAGTAAATATCCCGGAAAATCAGGCGGCAAGCCTGATGAGGCGCCGCTGCCCGGCACAATTTACCCGGTAAAATCTGCCGGCCGGGCAATATTTCAGCGATAGGAGCCGGCCGCGCTGGGTGCCGTTTATCGTCCAATTCTTCGAATCTTCTTACGGTTCCTGCAACTGCCGGTCGATTGACTCGCCCGGGCCCCCCGGCGCATTCTTTGTGAGAACAAAAAGAGAACAATAGACCATGCGTTCGACTTACCTGATTGCCCGGTTTCGCGACCTGGAAGAAGGCGACTGGCTGGAAGTGCGTTGCGCCTGCGGGCATGTCGGGCGCCTGCATCAGCCCGATCTCGCGCAGTTCCACTACATGACCCTGATCCGCTCTATTGAGCCGCGTTTCCGGTGCAAGCGATGCCGGCGCAGAGGCGATGTGATCGTCACCGTGATCAACCGCTGAGGATCAACCGCTGAGGATCAACGGCCGAAATGATTAGAGGATGTGATGCAGGGCGCTTTTCAACATGTCCGGCTGCGTGAGATCAGCCGCCGCGAAATGCTGGTCGCGAGCTGCCATGCCTGCGGCCATCGCAACAATATCTATCCGGCCGATGTGCCGGCGAAGATCAGCCGCGAGATCCAGCTAGCCGCTTTCGAGAAACAATTGCGCTGCCGCCGCTGTGGTCAGCGCGGCCGGGCTTCCATCACCGTCATGCAAGTGAAAGGATAAGGCCAATGATCAGCGAGGATGCCGTTCTGCGTCATGCCTGGCAGATGCTGCGCGCCAGCGGGACCGATGCCCAACAGGAGGCAACGGATTATGCCAGATCGCTGGCCGAGAAAGGTGACGAAGCGGGCAGCGAGTTGTGGCAGCGCGTTGCCACCGCCATCGGCCGGTTGCAGCAACCAAATGCCAAGTAGCGGGTTAAACGATGCCGACCGAGGGAGGGCTGTCATGATCTTCCATAACGACAATGAGTTAGCACATGCCGCCTGGGATATGATCAAGAAAGGCTGCGCCGAGCAGGACCTGCTGACCAAGGCGGAGGATATGGCCAATCGCGGCGAAGCGGATGATGCCGACAAGATGCAATGCGTTGTCGAGCGCATGGTCCGCCTGCGGAGCGATCCGCATAAGCGCCCTTGCCTGATCTGCGGCTATGGCGCCGAGGTGACGACAGATATCGAGAACGGCATCGAGCAGCATTGCACCGGCTGCGGGAGTTTCCAGGTCGAACGCAAGTTGTTCGAGGAGTGGCGCGATCAGCCGGGTGGCTATCACGCGCTGCGCCGCAAGATGCTGTCTTATATCAGCCATTGCAATCTGCGCGGCCTGACCCCGACATTGGATGCGGCGACGCTCGACCATCTCCGGCGCTGGCGTTAACCGCATCCGTTAACGCAAACCTGCTGGCAGGGTCGTTCCCATCCTGCGATACTGGCCGCTTGGTAAGACGTGCTCCTGACCAAACCTGCGCTGATCACACTGGCAGCAATTGGCGTTTGAGGAGATTGCGATGCCCGGTCGCTACATCTTTACCTCCAGTGACGAAGCCGTGCGAGAATGCTTCCGGCCGCGCAACGAGATCGACCTCGAACCACGCTATAATATCGCCCCGACCCAGCAGGTCCCGGTCCTGCGGCAAACCACTGAGGGACGCGAACTCGTCTATATGCGCTGGGGCTTGCTGCCCTTCTGGTTGAAGGAAATGCCGAAAGGCGCACCGGTCATCGCGGCCAGATCGGAGAATGCCGCCACCTCGCCGATGTTTCGCATGGCCATGACCAAGCGCCGCTGCCTGATGCTAGCGGACGGCTTCTATGAATGGCAGGTGGTCGGCAAGGAAAAGCGGCCCTGGCTGTTCCACCTGAAAGATAACGGCCCCTTCGCTTTCGCCGCCATCTGGGAAGACTGGACTCCGCCCGATGGCGAGAAGATCGAAAGCTGCGCCTTGTTCACCACGGAATCCAATGGCCTGATCTCACCGATCCATGAACGCATGCCGGTCATCCTGCCGCCGGATCAATATGAGGCCTGGCTGTCACCGGCAACATCGCTTATGAAAGCTGTCGACATGATGCGCGCCTTTCCATCGGCCCAGATGCAGGCGCACCAGGTCGGCAAGGCGGTGAGCAGCGTGAAGGCAGCCGGCGCCGAGCTGATTGCTCCCCTTCACTAACACGAAAGCAACAGATGCCACGTTCCAGCAAAGCCTTCCTCGTTCCCGCCCTCTCGCTTGTCATCACCGCCCTGCCAGCGATCCTCATATCGGCCAACGCCTCATCGACCGATGCCTGGCAGCAACTGGCCGACAAGATGCGGAAGGCCTGCCTCGCCAAAGCAGAGCTGAAATCGGCGAAGCTGACCTGGAGCGATCTCTATTTCGAAAACCAGGCGGTGGCCCTCATCGACGGCAGGTGGCCGCAAAAGCACATGAACAACCAGCGCGGCGCCATGCTCTGCCTCTATGACAAGAAGACCGGGAAGGTCGAAGTCCAGGAATTCGATGTCCGATTGCTGAAATAACCCGCTATTCTCCGGCACGGGGATAGCAGAGGATAGATCCGATGGCGCCACCTTCTTGCGGATGGTATTTCACCTCGACACCGGCCGGTTTCGCGATGCAAGCTTTCGACGTGCAACAGCGCGTCGGCGTGCTTTAGCCATCACCACCAACACCTCGTTCTCATGCGGAGACATCATGCTGAAGCTGTACTATTCCCCAGGTAGCTGCGCCCTCGCCTCTCGGATCGCTCTCGAAGAGGCCGACGCTCCCTATGAACTCGTGCGGCTGGATTTTTCCAAGAGCGAGCAGCGCGGCGCCGACTATCTCAAGATCAACCCCAAAGGCCGCGTGCCGGCTTTGTCGACCGATCGCGGCGTGCTGACTGAAAATCCGGCGATCCTTGCTTACATCGCGCAGAGCTTCCCAGCGGCCAAGCTTGCGCCGCTCGACGACGCCTTCGCCTTCGGTCAGGTCCAGGCCTTCAACGCCTATCTCGCCGCGACCGTGCATGTCGCCCATGCCCATGGTCCGCGCGGCTCGCGCTGGGCCGACGATCCGGCCGCCATCGCGGAGATGAAGCGCAAGGTCCCCGAAACCGTGGCCGCCTGTTTCGAATTGATCGAAGAAGCGCTGCCTCAAGGCGGCTGGGTAATGGGCGGGCAATATACGATCTGCGACCCCTATCTCTTCACCATTGCCTCTTGGCTGGAAAGCGATGGTGTCGATGTAACCCGGTTCCCCAAGGTCCTCGATCACCGCAACCGCATGGCCGAGCGTCCGGCCGTGAAGAAAGCCCAGGCTATCTGACGAGGCCGGCATAACGGTAGGTGGAAGAAGACCGGGCGTAAATCGGATCGGAGCTAACTCCGACGTCGTTATTGATTCGGCGAGCGCCACGCCTGAGCTTTTCGTACTGTTCGTGGGTAGATGGGGCGAACAAGCCCCGCGCCAACCAGGGAACAGTCGAATGTTCCTCGGGGCAACCAAGCCCGGCTTCCTTCCATTATTTTCCACCGGAACCATTTGACGCATGCAAGGTTTTGGCAGCGGAGGCTTGGCTCTCAGTTACGTTGGATCCTCGCACCAGCGGACTGGCCTCCTGTCCGTAGTACCTAACGGTCCTACCAGCCCCGACTCAGCCGGAAACGGCGATGCTGCGATGAACTCCTCCATATTCAGCGCGCAGCCGTTTCCGTCTTTTTTGGTAACGCCATTCCATTGCATTCGCCTTGCCCGGTCGCAACCGCAAGCTTTCCCAGCTTGCGATAAGGATGAATGAGTGACGAAGCTCCCAATACCGCGACGCGATTCCATCGCGCGCATCGGCTCGTGATCTGGATGGGTCTGCAGCGCGGCGCCGGCCATGGAAAGGGACGAGGATGGCCCAGAACAACAATTAGGGCGACCGGCAACGCCCGGAGCTGGGCAAAACCAAGGAATCCGCCGGTACTCCCACTCACCCTCAAGGCCGCCGCCGCCCGCCGCATCGCCCTGGAAATTTACCTTTCGTGACGGCCGCAAAGGAACAAACCGTCACGGACCGTGGAATGCTGGAGCCGCCTCGGAGGCTCTGTTCTTTTGGCTGGCCGCGCTCGGTGCGCGTCACGGCGCCCCGCCTGGGTCTAAAGGGGAGAGCAGCCTGACGGCAATGCCGGCGGATCTTTGTCGCAGGACTTGCCCGATGCGGACGGGTTCGTTCAAGCCGCAGCCCTTCTGCCCGCCCCGGCTTTTTTGTTCGCTGCCGATTGGGCGATCTTGGTGAGAAGCTTGTCGGTGCGCTTTTCTTCTTCCAAGGTCTCATCCAAAAGCGTACCCGCCTCGTTCATGCCGAGCGTTTTTGCCCACACCTTCAATGTCCCATAACGGGAGATTTCATAATGTTCGACCGCTTGCGCGGCTGCCAATAAGCCGGCATCGACGGCGTCGCTGCCTTCATATTCCGCAATCACCTGCTCGCCTTCGGCGATCATGCCATCGATTGCGTCGCAGGTTTTCCCCTGGGGCCGTTTGCCAAGCATCTCGAACACCTGTTCCAACCGCTCGATCTGACCTTCGGTCTCGTCTCGATGGGTCAAAAAAGCTTCCTCAAGCTGCGTCACGGTCGAGGCCTTCGCCATCTTCGGCAGGGCTTTTAATATTTTTTTCTCGGCGTAGTAGATGTCCTTCAAGCCGTCGAGAAAAAGGTCGTCGAGCGCTTTCATTTTTCGGGCCATGATTGCCTCCTCTTAGATGCGTGTAGCCTAAGAAGCCGGCATCGCCATGTTGGTTCCAAATTGCTGTTGGGTGAAGCGGAACGCAGTGCCTGGACCGTAGCAGCCGCGTACGCGGCGATGCGCCTCTGGCCAGCTTAGCCCGCCGAAGCCGCGCGAACCTCCTGCTCGCTCTCGGCCGATTGCAGAAGGCGGCTTCGTTCCCGTTGGATCAAATCGCGATAAGGCCCCTTTTGCTGCATCAGCAAGCTGGGCGGGCCGTCCTGGATGACACGCCCTGTCCGCAGAACGACGATACGGTCAAAGCCCCGCAGCGTCGAAAGACGGTGTGCGATGGCGATCACCGTACGGCCTTGCATGAGACGGTCGAGCGCCTGGCGGATTTCCTCTTCGGATTCGCTGTCGAGCGAAGACGTCGCTTCGTCGAGCAGCAGGATCGGTGCGTCCTTCAGCAAAGCCCGGGCAATGGCGATACGCTGGCGCTGCCCACCCGAGAGCTTTACCCCGCGATCGCCCACCACCGTGGCGAAACCTTCGGGCAAAGCCAGGATGAAGTCCAGGCACTGGGCTGCTGTCGCAGCTTGATAGACTTCGTCATCGGTCGCATCGGGCCGGCCATAGCGGATATTCTCCATGACCGAACGGTGGAACAACGAAATATCCTGCGGCACGATGGTGATTGCCTCGCGCAGGCTCTCCTGGGTGATCAGGGAGATATCGGCGCCGTCGATCAGGATACGGCCGCCCTGGATGTCGTAGAAGCGTTGCAGCAGAGCGAACAGAGTGGATTTGCCGCTGCCCGATTCACCCACCAGGCCGATGCGCTGGCCGGCACCGAGATCGATATCGAATTTCCCGAAAACCCGGCGCCCTTTCGGATAGGCGAAATCGACACTCTCGAACCGGACATGGCCGCGCCGTGGCGCCAGTTCCGAGGCCGCCGGATGGTCGTGAATCTCGTGCGGCGCCAGCAAAGTATCGATCGCTTCCGAAAACCGCGCCATGTGCTGGGTGACATCGACCAAAGCAACCGCAAGATCGCGTGAGGCATGCAGGATGGTGAAGCCCAGCGTACAGACCAAAACCACATCGCCGGTGGTGGCTTGGCCGCGTTCCCAGAGCGCGATGACCCAGGCGAGCAAGCCCAGCGTGAGAATGATGGTGACGACCGCGTGGAACAGCCGCAGTTTTTCCAGATAGAACAGGCTGTGCCGGCGTGCCGTCATTTCACGGCCGATCGTCTCGTCAAAGCGGTTGTATTCACGGTGCAAGCCGCCGAAGGCGCGCACGATCGACATGTTGGAAATGATATCCACCATCTCGCCGTCGACTGCCGCCGCCTTATCGGCAAAGCGGTGATGCAGGGGATTGCCGGCCTTCGCCATCCGGAAGATGACGAAAGAAAGTGCCAGCGCGGCGCCCATGGCGACCAGCGTTACCGGCACGCTGACGGTAAGCAGATACATGATCGCGCCGATCGTCGCCACGCAGGGCGGCAGCACGTTCCAGGACAGCATATTCTCCATGGTGAAGACCGCGTTGGAGGTCGCGGTGATGCGGCTCGACAACATGCCGGGCAGGCGATCGGCGAAATAGCTGGGCGCATGTCCTGTTAGATAGCGGAACAGGTCGCTGCGTATATCGCCTGTTACGGCAACAAACGTATAATTCGCGATCCAGCCCGCCACACGCCACAATAAGTTGTCGCCCGCTATTAACGAAATCAGCACGCCGAAGGCCAGCCACACGCGATTATCACCGCTCGCGCCCCGCGACAATGTGTCCACCAGGAACTTCACGCCATATTGTGTACTGACCGAACAGCCGACTGCGCCTAGCACCGCGGCAAGAATAAAAACATGGGAGAAGGCGCGCCGCCGCACATAAAGCAGGCAAAACGCGAAGGGGTGTTGGGCGTAGCGTGTGAGGCGTTGCATCGATTGTTCAACTCCATGCCATCTCCGGTGCACTTGAACTTGCGAGGGACAGCAAACTGCAAGGTGATATTGGGGGGAACTCTCACGAGTCCGAACGTTTAATGAGCCGAGTTCGGAATCGCGGTGGAAGTCGTTTCCCTTGGAAAATGTTCAGCGCCATATGGCGGAGTTATCGCAACACCGCAAGCGCCGTTGACACAAGCCCCCTGCTCTTCACTTCCATTTTACCTAGGCCTCGGCGGCCTCACTTCCATGTTATTTGCCACCACGGCACCCGGAGTGGAGGGTTATCGCAAAGAACAGGGCGCATTCATTTTTTCCAAAATTGGCGAAATAGGGAGTCCATTAGATGCGTATTGCGCAAATAGCCCCGCTCACTGAGGCGGTACCACCGAGCCTCTATGGCGGCACGGAACGTGTGATTTCATGGCTAACCGAAGCACTCGTTGATCTCGGCCATGACGTCACCCTTTTCGCCAGTGGTGATTCCGAGACCTCGGCAAAACTCGAGCCGATGTGGCCGCGTGCGGTGCGCCTCGACGACACCGTGCTCGATCCGATTGCCCTGCATATGGTGATGCTGGAGCGCGTCAGGCAGCGCGTCCACGAATTCGATATCCTGCACTTCCACCTCGATTACTATCCCTTCTCCCTGTTCTCGAGACAGAAGACGCCCTTCGTCACCACTTTGCACGGCCGGTTGGATTTGCCGGAACATCAGCCTGTCTTCACGACCTTCTCCTCGGCGCCGGTGATTTCGATTTCCTATGAACAGCGTCGCCCGCTGCCGCAAGCCGGATGGGTCGGCAACGTCTATCATGGCCTGCCGGAAGATCTGCTGATGCCGCAGCAAGGCAAACCGAGCTACCTCGCTTTCCTCGGCCGCATCGCGCCGGAGAAGGCTGTCGATCGCGCCATCAGCATCGCCGCTCGCTGCGGCCTGCCGCTGAAGATCGCCGCCAAAGTCGACAAGGTCGATCAGAAATACTTCCAGGAAAAAATCAAGCCGCTCATCGACACACACGACAATGTCGAATTCATCGGCGAGATCAGCGACCGGGAGAAGTCGACCTTCCTCAGCAACGCGATGGGCCTGCTGGTGCCGATCGACTGGCCGGAGCCCTTCGGCCTGGTGATGATCGAAGCCATGGCCTGCGGCACGCCGGTCGTGGCTTTCAATCGCGGATCTGTGCCGGAAGTTGTCGATAACGGCCTCACGGGATTTGTCGTCAAGAACGAGGATGAAGCGGTCGCCGCCGTCTCGCGGCTCGGCGAACTCTCGCGCGGCAGGATCCGCCAGCATTTCGAGACGCGCTTCACCGCGAAGCGCATGGCCTCGGAATATGTCGCCCTCTACAACGAACTCGCTGGCCGCACCAAGCCGACCCTGCGCCTGGTCAAGGACGCCGACAGCGCCGAACCGTTGCAGTCATTGGTCCGTCGGTAACCTTCACGCATCCAAGGGCCGCATGATGGTGCAATGCCGTCATGCGGCCCTTCTACGTCAGTCTCTTCGATGGACCCTCGATCGAGTCCGAGGGTGGCAAGCGGGCGATAGCGGATAATGTGCCATGATCATTAACGAAAGAGATGAGACCGCGTCTCACACGGCGCTCAATATCAAACTGGGTTGTCACCCTCGGGCTTGACCCGAGGGTCCACGGCAACAACTGCACGAATCCGTCGCGTACCAAACGCCGAATCAAGCCCGAGGGGTGACGAGCGAATTTGGTGCAACGTTGTGCGATGATCGTTAGATGGCGTTGCAGGCCAACGTCAGTTTTTTGTACCGCCTACTTCCCAATGCTGGCATCGATCAGCCGCTCGGCGATTTCCGCAAGCACCGAGGCCGGGCCGTCATCGCCGAAAAGCTGGCCCGAGGCATAGGTGCCTTCGAGCAGCAGTTGCAAGCCGTCACCGAGCGTGTCCGGATCGCGGGCGCCCATGTCTCTGGCCATGAGGCGCAAGCGCCGGCGCAATTCGATCTTGCTTTCCAGCGCCACGTGGCGCGCCGGATGATCGGCTGCGGGATATTCGACGGCGGCATTGGTGAGGCCGCAGCCGCGATAGCCATCCTTGCTCGCCCGCACGCCGAGTCCCCGCACATATTCCAGGAACTGCGCTTTCGCATTGCCCGGATGCATGGCGACGCAGCGATCGAAACGCTGCCAGAATTCGCCGTCGTAGTCGCGCAGGTAAGCGGCGGCCAATTCATCCTTTGAGGCAAAACTGCGATAGAGGCTGGGCTTGGTGACGCCGGCCTGGGTGACGATTTCATCGACGCCAACCGCGCGGATGCCTTCCCTGTAGAACAGTGCCCGTGCGGTCTCCCGGATGCGGTCGGCCGCCCGCACTTTCTTGGTCGCCGGTTTTTTGTCCGGCGCGCTCAGTAAATCGCTCTGGGGTTGATCCTTCTTCACTTTCACACCCGCCAAGGTGGCCGGGCCCTCTGCAGCTTATGGCGCGGTTTCGAATTTCCGCTTGACGATGTTACCGATCGGTACGTATTTTTTTTGATAGAACGTACCGGTCAGTCACATAGGGAATATAATGCAGAACCAGCCGCCCCGCCAGCCCGATACCGGAACCGGTACGACAACCGCCTTGCCCCCCGGCGGCGGCGTCTTTGGTCCGCGCCTGCTCAGCGTCTTCGGTTTTAGCCGCGGCCGCAATTACGCTTTTATCGTCGTCGCCGTGATCTTCGCCTCGCTGCTGATCGCCGCAGGGGTACGCGGCGCGCCGGGCGTGCTGATCCCGCCGCTGGAGCGCAGCTTCGGCTGGAGCCGCGACGTCATCTCGCTCTCTGCCGCGATCGGCATTTTCCTCTATGGCCTGATGGGGCCCTTCGCCGCCGCGCTGATGGAAAGCATCGGCTTGCGGCGCACGCTGATCGGCGCGCTTGCCTTGATGTCGGCGGCAACGGCGGCCAGTACGCTGATGACCGAGCCCTGGCATCTGATGCTGACCTGGGGTGTTCTCTCCGGCCTCGGCTCCGGTTGCGTCGCCGTGGTGCTGGGTGCCACCGTCGTCAATCGCTGGTTCAAGACCAATCGCGGCCTGATCATGGGCCTGCTGACGGCAAGCACCGCGACCGGCAATTTGATCTTCATGCCCTTCCTGGCCGCGCTGGCGCAAAACGGCGGCTGGCAGCCGGTGGTCTGGTGCGTCGCCCTCGCCTGCGCCGTCCTGATCCCCCTGGTCTTCTTTCTCCTGCCGGAACGGCCGAGCAGCATCGGCCTGCAGCCTTACGGCACGGAAGGCCATTATCAGGATCCGCCGCGCCTGCAGGCCAAGGATCTTGTGTCCCGCACGCTCGGCACTTTATGGCACGCGATGGGGCATCGCGCCTTCTGGCTGCTCTTTGCCACCTTCTTCATCTGCGGCTTCACCACCAATGGCCTGGTCGGCACACATCTGATCGCCCTTTGCGGCGATATGGGGATCCCGGAATTCCGCGCCGCCGGCCTGCTGGCGCTGATGGGGTTGTTCGATCTCTTCGGCACGACCGGGTCGGGTTGGCTGACCGATCGCTACGATCCGCGCAAACTGCTCTTCGTCTATTACGGCATCCGCGGCCTGTCCTTGGTCTACCTTCCCTATTCGGACTTTACTGTCTACAGCCTGACGATCTTCGCGGTCTTCTATGGCCTGGATTGGATCGCCACCGTGCCGCCGACCTTGCGCCTGGCCAATGAAGTCTTCGGCGACCGCGATGCGCCCATCGTCTTCGGCTGGATCGCCGCCGGTCATCAGATCGGCGCCGCCTGCGCCAGCTTCTTCGGCGGCTACATGCGGACAGTTCAGGGGAATTACGTAGATGCCTTCGTCATCGCCGGCTCTACCGGGGTGATCGCCGCCTTCCTCGCGCTGTTGATCCGCGACACCTCACGGGCACCGGCGCTCGCGACCTCATAATCTGGGCGGTCAACCGCGGATCGATTTCGCCCGCGTCTCATATTCCGGAAAGATCGCCTGCGCCCGGGGCATAAAAGGCTCGGGCCGGCGCCCGAGCAGGCGGTTCTGCAGATCTTCCAGCAGCAGATGCCAGCCGCCACCGACCGGCGCCAGCCATTCCGCCGGCAAGCGGTGATGGATCAGCGTCAACACCGTCTTCTCGCCCTGCTGGCTCAACTCGAAACAGACTTCCGTCTCCGGCGCATCGATGCCGCAGGTCGAATCCCGCCAAGTGAAGGCCAATAGCTGTGCCGGATCACAGCGCGTGACGGTGCCGTGGATCATCGGGCGCTGCGCCGCCGGCCCATCCTTCGCCAACATGTGCAGTTGCACGCGGCCGCCCAGCTTGAGATCGATTTCCGCTTCCGCCAGCCAAGTGGAGAGCTTCTCCGGTTCCGTGAGATAGGTCCACACCTGGGCCGGTTTAGCCAGCAGCACACGCACCAACCGCAAGGTATCCGTATCCGTGAAGTCGCCGAAATTGCTCATCATCTACTCCCAATATCGATGCCGCCTTCTATCGGGCGTTCGCCTCTGCCTCAGCCATCGCCTCGCTGGAACTTCGGCTGAAATCATTTGAAACCTCGTCGGGAATTTGAGTCAAATTGCCTGATGCAGGAGTCAACAGCTCAGGGCGCGTTGCATCCTCACACCGGGATACGATGGCGGCTAACAATATCGTGACCAAAGCTTCATCCGACTGCCCAAGTCTCGCCACGTTCGACATCTATCTTCCGTCCCATAGAAAGAGCCGCTGGCGAATGTCGCAACCGACGACGCAACGACAACGACCGGCGCAATGAAGAAACGAATGAGGTGCGGGATGTTCGATCAAAGCCAATCCTATGAGAGTTATCCATGCGGCTCGCAGGCCGGGCATGACAGCGACCACGAAACGCGCCGCGAGCTCAGCCTCGATGAATTGCTGGCCGATCCGATGATGCCCGTTCTATGGCATGCCCATGGCATCAGCGAAGGCGATGTGCGCCGCACCATCGCCGATGTTGCTGCGCGCCGCCATGATAATGGCCTCTGGCATCGGCACAATCAGTCACAGCACACCTGACGACAGATTACGCCTCCCCTTACGCGTCCGCCACCATCACCACGACCACGCCACCAACTACGCTCAAGCGGCCGGCTTTTCCGAAAGCCGGCCGACTCATTTGGGCTTTCGCCAAGAGGTGATCGCGTCAGGCTGGCGTCAGAAATGCGTGTGGGAAGACAGCTTCCGGGAAAATTTTCATGCTGCCGAAAAAACTTGGGAACTCCTACCGGGCACATGCGTTCATTGCCCAAGGGAACGCCAAGATGAGTCCTCCCTGTTCCTGCCGAGCGAGCCCCCAAGCGCCGGCGGACACCTTGGCGTTCCCTTGCATGCTTTCGGGCTCGGCTATCCGCCACTTTCTCGCCTCCGTTCCCCCGCCGCTTTAGCGCGCTCCTCGCCGCCACGCGTTACTGCCTGGCACACAACGCGGCCTGCAGGGTCGGCGCAGGAAATCTGCGTCCCGGCAGTATAATGTTAAGATTGCCGATTAGACTTCCTGCCACGTTCCTCTCCATTCGATTCCGTTTCCAAGCTTCCTCTTTCCCAATCATTGCCAGGAAAACGGCGAATTCCCGCCAAGATCAGCCCCCAAGCTGCCGGACATCAAACGGCAGCAAGTTCAAACAAAGGTGCCCTGATGTCGATACAGGCCATGCCCGAAAACGCACCGCAAATCGGCGGCCAGAACGGCCACCGAGCCATAGCATCAACAACATCCAATGCCGGCTTCCGCCTTGGCCGGTTTCACGGCGAAGCCACGCTCGACGATCTGATGTCGGATCCGGTGATGCCCGTGCTTTGGCAGGCGGATCATCTGAAGGAAGGCGATGTCTGGCGCCTGATCCACGAGATCGCCGACCGGCTGCGCCACCGCCGCTATCGAGCGCCATGCCCGGCCGCCCCTCATCTGGGCGATGGGGACCCCGGCTAAACCGGCTCTTTTCGGCGTGGTCGCGCCAACCGGTCTTCACGACCAAGCGGCGAATTCCTCGCATAATCTTGATCGTCAAGGCCGTTGCTTGCGAGGCGAGCTTTCCCTAGGCTTTACAACCACAGATCACATGCGCTCGTGATCAATTCGTGCGGGATGGCCTTGAGGGAGCGACGCTATGAGTGACACGGTGCCGGGGCAGTCGATGCAACGATCGACGGGTGTTCTGCTGGCGATTGCGACAGCTTCCCTTATTGCCGGCTGTTCGACGCCACCAACACCCGATGTCACAAATCCGGCCGGCCTCGGTCAGGTCAAGAAGATCGCCTTGATCACGCCGGCCGAACCGATGCTCTACGATCTCTACTGGCGGCAGGACCGCATGGTGCCGCTGGAGCAACTTCCGAAAACGAATGTGACTGGCAATGTCACGGTCGTCACCTTCCGCAATGACGTCGAGAAGCAGAAGTTGTCGATCGGCCCAGAGCTTGCCACCGATATCGCGCAGGAATTGCGCGATGACGGCTATCAGGTCACCGTCATCTCCGTGCCCAATCCCGAGACCGGCCAATTCTTGCCGGATGTCGCGGCCCTGAAAAACCGACCGGAGATTGCCGGCAGTGATGCGGTGCTCGACCTCGTCGTGCCGCAGGCCGGTTATGCCCATGCCAATCGACAACCCTATCGGCCGGCAATGCGCCTGGATGCGCGTCTGACCGAGACAGCTACCGGCCAGATCTTGCTGCAACGGACCTATTATTGCGCCGATGCATCGGCGATCCGGACCAAGGACAAGGTGGTCAGTTGCAACAACGGCTACGATTTCAAGAACGGCAGGGCCATTCTCGACGATCCGGCCCGCGCCGTCGACGGCGTCCGCGCCGCCCTGCCGGTGATGGCCAAGGTCGTGGCAGACGATATCAAGCGATAACACCGCCCTGCTGCATCTCAGGAACCGACTGCACCACCAGCCGGAATACCGCAGCGTCTTGTCGTCCTCCTCCGAAATGGATACAAAGAGTTGAATTTCAGGTGCGCGCTATCGCGCATCATTGGGGAAGTGCGATGACAAAAAATCTGAAAAGGCGGGTGAGCCGCCTGCTGCCGGCTTTGCTGGCTTTATCTTTTCTGGCCGGCTGCGCAAGCCAGTCCTTCCAGGCCAAAGAAGCCACCAACATCAAGAAGATCGCTGTGGTGAAGCCACTGGATCCCCCTTTCCTGCTCGGCGCCAATGGCGACTGGGCCAATAATGGCGGTGGTCTTCTCGGCGTGCTGACGGCCGAGGGCGTCAAAGCCGCCAATGCCGGAAAAGATTTCAATGTGAAATTCAACGGCGATATGAAGGCGCAACATCTGACGCTGGGCGCCGATCTCAGCAGCGCTTTGCAAGCCGATCTGCAAAAGCTCGGTTACACGGTGACGGTCGTCAGCCTTGCGGCCGCGCGGCCGGGCGAGCTTTCCACGGACTACAGTTCGCTGAAGGGCCAGGCGGATGCGGTGCTCGACCTGGCGATCCCGTCTGCCGGCTATGCTTATCGGACCTGGAATCCGTATGAACCCGCCGTCATGGTGCGGGCGCAATTGACCGACCTCAAAACCCAGCGCGTCCTCTATAGCGACATCTACAGCTACGCCCGTCGGCATAATGGCGGCGATACACTGCTCCAGCCCTCGAGCGGCTATGAATTCCGCAGCAAGGACGCCGTCTTCAAGGATCCGCAACGCGCGGCCAACGGCATCCGCTCCAGCGTTCAGCCGATCGCCGCGCAAATCAGCACCGCTCTAAAGCGCTAACCTTAGCGATCACGGCCAAGCGCAGCTCAGTTGCAGTTCCAATTGCCACTAATGAGCTGCGTGCATTCGGTGCCATTGCTGCCGCGATAGCCGCCGCCCAGTGTCTGTTCGAAGGTTTCGCCGCGGCTGTCGCGATAGCCGTTCATGGTTTTCTCCACGCTATAGCCGTCGCTGCGGGTCCAGTTGCCGTTCATGTTCTGGCTCCAGCTCCGGCCATTCTGATCGCTATAGCCGCCGCCGAGATTCTGGTTCCAGGTATTGCCGTAACCATCGACAGTTCCGCCATTCATCGCCTTGCCATTGCAATCGATCTGCCAGGGCTGGCAAGACGCCGCCATTGCCGGGCTCGTGCAGCTCATCCAGCCACCCGCCAATAAGACACTTATCGCGAGCCGGTTGATCTTCATTTTTCGCTCAAACATACGACGTTCCTCCTAATTCGCTGATTGACCCGTAGACCAGAATTACGTAATATCGATAATTATGCATAGAGAGAGAACATTACGTGAACATTTGACCTCTTCGCGGCGATGCGGTCAAGCGGCTCTTCGCGAAGTCAGCCCACGCTGGCGCGGCCTCGGGGAGAGGGACCCGCAGCCGCCCTCTATGACACGCGATGCGATATGCTTTCCTGCGGCAATCAAAAAAAAGTCGTGGGAATGGAAGCCTGAAGATTGATGTTACCCGCCTTCTTTGAGATAATATCAACACCCTCACACAGCAAACGGCTTGTCATGGAAACAGATACGAAAACATGCGGCGCAATGACGACAGGGGCGGCCATGAGTCAGGGAGAAGCGAGACCGGAAGATATGGCGCAGGAGCGGCAAATGCGGCGTCTCGCGGGTTCCGTCGAAGCGGCGCGTTTTCGCCATGTCGTTGAACGTTACGGTGCCGATACGCTGGAGGCGATGACGCCGGCGCAGCTGCGGGACGCCGTGCTTTATCTGCTGGCCATTGCCGGCAAGGATCCGCTCTTTGCAGCGGCGCCATCGAAATATCAGATGGAGACAAATTTAATCGATCTCGGCGCCGCCCTCATCGAAGCCCAGCGCAATTTCAAGCTGCTGGAACGCGACTTCTACCTCGCCGCTTTCGGCCGCTACGACGGCTGAGCGCTGCCCACCAGCCTTGCCGTCAATCGCCTCACGGGCCGCTTGCCCGGCTGCTTTTCGACAGCGAAGACCGCAGCTTATGCCCCCTTCTCGCTTGACGGAATAATCCGGCGCAGGTCAAATCGTTGTTTTAATTACAATAATACCATTTTACCCCGCCACAACGCTATATTTAGTAGCGTTATGGGCCAATACCAACATTCCCCTTGCGTTCCATTGTTATTTGAACAACAATGGCTTTATGAAACTACTCCCGATCAACGACCAATTTTTCCGTGACGCCCTTCAGACTGCCGGCAAGAGCCAGCGGGAAATGGCGCGCTTCATGGAACTCGATCCTTCGGCTATTACCCTGATGTTCCAGGGGCGCCGTGCCATGCAATTGACGGAAGCGCAACAGATCGCGCATTTCCTCGGCCTCGCCGTGGAAGACGTGTTACGCAATGCGGGCCTGGAATTGAGCCAGGCAGCCGGCACGGGCAATGGGATTTCTGAAAGCGGGACCGCCGCATCTTTCGCGGGGCCGATCCCCTTGATCGGCACGGTCGATGGGAGCGGCGAAATCCGCCAGGACGGCAAAGCGCCGAAACAGCAGGTTGATGCCCCGTCCCGTTTGCCGCAAGGTGCGGTCGCCATCCGTGCAATCGGCGATGTCTTCCGCCCGGTCCTGATGCGCGGCAGCCTGCTCTATTTCAAGCCCAGCGAAACGGTGGAGCCCAGCGCCATCGGCCGCCTCTCAGTCGTCCGTCTCGGCAACAAGAAGCTGATCCTCGGCCATGTCGCCCCCGGCTTCGATTTCGATCGCTATACCTTGACCGACGGCAATGGCGAAAAGGAGAACATCGCCCTCCTCTCGGCAACGCCGGTTCTGTGGATCAAACCGTAAAGCGCGCGGTTACGTCCCCGGTATAGCTCGCACCGGCACAGCTCGATATGGAGATTGCCATGCCATCGCTCCTCAATCATTTCCGCGCCATGGCCCGCAACAATGCCTGGTCGAATGCGCGCCTCCTGGATGCCTGCGCTAAATTGAGCGATGCCGATTTTTCTGCCAGGCGGATCAGCTTTTTTCCTTCGCTGCAGGCGACGCTCAATCACATCCTCATCGTCGACCGCAATTATCTCGCCGATATGCGGGGCACCGGCCGGCCCTATTTTGACGAGGAGATTCTATATTCCACCATGGCGGAACTGGCGCCGGCGCAACGCGAGACCGACCGGCAGTTGATCGCCTTCTGCGACAGCCTCGGCGAGAGCGATCTGGAGCGGATCGTGGCCATCGACCGGCGCGACGGCGTCGATTATCGCGAAACTATCGGCGATATCCTCGCCCATCTCTACGTGCATCAGATCCATCATCGCGGCCAGGCCCATGCCATGCTGGCCGGTACTGATGTGGCTCCACCGCAGCTCGACGAATTCTTCCTGGCTTCCGACGCACCGCAACGCGAGGCCGACTTGCAGCGTCTCAAGATCGGTTGGTGAGAGGCTGGCTTTCGATCGGACGGATGGCGTAATCTGTGCCGGGGCGCGCATCCAGGGAATGCGCGGATAAGTTGGGGGAAACATGGTGGGTGAAGCGGCGAGAGGCCCTCGTCCTGAAACATTGAGATATTCGGTGTTTCTTTTTCGACAAGCTTTCCGCGATGCCGGAGCGTTTTCGCGGCGGCATTTTCTGCCACTTTTTCTCATCATGCTCTGCGGGGCCGCACCGAGATTCTTTCTTGTAACACCGGGCAGCCCGGCCGAATACGGCCTGCCGCCAAGTTTAAACACGAATTTCATTGATTATCTGATCCAGGCGGCGATCATCCTGCCTTCGGTCTTCACCAGCCTGGTCGTGATCTTCGCCAGCCTGCAATATCTCGATAGTTTCCGGGTCGATTACAAGGCAGCCCTGCAATGGGCGGTTCGCCGCGTCTTGATCGTTTGCGTCGCTCTAGGATTGCTTCTCTTTTTTACCGGCCTGCTGATTTTTGCTGTGGCGCTCGCCATCGCCCTGGTGGGCCATGGTTTTGTCGCCGGGAAGGGCTTCATCAACAGCTTGATCGGCCTTTGGGCCGGCTTCTCGCTGATCGGGTTCTATATCAGCTTCATCATCTTCACGCCTGTCGTCGCTATTGAACGGCGTGGTTTCTGGCCAAGTGTCCGGCAGGCTCTTTTCCTCACGCGCGGCCGCCGCTGGAAACTCCTTCTCATCTTCTTCGCCGCCATCGGCGGTTATATGGCAATCGCCGGCTGCGTTTCGCTTATCGGTATCATTCCTTCGGTGGCTGAAATCCTGCCCTCCCGCATCGGTGACTATGCCGCAATTATCGAGACGGCCATCACCAGCTATTTGACGACGACGCTGCAGGCCGTGTTGTATTATCGTCTGCGCCAGATCGAGGAGGATCCGCTGACATCCGTCGAGCTGATCCCGATGATCGGGTCCTCGCATCCAGCTAAGGCCTTGGCGGCGCGAAACGACGGGACACAACAGCAATGACACAGCCAAAACGCATCGCCGAGATCGCCTCCTATCACGCGCATATCTATTACGATGTGGCCAAGACCAAGGGTGATGCGGAAATCCTGCGCCGGCAGATCGCCGAGCGCTTTGTTGTACGGGTCGGCAATTGGCATGACGAGTTGGTGGGACCGCATCTGAAATCGATGTACCAGATCGCCTTCGCCGTCGAGGTCTTCCCCCAGCTCGTGCCCTGGCTGATGCTGAACCATCGCGGTCTCAGCATCATCATTCATCCCAATACCGACCGGCCGCGCGATGATCATATTGTCCACGCGCTTTGGATCGGCGAGAAGCTGCCGGTCAAGGAGGATAGTTTGCCGGAGACGATTGGAGCGGATGAAGAGCCGGAGAGGTTGGGGCCGAACACAACACCCAGCGTTACGGAAATCTGACGCTACCCGCGTGCCATCGCCGCTTCGTCCTTCTGTCATCGATCTTTATCCCTATTGGGCCTTCATCCACTAGACAGTCTCACAGATTTGTGAGAGCCTTTTCCTTCCTGTGAAAGATATCAGACGGCTTCTTCCGGCCCCCAGCGCTGGCGCATTCGGCTTGACCGAGGCGAGGTGAACTGACGCCTCAATTTAAGCTGTATTGTCTTGCGCCTGCTCTCGCGTGACTTGCCGTTCTGATACATCGCCCGACAGACGGCACTTTCGTCGCGACCGAAGGGACCTGCCATGACAGCGCTCAAGATCAACGGCCAAAAATTCGATGTCGATCTTCCCGGCGACACGCCGCTGCTCTGGGTCATCCGCGAGCATCTGCAACTGACCGGCACGAAATTCGGTTGCGGCGCCGGCCTCTGCGGCGCCTGTACGGTGCATCAGAATGGGGAAGCGATCCGTTCCTGCCAGACCGCCTTGAGCGATGTCGGCGACAGCGAGATCACCACGATCGAAGGGCTCGACCCGCAAGGTCAGCATCCGCTGCAGGTGGCCTGGGTGAAGGAACAAGTGCCGCAATGCGGCTATTGCCAGTCCGGCCAGATCATGCAGGCCGCGGCCTTGCTGAAACAGACGCCGAAGCCCAGCGACGAAGAGATCGTCAATGCGATGGACGGCAATCTCTGTCGCTGCATGGCCTATATCCGCATCAAGAAGGCAATCAAATCCGTCGCCGCAGCCAATGAACAAGCCGGCGTGCAGTAAGGGAGGACGGCCATGAACGATCTCACCCCCACGACCGATAAAGGCGTTCTCGATCGTCGCGGCTTCCTGGTCGGCTCCCTGGCCAGCATCGGCCTGGTCGCCGGTTTCGGCCGCATGCCCTCGGCACAGGCCGATGTGATCCTGCCCGGCGCCGAAGATTTCGCGCCGAACCTCTGGTTTTCGATGGCGCCGGATATGACGACGACGGTCTATATCACCAAGGCGGAGATGGGCCAGCATGTCGGCACGCCTCTTGCCCAGGCGCTCGCCGAGGAGCTGGAAGTGCCCTGGGAGCATGTACGCATCGAACATGTGGACAGCGCGCCGAAATGGGGCCTCATGATCACCGGCGGCTCGACCAGCGTGAATACCAGTTTCGACACCATGTCGCGCGCCGGTGCCGCCGGCCGCATGGCGCTTATCAAAGCGGCAGCGAAACATTGGCAGGTGCCGGAAGGTGAATGCAGTGCCGCCGACGGCACGGTCAAGCACAGTTCGGGAAAATCGATCACCTATGGCGAGCTGATCACGCAGGGGCATATCGGCAATGCCATCGGCGAAAGTGATTGGGCGGCGATCAAGCTGAAGGAACCGGCGAACTACAAGATCGTCGGCAAGCCGATCCCTGCTCTCGACATTCCGCCCAAGACCAACGGCACCGCCCGCTACGGCATTGATGTCTTTCTGCCCGGCATGCTTTACGGCAAGCCGATCGTGCCACCAACCCGGACCGGCTCCCGCGTGACCGCCATCGACGATAGCGGCGCCAAGGGCGTCAAAGGCTATGTCAAAGCCATCAAGATCGACGATCCCAGCAAGCATTTCGATGGCTGGGTGGTGGTGACGGCAGAGACCTATCACGCCGCCAGCCAGGCCGCCGATGCGATCAAAGTCAGCTACGACACCGGTCCTAATGCGACCGCTTCGACCCAGACAATTTTCGAGGCGGCGAAGAAGCTATCGGATGATCCCAAATCCGGCGTCAGCAGCGTGAATGAGGGTCACGCAGAAGATCTCCTCGCCAAGGATGCGAACAAGCTGGACGTCGTCTATACGACCGATCCCAATTTCCATGCGACGATGGAACCGGTCAATGCCACGGCGGTGCTGGTCGATGGCACCTGCCACATCTATTGCGGCAATCAGTTCCAGACCTCGGGCATGCAGATGGTCGGCGCAGCACTCGGCATGGATCCGGCGAATGTCATCGTCCACCAGCAATTTCTCGGCGGTGGCTTCGGCCGGCGTCTCTATAGCGACTACATGATCCCCGCCGCGCTCGCTGCCAAGGCCATGGAACGGCCGGTGAAGCTGATCTACAGCCGTGCCGACGATTTCGCTTTCGATTGCGCCCGTGCGCCCAGCTACCAGGCGATGCAAGGCTCGCTCGATGCCGATGGCAAACTCGCCGCCGTGCGTCACGATGTGGTGGCGGGTTGGCCGATGGCGATGATCGCGCCGTTCTTCATGTCGACCGGTGCCGACGGCAAGACAAAGCTCGATGATTCCGCGCTCGATGGCGCCGATTTCTGGTACAGCCTGCCCAACCATCATCTGCGCGCCATCAAGAATGAACATTCCCAGGAAGTGCTGCCGCCAGGCTGGCTACGGGCCGTTGGTCCCGGCTTCACCACCTGGGCCGTCGAAAGCTTCATCGATGAAATGGCGGAAAAGGCGAAGGCCGATCCGCTCGACTTCCGCCTCAAGCATCTCGACGGCGCCGGCCGGCAGGCAGGTGGCGACACGGTGAGCAATCGCGGCGGCGCCAAGCGTCAGGCCGCCGTTCTTCAAATGGTGGCCGAGCGTTCCGGTTATGGCAAGAAAACCCTGCCCGCCGATACGGCGATCGGCCTGGCCGTCAGTGCCGGCCAAAGCCACGCTGTCCCGACTTTCGCCGCCTGTGCCGTGGAGGTCTCGGTCGATCGCCAGACCGGCGATGTGACCGTGCATAAGATCACCCAGGTGCTGGATGCCGGCCTGCCGATCAATCCTGATGGCATCATTTCGCAGATGGAGAGCGCTACCCTCTGGGGCGTCAGCATCGCCCTCCATGAGCAGGGCCAGTTTGAGAATGGCCGGATCCAGCCCGAGAACTTCGACAGCTACACGCCGCTCCGCATGTCGCAGGTCCCGGAACTGGATGTCTCCTATGTGACCGACAGTACGGAATTCCCGGTCGGCCTCGGCGAGCCGCCACTCAATGCCGTGGCCCCGGCCATCGCCAATGCGATCCATCGTGCCGTTGGAGCACGGGTCCGGTCCCTGCCGATCACGGCGGAGAGAGTGAAAGCGGCAATGGGCACATAACTTCGCATCCGAAGTTGCTGAAGTTACAACAAACCGCCGATTGTCGAAGCAGTCGGGCGGTTTGTCTTTCCCCGACTCGTTATGCCAAACCGGTTTCACGGGGCTGTGATCATTCCGTGACAAATGCAGCCGGGACGCTAGAAATTGGTCACCAATAGATAACTCACGGCAGTGGAACTATCGATCCGCCGGCACGTTTCTTTCCGACTTGGTCAACCACGGTGCGGCTCGTCCCTTCTCTGGGCTAACGGCGGACAAAAAAACCTGGTTGCAACGGATTGAAGGGTGATTCTCATGCGACCTGTTATGCATGCTCTGGCCGCGACGGCCGCCATCATCAGCCTCGGCGGCCTGGGGCTGCTGACCAATGCGGCGGGTGATGATGTCCGGGCTAAACCCGATGTCACGTTCAACGCAACGGATATGACGGTCTCCAACACGCCGCCCATTGCCCAGGCCGGCGCCAATGTCGATCTCTCGGTCTCCAGTGATGCCGTCAATGTTGTCGGCGCGACGACGCCGATCACCCAGCCGCTGACTGGCGAATCGGATCTGAATGGCGCGCCGGCCCTAGCCGGCCAAGCCGATGCCAGCTCGCCAACCACGACCGAACCGACCCCGCCCGCGACCTCCCGCACCGTCAATGAGGCCGCGCTTAAGCCGATGAAAGCGCCGGACGAGCCGTCGGGCGATGCGTTGCAATACAAGCCGACGGAAAGCTGGTCAGCGCAATTGAACTACCGGTATATGAGCGTCGGCGGCAACGATCAGGTAGCGAATGCCTGCTGCGCCGCCGACGGCAAGGGCTGGAAGCTCGACGAGCAGAACGCCGCCGCCCATATCGGCTTCACCTATCACTTCGATTGACGCCTAATCGCCGTGATGCAGCCTATCGATCTGGTCATTGTATTCGGATTGCGAGATCGCGCCCATATCCAGAGCGCGTCTCAGATCCGCCTCCGATTGCGCCATCGGCACCAGGCGGTTGGTGATGGTCTTATGGTCCGATCCGCATGACGCGAGCAACAGAGCGGTCGCGACCAGCGACGCGGCGATCGTCGCGGCAGTGACATAGGATCGTGTCATCGCCACCCTCCCGATAGTCTCGCTGATTACTCGTCGAGTATCTTGTCCCGTTCTTCTTCGTATTCGTCTTTGCTCATGGCGCCGGAATCATAGGCGTTCTTGAGATCGATCAAGGCCTGGCCCTTGCTCACCGTGGTGTTGCGCACCGTGGTGTCCTGGCTCGCCCCGCCGCCGCCGCAGGCAGCTAGCATCAGTAGGCTGCTCAAGGAAATTCCGATAATCAAAACCCGGCCCAGCATCGACTGCCCCCGTTTTGCGGAAATCCGAAGCAGCAATCTAGCATGAAAAAAGACGGCCACGACAGTACTCCCGTCGCGGCCGTTCCTATCGGACGATGCAGTTCCTAGGCTTAGATCGCCCGGACCTGAGTGATGAATTGATCGACCTCGCCGTTCAGGCTCTGCGACTGCCGGCCGAGCACCGTGGCGGCATCGAGCACCTGCCCCGCCGCCAAGCCGGTTTCCTTGGCGGCTTCCGTGACGCTGAGGATGTTGCCGGAGACCTCGGTGGTGCCGCGGCTTGCTTCCTGGACGTTACGGGCAATCTCAGCCGTTGCCGCCGACTGTTCCTCGACTGCCGCAGCGATGGCGGCGGCGATCTGGTTCAGTTCCTCGATCACCTTGGCGATGTTCTGGATGGCGCCCACTGCCTGCTGGGTCGAACTCTGGATCTCGGTGATCTTGCTGCCGATTTCATCCGTCGCCCGCGCCGTCTGGGTGGCGAGGTTCTTGACTTCGGAAGCGACCACCGCAAAGCCGCGCCCGGCCTCGCCGGCCCGCGCCGCCTCGATCGTCGCATTGAGGGCAAGCAGATTGGTCTGGCCCGCAATGTCGTTGATCAGATTGATGACCTCGCCAATCGCTTCGGCAGAGCTGGCGAGCCCCTGGATCTGCCGGTCGGTCTCGCGGGCCTCATCGACCGCGCGCCGCGCCATGGTGCTTGACTGCGCCACCTGACGGCCGATTTCCTGGATCGAGGAGGTCAATTCTTCCGTCGCGGCCGCCACCGTCTGCACATTGGCGGTCGCCTGTTCCGCTGCCGCAGCCACGGCGGTGGATTGCTGGTTGGTCTGGGCCGCCGTGCTCGACATGGATTGCGCCGAGCCTTCCAGTTCGGTGGCCGCCGAGGACAAAGCGGTGACCAATTCGCCCACCTTGCCTTCGAAACCGGCAATCAGATGATCGAGGGCCTGGGCGCGCTGCAGCTTGACCTCGGCATCGGCCTTGGCCGCCTGATCCGCCGCACGCTGGCTGACCAGCGCATCCTTGAAGACGACGACGGTCCGCGCCATGTCGCCGATCTCGTCGCGATTCTCCTGGGCGGGAATCTCGGTGTCCAGATTGCCTTCCGCCAGATGATGCATCACCGCTGTCATCGACCGGATCGGGCGCGAGACACTGCGGCCGATCAGCATCGCCGACCCGACGCCCAGGATCAGCGCGATGACCACACCGGCGATGGTCTGCATGCGAATGTTGCGGATCGCCGTATCGGCAGCGGCCTTGACCTCACCCATCCTTGCCAGACGCTGGTCGCGCACCTCGGCGGCGAGATCGGTGAAACGCGCCATTTCCTTTGCCATTTTGTCGCGCAGCAACCCGCTGATCTTGTCGCTCACCGCCTTCAACTGGTTGAGCGAGGCGACATAATCTTGCAGGGATTTACGCGCATCGTCGACATCGCTTTGGGCCTGCGCATCGCCTGAGAAGGCGGCCAGCAGCGCAGTGCCGCCGGCATTGAAGTCACTGACGCTCTTCACCGCATCATCGATCAGCTTGGGATCGGGCGTCGCGGTATAACGTGCCGAGGCAAGGCGCGATGTCATGATGCTCGCCTGCAACTGACCGGCAATGGCGGCAGCCTGGAATTGCTGTGCCTGCATCGCCCGGCTTTGCAGGGCATCGACGATGCCGCTCGCTTTCGAACCGAGTTTCGGCAAGGTTGTATTGATCAGGCGGTCCTGCGTGGTCTTCATCGCCGTCGCGACGGTGAGGTCGGTGCGATAGGCGTCGATGACCTGGTTCATCTCGCTCAAGGCGGCGCGCCGCCCCGCTTCCGCCGTATTGCTGATCTGATCCGACAGGCGCTTTTTCAAGCTACCCAAAGTGGACATCACCCGCTTCAGCGCTTCCTTGTCCCGGTCGCGGAAAAAGGCCTCGACATCGACCCGCAGCAAGGCGCCGTCACGGTCGATTTGCAGGACGCCGGTGGTTTCCTGGGAAATGCCGGCGAAGTTTTCCATGTCGTTGCCGATGCGATGGAAGCCGAGATAGCTCATTCCCGCCACGGCCACCAGCAACAGCAAAAGCAGCGCGAAACCGATGGCGATCCGCGTTGCAATGCGCAGTCGCGACAGGAACTGCAAATCGAGGAGTTTCGTAATCATCGGGCCCCAGCCTTTATACTCTGAACGACAGGAACGGCGCCTTGCGGCACCGGGCTCATCTGGCGTGCCGGCGCCATTTACCATGCAATAGGAGGCAGCCGGACGCCTGGACGTGACATCCGCCCTCCGCCTTATCTCGAGGAAATAAATATTTTCCTAACGGGCCGATTATTCTTCCGAAACAAACCGGTGGATAAGCGCTCCAGAATGACCGCCCCAGGCCCGCAACTCGCCGCAATTCCATGGACATAAGGGCAAGCCACGGCGTGCGACCGGATTCGCGCGGCGCGGCCGCCAATACCGTCGCCGCATTTTTCCCCGGCCTTTGGGTTGGATTTGCCTCAATAATCCGTCTAAATTCGGACGCTTTCACGAGGGCGCTTACAGTGCTTGCGGCTGCAAAAAAAAGCACGCTATAGGCGGGGGAGTTCTGAACAGACGAAGGAATTTTTTCAACATCCTGTTAACGGTCTGCCGTTAAAACTCGGATGTTTGTCCAAAGAGGCCGCTTGCGCGGCGCCCCTATTTGAGCTGACACATGCGGACCCGGATTATCGATGTTTTCCCTTGAAACGGCGTTGGTCATCTCGGCGATTGCGGCCTTGCTGGTCAGTGCTGCCTGTTTCTATTTGGCGGCTGTCAGTTCCTTGCCGTATCTGCGCTTCTGGGGCGCTGCTTTTCTCCTGAATGCGGCTCGATACGGCTTTTCCTTCGCGACCACCACCGGTGCCCTGGCCTCCTCCCCGGCTAGTGAGATCTGCATCACCCTCGCCGTCGCCTGTCTCTGGCTCGGCAGCAGGCTCGACCGGCACCGCCCGCTTCATCCGCTGGGCGCCATCATCCTGGTCGCCGCCTTGCTTGCCTGGATCGGGCTCACCCCTGTTCTTGGCACGCCGCGCCTGCTCTATCTCATTCCGCCTTATACCGTACCCGCCGTCATTCTAGCGCTGATCGGCTGGTCCTTCATCCGGCGCGATGCCAGCGCGCCTAATCGCGGCCATATCGTGGTCGGCGCCATCTTCATCCTTCGCGCGCTGCATTTGGCGAACTATCCCTATCTGCGCGATGTCCCGGGCATCGCGCCCTTCGGCTTCATGATCGGCGCGCTTCTCGACTTCACCATCGGCCTCAGCCTGCTGGTTTCCGCCCAGCGTGATGCCACCATTGCCGCCGAACAGCGCGCCACCGAGCTCACCGAGGAGAACCGCCGGCGCCAGGAATCCGAGGTGGCCCTGATGGAAGCCAATGAATTGCTGGCAAAGCAAGCGGTCGATCTCGAACATCTGGCGCAGATGTACCAGAAACAGCGCGAAGAGGCGCTGACGGCCAGCCGGGCGAAGAGCAACTTCCTGGCCAATATGAGCCATGAATTGCGCACGCCGCTGAATGCCATCATCGGCTTTTCCGATCTTCTCACCATGACCGGCCGACCGCTGGATGACGCGTCGCGCGTGGCTTATGCCGCCGATATCCAGTCCAGCAGCCGGCGCCTGCTGTGCAAGATCAACGACATTCTCGATTTCGCCAGCCTCGACGCCAACAACTACGAGATACGGATGGCGCCGGTTTCCCTGCACGCGCTGCTGGACACCTGCATGCTCGATGCGCGGCCCTTGGCCGACACACGGCGCATCGCGATCAAGGCGGATGTGCCGGCCAATCTGCCGGTGCTGGAACTCGACCACCATGCGACCCGCAAAGCGTTGAGCCATATCCTCGACAATGCGATCCGCTTCACGCCGGTCGATGGCATCATCCGCATCTATGTCACGCTGATCCGCGACCGCCATCTCACCATCACGGTCCAGGATGGCGGGCCCGGCATCACCCGCGAAGACCTGCAACTGGTGGCGAACCCCTTCTGGCAGGCCGAACCCATCCTGACCAAACGCCATGGCGGCATCGGCCTCGGCCTGCCGCTCAGCCGCCGGCTGATCGAGATTCAGGGCGGCACGCTGGATATCGCCAGCCATATCGGCGTCGGCACCCGCGTTACCTTGCGCTTTCCCGTGACGCAAGCCGGCGAGCCGCAACAATTGGCCACGGCCTGATCGTCGGCGCGACCGACGGCTCATTATTTCAATCGGTCTTTTCCGCCTGGGCCTTCAGATTGGCGAGGCCGGTTTCGAAATCACCGCCGATCATCTTGTCGGTGTCGAAGAAAAGGCTCATGACCTTGCCGATGAAGAGATTGGGCCCATACATCGCCCAGATTACCTTGGTATCGGGATTGGTGGCATCCCCGCTCGGCGTCAGCGTGAACTCCGCCAGGTTATGGCTCTCGAAGGGCTTGCTGAAATCGAGCTGAATGAGAACCCGTGACGGCGAGACATCGGTGATCTCCATCCGGCCTGCACCCGCCTTGCCGTCGCTCGCCCAGCTATAGACCGAGCTCTTGCCGGTGGCGGCGCCGCTGAAATTGCGCTGCATCGACGGATCCAGCTTCTCATAAGGCGACCACAGGCCCCAGCGGTGGAAATCCTCGATGAAGACGAGGATCTTTTCCGGCGGTGCCTTGATATCGATCGACCGCTCGACGCGGAAGGTGTCGGGCTTGGCGGCAGCAAGCACTGCCACCCCGCCCAACAAGACGACGATCACAATGACTGCAATTCCCATGAATTCCGCATGATCAATCACCGCAATTGCAAACCGTTCCGCAATACGCGCCAGTGTCACTTCCCGCGATTTTTCGCCGCTGCCCGCATTTCGGAAAAACCCTCGGCCGCCTTCTGCACATCCTCGGGAAAATCCTCCATTTCCTGGACCTGGCGGATCTCGATCACTTCATTTTCCGAAGCGGGACAACGCATCGCCCAGGCGACGGCTTCCTCCTTCGAGGTCACATTGATCATCCAGTAACCACCGAGAACCTCCTTGGCCTCGATGAAGGGACCATCGGTCACCTTCGCCTTGCCGCCGACGAAAGAGACCCTGGCGCCCATCGAGGGCGGATGCAACCCGTCCAGCCCCACCAGCACGCCGGCTTTCTGCAGTTCTTCGTTATACTTCATCATCGCCGCGACCGCCTCGGCGCTCGGCATGGCGCCCGGTTTGGCACTTTCATAGCCTTTCGGGATCATCAACATCATAAAGCGCATTTCGTTCTCCATCCGATCCGGTAATGACGGCGCGCCTCGGCCAGCCATCGCGACCGGCCGGCGGCCCTCGCCAATAAAGGTCTGCGTCAGCTTTTGGTGACGACCATCCAGTTCACGCCGAACCGATCGGCGACGATGCCGAAACGCGGCGAGAAGAAAGTCTTGGTCAGCGGCAGCTGGACCTGGCCGCCGTCGCTGAGCGCCGCGAAGACCTGATCGGCCTCGCTTTCGGAAGCTGCGGTGAGAGCTAAGGAGATACCTTTGAATTCCGGCTTGCCTTCGCCCCGCCCGTCCGAGGCCAGGATCATGGTCTCGCCGATTCGCAAAGCCGAATGCATGATTTTGTTGAGATCCGCCGGCATGCAGGCCGCCGCCTCCTGTTGCGGCTTGCCCTGATTGGCTTTCAGGTCCGGATTGTCCTTGAAACGCATCATCATGACGACTTCCGCCTTCAAGGTCTTGCGGTAGAATTCGATCGCTTCTTCGCAGCGGCCGTCAAAGAAGAGATAAGGTTGAACTTCCATGATTTTCCCCTTGCTGATAGTCAGGCTTCCCGGCTGATCTCTTGCCGATTGCAACCTAGTCGAACGGCGGGAGGGAATTCGACAGGCAGATTTTTATTTTTCGCGACGATCGATGAACCGATGGAAGTCCTAATCTGACAATTTAAGTCCCACGCCGGTATTGCACCGTCATGAACTCGTGCCAGGTCCCGTTATCCAGCAGGATCCGGGAGGTCATGATCCTGACGCCATCGTCCCTGAACTCCGTAATGTCTTGATATTTCGCCAACTTGTTTTCCGTGCGGAAACTGGGACCGACCGAATCCAGCGTCAGCATGCGTTCCGCCGTATCCAGCTTGCCGTCATAAACCCAGAGATAGCTCATCATCGAGCCGATCCAGGTGCCGATGTAACGCCGGTTCGCGCTGTCATAGCCCAAGGTCATCAAAGTCGTGGCCATGCCTCCGCCCGGCATCTCGCCCTCACCTTCCGCCACGATCCATAACCCACCGAGCGAGCGCACATGTTCCTTCCCCCTGAAGGTCTCCGCCGACTGTCCCGGCACGATCCCAGCTCCCGGCTTCACGAGCGCCTGGGCTTCGAAGCTCCAATCGCCGATGAAGCGGTCCAGCCAGCGATGTTCCTTCTGCGGTTCGGCTTTCATCTCTGCCTCCTGACGATCGGCACGGTCGTTCGTAAACGCGGTTGAAAGCTGGAATTTTGCCGGTATTTCCGCAGACGGCGATGGCAAGGCCGCGCTGCAACATTCCTCCCCAAACGCAGGGCAGCATTCTTAACGTCCAGGCCTCTGCATGGGCGTTTTACTGTTGTCCAGTTCGGTGGCATTGTCAAAGGCGAGCGTGATGCCAGGCCTGCCGACATGGGTTGCGCCTCGCTATTGGGCGAGCCCTTCGCGCCGCAGCGCCTCTTGCACCGCCGGCCGGCGATGGACGCGTTCAAAGAACGCGGCGAGCTTCGCCGGCACCTGCCGCTTGGTCAGATTGGCCCAGTGCAGCATGACATAGAGATAGGCATCGGCGACGCTATAGCTCTCGCCGAACAGATAATCGCCGCACAATTGCTCCTCCAGAAAAGCCAGCCTTGTGGCAATCATCCGGTCGGCCGTCTCCCTATCTTTCTCATCGATGGGAAAGAAGCTGCGGATGAAGGGCTTGTGTATCTCGCTGGCGATGAAGCTCAGCATCTCGATCAGGCGGATCCGCCCCATCTCGCCATGCGGCGCCAGATCAGGCGCGCGGTCGGCGACCCAGCAGAGGATTGCCGCATTCTCCGTCAGCACGGTGCCGTCATCCAGTTCCAAGGCGGGCACATAACCCTTCGGATTGATCTTGGTGAAATCGCCACCGTCTTCCATGCGCCGCGTCGTGAG
Source organism: Dongia soli (assembly GCF_034044715.1). Taxonomy (NCBI): domain Bacteria; kingdom Pseudomonadati; phylum Pseudomonadota; class Alphaproteobacteria; order Rhodospirillales; family Dongiaceae; genus Dongia; species Dongia soli. The sequence continues at coordinate 4,788 of NZ_JAXCLW010000005.1, read as the reverse complement.
ATCGACCTTGACCGTCTCGACAGCGATCTTCGCCTCGCAAAGCGCGATATGATCGGCCAAGCTGCAGGCGGCGGGGGTGAGATAAAGTTTCATCCTGCATGCCTTCCCTGTATTGCCGCCAAATGATCCGCCAACCGGTCGAAGGTGCTGTCCCAGCCGTCGCGGTGCCCGTCGCGATTTTCGATCGTGTCGAAGAGCTCCTGGCGGAAGGTCATCAGCGTCGTGCCGTCTTCCCGCTCCGCAAAAGTCACCGTCACCAGCATCTCATGTCCGGGACAGCCGGCCGCATCATCCCAGGCGAAGGTGAAGACGAGCCGCTCGGGTGGCGTGATCTCGCGAAAGACCCCGCCCTGCCACAGCTCGCGGCTGCCGTCATCGGCCCGCAGGCAAAGTCGCCAGATGCCGCCGGGTCGCGCATCCTGGGTCACCTCGGTCGCGGTGAAGCCGCGCGGCCCCATCCATTGCCGGGATTGCGCCGGGTCAGCCCAGGCATTGAAAATCAGATGACGTGGCCCCTTGAAGACACGGGTGATGACGAGCACACGCTCATTGTCTGCGCTCATTTTTTCTCTCCCTTTTGTTGTTGGCGAAGAAAATCATCCAGCCGATCGAACCGCTCATCCCAAAAACGCCGATAGAAATTGAGCCAGTCATCCACGTCTTTCAACGCACCGGCCTCGATGCGGCATGGACGCCATTGCGCTTCCCGGCCGCGGGTAATAAGCCCCGCCCGTTCCAGCACTTTCAAATGCTTGGAAATCGCCGGCAGGCTCATCTCGAAAGGTTCCGCCAATTCTGTCACCGAGGTCTCGCCCAAAGCCAGCCGCGCCAGGATCGCCCGGCGCGTCGGATCGGCCAAAGCCGCGAAAGTCATGCTCAAATGATCGGCTGACATATCATTTCACCGATTGGTTAAATAACTTATCGGTTAAATAATCTTGGCGGCCGGTTTTGTCAAGTTTGTCGGTTTGCAGAATAAATGCGCGATTTGCTAATTAATGAATCCGGTTTTGCATAATACTGAATCGCGCCGGAGACTATGCGATAAGACGAGGCAGGAAATGCCGTTGCTGGCGATTGCGGAACAGGGGTATGCCGCGGCCTCCAAAGACCACCCACCTTCGCCACTTCAGCGCCGAGACCTTCGGCACGTTCATCAAGACCGTCAGGGAAGCTCAAGGCATGCGCCTTGCGGCTGTGGCGCGCGAGGCGGACGTCAATCGTCAGGGGTTGCACAAGCTTGAGCAAGGGCAGCACCTCCCCTCGATACGAACCATAGAGGCGGTCTGTCATCAGATGGGCTTGGACCCGCTCGCCGCGATCGAGAAACGTTTTAGTGGCATCCCTGGGACGACCTCCGCGAAGCGCCATGTCCTTGAAGGCCGGCTGGCCGAACTTTCGGATGACGATCTAGCCTTGGTTATCGACTTCATCGATCTTCTCCTGGCCCGGGCGAAACCGGCCAAGGGCAAGCGCAAGAACGGCTCCCAATAACCTCCATGTCGCAAATCGATCTATTCGCTACACCGGAGCCCGCGCGATGCGGTTCCGAAAGCTGAGATACGAAGCACGCGCGGTGGGCTCGCGAACTTGAGCGGACAGGAGATTACCGAATTCTTCGTCGGATGATCACCCGGCCTCCAGAGCTTGGCCCACTGGTTGCGGGACCGGCAACGGCGCCGAGGGCAGGACCGAGACCCGCCAGCGCGGGACGGCGGCCGTTGGCTGGCCGAAATCGGATGCTTCCGCTTGGCGACGCCAGCGGCGCACGACGATGCCGATCGTCCCGGCCGTCTCAGCGGCTTGCTGCAGCCAATGCTGTCTTCTCGGTCACCAGCTTCCATGTAGATGACCCGGCCCGGCTTCAACCGGGCCTGGGCCAGCGCCGGCGCGAAGAGATCCGGGCGCCCGCCGCCGGCGACTTCGTACAGCCCACCCAAGGCGAGACCGCCACTCGGCATATAACGATCTATCTCTTTGATTCCAAATGGAAAAGGCGCTTTCCGAGATGCCTTCCGCCGCCACAACGTCGGCCTCTTGTTGCAGACGTAGGATCCTTGCAGCGAGTGGGTGGGTTCCGATCTCTTTTGCTGCTCAGGGGCTGGTTATCGATATCGCCAACCCGTCGTGGCATTCATGTTCGTCCCGAACCGCGCGGAGTTCGATCACCGGCAGCCGCACGGTTCCCCGCGATGCTAGACTGGCCGAAACCCAATTTGCCCTTCAGGGTATGAATTTGTCCAAGATTTTGAGCAATTGGCTTTCCGTATACGGCTTGGCTAGATAAGCGTTGTATTCGTTGCGCCCCGGCAATTGAGCCTCGGGCACAGAGGTGGTAAGCACGATGGGCCCCGCAAACCCATGCTGGCGCAATTTTGCCGTCATTTCCAATCCTGTCATGCGCGGCATCATGAAATCCGTGATGATCAGTTCCGGCCGATCTTGAAGGGCGATTTCGAAGCCATTCTGGCCGTCGAATGCAACGGTGACGTGATAGCCGGCGTCTTCCAGCGTCACGCTCGTGACCGTCGAGAGGAGCCTTTCGTCTTCCACGAGCAGAATGCGAAGCACAGCGATTTATGCTCCATTTTGACGAAGCTGCGGGTCCATCCCGAAAATGATACCGGAATCGCCGATATAGAATTCCCTTGCCCTTGGGTCAAAGTCGCTGTCTCGCAGCTTCAATACCGAAAGAGACCGGCGCAGCGCATCTTCCTGGCGAAGATAGGTTAAGACAATCACATTCTCGACGAACATGGAGATATCGTCGCTTGGCAACATGCTGGGCGCATGCATGTCGCGGATCTCCGACGTATAGACGACCGTGGCGCCAAGCTCGCTCAGGCGGGCATTCATCGCACTCAGGATATAGGCGAAACGTCCCCTTGCGACCAAATTGTCCCGCAGAGCAACAATCCCGTCGACCACAACACGCTTTGCGCCACGCGCCTCGACCTTCGCAAGCAGGTCAAGGACGAGTTCGTCCACGAGATTCTCCGCGGACGGACGCCAGACGAGTTCGACCGCTCCGGAGGCGATCGCAGCATCTAGGTCGAGTCCGATGCTACCTGCTTTATTCAAGAGGCCGGCCGGAGTTTCGTAAAGGCCGAGCATGATCGCCGGCTCCTGCGGCGTGGCCTCCGCCAGAAAATGCAGGGCCAGGGTCGTCTTTCCGGTACCGGTAGGGCCGAAGACGACCGTGGCCGAGGCTTTGGTTAGGCCGCCGCAAAGCATCTTGTCCAGATCGCCAATGCCCGTGGATATCCGGACGGACGGCAATCGCCGGGTCAGCTCCCTGGTGGGAATAACCTCGACACGAGGGAAAACGGAAATTCCCTGGTCGTCTATTCTGAAATGGTGCTTGCCAGGTAAAATGCCAGAACCGCGATGCTTCTTGACCTGGATGGTGCGATAAGAGCGAAAGTCCTTCAGCTCGTCGGAAAGCTCTATCCATCCGTCGACCATCGTATGCTCAGGGCTTCCGGAGTTGCGGTTCTGATGTGTGAGCATGACGAGGACGGCGTTCAGGTAGTTGGCAACCCCCTGAAGCTCGTGAACGAATTTGCGGTATTCCCCCTCCGTCACGTCGGAATGCGCGACGAAGATACCGTCTAGAACGACGGCAGTGGCTCGATGCCGCTTGATCTCATGCTGCATCAGTTTGAGCAGGCCTGGCAGGCCTTCCCGTTCAAGCACCCCAAAACCGCTCACATACTGCAGGTTCTCCGGCAAGAAGGACGAATCGTAGAATGCCATCTCGCTCATATAAGCGAGCATTCTATCGTGGCTCTCGGCCAACAGGCTCATGTAGAGCGCGCGCCCTCCACCTCGGGCATGTGAGAAGCAGAACTGGTTAGCCAAGACAGTCTTGCCGGCGCCCGGCGGGCCCTGCAGGATGTAGGCAGATCCGCGCTGAAAGCCACCTGCCAGAATCCGATCCAACCCTGGGACGCCCGTATTAAATTTTTCGATCACCACTCTACCTTCTCGCTTACGTTGGAAGCGCCCTGAAAAGGCAATTGGCTGGCGTCTGGCCAGGCCTCCAAGACTCGCGAAGCGATCCTATCGTCGGTGGACTTGAAAAGCCAGACTCGGCCAGTCACAAGCTGTGCGGTTCGCTCTGGGATCAATGCCAGTACGGGCTTGATCTGCCTGCTTATTCTTGGCTAATCCGGTAGCGCTTGGTGGCGGCAACTGCACACGACATGGATCACTTTTCTCGCTTCTATGTCGCATAGCCGTGCGGTTGGTTGATTATCTTTGATGCGCAATCCGCCGAAATATATTTGGACCTAGCCAGATTGGCCGAAAGTCAAGCTTCGAAACAAGGCCGTCTTGGTCGGAGATGCAGTCCGCTACGCCTGGAAACTTTCCGGCCCTAGATCGCGTAGTCTCCGAGCGAGCATAGCGAATCTATATCACGGCACAACCAACGACGGCCTGCGGCATAGCGGGCCAGCGCATGGCGGAACTCCAATTATCCACATGGTGGATCGAACATCTAGCTTCGTTGCGCAAATGCCTGAACCGTCCAAGACTTGGATCTAGTCCAGCCTTCCGAATTCTTTCTTGCGTTTTCGGACGGTCGCCCGAGCTTCGCACCATTAAATCCCGGACATTTGCGGCGCCCGAAAATCAGCATTGCGGCAACATTCAACCGCCTTGCCGTGGAGGGCGCTTCATCGTCAAAAGCTCCGTCACGTCATGCCGATCATCTGCGGATGAAATCTCAACTGTCAGCCATTTCCCGTCCGGGTATGTCTTGGCGTCATCGTAGAGCTTGACCAA
>NZ_JAXCLW010000004.1:2998-422181 GCF_034044715.1 Dongia soli | reverse complement strand
GCCGCGAGTACGCCACCGGTAAGTGCGAGAAAGGTAAACATCACTTTTCTATTCATACTGCCCTCGGCTCGTCAATTGCATTGGAAGGACCATGCGGTGCCAATGGACGTCGCGCCATCGCAACTCTAGGTCGCCATATGCTGCCTCAAACAACCGATCCGGAGATCCGCAATTGGTGTCGGATGTTCCGAAGATCCGCATCTGGCGAACTGATCGATTTCATACGCAGTTTCGCCTGGGGATTCATTTTCCACCTCACTACCCGGGAGCTGAGAGCCAAGCACTAAGAGGGGGTTAGGCACCTGCGCCGGCTTCTTGCTGGGTGAGGCGTCGCAGCAGCCGGACCAGCCTCTTGTCGAACGCCGGGCGCTGCGCCGGCAACCCCGGAATTCATGGCTTTGCATGATCGCGTATCAAGCCATCCGGATGATGCGGAAGCATGGCTTGCTTTGGAGCACGCGACAGGAGCGGCGCACCTAACTGAAGATGCGGAGATCTATCTCAGGCTGAGCTGGCGGAACCTGCGTGGCAAGCTGGCGCGCAAAAAACGGCTTCATTCTTGACTGAGAATGCAGTCGGCCAGGGGCACAACATGGATATCCAATTCAGTCGTAAAAATTCGCAATCCGAGACCTCCGAATTGGGATCACTGGACACGCTTTCTGGACCTGCGGATTGATTTTCTACCGTATCTATAACCGTCGCTTCACACCGACTTAGGCGTCTCTTGATACCAAAGCAAGCGGACGTTTTTTCAGGAGATCTTTTTTGCTCGCGGAGGTTAAAAATAACATGACTGAGAAGCTACGGACACGGAAAGCATTCTGCGCGGCTTCAGCATTTGTTGCAGGAATGTTAGTTGTTGGAGTTGCGGGGTCGTCTGCCGATGATGACACCAAGATGCCTGGGCGGTACTTGCCGGAGTACACGGCATCCGGAGAGATTATGCTCCCAAAAAATTTCCACGAATGGGTTTACGTCGGATCGCCACTGACGCCCAACGCCCTTAACAATGGTAAGGCAGCTTTTCCGGAATACCACAATGTCTACATAGAGCCGGGATCATATGCTATCTACAAGAAAACGAATGTGTTTCCGGAGGATACAGTTTTCGTCAAGGAGCTGCAGCTAACGCTGCCAGGTGAGAATCCAGATGGATCGCGGACCGAGCCTTCAGGGCGAGGTTATTTTCCCGGAACCTTTTACGGTGCTGAAGTGGCTGTAAAGAATTCCAAGCGATATGCTGCATCCGGCGGCTGGGGATATTTCGATTTCAAATATTCCAACGCAAAGATGACCACTGCGAAGGTTCAGGAAAACGGTAGTTGCGCATACTGCCACACAGCGAGTGCGAAGAAGGATATGGTCTGGACGCAATTCTACCGTCTGCTGGACAAGTGATACCAAGGCATCAGGGCCAGATGCGAGACGGGATTTTTGAAGCCGAGGAAGAGTAGGGATTTAGGGCTTCAGAAGAAGGCGAGGGGACAGGTGCGCGGCGAACAGCTTGTCCGATACGGAAAAAGCTTTGGGATAAATCATGCTGTGTCGCTCGATGCCGAACCCTTCGCGGTCTACTGCATAGCTCAAGCTGAACTATCATCTATTTGACCGTCGCCGGCACGTTAAGCGGGTCAAATTTCGAGGCTCGATAGCCTCAACGGCCACTATCGAAATCGAGGGTTTTTACTGCCAAAAGACCGCGACAATTACGAGTAAGCGATGCCGATCTCGCAGATAAAAATCGGATTCAACATCTTGGGCTTTCTGAATTAGGGATAAGCCTGAAATTTATACCCTAGGTCGGCAGGTTAAAGAACGAGCGAATGCGAGTGAGAAGCTGGCCCGGCGGGCCGGGATGGCTACAGGTTGCCGCAGCGGCCGCGCGGGCCAGACGCTCTTGTCCGCGACGCGCCGAGGCCTCAAAAGCGGAAACCAGCTCCGGCTCTTCCTCCAACAGCGGTGCGACGTCTGATTTACACAGCTCGTGCAGGATGCAGGGCGTCAATGCCGTAACCGTTGCGGCATGGGGCGCGCCGGTCAGCATGCCGATCTCGCCGATATAGTCGCCCGGGCCAATCCGACCGACGACAAAGCTTCTCTCAGGCATCTGGCGCGTGACTTCCAGCACGCCGGATGCAATGATGAATAGTGAGGATCCGGTGTCGTCCTGGGAAAAGACGATATCTCGCGGTTCGAGCATGCGACGAATGAGCTTGCCGACCAGCCGCTGCCGGTGCGCCTGCGAAAGGCCATGAAATATCGAAAGCTCGCTTAAGAGCTGGTCCAGCGGATAGGCCCCTAACAGCGGAGACGCAATCCCGCTATCCGAAGCTTCACCCTCCGCCGCTCCTTTGTCGCCCAGTTTCTCCGCGAGCGCGCCGTTCCCCATATGCCCAGACCACGAAATTCGCTCAGACGGCTTCCGCTCGGCTGGCCGGATTCCCTCGTAACGGAATTGCCGGGCAATCTCTTTCATCAGCATGCTCTTGGTGCTCCAGAGGAGACTGCTCGATGCGACGGAAAAGGCGATCTGATAGTGATTGCTCCGCGATCCCAGGCGGACCAAGGCGACGGATGGCTCCGGATCCCTCATCACATTGGGGCAAAGGAGAAGCGCGCGCTTCAACAGATCGCAGGTGTGGTCGGGATTGACCCTCGGGTCGCAGGATATCTCGATGGTATCCCCGCGCCGGGCCGTTGGGTAGCTTCGATTGATAATGCGGGACTTGGCGACGACGCTATGCGGCACGACGGCGATATCGTTGCCATCCGTGCGGATGTGGATCGATCGCCAGTTGATCTGGACGATCTCGCCTTCCACCGGGCCTTCGATCCAGATGCGGTCGCCAAGCGAAACCGGGCCTTCGATCTGAACGGCGACGCCGGCAAAGACATCGGCAAGGGTATTCTGAAGCGCCAAGCCAAGCACGATGGCGATGACGCCGGATGTGGCGACCAGTCCGCCAATCGGCACGTTGAAAACGGTGTTGATGACAATCAGAACCGCCGCTAGGTAGACACCGCCCGAAATCAGATCGGAAGCCAGTTTCGCTTCCCGGGAGCCGCGCGCCGTCGGTAGGGTTGCACTGCCGATGGCCACGGCGATGCGCGCGCCCAAGATCCACCATGCGGCAACGATGATCCGATGCCATAGCTCGATAGGAGCCGGGCCGCGATCGAACCTTGGGTTCAAGGGTGATCCAGCGCTATCGATAACGATCACGCTCAACAGGACAAACAGGAGAGTTGTCGAAATCAACCCGATCCACATGTGACGCTGCGGCATGAAGCGCCAACTCAAGACGAAAAGGAGAATAAGGACCGTGGCGACCAACGGTTCGATCAGCGGGAGCATTCGGCCTTAACCTCATTCTAGAAAAGGACGTGAATCAAGACGGGCAATCAGATCGCCTCATGATTCAGATTGTTCGATACCTGGAGCGTGACATCGCGGTTGGCTGTCGGGCAAAGCTGAAACTCAAGAAAAACACCCTCATCGCTACAACTGCTTCAGTCTGGCGGCAGCAGCTTCGGCATCGACTGCCACTGACTTCATCGGATTTCACCAGACCGCTCCGTGGTTGAATGGTTAGCGTCCGCTACAGGCCGCCTTCTAATTCGCGTTCGTCAACCCAGGATCTAGGACGACGCTACGCCGCACGGGAGGGCGCTGGACCGAAGAATCACCGCCGCCGAATGGCAGCCTAAGCCAGGTGTGTGGTCTTAGGGTCCGGAATGTGTACTAATTCGTTCGGCTTTGTGCTGGATCTTCTTGGCCGAATGCCAAACGTCGCTTGGGTCATTCCTCAGGCTTCCCTTTTTGCAGTCTCGCCAGATCAGGTCGAAGCAATATTTCGCGAACTGGAAATCTCGTGCGGACGTCCCGCGAAATTATAGCCGCATATGGAATCGGCCTTTTAACTTGCAACGAGCCTTTGATCAGTGCGGGTGCCCCAGGCTTTTAAGGTCAGTTAGCTGTTTCTCGAGCAACGCAGTCGTTGGTCCTCCAGCTGGCCGCCTATAAGAAATTCCGACGTGTCATCCTGACTGCCGGCACGATTGCCGTCAAAAACCCGATCCAGTATGAGGGTGAGGTCGGCATCCCAGCGAGAATTCGGTGGCACTGACGGGGATGACGCGGACGGTCATTCGCCAGCTTGCCATCCCGGACCGCAGCGACCAAATCAATCTCACGCCGCCTTGCACACGTCGCCAACGATCAACGAGGAGGGCAGAACCGCTCGCCTCCCCAAGTCCTCACGGACGAACGCGGATGATCGTCTTCCCCTTGCGTCGCTCGGTCGAATTGAAGGCGGCGACGGCATCATCGAGGGTCGAGACAGTGCCGATGTTCGTCCGCAGTCGTCCGTCCCGCACCCGCTGGACAATCTCACTTAGTTGGGCACGATCGGACTCTACGACAAAGTCGACCGTCAGGCCTTTGTCGGGCCGCGCCTCGGTCGGCCCGACGACAGAAACCAGCGTTCCTCCCGTTCGAATCAGGCGTGCCGACCGCTTCTGGATGTCGCCACCGATGACATCGAACACCAGATCGACGCCGCCGACGTCTTCCAGCGTGTCGTTGTCGAGGTCGACGAACTCCTGTGCGCCGAAGTCGAGGGCCTTCTGACGGTCGGCCGCGCGTCCCGTGCCGATGACATACGCGCCAGCCTCGCGCGCGAGTTGCGTCACCATCGTCCCGACTGCGCCTGCCGCACCATGCGCGAGGACGATCTGACCCGCCTTAAGGTGGCCGTGCTGGAACAGTCCCTGCCACGCGGTGAGGCCCGAGATTGGCAGGCTCGCGCCCACCGTGAAGTCGACATCGCCCGGGAGCGGCGCGAGATTGCGTGCCTCGATGGCCACATACTCCGCCAGGGTGCCGTCGCGATGCCAGTCGGCGATGCCGAACACTCGCTGTCCCACCGATAGTCCCGTCGTGCCGTAGCCGAGAGCGCTGACCACTCCGGCCAGCTCGTGGCCAGGGATCGACGGTGTTCGGTCACGGTCGCGGCGATCGGTCCAGGTCGAAGGCCACGCCATCTCAGTCGGAACGAATCCCGACGCATGAATCTGAACGATGACGTCGTTTATCGCTGCCGGCGGTTCGGGCCGCTCCACCAGCCTCATTCCAGCCGTTCCAGCAGTCTGGTCCGTCACCACGATTGCTTTCATCCTCCACCTCCTTGTGTGGCATGTCGTCCTTCGAATCCCTTTGCAAACCACCGAATACGACGCGAAACTCGGTGGGTCCAATGACCTGTGGTTATGAAATCGATGCCCGCCCGAAAATCAAAGGTGCGGTACAAACACTGCTTCTCACGCCGAAAGGGAGCGTCGGTGGAGAGTGATGACTTCGAGACGGCGCCAGCGGAGCTCAACCGCGCACCGGCCCGCCGCAGCGGCCGGTCCGGGGGCGATTTACGTCTGTCATAGATCGCCTCGAGCGCATGCGGATGATACCTTCAGGGAAAACGCCGGTCTTTTGATAGATATGGTAGGAAACCGGTTCGATGTAGACATTGTGATATTCAGGAAAGTTGCCTTTCCTCCGTTCAGGGCGTTAGGGGGCGAGTGGGGATCCACGAAAATTTACTCATGGAAATTTTTCGGCAAAAGAAGCTTGCCGGTGGAGTTGTACGCGGGTAGGTACCGGCCGGACCGCGGAGCATCCTCGGCGGCCGAGTGCCCAAATAAGCGGTGGCAACTGAAATCTCCAAGATTGTCGCGCCGGCCGTGGAACCGTTGGCGCTGAAAAATCCTGTGGATCATCGAGTTCTCCATCTCTTCGGCGTCAGTTGGTGCCGAGCACGCGGTGCGTAACTTGAGACAGAGAGCATTGTAAGGAGGAGCGGAGAACTTATGATCCTAAATATGTGTCCGAATGGCCGCTACTTTATGACGTAAGCTTCAGAAGACCTGATTTGTACAACTTGATCTTGCGCAAAGAATTTGTCGCAAAATTCCCGGCTTTTTGCACGAATTGAACCGCAGGCTCTAGGGACGCGCGAGAGAGGTGTCCTGACTGATCACAAGCCGCTATTTCGGTGATCCGGGCATCTGCCGTAAGCCATCGACTGAAAGACTTCGTCGCGCATATAGAAGTGGTGGAAAACAGCCGCGGCTGCAGGCACGCCGGCAATCCAAAGGATGGCGTGCCCGGAGGGCACGTTGACCGTAGTCGGCGCCCCTTCCAAATTACCCAGCTCCTATTTCATCACGTACCAGAGGGAAGTCGCCATCGTGCGGGGTTAGCCGCATTCCACAGCTGATTTGCGAAAGAGTGCAGACTGTGCATTCATTCTCAAGCATAGTTCGCATTGCATCCAAAAGAGCCATAGCCCGTTAGGTTCGACTCTCAACTGGCCAACGCCCGTGGGGACGGCTGCAAGGACCTTCTCAGAGCTACCGCGCCCAAGGGCTTTTTATCCTTTCAGGCTATGATCGCTTTCGAATGCATTGGGACCTTAAAACGCGACGGCTAGAAAGGAGAAATTTCGCTCCCGGTGTAACTTTGCAGCCTTATCGAGCGAAACATACTAGGGGAAAATGGCGTTCGGCTGTCTCCTCACTGGATTTTGACGACAAAGACAATCGGATCTTTGTTCGGGCCGGAGGTATCATGCATGGGTTTCAGGGTACGTGTGAATGATCGATTTGCCGACGACCGCCATGAAACCGGGCACTTTGACCGCGAGTGTGCTGAGCGAGGGTGAGCCAATTACCCGTGCCTTGACGCCAGCCATTCACGTGGCGATGACCTATATACGGGATGCGGATAATGGCTACAGCTCGGGCAATGTGTATGGCCGGGCTGACAATACGTCAGTGCGCCAGGCGGAATCGCTCATTTCTGAATTGGAGGGGGCGGCAGAATCTCTGGTTTTTGGCTCAGGCACGGCCGCGGCGACAGCGCTTTTCCTTTCGCTGGAGCCAACCCATATCGTCGCCCCGCAGCTGATGTATTGGGCATTGCAAAGCTGGCTTCGACAGTCACCCCGATTTGGCCACCAGATTACATTCGTTGACATGTCTGATTTAGAGGCGGTGAAGGCAGCGATCCGGCCTGGGAAAACCGGTCTCGTTTGGATCGAAACGCCCAGCAATCCTCTTTGGACTATCACTGATATCGCGGCTGTTGCACAATCTGCTCATGTTGCAGGTGCGCTCGTGGCGGCGGACTCGACTGCTGCTACGCCGATTCTGACGCAACCGCTGGCCTACGGCGCCGATATCGTCCTGCACTCGGCAACTAAATACCTGAACGGCCATTCGGATGTCAGTGCCGGAGTGCTGGCCATCGCGAAGCCCAATGAACTTTGGTCACGCGTCCGGAAGATGCGTGAGCAAAACGGTTCGGTGCTGGGCCCGTTTGAGGCATGGCTGCTGGCGCGTGGCTTGCGGACCCTCGACATTCGAGTCAAGGCGCAGAGCAGAAGTGCCGAGGTCCTGGCGCGGCGCCTAGCAAAGCACTCGGCGATCTCAGGCGTGCTCTATCCCGGCCTTGTTGATAGTCCCGGCCATCGGGTTGCCGCCAGCCAAATGATGGGCGGATTCGGTGGCATGCTGTCGATCCGCCTGAAGGGCGGACCCAGGGTCGCTATTTCCACGGCGGCCAATGTCAGCATTTGGCGTCGGGCTACGTCGTTCGGTGGCATCGAAAGCCTGATCGAGCATCGTTCTTCCATGGAAGGCGAAGGCTCGCTCTGTCCGGCCGACCTGCTGCGCCTATCTGTTGGGCTGGAGGATCCAGATGATCTCTTCAATGATCTCGAGAGAGCGATTGCGCGGTCGGCGTGAGCCTCAGCTCTGAGCGGAGAATGACATGATTCCAACAGTTGCCGTGGCGATCATGTGCAAGACGCCGCGACCCGGTCTCTCGAAGACGCGACTTTCCCCACCCCTTAGGGCAGAAGAATGTGCCGAGATTTCCGGTTGTTTCATTCGCGACCTCTCCAGCACGATTTCGCATCTCGCCCTTGAAGGCAGATCCAGAGGCTATGCTGTTTATACGCCGGTCGGTTCAGAGCGCCAACTGGCGCATTTTCTGCCTTCGAGCTTTGGCATGTTACCGCAATACGAAGGTGACTTTGGCGCGCGGCTCTATAGAGGTATCGTCGATCTCTTGGCGATTGGCCATGTGGGGGCGATCCTCGTTAATTCCGATAGCCCAACCCTGCCGCGCTCAATTCTGCGCCAGGCAGTTGAATCAGTATTGAAAGGCGACCGAGTTGTGCTCAGTCCGGCACTCGACGGTGGCTACACATTGATCGGCCTTTCGCGACCACACCGTCATCTATTCGATGGGATTCCCTGGAGCACCGAAGAAGTTTACCGGCTCACCTTGAAGCGGGCAGAGGAGATTAAGCTGCCTGTATCGGTGATCGATGGCTGGTACGATGTTGACGACGCAGCTTCGTTTGCAATCCTTGAAGCGGAAATTCGAGGCGAGTGCCCGGAATTCGCGTGCGATCAAATCCCCGAACTGGCTCCAGCAACCCGGCATTTCCTTGAAAAGCGCCGTACCGTATCGAACGTGGCATAACCCTATGGAATCTCCAGTGGTAGCCGTTGTTATTCCCTGCCTTAACGAAGAGGCCGCCATTGGCGCCGTCGTGCGAGATGTGCTGGCCATGCCGGTCCGAGAGGCAATCGTCGTCGACAACGGTTCCACAGACCGGACTGCGGAAGTCGCAGCGGCGGCAGGTGCGCGCGTTGTCAGTGAACCGGTATGTGGATATGGCCGCGCTTGTGCCGCGGGTATTGCCGCCTTGCGGGCGAACACTGATATCGTCTGTTTCCTAGATGGAGACGGCAGCGATGTGCCTGCCTTTATCCCATCCATCATTGCGCCCCTCGCCGAAGATCGGGCCGATTTTGTCATGGGTTCGCGCATTCGAGGGAAACGGGAGCGCGGAAGCCTGACACCACAGCAGATTATTGCCGGTTGGCTTGCCGGAGTATTGCTTGGATTAACCTACGGTGTTCGGTTCACCGATATGTCGCCACTGAGAGCAATGCGCGTCGATCACTTGAGTACCCTAGGTATGCGGGAGATGACCTATGGCTGGAACTTAGAGATGCAGATGCGGGCGGCGGCCAAAGGATTCCGGTGTCTTGAGATTCCGGTCGACCATCGCCGCCGCCGCGGTGGACAGTCAAAAGTCTCGGGGAACCTGATGGCTGGCCTGCGGGCCGCGGCGAAAATCGTGTCGACGTTTTTCCGGCTGGCAAGAGAGTTGCCAGTCGAGCGTCCAGACTTTCCGCGCGGGATATATTGATGGCCGAGACGAGGAGTTGCCCATGCGCGTGCTGTTGACAGGTGGCGCCGGCTTTATCGGCAGCCACGTCCTCGGGAATCTGCTCGCAAATCAACACGATGTCCGCGTCTTAGATTCGCTACGCCCTGATGTACACAAAGGTGACAGCTGGATACCGCCCGAGCCGGCAGAGTTTCACGCCGGCGATGTGCGAAAGCCGGATGTGATCGATCAAGCATTGAAAGGAATTGACGCTGTCATTCACCTCGCTGCCAAAGTCGGTCTCGGGGTGGCGATTGGCGACATGCCGGACTATGCCTCCTCGAATGACCATGGGACTGCCGAATTGCTGGCCGGCATGGCGCGGGCCGGCGTCAAGCATCTCACTCTAGCAAGCTCGATGGTGGTTTATGGCGAAGGTCTCAGCCACTGCCGCGAACATGGCGCCGTGGCGCCGGGACCCCGGCAGCCTGCTGCCTTGCGAGCGGGTAATTTCGAGCCGCCTTGTCCGATCTGCGGATGCCCGCTCGCGCCTCTGCTTGTGACCGAGGATGCCAAGCTCGATCCCCGTAACGCCTATGCAACCAGCAAGCTGGCCCAGGAATTCTATGCCACGAACTGGGCAAGGGCGATCGGCGGCAGTGTTGCCATGATGCGCTATCACAATGTCTATGGACCCGGCATGCCGAAGGACACGCCTTATGCAGGCGTAGCCGCGATTTTCACGTCGATGCTGCTCGCCGGCAGGGCGCCGCAGGTTTTTGAGGATGGTGGACAGCGGCGCGATTTCATCCATGTCGCCGATGTTGCCGCAGCGACCGTGCTTGCTTGTGAAGCCCACAAGACCGGCGTCACCGCTTTCAATGTGGGATCCGGTACGCCCCGCTCGGTAGGCGAGATGGCGCAGGCGCTGTCACGAGCACTCCAGGGGCCTGCCCCTGTCGTCACCGGCCAATTCAGGCTGGGAGATGTCCGGCATATCACGGCTGATTCGAGCCGACTGCGGAATCAGCTTGGCTGGCGGCCGCAGATCGAATTCGATGCGGGCATGCAGGAATTCGCTGCCGCTTCAAGAGACACTTCCGTCATCCGGGCGAATTACGGTGCGGCGGGACAATGAGCCGCTTCGCTCTCATTGCCCTCATCCTGGCGAGTGTTTCAACCAATGCCGCGGCCCAGCTTCTGCTCCGCTGGGCAGCACGGGATGGGCTGGTGCCGGCGCAAAGTTGGTCGCCTAGCTCGTTCCTCGAATTCATATTTCGCCCGGGCATCATCGGCGGCCTTGCCTGCTATGCCCTCAGCGTCGTCATCTGGGTTATGGTATTGAGCCGCGCCGAGGTCTCCTTTGCTTATCCGTTTCTGGGGCTTGGCTTCGTCCTCGTCACCTTTGCCTCGGCATTCCTGCTGGGCGAGGCGATCAGCGCACAGCGCCTTGCCGGCACCGCTCTCATCGTCCTTGGCGTTGCCGTCCTGGCGCGCGGCTGAGTTTCGGCCTGCGGCTATTTCTGTGCTTGTGGAGCATCTGTCGCATCGGTATCAGCTGCGACATAGATGCGCCATTTTCCTTCTTCGACTTGAACCAGGCGAAAGAACTTGCTGGTGGCGAAAGGATCATGATTCCACGCACCGTCCTGTGACGTAACCACCGCCGCCCGGCAGCCGTAGTCGCGATAGAGGCGGGTGACATCCTCGGCCGAACCGGTACCATCAAATACCCGAAGAAACAGCGATGATATGTCGAGCCGTTCCTGGGTGGGCAGCGAGGCAAAAGCTATTGCCAGCTCGTTGCCGGCAAAACAGGATCGGCGATCACTGAGCAACGCCCAAGAGATGTTGACGGGCCAAGGTGTCACTTCCTGGAGATAGGCAGGATTGTTGGCAATGCGGGTCTCGGCATTCGTATGACTCCGGACTGCCGCCCAGAGTGCGGGCGACTCGGCAAAAGCGCGCGCCGAAGCGGTCATGTGGCCGAAGAGGTTTCCGGTGATGTTATGCCAGGTGTCAGGCAACGCCCCCACGAAGGCGATGACGACGATCACTGCGGCAAAAGCGTAGCGCCTTACATTGAGCCCCCGGAGCCAGTGCGAAACGGCAATCGCAGATGCGATAGTGAGAACAAAGAGCCCAGGCAAGATGGCGCGCCATCCAAGGTCGTTGTTGTCGCCCACGGTACTTAGGAGCAGCCAGCTGCAACCAAGGGAACCAAAGCCCAGCACTGTGAATGCCCAACCGAGGTGTTCCCGTTGCTCGTCTTCGTGGCCGAAACGCACTATTCGTCGCAATCCCACGAGGCCGGGAATGAAAATCAGCGGAAACTCGAGGGGAAGGAGGACCAGCCAATAGGCTGGGATGTCGAGGGTTTGGCGCCATGCCGGTGGGAACAGTACACCAAGCACTGGGGCCGCATGGATTGTAATGGGCAGGCTACCTCTCGCTGCTCCTTCATGAAGCTGGGCTGAAACAAGCGGAAATGACAGGAGGAGGGCGGTAAGCGCTGCGGCAATGCAGGTGATAGCGAAAAGGACGCGTTGCTTGGCACCGGTTCTGCGAAGCACTAATGCTGCTATGGCGATGCCACAGAGGCCCAATGTGATACCTCCGACCCAAACCGAACTCTCGAAACCGGCGGCAAGGAGCAGCGCGATAACGAGTGTGCCAAAGATGGTCGGTCGTCCTGCGAGCTCTGCCAGCAGAAAGACTGCCACCAGGACACAGGCAGCCGCGGTGACGTGATGCGGGCTCCAGCTTGTTTGGAAGAGCCAGCCGGCGAGCCCACTGCCATGCTTCAGGAAGGCATGAAGTGGCTCGTCGCCGAAAATGCCGATCAGGATCGGCCGCAGGGAACCCATGACGCTGAAAAGGACAGCGAGAAAAGCCGGCAGGCGGTCTCCGGAGAAACGCAACGCGAACCCGGCCAGGGTCATCAGCGAAGCAAAGCCCGAAAACCAGCTGAGGCCGATATCTGCCTCCCATCCAGTGGCACCGCATAACCGCGCGAGCTCCGCTGCGCTGAAATGCCAGAGGTAATAGTAGGAAACGCGGCCATGACCACCATCGGCCGCGAAGAAGGGATTGGCTGGCGGGACACCGCTCCGGAGCATCTCGTCGATCAAGGCGATTTTTGCATGATCGAAAATCGGCCCAGCGAGGATCACGCCGCCGTCGATGAACTTTGGAAGGATGGCGGCGGCGGGCAGACAGGCGACAGTGGCGGCCATGGCGAAAAGGGCCAGGCCCGCTCGGGGAGCAGCCGATCGCTCATTCGACTCAAACTCAGTTTGCTTGCGCGGAAGAATAAAAGCGAGGCCAGCGACAATGGCCGCGGATGCGAAAATTGTCCCGGTGGAAAAGCCAGTCAAAGAACTCAAGGCGAGGGAGACGGCGCTTTGCGTCGCCCAGCCCATGACAGGTGCTAATGGCGCGGCGAGGTCGCGGCCAAATCCAAGCCGCCGGTTGATGAGCCAGCCAAGCGGCATCCAGAGAAGGAGCGCCATGATGCCGCACAGAACCGAACTTGAAAGGGAGGCCATCAGCCGCGCGCCACTCCGGTCATTTCCGCCAGGTCAGTCAGATATTCTAGCCCGAGTAGCCCTTCCTTGGCGCCGGGGACACCAGACCACTATATCCCGCTGAACCAGTTGAATCCCTGCTTTTCCCAGAAGCCTTCAACATAAGTATTGGTTACCTCGATCGCCCGGATCCATTTTGCGTTCTTGAAGCCGATCTTAACCGCCGTGCGGAGCCGAAGCGGGAAGCCATAGGGATCGGTGATCGGCTCGCCGGCATATTTCGTCGCCAGGATAGTCTGGGGGTGCAAGGCCGATGGCATGTCGAGACATTCGGTGTAATTGTCATTGCAGTGGAAAACGACGTATTTGGCGCTCAGGTCAGCGCCAATTTTTGTCAGAAACTGCTTCAGGTTGGGACCGGACCATTGGCCGATATACTCCCAGCCCTCGACGCAAATATGCTTGATGATCTCTTCCTGCTCGGGGAAACCATGAATCTGCTGAAGCGACCAAGGTCGCTTGTCCTGGATGAGGCCGGCAAGCTCCAGTTGCCAGCCATTGAGATCGATCGGCATCACCCGTTCGATCTCATAATAGGCATTGAAGCGCGGCGGCTTGACGACCTGGGACACTGAGTAGGTCGGGGCGAGCTTGTTGGGGTCAAAAAGCAGGCCCTGCACGCGATCGTTGAAGGCCGAAATCGTGCGGAGGAACGATTGCACTGCAGCCCGGTCAGAGATGTTGCATCCAGAGAGAAACGTCAGCGCACCGAGCGACAAGGTGCCCTTCAGAAAACCGCGACGTTCGATGCTCTCAATGAGTTCCTTGTTTTCGGCAAGCACGCTCTGATCGGGAGCCACCTTGGGGCGAAAGAGCGACCTGGCGGGCGGTCGGATAGACATGCTCGACTTCCTTTCAGGGGTTCGTGCCGGCATCTTCATCGCCGTGGCGAGCGGTCGGAGCGATGCGGGGGCCACCCGTTAGCATGGCCAGGATCGTCTTCGGCACCAAGAGCGCCAGACTGACGTGAACGAGGAAGAAAAGGACGATGGCGGCCATGCCGATGAAATGAAGCAAGCGAGCTGTCTGGAAACCACCCATGAGGGAGACAAGCCCAGAGAACTGGACCGGTTTCCATATTGCGATGCCGGTAATGACCTGCAGGATGATGATGAGGATGACGCCGACATAGAGCAGCTTCTGCACGGCGTTATAATGTGTAAGGTCACTGTGCTTCAGCCGGAAGGTCAAAGCGGCGACCATCTCCTGAATGATCTCGCGTATCCGGATGGGAAGGAGAAACCGCCGGAAACGGCCTGTAAAGATGCCATAGGCCAGGTAGCAGAGGCCGTTCAATACCAGGATCCACATGACGAAGAAGTGCCATTGCAGCGCGTGTTGCGCCCAGACGCCGAGCGTGAGTTCATCTGGGAAATGCAGGAAACCGAAGATCACTTCGTCGTTGTAGATCTTCCAGCCGCTCATCACCATGAGGATCATCGAGATCGCGTTGATCCAGTGCATGATGCGTAAGAGAAGGGGGTGCATGCGTCGCGGCGGCTTCGACGCGCGTGTTTCCGTGATGGCGACCATGTAGCTTACCTTCCGAAGACCTATCTCAACAAGAAACGCAGGAGTCTGAGATAACCAATGTGGGCCATTAACGCCGGCTGATTGCAATCCGGATCATTTCATCGGTGCCGAGTTTCGTGTCACCGTTGCCGTTCCACCTCTCCAATCCGAAGAAGTCTTCACGAGTAATGTCTAGGACGTCGATCTGGCGCGCGAGAATGGCGACGGTTTCAATCGGTACCGCAACTTGATGGCGGTTCAAGTCGAAATAGCCACAGCAAGTCGAAATAAGCTCGATCCTACCGCCAGCCGTGCGCACTACATCGGTTACCCGGCCCATGGTCCGATCATCGTAATCCAGCAACGGCAACCCGATGAGATCGCCCACGCGCACCTTTTGGGGAAAGCGCCGTTCCATTTTCTGCTCGGGTGTCAGGCTGCTGCCGGAGCCAGGAATGACTTCGGTATGTGCTCCGCCAGATGTGCTCGAAGCCCAGCCGATCGCTGAAGCGCCGACAAGAAAAAAAGCGCCCAAAGCAAGAAACGATACTGTCCGGTTCATAGCGACAAAGCTCCTGAGTACGATCTGATCAATCATTTTAGGAGGTCAGTGCTGTTCATGCTGGCCGCCATGCGATTGACCGAACGAATGTCAGGTAATGCAGCACGATTGGCGGCAAGCACTCGGCCCATCATAAGTGATTTCCGTTCACAGGCGGCTCGCTCCTCTACATTGGCTATGGTTTCCAGTTCAGCAGCATGAGCGAGTCCCAGGATGCGTCGATGCATCTCGATCCCGGCAAATCCCAGCGTATCCTGCCAGATCTGTTTCAGCAGCTGTTGCAAGGCGATTTCGCTGCCGAGAGGACGTTGCGCGTCTTCAAAAAATTCGCGGCCACCCAGGATGCCGGTTCGTTCGCGTCGCCAAAGCGCCGAGAACTCGTCGAAAAAAGACTCCCAGATCGTCTCGATGACCTCCAGGATCCAGCCGCCGCGGTCCCGCGCTACATCATCCGGGTGGTGACCTTTCTGCGCAAAGAAGGCAAGCCAGAAATTGCCGAGGAGCGATCCAATATCGAAGCCCATTGGGCCATAGACAGCAAACTCGGCATCGATCACACGACTATCGGTCTCGGTGACCATGATAGAACCAGTGTGCAGGTCGCCATGGAGAAGCGTCTCGGCACAGTTGCAGAATTTTGCTTTGAGGGAGCGTGCCGCGAGTTTGAGATCCATGTCCTCTCGGGCGGCTCTAGCGTAGTCCTCGAGTCCGGGCGTGTGCTGGTTCCGCGGATGAGTCATGAAGGGATCCGTGAAGAAAAGGTCTTCCGTAATCCCGGCAAGTTCGACGTTGCGTGAAAAGAGCGCCA
Organism: Dongia soli; assembly: GCF_034044715.1. Taxonomy (NCBI): domain Bacteria; kingdom Pseudomonadati; phylum Pseudomonadota; class Alphaproteobacteria; order Rhodospirillales; family Dongiaceae; genus Dongia; species Dongia soli. The sequence goes on along the minus strand of NZ_JAXCLW010000004.1, from coordinate 406,467 downwards.
AATCCGATTTGCGCTCGGCAGTATTCATGGAGAGATCGGAACCTCGGAAAAGTGTCCTGCCAAGGTACCTGCCAAGATGCTCGCCGAGATGAGGTAGCCTGATATTGCCTGTCAAGGCCTTGCGCAGAATGATATGCGGGTGCAGATGCTCCATCACTAAGTATGCTTGCTCTTCATCGAAATGGATAAGCGCCGGCAGGCGACCTGGATCTCGTGCCAGAAGGCGCGTCAGCGCATGGTACTCGAAGAATGTGCGGTCAAGTGACATCGGCCAGCTTTCGCCGACCACGCGGGCATACGGCAAAGCCTGCTTGATTACGAGCGATCCGCTGTCACTCTCGACAATGAAGACCAAATTGAGATTGCCGTCGCCGACTTCGCGAACGCGCCAGCTTGTGGCGGGTCCGAGATGCTCCCCCATCGATTTGAGGGAGGCCAGTCGCCCGGGCAGAGCCCGGGCTGTTAGAGGCTCATATCGGCTTTTGTGCAATACCTGCATTGGGTCTGCTCATAGGTCATAAGTACTGAACAAATTTCCAGGCTGTTTCTTAGATGCGATTATAGGCTAGTTCGTTAGGATTTAGGTTCCTTCGTTTGGAACGCCTCGCCCGGTCCCAGTGCGGCTCTATTTACTTTGCCGGCACTGATACTGGGTTGCGTTTGGCGGCCTGGGAAGCTTTAGCCAGCCCGCGGTGGATATTGACCTTTACGAGAGAGATCGATTGGCCCGTTTTCATGGACGCCTCTTCGATCGTAAAACCTTCAATCTTCACCAAATGAATCACTTCTCGCTGCGCCGGGTTTAGTGTTGTCAGCAACTGGGACAGCGCGATCCTGCTCGTCATCGCTTCTTCATTTCGATCATCCTCAATATCGACGGATAGCTCCACTTCAGCGCGCCGCGCTGAGGCACGTAGGTGATCGAGCCGCTTATGGGAAGCAATCCCAATCAACCAGGGTCTGAACGGCCGTCCAGCGTCGTAGCTATAGCGCCTCTCATGCATCGCGATGAGCGTTTCCTGAACTGCATCCTCGATGTGATCTAAGGGCAGGCGTGACGCATAGAATCTCCGTAACCAAGCGCGGATATCCTTCAGAAGTTTTGCGTAGATGCTCGGGTTTGCATCGCCACCGGAAACCAACAAAAGGCCCCAGCTATCAGCGGCCGAGGTCGCTGTGCGCGAACTTTTGGCCTTAGGCGCCTCCTGAAGAAAAGTCGAATTTAGCGCGCCAGAAATAGAAACCTGTGCCACTGCCGATATGCAACCTTTCTCGATGGCATGCTTAGTGCGATTTTCTTCTCTGGGGGCCGCTGTGCACCCGCTTGTAATGACTTGGATTGATTCCATAGCTATCTTTGAAAGCACGACTGAAGTGACTGCGGTTTGCGAATCCCGTCTGTGCCTTGAGTGGCGCATCGTTCCCAACCGAAAGAAATAGTCGTCCGGAGAGCACGTAGTGCACCTCTACTTTTTTTAAGGGTGGAATTAAAATTTCTGCATCGCGCGATCTCGCATATCGCAAAAGCATCCACGTCGACCTCGAGCGCAGAAAGAAGAAGGCTTAGATTATGTAGCTTCATTTTGACTCCAAGCATTTGGAAGTCAGAGACGGGAGTTTTCCAGTTTAATTTCCATGACCTCAAAAGAAACGGACTTAAAGCAACCGAATTGAGACGTTTAGGCACCTACATCACAGGATGCAGGCTTTCTCCGGAAGCACTGAGGTCGTGACACTGGACCGTGTTCGATGAAGAATTTTCGTTGCTGGTTTCCCTTGCTGGAGGGAGTAACACCGTCCGACACGTAGTCGGATCATACTCGAGAAGCGCGAGATGGGTCCGATTGAACGCTGAGGCAATCGTGAAGAGGACTAGCGAAGCAGCTCCCGAACCGGCGCCATCCCCTGGTGGAAGAACCATCCGACACCGCCAAAATCTGAATAATTGATGTCAGAGAAATGATGGCGGTCAGTCAGCTTCCACCAAAGAGTGACAGATAGCTAACTTTTTTGCTCAGATAATCGTCATTGTAATAATGACAATGGCAATTTTATTAGGACGGTATGTTGGCGTAGGGATCCTTGCTGGGTCCCCAATAGACTTGGAAACAGCAACCAGCCACGCACACTGTTGCAAGTCCTTTATTGCTCTTTACCTGCCCGAACCCATCGCCAATGATGTAGTCGCCCGCTTCACGACGTATACCGCCGGCCAGTTGGTCTCATGACTTTTCCAACTTCCCTGCGGTAACCTGGCGACCTTTGGCCGGTCTTTAACGACGTGTCGGCGGGACAACGCCCAGTCGCACCAGCGAGCTATGGTAAACCATGATGTTACATCTCGACCGCGAGGCGCCGCTCCAGCATCAGATCTATGACCAGCTCAAGCATGCCATTTTGAGCCGCCGGATCAAAGGGGGCACGCGGCTGCCGTCCTCGCGAGCTTTAGCTGACCGGCATGGGGTCTCGCGCAACACGGTCCTTATTGTTTATGAGCAGTTGCTTGCGGAAGGCTATTTGGAAACGCGGCCCGGCGCCGGCACCTTCATTGGCCGCTCAATGCCAGAGCTCAAGGAAAGTGGGGCGCAGTACCCGGAGCCCCGGTCAGCGCGGCCTGTCCGTCTATCGCGCTACAGCGAGCGTCTCAGTGGACTTGACGTCAGCACGTTGAACCGCGGTACGGGACTGCGCTACAGCTTTAATTATGGCAGCGTGAGCGCCGCCGACTTCCCGGCCGATATCTGGCGGCGCCTGCTGCTCCGTGAGATCCGGCGCCGTGCAGGTAAGCCATATCTCTATGAAAATCCGCAAGGGTTGCCGGAGCTTCGGGCCGCTTTGGCCGATTACCTGCATCGCGGTCGGTGGATTGACGCCAGACCGGAGCAGATCCTGATCGTCAATGGCTCGCAGCAGGCGATCGATCTCGCGCTGCGGGTTCTGGTCGATCCCAATTCGGCCGTGGTGGTGGAGGAGCCCTGCTATTCCGGAGCGCGCCTGGCCTGCGAAGCGATGGGTGCTCGGCTGCTGCCCGTGCCGGTGGATGCCGACGGTCTTGACCCGGCGCTTCTTCCACCAGTGGAGACCGGCGTGCGGCTTGCTTATGTCACGCCTTCGCACCAGTTCCCGACCGGGGGCGTGATGCCGGCGGCGCGCCGCCTGGCTTTGCTTGATTGGGCGACGCGCGCTGGCACGTACATCCTGGAGGACGACTACGACAGCGAATATCGCTACGAAGGACGGCCGGTCGAACCGCTGCAAGCGCTCGACCGCGCTGGACAGGTGATCTATTCCGGCACGGTCTCGAAGGTGCTCGCACCAGGTCTGCGCCTCGGCTACATGGTACTGCCGCCAGATCTTGTACAGCCCTTCCTGCGCGCCAAACAGCTGACCGACCGCCACACTGCGTCGCTGGAACAGGCGGTCTTCGCACATCTCATCCGTGATGGTCATTTCGAGCGCCATCTCCGCCGCACCCGCCGGCGCAATCAGCGTCGGCGCGATGCGTTGTTAGCTGCACTGACGACGGCCTTCGGAACCGAAGTTGAGATCGCAGGAGCGAAGGCCGGACTGCATCTTGTCGTCCGCTTTCGAGGCATTTCAGCGACTTTGGCGGCCAGCGTCGCCGAAGCCGCCGCGCAGCATTCGGTGGGCATCACAGCGGCCGAAGTTCGTGCCGGAGGAGACGGTGCCAGTTTCGTCATGGGCTATGCGGGCCTCGACGAAGCGGACATCCGACAGGGCGTCGCATTGCTGCGGGAGGTTGTCCAATCCTTTCACCGCAGGAGTCAGCGCGGGCGGGGCGGAAGATTATCCAAACCGGTACCATAAAAACTAAAAAAATTGGAATCCACACTCCCTCAGCAGTGTCGAAAACGGAGATAATTGGATCTAAATAATCTACATATTCGTGGCTCTTTTGCGACCAATATACTCGGCCTAGGCTGGCCGGCGAAACTTGTATTGGAGAGCCACATGACTTTGCCCGCCAATGGCGTGCCAGCCCCTTACGCCGCTCATTCGCTCCGCCTCAAGACCGGCCTCGCTGAAATGCTGAAGGGCGGAGTCATCATGGATGTAACCGATGCCCGACAAGCCGAGATCGCCGAGCGCGCTGGTGCGGTTGCGGTCATGGCGCTGGAACGTGTGCCGGCGCAGATCCGTGCCGAAGGCGGTGTCGCACGCATGGCTTCGCCCAAGAAGATCAAGGAGATCATGGAGAGCGTTTCCGTTCCCGTGATGGCCAAATGCCGCATCGGTCATTTCGCAGAAGCGCAGATCCTGCAGACGCTCGGCGTCGACTTCATTGACGAATCAGAAGTGCTGACTCCGGCGGACGAAGCGCATCACGTCGACAAGCACGCCTTCACGACGCCGTTCGTCTGCGGTGCGCGCAATCTCGGCGAAGCCTTGCGCCGGATCGCCGAGGGTGCGGCGATGATCCGCACCAAGGGCGAAGCCGGCACCGGCGACGTGGTCCATGCGGTGAAGCATCTGCGCCAAATCGTAAAGGATATCCGCAGCCTCACCGTGCTCAGCGCACAGGAACTTTACGCCACCGCCAAAGAGCTCGCCGCGCCGTATGAACTGGTGCGCCTGGTGGCCGAGACTGGCAAGCTGCCGGTCCCAAATTTTTCCGCCGGCGGCATTGCGACGCCGGCGGACGCCGCGCTCGTTCGCCAGCTCGGCGCCGAGGCAGTGTTCGTCGGCTCCGGCATTTTCATGCGCGATTCGACGGAGTTCGCCGAACCGGAGGAGGCGGAACGCCGGGCCAGGGCGATCGTGCGCGCGACGACGCATTTCACGGACCCGGCGATCCTCGCCGAGACCAGCGCGGAATGCCAAGGTGCTATGAAGGGCCTTGCGGTGGCGGCGCTCTCTCCGGGCGACATGCTGCAGGACCGCGGATGGTAGCGCAGCCACAAGCGGCCGCGGTCGCATCCCCGCGTGTTGGCGTCCTCGCGCTGCAAGGGGACTATGATGCACATGCGCTGGCCTTGGAAGAAGCGGGGGCGCAGGCTGTTGCCGTGCGCCTGCCGACCGAGCTGTTCGAACTCGATGCACTGGTGATACCCGGCGGTGAATCGAGTGCTCTGCTGAAGCTGATGGCGCGTGACGGCCTGTTCGATGCATTGAGGGACTTTGCCGCGAAGAAGCCGGTCTTCGGCACCTGCGCCGGATGTATCCTACTGGCGCGACGCGTAGTTGCGCCGAAGCAGCCTAGCCTCGGCGTACTCGACGTGACGGTCGAGCGCAATGCTTACGGTCGGCAGATCGAATCGGCGATTTTGAGGACGCCGACTACATTGGGAGGTGAGCCTATCGAAACGGTCTATATCCGTGCACCTCGTATCATGGCCACGGGGCCGGCGGTCGAAGTCCTCGCGATGCGCGACGGATCGCCGGTCCTCGTTCGCCAGAATCACGTCCTCGCCTCCACGTTTCATCCAGAGTTGACCGCCGATCGCCGCGTGCATCGGTTGTTCTGCACGATGGCTATGGAGTATGGGCGCATAGATCGCGACCTCACTCGTCCCATTGATGTTGCAGGTTAAGTCGTGGTTGATGCGCTAACGTCCCCAATAATCTCTTGTGTCAAGGAAGCACACGAGAAAACAAACAAGGGCAGCGGGATAGACGTCCCGCTGCCCTTGTGGGAATGTCGGTTTATGAAGCGAGGGTAATGGCAGGGAAGGGGCTGCGGCCGGGCCCGCGCCAAATGGAAGATTGAATTATGAGCATGTTCCATGGTCCATCGTGTGGGCGCCGCGTCTCCGGTGGACGTTACAGCCGCTGCCACCCCGTACCCTCGGCGCTTGTACCCTGCTGAATGACTTGCCAATTTAAGAGACGTGGCCGGCGCAGACATCCCCAGTACGACAGGCAGTTCCGCTTTCCGCCGTTTCTCGGTGACGGCCAAGGATTTTTGCTGGCGGAGCAAGAACCGGCTTCCTCCTGTCTGTTTTTCAGATGACGTCATCGGTCGATCCCGTCCGCGATTGTTGGCTCTTAAGTCCACCACGATCCGGAACGGCCGCTATTCCACGCTCGATACCCCTTTACCATTCGCCAGCGATACTCATTCAAAATAACTTCATCTCGTTGACTCGAGAAATCACACATTTATCACAACCCGAACCGCAAAATCGTCCGTAGCTATTATGTAGGCGGCACTGAAAAGCAGACGAGATTATTTCCCGCCTGCACCTTCAATACTTGAATCGTCCGCAATACTTTTCAGTTCTTCGCCTCGACGCTTGTTGCCGCCAAATACGGCCCGCGCACGCAGATGCAAAAAAAGAGGCAGACATGCTTATTCAGGCAAAGACCTTCGTATCCTCGTTGACGCTTCTAGTTGCCGCCGGGCTGCTGGCGGCTGCGCCAGTCAGCATTGACAACCATCATGTCTTCTCCATCGACAAAGCCTTTGCCAAGGGAGGCGGTGGCGGTGGCGGTGGCGGCGGCGGTGGAAATGGCGGTGGCGGCCATGGAGGCGGCAACGGTGGCGGCCATGGGGGCGGCGATGGTGGCGGAGCCGGCAACGGCAATGGTGGTGACAACGGCGGTGGCCGCCATGACGGCGCACTGGGGCATGGCGACAGGGCAGACAGGGGTGTGGAGAAAGGGAAAGCCAACGCCCACGCATCCGATACTGCCGCCAAGACCAATCATGGGGAAACAGCAAGTGCGATGGGTGGTCTGAATGCCGCCCATGCTTCTGCGACAGCTATGGCAAATGCCGCCCCGAATTCCCGTGTCGGCAGGGTCGCCGCCTATGGTGACGCAGCCCGGGCAGCCATAGCAGCCGATCCAGCATCGCAACGGGCCGCCGAAGATGTCGCGGCCGCTGAAGATGCGTTAGCTGCAGATCCGGAAAATCGGGCACTGAAAGACGCTCTTGCCGAGGCCCAAGCTGCTCAGGCCGAGGCTGAGGCCGCTGCGGCCGCGGCTGATCCCACGGCGCAAAAGGCATTAAGCGCGGCTGCCAACAAGACTCCCGTCAGCCCCGAGGCACAGGCCGAAGTCAACGGATTGCTGTCGGGGAATAGGAACAACGAGGCGTGAAACACGAAGGATTGTCCGTTTGGCGTCGATAAGGTCGGTCTTCTGCATTCGGTTGGCTCGCTCCAATGGACGTCCTTTGACCCGGCGGCGTCAAGGACGCCGCCGTAGATCGTCTTCTGGGAGATGTGATGATGTTTCGCTCCGCTCTCGGCCTAACCGCATTTGCCACCTTGTTGATGCCTGCTGCGGCGGGGGCTGAAACCATTACCTACCATGCGGCTCTCAGCGGTGTGTCCAAGTGCCGCCAAACAAGACCGCAGGCACCGGAACCGCCACGGCCACGGGTGCTCATCCCGATAATGGGGCCGCTTGGCAGCCCGATCAAGGGTATGGCCAAGCTTACCGATGCTGAGATCGCCGACTTTGCGGCCGGGAGCGTCTACGTCAATATCCATACCGAGAAAAACCCGGACGGGGAAATCCGCCTCTTACAGTCACCAGGGCCGCGCGTCTCGCTTTCCCTGACGCTGGCTTTGTATTGGATTTAACCACGCCTTTGGTTGAGATAAAACGCGAGCGTCCCGAGTCATAAGATCAGGTTATAGGACCCGTTAAGCTGGCTCGCTACCTTGCCCAACACGTTGCGATTAACTTGGTCCGGCTGCAGGCCAATTCGGCTAGGCTGAATTTCAATAGTCCGGGACAAGACATCATGAGTGCCTTCGATGCAGAGCCTGGACTTTCCGCGCCAGCTGCCGCCGCCCCGAAGCGTCAAAAAAAGCAACGGTCTCTGTCGCACACCAGTGGGATCGTCGTGCTTTGCCTCGTCACCTTGCTCTGGGGCATCAATTGGCCGATCACGAAGATTGCCGTTACGGAGATTCCCGTCTGGACCTTCCGAGCGATCTCCCTGCTAGTCGGCGGATTTGGACTGTTGCTTCTTTGCGTATTGAGGGGGGCGTCCCTGCGGATCGCGAGACGGGAGATCTGGCCAATCCTCCTCGTGACGCTCTTCAACGTCATTGCCTGGCAGCTCTGTTCGGCTTTCGGCCTCTTTTTCTTGCCTTCGGGGCGGGCCTCAATCCTTGCATTGACTATGCCGCTATGGGCGGCTTTGCTCTCGATCCCGGTTCTCGGCGAGAAACTGACCGTAGCGACAACGATCAGCCTTCTGCTGGGGTTGATCGCCCTTGGCGCGATGGTGGGACCGCAATTTTCCGAGATCATGGCGCACCCGATCGGCATCGTCTTGATGTTGGCGGCGGCCATCTCCTGGGCCCTCGGCACGGTGCTGTTCAAGTACTACCGATGGACCTCCTCGACCGCCCTGCTGACAGGCTGGCAATTGGTCCTGGGCGGCCTGCCGGTCCTGATCGGTGCCTTGATCTCGGACCGGTCACTCGATTTACGCGCCGTGAGCAGTGAGGCCTGGTTGGCCACCGCTTATACCAGCACAGCGGCGATGATCTTCTGCCAGTGGGCATGGCTTCGGGTGGTCACCATGTTTCCCACCGCCATCGCCGGTCTAGGCATTGTCGCCATTCCGGCTGTCGGCGTCATTAGCGGTGCGCTTCTCCTGGGCGAATCGGTCACCGGAGATGTCTTCATCTCGCTCTCCGCCACGATGCTTGCCCTGATCGTCGTTTTCATGAAACCCAAAAAGCAGGTTTGATGCCGGTTGTTCGCCTCCGTCCAACGAGATGGAGGCGAGTTACCGGGAGATGTTTTTCACCGATCGCTTGACCTCCGCGAGCAACCAGTCGCGCAGCCGCAAGACGCCCTTGGTTTCCGGCATAACCTTGGGGGCGACCAGCCAGTATGAACGCCCGGTCGTCATGACCTGCACCCGTGGCGCTACCAGATGCCCTTCCGCCAACAAATCGGTCACCAGATGTTCCCAGCCTAAAGCCACACCTTCGCCCGCCAGCGCCGCCTTGAGCACAAGTGCGTAGTCGCTGAAGTCCAGGCGGTTTACGCCGCGGCCGATACGAATATGTACTTCACGAAACCAGTCATCCCAGGTGACGTGACGCCGATGGCGTTCGTGAAAATCGATGAGACGGTGCTTTGTGAGCTCGCTTGCCGCAACGATGGACCCGTGGGCCTTCAAATAGCGCGGCGCGCAGACGGGAAACACCGCCTCCCGCGCCAAGAGCCAGGAATTGTATTCCGGCCAGGTACCATCGCCATGCCGGATGGCAAGCGGTATCTGCTCGGCGACAAGGTCCAGCGGTCGATCCGATGTCAGGACGCGTAGTTCGATCGTCGGATGGGCTTCCTGGAAACGGCGGATACGTGGCAGCAGCCAGTAGCTGGCAAACGCACTGGAGACGACGATCGTCACCGTATTGCGCAGTCCCTGCCGACGCTCCACCGCGGCAACGCCCTCCTCAATGCGATCGAAGCCGCATTTGACCTCCTGCCATAAGCGCAGCCCATCCGAGGTCAGCGTCACGCCACGCCCTTCGCGGGCGAAGAGGCTGGTCGCCAATCGCTTCTCAAGGGCACGGATACGAAGGCTGATCGCCGGCTGGCTGACATCTAACTCGTCGGCAGCCCTTGTAAAGCTGCCGAGGCGCGCCGCCGTTTCGAAGGCTATCAGCTCGGCAAAATAGGAGGTCGTGCTGCGTAGATCTCTCATAAGCCTGGCTTATCGGTCGGATTACCTTGAACTCCTAGCTCGGAAGACGGTGTTTGCCTAGGGTCGATTCGTCGATATGCGGAGAAAATGATGGCCGCCCTGGAATCACATTCGGAATCACACTCATCACCCGACCCTTCGCGCGGCTCAGACCGCTACTGTCAGACCGATCTTGCGCGCAGCTCACTTGGCCGCACTGTTTCGGATCACGGCGCCGGACAAATCGATATGATTGCATTACGCGCCTACCGTCTTGGCAGGCTTCAAGCCGAGTTGCAGCGCGCGGACATTGCCGCCGCTTTGCTGTCCGATCCCGTGAATGCACGTTATGCCTCCGGTGTCCGCAACATGCAGCCCTGGTCCTTGCATAGCAGCTTCCGGACAGCCTTCATTCCCGCCCATGGCAAGGTGACGCTGTTCGAATATGCGGGATCGGAACATCTGGCAACCGGACTGGAGACGGTTCGTGAGGTCCGGTCGGCGACGTCCCGCTTTTGGGCCGGCATCGCCGAAAGCGCCGATTTGCATGACGAGCGGAAGGTCCGGCTGTGGGCCAATGAAATCGCCGAGCTGCTGCGCGCGACCGGCGATGTGATGCGGCTGGCGATCGATCGTCATGTCGACCACTTTTCCGCCAAGATGCTGGAAGACCTTGGCATTACCCTTGTCCCGGCGCAGCGCATTATGGCGCGCGCGCAGTCGATCAAGTCGGCAGAGGAAGTTGCCTGCATGTCGGCCTCCGTCTCGGTTGCCGAAGCAGCCATCTACAGGCTTCAGACGGCGCTGGAGCCGGGCAAAAGCGAGATCGAGCTTTGGTCGATCCTCGAGCGGACCAATGTCGAGATGGGTGGCGAATACATGGATACCCGCCTGCTGTCATCGGGCGGCCGCACGAATCCCTGGTATCAGGAGGCCACAGACCGGCTGGTGCGGCCGGGCGATCTCGTTGCGCTCGATACGGATATGATCGGCGTCTTCGGATATGACGCCGATATTAGCCGAACCTTCCTGTGTCCGCCCGGCCACCCCTCAGGTACGCAGCGGCAGCTTTACCGCTATGCCTGGGAGCAGTTGGAACACAATCTGGATCTCATTCGGCCCGGCGCGACCTTCCGCGAGATGTCGGAGAAGGCTTTTCTCCTGCCGGAGAAATACCGCGCTTTGGCCATTCCCATGACATGGCATGGCGTTGGCCTCTATGGCCAATGGCCGACCATCGTCGGACGAGGCCATTTCGAAACGAAAGGCACAGATGGCGTGCTGGCCCCCGGCATGACGATCTGCTGCGAAAGCTATGTGGCCGAAGAGAATGGGCTGGAAGGCGTGAAACTGGAACAGCAGGTCTTGGTAACGGAAACGGGCTTCCAGCTTCTCTCCACTTTCCCCTACGACGAGACTCTTATGGGCCGGGAATTATAGAGAACTAACACAAGCCATCCGACCGGCAAGAATAAAGACATCAAACAGCCAGTCGTACCCAAGCATCCGGGAGGGATCATCATGAATACTTGGCCGAAGCTGAGCGAAGCCTTTCGCCTGGGACAGTTATCGCGGCGGGATTTCCTCAGCGCTGCCGCCGCCATCGGCGCGTTGTCAGCGGCATCGTCTTTCCTAGACGTAAGCCCGGCACGGGGGGGAGACGCCGAAGAAGGGCGGCACGCTGCGTCTGGGGCTCGCGGGCGGCAGCACGACCGATAGCTGGGATCCCAGAACCTATAACGAGCTCGTCATGATTACCCTGGGCGCCCAAGTCTTCAATGGCTTCGTCCGCTTCGACCGTGAGCGGCGGCCGCAGCCCGATCTCATCGAAAGCTGGGAAGTGAAACCCGGCGCCAGCGAATGGATTATGAACATTCGAAGCGGCATCACCTTCCATGACGGCAGGTCCCTGACCCCCGATGATATCATCTATTCGCTCAATCTCCACCGCGGCAAATCCACCTCGGCGATGGTCGGGCAAATGAAGCATGTGCAGGACATCACGAAACTCAGCGACCATCAAATATCCGTAAAGCTGTCGCGGCCGGATGCGGAATTCATTTATGTCCTGGGCGACTTCCATATGCGAGTGGTGGCGGATGGCTTCAAGGACTGGTCGAAGCCTATTGGAACCGGTGCTTTCAAATATGACAGCTTTACCCCCGGCATCCGGGCGCGCACGGTGCGCAATGCCGATTACTGGCGCACCGACGGCGGCTTTGTCGACGTGGTCGAGACGACGGTGATCAACGACACGGCCGTTCGAATGAATGCGCTCGTTGCGGGCCAGGTCGATATCATTAATCGCGTCGGCAAAACCAGCGTCGAGCTGCTGAACAGCGGAAGCGGATTGAAAGTGGAAAAGGCGCCGACCGGCTGGCATGCCATCATGGCGGCGAGGATGGATGCGGCGCCGTTCGACAACCCCGATTTCCGCTTGGCCTTGAAATATGCGATCGATCGGAAGGCCCTGCTCAAGACCCTGTTCAACAATTATGGGACCGTAGGCAACGATCATCCGGTTCCGGAGAATGACCCGAATTACAACAGCGAGCTGCCGCAGATCGCCTATGATCTCGACCGAGCGAAATTCCATCTCAAAAAGGCGAATCTAGGCTCTTCCCCAATCGAATTGACAGCCTCCGATGCCGCTTATGAAGGTGCGGTCAGTGCCGCGGAGATCTACCAGGCTTCCGCTGCGAAAGCCGGCTTGGACATGGCTTTGAAGCGGGAGCCGATCGATGGATTCTGGTCGAATGCCTGGCTGAAGCGGCCATTTTGCGAGTCATATTGGGCCGGCCGATCGAGTGCGCTCCAGATGCTTTCAATCGCCTACAAATCCGACGCGACCTGGAACGAAACCGCGTGGAAGGACCAGGCATTCGACAAGTTGCTAACCGATGCCTCCGCCGAACTCGATGATGCCAAGCGCAAACATTATCTATGGGAGGCGCAGAGACTGCTGCATGAGAATGGCGGCGCCGTGATACCGGTATTTGCGCATGTCCTCGAAGCGCATAGCGGCAAAGTCAAAGGCTACCAGATAGGCGGCATCAACGATTTGTTTAACGGCCACATTCCAGAACTGGTCTGGCTGGATAGCTGAGTCGCACTGCTGCTCTCCAAGCGCAGCACCTGCCGGTCGAGAATTCGACCGGCAGGTTTTTCACTTCCATAATTCAGAGGCGCGCGTGATATCGCCATCGACACGAATATTCTGACCGGTAAAGCAGCGCAGGAGACGCCGCCCGGAGGCGCAGGCGCGCGAACACCGCCGCCGGTCGGTCAGGCTTCTGGCCGCGGATTTCCCCGTCCGGGTTTTCTCGGTATGGATATTGACGTAGACGCTCCCGGCCGCAAAATCGGCGATCTCAGCATCGGTAAGCTTGGCCATACAGTTGATCGGACTGCCAAGCGGCGCCATTATCGGGATGAGCACCGCTGCGTTCTTGCCCACAGCAGCGGGGCCATGGAAATGTCCTGCCGTTGCCGGACGACAGACCCGTGTACTCCACCTTATAACTCAGCATCTTGAGATCGGTGTCAATCGTGACCGTGGCGGAAGGCCAAGGGCAGATGTGCGGCCGCGCCAAACTCGATCCGCTGCGAGCCCGCCTTCTCAGTGCTGCGTGAACCATAAGTTGCATCAAAAGCGATTCAGAGCCTAGTAAGAACGCTCTCAAGGGTGATGGTCATCCAAAAGGTGCCCGATGGAAATTGCAGAAATTCCGTAGAACAAAGAGGACTAACTGCCATCAGTAGACGCTGTACGGCATTGCCGCTACCGACGTGACCATCGAAATTCTCTGGGAGTCGATCCGACTATTCGACGAAAATGACGTGCCAAATGGCTTTGGTCAGCGAAACCTGCGGCGAGTGCGATCTCGGACAGTGAAAGATCGGTGCGGGTCAACATTTCTTTGGCTCGTTGGACACGCTTCTGTAAGAGATAAAAGTGCGGTGTGACACCCGCCGTTTGCTTGAATTCTCGCGCGAAATGAAAAACCGAGAAACCTGCCACTCCAGCCAGCACCGCGAGATCGATTTTCTCGCTTAGGTGCGTCTCCACATATTCCAAAACACGGCGCGTAGCGCCGGGCGGGAGACCGCCCCGAGCTTGTGGCGCTGGCATGGGCACTGATGGCATGGGCGCTGATTCTGTGACACTTTGAATGTATATCAAGACGAGGCCTCTCAAGTAGCGCGACTCTCGTCGCATTTCGTTGGGCGCTAAAAGTACTGTCAGGCGGCGTTACGAGCGCAGGCGTCCAACTCGACCGTTAGAAAGGTCAACGACGAAAGCGCAATTGTCAGGTCTTTCTAGGGCTTGCGTCGGCTTGGTCCTGTCCTGGAGGAGGGGCGATCATTGGGACCTTCTGCCCCACGCGGAACGTCCACCCGTCCCCGCGCCTGTAGCTGTTCATCAGTCCACCGTCATTCATCGCGGCCACAGCCCTCGCGATGCCGAGACGCCGCCCGTCCACCGCCACCGGCCTACAGCCACAGGCGCGATCGAGCCGGGTGACCGTCCATTCCGGCACCATGTATTTCCGGCGGCGGACAGTTATAGGGACGTAGCGGATCATCGCGCCCTCACAGCACCAGCCACGCAACGAGACACCAGATAGGCAGGCTCAGCACGGCCGCGAACGCGGCGCCCCGGAAGTACGCGAAGCGGTCGTCGTGGTCGGACTTGGGGTCGAAGATCCAGAAATCGTTCTGGTCGTCCATCTCCGGGAACATAGCTCCTCCTTGCCGCTATAGCGCGGCCTACTCTGCTGCCTTCTTCTCCGCGGCAATCACGCCTTCCAGTTTCTTGAGCATCTTCGGTTCTTGGCCAGCGGCGGGCATCTATCGACGGGAAATCCGCGTCCGTTCGATTAAGCATTCCTGATTGAGGTTCTTCGCAGAACCTGCTGACTTCGGTGCTATTCGGCGCGAGACGCCTGCCTGCGCGAGTGAGGAAGTGGATCGGATTGTCACCATGAACGCCTCCAAAAATGCGAGTGCATCCTCCGTTCGATAGGCGAGCGTAGATCATCGTAACGCTTCAGGCCTCGTAAGCAGAATGGGTTGCTTCTTCTTGAGCTCTATAGTGGGCCCGCGTCGCACTGGATGATATCGTGCGTCAGCACTTCAGGCCGCCACTCTAGGAAGGGCCGCATTGGCAGAAGGGACAACTTGACTATACCGAGGTATATCGTTCAAGGGTGAGCCCCGTCACCGGCATGACATGCGTGGGGGTCACGTTATAGTTGGGCGGCCAGTTGGGCACCGGCGCCGTGATGTGCACGCCGGTTCCAAGGACGTCTCATGGAGCAACGCGCGCACTCCACACATGGGTGAAGGCACATCAAGGGCATGGTGGGCCAAGGCATCCGCGATCTATGCGACGAACACAAAGACCCTGTTGAGTCGACGATGAGAAGGTGAGTGTAGACTCATCGACTGCTCCGACACGCCTGCGCCTGCGCCACCGCGGTGCGAAGGCAGTCGATCACCGCAGCTTCCACCAGCGGCTTATGAAGGTTGCATTGCACCCCCCGGCTGAGCATGCACTCCTTCGAGCGCACATCCAGATAGGCGGTGACCAAAATCGTCGGGATTGAGTGCCCAGTTTCGACCAGATGCTTATAAAGCTCGACACCAGTCATTTCTGGCATGTGAATATCGGCGACCAAGCAGGCGGTGGCCGTAAGTTGCGCAGACGCAAGAAATTGCGCTGCAGACGGAAACACCGCGACAGAGCGTCTCTCGACGCTCTCGCAATAATGCCCCAGCAACGCCCGCATCAAAACTCTTTTGGTGAATTCTGCGCGTTCGCCGCTGAGGCATTCTCACCTCGAAGTGAATCTTTTCCACTAATTCCGTGATTCCGGAACACGGAAGCGAGATTCGATATACTTATTTCGTTACGTCACACAAATGACCTGATTTTTTATTCGAGATTTAGCCAGGCTTGGTCATCGAATTGATGCCATCGGCTATCGCGATAGGAAGTGCCATAAGGGCCGGCGACCGGATGAAATGTGTCGGTGCAATAGTCCTTGATACTAAATCCGTTGCCGCTGCAATTGTTGTCCAGAAGAAGATTGCCGGGGCCGCTCATATCAGAAGCACAACCGCCGAGGAGAGCCGTCGCACCCAATGTCATGATGATTGCCAATGTTTTGCGCATTTCTTTCCCCCATATGAAGGTCAGCCAGCGTTCAAGAAACAGTCCGCAAATCACTCTCAATGATAGGTTACGGGCGCTTTCTCTGGCAAGAACTTGTGGTTGCAAACGGCGAGGTGGCGACAGCCGCCGAGAATTGCGGCCTAACCGGCTCATTGGCAAGCTGGCTGTGGCGACGGTACGTAAGTGCCTCTTGCCGGCTGGAGCGGCAGATGCAAGTCGCCTGCAGCGTGCCGCCGCGGAATATGTTCAGGCCGTTCGCCTGCTATCGATTGAGCGCCGCCGCCATTCCCGGGCGAGAATAAAGCCCTGGCAATGTGACATTGACAACTAAGTTGCTCGGTCAGATGCCGGTGACGATCAGATCGATCTTATTTGCCTTGAAAGCGCGAACCAGATGATTGGGCGGCGGCGTTTCCGTGATGATGACATGGCAGCGGTCGAGACCGCAAATCTGCGCCAGGGAACGGCGGTCGAATTTCGTGGAATCGCAGAGGACCACGACTTGCCGCGCCCGATCGATGAAAGCACGTTTCACCTCGGTGTCTTCCAGGGTGTAGTCGTAAAGGCCAGATTCGATGATACCGGAAACGCCGATGAAGACGCGGTCGAAGTAATAGTCGGTCACCTGCGATGTTGCGACCGGGCCGATAACCGCGAGTTCCGGGCCACGCAATTGCCCGCCCAGGAGATAGATCGGACTGCGTCCCGAGGTGAGGGTGATCGCTGCGGGCAGGCTGTTGGTGAAGATCCGCAGGTCCGAGCGCTTAACTAGCTCTTTCGACAAAGCGAGGACGGATGTACCGACATCGAGGGCCACGGTTTCGCTGGGACCGATCAGCTGTGCGGCGGCCGCGGCGATCCTTGCTTTCGCCGTGGCATTGCGCCGTTGCCGTTGCTTGAACATCGGTTCTTCAGCATCGAAGACTTCGTGCTTATCGTTTTCGGTCGCCACGGCGCCGCCATGGGTGCGCTTCAGGATACCGCGCTCTTCCAGGATTTCGAGATCTCGGCGGATGGTCATGGCCGACACGCCGAGCGCCTGGGCGATATCCGCCACTGTGATGAAGCCGTGACGATTGACGGTCTCCGCCAAGCGGGCCTGACGGGCGCCGGCGGGCAAGCGGCTGGTGGGGATGTCTTCCTTTGGGGGCGCCTCGCGCATCGTCTTGAAACCTTTGTTATCCCTGACTTAGTCGGCTTCGCGACAGGTTGAAGTGAGTCGCGGGCCGGGTTCCTGAGCGGATGATAACAAAAAACGAACAAGTTCGCTGGTAGATAATGTTCGTTTTTGTTTGTTATTGCACATTTATGTCGGGCATGGAATCATGATGTGGAATCGGCAAGCGGGGATCGTTGAGGCCAATGGCTGATATTGAGTTGCGCAATGTTTCAAAGCGGTACACAAATCGCGTTGCGGCGGTTGAGGATGTGAACCTTCACATCCGCGACGGCGAGTTCATGATCTTCCTCGGTCCCTCGGGCTGCGGCAAATCAACGACATTGCGCATGATCGCGGGGCTGGAGAACATTTCCGGCGGCGAACTTTTTATCGGCGGCAAGCGCATGAACGATGTGGCGCCGCGCGACCGCAATATCGCCGTCGTGTTTCAGAGCTACGCGCTTTATCCCCATATGACCGTGGCGGAAAATCTCGCCTTCGGTCTGAAGATGCATAAGCGGCCGCAGAACGAAATCGAAGAACGCGTGAAGCGGGTTTCGGCCATGCTGGGCATTGGCCAGTTCCTGGAACGCAAGCCTGCAGCTCTATCCGGCGGACAGCGGCAACGCGTCGCTTTGGGACGTGCCTTGGTTCGTGATCCGGCAGCCTTCTTGCTGGACGAGCCTTTATCCAATCTCGATGCGCAGTTGCGCGCCGATATGCGGCTGGAGCTGGTGAAATTGCATCGCCAGCTCGGCAGCACCATCATCCACGTCACCCATGATCAGGTCGAAGCCATGACCATGGGCGAGCGGATTTGCATCATGAAGGACGGGCGCGTCGTCCAGGTGGGTGCGCCGCTCGATGTCTATCGCAATCCGGCGAATACCTTTGTCGCCGGATTCCTGGCGAGCCCGCCGATGAATTTGATCGAGGCCCGGCTGGTCGGCGAGGGCGACACGCTGTGGGTCGAGGCCGGCGCCTTGCGCCTGAGAGTGCCCGCCGCTTATCGCGAAGCCTATCGCGTCTATGTCGACAAGCCGGTGATTTTCGGCATCCGGGCGGAGGATATCCACGCCCATCAGGCGCAACCGGACTGGCAAGTGCTGGATGCCAATGTGGTGGCGCTGGAGACGTTGGGCGCTGAGGTCGTTTTGGTGATGGGCATTTCCGGCATCGCACGCGCCGACATCGCCGCGCGCCTGGGCCGCGATTATCGCGCCCAGATCGGCAGCCGGCAGCAGCTTTATGTCGACCTTGCCGAAATGCAGCTTTTCGATCCGCAGACGACGAATGCTGTTCCCCGGCCGCAGGCATAGCGGGCCGACTGACTTCCAATGATGAACCGCGGGCATCACCCGGCGGATATGAGATCACTCTAGAAGGAGATTATCGGTATGCTGAAGGAAACGTTTGGCAGCACGAAGCCCATCATTTCCATGGTCCATCTGTTGCCGCTGCCCGGCTCGCCGCTTTACGACGCGAAGGGCGGTGTGAATGCCATTATTGATTCAGCAGCCAAGGATATCGAAAAGCTGCAGGATGGTGGCGTTGACTGCATCATGTTCGGCAACGAAGGCGACCGTCCTTATCTGATCAAATCGACGCCGGAAAGCCTTGCCGCCATGGCGTCGGCCATTGCAGCCCTGAAGCCGATCATCAAAATTCCCTTTGGCGTGGACTATCTGTGGGATCCCGTGGCCACGGTGGCTTTAGGCAATGCGACCGGCGCCCGCTTCGGCCGCGAAGTCATGACCGGTGTCTATGATTCCGACATGGGCCTGTGGCAGCCGGATGCCGCGAGCGCGATCCGTCTGCGCCACAATTTGGCGCGGGACGATTTCAAAATGATGTATAACGTCAACGCAGAATTCGCTTCGCCCATCGGCACCCGCACAATCGCCCAGCGCGCGAAGAGCGCGGTCTTCTCGGCGCTTGCAGATGTGGTCCTGGTGTCCGGCATCATGACAGGTCAGGCGGTCGATACCAGCGATATCAAGTCGGTCAAGGAAGTGTTGAAAGACACGCCGGTCTTTGCCAATACCGGCGTCAATATCGACAATGTCAAAAGCATCCTGTCGGTCGGCGATGGCTGCGTCATCGGCACCCATTTCAAGGTGGACGGCAATACCTGGAATGCGGTCGACGGCGACCGCGTCAAGCGTTTCATGGATGTCGTGAACAAGATCCGCTAAGACATGCGTGGCGAATAGGACAAAGTGGCATCATGCCAGCATTGCTCGGCCTCGATATCGGAACGACCTCGACCATCGGCATCCTCATCGATGACGGTGGCCGGACTTTGGCGACGGTCTCGCGGCCGAGCGACCTTGTCTCACTGCATGCCAATTGGGCGGAAGAAGATCCTGCTCAATGGTGGTCGAACTGTCAGTCGATCATCGCGGAACTGCTAAAGAAGACTGGGCTGAGCGGCGCGGATATTGCCGCCATCGGTGTCACCGGCATGGTGCCTGCCGTGGTCCTGCTGGATGCCGATGGCAAGGTTCTTCGCCGCAGCATGCAGCAGAACGATGCGCGTGCGGTGGCCGAGATCGATGCGATGCAGCAGCGTTTCGACCGCCAGGATTTCTTCGGCCTGACCGGCGGCAGCATCAACCAGCAATTGGTGGCGCCGAAGCTTCGCTGGCTGCAGAAGAATGAACCCGATGTCTTCAAGCGGGTCGCGACGGTCTTCGGTTCCTATGATTACATCACCTATTGCCTGACAGGCACGCGGTCGATAGAGCATAACTGGGCCTTGGAATCCGGCCTGATGGATTTCAAGCAGCGGTGTTTTGCGCCGGAACTGGTTGAAGCGGCGGGAATCGATCCGCAGGTCCTGCCGCCGATCCGCGCCTCCCACGAAGTCGTCGGAACGGTGACGGCGGAAGCGGCTGGCCTGACCGGCCTCAGGGCCGGGACGCCCGTGGTAGCGGGCTGCGCCGATCATGTGGTCTCAGCCTATGTTGCCGGGGCGGCTTTGGATGGCGATCTGGTGCTCAAGTTCGGCGGGGCGGGGGATATCCTGCTCTCGACCACAAAGCCGGTTACCGATCCGCGGCTCTTCATCGATTATCACATCATGCCGGATCATTATTTCAGCAATGGCTGCACCGCGACATCGGGCAGCTTGCTGAATTGGATTGTCCGGCAACTCGCCGGGGGCGAGGTCGAGAAGGCCAAGCTGGCCGGTCTATCGGTGCATGCCTGGCTGGATCAGCTTGCGACGAATGTTCCGGCAGGTGCCGAGGGCGTCGTGATGTTGCCCTATTTTCTCGGTGAGAAAACTCCGTTGCACGATCCACATGCACGGGGGACCGTAGTCGGTTTAGGGCTGCATCACGGCCTTCCTCATATCTGGCGTGCCGCACTCGAAGGCGTCATCTTCGGCTTTCGTCATCATGTCGAGGTCTTCACGGAAATCGGCCTGAAGGTGCAGCGGGTCTTTGCCTGTGACGGTGGTGCGGCAAGTGATCTCTGGCTGCAGATCGCCGCCGATGCGATCAACCGTCCGGTCCAGCGCATCGCCAATCATCCCGGCTCATGCCTCGGTGCGGCCTATGTCGCGGGCTTTGGCGCAGGTGTGATCAAGAATTGGACCGGCATTGCCGATTACGTCGCCGGCGGTCGGATTTTCGAGCCGTCGGCCGAACGTGTGGCCGTCTATGATCATGTGTACAAAAATTTCCGGGATATCTATGAACGGCTGAAAAGCCTCTATCCCAATTTGCCTACCGGCAATTGACCGTCAGAATTAGGAGAGGATGATGGAAAAGAACAATTTGCTTGCCGGCCGTAGAGCCTTGGTTACCGGTGGCGGCTCCGGCATCGGCAAATCCATCGTCAAGGCGCTGGCTGCGGCCGGTGCCTGGGTCGCGGTGACCGACAAGAATGGCGATGCGGCGGCTGCCGTCGCTAAGGAGGTCGGCAAGGATGCGATTTCGATGCCGCTTGACGTCACTGATGCCGCGGCGACTGCGCAGGTCTTCGACAAGGTGATCGAGGAATTCGGCGGGCTGGATATCGTCTGCGCCAATGCCGGTGTTTCCACCATGAACAAGACCATCGACCTCACCGAGGCCGAATGGGACTTCAACATGAACATCAACGCCAAGGGCGTCTTCCTGACCAATCAGGCGGCGGTGCGTCGCTGGCTCGCCAGCAACAGCCAGGGCGTCATCGTCAACACGGCTTCGCTGGCCGGCAAGATCGGCGCGCCGCTGCTGGCGCATTATTCTGCCAGCAAATTCGCCGTAGTCGGTTTCACCCAGGCGCTGGCGCGCGAAGTCGGCAAGAACGGTATCCGGGTGAATTGCGTCTGCCCGGGCTTCGTCCGTACCGGCATGCAGGAACGCGAGATCGAATGGGAAGGCAAATTGCGCGGCATGACACCGGCAGCGGTGCGCGAGGAATATATTTCGTTGACGCCGCTTGGCCGCATCCAGGAAGCGGAGGATGTCGCCGATATCGTCGTCTTCCTGGCCAGCGATCTCGCCCGCTTCCTGACCGGCGAGGCGATCAATGCCAGCGGCGGCGTGTTGATGGATTGATCGGCAACGCGGCAGCTAAGAGACAATAATAGAGAGCGAGGGAGCCGGATCATGCGAATGAAAACCATTGTGCCGCATATCATCCTGGTGCTCTTCGCCTGTTATATCGCCCTGCCGCCGCTTTGGGTGCTCCGGACCAGTTTCGTGCCGGATTCCGTCGCCTATCAGCCGGTCCTGATGCCGGAATTCACCTGGGAGAATTACGTCAAGCTGTTCACCGAAGGTACCTTCGCACGAGCCTATCTGAACAGCTTCATCGCCTCGGCAGGCGCGACCATCCTCGGCCTGCCGCTGGCGGCGATGACGGGCTATGCCTTCGCCCGCTATCGCACCGGCGGGCAGATCAGCCGTTTCGTCGTGCTGGCCACACAGATGCTGCCGCCGGTTGCCATCATCCTGCCGGTCTTCGCCTTGTTTCGGATGGCCGGGCTGACCAATTCCGTCACCGGCCTGATGATCGCCTATGCGGCGATCAATCTGCCATTCCTGACCTGGATCCTGATGGGTTTTTTTGAAGGGGTGCCGGTCGAATTGGAATGGGCGGCCCAGGTCGATGGCGCCACGGTCTGGGAAGCTTTCTGGAAGATCGTGATGCCAGTGTCGTTGCCCGGCATCGCGGCAGCGGCGGTGCTGGGATTCATCCTGGCCTGGAACGAATTTCTGTTCGCCTTGATTTTGACCGGGCCGACCACGGCGACCATTCCCGTTGCCCTGGCTGGTTTGCAATCCTCGAACGGCGTGCAAATCGCCGAGATTTCCGCCGGCGTCATCATGGGCATCCTGCCCATGCTGCTCGCCTCGCGTTTCATTCAACGTTATTTGGTCCGCGGCCTGACCTTCGGCGCGGTCAAGTGACATAGAAAAGATCACCAGGTCCACAGATCACAGTTTGTAGATCATCAGTTCATGGAGGAGGAGACAACATGAGGATCAATTTTCTACCGGCATTGCTCGGGGGTGCGTCGCTGGCGGCCCTGTTGACGGCTGTTGCACCGGCGGCGCAGGCGGAGCAGGTGACGCTGCATGCTTTGATGGAAGACGTGCCGGAGACGCAGATCATCGAATCGCTGCTGCCGGAATTCGAGAAGGAAACCGGCATCGAGGTTGATTTCCAGAAGCTGGTCTATTCGGAAATGCATGACAAGCTGGTGACGCAGCTTACCAGCAATGAAAGCTTCTACAATGTCATGGAAGTCGACTTTCTCTGGGCCGGCGAGTTCCCGGCGGCGGGATGGCTAGCTGATCTGCAGCCCTTCGTCGAGAAGAGCAAGTTCGACCTGAAGCCGATCATTCCGGCGATGCTCGATCTTGTCGGCTATTACCAGCAGAAGCTCTATCTGATCCCCATGTACAATTATTCCATGGGCTTGATCTATCGGAAGGACCTGCTGGAAGATGCCAAGTTGAAAGCGGCCTATAAGGAAAAAACCGGCAAAGAACTGACAGTGCCGACCACGCTGGAAGACTATGTGGAGATCTCCAAGTTCATGAAGGCCAATGGCGGTGTTGCCGGCGCGGCCATGCAGGGCCAGCGCGGTGATCCGAACAGCATGGAATTCTCCAACTACTTGTTCTCGGCCGGCGGTGAATATGTCGACAAGGACGGCAAGGTGGTGCTGAACAGCGATGCCGGCAAGAAGGCACTCGGCCTTTATGTCGACAATATCCAGCACGGCGCGCAGCAGGGCGCGCTGTCCGCGACGCTTGACGATACGATGCGCCTGATGTGCGACGGCAAGGCCTTCAGCATGGTCACCTATTGGTGGATGCTGCCGCAGATCGATAACAAGGAGAAATGCCCGAACAGTGCCGGCAAGGTGGCGCTGAATGTCATGCCGGGTGGTCACGGGGAAAGCGGCGGTTGGGGTTGGGGCATTCCGCAGAACCAGTCTCCCGAAATGCAGGAAGCGGCCTGGAAATTCATCTCCTGGGTCCAGGGCGAGAAGACTTCGATTGCCCGCGCCATGCAGGGCCATGCGCCGGTCCGCAGCGACACCTATAGCAATGCGGATGTCCTGAAGAAGTATCCTTATTACAAGGAAGCGCAGGATGTGGTGAAGAGCGGCAAGTCCTTCCCGATCTTTGCCTATTCGGCCCAATACGAGGACGTTCTGGGCCGCCAGCTTTCCCTGGCTGCTTCGGGTGATGCCAAGCCGGCGGATGCTTTGCAGGAGGCGTCTGAAGGTCTGGAGAAGCTGC
Source organism: Dongia soli (assembly GCF_034044715.1). Taxonomy (NCBI): domain Bacteria; kingdom Pseudomonadati; phylum Pseudomonadota; class Alphaproteobacteria; order Rhodospirillales; family Dongiaceae; genus Dongia; species Dongia soli. Next base: position 382,759 of record NZ_JAXCLW010000004.1, on the reverse strand, counting down.
TGAAGAAGGCCGGGCAGTAAGCTAGTCACAATCAGTAAATGGCTGGAGCGGGGAGGGGACACCTCCCCGCTTTCGGACAAGGATCGGAAGATGGCATCAGTAACGATGAATGGAAGTGAGGAAACGAGCCGGCAGATTGACCGCTGGACCTTTACCGGTTGGAAATTTGCCACGCCGGGCCTCACGGTGCTGGCCATCGTCATGGGCATTCCGCTGATCTATGCCGTGGTGCTGGCGATGTCCAGCTTTACGCTGCTCCATCCCCGGGTCTTGCCCTTCGTCGGGTTCGACAATTTCTTGTCCGTGATGGACGATGAGTATTTCTGGCACTCGCTTTGGCTGACGATCAAATATTCGGCGATCGCGGTCATCTGCGAATTCCTGCTGGGCCTCGGCGTCGCGCTGATGCTCAATCGCGTGGTGAAGTTCAAAGCGATCTATTTTGCTATCCTGACCATTCCCATGGCGATGTCGCCGGTCAGTGTCGGGCTTATCTGGCATATGCTGCTGCAGCCTAATCTCGGCATCGTCAATGAGCTGCTGGTGCGCTTCGGCTTCGATGGCGTCGATTGGCTGGGCTCCTCCGATCTTGCTTTCTGGACGGTGATCTTCGTCGATGTCTGGCAGCAGGTGTCCTTCGTGATCCTGATTCTCGCCGCCGGCCTCGCTTCGCTGCCGAAGGATCCTTATGAAGCGGCGGAAGTGGACGGTGCTACCGACTTCCAGCAATTCTGGTATCTGACCCTGCCAATGCTGCGGCCGGTCGCGACCATCGCGATCATCATCCAATTGATCAATGAATTCCGCACCTATGACTTGGTCTATGTGCTGACCAAGGGTGGTCCGGGTGTTGCCACTGATCTCCTCAGCTTCTTTGCCTATAAGAAGGCGTTTCTCGGGCTCGGCATCAATGAAGGTGCGGCGACCTCCTTCGCATTGCTTTTCCTGGTATTGATTCTGACCATCGCCTTCTTCCGAGTGATCTCCCGCCGCGCTTAAGCCAAGGGCTCAAGGGAAATTCTTTCTGGCCGCTAAACGGGTGGTTGACAAGGCGGGGCTCTGCCTCGACAGTTGGCCATGCTCAGCGCCTTCCTGCTCGCCTTTCCCGCCCTCTTTTCGATCGTCAACCCGATCGCCGGCGCGTTCATCTTCCGCGAAGCGACGGCGGAGCGTCAGCATGAGGAGCGGATCAGGCTGGCGGGGCGGGTGGCGTTCTACAGCCTGCTGGTCTTGCTGATCGCCTTGTGGACCGGCTCTTATGTCCTCTCCTTCTTTGGCATCTCGCTCGCCGCCTTGCGTCTGGCCGGTGGACTGGTCCTCTCGCTCTTTGCCTGGAATCTGTTGTCGGCTCCGGAGCAGCGCGAGGCCCGCAAGGAGAAGGAAGCGGCGCGGGCTGGTGAGGCGGAGGATGTCGCCTTCTTTCCCCTGACGCTGCCTTTCACCACCGGCCCCGGCACAATTTCGGTCGCAATCGCGCTCAGCTCCGGGCGGCCGGCCTCGCAGACCAATTGGTTGGATTTCTTCGCTGGCGTATCCCTGGCGGCGGTGGTGCTTGCCTTCATCATCTGGATTGCCTATCGCAGCACTGACCAACTCTCCCGGTTTCTCGGCCGAGGCGGCAGCCGGGTGGTGACGCGCCTCTCGGCCTTCCTGCTGCTCTGCATCGGCGTGCAGATCCTGATCACCGGCGTCACCGATGTGCTGGGGCCGCTACTAGCCAACCGATGATGTGGCTTATTTCTCGGAGAGATTGACGATGCCGTCCCAGGAAGCGGGTGGTGTCACGCTGTAAGCGGCAGCGCGTTCGGCGAAGCTGCCGGCGATTTCGTCGCCTGCCTCGGCCAGGGTCCGGAAGCCTGCGGCTGCCGCAGCGAAATCGCCGGTGCGCCACTGGGACAGGGCAATCATCCAGCCGTCGCCGGAATCGGCGAGCGGGGTGAAGAGCCGGACCGGCTGATCGCGGCCGACCACGCGCACCTGGTCCAACTCCCGGCAAGCGATTGCATCGCCAACTAATTCGCGTGTCTGTTCGCTGAGGATGATGGACGTGTGATAGCGCTTCCCAACTCCTTCCAGTCTTGAGGCGAGATTCACGCTGTCGCCGACGACGGTGTAGTTGAAACGGTTGGGCGAGCCGATATTGCCGACGATCGCCTCACCAGTATGCAGGCCGACACGGATATGAAAACGCTCGCCGTTCAGCGTCAGGTTGGCATCGCCGGCGCAAGCTGCCACCATATCCAGCGCCGCCTGGGTACCCGCCAGGGCATGATTGCCGTTGCGGACCGGCGCGCCGAAGACGGCGAGAATGCCGTCACCGATGAATTTGTCGACGAAGCCGCCGTGCTTTTGCACGATCTCCGTCATCCGGCCGAAATACGCATTCAAGTCGCGCACCAGATCGCCGGGAGAAAGGCTTTCCGACAGTTTGGAATAGCCGGCGATGTCGGAAAACAGGATGGTGACCTCGCGCAATTCGCCCCCCAGCGAGGGAGCTTGTCCTTCGGCGGTCAGCCGCTCCAGTTCGGCTTCCGGCAGATAGAGAGCGAAGGAGCGCCGCAACTGGCGGCGCAGGCGATCGACCAAAGCGATCCGATAAGTGAGGCTTGCCGGCAAGGCCGCCAGCATGACGCCAATGCCGGCGATCAACGGCAAGACGAGATTGCCGGCGAACACAAAGGCCGCCGTCGCCATCCAGGCGATCCCTATGATGCCGACGCCAATCGTCGCCTGCAGAAAAGGTCGATAAGTCACCAGGCCGGCCATGACGAAGGCCAGCAGGAATAGGCAGGCGAGGCGCAGGCCCTCCGAAGCGGACCGCAGCCAATTCCCTTGTTTCAGATTGTCGATAGCGGTGGCGAGAATATAGGAGCCGGGGATGAATTTGCTGACATGGGGACTGAGCACGCTTTGAATCACGTCTTTATAGACGCAGCGCGCCGCATAATTCTGGCCCATGGGATTGGTGGCTAAGCGCTTCGCGGTGAGGCGCCGATCCTCGGTATCCAGTACCGCGCCGAAAATAACGGTACGGCCGGCAAAGTGCTGGCGGAAGAAATCGGCATTCCCGGCCTGGACGCAGGCATAGAGATCGGCAAAGGAATAGAGCGGCGGATCGGCCGCGACCGGTTTGAAATTCAGGAGAAAACGATCATTGCCGGTCTCCGGCAGCCGCTTGCCGCCGATCAAGGGCGCGCCGCTGGCATCGAAGGTGAGGTCCTGATGGGTCGCGCGGGAAAAGACTTCCAATGCGAAGCCGGCGATATCGCGTTCCTCTTCCGGCATGCAGGCGGTCGTGCCGGGGCATTCATGGGTCTTCAGCAAGGCCGAGCGGATGACGCCATCATCGTCGTCGATCATATTGGTTGGCCGCAAATTGACGCTGCCGCCGACCGCCAGAGCCTGGGAACGATAGGGCCAGAGCGGCTGCCCGCCTTGCCGGTTGTAACTCATGACGATGCGCTTTTCCTTGCCGCCCCGGTTCAGGGCCCGCAGCAAATTGCGATCGTAATTGCGTAGAACGGCATCAGCTTCCGGCGTCGCAGCGGGCGCTGCGGCGACGGATTTGTTGAAGATGGCATCAATGCCGACGACATCGGCACCGCCATCCAGAACGGCATCGAGGACGGCGCCGATCTGCGGCGTCCACATGGCCTGGGGCGTCAGGCGAAAGGGGTCCCGCGCATAGGTTTCCTCATCGATGCCGATGATGACTGTGCGATTATCGTTAGCCGGTGCCGCGGTAGCCGGCACGAAGCCGGACAGCCAATGCAGGATATCCAGTGACAGGCCGTCGCCGCGCTCGCGCCAGGCGTCGTTGCCGATCAGGGCGAGCGCGGCGGCGATCGCCACCACGGCAAAGAGAGGTTGGACGCGCAAGCTGCCGATCCGCTCCTGAACTATCCGCCTATAGTTTGACGAGGCGGCGGAGCAGCGGGGTCTCGCCGGGCTTCGCGGCGGGATCGATCATGATCGTCGTCTTCCGCTTTCCGGCCGTGACCTGATAGACCCCGCCCGGCTGCAACTTGATGCCGGCCGCCTGCAGGTCGGCGCGTCCCTTCTTCAACGCGACGACGACCGGCGCCATCTCTTTGTCAGTCCGGGTCAGCGTCACCTTGCTGGCCCTATCGGCGATGATGAAGGGGCTGACCGATGGAACTGTCGGCAGCGGACGGAACACGACGGTGGCCGACTGGTCCTGGGAATCGCCCGACAAGGCCAGTTGCTTCGTGCCGCAATCCACCGTCTCGCGGCTGACCTGCCCACCCTCGACGACCGATTCGGTTTTACCGATTTTAACCAAACCGCCGCTGATGGTTTCCCGGCGGCAATTGTCGAGATAACTGATGATCGCATGCCCGCTCGGCCGCAGATCGACCGTCTGGCCGGCCCGGAGACTATCGAACTGAGCGACACCGGCAGGCCCCGATTCGATCTCCTCGACAAGTGCGCCGGCCGATTGCTCGGCTCTCGCCGGCAACGCGGCAGCCGAGATTCCGGCAAGGAGAACGGAAAGACCGATTGCGGTCATCACCGAAACCGGATGTTTCTCAGGAGAATACGAGCGCATCTGCTTCTTGATCCGTTGCATCTGGAAGTCCCTTGTGCCCCAACAGGTTTCGCCGCGTCAACTGAAGCGCCGAAGCGCGCTTTCGGCAACGAAAATCCCTTATGAGATGAATGTTAGCGCGAAATACCTTTATCGCAATGGGAGACCTTGTGACCAGAGTCACTGTCTATGGTCGTATTTTCGGGTAAATAGAAATCCGTCGAAGCGGCAAAAATTGCGGATTTCCGGTGCGTTGAACAAATGAAACTCACCGGTTTGCGGCTGGACAACCGGAACTTCCGTCAATAGATTGCGCGCGGGCATTGCGCGGGATACGCGCAATGCGGGGCGATTTTTGGTAAATCAAATCGAGGGGATTATGCGTAAGTATCTTTCGCATTCGAAAAAAGCTGCCTGCGCGGCGCTTTTGGGGATTTTGGCTGCCCAGGGTTTTGCCACGACGGCGGCCCGGGCAGATAATGAAGTTGAAAAGAAGATCCGTGAAGAAGTCAGTCGCCGGGTCAGCGACGCGGTATCGAACCGCATCAGCGACCGCTTGTCCGGCACGCCGAGCGGCACCGATACGCTGGAAAACAGCGCCTGGATCACCGCCAGCTATACCAGCCTGACCAGCGACAATAGCGGCCTGATCGAAGAGGCTGGCGCGAAGTTCCAATCCGATGTTGTCAACACCACCTTCGGCGCCGATCATCGCTTCGGTGACTCCTTCTTCCTTGGCCTGTCGGGTTCCTATACCCATGCCAGCACCGATACCGATCTGATCGGTTTCAGCGATTTCAAGTCGGAAGCGGATAACGATTCCTATACGATTTCGCCCTATGCGGCCTACGTGATCACGCCGAACTTCTTCATGAGCGGCCTGTTCAGCTACACCTATTCCGATGCCGAGAGCGAGACAAAGTTCCTTGGCATCAAAGACACGGCCAGCAACAACTCCCAGACATTTGGCACCGAAATCGCTGCCAACGGCGTGTATGATTGGGACAAGTGGTTGTTCACGGGCAAGGCCGCCTGGCGCTTCAACTATACTGAGCTGCTGGATAACGAAGGCGGCGGCGATGACGATGTGCACGCCAATTCCGCAGTCCTGAATGCGGAAGTCGGTTATCGTTTCGATCGTTTCTTGCCGTATTTCCAGGTCCAGTATGAACATGTCTGGCCGGAGAAGTTCAGCGGCGTGAAGCAGGGTGATAACGATTATGTCTTCCTGACGGGCGGCCTGCGCGCTGCCATCACCGACACCATCTCTGCCGGCGCTTCGGTGAAGGCCGAAGTCCTGAATGACGAGACCAATCAGGTCGGCGGCGCGGCTGAATTCCGCGTGCGCTTCTGATCATCGATCAACGGGTGTGCCGGGCAGCCGGCACATCCGTCCGTCGATCAAGGCTCCCAAAAGGGTGAGCCGAAAGTGACCGCAGGAAGCGGCCCCGCAATAGTGACGACGACATCGATATAACTTGTGGAGCTGCCATGATCAGGCGATCCCGGCTTTTCTCCCTGGCGACGCTGGCCGGACTCTCAACCGGCTTGGCGGCGAGTCATGCCATTGCCCAGGATGTGACGGGTAGTATCAATAATACCATCACGCAGAGCATCACGGGCTCCATCTCGGATGCGATCAGCAGCACCATCACTGAGAATGTCGTCTATGCAAAGGCGAAGCTGCGCGTCTCGATGCCGTTGCTTCGCTTCAAGCAATTCGCTGTCGCCACTGGCGGCAATCATCTGGCCCTTCGCGCGGAAGACGGGTCGATCCGGGTTTGGAATCTGCAGCGCGGCAGCCAGGGCAGAGCCATCACCGGCACCGCCGCCAATGCGATCTTCGTTCCCAGCGCCGATGGCAGCCGGCTGCTGATCGGCGATGCCACAGGCAAGGTCGATATCCGTGATGCGCTGACCGGCAAGCCTGGCCTGGGGTTGACCGGACAAGGCGGGCAGATCACACAATTGATGACCAGCAATGACGCGCAATTTGTGCTGATCGGCTATGGCAGCGGTGTGGTCGAATATTGGGACGTGAATAAGCGTAGCCGTCTCTGGCAAGGCCATGCGGGCAAGACTGCGGTGACGGCGATCGCCATGGCGCCCGGTGACGACAAAGCCGCTGTCGGTCTCGCCGATGGCAGCCTCGGCAGCATCGACCTCAAGACTGGTAAGGTCGCGCCGCTTGGCAAGACAGATCAAGCGGTCGAGACGATGCAGTTTTCGGCAGACGGCAAACGTGTCGCCGCGATTTCCTGCTCGGGCCAGGCATCGCTGCTGACGCTTGGCGGCAAGGCCGTTGCTGCAGGCGCCAAGCTGCCGATCGGCGATGGCATTGTCGCAGTTGCCGATACGCTACGCGTCGCCGCTGTGGCGCAAGGAAAAGCGATCTCCGTCGTCGATCTGGCGAGCGGCCAATCGATCGCTCAGGTGACGGGCGAAACCGACCGTGTGATCGGGATACAGATCGACGACAAGGCGCAGCGCCTGATCGCGGCAACTGCCGACGGCAAGCTTATTGTCTGGGACCTCGCAGCGAAGAAAGAATTGCTGTCGATCTTCATCAGCCCGACCGGTTGGGCCCTGGTCGACCGTCAGGGGCGGTTCGACGGTACGGCGGATGCCCTGCAAAATGTGTCCTGGAATGCCAATAAGCTCAATTTCCCGGTGACGACATTGCAGCAGGCATTCTCCGATCCCGGCCTGTTGGCAGCAGCGCTGAAGAAATCGGCGCGCGAACCGCGCGCTGTGCCGCAAAGCATGGAAAAGGGCCTGCCTTTGCCACCGAAGATCGAGATAGAGCCGGTGCCCAACGACAAGGTCGCGGGCAAGCCCTATCAGCTGATCGTCATTGCCGAGGACCAGGGTGGTGGCATCAAGGATGTGCGCCTCTATCACAATGGCAAGATCGTCAGTGTCGGCGCCATGCTCGAGCAGAAGGACGCGGAAAATGACGGCCGCCATATTCGTGTCGTCGGCTACAATGTCTGGCCGACGCCGGGCGCCAATGTCTTCCAGGCAGTGGCGACGGGCGCTTACGATAATGAAGGCCAGAAGGCGGAGTTTCGCGAAACCTTCACCGGGCAGGCCGGCGCCGGTATTCTGAATATCATCGCAGTCGGGGTTTCCAAATATCCCAATCTGGCGCCAACGGATCAGTTGCGCGTCGCGTCAAGCGACGCCCAAGCTGTTGCATCGACGGTGGGCGGTCGGGCAAAGCCGGTCTTCAAATCGGTGCAGACCCGGCAACTACTGGACGGGCAGGCGACACGGGCAAATATTCTTCAGGCCCTAGGTGCGTTGAAAAACACCAAGCCGGAAGATGCCATCCTGTTATTCCTTTCCGGCCATGGCTTCGGCAATGAAGATGACTGGTATTTTATCCCCAGCGATGCGCGCTTCGACGATCCCAAGAGCTGGTTGAAAGCGTCGGAAATTCGCAATGCGCTGCAAGCCGCCGGTGCGCAGCGTGTCTTCGTCGTGGTCGATTCCTGCTATTCCGGTGGTACGGTCGACAGGTTCAATGCGGTTACCAGTTTCCAGACCCGGTTCCTGGATAACGGCTTGCGCAGTGCCGGCGTACAGGTCCTGACGGCGACCCGACGCGACCAGATGGCGCCCGAAAGCGTGCAATTGGGGTACGGGTTTCTCACCTATGTGGTTTTGCAAGGATTGCAGGGTGCTGCCGACAAATACCCGAAGGATGGCGTGGTGACGTCGCAGGAAGTGGCGCGATATACCTATGACACCATCCCGCAAGTCTTCCTGCAGCAGAAGGAACGAAACCCGCGTGCTTTCGCCCAGGCCTATGGCGAGGCGATCCAGGAGCCGGCAATTTACAGCCTGGGTGCGGACCTTACGCTTGGCGCCGTCGGCAAGTGATCAGCGCAGCGCCGCGGGAACCGTTACTCTTGGCGACATGGCTATGGTCTGCTGCAAAATAAAGTAGCACGAGGAACGGTTTATTCCCGGCGTGATTCTGTACTATGGTGTTCTTCATGCTGTGCGTTCGCGCGGCATCGCTTGCTAATGCCGGTTCGATGTGCGGATAGGAGACCTTGGTCATGTCCCGTCTTCAGACATCCTTTCTTTTCGATCTCGACGGCACGCTGATTGATAGCGTGTACGAACACGTGCTCGCTTGGCACGATGCGCTGCAAGAGGAGGGAATCGAATTGTCGGTCTGGCGTATTCATCGCAAGATCGGCATGAGTGGCGGATTATTCACGAATATCCTGCTGCGCGAAACCGGCTTGGATATCGGACCGGAGCGGGTCGAACGGCTGCGGCGGTTGCATGCCGAATCTTTCAACAGCCGGTCGGCGCGCATTCGGCCCCTGCCGGGTGCGAGGGAATTGCTGGCAGCCTTAAGCGAGGCGGGGATTCCCTGGGCGATCGCGACGAGCGGGCGGATGGAGACAGCGCGCGTCACTATCGAAAATCTAGGTGTTGACTTCGACCGCGTGCCAGTCGTGACGCGCGACCAGGTGAAATATGCCAAGCCCGATCCGGACCTGTTTCTGGAGGCCGCGGCCCGCCTGAATGTGCCCATCGAGACCTCTTGCGTCGTCGGTGACAGCATCTGGGACATGCTTGCGGCGCGGCGAGCACATGCGCTCGGCATCGGTTTGCTATCTGGCGGATATGGAGAGGGAGAGCTGGAGCGCAGCGGCGCCTACCGTGTCTTCGAGGATCCGGCCGACATGCTCAGCCATCTCGATGAAATCGGTGGACGCCGCTAACGGCCATTGGTGCACGAATGACAATATTGACTGCAGAGATCCGGGATCGCTTGCGAGACCTCGTCGGCGAGAAGGGATGGATCGACAAGGCCGCGGATATGGCGCCCTATCTGACCGACTGGCGGGGGTTGGCGACCGGACGCGCAGCTGTTGTGCTGCGGCCAGAGACGACCGCGCAGGTCGGTGAGGTTGTCGCTCTATGCTCGAGAAACGGTATCGGGATCGTTCCGCAAGGCGGCAATACGGGACTGGTTGCAGGGGCCGTGCCGTCGCCGGCCGGCGACCAGGTCGTGATCAATCTTGGCCGCATGAATCGCATCCGCGAGATCGATCCGTTGGATTATACGGTTGTCGTCGAGGCCGGATGTATCCTCGCCGATCTGCAAACTGCGGCCAAAGCGGCCGATCGCGTTTTTCCACTATCGCTGGGTGCCGAGGGAAGTTGTCAGATCGGCGGCAATTTGGCCACCAATGCCGGCGGCGTCATGACATTGCGCTATGGCAATATGCGCGACTTGGTACTGGGCCTGGAAGTCGTCCTGCCGGACGGGCGGATCTGGAACGGGTTGCGTCGCCTGCGTAAGAACAATACAGGCTACGATCTCAAGCATCTCTTCATCGCTGCCGAAGGCACGCTCGGCATCATTACGGCCGCGGTCTTGAAGCTGTTTCCCTTGCCGCAACAGACGGCCATCGCTCTGATGGCCGTGCCATCGCCCCAGGCCAGTGTCGCCTTGCTGGCAGCCTTGCGACCGCGCACCGGCGATGCCATCACGGCGTTCGAACTGGTGCCGCGTTTGGCCCTGGACTTGGCCGGCCGATATGTGCCGGACGTTACCGATCCTTTCGACAAGCCGCATCCCTGGTATGTGCTGATCGAGATCGACGCCGGTGGGGAGCGGGGCGATATCCGCCAGATGACCGAGGAGGCTTTGGCAGCGGCGATCGAAAAGGGCTTCGTGTTGGACGCGGTGGTCGCGCAGAACGTAGCGCAGGGCCAGAAATTCTGGCGCATGCGGGAATCACTCGCTGAGGTGCAGAAGGAAGCGGGCGGATCGATCCGTCACGATATCTCCGTGCCGGTTTCCCGCGTGCCGCAGTTCCTTGAGGAGGCGACCGCGGCCGTCCTGAAAGCGATACCGGATGCGCGGCCATTTCCTTTTGGCCATGTCGGTGACGGCAATATCCATTTCAATATTCTCAAACCCATCGGCATGGAGCCGAAGAGTTTCCAAGCGCGCACAACTGAGATCAACACCATCGTCCATGATATTTTGCTTGCGATGGGCGGATCGATCAGTGCGGAACACGGAATCGGTGCCGTGCGGCGCGCCGAACTCGAACGCACCGCGGATCCGCTGGAACTGGAATTGATGCAACGCGTGAAAGCGGCCCTCGACCCCGACGGCATCATGAATCCTGGCAAGCTGCTGGGCTGATAGGGAAATCAGCGCGGTTAGGGGAGCCTTCAGAAGAGTCTCGCAGGATTGAAGCCGTCAGGGGAGTATCGCATGATGCACGCAAATTTCACGCGCGTCGTAGCCACAGCAGACGAAGTTGTTGCGTTACGGTCCGGTCGGGGCCGCCAAGACCGGCAAATATATTGCGGAAGCTGATGCGCTTGATTACGTCGCGGGCTATTGCGTGGCGAATGATGTCTCCGAGCGCGAGTTCCAGATCGAGCGTGCCGGCACCTGGACAACGGCAAAGGCTGCGATACATTCGGGCCGATCGGAGCCTGGCAGGTGACCTGTGACGAGATCGCTGATCCGAACAATCTGGATCTCTGGCTATCGCTTGACCGCACGATGTTCCGGAATGGCAATAGCTGGACCATGGTCTATCAGGTGCCGTTCCTGATTACCTATCTCAGCCGCTTCAAGACTCTCCAGCCCGGCGACATCATCTCCACCGGCGCCCCGCCGGGCGTTGGCATGGGGCGAGAAACCGGAACCTGTCTATCTGCGGCCGGCCAGGAAATGCGGCTTGGATTGCCGGGCTTGGCGAGCAGCGCCAGATAACTGTGGCGGCCTGACGACGGTCAACGCCCAAGTCGCTTGAAGTCCGCGGGCGAGACCTTGTCGGCGCCACTGGGCAGCGGCTGCGCGGGATTGTCGATCCAGGTAGCGATATCAGTGAACACAGTCTGAGCGTCGAGGTCGCGCAGCAGCAGATGGTGGCCGTCGCGATAAAGTGCCAGGCGCAACTGATCCGATGGTAGATCGGGCAGGCGGGCCAGCATCTGCCGCACCGCATTGTCGGCCTGGATGTCCTCACGGCCGCCATAAAGGATCAGACAACGCGGTTCGCCAAGATCGGCGCGGCAGAGAGAGGGCAGAGCACGATAGGCGCGGCTCATGAGGTTGACGAGGCCATAAATCGCATCGATACGCGTGTCCTTGATGACGAAGGGATCATAGGAGAGGGCACGTAGCGCCGTGGTATTGTCGGACGGCTGGACGCGAATTCCGCTGGCATAGACCGGCATCCAGGGAATGGTGCGAATGGCAAGACGCAGCACATCGCGATTGAAGCTGCTCTGTGTCTCCCAGCCCCAGACCGCTGGGGATGCGAGAATGATCCCGTCGACCGGCAAGGTGGGGTTTTCAACAGCGCCGGCCATTATCACCGAACCACCCATGCTCTCACCCAGCAGAAAAAGCGGCTTATCGGGATATTTCTTCCGCAGCAGATCGATGGCAACGCGCAGATCTGCGATGAGCCGATTGTCGCCAGGCCAGATGCCGCGCTCGGCGGTATCGCCGAAGCCGCGCTGGTCATAGGCATAGACCGCGATCCCGCGCCGCGCGAGGCCCGCGCCGGGGATGGTCATCCCACGCGAATAGTCGTTGAACCCATGTAGCGCAAGAACAACGGCCTTGATCGGTTTCACCTGCAGACGATCATCGCGGGGCAGCCATTCTCGCATTGGTAAAGCAGCCCCATCGGCCGTAATGATCGATTCCGGTGTCAGGAAGGGCGCCTGGATATCCGGCCCGATGGCTTGCAACCTGGGTGCGCAGGATGCAAGCAAGGGCATTCCGGCAGCGAGCAGGATCGGTAGAAGAAATCGTGCAAGAAGGCGGTGGTGTCGTGGCTCGGTCGAAACGGTTTTCAGCGTCATTTTTTTCAGTATTGCATCAAGACTTTGTCGCGGGCTGGGCCAGATAACGGCTGGGCGGGACGCCCAGTACTCGCTTGAACATAGTGGTGAAAGCTGACGGGCTGTCATAGCCCAGATCCAAGGCGATTGTCGTGACGGACTCACCTTGAGCAAGACGACGCAAGGCAGAGAACAGGCAGGCCTGACGCATCCAGACGGCGAAGCTCATGCCCGTCTCGCGCTTGAACAGACGGGTGAAGGTGCGGCGGCTCATGGCCATGGTATCGGCCCAATCATCGATCGATTGATGCAGATGCGGGCTTTCCAGAAAGTCTCGGCAGCGACGGGCCAGTTTATGATGGTGGGGAAAAGGCAGCGACAAAGGCAGCACCGGCAATAATCGCAGCTCCGCTAACATCAGCGCCATGATCAGGCCATCGCGGCTTTGCGGTTCATATTCCGGCGAGGTATTGACGGCCGCCTGCAGCAGTGAGCGCATCAAGGGCGAGATCGACAGCACCTGGCATGTCGCCGGCATGTCGGGGACCGCCGCCATGTCGATATAAATGCTGCTGGTTGTGAGCTGCCCTATCATGCCGACACTATGCTGGATGCCGGCCGGGATCCAGACCCCCTCCTCCGGCGGTACGACCCAGGCGCCGTGCTCGGTCCGCACGGTCATTGTCCCGGTGCCGCTATAGAGGAGCTGCGCCCGGCCATGGCGGTGCGGGGCGATCTCATAATTCGCTGGATAATCGTTACCGAGCGCCACCATGGGCCTCGGTATCGCTTCCAGAGATTCACTTGGCGCGTTTTTAACCATGGCCTAATCTCGAAAGAAGCTGGCCCACTTCCGCAAGCAGGCCTTATTCTATCGTGTATTCTGCGTTAATCCAGTGGTGAAGCAACCGTCACTGGTGTTGCAAGTCATTTTTCAAAAGGAGTAGTTCCGTGACCATCGCGGCGACAGCCGATCGCAATACGGCGGATAGGACGGCCATGGCCGTCCTGGTGAGCATCAGTTTCTGTCACATGATGAACGACATGCTGCAATCGCTCCTTCCGGCGATCTATCCGATGCTTAAGGATGGCTATCACCTCGATTTCGGTCAGGTTGGGCTTATTACGCTGACCTATCAAATTACCGCCTCGCTGCTGCAGCCCGTGGTGGGGCTCTATACCGACCATCGACCGAAGCATTATTCGCTGTCGATCGGCATGGGCTTCACCTTGGTCGGGCTGTTGCTGCTGTCCCGAGCAAGCAGCTTCCCGGTCCTGCTGTTGGCGGCCTCGCTGGTCGGCATGGGGTCTTCCGTCTTCCATCCGGAATCATCGCGGGTGGCGCGGCTGGCTTCCGGCGGGCGGCATGGCCTGGCTCAGTCGCTGTTCCAGGTGGGCGGCAATCTCGGCTCGGCAATCGGTCCTCTGGCGGCGGCTTTCATCATCCTGCCGCGCGGCCAAGGCAGCGTTGCCTGGTTCTCGCTGGCAGCTTTGCTCGCCATGATCGTGCTGGGCGGCATCGGCAACTGGTACAAGGCCCATTGCAAAACGCGCGCCGGCCGGAAGCGCGAGGCAATTGAACGCCCTGCTTTGTCACGTCGGCAGATCGGCATGGCGCTCGCTGTGTTGCTGGCTCTGATCTTTTCGAAGTTCTTCTATATGGCCAGCATCACCAGCTATTACACCTTTTATCTGATCGACCGCTTCCAGGTATCGGTGCAATCGGCGCAGATCTTTTTGTTCGTCTTTCTGGGATCCGCGGCGATTGGTACGCTGGCCGGCGGTCCGATCGGCGATCGGCTTGGCCGCAAGCTGGTGATCTGGGTTTCGATCCTGGGTGTGCTGCCTTTCACCCTGATCCTGCCGCATGTCAACCTGTTCTGGACGGTGGCACTCACCATTCCAGTCGGCCTCATCCTCTCCTCGGCCTTTTGTGCAATCGTCGTCTATGCCCAGGAACTGATGCCCGGCAAAGTTGGAACGGTGGCGGGCCTCTTCTTTGGGCTGGCTTTCGGTATCGGCGGTGTCGGTGCGGCGGTGCTGGGCGAACTCGCCGATATAACCGACATCACCACGGTCTATGAGATTTGCGGCTTCCTGCCGCTCATCGGCCTGCTAACTGTCTTCCTGCCCAATCTCGAACCGGGCAAAGGCTTGCGGAGATAGACTTCTCTTAACAGTATCCATCACGTGTGTAGGCCACCAGCCGTGATGCTGGTGGCCTTCATCTTTCAGCGTAACGGTGCGGGTATCACCGCAATCTGTGGTGTAAGTGTGCTAATATGAGTCTTGATATTGAGCATACGTGTCATGTAGGTGACAGCCGTGTCCCAATATATATGTTGGGGGATTCATTTTCGATTCTGGGAGAGGCACCGATGCGATTTTGGGTTTCGTCAGCTTTTATCTGTGTCGCATTCGCCATGGCCGGTTGTTCGAGTACGGCTGAACAAAAGTCCATCTCGGCGGCGGAGGATACTTGCGGTGCGAACAAGGTAATGGACCGTATCGGTGAGAAATTGGATGTCGACTTGTTTCGCGAAATCGAGATGGCGGTGCCGCACCATCATGTGCGGGTGATCAAGCCGGACACGCCAGTGACGATGGATTATGTGCCGGATCGCACCAATGTGAAGCTCGACAAGCAAGACGTAATCACCGAAATTTCTTGCGGCTGACGGGCTCACTTATTGCAATAGCTCGCCCATGGTCGGGCGGCTGGCGATAAAGCGGCGATGAATGTCGAGATAGACCGCCTCATAGAGGTTATCGACCGCATCCGCTGCCATGAATTGCGTCGAGAAGCCGGGCGATACCGGGTCAAAGGCGAGTTCGGCCGCACGGATGATATGGGCAAGCAGGGTGCGGGGATCCTCGCAGCCGATTGCCAGGCGAATCGTCGTGCGCGAGATGCCGGCATCCTTTAGAGCCTCATCGGACATTTCCGAGTGGCTGGTGAGAGCGGGGCAGAGCACCACCGTATTCGTCTGACCGAGACTGACCTGAAGCCCGAAAACCGGCTCGAGGGAATCGAAAAAAGTCTTGAAGGCGTCGCGAGACAGGGCCTGCCGGCCGCCCGACGGTTCGAAGTCGATCGTGAATAACGGCGCCGGCAATCCCAGAAACATATTGGCTCGACAGAGATCCGCATTGGGATGGCCGGGCACCGCAGGACAATGCACATTAATGCCGGGATGCGCTGCAAGAGCCCGCGCCAGGACGGTGGTGGTGATGCATTTCGAGAGCATGCGGAGTTCCAGTGTCCGAATGCCGTTGATGACTTCATAGGCTTTATCGGCGTCTAGGAATGCACCTTTGATATAGTAGACGTTCCAGAACAGGGTTTCATCCCAACTGATCCGGCGAGGCCTGCCGTCCACCGCCGTCACCGTCACGCTCTCCCCCTTGGGTAGGAACATGTCTTCATTGCGGGCAATGACCACGCCGGCGGTCGTTGTGCCGTAGCCGGCAAGGTCCTTGGTATAAGAGTGGATGACGAAATCCGGCCGCTCTATCCGGTCTTCGCGCCGCAAGGTCTTCTGGAGAAAGGGCGTGCCGACCGTGGCATCGCAAATGACAGTCAGGCCTTTTTCGTGAGCCCGGCGGCAGATGCTAGCGACATTGAGCACGTAGCCGTGCGGATTGCAGGGACTTTCAAGATAGACATAGATATGCCGCCCCGCGGCGAGGCGGTCGGCATATGATTGTTCGACTTCCGACAAGGCCACAGCGAAATCCTCCGCCGTGAAGCCGTCGAACCACTCGAGGGCAACATCGAGGTTGCTACGCTTGCCGTACCAGTCATGCAGCAATTGATAGACACCGCCATAGACGTTGCGGCTCGACAAGACGATGTCCTGATATCCCACTAGATGTGCCAAGGTCGCATCGACCGCCGCCATGCCCGAATTGAAGTTCCAGGCGAAATACTCGCTGGCGCGCGGCCCCGCTTCGACATCAACGATATGATTGGCTAGGCTAATGGATGTCGGGTTAAGCAGGCGCGAATAAATTTCGTGCAGCAGTTCTTTGCCCTTGAAGGCATCTTCCACCCATTCGACGCAGGCGTAGAGATAGGTTGCGGTACGCGTGATGACGGGTGTCGCGCTGAAGATCGCCGTCACATTATCAAAGATCGGATAGGGGCCGCGTCCGGCAACCGGACCGCCGTCATTGGCCAGCGACTGATAGGTGCGGCGCATCGGGTTCTGCAAGGTGTCGAGCACCTTGGCGAGCTGGAAGCACGCGAAACGCTTGGCATTGAACCAGGCGATACGATCCTTGCGATCGAGATCGGCAAGGGCCTGGGTCGTCGCTGCCCAGAGATCATGTGTCGCCATATTGGCGGCATATAGGCTGGCGGTCAGACGCGCGAGCGCCTGACCGTAAGCCGATGCCGGATCGATCGAGAAATGCCGGAGCTGTTCCTCGATCAAGGCATCGACCGAAGCCGCTTTTGTCGTATTGCGCAGCGGACTCAGGATGCGGGCAGCTGCCAGGTTCGGGTCTTTCTGCATCGCCATACCTCACGCCTGACGTGATGAACGGATCCGCCACCAGTATGACGGAACAGGGCTAAATTTGCGCTTTCAATAGTGAAAACATGCGCGCGAAAGGTATCTGCACCCAAGCCCTGCTTCGTTATAGGTCTCTAATCTTCATTTCGGGGCATCGATCCAAAGGTCGCGGACTTTGTTGCCAGGAGGGATACTCACAAGAATTCCAACATTCTTGCGGGAAAAGATACAAAATAGACGCGACTTTTTTGTTGTTATGTGAGATGATCCTCTCCTGGCGCGAGAAGCGCCATTCCCCAAAGATTATCGCTGTCCAACCGGTTCAGGCAAAAACATGACCGTGGTTTTGGCAACGCACGCGATTAATCACGAAACGCCCCTCGATGAGCTGGCGCGCCGAACTGCGATGCTCGATGCGGTCGGCTATGCTGCAACCAAGATCATCGGCAATGAAAACTGGTCAGCCGGCATCCAAGAACTACTCAACCGGCTAGGCCACGCCACCGATGTGAACCGGGTAACCTTGTTCGAGATTCACCCGTCCCCCGATGGTCGGCCAGCGGAGAGCTGCCGCTATGACTGGGCCAGCCCCGGCTTGGCGCGGCTGAGCGACGATCCCCGCTATCACAATATTCTTCTGACGGAAGCCGAAGGTCAGTTGAGCGCATGGGCCGAGGCGCGCATGCGCGGCGAGATCGTCCAGGCGACGCTTTCTAGCGTAACCGGCGAGACAAGGCAGACCTTCATCGAGCATGGCACCCAGGCCTTCATCTCCGTACCGATCATGCTGCAATCCGGAGTTTGGGGTTTCCTGGGACTGGATGATTGCCGCTGGGAACGCCAGTGGAGTGCGCTGCATATCGATGTTCTGAAGACAGCCGCCGCCTTGATTGCGGGGGCGATCGATCGGTCGCAGGTCAATGAGGCGCTGCGCCTCAGCCGGGAACGCTATGCCCTGGCGGCGCGCGGCGCAAATGACGGGCTGTGGGATTGGAACCTGAAAGAAAGCACAATCTATTGCGCGCCGCGGCTGCACGAGATCCTGCATCTGTCAATCCTGATCCCCGAACACGCGCCGGACATGCTGTTCAGCTGTTTCCTGAAAGAGGACTGGCATGCTGTCATCGCCAATCTCGATCATTGCATCGCCACCGGCGAGCAGCAGTTCCGCTTCGAAGCCAGGGTCAAAGATGCCATGGCTAAGGTGCACTGGATCGTTGCGCGCGGTCTCATCATCTATGATCACGGAAAGGCCACGCGCATCGTGGGATCGATGCGCGACATCACTGATTTCAAGGCGGCCGAACTCAGTCTGCAGATCGGTGAAGCGCGTGTGCGAGCCATCCTTGATACCGCTTTCGATGCCATCATCACCACCGAAGCGGATGGCTGCATCGTCGAATACAATCTGGCCGCCTCGAAGATCTTTGGCTATGGCCGTGAAGAAGTTCTCGGCCGCTCGATCGGCGCGCTGATTTCATCCCCCCTCTGTAGCGATCCGGCGATGCCGGCCAGGCTTTATGCCGATTTGGCGACGACGGTAGACCGTTTGATCGAGGCCGAGGGGTGCCGGGCGGATAGCAGCCGGGTACCGGTCGAGCTTTCGGTCACCGAGGTGGCCTTGCCGGAGGAACGCCTGTTCACCTTCGTGATTCGGGATATTTCCCATCGCAAGCGATTGGAAGCGCAACTCGCCGCCGTGCAGTTGCAGCGAGCACAGCTCGCGCGTCATTTTTCGCCGAATATGGTGGAGGAGCTGATCCTTGCAGGCGACGCGACCGGTCTAGCCCGCGAACAGCCGATCGCGGTTCTCTTCGCCGATATCTACGGCTACACCGAACTGGTCGCCGCGATGCCCGGCGAGAAAATAATCGATTTGCTGCGCGATTTCCGCAAATTGGTCGAAACGGCGGTTTTCGCGCAAAACGGCACCATCGACAAATATATCGGCGACGGGCTGATGGCGACTTTCGGAACGCCCTATGTGGGCAAGACGGATGCTACCAATGCCATCATCGCGGCACAGCATATGGCGCGGGCTTTGAAAGAGTGGAACGGCCGCCGCGCCGTGGCCGGCGAGCCGTGCATTCAGATCGGCATCGGTCTCAATTACGGGCCGGCGACCTTGGGCAATATCGGCACCGAGCAACGGCTGGAATTCGCTGTTGTTGGCGATACGGTCAATATGGCGAGCCGCATTGAAAATATCAGCCGCGTCGTACAGCACGCCATCGTCGCCAGCGACGATTTAATCCGGCGCGCCATGCAGGAAAGCGGCGCGATGATTCTGGTGGGCTTTACCGATCTCGGCGAGCATTCCATTCGCGGCAGGCGCAAGCCGATCCGGCTTTGGGGCATCGCGGCCGATACGTTGATGTAGCAAAAGCCGAATCAGGAAGCGCGCGCGAGGAAGGTGCGATAGGCCGTCTTCGTCTGCAGCAACCGCAGGATGTTGTTGCGCGATCCTTGCACATGCTTGCGGGCAAGCTCGCCTGCGAGACTGGCCTTGCCGTTGCAGATGGCTTCGACGATTTCCATATGCTCGTCGCGTGCGGCCTTCCATTCGTCGAGCCACAGCAATTCCATCCAGACATAATGCTGGCATTTGTCGAACAGGCCGGAAAGCACCTGACACAAGGTCTCGTTGCCACCAATTTCGGCGATGACCCGGTGGATATCGATGCCGAGCTGCAGTTCCGCGAACATCGCTTCGGTCGAATGATCGGACAAAGCGGCGAGCCGCTCGCATTCCTGCACCATGCCGCGCAGACGCTCCTTCCCGGCGGCGTCAATATTGGCCGTCGCCAATTCCGCCGCATAGCCATCCAGCAATTCCCGGATTTCGAAGGCTTCGCGGAAGGTATGCAGGTCGAAGTCCTTGACGGTATAGCCCTGCCGCGGCCGGCCGACGACGAGGCCATCCTGCTCCAGCCGGTTCAGCGCCTCGCGCACAGGCGTGCGGCTGACATTAAGACGTTCGGCCAGTTCGCTCTCGGTGACGCGGGTACCCGGCTGCAAATCTCCGGTGACGATCATACCCTTCAGCGATTCATAGACCGAAGCACGCAGGGTCTTGCGTGGTGCTCGCATAAATAGTCGACTCCAAAAGGCCGCTTGGCCTAGCTCGCAACGAAAGAAGTCAGGTCGTGTCGCTGAGGAAACGGCACAGCCGCCAGACGCACGGTCCTTGAGCAATAGCTGCGGTTGACAATCCCGTGAGTCTGTCTCTACATTTGTTATTGTATACAATATCGTACTCAATGAGAATACGAATTACATCTCCGGGAGGGACAAATGGGAAAAGTGAAACTTGCAGGAATTTTTGCCCTGGCCGGCGCGACGCTGGCCATGGCAAGCGCGGCTCATGCGGAAGGGACGATCACGGTCGCGTCCTTCGGCGGCACCTACCAGGAAGCGCAGACCAAGGCTTTCTTCGATCCGGTGGCGAAGGAACTCGGCATTACAATTAAGCAGGACACGACCAGTGGCTTGGACGACGTTCGGCTGCAGGTAACCGGCAATGCCGTGAAGTGGGACATCGCTGAAATGGGCGCCGATGAATGCGCCCGCGGCACCAAGGAAGGCCTGTTCGAAAAGCTCGACTACAATGTCATCAAATCCGACGGCATCGATCCGCGCCTGGTCCACGACGACTGGGTCGGCATCAGCTATACCTCGGTCGTCCTGATCTATCGCACCGACGTCTTCAAGGACGGCAATGGTCCGAAGACTTGGGCCGATTTCTGGGATGTGAAGAAGTTTCCGGGCCGCCGTGCGCTCGGCGCCTTTCCAACGGAAAGCCTGATGGTTGCGGCGTTGGCCGATGGCGTGCCGATGGACAAGTTCTATCCGCTGGATATCGAGCGCGCGGTCAAGTCGCTGGAAAAGATCAAGCCGAATATCGACGTTTGGTGGTCTTCGGGCGCGCAGGCGCTGCAGCTTCTCAAGGACGGCGAAGTCGATATGGCCAGCATCTGGAACGGCCGGGCGACCACGCTGAAGACCGGCGGCGCTCCGGTTGCTTTCAGCTACGATAACGGCGTCTTCACCGCCGATTGCATGATCATTCCGAAGGGATCGAAGAACAAGGATCTGGCGATGAAGGCTCTGGCTCGTTTCGTGAGCCCGGACCTTCAAGCCAATTTGCCGCTGCTCGTTGCCAACGGCCCGGTCAATCAGAAGGCTTTCGATACAGGCAAGATTCCGGCGGAAAAGATGCCCAGCATCAACTCCTCGCCGGAAAACATGAAGCACCAGATTCTGCTGGACCCGGTCTTCTGGGGTGAGCATCAGGTCGAAGCGCAAGAGCAGTTCGACAATCTCATCCAGCAGTAACGGGATCAGAATAGCCGAATAAGAGATCTGCCGGGACACGTCGCGTGCGGGGCGTCCCGGCAGGTCGATGTCTTTTATCAAGTGATCGCAAAGGGAGTGCCATTTGTCTCTCGCGCTATCTGCTCCGCCAATCAGCATACGCAAGATCGTCAAGCGTTTCGGGTCTCAGGACGTTTTGAAAGATCTGGATCTCGAAGTTGCACCCGGCGAGTTCCTCACCTTGCTGGGGCCATCGGGTTCGGGCAAGACCACGCTGCTGATGATCCTCGCGGGCTTCGTCCGCGCCAATTCCGGCAGCATCAAGATCGGGCCCGATGAAGTCATCACCATGCCGCCGCATAAGCGCAATATCGGCATGGTGTTTCAGAATTATGCGCTCTTTCCGCATATGAACGTTTTCAACAATATCGCCTTTCCGCTGAAGCAGCGCCGTGCCGACAAGGCGACGATCACGCGCCAGGTCGAGCAAGCGCTGCACCAAGTCAAGCTCGACGGTTATGCCGACCGCCGCGTAGACCAGCTTTCCGGCGGTCAGCGCCAGCGTGTCGCCTTGGCGCGCGCGATCGTCTTCGAGCCGCGCATTGTGCTGATGGATGAACCGCTTTCGGCTTTGGACAAGTCGCTGCGCGAGCATATGCAGATAGAGCTGCGCAGCCTGCATCGCCGGCTTGGCATGACCACGGTTTATGTCACTCATGATCAACGCGAGGCAATCACCATGTCGGATCGCATCGCCGTCATGAATAATGGCCGGATCGAGCAATTGGACAAGCCGGAAGAACTCTATACCAGGCCGAAGACGCAATTCGTCGCCGGCTTCATCGGCGAGTCGAATTTCATGCCGGTTGAATGCCGCGACGGCGTTGCCTGGTACGAAGGCAGGCAGATCAAAACACACTCGCAGGTGCCCGGTTCCGGCCAGCATTGGTTGGTGACGCGCCCTGAAAAGGTTCGCTTGGCAGATAGCACCACGAACGGCGATCAGGGCAATTTCTTCGCCGCCTCGGTGCGTGAAGTCGTCTATCAGGGCGACAGCTTCATTTGCTATGCGACCTTGCAGGATGGCCAGGTCATGGCGCTTCGGGATTATTGCCGCAGCGATGTCCTCTCCCGTCTGCCGGCCGCTGGCGAACCGATCCATCTGCGGATCGATGCGGAGGATGCGGCGATCGTACAGGCCGAATCATGACGGCCCTCGTGACCGATCCGGGCAAGGACGTCGACGTCGGATCTGGCGAGCTGAATGTCGCCGAGCTCAAGCGTAACGCCCGCAACGAAATTTGGGGCCTGCTCGGTCTCTGCTCGCCGAGCCTCTTCCTGGTCGGCGTCATCATCATCCTGCCGGTCGGCTGGCTGTTCTGGCTGTCGCTCTATGATGAAAACGGCATGCTCAGCTTCGTCAATTACGAACGTTTCGTCGAGCAGAGCTCCTATATCAAGACCTTCCTGACGACCTTCAAGGTTTCCTTCGCTGTTACCGGCGCCTGTGTCCTGCTTGGCTATCCGCTCGCTTATATGCTATCGCAGATACCGCGGCGCGCCGCTTCCATCTGCATGATCTTGGTCATCCTGCCGTTTTGGACCTCGGTCTTGGTGCGCACCTATGCCTGGCTGGTGATCCTGCAACGCAAAGGCCTGATCAATAACTTGCTGATCGATCTTGGCGTCATCGACCAGCCGCTGGCCCTGGTGAACAATTTTACTGGCGTCCTGATTGGCATGACTCATGTCCTGCTGCCTTTCCTGGTTTTGCCGCTTTACGCTTCGATGAAATCGATCAGCGCCGATTATCAACGGGCCGGGATGAATCTCGGGGCCGGGCCGGTTGCTACTTTCTGGCAGATCTTCTTTCCGCTATCCCTGCCGGGTCTAGCTGCCGGTGTCGTCATTACCTTTGTGCTTTGTCTCGGTTTCTTCGTCACGCCGGCTTTGATGGGTGGCGGCCGGGTCATCATGTGGGCGATGCGCATGCAGCAGACGACCAGCCTTTATGCCAATTGGGGCGCCGGCAGTGCGCTTGGCGTCTTATTGCTGATCGTGACCTTCGGTCTTCTCGGCTTCTTCAACTGGTTGCTGCGCGGCCAAATCAAGGCTGCATGGGGTGGGAAATGAGCGATCAGACTGGTCTTCCCATTACACATTGGCAACGGCTGTGGCTCTATGCGGTCGGCGGCTTTGTGCTGTTCTTCCTCATCGCGCCGTGCCTGATCATCGTGCCGATGTCGTTCTCAGACAGTACGCTGCTGCAATTCCCCCCGCCGACCTGGTCGCTGCGCTGGTATAACGAGTATTTCGGTTCGATCGAATGGCGCGATGCCACGATGGTCTCGATCAAAGTTGCTGTCATGACGACGATCCTGGCCACCCCGATAGGTGTCGCTGCGGCCTATGCCCTGAATGCCAGTGTGTTGCGCTTCACTGGCATCATCAACATGATCCTGACGGCACCGCTGATCATCCCGGTGATCCTGATCGCGATCGGCGCCTTTTTCCTCTATGCCCGGATCGGTATCAACAATACGTTGACCGGCCTGGTTCTCGCTCATACCGTCCTCGCCATTCCGCTGGTCGTGCTGACGGTGCTCTCCGGCTTCCGGAGCTATGACATGAACCAGGAGCGCGTGGCGCGCAGCCTCGGTGCGGGGCGCCTGTCGGCCTTCTGGCAGGTGACCGCACCGCAGATCCGGTTCTCGATCATCTCGGGCGCCTTGTTCGCCTTCACCACCTCCTTCGATGAAGTCGTCGTCTCGCTCTTCATTTCGGGCGGCGAAACGACGACGCTGACCCGACGCATGTTCAACGCGTTGCGGGACGAAATCGACCCGACCATCGCCGCCATCTCTACCTGCTTGATCATCTTGTCGGTCCTCATGCTCTCGATCGCGCAGATATTGGGTACGAAACGCGAGAATTAACCGAACCTCCACTCTGCTCCTTCATTTTGCCGGAAAGTTCAACATGAGCAAATTCTCCCGAGACCTCCATTTCCCAGGTCGCTCTCCGATCCGTGCCCTGGGTGGCATGGCAGCGACGTCGCACCCGCTCTCCACCCTCGCGGCCATTGAAATGCTGCGTGATGGCGGCAATGCGATGGATGCGGCCGTTGCCGCCGCCGCGGTCCAGGCGGTGGTCGAGCCGCAATCGACCGGTATCGGCGGCGATTGCTTCGTCCTCTACAGCCCCAAGGGCAATGGCGAGGTTCTGGCTTTCAACGGCTCAGGCCGAGCGCCGATGGCGGCGACCAGTGATTGGTATCTGTCGAAGGGCATGACCAAAATTCCGACCTATGGCCCGCATGCGGTGACGGTTCCCGGTGCCATCGATGCCTGGTGCCGCTTGCTACAGGATCACGGCAGGAAGGGTATTGCGGCAGCACTGGCAGCGGCCATCCGGTATGCCGAGGAAGGCTACGTCGTGCATGACCGGGTGGCTTTCGATTGGGCCGACAGTGTCGAGAATCTCGAGAGCAATGAAGTTGCTAAGGAGATCTTTCTGCCCCAGGGCCGCGCCTTGCAGGCAGGCGAAGTGCATCGTCAACCGGCTCTGGCCGCGACTTTGCGCGCCATCGCGGCGCAAGGCCGTGTTGCTTTCTATGAGGGCGAAATCGCGGAAGACATCGTAAAGACGCTGCGCGATCTCGGTGGCTTGCATACCAAGGAAGACTTCGCAGCGGCGGCCGGTGAATATGTCACGCCGATCAAGACGAACTATCGCGGCGTCGATATCTATCAGATGCCGCCGAACAATCAGGGCCTGACGGCTTTGATTATGCTGAACATCCTATCGGGGTTCGATCTGGCGAGCCTCGATCCTTATTCAGCCGACCGGCTGCATCTGGAGATCGAAGCGGGGCGGCTTGCTTATCGCGATCGCGATCTCTATATCGCCGATCCCAAGAAGCAGAATGTGCCGATTGAGGAATTGCTGTCGCCGGAATATGCGGCACGGCTGCGCACGGCGATTCGGCCAGACCGGGCGATGCGCGATCTGCCGCCCTCGCTGCGCGAAAAGTCGGACACGGTCTATATCTCGGTCGTCGATAAGGATCGGAACGCGGTAAGCTTCATCAACTCGACCTATCATTCCTTCGGCAGCAGCGTGGTCACTCGCAAGAGCGGCATCGTCTTGCAGAATCGTGGCAGTGGCTTCCGGCTGGATCCCAAGCATCCGAATTGCATCGAACCTGGCAAGCGCCCGCTGCACACGATCATGCCGGGCATGGCTGTGCGCAACGGCCGCACGATGATGCCCTATGGCGTGATGGGCGGCGATTACCAGCCCTTTGGCCATGTGCGCCTGGTGACCAACGTGGTGGATTTCGAGATGGACGTTCAGGCAGCGCTCGACCAGCCCCGCGTCTTCCATGACGGAACCACCGTTCTGGTTGAGCGCAGCGTTGCGGCGGCAAGCCTCCGTGGCTTGCAGGAACGCGGCCATCGCTGCGAACTGGCGGGCGATCCCCATGGCGGCGGTCAGGCTGTGCTGATTGATTGGCAGCGCGGCTCACTGACCGGCGGCTCCGATCCGCGTAAGGATGGCTGCGCGCTCGGCTATTAAGGTGAGGCAGCGCCACATGCTTTATGCGGCGCTGCTTTCATCGCAGCCTTGCCGGTGATCTCGCCAAACCAAGCATAACGAAAGGTAGAGTGATGGAGATGCGCCAACTAGGCCAGTCGAACCTACAGATTGCACCACTGGTCTTCGGTGGGAATGTCTTCGGCTGGACGGCAGATGAAGCGACATCGCATCGCCTGCTCGATATGTTCGTTGCGGCGGGCTTTAATGCGATCGATACGGCAGATGTCTATTCGATCTGGGCCGATGGTCACCAGGGCGGCGAATCCGAAACGATCATCGGCACCTGGCTGAAGAAGCGCGGCGGCCGGGACAACGTCATCATTGCGACGAAAGTCGGCATGGATATGGGCGGCGGATCAAAAGGCCTGTCCAAGGCTTATATCATGAAAGCGGTCGAGGCTTCCCTGCGGCGGCTGCAGACAGATCATATCGATCTCTATTTCTCGCATCGTGACGACGACACGGTCTCCCAGGCAGAAACCCTTGAGGCATATGCTCATTTGGTGGAACAGGGGAAAATCCGCGTCATCGGTGCCTCCAATTTCTCAGCCGGCCGACTGACGGAAGCGCTAGATCTTGCCGCGAAGCAGGGATATCCGCGTTATGAGGTCGTGCAGCCATGCTACAATCTCTATGACCGGTCCGAATATGAAGGTGAACTGCAGCAGTTGTGCCTGCAACGCCAACTCGGCATGATCAGCTATTTTTCACTCGCCAGCGGATTCCTGACGGGCAAGTATCGGAGCAAGCAGGACCTGCAGGGCAGGGAGCGTGGCGAAGATGTTGAGAAATATCTCGATGCCCGCGGCCAGCGCATACTCCAGGCGCTTGATGATGTCGCCGCCAAGCATTCGGTGACACCGGCACAGGTGGCTCTGGCTTGGCTGTTGAAACGCCGCGGCCTCACGGCGCCGATCGCTAGTGCGACCGGAGAGTCACAGCTTCAGCAGCTTCTGGCCGGCGCCCAACTCGACCTCGATGACAAATCCGTCCGGCAATTGACGGAAGCCGGCGAATAATCTGAAGTTGAGCGACCGCGGCCGTGCCGCTATCCGGTTGATACGATTTCGGGCAAGAAAGCTGTCGCCTGCTTCATTCTGACCTGTTCGGTCTCCCGCGAACAGCGGGGGCGAATATGGCAGCGTGGCAATGTCCGCACCGGAACTTCCAGCCCCCTGCGCTGTTGAGGTTCGGAATGCGCATCGCAGGGGCGTGCTCATGCCGCAAATCTTTACGGCATCGGCCGATACGCGGCTTCGTGCCGTAGGTCTTGTCATCGTCCTCCTGATCTTCGTCGCCGCTCTGTTTGTTGGAGGGGAGATGGATTCAACCTATGCGACGCTTGTGGGATGGGTGAAAGACCAGCCGGTGCCTTTCAGCCACAAGCATCATGCCGGGGAATTGGGGATCGACTGCCGCTATTGCCACACCACGGTCGACGTCGGACCAGAGGCGGGGCTGCCAAGCACCCATATATGCATGACCTGCCATTCTCAGGTCTGGACCGGTGCGCCGATGCTGGCACCGGTACGGGAAAGCCTCGCCAATAACACGCCGCTGCAATGGCAGCGCGTCGCCCGGCTGCCGGATTACGTCTATTTCAATCACTCGATCCATATCGCCCGCGGTGTCCCCTGCGTTACCTGCCATGGTCGGGTCGACCAGATGCCGTTGATGACACGTGCCCAGCCGTTCCAGATGCGCTGGTGTCTCGACTGTCACCGCAATCCGGCGCCGCATTTGCGCCCACCATCGAAGGTCACGCAGATGGACTGGTCGGGCTGGGATGAGAATTCCAAGGAACATAAGGCATATGGCGAGCGGATGGTGACGGTTTATGGCCTTCAGCCTGATAAGCTCGATGATTGCAATATCTGCCACAGGTGAAGGCGATGACGAAGGATCATATGCCGGGACCTGATGGACTGGCACCGAATTTGGAAAGCTTAGGGGCGCGACTGAAAGGCAAGCGCGGGCGGACTTTCTGGCGCAGCCTTGAAGAACTTTCCCGAACAAAGGAATTCACCGATTTCCTCGCGGCGGAGTTTCCTGCTCTTGCAACACATCAGCCAAAGTTCGCACGCCGGACCTTGCTGAAGGCAATGGGTGCCTCCCTCGCTTTGGCCGGGCTCGCGGGCTGCGATGGCAAGGAAGATGAAACCGCGCTTCCCTATGTGAATGCGCCGGAATCCGTCGTCCCAGGCAAACCGAAATGGTACGCAAGCGCTGTCACGCTCAATGGCTATGCACAGCCCATCCTCGGCAAGACCTATGTCGGGCGACCGGTGAAACTTGAGGGCAACCCGGACCATCCGGCCAGCACCGGCACCTGTGATGCTTTTACGCAGGCGGCTCTCCTCGGCCTCTATGATCCGGACCGATCGCAATCGCCACGCTACCTCGATCGTCCGGTCAGCTGGAGCGCCTTCGACGATGCCATCCAGGCCCAGATAGCGACGCTCAACGGAAAGCAGGGCGAAGGATTTCGGTTGCTCACCGGTACGGTCACCTCACCGAGCCTGGCCGGCCAGATCAAGATGTTAGTTCAGCGTTGGCCGAAAGCTCGCTGGCACGTTTTCGAGCCGGTCAGCGAGGACCTCCGCCTGGAAGCGACGCGTTTGGTTTTCGGCCGGCCGCTCGATCAGCAATTAGGTCTCGACCAGGCTGAACTCGTCGTCAGTCTGGACGACGATTTTCTCGGCGCGGGTCCTCGTCAAACTATGCAAGCGGGCCTTTGGGCGAAGCGTCGGCGTGGCTTGCCGCAGGGGGAGGGAGGCATCCGCTTGTTCGTGGCCGAACCGACACCAACCATTACCGGGGCGATGGCCGAGGAACGTTTGGCCGCACCGCATGGTCGTATCGCCGCTCTCCTGCTCGGCATTGCAGCGGCCTTTGATATCGAAGCCGGTTCAGCGCTCGACTTGACTGAGGGCGAGCGGTCCTGGGTTGACCGGATCGGCGGATTGCTGAAGGAGAAAGCGGGAAGGGCGCTGGTCACCGTCGGTAGCCACCGTGAACCGCAGCTACAGGCGCTCGCGCTACTCGTCAATCAACGGATCGGCAGCTTCGGTAGGACCTTGCGCTTCACCGAGCCAATTGCTGTTTTGCCCCCTGATGGCGCGGCGTCTTTCGCAAGGCTCGTTGGGGATATGGCATCCGGTCAAATCTCAGCCTTGCTCATGATCGGTGTCAATCCGGTCTATGCCGGATTTGCCGACCTTAACTTCGCTGCGCATCTCGAGAAAGTGGGCTTGCGCATCCATGCCGGGCTTCATGACGACGAGACGGCGCAGCTCAGCCACTGGCATTTGCCGATGACGCATGAGTTGGAAAGCTGGAGCGATGCGCGCGCCGTTGACGGCACGGCAACGATCATCCAGCCGCTGGTGCGACGGTTCTATAGCGTCAGGTCGCAGCATGAGATCCTGGCTGGATTGCTCGGCGGGCCACGCGATGGCCGAGAGATCATCCAGGCCACCTGGCGGCAAAACTGGCAGACAGATTTCGACGCGCACTGGTCTGATGCACTCTATCGCGGCTACGTACCCGGAACGGCAGCTGCGATTGTCGAGCCGGCAATCGCGGGAGATATGTCTGGAATACCCCAGGCCAATCAGTCCGATCAGGAGCCCGCAGGCGAAGTGAACCTTGTCCTGCGACCGGATCCCACGATCTGGGATGGGCGTTTCTCAGGCAATGCTTGGTTGCAGGAACTGCCGAAGCCGCTCACCAAGATAACCTGGGGGAATGTCCTAACGATCAGTCCCCGCCTGGCCGCAGAACGCCAATTGAAGAATGGCGATGAGATCAACCTGGAGGTAGCCGGACGGACTCTCACTGGTGCGGTATGGATTGTGCCGGGGCAAGAAGCAAAGACCATTGCCGTTAGCTTCGGACACGGGCGTTCGGCTTGCCCGCTTTCCGCGGGGCTCGGATGCAATGCCTTTGCTTTACGTGACAGCGATCATCCCTGGTACGTTCCAGCCGTGCAAATCTCGCCCACCGGCCAGCAGCAAGACATCGCAACGACGCAGTTGCATCAGGCAATGGATGGCTTTGATTTCGTTCGCTTGGTCGATGCTTCTGCCCTCAGCGATGGAGACCAGGCAGTCAAGCCGAGATCTAGCCCGAACGAGGAACGCCATACGGCGACTTTTTATCCCCGGCATAAATGGGACGATCCGTCTTGGGGCATGACGATCGATCTCGACCTTTGCATCGGCTGTAATGCCTGCGTCGTAGCCTGCGTCGCCGAAAATAACATTCCCATGGTGGGAAAGGACCTTGTCGCCATGGGGCGGGAGATGCACTGGCTGCGGGTCGATCATTATTACGAAGGGCCGCCGGATGCACCGGCCTCGTATTTTCAGCCGGTCCCCTGCATGCATTGCGAGCAAGCCCCTTGCGAGATGGGCTGTCCGGTGAATGCCGCCGTTCACAGTTCCGATGGTCTCAATCTGCAGGTCTATAACCGCTGCATCGGCACGCGCACCTGTTCATCCTATTGCCCATACAAGGTCCGGCGCTTCAATTGGTTTGACTACACGGGTGATGACCCTGAGACGATAAAGGCGATGCGCAATCCGGATGTGACGGTGCGACAGCGCGGCGTCATGGAGAAATGCACTTATTGTGTTCAGCGCATCGGCGAAGCGCGAATTGCCGCCGAAATCGATGGACGCAAGCTGCGCGACGGCGACGTCGTCACGGCCTGCCAGCAGGCTTGTCCGACACGAGCCATCATCTTCGGTAATGTGATGGATCCGACCACCGAGGTCAGCCGCCAGAAGGCGGACGTGCGTAATTACACCTTACTCGAAGAAGCCAATACCTGGCCAAGAACCACCTATCTAGCGCGGATCGAGACAAAGCCGGCACGCGATGAGGGAGAAGGGTGAGATGGCGCAGGCGCAGACGCAGACCCAATCCGGCCATGCGGCGCCCACTGATCGGGTGACGCGCATTCCGCTCGCTTTCCCCAAACCGGTTGCCTGGCTAATCTGTTTCGGCTGCGCGCTCTGCCTATTGCTGCTCTTCTGCATCTCCGCTGCTGTCCTGTTCTGGCGCGGCATCGGTGTCTGGGGCAACAATATTCCGGTGAATTGGGGGCTTGCCATCTCCAATTACATTTGGTTCCTCGGCATCGGCCATGCGGGTACCTTGATTTCCGCCATGTTGCTGCTCCTGGAAGCGCATTGGCGCAATTCGCTCAATCGCTTTGCCGAAGCAATGACTCTAGTTGCGGTGATTTGCGCCGGCCTCTATCCGATCCTGCATCTGGGGCGGCCCTGGCTGTTCTACTGGATGGCGCCTTATCCAAATACGATGACGATCTGGCCGCAATTCCGCAGTCCGCTGACCTGGGACTTTTTCGCCGTCCTCACCTATCTAACTGTGTCCTTGCTTTTTTGGTATATCGGCATCGTTCCCGATCTCGCCACCACCAGGGACCGGGCAAAAAAGCGCGGACTGCAGGTATTTTACGGAATTCTGGCTTTAGGTTGGCGCGGTTCGGCGCGGCATTGGGCGCGCTGGCGCCAGAGCTATCGCTTGACGGCAGCGATTGCCGTACCGCTGGTGGTTTCGGTGCATTCGGAAATCTCGCTCCTGCTGGCAGCGGGCCCAATGCCGGGTTGGACGTCTACCGTCTTCCCACCCTATTTCGTGCTGGGCGCCGCGTTTTCCGGTTTTGCCGTGGTCTCCATGATCGCGGTGGTGCTGCGCGATGTGCTCGGGCTGAAAGCACTCGTCACCGAACGCCATCTCGACCTTCTGGGCAAGTTCGTCCTCGCGACCGGATTGATGACGGCGTATGGCTATTGTGCGGAAGTCTTCGATGCCTTGTATAGTGGCGACAAGCAGGATCTCGGCACCTTGATGGACCGCCTGACCGGCCGCTATGCCTGGAGCTATTGGGGCGCGGTGCTGGCGAATTTCGTTCCCTTGCAACTGCTATGGCTGCGCTGGGCGCGCCGCAATCCGCTTTGCCTATTTATGGTCAGTGCCGCCGTTACGGTGGGGATGTGGTTTGAGCGCTACATGCTGCTGGTGACGACGCTCTACCGCGACTATCTGGTCTCCTCCTGGGGAAATTATCATCCGAGCTTCTGGGATTGGAGCTTGTTCGCGGGAATGCTGGGCGTCTTCTTCGTGCCGTTTCTGCTATTCGTCCGCTTCCTGCCGGTCATCTCAGTCTTCGAAATCAAAGAGGCCAAGTTTGAAGAGAGCGAGGCGCAGCATGCGTGAGCCGAGCGCCGGATATCCGCTCTTTGGGCTGATGGCAGAATTCGACCGGCCCGAAAGCCTGATTGAGGCGGTCAAGCGCAGCCGGGATGCCGGCTTCCGCCGCATCGACGCCTATTCGCCGTTCCCCATCGAGGAATTGGCCGAGGTGCTGGATTTCCGTGACCGGCGGGTCGCCTGGCTGACATTGTTCGGCGGGCTGTTCGGCGCGGCCGCGGGCTACGGCATGCAAGCCTGGCTGCATCTGGACTATCCGATTCTGGTCGGCAGCCGTCCCACCATTACGCCGCAAGCCTTCATGCTGATCACTTTCGAGCTGACGGTGCTGTTTGCCGTTTTGTTCTCGATCGGCGGTATGCTTGTGCTCAATCATTTGCCCAAACTGCATCATCCGGTCTTCGGCGTTGAGAGCTTTCATCTGGCCACCAGGGACAAGTTCTTCCTGATCGTGTTCGGCCATGACGAAAAATTCGATCCGGTGCAGACGCGCACTTTCCTGGAGAGCCTCGATCCAGTGAGGGTTGATGTCGTCAGGCAAACGGAGGAGCCGGCATGAGAGGTGCGCTTCTCCTCGGCTTCGTTTTGCTGGCTCTGGCCGGATGCGATGAGATGTCACATCAGCCGAAATACGATTCCTATGAGAGGAGCAAGCTCTTTGCCGACGGCAAATCGATGCAGGCGCCACCGGCGGGCAGCATTGGTCGGGACGATCCCGCTTTGTTAGCGGCGCTGCGTCAGCAGCCGCAGATGAGCCGGCAGTTGGTGGAGCGCGGCCGCGAGCGATTCAATATCTATTGCGTGCCTTGCCATGACCAGGCCGGCTATGGCAACGGCACAGTGGCGAACCGGGGATTCCCGCATCCGCCGAGTTTCCATATCGATCGGCTGCGGCAGGCATCTCCAGCCTATTTCGTCGATGTGATCACCCATGGACATGGCGTGATGTATGCCTATGCCGGTCGGGTGGCGCCCGCGGATCGCTGGGCGATCGCCGCCTATATCCAGGCATTACAGCTCAGCCAGAATGCGCCGGTCGATAACTTATCGCCTGCCGAGCGCGAGCGGGTGGAGAAGGCTGATGCCGCGCCATAGGAAACCCATTGCCGAGCAATGGCCCCGGCACTTTGCGCTGGCGGGAATATGCCTTTGCGCCGCCGCTTTGCTTACGATGATCTTCAGCAAACAGGATGCGCTTGCCGGCTGGCTTGTCGGCCTGGTTTTCTGGAGCAGTCTGCCGATCGGCGCCCTGGCCCTTGTGATGATGATGCGCATCATTCCCGGCGCATGGAACGACCTCCTTGCCGTACAGGGAGAAGTCGCGGTGCTGCTGCTTCCTTTAGCGGCTTGCGCCGCCTTGCCGATCCTGGCCGGCTTGACGGCGCTCTATCCCTGGAGCGGAGCCGATGCTGCTTCAGCCTTCCGGGCCATCTATCTCACGCCGCTCTCTTTCATTGGCAGGACTGCCCTTTTCTTCCTGACCTCGGGAGCGGTTGCTTTCCTGCTGCTGCGGATGCCGCGACCGGCGATTTTTGTGGCACCTGTCGGCTTGATAGCGCTGGTCTTGCTCGATTCCCTCATCGCTGTTGACTGGGTGATGTCGCTGGACCCGGCTTTCCACTCTTCGGGTTTCGGCCTCTATATCTTGTCGATCCAGATGACGATGGCGCTGGCCTGCCTGATCATCGCCCGGCTGATGCCGGGCGCCGAGGTCGAGCGGGTCGGGTTGCTGGGGGCTTTGCTGCTGACAGCGCTGCTGCTCTGGGCCTATTTCAGTTTCATGCAGTATTTCATCATCTGGTCGGACAATCTCTCCCCCAATGTCGCCTGGTATCAGCGACGTGGTGCGGGCCTCTGGAGCCTCACTGAATATGCCATTGGCGTGCTGCAATTAGGGCCGGCCTTTCTCCTGCTATTCCCGATCACACGCCAGAATCGGCGGTGGCTGGTGGCATTGTCGATGATCGTTCTCATGGGCAAGGCGCTGGAGACGGCCTGGCTGGTCCTGCCCGATGCGTCAGGCGATGCGCGAATCTCCATTCCGGCAGCCATTCTCGCTATCACTGGATTGGGGTTCCTCTCCGTGGCGGGTTGGCGGGTTGGCTCTCGGCGGAATGAGATGAGGCGGCAATCCACCGCATCCGACCGGCAGGTGCCGGCATGACGGCGGAGAAGACAAATGGAGCGGCCTTCGAACGGCGCGATGTCGCCCCACAGCATGTGGTTTACGCCGTGCTGGGGCTTTTTGCGATCATTATCGTCGCCGGATTGGTGGTTGCGGGTTTGCTAGGACTGTTCGACCGTAAGCTTGGTCAGGAACGGAGCGATCATCCGCCGACGGTTTTGGAAAAGGAACCCCAGGTGCCGCCGCAGCCCCGGCTGCAGGTGACGCCAGCGCAAGACCGGGCGTCGCTCGATGCTGAGGCAGAGGGGAAGTTGCAAGGTTATGGCTGGATGGATCGCAATGCGGGCCGCGCCCATATCCCGATCGACCGCGCGATCGATCTTCTCGTGGCGCACGGATGGCCGACGGCCGGCAAGGATGGCCAGCCATGAGAAGAGTGCTGCTTCTTCTTGTCATGTTGATGCTTTTCGGCCGGGCCGCCATGGCATTCGATCCGCTCAAATCGACAGGGATCGTGCAGAAGCAGGATTCAACCGTGCCGATGGACCAAGGTTTTTTCGATGAAAACAGTGTGCCGGTGACGCTCAGGGAGTTGGCGGGCGGAAGGCCAATCCTCCTTGCGCCGGTCCTGCATAATTGCCCCAATATCTGCGATGTTACTTTGGCAGGCCTCATGCAGGCGGTGCAGGATCAGCATTTCCATGCGGGCCGCGATTTTGTCATCGTCGCCTTCGGGATCGATTCACGCGAGGGGCCAAAAGACGCAGCGGCATCGATGAAAAAGCTGAAGGCGCGGTTCCCCTGGCTTGACGGCGAGAAGATACATGGCCTGACCGGCAGTTCCGCCGCCATCTCCAAGGTGATGTCCGCTCTCGGCTATCGCTACGCCTGGGATCAGGAGATCGGCCAATACGCACATATCGCCGCGACCGCCGTCCTGACGCCAACAGGAAAGCTGACGCATTGGCTCTATGGCCTGGCTCCGGAAGCGAGCGACCTGTCGCTGGCCTTGACTGAGGCGGGTGAGGGACAGGTCGGCGACTGGGGCGATCAGATCCTGCTTCTCTGTTATCATTATGACCCGAAGACGGGGCGTTACAGCTCCATCATCTGGACGAGCTTGCGGATCGGCGGCGCCGCCACGATTGTCGTTGTTGTCTCGTTGATCGGCTCTGCCTTGCTGCGGGAACGGGCGCGGCGGGGTGGCACATGAACGGCTTCCTATGGCTCTGGCCGGACCGTGCTTCGGCCTATGCGGCGCAACTGGATACGTTGCTGGCCGGCTTCACAGTCGTCATCGTTCTGCTTTCGGCGCCGGTCTTCATCCTGATTGTCGTCTTCGCCATCAAATATCGCCGGGGCCGACCGGCAAACCGGAAACATCCCGTGACACGGAATGTATGGCTGGAGATTTCCTGGTCGGTCATACCCTTCGTCCTGATGCTTTGCTTCTATGT
Source organism: Dongia soli (assembly GCF_034044715.1). Lineage (NCBI taxonomy): Bacteria > Pseudomonadati > Pseudomonadota > Alphaproteobacteria > Rhodospirillales > Dongiaceae > Dongia > Dongia soli. The sequence goes on along the minus strand of NZ_JAXCLW010000004.1, from coordinate 347,110 downwards.
CTGGGCGACGAAGTTGTATTTCGATCTCCACCACCCGCCCCCCGGTGCTCTGGAGATCGATGTGGTTGCCAAGCAATGGATGTGGAAGTTCCAGCATCCGGGTGGCCAACGGGAAATCAACGAGCTGCACGTGCCGGTAGACCAGGCAGTGCGGCTGACCATGGCGTCGCAAGATGTCATTCACAGCCTGTATATTCCGGCCCTGCGGATGAAACAGGATGTCGTACCCGGCAGATATACCGGCATGTGGTTCAAGGCGGCGAAACCGGGTACCTATCTGCTGACATGCGCGGAATTCTGCGGCACCAATCATGCCAAGATGGGCGGGCATCTGGTCGCCATGAGCCAGGCCGATTACGCGCGCTGGCTGGAGACCGCGTCAACCGATCGCACCTTGGCCGCCCAGGGCGCCGATCTTTTTCGCAGCCGCGGCTGCAGCGGATGCCACGGCCCCTCTGCCACGGTACATGCGCCCAGCCTCGCCGGCCTCTATGGCAGGCCCGTTCCGTTGGAAGGCGGAGAGATCGTGATCGCCGATGATCAATATATCCGTGACAGCATTCTGTTGCCGCAGCAGCAAATCGCAGCCGGCTATCCGCATATCATGCCGAGCTTCCAGAACATTCTCGGCGAAGACGATGTGCTGAAGCTGATCGCTTATATCAAGTCGTTATCCGAGGTTGGCACGCCATCAAACGGAGAGGGAGCATCGAAATGACCAGCGATCAAACAATCGATGCGGCTTCGGACCTGGAAAATGTCGGCCATTCCAGTATCGCGGAAACCCCTACCGAGCGGATTAGCTATCTGCGCGCCGGGCACACGCTGGGGTCGTGGCTGTTTACCAGTGATCACAAACGCATTGCCATCCTCTACTTCATTTCCGTGACCCTCTTCTTTTTCGTCGGGGGTGCGGCGGCGGCGCTGATGCGCGCCGATTTGCTGACCCCGCAAGCCGACCTGCTGTCGAATGAAGGCTATAACCGCGCTTTTACGCTGCACGGCGTCATCATGGTCTGGTTCTTCCTCATCCCCTCCATCCCGAACACTTTCGGGAATTTCCTGGTCCCCTTGATGATCGGCTCGCGCGATCTCGCCTTTCCGCGCCTTAATCTGCTGAGCTGGTATATCTTCATGCTTGGCGGATTGTTCACGATCTATGTTCTGATCGCCGGCGGCGTCGATACCGGCTGGACCTTTTACACGCCGCTCTCCTCGATGTTCGCCAATGGTAATGTGGTTCTTGCGGCGACCGCCGTCTTCATCGTGGGCTTCTCATCGATTCTGACGGGGCTCAATTTTATCGTCACGATACATAAGTTACGGGCACCGGGCATGACCTGGGGTCGTCTGCCGCTTTTTATCTGGTCGCTTTATGCCACTTCAGCAATCCTGGTCTTGGCGACGCCTATTCTTTCCGTGACGCTCGCTTTGATCGCGGCGGAGCGTCTGTTCGGGATCGGCGTCTTCGATCCGGCTCTCGGCGGCGATCCGTTGCTGTATCAGCATCTCTTCTGGTTCTACAGCCATCCCGCCGTCTATATCATGGTCCTGCCGGCCCTGGGCGTCATCAGCGAACTTGTCGCTGCAGCAGCGCGCAAACCCATTTTCGGCTATCAATTCGTCGCCGGCTCCTCGATTGCCATCGCCGCCATCGGCTTTCTGGTCTGGGGACACCATATGTTTGTCGCTGGTCAGTCTACCTATGCCAGCGCCATCTTTTCCTTTCTGAGCCTCGCCGTCGCCGTGCCGTCGGCAGTCAAGGTCTATAACTGGACAGCGACCTTGTATAAGGGGCATATCTCGCTCGATCCGCCCTTCCTCTTCGCCATGAGCTTCATAGGCCTCTTCGTCGTCGGCGGGCTGACCGGCGTGATCCTCGCCATGCTGGCGATCGATGTGCATGTCCACGATACTTATTTCGTCGTCGCCCATTTCCATTACATCATGGTGGGCGGCACAGTTTCGGCCTATTTCGGCGCGCTGCATTACTGGTGGCCGAAGATCATCGGGCGCCGCTATTCCCTGGTTTGGGGACGTCTGACCGCGGGTCTGATCTTTCTTGGTTTCAATCTGACCTTCTTCCCCCAATTTTTACTCGGCTATCTCGGCATGCCGCGCCGTTATCACGTCTATCCGCCGGAATTCCAGGTGCTGCATGTCCTCTCGACGGCAGGTGCCAGCATTCTTGGTGTCGCTTATCTGCTGCCTTTCACCTATCTCTTCTATTCGATGCGGTATGGAAAGCCGGCAGGAGCCAATCCTTGGGAGGCGACCGGCCTCGAATGGTCGGTCCCGTCGCCGCCGCCAAAGCACAATTTCGCCGAAAGACCAATCGTCACCCAGGCACCTTACAACTACGCCATCGAATATGAGGAAGTTGATGGCTGAACGGGTGGAGGTGCATGAACCTTTCGCTGATCCGGCGCAGCAGCATGCGGCGGATATGTTAGGTATGTACATCTTTCTCGCCAGCGAAATCATGCTGTTCGGCGGCCTTTTCGCCGTCTTGTTTGTATGCCGCATTTTGCATCCGCAGGAGATCGCCGCCGCCTCCAAGGAGTTGCATCTGTGGATCGGCGGCATCAATACGGCGATCTTGCTGACCTCCAGCCTGGCCGTCGCGATCGCCGTGCAAATGGCGCGGCAGGGCAGCCGGGGCGCGGTCATCATCTCCATCGTGACAGCGGCAGCACTTGGGTCGGGATTTCTCATATTGAAGGGAATCGAGTATCGGCTGGAATATAGCGATGGCCTTTTGCCAGGATTCAGCACGGCAGCGAAATTCGCCAATCCGGCGGCGCATCTCTTCATGAACATCTATCTGATCTCGACGGCGCTCCATGCCTTGCATCTTTCCATCGGTATCCTGCTGCTTGCCGGATTGGTTTGGAGATTGCTGCGCGGATCGCTGCCCTTGCCCAAGCGGGCGAGCGTGGTCGAAGTCTCCGGACTCTATTGGCATCTGGTCGATGTCATCTGGATCTTCCTTTATCCTGCTCTCTATCTGGTGCGGTGATCAGATGCGCACGATCCGTCCTTTGCTACTGGTATGGGTAGCTCTGATAAGCCTACTGGGGCTGACCATTGCGGCAAGCTTCGCCTTGACCGGCCCGCTCAGCCTCATGACGAGCATGGGCGTGGCGACGGTTAAAGCGGCGCTGGTTTATTGGTTCTTCATGCATTTGCGGGAAGAGGGCGGCTTGATCCGCCTGGCCGCCCTTGCCGGGATCGCCTGGCTGATGATCTTCTTCTTCCTGGCGGGGGCGGATTACGCGACCCGCGGCGCCGGCTAGCTCGCCGCGCCACGTAATCCGTTGGTCATTCGTTTGCTGCGTTCATGCGCTGGCCCGTCGCGTTCCTGGAGGTTATAGGCCGTTGCCACCAACGATAGATGTGAAAGAGCCTGGGGAAAATTGCCCAATTGAATTTGAGCTTTCCGGTCGTATTCCTCGGCGAGAAGGCCGACATCGTTCCGCAGCTCGAGCAGGCGCTCGAAAAGGCGCTGGCCTTCGTCTTTTCTTCCCTGCAGGACGAGATTGTCGGCAAGCCAGAAGCTGCAGATGAGAAAAACGCCTTCGCTGCCCGATACGCCGTCGGCAACCGCAGCTGTATCGTAGCGCCGCACGAAGCCGTCCGACAGGAGATTGCGCTGGATCGCCTCGACCGTGCCGATCACCCGTGGGTCATTCGGCGGCAGAAACCCCACCAGCGGAATGAGCAGGCTGGAGGCATCCAGCTCGCTCTCGCCATAAGCTTGGACAAAGGAGCCAAGTTTCGAGTTGAAGGCCTTGTCGCAAATCTCCTGATGCAAGGCCTCCCGCAGCCGACGCCAGTCATCGACCGGTCCGGGTAGGCCAAAATGCTCAACCCCGCTGATGGCGCGATCAAAGGCAACCCACGTCATCACCTTGGAATGGGTGAAATAGCGGTTGTCGCCGCGCATCTCCCAGATGCCGCGGTCTGGTTCATCATGCAACGCCACGAGTTGTTTCAGCAGCGCCACTTCAAGCCTCCAAGTCTCTTCTTCATCGGCGAGGCCGCAACGGCGGGCATGGTGAAGCGCATCGAGAACCTCGCCGAAGACATCGAGCTGTAACTGGCTATAGGCGGCGTTGCCGATGCGGACAGGTTTTGAAGCGGCAAAGCCGTTGAGCCAAGGTACCTCCCATTCGTCAAGGCGGTTTTCGCCTAGAATCGTATAAAGCGGTTGCACCTGCGATGTCTGCCCGGCGATGGCGCGTACCAGCCATCGGCGCCAGGCTTCTGCTTCCTCGCGATAACCCGCTACGAGAAAGGACAGCAGGGTGAAGGTTGCATCGCGAAGCCAGCAACAGCGGTAATCCCAGTTGCGTTCACCACCTAAGCGCTCCGGAACGGAGGTGGTGAGGGCGGCGACCATGCCGCCGGTCGGCGCGTAGGTCAGGGCCTTCAAGGTGATGAGCGAGCGGATGACGGCATCCCGCCAGGGGCCTCGATAATTGCATTGCTTTGTCCAGTTCAGCCAATAGGCCTCGGTCCGTCTCAGGCCATCGAAGATATCCTCCGGTTCCGGCTGGGCTTCGTAGGATATGCCGTAGCTCAACAGAAATGGCACAGTCTCGCCCGCGGACACTGTGAACTCGCCGACCGTGCTCAAATCTTCGCCATGATGCGGCGCAGGTGTCCGGAGTGTCAGGAGATGCGGGCCCACGACGGCGGTTAAAGCATCTTCCATATCGCGTTTCACCCACGGAACGAGGCGACCGTAATCGAAACGTATCACCAGTTTCATGCGCATCGGAACGGAACCGGCGAGGCCAGACACCAGGCGGCCGATGGTCGGCTTGGCCGCTCCCATCAGCATGAAGTCCGTTACTCTGACGGTACCGTTCCTGGTGCGAAATTCCGTCTCAAGCACCAAAGTGTCCGGCCGATAGCGCCGGCTAATCGAGATGCCGGAGTCATCGCGCGGCGCGATGCGCCAGTGACCATTCTCCGCTTCACCAAGAAGGGCTGCGAAACAGGCGGGCGAATCGAACCGAGGCAAGCAGAGCCAGTCGATGGAACCCGTCTTGCTGACGAGGCAGGCGGTATGGCAGTCACCGATGATGGCATAATCCTCAATGGTCAATGAGGCCCTCCTATGCGCTGTTCACGAAGCGGGAGATCGGTGAGGAAGTCATCTTTGCCCGGAAGAAGTGGAGCCGGAACGAGCCTGTCTGCCTGCGGAAAGCGCCTTTCCCAGGAGATCGGCGATATGCAGCGTGCTGCGTCCCGTACCTTGTTCGATCTGTTCCCGGCAACTGAAGCCATTGGCGAGGATAATGCCTGAGGACGGGGCTTGTCGCAGTCGGGGAAAGAGAGCCAGGTTGGCGATGGTCTGAGAAAGCTCGTATTTCTCCGTCTCGAATCCAAAGGCGCCCGCCATGCCACAGCATCCGGCCGAGAGAATTTCATAATCGATACCGAGACCGTCGAGAATCCGCTGCTCAGCATCCGGTTTCACAATGGCGTGCTGATGACAGTGCAATTGGACCAGGGCCTTCCCCTGAATTATCGGTTGCATGAGGTGCTCCGCCTCCTCTTCAAGAAACTCGCTCAAGAAGAGGGTCTGCTGTGACAGACGTGCGGCGCGCTCGTCGCCGGGGAACAAGGCCGGCAGCTCATCCCGAAAAGCACTGACGCAAGCGGGTTCCAGCCCAATGATCTTGGTGCCTGCAGCGATTTCCGGCGTCAGGCTTTCGAGCGTGCGGCGCCAGAGGGCCTTGGCGCTGTCGAGCATGCCCCAATCATAGAGCGGCCGGCCACAGCAAAGCGGCCGATCCGGCAAAGCAACCTCATAGCCGAGAGCTTCAAGGGCCGTGACCGCGGAGGCGGCCGTGCCGGGCCGGAAGTAATTGTTGAACGTGTCTGGCCAGAGGATGACCCGGGCTTTCTCGCCGTTTCGGTGCGGACGATGTCGGTGCCAATCACGGAAGGATCGGGCGGCATAACGTGGCATTCGGCGGTGAGGTGATATGCCGCCGATCCATTTGGTCAGATCCGACAGGCCGGGCAGGCCAATCAAGCTATTGGCCAACCAGGGCGCATAAGACGCCACGCGTGACCATTTATGAATCAGGCCCATGGAATAGGCTGCGCGCGGTCGCCATCGGCCGGCATAGTGATGGGCGCGAAATTCCGCTTTGTATGTCGCCATGTCGACCTGGACGGGGCAGTCATGTTTGCAGCCTTTGCAGCCGAGGCAAAGATTAAGCGCTTCCTCCACCTCGTTACTCTGCCAACCTTCGGTGATAGCAACGCCGTGCGACATCTCGAACAGAAGGCGCGCCCGCCCGCGGGTTGAGTGCTTTTCGTCCCGGGTCGCCATATAGCTCGGGCACATCACGCTCTTACTGCTGTTCGGGCGGCGGCAGGCACCGACGCCGACGCAGCGGCGGGCGGCTTGGGTGAAGCTGCCGCCATCTTCCCTATAGGCGAAGTAATGAGACATTTCCGCCGGCTGATATTCCGGCCCGACCCTGAGATTGGATATCGGTGGAAAAGGATCAATGACTTTGCCCGGATTCATCTTGCCTTCCGGGTCCCAAATCGCTTTGAAAACCCGGAAAGCTTCCATCAGTTCTGGCCCGTACATCTTCTCCAACAGCGCGGCGCGAGCCTGCCCGTCGCCATGTTCACCAGAAAGAGAACCGCCATAGCGCACCACGAGATCGGCAGCCTCTTCCAGGAAATTCTGCCAGTTTACCAGACCTGCTTCGGTGCGCAGGTCGAATGGAACCCGGCAATGAACAAGGCCATCACCGAAATGGCCGTAGACCGATGCTTCATAGCCATGCTTATGAAAAAGCCTCTTCAAATCTCGCAGGTAATTGCCGAGAGATTCGCGCGGCACGGCACTGTCTTCCCATCCAGGCCAGGTCTCCGGGAAGTCCGGTACATGCGCGGTCGCGGCCAAGGCCGCTTCGCGGAGCTCCCAGACCTTTTTCTGCTTCGCTGGGTCGTCGACCAAGCTGACAGAACGTTCTTTTTTCTTGAAGCCATCGACTAGTCCGCGAGCCGCTTCCACCGCGGCTGCACGATTTTCGCCCCCGAATTCTGCCACCAGCCAGCCGCCGCCTTCGGGAAGAACAGCGATATCCTCCGGATGAATATGCTTCCGCCGGACGAAATCAATGAGCAGGTCATCGATCCCTTCGAGGCCGAACGGTCTATATTCCAGCGCTTCGGGAACAGCATCGGCGGCCGCGTAGATGTCATCGAAACCGACAATGGCAAGCACGCGCTCTCGCGGACTTTCGATCAAATTTAGACTAGCTTGAAGAATGGTGACGCAGGTCCCTTCGGTACCGACAAGCGCCCGCGCCACGTTGAAGCCGTTTTCCGGCAGCAACTGATCCAGATTCTCATAGCCGGATACACGACGGGGAATTTTCGGGAAGCGGGCACGGATGAGATCGCCATAACGCCGCCGGAAAGTGTCGAGGGCCTTAAAGACCGCGGCCTTTCTCCCGCCGCCGGCCAGGATGCGGGAAAATTCTGCTTCATCGGTTTTGCCGACGGTCATGCGCAGGCCGTCATAGGTGACAATGTCGAGGCTCTCGACATTGTCGGAGGTCCTGCCGGCGACAACGGAATGAACACCGCAGGAGTTGTTGCCAAGCATGCCGCCCAAAGTGTTGTGGTCATGTGTCGCGGGATCGGGACCGAATGTCAGATGATGCTTCTCGGCCGCGTCCCGCAAAGTGTCGAGGATGCAGCCGGGCTCCACGACGGCGAGGCGGCGGTCCGGATCGATGGAAAGCACGTGATCGAGATATTTGGAGAAATCGACCAAGACGGCGACATTGCATCCTTGACCGGCAAGGCTTGTGCCGCCGCCCCGCATCACCACGGGCACGCCATGTTGGCGGCAGATGGTCATGGCTCTGACAACATCTTCGACCGTGCGAGGGATGACGACACCGATTGGCACTTGGCGGTAATTGGAAGCATCAGTCGCATAGAGCGCCCGGCTGCCGACATCGAAGCGGACCTCGCCGGCAATGGCCTTCGCCAAATCCTGCGCCAGATGTGCCTGCGCCTGCTTGGTGACGGAATCATAGGCTTCGACGACCCGACCTTTGCGGTTCTTCTCGACATGATGCAAGCGAGGTTTGCTTTGCGGCATGATGACACCTCTTCGGCGAGCGTCAGATGGAAAAGCGGCGGGCGTCCACCTCCTTGAAAGAGAGACCGAGACCGCAGCGCGAAAAATCTGGCGTGATCCTGCCATGCTTGGGAACAGGCGCACCGTCAAAGAACAGATGCTCGATCCGGACGTGATCGTGGAACCATTCGACATTCTTGAAGCGAGGCACGGCACAACCAACGTGGAGATGGAGCGCCGGAGCGGTATGCGCCGAAAGCGGTGTCATGAAAGAATCAGCAAGCGCGGCAACTTTGAGGAAGGCGGTAACCCCGCCACAGCGCGTTATATCAGCCTGCAGAACATCGACGGCGCCTGCTTCCAGCATCCGGCGAAAGTAAAACGGGTCATAGCCATATTCACCGGCTGCCAGCGCCATTTGCGATGGAAAGCGGTCCCGGAGGGCATGGAGGGCGCGGAAGTCATCGCTGGATATCGGTTCTTCGAACCAACTTACGTCGAATTCCGTGAAACGCTGGGCGAAGGAAAGAGCTTGCTGGGGAGTAAACGCGCCATTGGCATCGACATAGAGCTCCGCCCGGCCGGCGGCCTGCCGGGCGACACGCACTCGGTCAAGGTCCCGGGCGGGCTCACTGCCGATTTTCATCTTGACCGCGGCACAGCCGTCGCGCTCGACCCAACCAGAGAGCTGTTCGGCCAGCCGGGCATCATCATAGCTGGTGAAGCCGCCACTTCCGTAAATTGGCAGTTCCCGGCGCTCAATGCCGAGGAGGTCCGCGAGTGGCAGGTCAAGCAGTTTTGCTTTTAGATCCCAAAACGCCACGTCGACCGCTGAAATTGCACTGGAGCACAAGCCAGCGCGGCCAAGGTTGCGGACCGCGCGGAACATCGACACCGAGAGAAGCGGGATATCGAAAACGTCGGTTCCCAGCACCACTGGCGCAAGCGGGTCCGCAATAATGCCGCAGGCGGCTGGGGCGGTGTAGCTGTATCCCAATCCGCTTTTCCCGCCGGCCTCGACTTCGGCGAGCACGAAGACCGTGTCCTGCCATGCAAAGGTTCCATCGGCCTCGGGCGCATCGGTCGGAACGCGGAACGCGCGTGCCGCCAGGCGTTCGATCGGGGCTTCGGGCCGCTTCACGTTAGGACCCCTTAGACGATTTCTCGTACCGTATCCGATGCGATCGTGAGCGCGATCTTACGGCGTGCAGGTGTGCCGCGCGCCAGCGATTCAGCCAGATGAGCGGCCTGCCGAATGGTCACCTTAGGCGGCATCGGCGGTTCGTGAGGATCGACGACAGCTTCAATAAGAGCCGGCCCGGTGGCCGCTAAAGCTTTTTGCAAAGTCTCCCTGCATTTTTTGGGATCGTCGATCATATAGCCTTCAATGCCGAATCCCCTGGCCACCGTGACAAAGTCAATCGGTTGCAGATCGCAAACATATTCGGGATTGCCGAGGAAGACCATCTGCTCCCATTTGATCTGGCCCAGCGAGTTGTTCTTAATGACGACAATCTTGATATTAAGGCGGTATTTGACACAGGTCGCCAACTCGCCGAGCAGCATGGTGAGGCCACCGTCGCCGATGAAGCAGACGACCTGACGCTCAGGAAAGGCGATCGCTGCGGCGATGGCGTAAGGCAGACTACAAGCCATCGTGGCCAGATTGCCCGAGCAGGAGAATTTCATGTCGCCGCGAATATCCAGATGCCGCGCCGCCCAAGTGGTAATCGTGCCGGAATCGGTGGCAATGATGGTGTCGTCGCGCAAAAGCTTGTTCAGTTCGTGCGCCACCACCTGCGGCTTCATCGGCTTGTCATCGCGAGTCCCGCGCTCTTCGAGCAGCTCACGCCATTCCTTGACGCCGGCCTGTGCGGCTTCCAGGAAAGAGCGATCGTCCCGATAGGTGAGATGCGGCAGCAATAGATCGAGGACCTTGGCGCTATCGCCGACCAAGCCAGCTTCCACCGGGTAACGCAGGCCGATGCGCTGAGGATCGAGATCGGTCTGCACGGCGCGGGCCTGTCCCGGCTTTGGATAATATTCAATATAGGGGAAGCAGCTGCCGACGATAAGCAAGGTATCGCAGGTTTCCAATGCCTCTTGGGACGGCTTGGTGCCAAGGAGGCCAATGCCGCCGGTCGAATAGGGGCTGTCATCGCCGAGAGATGCTTTGCCGAGCAATGCCTTTATGACTGGTGCGCCGAGACGTTCGGCAAGCGCCGCCAGTTGGTCGGCGGCGCCGATAGCACCTTGGCCTGCCAGAATGGCCGTCCGCTTCCCGGCATTGAGCAATGCGGCAGCGCGTGCCAGCTGCGCGTTGCTCGGCAACTGCGCCGAAACAGCCATGACATCAGAAACATGATGGGGGATGTTTCGTTCGGAACGCCTTTTCGCTTCCACGGGCTGCGACTGAACATCTACAGGGATAGTCACATGGGCAACACCCCGATAGGCAAGCGCGGTGCGGCAGGCAAGCTCGACGGCGTTCTCGACATGGTTCGGTCCCATCACCCGCGTGTTATAGACTGCAACATCGATATAAAGCTTATCCAGCTCGACATCCTGTTGCGTGAAAGTGTGAAGAAGGTCGTGGAATTGCAGGCCGGTGATCGCGAGTACGGGCTGGTGATCCAGCTTGGCATCATAAAGGCCATTGAGCAGGTGAATGCCGCCCGGCCCCGATGTGGCAAGGCACACGCCGAGCCTGCCGGTCCATTTGGCATAAGCGCAGGCGGCGAAAGCAGCCGCCTCTTCGTGACGCACCTGAATGAATCTTACTTTTTCCTGACGGGTCCGGAGGGCTTCGATGATCCCGTTAATGCCATCCCCGGGGATCCCGAAAATGACCTCGACATTCCAGTCTATTAACGTATCTACCAGGACGTCTGCAGCGGTCTGATTGGCCATCCCTCTTCTCCATAATCTTTAACTGGCGCAAGCACGGCATGTGGCCATGCCGCGCCGGGTGATTCCGCGCCGGGTAGGGATCGATATCGGTGTCGAAAAAAAACCAGGACTGCCGGGAATTGTTCCCACAGGAATTGGGGGAAGGGCAGAGTTTCAAGGCTTTATCCGACAGGCTCCTGACTGATGCGGAACCATCTTTGCGAAGCAAGGTTTGAATTTCCAAATGCAGCGGCATCGCGGGTGAAAACAGGTGAGGAAGAGATGGCGAGATCGGGAAATCAATTACTGGCGGGGCGAGTGGTCGTTATCACTGGTGCGTCGGCCGGGGTGGGCCGCGCGACAGCGCGCGAGTTCGCTAAAGCGGGAGCCAGACTTGGTTTGATCGCCCGGGATGAGCGCGCCTTAGAAGAGGTGCGGGGCGAGATCCGCTCGATAGGAGGCGAGGCAGTCGTGGCGGCGGCTGATGTTGCTGATGCGACTGCGGTCTTCGAGGCCGCCGACAAAATCGCTACGGCGCTGGGGCCGCTCGACATCTGGGTGAACAATGCGATGCTGACGGTGTTTTCGCCGCTGGCGGAGATGACGCATCAGGAATTCGCCCGCGTCACGCAGGTGACCTATCTCGGCTACGTTCATGGAACCATGGCGGCCCTGCGGCATATGCGGCCGCGCAATAGCGGCACAATCATACAGGTCGGATCAGCACTCGCCTATCGCGGTATTCCCCTGCAGGCCGCCTATTGTGGCGCTAAACACGCCATTCGCGGATTCACTGACTCGCTGCGCTCAGAGCTCATTTATGAGAAGAGCGATATTGCCCTGACGATGGTGCAATTGCCCGCCATCAATACACCGCAATTCGATTGGGCGCGCAGCCGCCTTGCCGGAACTCCGAGCCCCGTCCCTCCCGTCATCCGGCCGGAAGTTGCGGCCCGAGCGATCATCACCGCCGCGCAAGGACGGGATCGCGAATACTGGCTGGGGCGAAGCACGGTCGCGACCATCCTGGCGCAGATGACCGTGCCAGGTTTTCTCGACCGCTTTCTCGCCCGACATGCCTATGACGCGCAGGAGCGTGGCCGTGAGATTGCAGGCAACAGGCCGGATAATCTGAAACATCCGATTCACGCACTGCATAGGAGCCGGGGATCATTTGGCGAGGAAGCGGGAAACGCGGCTGCTTTGTGGTCCGACAAGCAAGTTCGCATCGGTGCCGGCGTGGCCCTCGCGGGCCTTGGCTTGGCCATTGGCGCCTTTGCCGGGCATCTGATCGGCAGGAAATCTGGCCGGGGACCTCGCCAAATTCCCTCTTACCGTCATGAAAGTGGCGAAGCGAGCTAGGAGAGAGCCTTGCGGAACCGCTGGGCGTTCCGCTTGTTGCGTTGTTAATGTGGCGCAGGATCATCCTCGGTTATCCGGGCGGGAAGATGACCCTGTATATCCACCCAGGCCAGGCGTCCTTCGATGCCATAATGATGAGTCGGAGCAAAGGGTAACGGGTCATCGAAGCTACCGAGGAGCAGGCCGATTTGATTGCTGCCGTCATAGAGCATGGCCAGCGGTGTGCCGCAGTGAGGGCAGAAAGCGCGGCCAGCCATTTTCGACGAGCGGAACCAGGCGGGCTGTTCGCTGGACCAAGCGAGGTGCTCAAGTGGAAACCAAGCCAAGGTCGCGAACAATCCGCCCGTCGCCCGGCGGCACATGGAACAGTGGCAATAATTCACATCCAACGGCGCTTGACTGGTGATGAAGCGGATACGGCCACATTGACATCCACCTTGGATAGACCTTTGGACGGGCATGGCGATAACCTCATTCTCTTCGACAAGTGAAACGAAAAAGATGCCGGCAGTCGCCAAGGATACTGAAAAAACAGTATTGGCCATTGCAAATAAAAAAGGCGTCAAACTGAGATATGTCTCGGATGCCACACCTGGCTTCCGGCGAACCGAAGTGAGAAATCAGGTCATCTATACGCGCGCAAACGGGTCGATTATCCGCGAGAAGTCCGTCGTCGCGCGCATCCGGGCGCTGGCAATTCCGCCGGCCTGGACTGATGTATGGATCTGTCCAAGCGCCGCGGGGCATATCCAAGCGACAGGCCGGGATGCGAAGGGGCGCAAACAATACATTTATCACAGCAGCTTCCGGGAAATCCGTGACCAAGCGAAATACGAACACCTGATGGAGTTCGCACAAGCTCTGCCGATGGTCCGGCAGCGCGTAAAGAAACACATGGCCCTCAGAGGTCTGTCGCGCCGACGTGTGCTCGCCACAATCGTCTATCTCCTCGAGACAACGCTTATTCGTGTGGGCAATGCAGACTACGCGAAAAAGAACCGCAGCTACGGCGTAACGACGTTGCGTACCCCGCATGTGCAGATCAATGGTGCCGAAATCCTTTTCAATTTTAAGGGCAAGACAGGCAAGATCTGGCGCGTCAAGCTGAAGGACCGGCGGGTCGCCAAGGTTCTCAAGGCCTGCCAGGAATTGCCGGGGCAGCAGCTGTTCCAATATGAGGATGAGCAAGGCAGGGTGCAGAATGTGGGGTCGACCGATGTGAATCGCTATCTTCGGGAGATCACAGGCCGCGACATCACCGCAAAGGATTTCCGTACCTGGGCTGGCACGCTTCTGGCCGCGCTGGAGCTAGCGACACTGTCGCCGGCCGAAACGCCGACCAAGGCGAAACGCAATATCAAGCAGGTTGCGAAAAGCGTGGCGGAGAGGTTGGGAAACACACCGACCATCTGCCTCAATTGCTACATCCATCCGGGCGTCCTGCAGCTCTATTCGGCAGGCTTGCTGAAACTGAGAACGCCGAAAGGGAAAGCGGCAAAAAATCCCGATGCCGACTTCATCTCTGACGAAGAACTGGCCGTGATCGCGATTTTGCGACGCGCGGCGCGGTTCGCTGAGAGCTCATCCTCGTCCTGATTGTTGTTGATTAGTCATCCTTGGGCTTGGACGCTTCCTCGGTGGCCCTTCGGCCGCCCTTAAGGCGTTCGATCCCAGGATCTTGTCCTTCAACCCGTTTCTTCCCGGAATAGATTTCAACTTGGGGGCCGTGAGAGGGGTTCGGCTCTTTCTTTCGCCGCTCCTCGTCTTCTGGCCGGATATGTCGGCGGGTCATTTCGGCATCTCGCGCTTCTCCAGTGGATGGCGTGCCGGTCCGTGGATGACGCTGCCGTCCCGATCGAAGATGGAGCCGTGGCAAGGGCAATCCCAGGTCTGATCGGCATTGTTCCATGTCACTGTGCAGCCTTTATGCGTGCAGGCTGCAGAGAGAACCTTCAGGTCACCATTATCGTCTTTCCAGACGGCGTATTTTTCGTTGTCACGTACCACGACAGCGCCCTGGCCGAGAGCTATCGCATCGGGCGTCTCCACGAGTGACTGCGTGTCGCCGCTTTTGTGAAAGTCCTCCGGCACCGGTCGCGTGGGATCGTAGAGATTGCCCCAAGGACGCTCGCCTTTACAGATCTCACCGGAGATCGTCAGCCCGGCTGCTGTCCCGTTGGTGATTCCCCAGGCGTTGAAGCCGGTTGCGACATGGAAGCCTGGCGCCTTGGCAGGATCAGGTTGGCCTACATAAGGCATGCGATCGACGGTATCGTAATCTTCATTGCACCAACGCCACACTGCCTCGGCGACCGGTAGATGGGCACGCGCCCAATCCTCAAGGTCGAGGAAGCGTTGTGCGACATTTCGGTCATGACCGGTCTCGAAGCGCGGCCCGAGAACAATTAGCAGCGGACCACTCGCATCCTGGCCGATCCGGATCGAATGGGTCGGCTCATCGATCCCCAGGAACATGCCGTCGACCCCGGATAAGTCGGTCGGCCGAAAGGCCATGGCGATATGCATGCGTGGCTGAAGCTTGTTGCTATAGCCGACGGGACTCTTGACAGGGCTATTGGTCGCCATGATCAGGTGGTCAGCCGTAACCTTCCCGGTGCCGGCGGAAACGCGCCAGCTTCCGCTTGGTTCGAATTCGGTCGCCCTGCTGTTCTCGTATACTTTACCGCCGCGTGCGGTAATCGCAGCCGCCAAACCTTCGAGATATCGTGTCGGATTGAATTGGGCTTGCTGCGGGAAATGCAAAGCGCCTGCTGTTGCGAAAGGGAGCGGGGCGCGATCCAGCACTTCTGCCGTCAGGCCGAATTTCCGCGCGGCTTCAGCTTCTTTCTCCAATTCCCCGCGACGTTCGGGGCGGAGCGTATAGCTGTAAGCGCCTTTTTGCTGGTAATCGCAGGAGATCAGATAAGACTCGACCCAGTAGCGTATGCATTCCATGCCGGCCAAATTTGCTTTGGCATAAAGGTCAGCAATTTCGCTGCCGGCATGTTCGGCTAAATGGTTGTAGATCAAGCCGTGCTGCGTCGTGATCTTTGCTGTCGAGCGCCCTGTCACCTGGGTGCCGACGCGGCGGGCTTCGAGCACCGCAACTGATTTACCGGCTTCGCAAAGGGCGAGAGCTGCGGTCAATCCAGCGATGCCGCCACCGATGATGACGGCATCGCATGCCATGTCTTCAGCAAGCTGGGGAAATGTCGTTTTAAGAGCCTGATCGCTCCAACAGCATCCCCGCTTCGCCGGGAGGATGCCGGAAACCGCCGGAAAGGACATCGCGGATCCCTTGCCTCAGATGTTGCTCATGCGAACAATTAAACCGAGACGGACGCCGATGGTTCCCCGCCGACATCGCCGTAGGACCGGGTCGTGGGACAGAACGGGTAGAGAAGCTAATCCGCGAGATCGATGTCGTTGCGGAGCGGCCTGACCACCTTGGCCTCGATGCGATGGGCAACTGCCGCAGGGATGCTGGGGTGGATTTCAAGGATGTCCCAGTTGCTGCCGCGCTCTGGCTCGGAGAGGCGGCCGATCTTCACGCGCTCGACCGTGCCCGGAGCATATTCCAAGATCTTGCTGAGCAGATATCGCTCCAAGGGTTCGTGGAACATGATGGCCTTTCCCATCCGCGGACTCCCTTCAAGGCGGAAAGAGCGCTTGGCCAAGTTTCGGCCTTGCCAAAGTTTCGCCGCCCGCCGCCGGACGAGTCAATCCGGAATAAGCGATCATTACGTGACAAATCACACCATCTTTCTGTGCAATTCGGAATCACGGCTATTCCAATTCAAAGAGCTGAAAGCCAGATGACATCCAGCCGGGTCCTAGACGAGGCGCTGCTGCCGCCGAAAACAGCATCCACGCTGATCGAAGGGACATTTGTCGATATCGGTGGGCGGCTCGAAGGCGCGATGGAAATTCTCGATCGGCTCGGTGCGACCTTCACCCGTTTGCAGCATGAATTGGAAAGTGAGGATCTGCGCACGGCGACCCGGGATATGGGGAAAGTCGCCGAACGCATCTCCGCTCTAGCCAATACCTCCGACGATGCCTTGGAGGTGCTGAAGGGCATCGCCGGCATGGCGACGGCTATCGATGGCCGCATCAGCCAGATGCGCAAGGCGATCAAGGCCGTCGATGTACTGGCCGTCAATGCGAAGATCGCGGCGGCGCATATCAGCGCGGCGGGCGAGGAATTCGCCAGCTTCGCGGATGAGATCGGCGGGGCGCTGAAGGTCGCGCAACTCAACCTCGATAATTTCAGCCAGGAGCTGGCGCAGCTTGCGGATATCGTCCGCAGCGCGGTCACAGAACAGGGATCACTGAGGCAGCGCCAGGCCGAAGCGGCCTTTACCGTCCCACGGGCTCTGTCCCAAAGTGTGGACACGATTGCCGCGCGCCGGCAACAGGCAGCGACAACGGCGGCCAGCATCCAGCGCAAGAGCGCGGAAGTCGGCCGCCAGATCGGCGTTGCCGTTATGGCCCTGCAGATCGGTGATACGACGCGCCAACGCATCGAACATGTCGAATATGCGATCGGCATCTGCAAGAATTTCGACAAACCGGATTTGATCAGACAGCATATCCCCAACTTGGCGAAACTCAGCAACAGCGAACGCGATCTGCTCATCGCAGCCGGTTGCCAGCTTCAGGATGAGCAATTGCTGGATACGGCAAAGGAGCTGGACCGGCTGTCCTGTGCGGACGGAAGAAGGTCGGCTCGCTTCAAAATGTCGCGCGGGAGGCCGGAGCTGGGAGGTATCAAAGCGAGGGGTGTGTTGCGCCGAGCCGCGCTCTTGCGCAAAGCGATCAGCAATTGGACAAGGCTCAGATCTGCCTCGCCCAAATCGGAACAATCGATCTCAATCCGTCCGGCGGCGGAAAGAGCGCCGAGGATTTCGGTATGCACCACCTCGATATTCCGGATGGTTACGGCATTTGGAAATCGGATGCAGATAGCACTTTGCTGTTGCGCACGATCTTCCATCACTTCTTACAATCGATGTCCACCAACTTTGGACAGCAATGTAATCATTAAAGAGTGAAGAAGTTATCAGCGTGAGACGGTATTCCCGGCCCCAACAGGCAAGGTTTCTCATAGCGGGATTGCAGAGCGGGCATACCGGAGGCGACACCTCGGTGCCGCCTCCGGTAAATTCGGCGATGGAGCCGGTTATTGCTCGCCGAATGCCGCTTTCGCCTTCGTCACCTCATCGAGGCACTCGGCCTCCTTTCCGGCCTTGTCGAGTTGTTTGGCGCGGTCGAGGCTGGCATGGGCGGCGTTGGTATTCATCGGCAACTTGCCGCCCGCCGCCTCTGCCGCCGTTTGCTGCCCCTGGTTTTGCTGTTGAACATCGCTCGGCGAGGCGGCCTTGCCCTGCAGCGCATTGTTGGTTCCTTCGGTGATCGGAGTGCCCGTCTGGCCGCCGGTCTGCGCCGCCCCCGGCTCTGCCGGGTTGGGATTGCCAGTGGGTCCCATGCCGGCATCCGATTTGGAGAAGACCTTCTGGAGCTGGTCGATCTTCGCGGTGCATTCGCCGGCCTGGGCAATGGTGCAGGTGGCGAAGAAAACAGTGCAGACACTGGCGAGCAGGACGTGGATCTTCATGGTGCCCTCCGCTGATTGCCGGGCCGGATGCCCGTTTGCAAAAGGAACCGGCGAAAGCGGCAAAGGTTTCATGCCGGCGGCTTCCGCGTTATGCCGTCTCCATTTTTCCGCCAAAATCAACGGTGCTTTGATAAGCGACGACGTATGTTCCCGGCCAGCCGTCCAGGCCCACCAAAGAGTAAACAGGCGTATTCCCTGCGCGAGGCTCAGTTTTCGCGGTTAGCTGGGGCAGGTGAGGGGCTATAGGATTGGATATTCCGGAACAGCAGCTCTTAGTATGTCGAGCGAGAAGAGCATGACACTTGGCGTCCCTCCGAATCGACGTGATTCAAGTTTTCTAAATTACCTCGTGAATAGAGCTAAGTTGCCAGCCCGCTTGAGCGGAGAATAAAACGGCGACTGAAGACCTCTAGTTTCGCGTTCTTCATAGTGCGTTCTTTTGCGCGTTATTCCTGTTCCAGAAAACCGGGTTATTGAATAATGACTGATGCGGTGAGCATGACGATCGATTCCATTGTGCCTATTGTTCCCAATCCCGCGAAAGGCTTTGTTCCGCCGCTTTCCGATTACAAGGTTCTATCGGCCAACTGGGTGGAAAGGGAATTCCATTGCGCTGAGGTCGCAACGGACCGGGTAACTGTTGGATTCTGGACCGGCGAGCCGGGCCATATTGTGCTCGATCCCTGGCGCTATACGGAAGTTTGTTCGATCCTGACCGGCCGCATAGCGATCGTCGATCCGCAGGGCGGTCGGCGCGAATTCGGTCCCGGCGACGGCTTTGTCGTGCCCAAAGGCTTCGTCGGCGAATGGCTGACCCTGGAACCGTCGAGCAAGATCTTCCTGGCGATCTACTGACGCCCCGGCTTACTTATCCGACATTCATTATTGAGAGCGGCGGTAGTCAGGCAACTGCCGCTGTTTTCGGTGTTGCCGCCCGGACCTTGCCGAGGCTGATCTCGGCAAAAATCCATTCCTTGAAAGCGATCACCTTCGGCTGCTCGGAGATGAGCTCTAGATTGGATATGAAATAGCCGCCGTTGACGGTGAGAGTCTTCTTCGATAGCCGGACCAGGCGGCCTTCGGCCAGATCGTCGGCGACCAGGCTGAGACGCGCCAGAGCCACACCTTGTCCCGCCAGAGCGGCATCGATCGCCAAAGCGGTTGAATCGAAGCGGATATTGTCCACGAGGCTGTCGGATGAGATGCCGGTTGCCGATAGCCATGAATTCCAGTCGATCCCCTGTTCGAAGAGCGCGCGGTCATCGTGGAGCAGGACGAGATCCAGGAAATCGGTTTCGCCCTTAAGCCGATGACGCTTGCGAAAATCGGGACTGCAAACCGGAAGGATCTCGTCGCCCATGAGGCGATCGGCAAGCACCCCCTGATATCTAAAGCGGTCTTCGGGGCCATAGCCGATGGCAATATCGACCTCGGAGCTGTTGAGATCGGGAATATTCGTGGTGGTGGAGATGCGGAGCTCGATGCCTTCGAAATCCTCGCGGAAACGGTTTAGCCGGGGTATCAACCATTTTTGAGCGAAGGAGGGACATACGGCTAAAGATAAGGTGCCGCCGCTTTCATGCTGCCGCATTTTCTCCGTCGCCAGTGACAGTAGATCGAACGCACCTTCCAAAGTGGGCAGCGCAGCGGTCGCGGCTTTCGTCAGGGTGAGGGCATTGCCGGATCGCACGAAGAGCGTCACGCCCAGCAAGACTTCGAGTGATTTTACCTGATGGTGGATCGCGGCAGGCGTGACCGACAATTCCTCCGCAGCCTTCGCCAGGCTCTTGTGGCGCGCCGCAACTTCAAAGGCGCGCAGGGCATTCAGGGGTAGGGAACGTCGGCACATGGCGGTCTTTAGCTCAGATAAATTTCTTTGAGATTTAATCTAACTTGCCCGGTTTGCGCCCGCCAAGTTAGTGCTTCCACGCAGTTAAGGTGAAATGATAGCCGCACCAAAGACACAGGTGAAGGCCTCCATTCACTCCAAGTGAAGAAAAATCGGGGAATATGGGAAGCGACACTTGGTTGATCGTCTTACGCCATGATGGACCGGAAAGGCAGTTTCAAACGCATCGGGGAGGGGCCCGGTAGGCACTCTACGCTGGCGCCAGTCGCCTGGCTGCCGGGCCAGCGTCCATTATGTGACGGCATGATGCCGTGCGGGCGCGAATACTACAGGGATCAGACGGGGCGGCTAAGTTCGGGCCTGTGTCAATGCGACGCCGGTACTGTCGAGATCGCGAATAGCCCTAACGAACGGTTGTATTTCATCGTTCATGGCGTCCTTCGCATTACCGATGCAGCTGGCTGCAGCGAAAGCTTCGGTGCCGGCGAATGTGTCGCGATTCCAAAGGGCTTTACCGGCCTCTGGTCGCATTCCGACAAATTCGCCGCTTACTACATTTCGCTCCGCGACACGGATTGCGGAGACGCATCATGATTTGTGCAACAATACTCTAACGCTGGGAGAGAAGCATGTTTAACCATAAAACTTGTTGGCCTAAGTGCGGCGCACAAGCCGCTTACCTGTCGGTAGCCCTGCTCGCGGCCTCTGCCGTTGCAACCACGGCGGAAGCCAAGACTACCGCGCCCGCGAAGTTGGCCCAGAAGGGGACCATCACCTATTGCAGCGATATCTCTTTCCCGCCCTTCGAATTCTACGATGCGAAAACCAACGAGCCGGCGGGCTTCGACATCGACCTCGGTATTGCCCTTGCTGCCGAAATGGGCCTCAAAGCCGAATATAAGAATATCGGCTTTGACGGCCTGATCCCCGCGCTGCAAGCCGGTCAGTGCGATGCGATTCTCTCCGGCCTCTTCGACAAACCGGCCCGGCGCGAAGTCATCAATCTGGTGGACTACGCCAATGTCGGCAATTCGCTGATCGTCCGAGCCGACAGCAATCTTCATGTCGAGAGTTTGACCGAGCTCTCCGGTAAAACCGTCGCCGTAGAAGCGGGCTCGACGCTGGAGCAGGAAATCGTCGAAGCGAATAAGAAGATCACGGATGCCGGCAAGCCGCCGATGAAGATCACAGCGCTGCCGAAAGCGAGCGATGCCTTCCAGCAGCTGATGACCGGCCTGGTGGAAGCCTATTTCACCTCGACCGCGCAGGAAGCCTATTTCAATGCGCAGAATCCCGGCCAGGTTAAAATCGCCAGCCCGCAGACTAGCACCTTCCTGACCGGCATTGGCGTGCCGAAAGCCGATGGCGAATTGACGAGTGCTTTCGATGCGGCATTGAAAGCCATCCTGGCAAATGGCGAATATGACAAGGTCATCAAGAAGTGGAACTTCGAAGCGATGAGCTATAAGCCGGGACAGTAAGTATGATACATATTGGTGGCATCAGCTTCGATCTGGATTTCTTCCTGAAATATCTGGTCAACCCGCCGGAAATGATCTGGTACGGGATCTTGATGACGATTGCGATCGCCATCATCGCGCAGGTGGCCGGTGTCGTGCTGGGTTTCGGTGTCGCAATCGCGCGGCTCTCGAAATTCGCCGTGCTCAGAGCCCTTGCGGGGCTTTATTCCTGGGCATGGCGCGGCACGCCAGTTCTGGTTCAATTGCTGATCGTCTATACTGGGGTCGCCGCCGCAGGCGTCTACCGCTATCCGGAAATCGCCTTGGGGCCGCTCCTGATTGCCGGCCCACTCCAGGCCGCCTTGATCACGCTTTCGCTGAACGAGGCCGCCTATATGGGTGAGATTTTCCGGGGTGCCATCCAGACCATCGATCGCGGTCAGATCGATGCGGCGCGCGCCATCGGCATGCGTCCATCGACCGCGATGCGGTGGGTGATTTTACCGCAGGCCATGCGGACGGTGATTCCACCTCTGGGGAATGAGTTCACGCTGATGATCAAGGGAACCTCACTGCTGAGCGTCATCGGCGTGCGGGAGCTGTTCGGATCGGTGCAGAATATCAATTCGGCCACTTTCAAAACCTTCGAGCTGTTCCTGATTGCCGCCATCTGGTATCTCGCCATGACGACGGTCCTCAGCATCGTGCAGCGTTTCGTCGAAGCGCGATTGCGCCGACATGAACTTCCCGCCGCAGCCACGGTTAAGCCAAACCGATCGCTGCTTTCCGCGCGGTAAAGTATTGGAACCGGTATGAGCGATACAATTATGGAACGGCCAGGCGATGATCCGGCGGGAGCGCAACCCATCGTCCGGGTCGTCGATGTGCACAAATCCTTCGGGCAGGTGCAGATCCTGAAAGGCGTGTCACTCGATGTCATGCGTGGCGAGGTGGTCGTCCTGGTCGGCCGCTCCGGCTCAGGCAAGACGACGCTGGTGCGTTGCATCAACCGGCTTGAGCTGATCGATAAAGGCCGCATCTATGTCGATGGAGAGTTGATCGGCTACAAGGAGAGAGCCGGCAAGCTCGTTCCGGAAAGCGAGGCGGCCGTTGCCCGCCATCGCCGGCATATCGGCATGGTTTTTCAGCGCTTCAATCTCTTCCCGCATCTGACCGCCTTGGAAAATGTCATGGTGGGACCGGTGCGGGTGCTGCATCGGTCGAAAAGCGAGGTGCAGCAGGAAGCGCAGACGCTTCTCGCCAAAGTCGGGCTGGGCGAGAAGATGCATAATTATCCCTCGCAGCTTTCGGGTGGCCAGCAGCAGCGTGTCGCCATCGCCCGCGCCTTGGCGATGAAGCCCTCCGTCATGCTGTTCGACGAACCGACCTCGGCGCTCGATCCCGAAACGGTGGATGAAGTTCTCGACGTCATGCGTAACCTCGCAAAAGGCGGCATGACCATGATCGTCGTGACTCACGAGATGCGCTTCGCCAGAGACGTCTCCGACCGCATCGTCATGATGGAATCGGGCGCGATCGTGGAAGCCGGCACGCCGGAAGAGTTTTTTGGAAATTCCAGGAGCGAGAGAACCAAGGCGTTCCTCTCGGCATTGCAATGAGCACAGAGAAAGAACACCAAGGTTGGCCCTGGCTTTCGGCCTATGAGAAATATCCCCGGCTCGGTGATGCGCGGCCTGTCATCGGCGAATTCGGCATGGTATCGGCACCACATCATCAGGCAAGCCTGATCGGTCTGGATATCCTGCGCGCAGGCGGGAATGCAGTCGATGCCGCGATCGCCACCAGCGCGGCCCTCATGGTGACCTTGCCAATGCAATGCTCGCCGGGCGGCGATGCTATCTGGCTGATCCGCATGCCGGGCGGTGCAGTGGAGGTGCTGGATGCCTCAGGACGGGCGCCTGGCAATGCCGATGCAGCGGCTCTTCGGCGTGCCGGCACGCAATCGATCGGCCATCGTTCCGCTTTATCCGTGACGGTGCCGGGCGCTGTCGATGGTTGGGCTCAGGCGCTGAAACGGCACGGCACGATGCGGCTTGCGGAGCTGCTTGAACCGGCGGCGCGGCTGGCGGAAGACGGCTTCTTCGTCTCCCGTCACATACATGCAAGTTTCCGCGCGGCCTTGCCGGTCCTGCAGCAATGGAGATCGATGTCCCTTTGGTCGACTGACGAAAGTGTGCCGCGTCTCTATGACAAGCTGAGGCAGCCGAAACTGGCAGCTTTCTTGCGCGTGGTCGGTAAAAGTGACGGGCGTGCGCTCTATGAAGGCGCGATCGCCGATGAGATGGTCGAGACGGTCACGGGTGCAGGTGGGTTGCTCTCACGGGACGATCTTGCCAATCATCGAAGCGATTGGGTCGAGCCACTACGGATCAACTTCCGTCAATCAACGATCTATACCAGCCCGCCCGCAACGCAAGGCGTTGCCTTGCTGCAGGCGCTCGGCCTGATCGAGCGGCTGTCGCCGGAGGCCTTGAATCCCACGTCTTCGGCATCGGCTCATCTGATGATCGAAGCGGCAGCGCAGGCCTTGGCGGACCGGGATGTTCACGTTACTGATCGCGACAGGTTGGGCATCGATCCCCGGCTTCTCTACGGCGACTCCCGCATCGCGGCTGCCATCAAAGCTTTCGATCCGGAGCGGACGCAACCGCGGGAAAGAAGTACGGCTTCGACAAAAGGTCTGGGCGATACGGCCCATCTCGCAGTGGTCGATAAGGATCACGGTTCCGTCTCTCTGATCCAGAGTCTGTATTTCGATTTCGGCTCCGGTATTCCCGTTCGGTCTGGAGGCTTCACCCTGCAGAATCGCGGCGCGGCTTTCTCTTTGGAAGAAGGATCGCATAAGGAACTTAAAGGTGGCGCACGGCCGCCGCATACGCTGACCCCGTCTATGGTGCTGCTGGGGAAATGATGTGTCGCATGTGATCGGCTGTATGGGCGGCGATGGTCAGGTGCAGACGCAGCTTCAGTTGCTGATCGATATGATCGATGCCGGGTTCGATCCCCAGCAGGCGGTTTCACGTCCTCGCTGGTATCTCGACCGGGCGGATGAGGCCGGCCTGCAGGTTCTTGTCGAAGAGGGGATGGAAGCGGAGATCGTCCAGGGCCTGCGGCAGCGCGGGCATCGTGTTTCCGTGCTCGGCCCGGCTGAGGAGATCATGGGCCATGCCCAGGTCATCGCCATCGAGCCAAGTGGCGCGCTGGTCGGCGCGGCTGACCGGCGGTCGGACGGCCAAGCCGTCGGATGGTAGCGGCGACCGGCTAAAGATTGAGATCGCTCTCCTTGGTCGGGGGCCCACGGCGTTTTTTTGGCAAAAGCGGCTTTTCGGACAGGAAGGGCACCGTCTCGGGCGTCCGGTCGGCGCTCGGCACGATCTTGAAGTGCAGCCGGTAGGCGCGCGCGAAATGCGAGGCGGTCGTGAAGCCGCAGGCAAGGCCGATCTCCAGCACCGAGAGCGTGCTGTGCCGCAGTAGCTTCCGCGCCTTTTCCAAACGGATCCGGATGTAATGCTGGGTCGGTGAACAGCCGAGATGGTGCAGAAACAGCCGCTCGAGCTGGCGTGTCGAGACGCCGGCATGTTTGGCCAGTTGCGGCGCGCGCAACGGTGTCTCGATCGTGCTTTCCATCACTTCGATGGCTTTGACCAGTGTGGGCTGCGACACGCCGAGGCGGTTGCGCAAGGCCATGCGCTGGGCATCGCGCGGCTGCCGGATCGCGCCATAGACGAACTGATCCGAAACCTTGCTGGCAAATTCGTTGCCTTGGCGTTGCCGGATGAACTGCAAGACCATGTCGAAGGCCGCCGTGCCGCCGGCGCAGGTGAAAACGCCTTTGTCCATCACGAAAAGCTCGTTGGTGATGTCGAGCTGCGGATAGGTTTCCTGGAATGCTTCCAGGTAATCCCAATGAATGGTGCAGCGGCGATCATCCAGCAAGCCCGCATTAGCGAGGATGAAGCTCGCCGTGCTGAGGCTGCCGACGATGACATTGCGCCTGACGGTATGGCGCAGGAATGTGGTCAGCTTGGCGTTCTGATACGTGTCCGTGCCCATGCCGCCGCAGACGACCACCATGTCGAATTCGGTTTCCGCCGCCTTGGGCAAGGCCTTCGTCAGAACCTCCAACCCGCCGCCGGAGGCGATCATGCCGCCCTCGGGGGAGAGGTGGTGCCAGTGATAAAGGACCTGCCCGGAATTGAGGTTGGCGCCACGCAAGGGTTCGACGAGCGAGGCGAAAGCCATCAGGGAAAAACCGGGTGTCAATACGACCCCTACCCGGAACGGATCGGTACCCCTCACCATGAACGCTCGCCCAAAAAAGATTAGCCGATGTCGAAAAAAGGCTAGTATAACATTCAAGCCCAGTGGGACAAAGGGGGCATACCACTAGCGGACATAGGCCGATGGATAATATGCGAACCGCTCGCCGCAGCCGGCGACCGCGCGAAACTCAGCAGCTCGGGGCGTCGTTTTTAGGTCAGCCGCCGCTCCGCAACCACCTGAAGCCGATTGAGCCCCTGAGCCAGGACCAGCTCATGGCCATCCATGAAGCATCGCTGCGTCTCCTGGAAGAGATCGGCATCGAATTCATGGGCAAGGCTGCCCGACAGAAATTCCGTGAAGCCGGCGCCGGTGTCGATGAAGACACGGGGCAAGTGCGGATCCCACGGGAGCTTATCACCGAGGCCTTGAAGACCGCGCCCTCCAGTTTCGTCCTGACGCCGCGCAATCCGGCGCGACGACTGCATATCGGCGAAAACCATATCTCTTTCAGTCTCGTCGCCGGTCCGCCGAATATCCATGATTGCGTGAACGGGCGTCGGTCGGGAAATTATCAAGACTATATTTCACTGATCAAGCTCGCCCAGAGCTTCGACATCATTCATTGCCTCGGCAATCAGCCGACGGCGCCGATCGAGCTGCCGGCGCGGACGCGGCATCTCGATTGCTATCTCGCCAACGTCACCTATGCCGACCGGGTCTATCATTGCTCGGCGATCGGCCGGAACCGGGCGCTTGACGGCATTGATGTGATGGCCATCTCACGCGGCCTGACGCGGGAGCAAGTGGCCGACGATCCCGGCGTTCTCACAGTCATCTCGGTGAATTCACCACGCCGTTTCGACGAATCGATGAGCGACGGCTTGATGGCGATGTCTGAATGGGGGCAGGCGGTCGTGGTCACCCCCTTCACGCTGATGGGTGCCATGACACCGGTCACGATTGCCGCCGCCCTGACCCAGCAGAATGCCGAGGCGCTGGCCGGAATTGTCCTAACCCAATTGGTGCGGCCGGGCGCGCCGGTTGTATATGGCGCCTTCACGTCGAATGTCGATATGCGCAGCGGCGCGCCTGCCTTCGGCACACCGGAAAATGCCCGCGCCACCATGGCGGCGGGGCAATTGGCGCGGCTTTATAATCTGCCCTATCGGGCGAGCAATTCCAGTGCCAGCAATGCGGTCGATGCCCAGGCCGCCTATGAATCGGAAATGTCGATCTGGTCGGCGGTGATGGGGCATGCCAATCTAGTCTATCATGGTGCGGGCTGGATGGAAGGCGGGCTGACGGCGTCTTTCGAGAAGATCATTCTCGATGTGGAGATGCTGCAGATGATGGCCAATGTCATCAAGCCGATTGATGTGACGCCCGAAGAAATTGAAGACGGATTGAAGGCGATCGCTGCGGTGCCGACGGGCGGCCATTTCTTTGGAGCCGAACACACTTTGGCGCGCTACGAAACCGCCTTCTATCAGCCCTTGGTGTCGAACTGGCAGAATTACGAGAACTGGGAATTGGCGGGCGCCCGTGACGCAACCCAGCGCGCCACGGCCATCTGGCAAAAGGCACTCGATCTTTACGAAGCGCCGGCAATGGATCCGGCTATCAGCGAGGCGCTGGCGGAGTTCGTCGCCCGCCGCAAGGAAGAGCTTAAAGACGTCGATCACTAAGCAATGAAATCGGGTCTGGCGGAAGCCAGGTTTGGCGAAGGTCAGGCCCGATACAAATCCGGACGGCGGTCGGCAAGGAAGCGATGTTCGTTCCGGAACCTGGTGTAAGCGGCAGTATCGATTTTTCCGACGGCCAGTTCCTCCTTCTCACCGCATTCTACAAGCATCGCTCCATCCGGCGCCGTGATGCAGCTTTCGCCCGTATAGGCCAGACCGTGCTCTTCACCAGTACGGTTTGCGAAGATGAAAAAGAGCCTGTTTTCATAGGCGCGTGCGGGGATCAGATGACGAGACACCGCGTGATAGGGTTTCGTTGTCGCGCTAATGGCTAAAATGGCATCGACACCGTCCAGGGCAAAGCTGCGCGCCATTTCGGGAAAGTCGATGTCGTAGCAGATCATGAAGCCGAAATAGAGGCCACCGAGGTGGAAGGAAACAGTGTCCCGCCCAGGCAGAAAAAGCGCGCGCTCTTCAGCGCCCCAGAGATGCGTCTTGCGATAATTGGCAATCGTCTTGCCCTCGCGATCGATGATCAGCGCGGCATTGTAGACACCTCCGGCACTGCGTTCCGGATAACCATAGGAAATGGCGATGCCGGCATTCCGAGCAATCTCTCCGGCCGCCTTTGCAGAGGGGCCGTCGGCGATTTCCGCAAGGTTATGCGTCAAGGTGCCGATATTGTAGCCACTGAGGAAAAGCTCTGGCAGCAGGAGCAGATCCGCCCCGCGCTCCGCGGCGTCCATCGCCAGGTTTTGCATCAGCGTAAGGTTGGCAGCGATATTTCCGGGTGTTCCGATCGTCTGGCCAAGCGCGACCTTCATAGAATGCCTTTCCAAGCATGGATCCGGTCAAGGAAGATGTATCGGTCGTATCTGCAGCGGTCAAGATTGGCGTAAGACGCATAGATTCCGTCGATAAATGGCCATTGAGGGGACCAATATCGCTTCTAACGTTCCTCCTGACGCATTGCTGCGAAACGATCAGGGGCACCAACCATGAATGCCGCGCGTCTCCATGCTTTTGTCCGTGATACATCATATGAAACCTTGCCGCCGGCCGTTCAACGCATGGCGGAACGGTGTCTGATCGATTTAGCCGGCGCCGCAGCCGCCGGATTGGCGACCCCCATGTCGCAGATCATCCGTAATCATGCAGTCCGAGGCTTCGGTGCCGGCGAAGGTGCGCCCAGTTCACGGCTGATGTTCGACAGCCGATCGGCGAGCCCAATGGGGGCTGCCCTGGCCGGGGCCATCACGATCGACAGTTTCGACTCTCATGACGGCCATGTCCTGACCAAAGGCCATGCCGGCGTTGCGATCCTTCCCGCCCTGCTGGCGCTGGCCGATGCGTCTACGGCCGGCATGTCCGGCGCCGAATTTCTGACCTCGCTGGTGATCGGCTACGAAGTCGCGATCCGTGCGGGCATCGCACAGCACGCAACTTGTCCGGATTATCATACCTCGGGTGCCTGGAATTCCTTGGGCGTTGTCGCCGTCGCCGGGCGGCAATGGAGCCTGGATGTCGAACGGTTCCGGCATGCGCTTGGCATTGCCGAATATCATGGACCGCGCAGCCAGATGATGCGTTGCATCGACGCTCCCACCATGGTCAAGGATGGCGCCTGGGGCGCGATGTCCGGATTGAGTGCCGCTTATCTCGCGGCGGATGGCTTTACTGGCGCGCCTGCTTTGGTGATCGAGAGCGATGCGGTGCAGGATCTTTGGGCCGATCTCGGTCAGCGCTGGCGCATGCTGGAAATGTATTTCAAACCTTATCCAATCTGCCGCTGGGCGCAGCCGGCCGTCGAAGCAGCATTGTCCCTGCGGCGCGGCCATGCGGTGGATCCAGCGGCCATCGTGAAGGTCGAGATCGAGACGTTCCATGAGGGTGTCCGGCTCGATCAGCATCGGCCACGCTCGACCGAAGAAGCGCAATACAGCCTGCCTTTCCCGGTGGCAGCCGCAATCGTGCGAGGCAAATTATTGCCGACGGATGTGTCTGGCGATGCTCTCTCCGATCCTGATATTCTCGCCATGAGCGGACGCATTCAGTTGCTGGAGGCGCCCGATCTCAACGCCCGCTTCCCGGCCGAGCGTTATGCCAGGGCGCGTTTTCATCTGGTCGATGGCCGGGTCTTGAGCAGTGAGACGCTGCCGGCCCGAGGCGATGCCGAGCGGCCGCTTTCCGATATGGAGATTATTGCCAAGTTCCATGACCTGGCCGATGGCCCGCTGGGTTCTCGGTCAGCCAATGCCTTGCTTGAAGCGATCATGGCCTTAGCGACCGAGAAGGATGCGGCCACGGTCGTCGACCGCCTGCTCACGGCACCGAAACATGGATCGGGCAAAGACAGCTCTGCGGCAGCGTGAGGTCGTATCGTGACAGCAAGGCGCGTTGAGGGGATACGCGTTGAGGAAACCGTCTGGATCGAGCTATCAGACGGGACGCGATTGGCCGCCCGCCTGTGGTTGCCGCCTGGGTCAGCGGGTCCGGTTCCCGCTATCCTGGAATATCTGCCGTATCGACGGCGCGACCGTCATCGCGGCGACGATGCCATCCTGCATCCGGCCTTTGCCGCCGCCGGTTATGCCGCGATCCGGGTCGATATGCGCGGTGCCGGCGATTCCGACGGACTGATGACCGACGAATACACCCCGGGCGAATGGGCCGACGCCGCCGAAGTCATCGCCTGGATCGCCAGCCAATCCTGGTGCAGCGGCAATGTCGGCATGATCGGCCTGTCCTGGAGCGGCTTCAACTCGCTGCAGATCGCAGCTCTGGCACCACCGGCCCTGAAAGCGATCGTGACGACCTGCGCCTCGGACGATCGCTATGCCGATGATATGCATTACATGGGCGGCTGTCTGCTCAACGATAATCTGCAATATGGCTCGACGCTTTTCACCTGGCTCGGCACGCCACCGGACCCGGCGATCGTTGGCGAAAGATGGCGCGAGATGTGGCTGGCGCGGCTCAGCGCGGTGGAGCCACCAGCCGCGCGATGGATGCAGCATTCCGACCGGAACGCGTATTGGCAGAGCGGCTCGGTTTGCGAGGATTACGGCCGCATCAAGGCCGCGGTCCTGGCGGTGGGCGGTTGGGCGGATGGCTACACCAATGCCGTCCTGCGACTCCTGGAAGGATTGAAGACGCCACGCAAGGGTCTGATTGGCCCATGGGCCCATGCCTTTCCGCATGTCGCCACGCCCGGTCCGCAAATCGACTTTATCAATTACGTGATCCGCTGGTGGGATCATTGGCTCAAGGGCCGCGATACCGGGATCATGACAGAGCCCATGCTGACTTGCTGGATGCAGGAGAGCGAGCCCCCGCGGGCGCGTTATCACAACCGGCGCGGACGATGGGTTGCGGAAGCTTCCTGGCCAAGTCCGCAGGTTACCAAGTACCCATATCAATTGACGACGTCGGGCCTGCGGGAGGGAGCTTCCGAGCCGATCGATCTTCCGGTCCGCTCACCGGCAACGGTCGGCACGGCGTCCGGCGAATGGTGCCCCTATGGCTGGGGCCCGGATATGCCGACCGACCAGCGCGAGGATGATGCCGGATCGCTTTGTTTCGATGGTGCGCCGCTGACCGCGCCGCTGCAGATTCTCGGCGGCCCGCGACTGGCAGTCGCATTCTCCAGCGACCGGCCGGAAGCGATGCTGGCGGTGCGCCTCGACGATGTTGCGCCCGATGGCACATCGGCCCGTATTACCTATGGGCTGCTCAATTTACAGCACCATGCCGGACATGGCCGCGCGATCGCCCTGCAGCCCGGAAAGACATATGACACTCAAATCCGGCTCAAGGATGTTGCTTACGAAATCCCGGCCGGTCATCGGCTACGGGTGGCGATCTCCACAAGCTACTGGCCGCTGGCCATGCCCATCCCACAAGCAGCGACCGTAACACTGCATCGCAGCGAGCTCAAATTGCCGGTGCGGCAGGCGGGGGAGGAAAGCGCCGTACCGCCGGCATTGGGGGAGGCCTGGAATCCCGGCCCGCTCGAAGCCGAGGTGCTGACCTCGCCGGAACGCGGCCGCATCCGTATCGAGCGCAACCTCGCGCAGAATCGTATGACGGTGGAGGTGGTCCGCAATCTCGGTGCGCTGCATATCGCCGATGTCGATCTCGAATTGCAAGCGCTGGGATCGGAGCGTTACAGCATCGCTTTGGACAACCCGGCGCAGGCCCGTTCGGAAACCCATCGCCGCGCCGCCTTCAAACGCCATGATTGGCTGGCCAGCGTGGTGACGACATCGGTGCTGACGGCGGCAGGCGGGGACTGGCATTTCATTGCGACGCTCGATGCCTATGAGGGCGAGGTCCGCATCTTCGCCAGAAACTGGGATTTGCTGATTCCCAGATCTTCAGCCAAGCTTTCTTCACCGAAGGAGATTGTCGGCAAGTAACCCACCACGAAAAACATAAACATAAGGGAGGTAAAACATGCTGAAGGATCTCGATATTTCTCGTCGAGGCTTGTTAGGCCGATTGGGTGCGGCGGCAGCAATGGTGAGTTTGCCGATCAAGGCGCGTGCCGCCGATGCGGTGAAGGTTGGCTGGACGACCGATACGGAACAATCCATTCTCGGCAATATTACTGCCCTGGTTCTGGAAAAGAAGCTCGGCATACCGGTAGAGCGCGTAGCCAATCTGGGCGGCACCGGCATCGCCCATCAATCGATCATCACCGGCGCCATCGATATTTATCCGGATTACACGGGCGATGCGCTTGCCAATGTGTTGAAGCTTTCCCCGATCACCGATCCGGAGAAGGCCTGGCAGGCCGTCAAGGACGGCTATGCGAAGGATTATAAGATCACCTGGCTGAAGCCGACGCCCTTCAACAACACCTATGCCCTGGCGCTGAAGGAAGCGACCGCGGCCAAGCTCAATATGACGACGATCTCCAGCCTCGAGCCAAAGGCGCCGGATTGGAAGCTGGGTTGTTCGGTCGAATTCGCCGGTCGCCCGGTCGATGGCTATCCCGGCATGGCAAAGCATTACGGCTTCAAATTCGGGACGGTGAAGCCGATGGATGTCGGCCTGATGTATACCGCTGTCGATAGCGGCGATGTCGATGTCATCGTCGCCTTCGCCACGGATGCCCGTATCGGCAAGGTCGGTTTGCGCGTGATGCAGGATGACAAGCTGTTCTTCCCATCCTATAACGCCGCCATCACGGTGCGCGACGATATCGTAAAAGCGCATCCGGACATCGCCGCAGCGGTCGAGGCAGTGACGAATACGCTGACGACACCGGTACAGATCAAGCTGAACGGCCGAGCAGATATCGATGGCGTGCCTCCGGAGACGGTGGCAGAAGATTATCTGAAAGAGCTGAAAATCATCTAAGCTGGGTAGCATGTGGGCCGCACCAGCGGTCCACATCTCTCATCAGTTTGACGATGGCGTCGCTTGCGCATGGATATTTCAGCGTTTCTCGCCTCCAATTGGCACCGCATCCTCGATCTGACCTTGGGGCATATCGAGTTGTCGCTCTATGCGGTCGGCATCTCCCTGGCGATCGGCCTGCCATTGGGTGTTTTATGCTATTGCGTCCGGTGGATCGGCGCAGTCGTGCTCAATCTCGTGAGTGTCATTTATACCGTCCCGACGCTTGCCTTGTTCGGGCTTATGATCCCGTTGCTCGGTATCGGCATCCTGCCGGCAATCGTCGCGGTCGTGCTTTACTCGCTGCTGCCGGTGGTGCAAGGCACCTATACCGGCCTGACGGCAGTAGCGCCGGAAATTCGTGAATCGGCGACCGGTATCGGCATGAGCTATGTGGCGCGCCTTTGGCGTGTGGAACTTCCGCTCGCCTTGCCGGTAGTCTTCGCCGGCCTACGGGTTGCGGTGGTCAATGCCGTCGGCATGATGACACTGGCCTCGCTGATCGGTGCAGGCGGGCTGGGTGACATGGTGTTCCGGGGCATATCGACGGTTTCCTGGGCGCTTGTGCTGGCCGGCAGCATACCGGTCCTGCTTCTTGCAATCATTGCCGATCTCGGATTGCGTACACTCGAACGGCGTTTCGCTGCAAGGCAGGCCTAGTCATGAGCCTGATGGATTATATTTCGCTCTACCGGGACAATATCATCGACTTGATCTGGCAACACCTGTTGCTCTTCAGCTTGTCGCTGCTCGGGGCGACCGTGCTCGGTATCGGATTGGGGATCGCGGTCGCCCGCTTGCGCATCGTCGCATCCGTCATCGTGCCGATCGTCAATCTGTTGCAGGCCTGTCCGGAGATCGTGCTGCTGGCGGTCTCCATTCCATTGCTGGGAATCGGTTTCCAAGGTGCACTTATTCCGCTTTTCGTCAAAGGAGTGCTGCCGATCCTGCGCAATACGGCCAGCGGCCTTGCCAATGTCGACGAACGGACAGTGGAAGCAGCGAGAGGACTTGGCTTCCCGCCGCTGCAAATCTTGTTCCGTATCGAGCTGCCGTCTGCGATGCCGGTCATCATCTCCGGCATTCGGGTATCGGCGGTCATGCTGATATCGGTCCTGACGCTGACCGCCTATATCGGCGTCGACAGTCTCGGCACATTGATCGTGCAGGGTATCGCGCGGATGGATCCGATACCTCTCATCATCGGATCGATTTTGACTGCCATTCTGGCATTGATCGTCAACTATCTATTGGTCGGCGCCGAACGCGTGGCGGCGGACCGTCTGACTTAAGGATGGCCATCATGGCACATGCCATTGAATTCAGAAACGTCAGCAAGCAATTCGCAGGTAGCCGCAACGCGGTAGAGCGGCTTTCCTTCGCGGTGGAAGAAGGAACGACGATGGCGCTCGTTGGTCCTTCCGGCTGCGGCAAGACGACCAGCCTGAAAATGATCAACCGCCTGACCGATCCAACGGACGGGGAGATCCTCGTACAGGGGCGTTCAATCAGGACGCTGCCACTATTGGAGCTGCGACGGTCGCTTGGTTATGTCATCCAGTATATCGGCCTCTTCCCCCATATGACGGTGGCGGACAATATCGCGGTCGTGCCGAAAATGCTGAAATGGCCGAAGGCGAAGATCGATACCAGGGTGGATGAATTGCTCGAGCTCGTCGGGCTGCCACCAACCGAATATCGTTACCGCCGACCGCGGGCCTTGAGCGGCGGGCAGCAGCAGCGCGTTGGCGTTGCGCGCGCTTTGGCGGCTGATCCACCGATCCTCTTGATGGACGAGCCTTTCGGCGCGCTCGATCCGATCACTCGCCTGCGCTTGCAGGATGAGCTGGTGCAGATCCAACGCAAGCTGCACAAAACCATCGTCATCGTCACCCATGACATGGACGAGGCCGTGCGCCTCGGCGATCGTATTGCGGTGCTGCAGAACGGTCATCTGGTTCAACTGGGCAGCCCCGCTACTGTTCTTGCAAAGCCGGCCAACGACTTCGTAGCGGATCTGCTCGGGCAGGATCGTCTGCTGAAGCTGCTGCGCAAGACCACAGTCGGTGCAGCAATGGCCCGTTCACCGATTACAACCGACGCTCCCAGAATCGGCGAAAAGGCGTCGCTGGAGGAAGCGCTGTTGGCGCTGCTTGCGACCGGCATGCCCGGCGCGGCGGTGATAAATGATGCTGGCAGAATTATTGGTAGCCTGTCGGCTGCGGAAATCGTGGGCGCCGCGAAGGCTGCAGCCTGTTGATAGTGCTGTGACGCGCGTCAGCTTGTGAAGAATTCGCGCAGGATGCCGCCGACGATATCCGGGGCTTCGAGCAGGATATGATGCCGAAGCCGCGGCACGATGA
The DNA here is from genome assembly GCF_034044715.1 of Dongia soli. Taxonomy (NCBI): domain Bacteria; kingdom Pseudomonadati; phylum Pseudomonadota; class Alphaproteobacteria; order Rhodospirillales; family Dongiaceae; genus Dongia; species Dongia soli. The sequence goes on along the minus strand of NZ_JAXCLW010000004.1, from coordinate 312,070 downwards.
CCAGGCGGGAATTGGGAATGGATTGGGCGATCAGTTCCGCCGCGCGTGGGCCGGCGCCGATATCATTCTCACCGGTCAGTACCAATGTCTGGTGTTTGATCTTCGGCAGCTCCGCGGCGAGGTCGTTGCCGACCAGCACTTCATAGGCTTTGACAAAGGCCTCGTGATTATTGTTCGCGACGACCTTCTCGCAGTAGTCGACGACTTCGGGATCGCTGGCGCGGAATTCATCGGTGAACCAGCGCGGGCAGGCATGTTCACGGAAATAGGAGCCCGAATGATTGGTGCGAAGAAAATCCAGCCGCTGTTCGAGGCGATATTGCTCATCGGGATTCCGGCCCGTTGTCGCTGCGAGAATGGCGAGCTTGTCGACGCGTTCCGGATAATGAAGGGCGAAGGCCTGGGCGAGCAGGCCGCCCATGGAAAAGCCAGCGACATGCGCGACATCGATGCCGAGTTTGTCGAGCAAAGTCGCCAGATCATGCGTGAAGTCGGCTTTCGCTTAACATAACTGCCTGGAATCGTTGGCGGCAATCGATCCCGAAAGGTTAATCTGCCGCCCCTACCATACCGTTATAGGCCTTTTATCCTACAGCCCGCTTCGTAGCCAGCTCTGGGCCGATTTCCCTGTGAAAGTTTCATGCCGAGCGTGATTTGCGGGAACATTTCGTCTGGTTGCGCCATTATCAAATGTGCTTAAGGTGATGAGCGGTGGTGTATTCCAGAAAGTCAATTCCATGGTCGAGCTTGCCATTTACATGCTAGATGCCGCGGGTCAGGTGTTGAGCTGTACCGCCGGTGCGCAAGATCTCCAGGGACATGCGCCGGCGGAGATTGTCGGCCGGTCTTTCGACCGCCTGTTCGGTGAGGAGGATCGCGCGGCGCAAGTGCCAGCAGCGATTCTAGCAGCAGCTGGAGAAGTAGGGCAATCCCGGCAAAGCGGCTGGCTAGTCCGGAAGGATGGAAGCCAGTTCCTTGCCAGCCTCGATGTTCATGTCTTACGTGACACACATGGTGCGGTATTGGGCTTTGCCGTCGCCGTGCAAGCTTCTACAGAGAAGCTGAATGCGAAGAGCGGAGCCGTCGCGCCAAAGCCTCTGGATTTTCAGTTGGTCAAGGAGAGCGCCGTCACCCCGAGCATCTATGGCCTTGCACACGACATCAACAATATGCTGGCGGTGATTTCCGCTTCCGTTGAGCTGATCAGCCGCTATCCCGAAGATGTCGATCGTGTGCAGCGCATGGCAACCAATATCAAGCAGGCCGTGGCGCGCGCCGAGTGCCTGACGAAGCTCTGCTCGCCTCCTCCCGCTGAGGAGCGTGAGGAGGCCAACACTGTCACGCATGCTGATCCCTTGGGCGACCTCGCCGCGGGGCTCGTGCCGGTGATGCAGGCCGGTAAAGGCCGGGAAAAGAAGCGAGCGACGCTAAATAAGTGATGTCATGCGGGTTCTGATTATCGACGACGTTCATGCCGCCGGTGATCTTGCGGCCGAGATCCTGAGGGATGCGGGTCATGAGGTCGAGTTATGCCGCTCTGCCAATGATGGTCTGGCCGTCTTGCGCGCGGGCGGCATCGACGTGGTCTTTTCTGATATCGTCATGCCGGGCATGAGCGGCCTGGAATTGGCCTTGGAGATCAATGCCCGCTGGCCGCAGGTCGGTATCGTCCTCACCACCGGTTATGCGGCGGGTCTATCTGTGCCGCAAACGGCAATCTTCGATCTGTTGCCTAAGCCCTATAGCTATGACCAACTGGTCGCTAAGGTTCAGGCCGCGGCCAAGAAATCCTGAGCCAAGAAAGTCTTGCCAGTTGCACCGATAGAGCAGCGTCAGGCGACGCTGCTCCACGGCGTCATCTTGCCCTTATAGTAGAGCAAGGGGCCAACGTCTTTGTCGCCATGATGGATCTGATGGACGCGGGCAACGACGATACCGTGATCACCGCCCGGATAGATTTGCTCGATGCTGCATTCCAGCGCGACGTGAAACTCGGAGAGCAGCGGTAGGCCGCGTTCCGTGGTTTCCCAAGCGCAAATGCTGGAGCGTTCGGCATTCGAGGCGAAATCTTTCGCAATCTGCGCTTGACCTTCGGCCAGGATGTGAAGGGAAAACGCACGGCGGCGCTCCAGTACACTGAAGGACCGCGCCGTATAGGTAATGCAGGCGAGAATCAGCGGCGGGTTGAGGGAAACGGAGCTAACGGCATTCGCCGTCAGGCCTTGAAGGCAGCCGTCATCGTCAAGTGCAGTTATCACAGTGACGCCGGTGGCAAAATGGCCCAGGGCGTGACGGAATTCGGTGGAGGCGGGGCCGGCAGTTTGTTCAACCGCCGGCGTGACTTTCACGGAGGACATAGCGTTAGCCGCGGCTTTGGCAAGTTCCATGTGCTTCATGCGGCAGCCTCCGTGGGAAAGGTCTTGGCATGCCAGGCGCGCAGCGCCGGGAAGACATGCTCGGTCAGCATTTTGCAGCTGCGGCGGGCATGCTCATGTGCAAGGCCCGGCCAGGAGCAATGGAAGATGATCTCTTCCATGCGGGTTTCCGTATAGAGTTCCTTGACCCGTGCGATAACGTCATCCGGCGAGCCGAAGAACAGGCTGCGCTTATCGACGAATTCGAAGGTCAGCTTCTTCTTCAGCGCCGCTTCCTGCTCGGGCTCAAGCGTTTCGCCCGGATTGAGATAGATACGCGGACCGCGCCAGTTGGAGAAGTTCAAGGCCCCCATCAGCGGACCTTCGGCGATCTTGCGGGCTTCAGCCATGCTTTCCGCCACGAAGGTGTCGCGGGAAATTGCGGCCTTCGCCCCGAGAGGGATGTCGATGCCGTGGATTTCGCGATAGGCCGACTGATAGAATTTCAGTCTCTCCTTAAGCGTTTGAACGGTGGGGCGCCACATCACCATGCCCATATCGTTCTGGGCGGCAAAACGCATCGTCTCGTGCGATTCGCTGACCATCAGCCACATCGGCGGCATCGGCTTCTGCTTCGAACCCGGAATCAGGCTGAGCTTGACCAGTTCGTTGGTTTCGGGATCGACATAGGCGGGGTCGTTGACGGTATGGGCCCGATCCGCTTTGAAGCCCGGCGCGGGGAACTGATAGAAGTCGCCCTTATACGAGAAGCGCTGATTGCCGAGCGCGGCCCGGACGACGCCGATGGATTCTTCGAAGATCTTGAAATTGGCCTGCTGATTGTTCGGATCGGCGGCAGGATTGAGATTGGTCGCTTCGAGCCCGTAATTGCCCCGGCCGAAACCGATTTCCAGACGGCCGTTGCTGATCTGGTCGAGGAGGGCCAAGTCTTCGGCGAGGCGAAGCGGATGCCAGAAGGTGATGATGGCGGCGCCCAAGCCGATGCGGATGCGCTTCGTGCGGGCAGCCAAATCGGCGGCGACCAGCAGCGGGTTCGGCAGCATTTCGCGGCCCCAGATGCTGAAATGGTGCTCGGGCAACCAGAAGGTGCTGAACCCGGCCTCGTCGCAGTATTCCGCCAGTTCCCGAAGTTCGTCCAGGAGGTTGGTATAGGGCCGCGACTTCGTGACGTCATGCGGGACCTGGGCGTAACCGAACTTCATCGCGTTTCTCCTCGTTTTTTCGGGCGCTGGGGAATCTGTATGTTGGTATACAATATGACGGATTGAACGTATTCCGTCAAGGCTGCGCAGGGCAGCTTCTTTTGCGGTTAATTCGACTAAAAGGATTGGGGAATATCCGCGGTGCCGCACCCTAGGGAGCGGCACCGCGTAGGGAGGGTAGTTAAATCCAGGAATCAAGCAGCCGGTTGAAGCCGACGGCCTCTTCATGCATGACCCAGTGTCCGGCACGTGGAAAAATATGCATTTCGGAATTGGGTATGAGATCGGCGAGCGCCAAGCCACGGGCGACGGGCACGGTCGCGTCACTTCCGGCCCAGACCAAAAGGGTAGGGCAGGTGAGGCGGGGCAGGAAGGGGAAGATCAGGCGTTCCTGGACCGCCGTATAATTCTCATATCCCGCATTTCCCGAGCTGCTGGCAGCCTGACGTAACAGGCAGTCGGTGCTGCCGGACTCGCTTGCATGGCGGAAGTTCTGCCGCAGGATGGTTTCGAAGGCGGTATCCTGTTTGGTGCGTAAATGCCCTTCGCTGCGAACGTAAGTGTCTTCATCCACACTCCTGCCGGCATAGTCATAGGTTTCCGCTGAAGCCGCCATCCAGGCGGCGTCCCGCGCATCGTTCAAGCGCGGCGATGTGCCGCCACTGGTGACGATAATCAGCTTCTTCACGCGGCCAGGATTCTGGATCGCCAGCCTGGTCGCGATGAAGCCGCCTTCGGAATGGCCGATGAGGGTGACATCCGACAGATTGAGATAATCCAGCACAGCCTGCGCGTGGTCGGCTCTCTTCTCGCGATCCAAATAGCCACCATCGGCGGGAATGGCGGTTCGACCGAAGCAAGGCTGGTCATAGGAAATGACGCGTCTGCTTTTCGCCAAGGGGGGGAAGCAACGGAACCAGGTCAGCCAGGCATCGACCGCGATGCTGGCCCCATGAAGCAGCAGAACAGGTTTGCCGGTACCGGCTTCATACAGGAAGGTATCCAACCCGCCGATCGCCACCCGCCGCTGGTTTAACGGCGGGGTGAGTTCTTCTGACATCGCCGCGGCCGCCACCGTTTCAGTGTCCGCTTGCATGGATCGGCCGCGATTCGTAAGCGGCATCGATCGCTTGGATTTCCTCAGCGGTCAGCTTTACGGAAAGGGCAGCCACAGCCTCCTCGACCTGCTTCACATCCGTCGCGCCGAAGATCGGCGCGGTGACGCCAGGCTTTGACATTGTCCAGGCGAGGGCGACTTGCGATGGCGATATGCCGCGATTGCCGGCAACCTGATCGACGGCTTGGAAAATGCGATAGTCGACCGGCCGGCCGTAAAGTTGCTGGCCATAATCGTCGGTTTCCGTGCGCACCGTCTTGACCTTTTGCCGGTTTGCGGAGAGGAAGCCGCGCGCGATCGGACTGAACGGGATGACCGCAATGTTATTGGCGCGACAAAAAGGAATCATCTCGCGCTCGGATTCACGATGGCACGGATTGTACTCGCATTGCATGGAAATGAGCGGCGGTAGATTCCGTTGATGGGCGATATGGGTCGCCGTGCAGAATGTCCAGGCCGGCATCGTTGTGGCGCCGACATAGAGGACCTTTCCGCTGCGCACCACATCGGCGAAGACCTCCATCAGCTCTTCGACATTCGTGCTATTGTCCCAGATATGAGTCTGGTAAAGATCAATATAATCGGTCGAAAGCCGCTTCAGCGATGCATCGACGGCTTCGAAGATATGCTTCCGGGAATAGCCGCGGCCATTCGCATGTGGATGCATCGGATTGCCGACTTTGGTGGCGATCACCACCTCGTGGCGGGGAACGCCTCTCAGTACATCCCCCAAGATCCTCTCACTCTCGCCCAACGAATAGAAATCACAGGTGTCGAAGAAATTGATGCCAAGTGCGAGAGAGCGTTCAATAACGGGCTTGGCTTGCTCTGCTTCCAATACCCATTTGCGCCAGGAATGACTGCCGAAACCCATCGCGCCGAGAGAGAGCTTCGATACCTTCAGGTTGCTGGAACCCAGCTTCACATATTCCAAATGCCGTCTCCCCGGGGATGCTCGTGATGGAAAAGATCGTGATGGATGTTGTGTTATCGTTCGGCAGCTTCAGGCGAATTCTTCAGAAGGATATGCAGAGCGAAGTCGGCGGAATTCTGGACGAAATCGCGGCTGCTCTGCTCGGCCAAGTCTGCATCGCGCCGCTGGACCGCTTCGATGACTTTGCGCAATGCGACTACCGAATCCTGCTCTCCATTGGCGGCGCGCGCAGTGATGGTGCGCAGATAGGTGATCCGAGCGCTTAGCATGTCGAGAATCTGGCGGGCGACATCGTTGCCGGCGCCCTCCATCAGGCAGGCGGAGAATTTTTCGAGTGCCCGAGCATAGGCGAGATAGTCTTTTCCCGAACTCGTGACTTCGACGCGCCGGAAAGCGGCTATCAGAGCTGCAAGTTGTTTTTCCGAGGCACGCTCGACGAACTGACGAGTCATTGCCGATTCGAGTACCGACCGCACCTCGTAAATCTGGCGCGCCTCATCAGGGCCGATTTCGCTAACGAACATGCCACGCGTCGGGGTTCGCTTAACCAGGCCCTCCGCTTCGAGATGTCGCAAGGCCTCACGAACACAAGTGCGGCTCACGCCCGTTTCTTCGCAAAGACGGCGCTCGACAAGCTTTTCGCCCGGTTCGAAATGCAGGTTCAGGATCGCTTCGCGCAAAACTTGGGTCACCCGTTCCCGCAAACTCAGCGTATTCGGAACGACGCGAAGAGAACTTGTCGATGTTGCCATTAATTTCCCTCTCATTGCTACGACTGCGCGCGATTTCGGTGCTTGCAGAATTCAGCATGCGGCGCCGCAGTGCACAAAAAAATGGCAACTTAAGGTGTTAGAAGTCACATTGCCAACGAAGATGTTACAGCTAGCTGGTATACCATCAGACGTTCGTTTTCGCAAGTTTGATCACCTTTTGCGACCGCGCCTTGGCCGTCCTCGATGTGAACATTGAATGATGGTATACAAAATGATAGTGTTCTGGTATTGCAAAGACGCGAGGCCGGCATTTTAAAAAAAACAGGCCGTCGTCAAACCCTTAGGGAGGACTTGAAGCAATGCTCGAGAAAATCGGGAGAGGAGTGGCTTTAGGCGCGATTTGCTGCGCCCTGGCAATGGGCAGCCTGTCAGCTGCGGCCGAAGAAAGCGCCACCCCGAAGAAGGGTGGCACGCTGACTGTCGGCACACAAAGCGATGCCCAGACGCTGGATCCGATCGCATCCGTGCAGTGGGCGGAACGCCAGATCCTGTTTTTGGTATTCGACTCTTTAGTAACCTTGGCGCCGGATTTTTCGATCCATCCGCTGCTGGCCGAAAGCTGGGATGTGAGCCCTGACGGCAAGCGGATCACATTGCATTTGCGCAAGGGCGTGAAGTTCCAGGACGGCACGGATTTCGACGCCGAGGCCGTAAAGTGGAACTTCGACAATCGTCTGGATCCGGCAACTGGTTCGGCTCAGCGCAAGCAATTGGCGGTTATCAATTCAGTGGAAGTGGTCGATAAATCGACTGTTGCCCTGAATCTGAAAGAGGCTTTCCCGCCGCTGATGGCCGCTTTGGCCGACCGCGCGGGTCTCATGGTTTCGCCCGCCGCCGTGAAGAAATATGGCAAGGATTTTGGCAGCCACCCGGTCGGCACCGGCCCCTTCGTCTTTAAGGAATGGGTCCGCGGCAATCACGTAACCGTGGACCGCAACGAGAATTATTGGCAGGAAGGCCATCCTTACCTCGACCACGTCGTCTTCACCGATATTGCAAACACGACTGTCGGCCTGCAGCGTCTGGTGACGGGCGAGATCGATTTCGTCGCGGAACTGCAGCCGCGCGACATTCAGCTCGTGCAGGACAATCCCGACATCAAGCTCGATCCGATCAAGAACGGCCAATGGTATTCGCTGCAGTGGCATTGGAACGAACCGCCGTTCAATAATCCAAAGCTGCGACAGGCCATCGCCTACGCCATCGACCGTAACCGGATCAACGCGATCCTGTGGAATGGCCAAGCGACAATCGCCAACGGGCCGAGTTCGCCCGGCCTGTGGTGGTCCCCGTCGGACAAGCCGTATGATTACAATCCCGAAAAGGCAAAGCAGCTGCTGGCAGAAGCGGGTATCAAGCCCGGCACGAAGATTACCCTGTCGGATCCCAGCAACAACATCCTCCGGCAATACGATCAACTCGTGAAAGAGCAGCTCGATGCGATTGGTCTCGATGTCCAATTGCAGCCGGTCGATTATGATCAGTATTATCAGCTCACGCTGGATCGGAAGATCAACTTCGTTCCGATGACCTGGACGCAGCGCGCCGATCCGGACGGACTGCTGTATATCCTCTTTCATAGCAAGGGGACGGCAAATTCCACCGGGTACAACAATCCCGAAGTGGACAAGCTGCTGGACCAGGCGCGCCTGATCTCCGATACGGCGAAGCGCAAGGCACTCTATGATGAGGTTCACAAGATGCTGGCTGAGGACCTGCCTTACGTGTCGATCGTCTTCTCCGCGGAATATGCGGCGATGGGCAAGGGCGTGCAGGGATTTGCCTGGATCCCGGACCTCATTCCACGCTTCCGCGATATGTGGAAGGATCAGTAACTTAGGTAGTACGGCGAGGACAAGTCGCCGCTTGCAGCGGCGACTTGTCAGGCCTTTAAGCGGAAGCGGTCAGCGGGCCGGCTCCGTCCTTGCTAGCTAACGACCAGTTGCCTGCGGAGAGAATTGCCGAATGTTGAGCCATATCACGCGCCGTATATTGCTCATGATTCCGAATGTCATCGCGATGACGTTTCTCCTCTTTGCGACCGTCTTGTCGTTCCTCGGCAGCCCGGCGGCGGCGATGCTGGGGCAGGAAGCCTCCTTGGAGGAAATTGCCGCACTCAATAAACAATATGGTTTCGACCGGCCGATCATCGTCCAGTATTTCGACTGGATCGCACACGCGCTTCAGGGGGATTTCGGGCGCTCCTATACGTCACAGCAATCCGTTGCCGATGCCTTGCTGCCGACGATTCCGGTGACGCTCGAGCTCAGCCTCTGGGCGATCCTGCTGGCCGTGGTGGCGACCATTCTGTTCAACAGCGTGCCCTTCGCGCGCCGCGTCGTGCAGCCGATCACGACAACGCTCGCCGTTATCGGCATCACGATCCCCAATTTTATGCTGGGCATTTGCCTGATCTTCATCTTCGCCGTGAAGCTGCGCTGGTTGCCGACGACCGGCTGGGTACCGTGGTCGGCGGGTGTCGGCGCACATCTGTCGCACATCATTCTGCCGGTCGTGACGCTATCGGCCAATTACTTCGGCTCCTTCACGCTCGTCTACCGGGAGGAATACAAGGCCGCTTACCGCCGTCTGTTCATCAAGGTGGCGCGGGCCAAAGGCCTGTCGGAGATGCGCGTTTCGCTGGTTCATGCTCTGCCGAATGCCATTCTGCCGGTGGTGACTTATGTCGGCCTGTCGCTGGGGCCGCTGGTCGGCGGTGCGGTCGTCACAGAGATGGTCTTCTCGATGCCGGGGGTGGGACGCCTGTTCGTCAGCGCGATCGGTGCACATGATTTCCCGGTCATGCTGGCGATCGGCATTCTGGTGATCTTTGGGGTGATGGTAGCAAATCTCATTTCCGACATCGTCTATACATCCATCAACCGGCAAGTATCGCTAGGGTAAGGCATGACCACCGTTTCAGACAATCGCACCCGATTCGTCGCTCTGTGGCGGGAGAAGCTTGGGAAGCTGTCGGTTCGCCAGTTGATCGGTCTGACGATCATCACGATTTTAGTCGTGCTCGGTATTCTTGCGCCCTATCTCGGCCTGTCCGATCCGAACCAGTCCAGCCTGGATATCCTGCAGGGCGCCTCGGCCAATCACTGGTTTGGGACGGATGCTCTGGGGCGTGACGTTTTCTCCCGCGTCATTCACGGCATCCGCGTTTCGGTCTTGATCGGTCTGGGCGTCGGGGTCATCGGCACTGTGCTCGGCGTCCCGATCGGGCTGATCGCCGGTTATGCTCGCGGCACGATCGATCTTGTCATCCTGCAAGTCATCGATCTCTTCGTTGCTTTGCCGGCACTGGTCCTGGCATTGATCATCACCGCCATCGTCGGCTCGACGGCGATTAATATCGCCTTGGTGCTGGGCTTCGTGATGTGGCCGCAAATGGCGCGCCTGGTGCGAGGGCAGGTCATCTTCATTCGCGAAAGCGTCTATGTGGAGGCGGCGCGGGCGCTGGGCGGCAAGCCAAGCTGGATCATCCGGCAGCATATCCTGCCCAATGCCATCCGGCTTGTGATTGCGCAATTCTCCATTACGGTTGCCTTCGGTATTTTCAGTTCGGCCAGCCTGTCCTTCCTCGGCCTGGGCGTGCCGCCCCCCGCGCCGGATTGGGGCACGATGGTACGCGAAGGCGTGCAGTTCCTGGCTTTCTCGCCGCTGATGAGCATTGCACCGGGTGCGGCCGTGACATTGACCGTCTTGGGTTTCTATCTCCTTGGATCGAAAGATGACTGAAAGCACGGTCAAAACATATCCGATGCCGGTGGCTGACGGATCGCCCAAAGCCAGCGAGACGCTGCTCGATCTCCGGAATCTGTCGGTCAGCTATCAAATGGCAGGACGACAGCTGAAGGCCGTCCGGAATGTCGATATCAGCCTGCGATCAGGCGAGATCGTCGCACTGGTGGGTGAATCCGGTTCGGGCAAGTCCACTATTGGCCACGCCTTGATGGGACTGCTGCGCTATGAAGACAAGGTCACCGTTTCCGGAACGGCCGTGCTCCGGTGCAAGGACGGCGTCACGCGCGATCTGTTTGCCATATCTGACCGTGAGATGAAGCGGGTGCGTGGCAATGACATTTCGATCGTCTTCCAGGAACCGATGTCCTCGCTCAATCCGCTGCATTCCATCGGGCATCAGATAACCGAAGCGCTGTTGGCGCATCGCAAGCTGGGGCGCAACGAGGCGCGCGAACGCGTGCTTTACTATCTCCGGCGCCTTGGCATCCCAAATCCCGAGCAATGCATGGAACGTTATCCGCACCAGCTTTCAGGCGGGATGCGGCAGCGCGTGATGATCGCCATGGCGCTATGCTGCGAGTCAAAGCTTCTGGTGGCCGATGAAGCGACCACGGCTTTGGACGCCACGGTCCAAGCGCAAATCATCGATCTTCTGAAATCGCTACAGGCCGAAACGGGAATGACGATCCTTTTCATTACCCATGATCTCGGCGTCGTCTCGGAGATAGCCGACCGGGCGATCGTGCTCTATGCCGGGCAGATCGTCGAGACGGCTGGAACAAAAGAGCTCTTTGATAACCCGCATATGCCCTATACCCGGGCGCTGTTTGATGCCATCCCGCGGCTCGGGTCGTCGCTCATGAAAGACTATGAGCTTCGCGGCATTCCTGGGCGGGCGCCGAGCGCGTTCGAACGGGTGGGGGGCTGCTCCTTCCATCCGCGCTGCGCTTATGCGACCGAGGCTTGCCGGGCGACGATGCCGGAGCTCGATGCGACGCAGCGCGGACATCTGGTCCGCTGCCTGCGCTGGAAAGAATTGCAGTTGGGAGGATGCGATGAATTCGCCGCTGCTCGACGTTAAAAACCTCCAAAAGCGTTTCGATATCCGGCGGGGCCTTATTCCGCGCGCTGTCGGACACGTCCATGCAGTGCAGGATGTCTCCTTCAGCCTGCGCTCACATGAAGTTCTCGGCATCGTCGGTGAATCCGGTTCGGGCAAGACGACAATCGGGCGCAGCGTTTTGCGTCTGACCGAGCCGAGCGACGGCGAGATCATCTTCAACGGCAAGGATGTCACGAAATTTTCCGGATCGGAGCTGCGGCAGTATCGGCGCAGCGCGCAGATCATCTTCCAGGACCCTTACGCCGCCTTGAATCCGACGATGACGATTGAGGAGATCCTCTCCGAGCCCCTCATCGTGCAAAATTTGATCAAGGATCGTCAGAAGCGGAAGGAACGCGTTGCCGAGCTTCTGGACATGGTCGGCCTCAGTGCCGAGTACATGACGAGATTGCCCAACGAATTATCAGGCGGGCAGCGCCAGCGCGTCGTGATCGCCCGCGCCCTGGCCGTCGAACCGCAATTCGTCGTAGCCGATGAGCCTGTCTCCGCCTTGGACGTTTCCGTCCAGGCGCAGATTATCGCCTTGCTGAAGGATCTCAAGCAACGCCTCGGCCTGTCGATGATCTTCATCTCACACAATCTGGCCGTGGTGGAATATCTCGCCGACCGGATCGCCGTGGTCTATCTCGGCCGGATCATGGAGATCGGCACCGCCGCCGAAGTCTGCAACGCGCCGAAACATCCCTATACGATCGCACTGCTCTCCGCTGTGCTCGACCCAGGAACCTCGACCCGTCGTCAGCGGGTCATCCTGCAAGGCGACCTGCCGGACCCCGCCAACCCGCCATCCGGCTGTGTCTTCCGCACACGTTGCCCTTATGCCATCGCAGATTGCGCGATTGGGGTGCCGGAGATGCGGTCGGTCAGCTCCACGCATGCACGGGCATGCATCCGGGACGACGTAGGCTGACAATCAAAAAAATCGCTGGGACGAAAGAAGAAACTGATGAGTGCCGATAGATATTTCGATGGAAGCGGGATCCGCACCCGTTATCGCCTGGAAGGCGAGGGGCCGAATATGGTCCTTGTCCATGGGGTAAGCGACCAGTTGGAAGGATGGGATAAGGTTGTCCCTTATCTGGAAAAGAATTTCCGCATCCTCCGTTTCGACCTTCGGGGGCATGGCAGTACCGACAAGCCGGAAGGCCCCTATAGCCTAGACGATTTTGCCGGCGATCTCGCCGAATTGACGGTGGGGTTGGGATTCGAGCGGTTCCATCTCGCCGGTTTTTCACTGGGCGGGCTCATCGCCCAGCGCTTCGCCCTCGATTATCCGGAGAGAGTCGATCACCTCATGCTCCTGAGCACGGTTGCCGGTCGCAACGAGGTGGAGCGCGCCCGGGTGATCGAACGCCTGCAGGCGGTGGAAAAGGGCGATTTTAATACCCACTTCGAAAGCTCGATCCGGCGCTGGTACACGGATGACTTCATCGCCCGGAATCCGGATCTGATGGCGTCTGCCGGTCGAAGTAATTCCCTTGACCAAGCAAGCATCCGCGCCGCCTATCGGGTCCTATGCACCAGCGATCTGATCGAGGAATTGCCGCACGTGCAGTCGCCGACGCTGATTATCACCGGCGAACATGATATCGGCTCCAATCCGCGCATGGCGGCGAATATGCACAAGTCCATCGCCGGTTCTTCATTGGAGATTCTGCCTGGCCAGAAGCACTCGATCCTCATCGAAGTGCCCGGCACAGTCGCGAAGCTGATACAGGATTTTATCGCCGGCCAAAGGTGAAAGCCGAAATGCAAGGCGGAGACAAGGTAGTTAGCGAACCGCTGCCCTGTTCAACGAAATATACGAAGAAACGAGCGGCGAATACCCACTTTTGTGGATGCGTTGCAGCCGCGTCGCCCGTTAGGCTTGGTTCCTGAGGGTTCTGTCACCCTTTCGAGTAGTAGTAGCTGTGGAGGTTTTCTGGAAATGGTCCAACCATTAGTGCGTAAAATCGTGACCTATGCGGAGGAGGTCCTGATCGAAGGCCGCCGCGAGGTCCCGCGCCCGACACGCTTCGCGGCGGCTGCAGCCGTCATCAGGAGCCCCTGGCGGGGCGACAAGTTCACGGAAGACCTGAAACCGGCCATTCTTTCCCATGCAACCCTGCTGGGCGAATTGCTGGTTCCCCGGCTGATGGACCTGGCCGGCGGTGCTGCTGCGGTCGAAGCCTATGGCAAGGCTGCGGTTGTCGGCGCCGATGGCGAGGTGGAACATGCCTCCGCCCTCATCCACACCCTGCGTTTCGGCAATATGTTGCGCGAAGCCGTGGGTGGGACCTCCTATCTCTCTTTCACCAATAAGCGGGCGGGTCCCGGTTGCAGCATCGATATCCCGATGACGCATATCCGTGAATCCGGCACGCGTTCGCACTTCCTGACCATTTCCTTCAATATTCCCGACGCACCGGCCGATGATGAAATTGTCATCGCTATCGGTGCCGCGACAGCCGGCCGGCCGCATCACCGGATCGGCGACCGCTTCGAGGACATGAAGGAAATGGGGATCAGCTCGAACAACACCGTCCTGAAGGAAGGCTGAGGGATGCGGGCCGCGATGGTCGGTTCGGAGCGTCGCTGCCCGACAGCTCATTTGATGCCGGTCGATCAAGCAGGTGAGGAAGTCTCTATCGACAGATAGGTTACGATGACACAGCTACGCAATGCGCTTCGGCGCGAGCCGAATATCAACGCGGCAGAACAGGTTTCCACGGCAGATCTGCGGGGGAGCCAGTTGGAGGCCATTCGCGAGATCACGAGCCTGGTCAATTCGTGCAGCGACCTGAACACAATATTCGAACGCATTGTAAATGCGATGTGCCGCAATACCTCCTGGAAGCGGTGTGCAATCATGGCGATCGATCGGTCGAACGGCTATTCCGTCCTGGTGACGCGGACCGATCCCAACCCCGAAATCAGCAGTAAGCTGCCGCAGCGATGGGAGTTGGCGACCAGCCCATCCTTAAAGGTGGCAGAGACAAAACGCCCTCTCGTCATCGAAGATGCGCAGGTTTCGGACGAATTCCCCGGCTTCCGGGCGGATTCGATTGCCCGGCATTACCACACCGTCGTCATCCTGCCGCTCAGCTGCACCGATATGCAATCGCGTGAGATGGTATTGTCGGTCAGCTCCGATCACTGCATCAAGGTGGCGGAAGAGGAGATCAATTTCCTCACCACCGTCTGCCATCTGGCGGCGATTGCCGTGGATAAGGAAAAATCCCTGCACAATGAGCGCCTGGTGACCTGTCGCCTGGAGCGGACGCTGCAGATCAATTCCAGCCTGCTGGAACGGGTTCTGGGCGGCAGTTCGATGAGCACGATCGCCGGGATCGTTGAATCGATCCTGCCCGATCAGATCATCATCATCGACTTCACCTCCGACAGCTTCCATATCGGCAGATCGCCAAACGCTCAGCAGCTCAGCGATCCGGAATGGGCCGAGATCGTCAAAGGTGTGGCCTCGGCCTATTTCGCCGAACTCATCGTCCGAACGGAACCTACGGATTTCCGGCAATTGCATCAGATCGATCTGACGCCGCTCGGCGTCTCCATCGCGCGGCAGGCCTATGTCGAGCCGCTGCAGGTCGATGGCGAAACGGTCGGCGGCTTGATCGTGTTCCCACGACAAAGGGGGATGGATGATCTTGACTTCCTGATTGCACAGGAAGCGAAATTCGCCTTGAGCGCGCAGATCATGCGCACCCATATCCAGTTCCGCAAGGATTCATCGCAATTGGCGGATCTCTTCGATCATCTGTTCAAACGGAATTGGACTGATCCCAGTCAAATTCTCGGCAGGGCCAATCGGCTGGGGGTGAACATCACCGTGCCGGCGCGCATTCTGGCGATCGAGATCGAGGATATCTGCAAGAAGCGGCATGGCGGCATCGCGCTGGTGTTGCGGCGCCTCAACGCACTTCTCAAGAATGCCAAATCGGGCGCACTGGCCTTCGAGCTGGGTGGCAACATCTTCGTCTATCTCCCTTGCCTGAACCAAGGCCAGGCTCAGGCCCAGAATCAGAGTTTCGACAAGTTCAAGGCATCCCTGGGCCGCCAGATCCTGGAAGCGACGCAATGGCAATTCGGCAGCGAGCCGGTCGTCGCTTTTGGCACGGTCTGCGAAAAGCTGGAGGATTTCCAGGCCTGTTTCGAACAATGCAGCCGTCTGCTGATGCTCGCCAGGTTGTTCGATCGCCACGGCCTGGTGCGCCAGGAGGATTTCGGTCCGTTCGCGCTGCTCCTCTCGGCGCTCGACGGGGCGGCCGCACAGGAATTCATGCAGCAGACCATCGGTCAGATCGAAAAATATGATCGCGAACATGCGACGGATCTGCTGAAGACAGCCGAGACCTTTATCAACCAGGGCTGCCGATACCAGGCGACCGCGGAGGAACTACAGGTCCATGCCTCGACGCTGCGATACCGCTTGCAGCGGCTGCTGGAGCTTTTCAACCTCGATCTCGACGACGCCGAGACGCGTTTCGCCCTTTCCCTGGCCTTAAAGCTTCGGGCGATCTTCGGTTCGCGCCCTAACCCTTTACGGGACCATCCACGAATCTGACAACACAGCTACAACTGGTTGCTATAAATCGATGGAAGCCTTGGCGCGGCCCCGTGATTAGGGTCGGTCCATGGAAAAGAACCTCGTATCACAGGATGCCGAAGCCGCATTCGACACCCGCGCGTTTCGCCGGGCGCTAGGCAATTTCGTCACCGGCGTGACGATCGCGACCGCGATCGATGCCGTGGGGCGGCCGCGCGGACTGACGGTCAATTCCTTCACGTCGGTGTCGCTGACGCCGCCGCTGGTTCTGGTCTGCATCGCGAATACCTCGGCCTGTTACGAGGTCTTCCATCATTCGAATGATTTCGCCGTCAATATCCTGAGCGAAGACCAGCGGACCATCTCGGATCTTTTCGCTAGCAAGGCCACGGATAAGTTCGATCATGTTTCCTGGTCGGTGGAGCCAGGTTACGCCCCGCAGATTCATGGCAGCATGGCAGTCTTCCAATGCCATATCGAAAGCCGCGTGCAGGCTGGCGATCATGTCATCCTGCTGGGCCGCGTCAAACATTTCGACGTGAATGCCAGGCGGCCGCTGGTCTATGCCCAGGGCGGCTATATGTCCGTCAGTGCCCAGCACGCAGCCGTCGCTCGCGCACCGGGGCATACCGTTCTGGTGAGCTGTATCGCCGAGCGGGATGGCGGAATCCTGATGGTACGCAATGCCGATGGTCGTTGGGAATTGCCGAGTGCGCGGCTGGCCGAGCCCATGGATCAGCTGTCTTCACTCAGCGAAGCCTTGAAGAAAACCGGCGGTAAGGTTGAAATCACCTTTCTTTATTCGGTTTTCGAGAGCCCGAAGCAGACCTTGAACATCGTCTATCGGGGAACTCTGGCTGAACTCGATACGCCGTCCGATACGGTCAGCATCCGAGACGAGGCGACCATGCCCTGGCGTGAGCTTAACCCCGCGCCTCTTGAGGGCATGTTGCGGCGTTTTTTCCGCGAAAGAGAGCTCGATCAGTTCGGCGTTTATGCCGATGTCGCGACCCCCGCCCTCGTCGCACGTGTGGGAACCGTACCGGAGATCTGGGAATCATATGTTTCACATCTGACGAAGGAATAGTCATGCCGATGCATACCATGGTCGGAAGTATCAGGGAGGCACAGAGAGTGGCTTCGGCTAGTTGGGCAGAGGCGAAGGTATCCACGCGTTCTCGTACTTGAAGCCGGCCACCGATTATTCCGGCGAGACGCACAGCCATGGTGATGCGTCTCAAGTACAAGCCGTAGATTGCAGATATTAGGAGAATAAGATGAAGTTCGCGATCGCGGTCAACATGTCCCGCTACAGCCCGGAGACGAGTATACGGGCGGTGGCGGACCGTGCCCTCGAATTGGTGAAGATGGCGGAGCAAGGTGGCTTTGAAGCGGCCTTCGCTGCCGAACATCATACGATCGAGATGACCATTGCCCCCAATCCTTTTACCATTCTGATGAACTGGGCTGCCAATACCAGCAAAATCCGTCTGGGCACCGCAACGGTGGTTGCGCCTTATTGGCATCCGATCCGTTTGGCGGGTGAAGCAGCCCTGTTCGACGTCTATAGTGACGGCCGCTTGGAATTCGGCATTGCGCGCGGCGCCTATCAGTATGAATTCGACCGGCTGGCTGGCGGTATTCAGCAGCAAAAGGGTGTTGCCTATCTGAAGGAAATGCTGCCGGTCGTGAAAGCGCTGTGGCAAGGCGACTATGAGCATAATGGCGAGTTCTGGCAGTTCCCGACCTCCAGCTCGGTGCCGAAGCCGTTGCAGCAACCGCATCCGCCGATCTGGGTGGCAGCGCGTGATCCGGAAACCTATGATTGGGCGATAAAAAACGGCGCGCATATCATGTCGACGCCCTTGTCGCGGCCACCGTCGGAAATCAGGGTGTTGTCGGACAAGTTCAATCAAGCACTGGCCAACAATCCTGGCATCCCACGTCCGCGCTTCCTGATGCTGCGCCAGGCTTTCGTCTACGACAATCCGGATAATTGGCGCCGGGCGATCGACTATGCGATCGAGAGCGGCCGTCACTTCGAAAACCTGTTCCAAACCAACGGCGTCGTCAAAAACGGCTTCACAAAGCCGGTTGATTTGTCGACCGTCTCGGCTCCGGAGAATTACGATCCGGAGCGCCTACATGAAAGTCTGCTATTCGGCACGCCCGATGTCGTGATCGAAAAACTGAAGCTCTATCAGGATGCCGGTGTCGATCTTATGTGCATCGGTGTCAATGCCGGCCTGCCTTGGCCGGAAGTAACCCGCTCGCTGGAGCTCTTCATCGAGCGTGTGATGCCGGCCTACGCGACATAATTCTTGCGTATGCCTGATTTGATTACCGAACTGAAAAATAGTCACTGAAAACGGGAGGAGAGAGTGATGACAAAAGACCTTGATAAACTTGCGGCGATGCTTGATCGAATGTCCCTTTCACGCCGTTCGGTGCTCGGCGGCGCAGCGGCAATCGGCGGTTTGTCGATGGCGGCGGCGATCGGACGGCCCTTCTCGGCCCTCGCTGATGACCTGAAAGGCAAAACGGTCACATTCGCAAGTTGGGGCGGCTCCTATCAGGACTCCCAGAAGGCGAATTACTGCGACCCTCTGCAGCAGAAGACCGGTGTGACCGTGCTGCAGGACGGGCCGGTGACCGAATCGAAGTTCCGCACCATGGTGGAAGCTGGTGATCCGGTTTGGGATGTGGTCGACATCACCCATGAATTCCTGTTTAACGGCATCCAGAACAATCTCTTCGAGAAGCTCGACCTTACCAAGATACATGCCGACCGCATCAACCCGGCCTACCGGAATGATTACGGCATCGGCGATATCGTGTGGTCTTACAATATCGGCTACAGCACGAAGGTCTTTAAGGACGGCAATCATCCGAAGTCCTGGGCCGACGTGTTTGACCTGAAGAAGTTCCCCGGCTCGCGCGGCCTTGGCAGCGACGGTCCCGAGGCGATGCTTGAAATCGCTTTGATGGCGGATGGGGTCCCGATGGATCAGATCTATAAGGTCCTCGGCACGGATGAAGGCGTGAAACGCGCCTATGCGAAGCTGGACACGATCCGGAAGGATACCATTTTCTGGGATACGAATTCCCAGTCGCAACAGCTGTTCACCGATGGCGAAATCAGCTGCGGCCTGATCTTGAACGGCCGTGCCTATGACGCTGCGAATAAGGGGGCGGCGATTGCGGTCGAATGGAACCAGAATATCCAGTCCATCGACTATCTGGTGATCCCGAAGGGTAGCAAGAACATCGAAGCGGCCCATGCCCTGATTGATGAGATGACCGTCGCCGAGAACCAGGCAAAGCTCGCCAATGATATCGCTTATGCCCCGACAAACCCGGAAGCATTCAAGTCGATCGACCCGAAGGTCGCATCTTGGCTTTCCACCAATCCGGACAACGCCCGCAAGGGCTTCGTGATCGATGGTCAGTTCTGGCGTGATAATCTGGACAAGCTGAAGGAAGGCTGGGAAGCCTGGAAGGTTTCCTGATCCAGCTTGCCAGACGGTGTAGTTGAGGCGCTGCATCGCAAGTGCCCCAACCTATGACTGAAATATTCTAAGCGCCATATCCGCGTTAACCGGGAGGTTCGCGGATAGGGCGCGGTTTGTCATGCAAAAGAGCGTGGGATGAGTTCAGTCGCGAAAAGTCCAATGAGCAGGAATGCCTGGCTGATCGTACCGGCCATCGTCGTGATTCTTTGCTTCTTTTTCTATCCCGTCTCGTGGCTTCTTATCGACAGTTTCTCGCGTCCGAAATGGGGGATCCAGAATTACGAAGCTGTCCTGGGGCGCCTTGTCTATCTGAAGGTTCTTCTGAATACCTTCACGATCAGTGCTGGAACGACTTTCTGGTGCGCCGTTATCGGATATCCGGTTGCCTATACCATGGCGCATTGCAGCAAGCGCGCGCGCCGACTGCTCATCTTCGTCGTCCTCATTCCGTTCTGGACCAGCTTGCTGGTCCGGACTTTCGCTTGGATGGTTCTGCTGCAGAAAACCGGGTTGATCAATCAGACTCTGCTGACACTGGGCGTGATAACGGAGCCGGTCGCGCTGATCTATAACAGAATCGGTGTTTATATCGGTATGGTGCAGGTCCTGCTGCCCTTCCTGATCTTTCCGCTTTTTTCCGTGATGTTGCGCATCGATCGGAACTATTCCTTTGCGGCGGCGACCTTAGGCGCACCGCCCGTCCGCAATTTCTTCCGGATCTATCTGCCATTGACATTACCGGGTCTGGTCAGCGGCGGGACGCTCGTCTTCGTCAGCTCCCTCGGCTATTACATCACCCCGGCTTTGCTGGGAGGACCGGCCGATCTGATGATCGCGCAGCTGATCGAACGGCAAATTTCGACTTCGGGGAACTGGGGCATGGCCGGCGCGCTTGCCGTCCTACTTCTGGTGGCGACTGCAATCTGTCTTGGCGTTGTCCACCGTATCATCGGCGTTAAGACAGCCTGGGGACGGTGATCAATATGGGGGCTCCATTCTCATCCGGCCGCATGTGGTCCCGACTGAGGTTGGCAATCTGTACTTTTGCCGTGATCTATCTTGTCGCACCGCTGATCGTTGTTCTGGTCATTTCCTTCAGCTCGGCGCCCTTCCTGACCTTTCCCCCGCCGGGCTTTTCGATGCAGTGGTATAACAACCTCTTCACCAACCCCGCCTGGTTCAACTCCCTGATCACCAGTATCAAGGTCTTGATCCCAACCTCGATCCTGGCGACGAGCTTGGGGACGGCCGCCGCCTATGGCCTGGCGCGATCGAATTTTATCGGCAAGCAGATAGTGATGGGCCTGCTTCTGTCACCGATGATCGTGCCAGTCATCATCGTTGCCGTCGGTATTTTCGGTGTTTTCCGTGCGCTGGGCCTTTATGGAAATCTCCTTGGCTTGATTATCGCCCATACGATCCTGGCAATTCCTTATGTCGTGATGACAGTTTCGGGCTCGCTGGCTGTGATCGATAAAAGACTGGAAGATGCCGCCTTGACATTGGGTGCTTCGCCGCTGCGTTGCTTCCGGCGTATCACCTTTCCGCTGATCTTCCCGGCAGTCCTGTCCGGCATGCTGTTTTCGATGGTGGTTTCCTTCGACGAGCTCGTCGTCTCGATGTTCATCAGCACGCCGGTCGTCAGGCCCGTGACGGTTCAGATGTGGTCGAATATCCGCGGCTCCGTCGATCCGACCATCGCCGCGATTGCCACATTGTTGTTCTGTTTCTCGCTGCTTGCCTTGTTGAGCGAGCGTGCCGCGGCGCGAAAGGTAAAGAAAGAAGTCGATGAATAAGGTGCCGAAGGTGATCAGTCAGGATGGAAGCCGGGAAATGTCGAATACAAAATCCATACTCGAGCTCGTCGGCGTGCGGAAAGTATATGGCTCTGCCGTGGCCGTGGAAGGCGTGGATCTGACGCTGCATAACGGCGAGTTCCTGACATTCCTGGGGCCATCGGGATCGGGCAAGACCACGACACTGGCGATGATCGCCGGTTTGCAGATGCCGACCGAGGGGAAAATCCTCCTGAACGGGCAGGCAGTCGATCCACTGCCGCCCTATAAAAGAAATATCGGCATGGTGTTCCAGAACTATGCGCTGTTTCCCCATATGACGGTGGCCGGCAATATCGGCTTTCCGCTGGAAATGCGGGGGATCGATGCCGCCGAACGCAAACGGCGGATTGCCAAGACGCTGGAGCTGATCGGTTTGCCAAATATGGGCGATCGCTACCCCCATCAGCTTTCCGGCGGGCAGCAGCAGCGCGTGGCGCTCGGCCGGGCCATCGTCTTTGAGCCGCCTCTGCTGCTGATGGATGAACCTTTGGGTGCGCTTGATAAGAAGTTGCGCGTCCAGATGCAGCTCGAAATCACTCGGCTCCATCGGGAGCTGGGCATTTCGATTCTCTATGTGACCCATGACCAGGAAGAAGCCTTGGTCATGAGCGACCGGATCGCGGTTTTCAATGAGGGAAAAATCGAGCAGCTCGGCAGCGCGAAGGATCTGTACGAACGTCCCTCGACTGCTTTCGTCGCCGGCTTCCTGGGTGAATCGAATTTCTTCCATGGCACGGTTTCTGGGATATCGGATGGCAGGTGTTTCATGGAAACGCCTTACGGCCAGCTTGGCGCCTTCAATAATGCATCGCTTCAGGTGGGCGACAAAGCGACACTGGCGGTACGGCCCGAACGGCTTTTCCTCTATCGCGGCCGGGACAAGAAACCGGAAAATTGCGTGAGCGGAACATTGACCGACCTTATCTATCTCGGGCAGTCACGCAAATGCGTTTTGCGAACGGCCAATGGAGACGAAGTGGTTGCTTTGCAGCATGCACAGCAGGTCGAAGAGCCCAGCATGAACATCGGGGAAGAGGTCTGCGTTACCTGGAACTGTGCCGATGCGAATGCCTTGAACCATCGCGCAGCGTCGAACTGAGCCAGGACGGAGGAAGTACGTGGATACAGATCAATTTGCGACGCTCAGTAAATTACGGGTTAGATATCGCCTCGAAGGAAAAGGACCTGTCATACTCCTCATCCACGGCGTCGGCGGCTCGCTCAACGATTGGAACCGTGTCGCCCCCAGCCTCATCGAAGGCTATACGGTCCTGCGCTGCGATCTGCGCGGCCATGGCCAGTCCGAAAAACTGCCCGGGCCATATGAGCTGGAGGATTTTGTCGCGGATGTTCACGACCTGGTGCGGCATCTGAAGATCGACCGTTTCCATCTGGCAGGATTCTCCCTTGGTGGCTTGGTCGTCCAGGGATTTGCACTGGCACATCCAGAGATGGTCGATCATCTGATCCTCCTCAGCACGGTGGCGGGACGGACTGAGGAAGAAAAGAAGCGCGTGCTCAATCGTTTGGACATCGTCGCCAACGGCATTCCGGGGCAGCATTTTGAAAATTCGGTGAGCCGCTGGTTCACGGATGAATTCCGCGCGGCCAATCCCGATATCATCGCCGCCTATGCCAAGCGCAGCCGGGAGAACGATCCCAAGGCCTATGCGGCGGCCTACCGCGTTCTGGCGACGGGCGATCTGGCGGACCGGTTGCATGAAATCAAAGTTCCGACCCTGGTGGCGACGGCGGAGAATGATATCGGCTCTAACCCACGCATGGCCAAGCTGATGCATGAGCGGATCGCAGGATCAAAGCTACATATTTTTCCGCGTCTGCGTCACTCGATCTTGACGGAAGCACCGCAAGATGTCGTCAAGGTAATCACGGATTTTCTGCCGAGAGGGCAGTGATCCGGACAGGTGAGGCGGTGGCTTTCGGGCCCCTTCTCATTTCTGCACGCGGATCGTATCCGCGATCTTTTCGGCGATCATGACCACAGCGGCATTGATATTGCCGCTGGGCAGATCCGGCATGACGGAAGCATCCACCACCCTTAATGCCTCCACGCCAAGCACGCGTGCTTGCTGATCGACAACGGCAAATTCATCGCTGCCGGTGCCCATCTTGCAGGTGCCGATCGGATGATGGACGGTGATCGATGTGTTGCGGATATGTGCGTCGATATCTGCATCCGATGTCTTGTCGAGGCCGGGCGCAATCTCGCGGGCGATGAAGGGAGCCATGGCCGGTTGTGCCGCGATTTCGCGGGCGAATTTGACACCTGTTCGCAAGACCCGCCAATCCTCCGCGGTCGAGAGGAAGTTCTGGTGGATTTTCGGCGCGGCAAGGGGATCGGCAGACGCGATGCTGACCCGCCCCCGGCTCTCGGGATGCAGCATGACGATACGGCAGGCAAAGCCGTCGGTGAAGGGTGCCTTGAAGGGTGAGAAATAGGGCCAGGCACCCAGCGGTGCGGCGGTCAGCAGAAATTGGATATCGGGCACTGGCTTATCCGCTTGGCTTTTTAGAAAAGCGGTAATGCCGCCGGGGACATCGGCGGCAAAGCCCGTTCCGAACAGATACGCCTTGACCAATTCCCGGCCGATACGATCATAGCGCATCATGCGGTGGAAGGGGCCAGGCTCCTTTCGGTGATACATCAGGATGACCGAGACATGATCCTGCAAATTCCGACCGACGCCCGGCAAGGCGGCTTTGATGGGTACGCCCAAACGGTTCAGGTCGACCGGATCGGCAATGCCGGACAAGGTCAGCAATTGCGGCGAATTGATGACCCCACCGGCGAGGATGACCTCGCGCGCTGCGCGTACAGTGTGTGTGATGCCGTTCTGATGGTATTCAATGCCGGTCGCTCGCTGCCCTTCAAACAGGATCCGCGTGGCGTGGGCATTGACTTCGATCGATAGATTGGCGCGTTTGAGCGCCGGCCGCAGATAGGCCGTCGCTCCGCTGCTGCGACGCCCATTTCCGATCGTCATCTGGAGGCGGGAAAAACCCTCCTGTTGCGCGCCGTTATAATCGTCGGTCCAGCCATGCCCGGCGCTTTTTGCCGCTTCGGCATAGGCTTGGATCAATGGATCCTGGTATTTGCAAGTCTGAGTCGAAAGCGGTCCGTCGCCGCCGCGAAAGGCATTGGCGCCGCCTTCCCAATGCTCCTGTTTGCGGAAATAAGGCAGGACGGACTCATAGCCCCAATCGGTCAACCCGCTGGCTGCCCAACGATCGTAATCGGCACGGTTGCCACGCACATAGGCCATGGCGTTGGTCGAGGAGGAGCCGCCGACCACCTTGCCGCGAGCGCATTCGACGCGACGGCCGCCGACATTGTCTTCCGGCTCGCAGAAATACATCCAGTCGTGCAACCGCTTTTGCAGGATCTTGCCCCAGCCGAGGGGAATGTGAATCCAGGGATCGCGATCCCAGCCACCCGCTTCGAGAATGAGAACCTTGACGGCCGGATCGGCTGAGAGTCGATTGGCCAAGGTGCAACCGGCGGAACCGGCGCCGACGATGACATAATCGTAAGTTCTATCTGCGGCCATAATCACCTTGCCCCCAACCCATTCATTGTTCTGCTGCTGCAGATCAATGCGGAAGGGCTGCCTTGGCGAGGGCAGCCCTTGCAATCGTTATTCTACTTCAGAAAGGCATCGGTATAGACGCTATCCACGGCAACCGGCTGCTTCAGCGCACCCTGTTGCTGCAGGATATCGATGGTTTTGGTCCATTCTTCTTTCGTCATGCCGCCAAGGGGCGTCTTGCCATCGGGGGAAGAGAAGGTGGTGGTGATATCGGCTTGGAGCTGCTTTTCCAGCACCTCTTCCTTGCCGGCATATTCGGGATTGGCTTTGGCGATGATGGCCACCGCACCCTTCGGATCTTTCACCACATCCTGGAAGGCTTTCATATAGGCCGCGACGAAACGCTTCGCGAGATCCGGCTTTTCCTTGGCGATCTTCTCCGACGTGAAGACACCGGAACCATAGATGTCATAGCCGAATTTCGATCCGAGCATGATGCTGAGCGATCCCTTGCCGCCGGCCTTGGCTTCCAGCTCCGGCACCTCGGCATCGATATAACCGGGCACGGCATCGACGCGGCCGAGCAGGAGATAGTTCTCGTATGGCGGCGAGACCGAGCTCTTGGTGACATCGCTTTCGCTCATCCCATTGGCCGAGAGCAGTGCTTTGAAGAAGATGTAAGTCGAACCGGCCGGATGAATGCCGATATTCAGCCCTTTGAGATCGGCTGGTTTATTCAGCGTCTTGTGCTTGGCCAGCGAGATCATGGCGAGCGGACTGCGCTGATTGACAGCGACAATGGCGACAACCGGCAAGCCTTGTGAACGGGTCACGGCCAAAGTCGGCAGATCACCGAAACCGAAATCGGCATTGCCATTGGCGACCAGGCGCAGTGCGTCGGGCGTTCCGGTGCCCTTGCGGATCTCCGTGATGTTGATGCCGTTCGCAGCGAAATATCCCTTTTCCTTTGCGACGAAGAACATCGCATGATCGCCGCGGACCACCCAGTCCAGCTGGACTTTGACGTCATCGGCCGCGGCGGCCGGCTTGCTGCCGATCAGGCTGCCGCTGAAGGCCGTCGCCATCAGGCTGAAGGCAAAAAGCCCGGTTGAAAAATGACGACGCAACATATTGTACCTCCCGTTTTATTATGATTGCAGAAGAGATCAAGCGCGGTTCACCGCATCGAATTTAGGTGCCCAGGGGATGAGGAATCGTTCGAGGATTTCAATCACGTAGTAGAAGACGACACCGACCAGCGAGACGACCACCAGAGCTGCAAAGACCAGGGCCGTATCGAGTTGGGTTGAGGCAAACTGGATCATATAGCCAAGCCCGGCGGAGGCGCCCGCGAATTCACCGACGATCGCGCCGATGACGCTAAAGGTGATCGCGACTTTCATGCCGGCCATCAGATGAGGCATCGCGTGGGGGATGCGGACGCGCAGCATGATGTCATTTTCGCGCGCACCAACCGATTTCATCAGCGAGACGAAACTTTGCTCGACGGACTGCAACCCGACCAGCATGTCGAGGGTGATCGGGAAGAAGGCGATCACCATGATGAGAACGATCTTGGGCGCGAGGTCGTAACCGAACCACAAAATGAAGATGGGCGCGAGCGCAACTTTCGGCACGGTCTGGAAAAGGACGATCAGCGGATATAGAGCACGCCCGAACAAGCGGAAACGAACAATAAGTAAGGCTAGGGTGATGCCCACCACCGCGGCGAAAGCAAAGCCGATCAGTACCTCTTTGGCCGTGATCAGGGTGGCGGTGGCCAGCGCGCCGGCATTCGCTGCCAGGGAGACAGCAATGTTTGATGGTGCCGGCAGTACGAAAATCGACACATTGAAGGTGCGGATGATGACTTCCCACAGAACAAGGACGAGGAGGAAGAGCATCAGTCCGGGCAGCATGCCCGTGAGGGCGACGAACAGGTTTGCGCCTTTGCTCGATTTATCGGTCATCGCATTGTCCATGGTGGATTAGGATGCCTGCCGTGGGCGACCGTGGCTCTCGATCAGGCGGTCGCGCAGAAGGATCTCGGTTTCGCGGAAGCGCGGGTCGGCAAAGCTTTGGCTATTGCGTGGGAAGGCCAGCGGCACCGTAATCGAACAGACGATCCGGCCCGGCTTGACGCCCATCACATGCACCTCGTGAGAGAGGAGGACGGCTTCGTCGATTGAATGCGTCACCAGGACGATGGTTTTGCCGGTACGTTCCCAGATATCCAGGATCAGGTAGCTCATTTCCTCGCGTGTAATCGCATCGAGTGCACCGAAAGGCTCATCCATCAACAGGATCTGTGGATTGAGCGTCAATGCCCGCGCGATGGAGGCGCGCTGACGCATGCCGCCGGAAAGCTGGGAGGGCAGTTTCGTCAACGCCTCGCCCAGGCCGACCAGTCGGAGATTTTCGGCGGCGCGTTCGCGCGCTTCGTTGGCAGGAATGCTTTTATCCGAGACCTGCAGCAAGAAAGCCGCATTATCCAAGGCGGTCTTCCAGGGAAGCAGATTGGCTTCCTGGAAAACCAGGCCGACGAGCCGGCGTTGCGCAGCTTCCTGAGGCGTGACACCGGCAATATCCATGCGGCCCTTCGCGGGCGGGACGAGCCCGGCAATCGCCTTCAACAAGGTGCTCTTGCCACAACCGGACGGGCCGATCAGTGACACGATGCTGCCGTCACGGATCGATAGATTGATATCCTGAATGACCGCCGGCCCATTTTTTACGCCGGGATAGCTGATGGCGATATTCTGTGCCGTGATCATGGCCGGGCCAGTCTTTTCGGCTTGCCGGCCGGTCGTCGCGTTCTCGGTCGGATTGCCGGATAATGTCCGGTTCGCGGCTGGTTCGCTGGCGGCGTTCACCTGACGAATTCCCTCACTGCCGTTCTCATTTCTGCCCATGACCCGTTCGATCATCGGCGAAGCTGCAAATCGTTCCAGGAAATGAGGGTTAAGGCAGTTGGGACAGGCCCACCCTGCTCACGGCCGGACTATTCCCGGCCAAGATTGGCCGGTATTGCCAACTCCCTGATCCGATACCGTGCCGAGCCCGCCGCATTTCTACTGAGTGCCGCGCCAGAGTTCTGTCGACCTGGTTCGGTTGTTGCGGATTATGGTTCGGTGGTTCGGATGATAACATCCTACCCAGAACATAGCGTTACCAATCCCTAACACACGAACCACGAGACTCACAAGCGCGAACAGTAATTGGTTCGGTCTCGATGAGTGGTTCATTCCTACAAAGCCGTTTTCGACGCCAGGGTAGGTCGACGGGCGGACGGCTTAAATTGGACGGCACAAGCCCTAAGGCAGGTATCTGATCGCCACGGCCAGCAACGGGGGCGAGCCGGCTAACCTGTTCTGAACCGATAATTCTGCCGCGCTATCATTGGCGGACTGAGGATATGTAACGATTATTGCTCGGTCTCGCCGCTCACCGGAAAAGCGTGCTGATAGATATGGCGCTGGATGTCGCTCAAATGCTGCTGCATGACTTCCTGAGCGCGATCGCCATTGCGAGCGGCAATCGCTGCGGAGATCTCGCGGTGAAAGTCCGCATGAACCGATTGGCGCTTGTAACAATTGGCATTCTCGCCGAGTCGGCGCCAGCCGGCATCACGCTGGCTGGCATGCAATGTATCGAAGATGGCGAGGAAGAGCGCGTTGCGGGCAGCTTCCGCGATGGTGCGATGGAATTTCGCATCCGCGGCTTCATAAACTGCGGAGGTGCTGGCTAGCTTGGTTTCCTCCGCCAGACTTTGCAGCCGCTTTATATCGCTCTGGGATGCGCGGAAAGCCGCCAAACGCGCCATAACTGGTTCGATCGACAGGCGAACCTCGATCACTTCCAGGGGGTTAGTATGGTCGAGGATTTCCTGGAAAGCGATTCTCGGGACACCGGCGGACATCATGTCCGGCAGGTTGATTGCGGATCCGACCGATCCATTCGGTCGCACCGATTCGGCAGCCGTCGCACCATGCACAAACGTGCCGCGGCCCTGATGGCGGATGATCCGCCCTTCCTGTTCGAGGATGTCCAGCGCGCGCCGTAATGAACGGCGTCCCACGCCAAGATCGTTGGACAAGACCCGCTCCGGCGGAATGCGCCCTTCTGCATCGGCGCAGCCATCTTCGATCAGCTGGCGCAGCTTGCTCAGGGTTTGATCCATTCGCTCCATCATACGGATTCCCGTTATCTCTAGGCTCGCTGATTATTCCCGCCGGGCATTTACAGACCTTACCAAGGGCGGCGCCCGATATGCCCGTGACCACCGCGCATAACCGGTTGGAGAAGCTTATGCAAGCAGGTGCCGGCCAAGACACAGGGTTCATCTCGCTCCGCAGGGCGCCACCCGGAATCTCAAAAGGGCCGCCTTGTCTCGGCCGAAACCAATGATCCCAAAAACGATACCACGGACCCAGTCATCCGGCAATAATTGCACCAATCCGGTGAATTTATCGAACCATGTCCTCTTGGATATTGACGCTGATCCGTGGACGTGGTTACGATCTGGTCCATCACGATACTGGGCGTGAACCAATAAGCGCAAATGGTTCCAAACATGGCCGAAGCCGACGGCAGATCGGGCTAGGCGAGATAAAGGGTGCGCTATGCAAAGTACGAAAAAGCTGGAAGGCAGCAACCTGCAAGCCGCGATGGACCAGCTCCATGCGGATGTCTATGACAGGCAGATGGCGCCGTTTTGGGCGATCGATCAGAAAGCCGAGCACGACGAGACCAATCAGATCAGGGACAAGCAGAAGGCGGTTCCGCATATCTGGAAATACAAGACAGATATCGAGCCGCTGCTTTATCGCTCGGCCGAGCTAATCAGCACCGAATCCTCGGAACGCCGCTCGCTGATCCTGGTCAATCCGGGGCTTGCGCCGAAGCGTGCCTCGGTGACGACCATGTATACCGCCTACCGGCTCAACGATCCGAACGAGATCATGCCGCCGCACCGGCATTCACCAAATGCGATCCGCCTGGGCCTTACCGGCAGCATGAATTTCACCGGAGTCGAGGGCGAGAACATTACCTTCGGGCCGGGCGATCTGGTACTGACGCCGCATGATACCTGGCACAATCACGGCAATCAGGGGAATGAGCCAGCGATCAATCTAAGCGTTCTGGACCTGCCCTTGGTCGAAACACTGAACGCCATTTACTTTGAACATGATTATACCGAGGAAGAGGAAGGTCAGCGCAAGCGCCGCGTCGTCCAGTCGGAGCGCTTCCCCAGCGATTATTCGCAGCGCGTCTATGGTCATGGCGGGTTGATGCCGCGTTTCGTTTCTCATCTGCGCGGCACCGGCGCCGCCTCGCCGATGTATCTCTATCGTTGGGACATGATGCGTGAATTGCTGGAGAAGTTCCGTAACTGGGACGGCGATCCGCACGAAGCCCTGATGATCGAATATGTCGATCCGACCACGGGCTCCCCGGTTTACAAAACCATTACCTTCTTTATGCAAATGCTGCGGCCAGGCGAGAAAACCTTGCCGTTGAAGCAGAATGCAAGCCTGCTTTGCGCACCGTTCGAGGGTCGCGGCTATAGCATCGTCGGCAACAAAAGGCTGGATTGGGAACCGTTCGATACTTTCGCGGTACCCGGCGGCGCCTGGTGCGAACATGTCAATACGTCATCGACCGAACCGGCGATCCTTTTCGTCGCCAGCGATGAGCCGACATTGAAAGCCCTGGCGCTCTATCAAAAGCATGGGAAGAAGCCCAGCGGCGAGATCGTCCGTCTCACCTGATCGGCGGGCAAGGTATTCGATCAACTCGATAATACGCATACCGTCGCGGATGAATCATCCGCCGACCCTATCTTGGCAGGTAACATGGCGCAAAGTCTGAACACGAAACGTCTCGCCCATATCGATTGCCCCGGCGGCGGTCAGGTTTGGGTCGATGGGACGACCCTTTTTATCGGCCATATGCGCCAACCCACCGGCACCACCATTGTCGATATCGCTGATCCGAAGAATCCGCGTGTGCTCAACCGTATCGAAATGCCGGTTGGCTGGCATTCACACAAGGTTCGCGCGACCAATGGCATCATGGTGGTCAATCACGAGAAGCAGGGGCCTGACGGTCCGCAGGAATTCGGCGGTGGGCTCGGCATCTATGATATCTCGAAACCGGCAGAGCCAAAGCTAATCACCAAATGGCGGACCCATGGCAAGGGTGTGCATCGATATGATTTCGATGGCCGCTATGCCTATATCTCGCCGACCGCCGAAGGCTATATCGGCAATATCGTGATGATCCTCGATCTGCAGAATCCGGCGAAGCCGGAAGAGGTCGGCCGCTGGTGGATTCCTGGCCAATGGAAAGCGGGCGGCGAAGAATATCCCTGGGACAATTGGACGCCGCCCCGCTGCCATCACCCGATCCGTCGCGGCAATCGGCTCTATGTCAGCTATTGGCATCACGGCTACTACATTCTCGACATTTCCGACATGTCGAAGCCGAAGATGATCTCCGGTGGCAATACGTCACCGGCCTTCCCGCATCCCACCCATACCTGCTTGCCGATCCCCGAACCATTGAAGGGCCGGCAGATCATGGTGGTGGCAGATGAAGATGTGGCGAAGCTCTGGCCGGCAGCACCTGCCTTCACCTGGGTCTACGATATCACCAATGAGCAGTGTCCAATTCCGATCTCCACCTTCCAGGTCGAAGGTGTCGATAAGGACGGCTCGCCGCAGCCGCCGATGATGGGCTGCCACCAGCCTTCGGAGCGTTTCAACGGCACGATCATCCCCTTCGCCTGGTTCGCCAAGGGCCTTCGCCTCATCGACATCGCCGATCCTTATCGGCCGAAGGAAGTAGGCTTCTACGAAGCGGATGCACCGCAAGGGCATGAGCTGGCGTCGTCAAACGATGTGACGATCGATGGTCGCGGCATCCTCTATTTGATCGATCGTCAGCGTGGCGTGGACATCATCGAAACGACGGTTTTCTGAAAAGACGGATCCGAGATGAACGATAGCAAGGCAAAGATTAAACCAATCGGCACGAAGAACCCAAACCTGCCATTCCATCCGGCCGTCCGGGCAGGCGATTTCATCTTCATCTCCGGTCAGGTGGCGAAGGACGAAAAAGGCAATATGTGTGCCGGTACGATCGAGGAACAGACACGTTGGACAATCGAGGCCCTGCGACGCATCCTTAAGCTCGAAGGCGCCGATCTCGACGACATCGTGCGCGTGACCGTCTATTTGGAAGATGCCCGGGATTTCGGCCGCTACAACCGTGTCTTCGCGGAGTATTTCCCCGAAGGACATATCGCACGGACGACCGTTGAAGCGCGCGCCGTGATCGATACGAAAATCGAAATGGATGCCATCGCCTATAAGCCGCAATGACAAACGGTGGTATGGCAGATAGTGAATTAGACAAGCAGGTCGATGCATCGCTTGTCCCCTCAGGGAGGCTTATGAAATGCTAAGAGTTCTTGGTCGCAGCACATCGGGCAATGTGCAGAAGGTTCTTTGGTTGCTGGAAGAGCTGGGCATTCCCTATCAACGCGAAGATTACGGCCGCCAATTCAATAACACGCAGGACGCCGCTTATCTCAACCTTAATCCCAACGGCAAGGTACCGACTTTGGTTGATGGCGATGTGGTGATTTGGGAATCGAATACGATCCTGCGTTACCTCTGCAACAAGACCGGCAATACGGCCTTTTATCCGAGCGATCCGGCGGCGCGCACGAAGGTCGAACGTTGGATGGACTGGCAGCTCTCGGCGCTGAACAATCCCTATCTCGGCATCTTCAAGGAAGCGAAGAAGCCGGCCGAGGAACGCGGTGCCAGTTGGGCCACCGACAGCAAGGAGTTGGCCGCTCAATTGCAGATCCTGGAAAAAGCTTTGGCGTCGCAGCCCTGGCTTGCGGGCAAGGATCTCAGCCTGGCGGAATTCAGCCTGGCTTCCATCGTCACGCGCTGCCTGGCTTTTCCGGTCGAGCTGCCGGCATTGCCGAAACTGCAGGATTGGCGCGATCGCCTGTTGGCCCGCCCGGCCTTCAAGAAAGTCTTCAATTAAGGACGGTCGCCAATGGACTGCCAAACGGGAGTCCATTGCCGCGAGGGCAAGGCAGGACAGGGGACAGAATGACAAAGGCCGCAATTATTGGTCTCGGCACGATGGGACCCGGCATTGCCGCAACGCTGGCGCGCGGCGGCATGAGCGTCACGGCCTATGACGCTAGCGCGGACCAACGGGCGAGGGCCGCGCAGAATCTGGCGTTGGCGCAAACCGTGTTAGGCAATCTCGGTGTTCCGAACAAAAGCAATGGGTCGGAAATCCGGATCGCGGAAACGCTGGCCGATTGCGTCAAGGGCGCCGATTTCGTCCTGGAGACCGTGCCGGAGAAGCTCGATCTGAAGATCGAGATTTTCCGCGAGGTCGAAAAACTGGTCGATAAAACCTGTATCCTCGCCTCTGACACATCAGGCATTCCGATCACCAAGATCCAGGCGGGCGTCGCGCATCCAGAGCGGCTGGTCGGGATGCATTGGTCGAATCCGCCGCATATCATTCCGATGATTGAAGTTGTCGCCGGTGAGAAGACGTCGCCAGAAATCGTCAAGTGGATGGTCGATGTGATCAAGTCGATCGGTCTATTGCCGGTCGTGGTCAAGAAAGATGTGCCGGGTTTTGTCGAGAATCGCGTGCTCTACGCTTTGATGCGTGAATGCGTCGATCTGGTCGATCAAGGCGTCATCGATGTCGAGGGACTGGATACCTGCGTTTCCTGGGGTATCGGTTATAAGCTGGCGGTGATCGGGCCGATGGCGTTGCTCGACATGGCGGGTCTCGATATCTACCAGGCGGTGGGCAGCTACCTGAACAAGGAACTCTGCAACCGCACCGATGTCAGCAAATATGTCACGGACAGGACGGCGTCAGGAAAGCTGGGAATCAAAACCGGTAGCGGCATTTTCGACTACACACCGGAGCGAATTGCCGAGTTGCGCGAGCAGCGCGCCCGCAAGCTGGTTTCCGTGCGCAAGACCTTACAGAGTTAGATTGCTTGCGCGGCCGATTGGCCAAGCACGGGGAGATAGTATAATCAAAACCTCGATCCTGCCAAATATCGACTTCAGGGGTATCGAATAACTGCTAAACAAGTGGCGCGTTTCGAGGGCAACAGAGGGAAGGCTTTGGGAGGGCCAAAATGACAAGAAGGAAATTCACCAAGCGCATGCGGCTTTTGCTGGCGGCGACCGTGTTGTCGGGCGCTGTCGGCTTGGGCAATCTGCTGATGCCACACGTCGCATCCGCAGGCGAGGTCAAGAAGATCGCCATTCTGACGCCGGAAGATCCGACCGATTACGGCTGGAATCAGCAGGGCTTCGAAGCTGCCAAGGCGGTGGCCGCAAAATACGGCCTGGATTTCATGCCGGCGACCGGGCTCGGCTATGGCGATGTGCGTCCGACCTTGCGCGAACTGGCGGAAGACGGCGCCAATCTGCTGATCGCTCATGCCAGCGGCTATAACACGGCAGCGCCGGAAATCGGTGCCGAAACCAAGGTGCCGGTGGCGATCGTCGATCGTCCCGATGCCAATAAGCCGGGCCAGATCGCCGATTATACCTTGAGCGGCCATCAAGGCGCCTATCTGGCAGGACGTCTCGCTGCCAAGATGACGCAGACCGGAGCCGTCGGCATCGTCGTCTCCGGCGAGCCGCCATCCTGGAACTCGCAATCGGCAGCCTTCGCCGAAGGCGTCAAGGCGGAGAACAACAAGGTCAAAATCATCTATGCCGTTATAGGCCCGGCCGCCTATTCCGACGCCGCCGGTGGCCGTCGCGTCACCGAAACTGTGATCGGCGCCGGTGCGGATATCATCTTCGGCCAGGGAGACGGCGCCAGCTTTGGCATGTTGCAGGCGGTCGAGACGACGAAGCCGGCCAAGGGCGACAAGGCCTATTTCATCGATGTGATCGGCGACAAGACGCCGATCGACAAGGGCAATCTGCTTTCCTCGGTTATCTGGAACCTGGTGCCGGTCTATAGTGCCATGGTCGAGGATCTGAAGTCGGATAAGTTCGGCACTCATAAATACGAGATCGGCCTGAAGGACAATTCCGTCCAGCTGCTGCACAGCAAATACATTCCGGACGATGTCTGGAAAGAGATTTCCGACCTGCGCCAACAGATCATCGACGGCAAGATCAAGGTCGAACCGATCTTCGATGCCCAAAAGGTGCGGACCTTGATGACCTCGGTCAATGCGAAGTAACCCGTTCGACGCATAAGGTGTAAGATCAGGATCGCCATATGCTTCGGCATATGGCGATCCGATTGAGCGGGCAATAGAATGGCTCAAGAAACAGTATCCGCGCGGGCAGAAGGCGGTTCGGCAGGACGCATCCCCGCAATTGCCGTGACCGGCATTACCAAGCGCTATCCTGGCGTCGTGGCCAATAATGATGTCTCACTGGAATTCCATTCCGGCGAAATTCACGTGTTGCTGGGCGAGAATGGCGCCGGCAAATCAACTCTGATCGCCATGCTCGCCGGCATGCAGCAGCCCGATTCCGGCGAGATTTTGCTGGCTGGAGAGCCGGTGCGATTGGCCTCGCCGCGGACAAGCCTCGATCACGGCATTGGCACAGTCTTCCAGCATGTCCTGCTGGTGCCGAGCCTGACGGTCATCGAGAACCTGATGTTAGGGGGGCCTTGGTGGCAACGCCTGAATAAGGCGCCGGCTTTGGCCCGCTTCACCCAATTGTCCAGCCTGCTTGGCGTCAGTATTGATCCCGACGCGCAGATCGGCCGGCTCTCGCTTGGACAGCAGCAGCAGGTCGAAATCATGCGTGCGCTCTGGCGCGGCGAACAGGTTCTAATTCTGGATGAGCCGACGTCGATGCTGACGCCCCAGGGCGTGCGCGATCTGGGGGACGTCCTGAAAAGATTGCGCGGCAAAGGTGTCGCGATTGTGCTGATCACCCATAAGATGCAAGAGGCTTACGATTTCGGCGACCGCATCTCCGTGCTGCGGCTCGGGCGACTCGTCGGCAGTATCGAACCGGAACGGCGCGTCTCGATGTCGCAGCACGATGTGACTGAGGAAGTCATCCATCTGATGTTCGGCACGCGCGACAAGGTCGGCGGCGAAGTCGAAGTGCTGCTCGGCCAGCAGCGCCGGCGAGCAAACCGGGATATTGCTGATCAGCCAGCGCGGCTCATCGTGCGCCACGTCTCGACGATTGCCGAGCGTGGCGAATGCCCCATCCGCGATGTCAGTTTCGAGTTGCGGCCGGGAGAAATTCTCGGCATTGCGGGGGTCGATGGTAACGGCCAGAAGCATCTTGCCGAAGTTCTGGCTGGACAGCGTTTGGCGGCTGAAGGCGAGATCGTCATTGGTGATTGGAATGTCACGGCAGGCGGCGTCGAAGCAAGGCGCGAGCTTGGCCTGCGCTACATCACCGATGAACGGTTGGGTGAGGGAACCGTCGGCATTTTTTCCGTGGCGACGAATTTGGTTCTCAAGGAAATCGGGCGCCCCCCGCTTTGGCGCAATGGGCTGACCCTGTGGGACAAGGTAAACCAGCACGCACGCGACCAGATCCGCACCTATGACATCCGCACACCATCGGAACGCACGCCGATTGCCAAATTGTCTGGAGGCAATATCCAGAAGGCGTTGCTGGCGCGGGAATTGACGGAGACGGCCAGCATTGCCATTTTCAACAAGCCGACCTATGGGCTCGATCTGCACAATACCCGCCTTGCACGCGAACGTATCCGCGACGGCGCAGAGAAGGGATTAGCGACCATCGTCATCTCCACAGAACTGGACGAGTTGCTGGAATTGTCGGACCGGATTGGCGTTATGTTTCAAGGCCGGCTCGCCGGCATCGTCGATAATACCGGCCAGGCGGAGCGGGAGATCGGCTTGCTGATGACAGGGGCGGCGCAAGGATGAGTTTCGTCTCGGAAAGCCCAATCGATTCCGCAGTGCCGCAGCCGCCCATCAGCAAGCTGGCGAAATCGGCGCTTGCGGCGATATTGCGTATCTTCCTGCCTGTCCTGCTGGCGCTCGTAGTGGGCGGACTGATCCTCATGGCGCTCGGCAAGAATCCGCTGGACTATTATGGCTATGTGCTGGATCGCGGCCTTTTCAGCTGGGGCGGTTTCCAGGCGACCTTGACGCGGATGGTGCCTCTGCTGTTGATGGCCGCTGGGCTGATCATCGCCTTTCGCGCCGGTATCTGGAATCTGGGCGGCGATGGCCAATTCCTGCTTGCAGCCGTCATCACGGCGGCGCTCGCACCAGCGCTCATTCAGGTGATGCCGCGGTCACTGATGATCATCTGCTGCATCGCCGTCTCCGTTGCGGTCTCGGCACTCTGGGCGCTGCTGCCTGCTTTGCTGAAGGCGCGCTATGGCGTCAATGAAATCATCACCTCGCTGATGATGAGTTTTCTCGGCATCAGTTTTGCCAATGTGCTGGTGAAGCTGGTTTTCCGCGATCCATCGACCACCGTGCCGCAGACCCCGGACCTGCCGGTGGAAGACCGCTTGCCGCGTTTGTTCGATACCACGGTTCATGCCGGTATCCTGATTGCCTTGGTGGTCATCGTGCTGGTGCATATCATGATGACGCGTACGTCGTTTGGCCTGAAGTTGCAGATCGTTGGCGCCAATCCGCGCGCCGCCGTTCATGCCGGTCTCAATGTTGGCTGGCTGACGGTGGCGACCTTCGCGTTGAGTGCCGGGTTGATCGGTCTTGCCGGATCAATCGAAATTCTCGGGGTTTGGGGAACGGTGCGCGCGGATTGGAATCCGGCTTATGGCCTCGTGGTCGTGCCCTTGGTCTTCCTGGCCCGCTTCCACGGAATCGGCACGATCGGCTTCACCCTGTTCTTCGCTATCTTGATGATTGGCGGCGAAAGCGCCTCGCGCCGCATCGGTGTGCCACAGCATTATGTGTTGGTGCTCGTCGCCTTGCTGCTGCTTTTCCTTGCCTTGGTCGAATATCTCGACCAGCTTTGGCGCAAGCGTGTGAAGGATTAGAGCGGTGGAAGTCCTCCTCACACAATCCTTTCTGACATCGCTGATTTTCGGCGCTGTTACCGCCGGGGTGCCGTTGCTGCTAGCTGGCCTGGGAGAACAAATCTCGGAAAAAGCGGGCGTGTTGAACATAGGCATTGAAGGCATGATGCTGTTCGGCGCCTATTGCGGCTTCGTCGCCGCCTATTACACGGATTCGTTCTGGCTAGGCTATCTGTGCGGCGGCCTCGGCGGCATGGTGGTTGCCGCCCTTGTCGCTTTGCTGTGCATTCGGCTCGGTCTTAACCAGATCGTTATCGGCATTGCCTTGACAATCGGCTTCGAAGGGCTGACGGCGCTCTTACACAATGTCCAGTTCAGCCGCACCTATCCGAGACTGTCGCCGGCACCGACTTTGGCGATCCCCGGGCTTTCCGATATTCCGGTCTTGGGCCAGGCCCTCTTCAACCACAATGCGCTGGTCTATCTGGCGGTTCTTCTCGCCTTTTTCCTGGCTTGGCTATTCCGCAACAGCTTCATCGGGCTTAATCTGGAATCAGCCGGGAATAAGCCAGCGGCGCTCGATGCGGCGGGAGTGAGCGTTCTCGCGACGCGCTCGGCCGCGGTACTGTCGACAGGTTTCCTGGCTGGCATCGGCGGTGCATATATGGCGAATGTGGGTGCTGGCCTGTTCGTGCCCTTCATGACCAACGGTGCCGGGTTCATCGGCATCGTCCTGGCGATGCTGGCGCGGGGCCGGCCGGGCTGGGTGCTGCTGGGAGCAGCGCTGTTCGGCATAAGCCTGGCGATGACGACGGCCTTGCAGGTGGGAGGAATCAATATCCCGACTGATGTCGTGCAGATGCTACCCTTTGCCATGGTGATGCTGGTCCTCGTTATCTTTGCCCGGCACAGCGTCCTGCCGCCGGCCCTGGGCCTGCCTTATGTGCGAGGGGAACGGTAAATCAGCAATCGATCGGACCGGTATCCGGGGAGGTGCCGGCGTTCAAGGTCAGACCGCATTGCAAGGCAACGAAGCAGCGGCTGCTAGATGGGAGAACGAACCATGTCGGATACAAAAGTCTATCTGCTCGACGGCGGCTCGCTGGTAATCGATGGATTTCATGCTTTCTGGAATCGCGGGCCGGGCGGTGAGTTACGCTTTCCCTGCTATGCCGTGCTCATCGAACATGAGGATGGCCGCTATATCTTCGATACTGGCTATGACTATGATCACGTGCAGCGGGTCCTGCCCTTCGAAAAGCCGATCCAGAGCAAGGAGCAGACGATTCCCGGCCAACTTGCCAAGATCGGCCTGCGGACCGATGACATCAATTACGTCATCAATTCCCATTATCATTTCGATCATTGCGGCGGGAACAAGCATCTCAACAAGGCCTGTACGATCTGCCACACGAAAGAGCTGGAAGCTTGCGGCTGCCATCAGCCTTTCGAGCATCTCGGCTATTCCGATCTGACCTTCGCGCCTGAGATCGCCAGGAAGGCGGGCAAGCCGCTGCCGCCCGATCCGGTGCTCGACATGTATACGCCGACCTTCCAGACATTGACCGGCGATCAGGAAATCGCCAAGGGACTTTGGCTTTTTGAGACACCGGGGCATACCGCCGGTCATTATAGCCTGATGGTGGAGTTGAAGAACCGCCGGCCAATGCTGTTCACGGCGGATGCCTGCTACAGCCAGAAGAATATGGACATGATGTGCATTTCCAGCTTCCATCTCGATCCTGTGGCCAGCCTGAAATCGATGCAGCGGCTGAAGGAACTGGCGGAAAAGCATGATGCGGAGCTGTTTTATTCACATGATCCGGAAAGCTTTACCGGCTACCAGAAGGACGCCGCTTACTATTCCTGATCATTTTACCGCGTGAAGAAAGGGTCCGCCGGAAGGCGGACCCTTTTGCATGTGCTGGGATAGGCCGTGTTACCAGCGGATCATGCCAGCATCGACCGACAATGCCTGGCCAGTGATCCAATGCGCTTCCTCGGAAGCAAAGAAGGCGACCGCGGGCACGATGTCCTGGGGTTTGCCGTGGCCCTTGATCGCTTGCAGCATCTCGACGAAATCGAAAGCGTCCTTGTGAGGGGTCTTCTGCACGGTCTCGGTGTCAGTCAGCCCGGGGCAGATCGTGTTGACGGTGATCTTATAGGCGCCGAGCTCGGTCGCCAGAGCGCGGCCGAAGGTCAGCACGCCGCCCTTGGAAGCGACGTAGTGCGCCATGTTCGGGGTGCCGGCAAAGATGGAATTCGAGCTGATATTGACGATGCGGCCGTAATTCTTTTTCCGCATCAGATCCGATCCGGCGCGGCACATCAAGAAAAGGCCGTCGAGGTTGACTCGCATCACGCGGCGCCATTCTTCGAAAGTCACCTGGTCCCACGGCACGAAGGGAACAATGCCGGCGGCATTGATGAGGATATCGAGCTTGCCGGCAGCCTTCTCGATATCGGCATGCAACCTTGCCACCGCGTCCGGTTCCGCGACATCGCATTGCAGACCGGTGGAATTGCCGCCGATGGCCTCGGCCGTCGCCGCCGCACCGGCACCATTGAGATCGACCGCGAAGACCTGGGCCCCTTCCTTGCCCAGGCGTTCGGCGATGGCGCGGCCGATCCCCTGGGCAGCGCCTGTAACGATGGCCACGCGGCCGGTAAATCTTTGCATTTTTTCCTCCCGTTGGATGATTGTTGATTGTCACTTCTTCTTTGCAGCATCGATGACGGCCATGGTGGCCTCGACGCCGGCGGTGAGATCAATCTTTTGCCCGAGACAGCGTAGGGCACCGCCGAAAGCGGAGACGGCGATCACGGCATAAAACGGCTCGGCGACAGGCCCCATATGGCCGATCCGGATCAGCTTGCCCAAGGTATCGCCGCGGCCGGCGGAGAAGGCGACGCCATAGAGATCCTTCGCCGCGGAGAGAATGGCGCTGTCGCTCAGACTCTCAGGTACTCGTACGGCGGTGGTGGTAGGTGAGGCGATTTCTTCGGTCTTAGCCCAAAGTTTGACTCCCATTGCCTGCATGCCGGCGCGGCAGGCTTTGGCCGTGAGCGCATGACGCTGCCAGACATTTTCAGCGCCTTCTTCGAGATACTGGTCGAGGACAGCATCGAGGCCGTTGACCTCAGCGACGGAAGGCGTGAAGGGAAAGGGCTTCTCCTTGCTCCAGGCATCGCGCCAGTCGAGATAGGACAGGACCGAGGCACGTGGCGCCTTTGGATTGGCGGCCATATGTTCCCAGGCACGGTCGCTGACCGCCACGATGGTGACGCCCGGTGCGCCGCCGAGACACTTTCCCGGGCCGGTAATGAAGATATCGGCGTTGCAATCGCCGGGATGGATATCCATGCCGCCGAAGGAGGAAACAGCATCCACCAGGAGGAGCGCGCCGTGCTTGCGGACAGTGGCGCCGATCTCCCGCGCCGGATTGATGGTGCCCGAGGGTGTGTCGTGATGCACCAGGGAAACGATGCGGATATCGGGGCGACGACGGAAAGCATCCTCGACCTGCTGCGGATCGATCGCCTCGTTATAGGGGACTTCGATCTCGACCAGTTCCTTGTTGTAGCGGGCGGACCAGTAGCCGAAACCCTTGCCATAGACGCCCGAGGCGAGATTGAGCACCACGTCATCCGGACCAATCAGCGAGGTCGCAGCGGCTTCGATGGCTGCCGCCGGTTCATAATGCAGGATCAGCGCCGGTTCCTTGGTCCGTAACGCCGTGCTGCATTTGCGCGCGACTGATTCGTAGAAAGCCTGGAAATAGGCGTCGTAGTCATATTGGATCGGGCTCGATAATGCGCGCAGGACACGCGGATAAGCGGCTACGGGGCCTGCAGACAGGGTAAAAATCGGCTCTTTTTCGCGGATATGGTTCATGACGCTTTGTCTCCCCGTTTTTTGGTTCACGGCATGATAGACTCGCGGACCAAAAAGTGAAATCAATATGCACCAGTCATCTGCATTGGTTCTGGAGGCAGTGTGGCGTTGGCGCAAAATTGGTTCGATTTCATCGTAATTGGTTCAGGAGCGGCCGGCTCGGTCTTGGCGGCACGTTTGAGCGAATCCGCCGATCTGAAGATTGCGCTGGTCGAGGCCGGCGGGCGGGCCAGCGATCCCGCCATCGCCGATCCGCTGCAATGGCCTTACCTGCAAGGCAGCGCTGTCGATTGGGGCTATCGAACGGTACCGCAGGTTCATACGGCCGGGCGGGTACATGATTGGCCACGGGGCCGGGTGATCGGCGGATCGACGGCGATCAATGCCATGGCTCATGTGCGCGGGCACGCCTCGGATTTCGACGCCTGGACAGAGGCGGGCTGCGACGGCTGGGGCTATCGAGATCTGCTTCCCTATTTTATCCGTTCCGAAAGCTCGACCTTCGGCCCATCGGCGCTGGATGGCGATCAAGGGCCGCTCAGCCTGATTCAGCCCGATGATCCACATCCAATCACCCGCAGCTATATGGCCGCGGGGGAGGCAGCCGGCTTCGCGCCGATCCCCGAACATAATGGCGGCCGAATGGTTGGACCGACGGTCAATACCCTCACGATCCGCGAGGGCCGCCGGCAGACCGCAGCAGATGCCTATCTGACGCCGGCCTCGGGGCGTCCCAATCTGACGGTATTGCCGGGCCACAGGGTTGCCGCACTTGAGTTCGGTGCGGGGAACAGATGCCGTGGCGTAACCCTCGCTCATGATGGCGGTATGCGGGAACTTCACGCGGAACGCGGTGTCATCCTCTCGGCGGGGGCGATCGGCTCTACTTGCTTGCTGCTGCAGTCGGGCATCGGCCCGGCGCAGGAGCTGCGCCACATTGGCCTCGCGGTGCGCCACGATTTGCCCGGGGTGGGACGCAATCTCCATGATCATCTGCTCGCTGGAGGCAATGTCTATCGCGCCCGACGACCGGTGCCGCCATCGCGCTATCAGCATTCCGAATCCCTGATGTATCTACCGCGCTTGGGCGGCGGCGATCACGCAAAGGCCCCTGAATTGGTTCTCGCCGCTGTCGTCCTGCCCGTGGTCACCGAATGTTTTTCGTGCCCCCCATGGGCGAGGCCTATACGATTATGTATGGCTTCACCCATCCCAGAAGCCGTGGCACGATACGCCTGGCTTCGGCGGACCCTGGCGCGGCACCCTTGATCGATCCGAATTATCTCGCCGAGACCTATGATCGCGAGGTTTATCTTGAGGCGTTGGAAATGGCACGGCAACTGGGACACAGCGATGCTCTCGCCGATTGGCGCCACCGCGAGATGCTGCCCGGCGGGGCCTGTCAAAGCGAAGCGGATCGCCTGATGTTTCTGCAACAAGCGGCCTTTACCCATCATCATCCGGTCGGTACCTGCAAGATGGGGGTGGATATCGACGCTGTGGTGGGGCCCGATCTTTGCGTGCGCGGGATGGAGGGGCTTTATGTGATCGATGCCTCGGTCATGCCCAGCATCACTACGGGGCCGGTCAATGCGGCCGTTATCGCCATTGCCGAGCGGGCCAGCGATCTTTTGCGAGGCCGTCATCCGCTGGTCTCGCGCGAAGCGGCTCTATCGGGGATATCGGCATGAGGATCATTCTATCGCCGCTGATGCGCATCGCCGCTCTGGCATGTCTGATTGCGCCCTTACAACCGGCGTTCGCGTCGGCAGATCTGCAAACCAGCCTGACGATCCGCAATGATGGTGGAGAGGCGCTGAAATGCGTCATTCTATTCGGCCACTGGGTGACGTCCGATATCGCCGATATCGCACCGGGCCAAACGGGCGAGGTTAAGATCATGCGGGCGGCGAAGGATGGCGCGCTCTATGTGCCGCGTTTTGACGGCCGGCCGATGATGATCGAGCGGATCGCTTGTGGCCGCACGGCCGGTTGGTGGGAAAGCATTGGCGATGTACCACTGCTGCCGTTGCGTGAGAAGGCGGAAGCCGCGAGCGAGACACGCTGCAGGTTGAGCGATCGCGCCGTCTGTACGACGCCTCAACCGGCCATGCCGTGATATCGCAATAAGATGTCTATTTACCTTTCTTCGTGGTCTTGCCGGCGGCTCGCGGCTTGCTCGATGATGCCTTCACCTCGCCGCGCCAATTGCTCATCAGCAGCTTGAATTGCTCATGCGAGATGTCGCGGATGCGCTCCGGCGTGCAGCGCTCCGATGAAGCGATATATCGCAGATTATGCGAGTTGATCGCGAAGATCACATCCGCAGCGATATCCAGAGGCAATCCTTTTGCGAGCTTGCCGGCATCGATGAAATGAGTAAGGAGACGCTTTATATAGCGCCGGAAGACCTCGTGATTCTTCTCGAAGGAATCGTCTTCCTTATCGTGGCTGCGAGCAACGGCGGCCAGGATTTCCCGCCACAATCTTTTGTCGCCCGGTTCGCGAATATTGTTCATATTTGCCTGGACCAAGGCGGCCAAGGCATCCTCTGGCTCCGAAGCCGGATTCTCGACAATCTCGTCAAAAGCCTGTCTGGTGTCTTGGCGGTCCTGTTTCAGTATTTCGACGAGCACATCCCGCTTGGTCTGGAAGTAATTGTAGACGGTTGGCGTCGACACATCGGCCTGGAGCGCGATGTCCTCCATGCGGGTGCTGTCGAAGCCCTTTTCTTTGAACAGCTCCAAAGAAATGCGCAGCAGCTCCGCACGCTGCCGCGCCTTCTTTCGATCACGGTGACTGAGCTCCGGCAGATCGTCTTGCTGATACAATGTTTTCCCAGCTTGGGGAGCGGATTTTACTCTCGGCATATATCGCTATCTATGTTGACCTATTTGCCTGGCTTTAC
The DNA here is from genome assembly GCF_034044715.1 of Dongia soli. NCBI lineage: Bacteria > Pseudomonadati > Pseudomonadota > Alphaproteobacteria > Rhodospirillales > Dongiaceae > Dongia > Dongia soli. The sequence continues at coordinate 267,526 of NZ_JAXCLW010000004.1, read as the reverse complement.
ACCAAGTCGATGCGGATATCGAAAAATACTTTAGGTCACTCAAAAAAGCGGGTCAAACGATCACGCCTCGCTATAGCCGGTCCCGCATGGCATACCAAAGCATTGCAAGGACATAGAGTGGTGAGCGCAGGGCGGTCCTGCCGGGAAAAGCCTGCGGACGCAATGCCGCGAAGGTCTCGAATTCTGGCGTGTTTTTCACCAGCGACTCGGCCAGGATTTTCCCCCCCAGGGTCGAAAGCAGAACACCGAGACCCGAATAACCATGAGCGAAGAGCACATCGCCCCGGCGACCGATATGCGGCAGCCTCGATGTCGTGATCGAGACGAGCCCGCCCCAGGCATAGTCGATCTTGCAGCCGCGTAATTGCGGGAACGTCTGTTCCACATAAGGCCGGACGAAAGCGGCGATATCCCGTGGCGGACGTGGCGTATATTTCTCACCGCCGCCGAAGAGCAGGCGACCATCGGCGGAGAGGCGATAATAGTTCACCACGAAACGGGAATCCGAAATCGCCGCATCGCTGGGAATGAGCTCATGAGCATTCGGCAGCGGATTGGTGGCAATGATGTAATTGCCGACCGGCATAATGCGGTTATTGACTTCAGGCTCCAGGCCGCGCAACAGGGCATCGCCTGCCAGGATGGCGTGACGGGCAACGACAGCGCCCGATGCGGTCGAGACACGGATACGGGGTTTCCGCTCCAGTGCGATGGCCGCTGAGTTCTCGAAGATCGTCACGCCGGCATCCACCGCTGCCTTGGCGAGGCCCAGCGTATAGTTCAGCGGATGCATATGGCCGGCGACCGTACTGAAGGTGCCGGCTTCATAATGCGTGTTTACGAGCTTCCGGGTTTCGCTCGATGACAGGATCGACAGGTGATCCATCCCCATCACGCGACGCAGGCAATCTGCTTCAGCCTCATAATGGGCGATATCGGATTTCTTGACGATGCCGCTGACATGGCCGGTGAGCTTGAGATCGCATTGGATACTGTGCTTCTCGATGATGTCGAGAACCAGCTGTCGGGCGGCAAAGGTGGTCTTGTAGATGAGGCGGCCGCGTTCTTCGCCGTATTGCTTGACCAGGCCCAAGGCACCCTTGCGCAAGCCGGGGCTCATTTGACCGCCATTGCGGCCGGATGCGCCCCAACCGACTTTGCCGCCTTCCAGGACGACGACCTTCAAGCCACGTTGCGCAGCATGGAGAGCTGCTGAAAGACCCGTGCAACCAGCGCCGACCACGACAAGATCGGCATCGATCACATCGGTGAGGCGCGGATGATCCGTAGTCCGATTGGCGGTGGCGACGTAATAAGAGCGCTCGATATTGAGCATATTGTTGAATCCCATGATCATGCCCTCCGCGATCAAACCTTCAACAGCAGATGTTGCCGTTCCCACGGCGTGATGACGGATTGGAATTCGCGCAGTTCCGCTTTCTTGACGTTGCAATAGGCATAGACGAAGCCGGCATCCAGCACCTTTAGGATCGGCTCGCAGCCTTCCATTTTCGCCGAGGCCTCATCCATTGTCCTTGGCAAGGCGTGTTCGTGCCGATAGGCATTTTCCAATGCCTGCGGAGAGGGCGTCAGTTTCTCCGTCATGCCGAGAAAGCCGGCGAGCAACGTCGCCGCCATGGCGAGATAGGGATTGGCATCCGCGCCCGGCAGCCGGTTTTCGATGCGCCGGTTGCCTGCATCCGATTCCGGCACGCGCAGTCCGCAAGTGCGATTCTCAAGCCCCCAATGCACATTGATCGGTGCGCTGTAACCGGGAACGAGACGCCGAAAAGAATTCACGAAAGGTGCGAAGAGGGGCATGACCTGTGGCAGATAGGTCTGCAAGCCACCGACGAAATTCAGGAACAGCGCGCTATCCTTGCCGTCGGCATCGGCAAAGACATTCTTGCCGCTGGCATGGTCAACGACCGAGACATGCAGATGCATGGAACTGCCAGGCTGTCCTTCGATCGGCTTGGCCATGAAGGTCGCATAGCAGCCATGGGTCAATGCGACCTGGCGGACGATGCGCTTGAAAAGGATCACCTGATCGGCCAGGCGCAAAGGATCGCCATGTTTGAAATTGATTTCGAGCTGGGCCCGGCCGGATTCGTGAATCAGCGTGTCGAGATCCAGACCGGCAATCTTCCCGGCCTCGTAAATCTTATCGATGATCGGCTGGAATTCCTCGATCGCCTCCAAGCCATAGGGCTCGGCGGAAAATTCCGGCCGGCCGGATCGGCCGATCGGCTGTGACAAAGGCTGGTTCGGATCGGTGTTCGGTGCAGTCAGGTAGAATTCCAGTTCCGGTGCGATGACCGGGCGCCAGTTCTTCTGGCGATAGAGATCGAGGATCGTTTTCAGCACATCGCGTGGCGATAGCTTCCAAGGCGAGCCGTCCTTGCCATGCGGATCGGCGAAGACATACGCCGTTGGCGAACTGCAACCGGGCGCTAGCCGCAGGCTCTCTATATCGAGCCGAAGTTCCAGATCGACGTCGCGATAGGCCTCATCCCCCCTGACGACGCCAGTATAGTCACCCATGATGGTGACGGCGAAGACGCTCATCGGGAATTTCAATCCCGGACTCTGGCCACTGTCGGAAATTTTATCCGCCGGCAGCACCTTTCCACGGGGGATGCCGTTAATGTCGGTGATGATGCATTCGATATTTTGAATGCCATGTTCTCTGAGCCAAGATGATTTGGCCATGATAGTCACCTGTTGTCATGCTCAATTGCTTTGAAGGCTGTTTCAATGCGAGGTCAGCCGTCATTCCAATTTTCTGAGCAGAGCCAGGCGCGCGGTCCAGGCGATTAGAAAGATCAATCTCACCTGGACCGTCCCATTACGGATAGAGGCCGAGTAAAGACGCCCTTTGCCGCACGAGGGCGAGGATGGCGTCGATCGTTGGCGTGGCGACCTCGACGAGCCGTGCCAGCTCCGCAACGCTGCCGATGATGGCATCGATCTCCATCTGCCGGCCGCGTTCCAGGTCCTGCAACATGGAGGTCTTGTGCTCGCCGATAGCCGCGGCGCCAGCAATGCGCTTCTCGATATCGATTGGCATGCGGATGCCAACGGCATTGGCGACATTTTCCGCTTCGGTCATCATCGCCTTGGCCACGGCCCGGGTTTCCGCATTACCGCAGATCTGCGCCAGGGTCGCGCCGGTCAGGGCGCTGAGCGGATTGAAGGCGACGTTACCCCAAAGCTTGACCCAGATTTCTTCCCGGATGTCCTTCTTAACCGGCGCTTTCAAGCCGGCATCGATCAGAAGCCGGCTCAGCGTGCGGACGCGGTCGGTCACTTCCTTGCCCGGTTCCCCCAGGCTGAAGCGGTCACCCGAGACATGGGTGATGACGCCGGGCTCCGAGACTTCGGCAGCCGGATAGACGACGCAGCCGAGAACGCGCTGTGGTCCGATATAATCCCATTGTAGTCCTTCAGGATCGAGGCTGGTGAGCTTGCGTCCCTGCAATGGCCCTTCAAGGCCATGGAAGTACCACCAGGGCAGGCCGTTGACCGCCATGACGACGGCGGTCTCATCCTTCAGCAGCGGCACCATTTTTTTTGCCATCGTCGCCACGGCGGGCGATTTCAGGCTGACGATGACGTAATCCTGCGCACCGGCTTCTCCCGGGTCTTCAACCGCTTTGGGATGGACGATGAAATCCGAACCGGCGCCGGTCACCCGCAATCCGTTCTGCTTGATGGCAGCGAGATGCGGGCCGCGCGCGATCAAGGTCACATCGACGCCGATCCGGGCGAGATGACCACCGACGAGGCCGCCAATCGCCCCCGCTCCGACAATCGCAATCTTCACTCGACTATTCCTAACCGTTTTGCCATGCCAATACGCTGCATCTTACCTGTCGGGCCCTTGGGGATTTCCGGCACGAAGACGATCTTCGAGGGGACCTTAAATCCTGCCAGACGGCCGGAGACGAAGCCGCGCAAGTCGTTTTCCGACGCGCTTGCCCCTTCCTTCAAGATCACCGCCGCGGCCACGGCCTCGCCCAGCTTTTCATGCGGCAAGGCGAAGGTCACCACCTGGGCCACAGCGGGATGTTCCATCAGGACGTCATCCACTTCGCGCGGCGCGATCTTCTCGCCGCCGCGATTGATGATTTCCTTCAGCCGGCCGCTGATTGTGAGATATCCCTCTTCATCGATATAGCCGAGGTCACCCGTCCGAAACCAGCCATTCGTGAAAGCCGATTCATTGGCGCCGGGATTCTTCGCATAACCCTTGGTGACATTTGCCCCGCGGATCACGATTTCACCCTCTTTCGTCGGCGGCAGCAATTGTCCGGAATCATCCATCACGGCGACATCGGGGCCGGCGGCCAGACCCACAGTGCCGGGCTTGCGGCTGGCCGGCGGCAGGGGATTGCTGGCCATCTGATGCGAGGCTTCGGTCATGCCATAGGCTTCGATCACCGGGCAGCCATAGAGCTTTTCGATCGTCTGCATCAACGCGGGCGGCATGGAGGCCGAGGAAGAGCGGACAAACCGCAGTTTCTGGGCGGCGACAATGTCTTTATTGCGCTCGGCCCGGCCGAGGATCGCCTGATGCATGGTGGGCACGGCCGAATACCACGATACTTTCGACTCGGCGAGCCAGCCGAAAAATTTGAGGGCGTTGAAGCTACCGGCGCAATAGACCGAGCCGCCGGCATGCAGGGAAGAGAGCAGCGCTCCCACCAGGCCGTGAATATGGAAGAGCGGCATGATGATAAGCGACCGGTCGCCATCGGATAAACCGAGGGTTCGGGCGATATTATTTGCCGAGGCCGCGAGATTGCGGTGGGTCAGCGGAACAATCTTCGGCCGCGAGGTGGTGCCCGATGTATGCAGAACCAGTGCGACATTGTCTGAGATGTCACCGCTATCGCCGGTTACCGCCGGGCCAACCGGCTGATCCGCCTCAAGGCTGAACTTGCCCGCAATTCCATCTGGGCTCGGCACCACATTGATGACGGCGATCCCTAACTGCTTCGCGACTTCGCGGGCTGGCGAGTCCAAATCCGCCTGGATGACCAGCGCTTTGGCTTCGATGTCCGTCATGTAAAACTCGAATTCCTCGCGCTTATAGGCGGGATTGAGCGGGGCTGCGGCTGCGCCTGAACTGATCGCCAGGAATAGGGCAGCCATATGCGGGCCGTCATGATGCACGATAGCGATATGATCATCAGGCCGGATGCCGAGGCTGCGCAGCTTACGGACCGTCTCATCGATCTGCGTGGCGAGACCTGCACGGGTCATGGGTGATTGTTCGGGCGCCAGGATGACATCAGCGGCGGGATTACCTGAACTGGCGAGTTCTCGAATATTCCTGGGAACACGGTTCATCTGCAGATCTCCAGACGGTCTGAACAACAAGACAGCCGTCTGTGGCCCCCATTGGGGCCACAACCGAGCTATCTACCGATGGCGTAGGATTGCATACGCCTCGGACTTGCACCAGCCCTCAGAACAGGACCGACGCGCGTTGCCATGGTGACCGAATTGTAGTGTTCCCATTGCCCGAATATTTCCAGCCGGTGTCCGCGCCGGTTTAGTTCGGCCAGGGTCTTGTCGGGGAAAGTCGATTCGACAGCCAAGTGGCCCGGCAGCCATTCGCGTGGATAGAACGAGCTTGGCAAATGCTGGGTATAGAAGCTCGGCGCGTCGATCGCCGCCTGAAGATTAAGGCCGTGATGCACATGGCGAAGGAACGCATGCAAAGCCCATTGATCCTGCTGATCGCCGCCCGGCGTACCGAAGGCAATATAAGGTTCGCCGTGACGGGTCGCGAGACTGGGGGTCAAGGTAGTGCGCGGCCGCTTGCCTGGTTCAAGGCCATTCGGATGACCCTCATCGAGCCAGAACATCTGGCCACGCACGGAGATGCTGAAACCGATTCCCGGCACGACCGGCGAGCCGCTGAGCCAGCCGCCGCTGGGGGTTGCCGAAATCATATTACCCCAGCGATCGATGATATCGAGGTGGCAGGTATCGCCATGCTTGCTGGCGAGATAGTCGGCATAGCTCTTGGTTCGTTCGGGTTCGGCATCGACAATGGCTTCGCGATGCGCGACCTTGGTCGAGCCCGAATCGCGCTGCGGAATGCCACCGCCGAAATTCCCGATAGTTCCCGGCCGGAGATCGAGCGAGGCCTGTCCGGTAACGAGTTTACGCCGCTCGGCATTGTAGTCCTCACCCAGCAGAACACCCAGCGGCACGTCAGCGAATTTCGGGTCGCCATAGAACGAATCGCGATCGGCGAAAGCGAGCTTGGCGCATTCCTGGACGGTATGGACGAAATCCGGCCCCGTCGGTTCCATGGAGCCGAGATCGAAGCCGCGCAGCAGCGCCAGTTGCTGCAGCATGACCGGGCTTTGCGCCCAGGGACCCGGTTTGAAGACTTCGTATTGGTGATAGGTTGTGGAAATCGGCTCTTCGATCGTGGCCCGCCAATTGGCGAGGTCCTGGCCGGTCATGAAGCCGGCATGAGCCTCCCCCGACGTATCCATCACCGGTTGGCGGAAAAATTTGTCGACTGCTTCGGCGACAAAGCCATCATACCAGGCACGCCGGGCTGCCTCGATCTGGCGTTCGCGGTTGCCGCCGGCAGCCTCGGCTTCGGCGATGATGCGCTCATAGGTTTTCGCCTGGGCGGGGAGGGACATCATGGTGTCAGCTTCGGGTGCTTTGCCCCCCGGCAGGAAAACTTCCGCGGAGCTTGGCCAATGTTCTCTGAAGAAGGGGGCCAGGTTCTTCAGGATTGACGAGACCTCGGGCTTCACATGAAAGCCGTTGCGGGCGATCTCGATGGCCGGACTCAGCACATCGCGCACGCTCATCGTGCCATATTCCTGCAGCAACAGCATCCAGGCGCCGAAGGAGCCGGGAACCACCGCCGGGATATGACCGATGCCGGGCATGATATCGAGGCCGAGGTCCTTGATCTTGCCGACACTCGCCGCAGCCGGGGCCACGCCCTGGCCGCAGATGACGTCGACCTGCCTTTTGGCCGCAGACCAGAGAATGATGGGGACGTCGCCGCCCGGTCCGTTCTGTTCCGGTTCGACAATATGCAGCACGCAGCCGGCGGCGACGGCGGCATCGAAGGCATTGCCGCCACGTTCCAGAATAGTCATGCCCACAGTGGTCGAAAGCCAGTGGGTCGTGGCGACCACGCCAAAGTTTCCGACGATTTCCGGTCTTGATGTAACCATGATGATATCCAGAATCTCAATCGATCAGTTGCAGTGAGGCCGGACCAATGTCCGGCCGGCAGGTTCAGTCATCGGCCCGCGGCATAGCACTGGGCTTCCCTTGGGCTGGCGCCGGCTTTGAGCAGACCCTCATCCGTCGCCGCAGCGGTCACGTAGCCGAGCGCGTAGTCGTCATAGACCTCGACGCGATGGCCGCGCTTGCGCAGTTCGTCCTGCACCTGCTTGCTGAAACGTCCCTCAATGGCGAGATGGCCGGGGTCGTATTCGCGGGGGAAGAAGGAATCGACCAAATGATAGGTGTGGAAGGTTGGGGCATCGATGGCGGCCTGCAGGTCGAGGCCGAAATGCACATGCCGCAGGAAGGCTTGCAGAGCCCATTGATCCTGACAATCCCCGCCGGGCGTGCCGAAAGCCATATAGGGCTTGCCATCCCGCATGGCGATGGTCGGGGTCAATGTGGTGCGTGGCCGCTTGGCGGGGAGCAGGGTGCCCGGCACACCCTCTTCCAGCCAGAACATCTGTGCACGCGCCGGCATGCCGAAACCGAGGCCGGCGACTACCGGCGCCATATGCAAGGACGATCCGCTCGGCGTGCCGGAAATCATATTGCCGAAACGGTCGATGATATCGAAATGCGTGGTATCACCGGTTGCGAGCGCTTCAGGTTGGTTCTCCTTCGGCCGCGGATAATTGAAATCGAGCGATTCCGGTGTGGCGATGACCGTCGATCCCTTTGGCCTGATGACGATATGCGGTATATAGCCGGGGATCGTGCCGGGACACAGTTCCAGCGAGGCATTGGTGCCAACCAAATTGCGCCGCCCAAGATTATAGGCATCGTCGAGCAATTCGCGCATCGGCACATCGACGAAATCCGGATCGCCGTAATAGGCATCGCGATCTGCAAAGGCGAGCTTCGCGCATTCGGTAACCGTATGGACAAATTCCGCACTCTCGCTGCCCATCTTCTTCAAGTCGAAACCCTTCAGGAGTGCGAGCTGTTGCAGGAAGACCGGCCCCTGGCTCCAGGGTCCCGCTTTGTGGACGGTATAGTTTTCATAATCATAGGAAACCGGTGTTTCGATCGTGGCGCGCCAAGCCGCCATGTCGTCACCGGTGAGAAGCCCCCCATGCCGGTCGCCGGTCGTATCCAGCAACTCGCTGGTCCGGAAGAAACGATCGACCGTTTCGGCGACGAAGCCCTCGTACCAGCAGCGGCGCGCAGCTTCGATCTGGCCCGTGCGGCTGCCGCTGGCTGATTCTGCCTCTCGGATAATCCGTTCGAATGTCGCGGCGAGATGCGGCCGGCGGAACAGCTTTCCGGCTTGCGGAAGATTGCCGCCCGGCAGCCAAACCTCTGCGGAAGCCGGCCAGTCATGGCGAAACAGCTGTTCGACATTGCGAATGATCGCCGCTGTGTTTTCGAGAAGATAGAAGCCGTCGCGGGCATAGGTGATGGCCGGGGTCAGCACATCACGCAGGCTCATCGTGCCGTATTCTGACAACAGCAACATCCAAGCGCCGAACGAACCGGGCACCACGGCGGGAAGCAGGCCATTGCCGGGAATGATGTCGAGGCCAAGCTCCTTGAACTTTCCGGTGGTTGCCGCTTTCGGCGCGACACCCTGGCCGCAGACCACCTCGACCTTGCCGCTCGCCGCTGCATAGAGGACCAGGGGCATTTCCCCTCCGGGCCCGTTCTGATGCGGCTCGGCAACGTGAAGGGAGGTACCGGTGGCGACGGCGGCATCAAAGGCATTGCCGCCTTTTTCCAGAATTGACATGCCCGCCGCGGTGGCCAGCCAATGCGTCGAGGTCACAACACCAAAGGTACCGTTTACTTCAGGCCTTGTTTTGAACATGAATCGATCTTTCCGGACGTGAGCGTTTCTTGACTGGGTGGTTAGGTATGGCGCGTTTCCGGGGAGATGGCGGACGGATATCCTCGACCGCATCTTCGTTACGACGCAGCAGCAGGCGCATCTGCCGGCGGGTGAGGTCGCGGATATCCTCCGGCGTGCAGCATTTGCTGGCCGCCAGGCGCCGCAAGTTTTGAGCATTCAGCGCGAAGATCAAGTCGGAGGCTAGATCCAGCGGATAATCCGGTGGCAGGACCTGGTTGTCGACGAAGTGTTGCAGCAAGCGTTTAATATAGGTTTTGAACGATTGGTGGTTACGATTGAAAGCATCTTGTTCGCGATCATGGCTCAGAGCCACGGCTGCAAAGATCTCGCGCCACAACCGCTTATCGGATGGGCTGCGGATAATGGCCACATTGGCATAGATGAGCTCGGCGATGGCATCGCCTGGATCGCCCGGCGGATTGGCAAGAACCTTTTCATAGGAGGGCGCGCCATCCTTGCGGTCCTGCATTAGGATTGCGATCAGCAGATCCCGTTTATTGCTGAAGTAATTATAGAAAGTGGGGACGGACACATTGGCATGGAAGGCAATATCTTCGAGGCGAACCTGGTCGAAGCCCTCCTTGCGGAACAGGACATAAGCGATGCGCAGAAGGTTGGTTCGCTGTGTCGCCTTTTTGCGATCGCGTAGAGGCGCTTCTTTTGCCGGCGCGGCAATTTCTTGGGCCGCGCGTGGCTCCCTCGCGGATCGTTTCGCTTTCCGTCGCCCCGCTACGTTCATTAATGATACCCCCGATCCTCCCGATGTCCGACTGACGGGACGTTCTTCGACAATCTATATCTGAGGCCAATCGTGAGGCAGGGAGCCCTGAGTCTTGATTTTGCAGAAAAACAAAGGCCGGAGCTTTCTCTCCCTTGACGACTGCCGAAAAACTCCAGTAATCTTTTATTCGACTAAAAGAATTTAATCAACCAAAATTGTGGGAGGATGGAATGGAGTGGCGTGAGATCGAAAAGCAGCTCCGGCAAAAGCCGTTGGACCGAAGGTCGATGCTGAAGGCATTGGGCTCGGTCGGTCTCGGCGTTGCCGTCATGAGTGCTACACGCGGCCGGGCATTCGCTGCCGATCAAGTTTCTGTCTACACCTGGACGACCTACAACGATCCCAAGCTCTTCCCGGATTATCTCAAAAAACACGGTACGCCGAATGTCAGCTTCTTCGGTGATACGGATGAGGCCTTCAGCAAACTCGCGGGCGGCTATAAGGTCGATATCGCTCATCCCTGTGCCGATGACATGGCGCGCTGGCGGAAGTCAGGGATGATCAAGGCTTTTGACGAGGCCAAGCTGGCCCATGTCCAGGATTTCTGGCCGGAAATCCAGAAGCTGCCGGCGACGGTCGATGAGGCAGGGAAGAGATGGTTCATCCCATTCGATTGGGGGAACACTTCCATCCTTTATCGCAGGGACAAGGTTGAGATCAAAGGCGACCCGTCCTGGTCGTTGCTGTTCACGGATGACCGCTATAAAGGGCAGATTTCAAGTTATGATTCCGGGCCGCCCAATGTCGAGATTGCCGCCGCAATTCTGGGCTTCCCGGATATCTTCGATGTTTCCGACGAGCAACTGAAGGAATGCGCGAAGCTCCTGCGACATCAACGCGACAATGTACGCTTCTACTGGTCGGATCAGTCGACGGCCGAACAGGGCCTGGCCTCTGGTGAGCTAGTCGCCGCCTATGCCTGGAACGACGCCGTTGCACGGTTGAAGAAGCAGGGCCTTCCCGTCGCTTATATGAATCCCAAGGAAGGGATGCGGACCTGGGTTTGCGGCCTGGTGCTCATGAAGGATGTCGCGCATGAGGATCTCGCCTATGACTTCATCAATGCCTTCACTTCGCCCGAGGCCGGCAAATACCTGGTAGAGGCACTCGGGACCGGCCATGCCAATAAGAAAGCCTTCGACCTGGTCGATCCCAAGGTGCTCGATTCACTGGGGATCAGCAATCCGAGCGAGATGATGGGGCGAACGGTATTTCTGCGCGCCGTGCCGGAAGACCGCCGAAAGAAATACGTCAGCCTGTTCAATACGATCAAAGCCGGCGGCTGAGGTCATCAAACGGCCAAGCTTGCAACTGCTGCAAGCTTGGCCGTGCCGTTCCGGATATGAACAGAGGGAAGCCGGCATCTAAATGAGTGTTGCAAAACAGGAGGATTCCGCGATCGCGTCGATCCGGTCCTCGACCAATTCCATGACATCCGTAAATCCTTCCAATTCACTCAGTTGGAAGCTGCGGCGTTTGTGGCTGAGATCGGAAGCGGTCAGGGGCTATCTCCTGCTGTCGCCGACCTTGCTGGTCATGATCTCGCTGCTCGGCATCCCATTGGTCATGCTGGTCATCCTCAGTTTCTGGACGCAGGACGGCATCGTTTTCGACCGGACGTTCACGCTCGAGAACTATCGGCAGTTTTTTGCTTATGATGAATCGCCGCTCTACATAAACCTGCTCATCCGATCCGTCTGCATGTCGGCAATCGCCACCACGGTGATCTTGCTGCTCTCTTACCCCATGGCCTATTTCCTGGCCTTCCGCGTCCGCCAGCACAAACTGGTCTGGATCATCCTGATCACAGTGCCGTTTTGGATCAGCTATTTGCTGCGTATCTTCGCCTGGAAGGTCATTCTAGGTTTCGATGGCGTTATCAATTCCAGCTTGATGGGATTGGGCTTCATTTCCAAGCCGCTGGAATTCCTGCTCTATAACCCGATCGCGGTCACGATCACCCTTAGCCATGCATGGGCGGCCTATGCCATCCTGCCGATCTATGTTTCGCTGGAAAAGATCGACCGCTCGCTGTTGGAGGCGGCAACCGATCTTGGCGACAGCCCCGTCAAGCGCTTCTTGCGCGTCACCTTGCCTCTGTCGATGCCAGGGACCCTGGCGTCGACCCTGCTGGTTTTCATCCCAACCGTGGGCGACTACGTGACACCGGCTCTGGTGGGCGGCACCTCCGGCATGATGCTTGGTAGCGTGATCCAGTCGCTTGTCACCAGATCCGACAATGCCCCGATGGGTGCGGCGGTCTCCATTGTCATGATGCTGGTCGTAACCCTGATCGTCTGCTTGTTCCTGTGGACCACCGGGCAGCGACGTAGACCGGTACGGGAGTAACATCATGGGAACTCGGATTCGACCCAGCGCCCTCGGCACCTATGCCGTCCTTTTCCTGATCTTCCTTTATGGGCCGGTGCTGCTGCTGCCGCTCTTCTCTGTGAATGACAGTATCTATATCACCTTTCCGCTGAAGGGGTTTACGTTCAACTGGTATCAACAGATGAGCCAGAACGATCAAATGATCAATGCGCTCAAGGCCAGTCTGAAGGTTGCGGCAAGCGTCTCCGTGATCTCCACCATACTCGGCTTTATCGCGGCGAAAGCGGTGACGCGTTTCGCCTTGCCGGGACGGGCCTTGTTCGTCGGTTTCATTATGCTGCCGCTGATCATTCCATCCTTGGTTCTCGCCTTAGCGCTTCTGGTCGTGCTGCGAAAGATCCTCGGTTTTGAGCTATCCTTGATGACCGTCGCGGCCGGTCATGTGATGCTCTGCGTGCCGTTCTCCATGCTCATCCTGATTTCTCGTCTTGAGGGTTTCGATAGAAGCCTGGAAGAGGCCGCCTATGATCTGGGCGATTCCGCCCTCAAAGTGCTGGTGCGGGTGACGCTGCCGCTGGTCTGGCCTGCCATCATTTCCAGCCTTCTCCTGTGCTTCACCGCCTCTTTCGATGAATATCTGATCGCCGCTTTCCTCAGCGGATCGGATGGAACATTGCCGGTTTTCATCTTCAGCCAACTCCGGTTTCCTCAGAACCTGCCCGGCGTTCTTGCCTTGGGGAGCTGCATTCTGGTGGGGTCGGTCATTCTGGTGACGCTTGCGGAAGTGGTTCGCCGCCGCGGCGGTCCCGTCAGAGAATCAGGAGCCTTGGGATCATGACTGCACAAGACGGCTTTATCTATATCAAGTCCGTCTCGAAGCTCTTCGGTTCGCTTCGGGCGGTCGACGACATCAGTTTCACCATTCGCGAAGGTGAGTTTTTTTCGCTGCTAGGTCCGTCCGGCTGTGGAAAGACCACGCTGTTGCGGATGCTGGCGGGCTTCGAGCATCCGACATATGGCGAAATCTATATCGACGGACAGGCGATGTCGGGCGTGGCACCTAACAGCCGGCCGACCAATATGGTGTTCCAGAACTATGCGATCTTTCCGCATCTGGATGTCCGACAGAATATCGCCTATGGGCTGCGCAACCGGCAGATGACGAAAGCGACCATCGACGATGCGGTCGATAAGGCGCTGAATTTGATCAAATTGCCTAGCTATGGCTATCGCAAGCCGCACCAGCTCTCCGGTGGGCAACGTCAACGCGTGGCGTTGGCTCGTGCCCTGGTCTGCCAACCGAAGGTGCTGCTGCTGGATGAGCCGTTGGGCGCGCTGGACAAGAAACTGCGGGAGGAAATGCAGCTCGAGTTGCGCCAATTGCAGCAATCTGTGGGCATCACCTTCGTCTTCGTCACACATGATCAGGAAGAAGCGCTGACGATGTCCGATCGCATCGCCGTCATGTCGAAGGGGCGGGTGCTGCAGATCGATGCGGCGCAGCAGCTTTATGAAGAGCCGAATTGCCGCGAGGTTGCCGGCTTCATCGGCTCGATGAATTTCATCGATGGGCGCCTGCTGTCGGCATCTCATGGAAATTATCTAGTGGATGCTGGCCCCTTCGGCCAACTCCGCGTAACAGCCAAGGAAGGCCAGATCATACACGGTAACGTCACCATTGCCGTTCGGCCGGAGAAGATAACCCTGAGCGAGACGCCGTTTCCATCATCACAGGAGAACGTCGTCAAGGGCAGGTTGGCCGCCAGAGCTTATCTCGGCGATCGAAATCATTACTATGTGGAGACGGCGCATAACGCAGCGCCGATGGCGGTCGCCCGACAGAACATGATCCGCGATGGCCAGGTCGACCATCTGGTCGGCAAGGATATCTGGTTAAGCTGGAGCCCGGATTCGGCAGTTCTGCTCGATCCGGCATCTTCCTAGTAGCGGCTTGCGCAGTTGGGGCGAATGAGCGATGCTATGGTGAGACAATGGCTACTATTCGCATGCGGTCTCGGACTTGCCCTCCTCTCGGCAAGCAGGGTGCATGCTTCCGAGCAGCTGCCGGCCCAGTTTGTCGGCATGTTTGGCAAGTCGGCAATCAACCTCACCCTGCATAAGACAGCCGACCATAGCATTGCCGGCATGATCGAACAGAGCTGGATCGATTCCGCTGGACGACGGAAAAGCGGGCAGGCGGACATCGAAGGATTGGAGCATAACGATGTCGCCACGCTCTATCTGAGACCGCGGAGCGTTATCCGGCTGCCGATCATCCTGACGGCGCGCTGGGCGGAAAATGGCCTCGCAATCCAGCGGGACGGGCCGGGCGAGAAGAATACGCTTGGTTCAACCCTTCATGCTGGAAGCGAGGCGAGTTATCTCAAGATCTTAGCTCGTTTGACGGGATCACAAGCCCAGCCGGTCGCACCGAAAAATGCATCATTTCTTGAAGAATTGGAAAAAACCGGCATCGACGATAGCGAAGGTTGCCAATGCAGCGCGGAAAAGAAGACGCATGTTGCCGATGCGACAATTGCGTTTTCGCATAACACCACGAACCTCCTTGCCGCACTTAACGATTATCTCGCCGGGATTGAGGTCAATCGCGATCTGACCGATATCCATGGGGCGGTGGATCAAAACACTCGGCAGAGTGTAACAGCTTTCGCCGAGATTTTTCAGGCGGTGGGGCAGGATCTAGAAACGTCGTTGAACGCAGCCGTCGAGAAATGCAGTCATCGACAACTGGCTGAGAGCGATGCCCTCACACGGGAAGCAAAATTGTGGCGCGATAGCTGCCTTTCTGTGACAGATGGGCTCCACCGGTACCGAAAAGGACCGGGCGCCTTCCCTGTATCGCCTCGCTAGCTGCCGCCCCGATCTACATGGCCGTTCCACGCGAGATTGTCTGAATCCCGAAGTCAACCGAGAGAGCATCGTAAGGCCGCTCATCCGACTCCAACCTGGGATCTTGCCGGGGGAGGGGCGGCGGCTGCATGCGGTGCTGCAATTTGATGGCGACGAAGGTCAGGGACATCGCTCGCGCAATGGCGATAAGCCCGGAACCGGCGATCAGAAAAAGAACATAACTGAGCCGGCGCTTCTCATTATCCATCGGAGCCCTCATCCGCCTGCCGATGCCACAAGGCCATCCACTCCGGAACTGACCCTGGGCCCAGCACTCTCATTACAGCATGTCGGTCCCAGTTTTCCATTTTGAGATCAAATGGAATTTGCGACACGCCGGGAGTTGCCCGGGCAATAGCGGTGGATCTAGAGCGGCTCGGCTAGTGGCAGGGTCTGAGCAAAAGCGAGCCTTCGGACAGAACGGCTTCAGCCTCGGTGGCTTTGATAAAACATGCCAGCTGAGCCTCGGTGACGTCGTAGCGCTGCAGCAGTTCATCGACATCCGGCCGATCGCCGATTTCCCGCAAGGCTGCGAGCAGTTTTCGCAGCGCTGCCTTGGCGCGTAAATAAGGGCTTCTTTTTGCCCAATTTTCTGCGGCTACGCTTCGCCGGACCGGATGATGCGGTCAGAAGCTTTGGCGATGACATTGCTGAGGCCTCCTTACCTTACCGATCGACGAATAAGAAGGATATTGGTCGAGGAGGTCAATAGACTGTGGGTAGACTTATGGAATGCCGTTTCGCCGAATGCGGGCGTAGCTAAAGGCGAGATGTAAGGAGCCGTGGTTCCGGCATTTACCTGTACATATGACTGGCACCGTAGTCTGCGGTAACCGGTCTTTCGGTCATTTCACCTCAAATTCCGGATCGATCGGCAATTGCATTGCATTCACCAAATGATTGGTTTGCGCAGCAAGCCCAATGATGGCCATGAGCTCAGCATGCTGGGCATCAGTCATACCCTTTGCACGCGCCGCTGAGGTGTGGGAGTGAACGCAGTAACTGCACGAATTCGCCGTCGAGACGGCGATGTAAATCATCTCTCGAGTCAAAGGATCAAGCGTGCCTTCGACCGCCATCACATTTTTGATCTGTGTCCAGGTCCGCTGTAACAGAGGCGGGTCGAAAGCAAGCGCCCGCCAGATGTTATTGATGAAATCTGACTTCCGTGTGGCGCGGATATCATCGTAGACCGCTTTCACAAGCGGGTTGCGTTCAGCTTCTTCGATCGAGGGGATCTTCACAGTGGCCATTGATCAGGTCTCCTTGAACAAGTATTCGATCATGATAGGCGTTAATGGACGGCCGCGTACATGATCTTTTCCTCGGTCGCCTCGATGGGGGAGAATTCTTCGACAATCCGGCCCTGACGGCAAACCAATATCCGGTCGGACAGGTTCATGATTTCCGGAAGGTAGGAGGATATCATCACGACGGCTAGGCCCTGATCCGCCAGCCCATTCATCAGTTGATGAATTTCAGCGATCGCCCCGACATCGACTCCGCGTGTCGGTTCGTCGAAGATGATGATGCGCGGTTGCTGAATCAGCCCCTTGCCGATCACGACTTTCTGTTGATTGCCACCGGAGAGCTCGACGACCCGGGCATTCTCATTGATGGCGCGAATGTTCAAGCGGGTCGTCCAGCTGGCGGCGAGCTTCCGCATTTCGCCCATATTGATCGCGATCTTACCATTCCGATCGGCTGCGAGCAGGCCGGACATCAGATTTTCGGCGATCGACATCGTCTCAAAAAAGCCCTCGCTTTTGCGATCTTCGGTTACGTAGACGATGCCGTCTTGGACCGCTTCTCGGGGCACATAATAGCGGATCTGGCGATCACCGACGCGAATCTCCCCGCCGCGCAGGAAATTGCGCTTGTAGATGCCGGAAACGATCTTGAAGGTTTCGGTGCGACCCGATCCGATGAGGCCGAAAACACCGGTGATTTGGCCGGTGAAAATGGAGAAGGAATTGTTGCGCACCATGCTGCCCATCGAGATATCTTCGACGGAAAGGATGCGCTGCCCGGCTTTCCGCAGGTCCGATGGCGCACGATGCTTGTTGTAAATGGTATCCGACAAAGTACGGCCCACCATGGCGCGGATGACGAGATCGCGATTGAGCTCTCTTGCGGGCGCGGTCAGGACATGCATCCCGTCCCGCATGATCGTTATGCGGTCGGCATGAGCCAGGGCTTCTTCCAAGGCGTGAGAAATAAAGACGATCGAAACGCCCCGCTTTTTCAATCTGCCGAGTAAGGCGAAGAAGTGCCGTTTTTCCTCCGGTGTCAGGGTGGCCGTCGGTTCATCGAAAATAATGACTTTGACGTCGTGATGCACGGCACGGGCAATCTCCACCATCTGCCGTTTCGCCGCGCCAAGCGTCTCCACCAGGGCGGTCGGTTCGACGGAGAAATTCAATGACTGGAGAAATTGCTGGGCGCTGATATAGATCCCGCGCAGGCGATTCAGAAATTTCTCTTCGCCAAGATAGAGGTTCTGCGCCACGGTCATGGAGGGGATGAGGCTCGTTTCCTGATACACCATTGCGATGCCGGCGCGGAGCGCCTCATTCGGCGAGGAAAAAGAAACTTGCCTGCCGAGATAGATCATGACGCCGCTGGTTGCCTGGACCGCCCCAGCCATGATTTTTGTCAAGGTCGATTTGCCGGCGCCATTTTCACCGAGTAGCGCATGGATCTCTGCCGGCTGAAGATCGAAATCGATGTCGCGGATGGCGGGGACACCGCGATAGGTCTTTGTAATCTTTTGCATGCGAATGATGGGGTCCATCATGCAGCTCCCAATTCCTGCACCGCTCCAAGGTCGAGCAAGCGATTGCCGCCGCAGGCGGCAACCCAGATGCGTTCGTCGATTTCCGAAACCGAGGTCACGCCGTGATGTCTGCCATCCGCCCGGCTGTGATAGCTGCTGACTGGCTGCAGGTCTGCATCGAGATAAACCGCAAGCCCGTAGGACCGGCTGGGTGCCCAGGGTTTTCGCACGCCCATGGTCTTGATGGCGCCGCATTGCAAGGGGTCGAGAAAGCTATTGGTGGGCATAAGCGAGGGGGCGATCCATTGCTGGCGCGGAATCTCCCGCATCATGTCATGGCGATAGGCATCTTCCTGCAGGATGAATTCCACCAGCCGGTTTCGCGGCGCGAAGATGGCAAGCCAAGCCGCACCGGACCTTGAAGCCGTCAAGCGGCCCGGATAGCCCGGAAGCTTATCAAGTATCGGTACCGGACTTGCCCCGGTTTTCGACAAGGTGACGAGCCGGTGTCGCCAGCTCTCGCTGATCACCAATCGATCCTGCTGAACCAGGATGCCGCCCGGCCAGGCTAAATTTCGAGCCAGGCAGGTCGGTTGGCGACTGCCGGAAGGTAATAGCCAGACTGAGCCGTTACATCTCTTCTCCATGAGATCGACCACCCAATCCGTGGTCGAATGGACATCGCTGCCATTGCAGATATAAAGCCGGTCATCCACATCAAAAGCGAGGGCGGTGATGCTGCGGATTTCCTTCGGCAATTGGATATCGTCGCCATCGATCAGGAGCCGGTGGTCGGCAAGGGAGAGGGCAAGCTTGCCGGTTTTGGAAATGGCCAGGCTGGTAATCAGTTCCGGATAGGCTTCCAGTGACGTGCACGTCGCCCCCGTCGGATCGAGTTGGAGCAGTTCATTTCGACTGCTCAGAAGAATGCGTTCTCCCGCTCGGCAAAGGTTATCCGGTCCTGCAATTTCACTTAGCACCGTCGCGGTTTCCAGTGCGTTATTTGGCCGGAAGGCGCCATCATAGGGCGGAATCGCGATGGCGCGGCCCCGGAACAGATTAAGTATGGGGTCGAAGATCATTTGGCTTCTCCCCAATACGACTTCAATCCGGTCCAGCTTCGGTCGGCGCCGGGAATGATATAACGGCCGATGCGGTCATTTAATATACCGCCAATGAACAGCTCGCCCTTATGTTCGCGCATGGAGGTCACCATCGGATGCGCGGCGCCGGCAAGATCGCCCAATGTTTCGATGATCCGGCCGGTCTCGTCGAACTTGACGACCCCGCCGGTATTGATATTGGGGAAAAGCCAGTCGTCCTGCGGAAGACGTCGCGTCATTCGCTTGCGCATGCCGGGATGCCGCAGCGACAGATCGAAGCTGGGCGTTCGCATGCCAAGCCAGGCCATCCAGTAAGTGCCGTCCGATGCCCGGTTGATGTTATCCGGATAGCCGGGCATGTCTTTGATGATGCATTGCACTTTGCCGGCATTAGGTCCATCGAACCAGTAGCGATGAATGCGGCAGGCCCAGGATTCCGCGAAGAACAGCGACTGACCATCATGAGCGATGCAGACGCCATTGGCATAACGGTAGCGATCGAGCAATGTTTCGGTTTTGCCGGTGGACGGGTGATAGCAAAGCAGGCGCCCGGTTGGGCGGCCCTCAATGGAATCGAGCGCCCAATCATGCGCATCATATCGCTTGGTGGAGTCGGTGAAAAAGATGCGACCGTCCGGTGCCACATCGCAGTCATTCGGGTCACGCAACCTGGCATCATCCACCACGGATGTGAGAGAGCGACTGGTCTCGGCCGTCAATTTGGTCACGGTACCGTCGGGTGCAATGGAATAGAGGCCCATCGCACCGATGCAGGAAATGAGATTGCCGGCGCGGTCGAAGGCCAGGCCTAGAGGAAAGCCGCCTGTATGGGCGAAGACCTCCGACCGGCGGTAATCCGGCGCAAAAAATTTGATGATTTCGCCGTGGCGGGTGCCGCAATAAAAATGATCGTTATCATCCAGGATAACGTCTTCCGGTCCTTCCAACTCACCAAGGCCGATCGGCTCCGCTTGGGACAGACGATCATTCAGGGCGTAAGGCGAGCGCGCTTGCGGCTCAGCCGATTGTGTCTTTCCCATTTGGTGGTAGATGGGCGCGACATAAAGCTCGTTGAGGACCTTGTGGCGGTTTTTCAGCCAGCGTATATCCAGAATGACCGCGGCCGCCAGCATCAGTCCCAAAACCATCTGATTGGTTCCGGTTCCGTAGCCGAGGCGGATCAGCCCGTTCGTCGTCACCAGCACGATGACGGCCCCCATGATGCCCTTCATGACCGACCCGCGCCCACCGCCGAGCGAGTTCCCGCCGACGACGGCGGCGGTCAGCGCCATGATTTCCAAATTAAGCCCGGTGCCGGGACCGGTTCCGCTCAGGCGGCAGGCCAATAGGAAACCGGCGATGCCGCAGCAGAGTCCGGAAACGACATAAGTCGCGAAAACGGTGCGGCGCACGCGTATCCCGGCATTATGCGCCGATCGCCTGGAGCCGCCGACCGCGAGGATATGCCAGCCGGGGCGGGAGCGGCTGAGCATGATATGGGCGATAACCGCTAATATGCCAGCTGCGACGATGCTGACGGCAAGGCCGAAAATGGTGCCATCACCGATGAAGTCCCAGATATCCGATGACATCATCGAGAGCTGGATTTTTGCCGCGTAATTCACAATCAGAATATCGTAGATCGCGCGGCCGATGATGAAGGTGACGAGAGTTGTCAGGAAGGCGCGCAATCGCACATAGCCGACAAGAAAGCCATTGAACGCCCCAAAAGCGCCGCCGACAGCCAGGGCTGCGAGCAAGGCGACCCAAGTGGGTTGTTCGAAAATAAAGAAAGCAGAGACTGCAGCAAATGCGGAGAGAGCGAAGTTCGAGCCCACTGAGAGATCGATGCCGCCCCCCAGCATGACAATGGTCAGGCCGGTGACGACAATGGAGAATTCGCCTAGTTGGCGCGTGGAATCGCTCAGGGATTGCAGTTGGAAAAAACCCGGGATAGCCGTGCCAAACCCGATGACGGTAACGACCAGTGCTAGAAAGGGGATCGCGTTATCCGTCCAACCTTTGGTCAGAATTTCGCCGATCAAATGTTCGGGAATGAGATTATAACGGCACCGAAGCAACAGGCTGCGAACAGGCATAAAGGGATCCGAAACTGATCAAGAACGGACTGGCCCCGATCGTCACGGGGCCAGCCCTGCGTGATTTATCAACAGGGAGGCTTTATTTTGACGCGCTCTGCAATGCTTTCAGATCCCAGCAGGAATTCGGCGTCAGATCTGCCTTCGTGGTCGCCTTTTCCAGCGTGTAGATATAGGTTTTCGACGTTCCGGCCGGCTGGCCGCTTTGCAGCAAGAATTTGATGATTGCGTTGATGTCACGGGACTGATTGTGCAACTCGGTCGTGACGACGGCGTCGAAGACACCGGATTCGAGATTGTCGCAATCGACTTTTTCCCCGCCGCCAGTTGTCACCAGATAAATCGCATCCTGCTTTCCAGCGTCGCGAATCGCCGCGGCGGCACCGGTCGCGTCGCCGTCCCAAAAGTCGATAATGCCGCAAACATCGGGATGCTGTTGCAACATCGTGGTGGTCACGTTGCGGGAGGTGGTGGCATCCCAATTAGAATCTGGCTTGGCGACCACTTGAAAGTCCGGATGCTTCTCGAGGACCTTCATGATCCCGGCATATTGATAAAGGCTCGATGCATTGACCTGGTCGCCCTGCACCAGGCCGATTTTCTTCGAGGAATTCTCGCCGCAGCCTTTGACCACGGCTTCCGCCTCAAGCTGGCCGAGGCGATCCCAGTCGCTGCCGATAAACGCATCGGCGGAGAAGTTCGTGGGGTTGTCGATCAGAATGACGTAGATGCCGGCCTTTTGCGCCTTCTTCAGAATTTTCGAGTATGAGTTCAGGTCCGGTGAATGCACGACCAGGACATCAGGCTTCGCACTGGATGAGATCGCCTCGGTAATGGCTTGGGCGCCCGCTTCGGCGCTCCAATTGGGATCCCTCGTTTCGAATACGCCGCCGAAACCTTCGACCTCGCGCTTTATATAGGCTGCCCAACCCTGGGCTAGATCGAAGCCCATAGCCATGGGCACCAGGATGACGCGCTTCCCTTTGAGGGCTGCATCATAGGTGGCCGGACCTGGATCTTCCTGGGCGTGTGCGGTCGAGGTTAATGCGAGCGCTGCCACCATGGCAGCCGCTGCGATGCTCTTTGTGATCCCGAACATGTCATGCCTCTTCATGTGATGAATGTAATTTGATGGAGCATCTAAATATCGCCCTGCTGTGCGGTCTGCTCGTCCCGCGGATTCATCAAGCCATCGATGATGATGGCGATGAGCAAGATCGTCGATTTGATGAGGTTCTGATAGATATTGGGGATATCGAGGATGGTCATTACGTTGAGCATGATGCCGATCAGCAAGGCGCCGACGATGACGTTGCGCATGCTGCCTTTACCCCCCGAAAGGCCGATACCCCCGATGACCACAACAAGGATGATGTCATAGAGCAGCGTCGAATTTACCACGCGCGTGTTGATGGATAGCAAGCTGGAAGCGGTCAACAGGCCGGCGACGAAGGCGGTCAATGCCGAAATGACATAGCGCAGCACCAGCATGGGACGCACAGGAATGCCGGTGTTCCGGGCCGTTATGGGATTGTCCCCGGCGTAATAGACGTAGCGACCCCATTTGGTGTAACGCAGGAAAATAAAGGCAATGCAGGCGATGCCGAAGAAAATGAAAACCTCGCCCGGAATACCTTCTATTTGTAGTCGACCAAGTCGCTCGATCCAGTGGCGGGCGGGAACGGCAATGGCATCTTGCGTGATCACTTGAGAGCGGACGAAGCCGAATACGAAGGAACCGCTGGCCAGGGTAACGAAAATGGCAGGTACATCGGCATAGGCGACAAGGAATCCATTGATCAGCCCTATCGCCAAGACCGCAGCCGCGGCATAGCAAAGCGCCACCCAATCGGCAGCGCCGTCGCCAAGCATTTGAAGGTACCAGGCAACTGACATCGCCATCACCGCCACAGCGGATAGATCGATGCCACGTCCGATGATGACGATGGCCATTCCCGCCGCGAGCACGCCGAGGACGGATATGCTGCGCACGATCGCTATTAAATTCGACGGCTCAAGAAAGCCGGGTAAAAAAATTGCTGCAGCCAAAAACAGGATCGCGGCAATGACCAGGACGATGCGCTCCTGATCGGCACGCAGAACCGACAAAGCTCTCCCCACGGTCGCCCCCTTCCGGTTCTTTACGACCGGCCACAATCAGATGTTAGCGAGGCAGTAGCGTCAAGAGCATTGTAGGGAAAATCCTTAACAGCCTCAAGGGAGGCCTCTCTTTCCACCGCCGCTCTTCGTGACTTGCATATCCGGATCTGCAGGAATGCAGCAGCACCGATGCCGGCGAAAGCGGGGAGGCTAGCTTCAAGATATGCCGCCGAGGCGAGCCAGAGAACGAGGCTGCCGGCGCATGCCGACGCCATGACGAGAAGGCTCGCAAGGCGGTAAAGGCGAAAATCCTGCCGACAGTAATGCTGCCAAAGGCAGATAAGGGCACCGAGAAAGGAGGTGCTTGCGAGGGACTGGCACAAGAAGACCGGATCAGTGGGAGGGCTAAAAAGGATGAGAAGTCCCTGTATCTTAATCATTTCTCTTCTAGACTATCGCATGTTCGGTCACTCTTGCCATCCGAAGCTAGCTGGCACCAAAGCTGAAAGAAATCGAGTAAAACTCTCGGGCGCCACAAGTATCGCTATATGCATTTGGCATCTCCCGTTGCGGTGGTGTGGCAAAGCTCGGCCGAACCTGATCGGCCGTAACTTGGTATCAGTCGCTGGCCAGATCCGAGCGATAGCCTGAAACCGCGGCGCCGTCATCGGCGGTCAATCGGCGGTACGCAAAGAGCGCGCCGAGCGTAATCAACGCTTCAACGATAAAGATGATACGGAAATCATTGGGAGAAGAGCTGCCATCGCCGGAAGCCAAGAGCGACAGCAATGCCGAAGCGCTGCCGATGCTGATCGAAACGGCAAGTCGCCAAAAGATGTAATAGAGCGCGCTGAAATCCGCCAGTTGCTCTCCCGTGACATCCGCGTAGGAGAGATTGCTGGCAGTGCCCCATTGTACCGATCGAAAAAGGCCGAAGATAAAGATGTAGCTCAAACCGAGCCACATCGGAGTTGTCGCCTGAAAAAGCGCGAAGCCCCCGACCAGTGCGGCAGCGACAGGTGTATTCCAGACCAAGATCCGCCGAAAGCCCCATTGCTTCAGCAGGCGGGGGAGAAAAAAACGCGACAATACAGATCCGATGCCGATGACGAATGTCCAGGATCCGGATTCCACCGCGGTCATGCCGAAGCCGACCTGGAACATCATCGGCAGTAGCAAGGTAACCGAGGTGAGGCCGATCGGATCCAGTCCTCCGCCGGTCAATAAAGAGATCCGGATGGTACGGATGTTCAAAAGCCGCAGATCGAGAAGAGGGTTGTGGGTTTGGCGCAGATAGAAAACAGCTGTGCCAAGAAGCAGCACCGAAAGCATCAGCAAGCTGATTGCGGACCAGCCAGAATAGGCATGGTCGCCGAATGAATCCATGCTGAAAACCAGCAATGTCATCCCCGCACTCATGAGCAAGAAGCCGATCAGGTCCAGCCTGGGCACCCGACCGGGACTTTTGGGAGGGAAATACGATATCGCCAGGGCGGCCGCGCCGAGCGCCAATGGGACGTTGATGAAGAAAATCCAGTGCCAGGACAAATAAGTCGTGAGAGCACCTCCCACGAGCGGTCCGACCAGTGGCCCCAATTGTGAAGCCAAGGACATATAAATATTGATCTTCAATATTCTCGAGCGCGGAAAGGCGCGTAGGATCGCGACCTGGCCCACCGTTCCCATCAATGCGCCGCCAAAGCCCTGCAATGCGCGGGCGAGCACTAACGTCCAGAGGCTCGTCGCCAAGCCACAAGCGATGGAGGCCGCGGCAAAAGACAGCAAGGCCCCACAATAACATGCCTTCGTACCGAAACGGCCGGTAAGCCAACGGCCGAGGGGCATCGACACGATCAGGCTGAGAACATAGACGGTAATAACCAATCCAAGCTGACTCGGCGCATGCCCCAATGTCAGACTGATTCCTGGCAATGCTGTGACGACAATATTCTGGTCAAGATTGACCATGAAATTCCCGCAGGCGACCGTCAGGGGGAGAAAGAAAAGAGCGCTTGCGGAGAGGGGAAGGGGCGAGGCGGGCTCTGTTAGCTCTTCGGCGTTCATTTGTTTGTCGCGGCGTTATAGGTCGTCGAAAGGCATCGCCGGCAATGTGGCACGGGGGATAATCCACGCCTACCTTCAATTCATCATACTTGGAAGTTTATCAACTCACGATCGAGTGGCTCCGGTATTGGGACACAGGTTCCTGACCGGTCCCCCCAATCAAAGCCGGGGAGCCATGACGGTCCGGATGATGTAAGCGTGCGCCGTAACAATCCGCCTGTTAAGATGGCGCAACAACAGGAGCTTCAGGATGGGCAGAACCGCGTTAGTCGTCGGAGCGAGTGGAATTGTGGGAAGCGCGATCGCGGCACTTCTCGTCGAGCATGGATGGAGCGTGAAGGGACTCGCCCGCCGACCGGCTCCACAATCCGGTATCGAGCCGATCGCGGCCGACCTTCAGGATGCAAGCGCGGTCGCCGCGGCGGTTGCGGATGTGCAACCTGATGCAGTTTTCATCACCACCTGGCTCCGGCAGGACAGCGAGGCGGAGAATATCAGAGTCAATTCAGCGATGGTCCGCAACTTGCTGGACGGGCTACGCGCCGGGCGCGGCGTGCCGCGCCACGTCGCACTGGTAACGGGCCTCAAGCATTATCTTGGGCCATTTGAAGCCTATGGTAAGGGAGCCTTGCCCCAGACACCCTTTCGCGAGGAGCAGGCTCGGCTCGATATCGAGAACTTCTACTACGCCCAGGAGGATGAAGTCTTTGCAGCCGCCCGTCGCGATGGATTTTCCTGGAGTGTGCACCGACCGCATACGGTGATTGGCAAAGCGGTTGGCAACGCTATGAATATGGGGACCACGCTGGCTGTCTATGCCAGTATCTGCCGCGAAATTGGTCGGCCGTTTCGCTTCCCGGGCTCGCCGGTGCAATGGAACGGCCTTACGGATATGACAGATGCGACACTCCTCGCGCGGCACCTATTATGGGCCACTGAAACCCCAGCCGCCGCGAATCAGGCGTTCAACGTCGTGAATGGCGATGTCTTCCGTTGGAGCTGGATGTGGGGCCGGATTGCCGATTGGTTTGGGCTTGAGCCGGCACCGTTCGACGGTAGTATGCGGCCCCTTGAGGAACAGATGTCCGGCGATGCCGAGGTTTGGAAAAAGATTGCGGAACGCGAGGGCTTGGTCGAGCCTAATCTGGATCGTCTGGCCTCGCCATGGCATACGGATGCGGATCTGGGGCGGCCAATCGAGGTCGTCACGGATATGTCGAAAAGCAGGCGTCTCGGCTTTACGGCCTATCAGCCGACCGATGAAGCTTTCATCCGCCTCTTCGAGCAACTTCGCTCAGATCGATTAATCCCCTGACCCGACCCGAATGGCATAGCGAATAATAGGCGCTGATGCCAATGCGTGCTGCGCGAATACAGACACCATCTTCGCCGTCTGCGATTTGCTCGACGCCGTTGTCATCGATTGGAGCAAAGTGCCGGCTCGACGCCGGCATTTTGTTGGCGCTGCGAGCGCAGTCTACTCAACAAGCCTCGCTCGTAACCGCGCAAATTCCTGTTCTGAAATATCGCCCGTCGACTTCAGGCGATTCAGCTTCTCCAGCTCATCGGCGACACTATAGCCGACGACCTTGCGAAGCTCGTCACGCGCCTGTCGCTCGCGGTTAAGATTGCGCTCCGCCATGCCATGACCCTGTGTGAGGACATAGACGAATATCCCAATGTAAGGCAGCAAAATCAGCAGGATGACCCATAAGACCTTGCTGAACCCCGAGATGTCGTGACGGCGGAACAAGTCGGCGGCTATGGTTATGAACAGCCAGAACCACAGCACAAACAGAAAGATGGAAAAAACATCGATAACAAAATTAGCGAACGAAAAACCTTCTGAGAATAGCATGCCTGCTCCCCCATTTGGTTATCACGTCGATAATAAAGTCGGCCCAGTCCGAATGCATATGGTTGAAGAACTATCAACGAAGGCGGCACCATTGTCCAGTGCTACGCTCTGCGCCATTGCCGCTCCGCCGCACGCCGTATCTGTTTCCTGGAGATCACGCTACCCGAGAGATAGTGCGTCCGGCATTGGTTAAAGCGCGGCTAGTGTTCGGAGCGCGAAGAAAAAGCCCCTGAAATCAGGGTTTAGATGTGAAGCGATAGAGGGCAGTTGCTGACCGTTTTCCAATTCTCCGCTTCATCCGATAAATAACAGAAAATTGAGAGGAAACCCTCATCGCCTACCCGATTTTCTGAGGTGTGACACGACATTTTGCATCCGGGGGCGCTATTCGTGGTTCCTGACCAAGTTCTCGGTTTTCATTCAGCCGCGAAGATCTCTGCAGTGTTGAGTTCGGTGGGTCAGCTGACGCTGCCCACCGAACTCAAAGACAGGCCTAGAGTGAAATGATAACCGACTTGACCTCCGTATAGAGATGCAAGCCTTCATGACCCTTTTCGCGTCCCCAGCCGGATTGCTTAAATCCGCCGGTCGGAATGGCGGCATCGACCGATCCGTGGACGTTGACACCGATACGGCCCGCGCGGATACGACGTATCATTTTATGGGCCGTGCTCAGATCGCGGGTCCAGATGCTGCCGGCAAGGCCGTAAATGGAATCATTCGCTTGTTTGGCGATTTGCTCGAGATCGTCATCATCGAAACTGACGGCGCAAACCACCGGACCAAAGATTTCTTCCTGCATCACGGACATATCGGGCTTGGTATCGGTGAGGATGGTCGGTGCCATGAAATAACCCTCGCTTCCGACGCGTTTACCACCGGAGGCGATCGTCGCTCCGGCAGCCTTGCCCTGGTCGATATACCCGGCGATGCGTTCAAGCTGGACTTCGGAGATGACTGGTCCCATCTGCGTCCCTTCCGCGAGGCCGTGGCCAACACGAATCTTGCCGGCTTCCTGCGTCAGCCCATCAATCATTCGGTCGAACGCTTTTTTATGCACGAAGAGGCGAGAGCCTGCCGTGCAGACCTGGCCGGAATTGGCAAAGATCGCCTGTGCCGCGCCGGGGACGGCAACCGACATATCGGCATCCGGAAATACGATCACCGGCGACTTGCCACCAAGCTCCAAAGAAACTTTCTTGAAGTTCCCCATGGCGGCGTTGACGATGTGGCGGCCGACCTCGGTCGAGCCGGTGAATGCCACCTTGTCGATATCGGGATGTCCCGCAATGGCAGCACCCGCCGTTGGGCCAAAGCCGGTTACGATATTGACGACGCCGTCGGGGAAGCCGGCTTCCTGGATCAGTTCGCCGAGACGCAGCGCGGTGAGAGGAGTCTGTTCGGCGGGTTTCAGGACGATCGTGCAGCCCGTGGCGAGCGCCGGTGCGAGCTTCCACGCCGCCATCAGAAGCGGCGCGTTCCATGGGATGATCTGGCCAACGACGCCAACGGGCTCGCGTACCGTGAAAGCGTGGTAATTGCCGGGGGTCGAAATGGACAGCGTTTCGCCGGTGATTTTGGTGGCCCAGCCGGCCATGTACCGGAACATGTCGACGCTGAGAGGCACATCACCGCGCCGGGCAGTGGTGAGCGGCTTGCCGTTGTCGAGCGCTTCAAGTTCGGCAAATTCCTCAGCATGCTGCTCCAACAGATCGGCCAGCTTCCAGACCAGGCGGCCACGGTCGCTCGGCGTGATCCGGCTCCATGGCCCACCTTCGAAGGCTTGACGCGCCGCTTTGACGGCAAGATCGATATCGGCCGCATCGCCTTCCGCCACACGTGCAATCACGCGCCCGGTCCCCGGATCGTGGGTATCGAATACCTTGCCAGATTGGGCAGGGACCCATTTGCCGCCGATCAGCAGCTTGTGCTCCCGGCTAAGAAAGGCGGCCGCCTTGTCTCCGATGCGCGGGTGGACGAAAAGCGTATTCATTAGTAACCCTCCGGTATGCGTCAATTGCCGTCAGCGCATTGCCATCAAGGCCCGCACGCTGCACTTGAGTGTCCCATGCAGCAAGAGGAAGGAGTTTCGCCTTTACTCAGGACGTGGTGAGACACACCTAGATTGCACGCGCGGGTGCGCGTTGATGCCACCTTACAGGTGCAAGGGCGGAAGTCTTCATAGGAAACCTACTAATAGAGAGTGTCTTCGTAGTAACATTGCGCCAACAGTCACGTTGCACCGAGCGCGAGTTGCCATCACTGCGCGACACCACACCGAGCCACGCGCGGATTACACTCTCGGCTTTTTGCCGAGATCGCGTAGAAAATCGCGAAGGTCACTCAGATAGGTATATGAACCCAAAATTCACGCCTATAGCGGGAACGTCCGAGTAATCAGTGAGTAATGGCATTCCCGACCATGAGAGAGACCTAGGGCTTTATAAAAAAAGCCCTGATTAGGATATCTGATTATTGACAGTGCAAAGAGAACGCAGTTAGCGTGTTTCGAGAAAAAGAGGCGCAAATTCAAAGCGTTGCCTCGGTAAGGAGGATGTTTTGGGGGACTCGAAAATTTTCGAGTTGGCGACAGCCGCTATGAGATTTCTGAACTTGGTTACGTGCACGCGTTTAGTCGCAATAAGTCCCGGGCCAGCCTTTTCAGATCGGAACGCAATTGCTTGGAAAAGGCCGTCTCTAGCCAATTGGAATGGGTTCAGCGCAGAATCATACGGTTGCTGCGGCTCGCGGCGACATTCGACGGGGCCGCAATATCACCCAGCGCCGCGCCGGAAACCATTTGTCTCTCCCCCTGGTTACCCGAATAGGTCAATAGATTCACCATGGTCCTTTAGATTCACCATGGTCCTTTGCGACGGCAAACCTCAAGCCGGTAGAACGCCGGGCAAGGTTTGCGCGGGGCCGGGCCGCCAGCCGTAACTTAAGGGACGTCGTCGAACCGCATCGAATGGAACAGAGTGTCACTGAAAAAGGGGAGTGAAATGAGACATTTTCTGATAGCTAGCAGCTTCATCTTGGGCCTTTCTGGCTTTTCTCAAGTTGCTCTGGCAGCTGATAGCTGTGGTGACGTGACGATTGCCAGCATGAACTGGCAAAGCGCGGAGGTACTCGCCAGCTTGGATAAGCTCATTCTGGAAAAAGGATATGGCTGCAACGCCAATATCATCCAGGGCGACACCGTGCCCACGATCACGTCGATGGTGGAGAAGGGGGAGCCGGATGTCGCGCCTGAAGGCTGGGTGTCGCTTCTGCCGGAGGTGGTGAGCCGCGGCATCAGCGAAGGTAAGCTGGTCGGTGCCGCTGTGGCGCTTTCCGATGGTGCCGTGCAGGGATGGTGGATTCCCCAGTACATCGCTGATGCACATCCGGATTTGAAGACGATCCAGGATGTCCTGAAGCATCCAGAGCTTTTCCCGGATCCGGAAAACCCGGATAAAGGCGCTGTCTATAATGGTCCGCAAGGCTGGGGTGGCACGGTCGTGACCGGCCAGCTATACAAGGCCTACGACGCCGAGAAAGCAGGCTTTGATTTGATCGATACCGGCTCTGCCGCCGGGCTCGACGGATCGATCGCGAAAGCCTATGAGCGCAAGCAGGGCTGGGTCGGCTATTATTGGTCGCCGACCGCCTTGCTCGGCAAATATGCCATGGTAAAGCTGGGCCACGGGGTGCCCTTCAACGAAGCGGAATGGAAACGGTGCAACACCGTTGCTGATTGCGCCGATCCCAAACCCAATGACTGGCCGAAAGACACCGTGCAAACCCTCGTTACGAAGAAGTTCGCCGATCGCGCCGGCGCCGATGTGATGGCCTATCTGAATAAGCGGTCTTGGTCGAATGAGACGGTGAATAAGCTCATGGCCTGGATGACGGATAACCAGGCTACCGGCGAGGATGGCGCCAAGCACTTCCTCAAGGAAAATCCGGATCTGTGGACCAAGTGGGTATCGCCGGAAGCCGCGACGAAGATCAAGGCGGCTCTCTAATAACGAAAGTCTGATGGGCCGGGTGCGCTTTTGAGCGCACCCGGCATCTATCTTTATCTGCTCCATACGAGGCATCGGCCATGGATTGGCTCACCAATTTCCCTCATATGAACGACGATACGCTGCGGGATCTGAAGAAAGCCATCGACGAAGGTTTTCGCGCGTTTACGCGGACATATGGTGATCCAATCGAGGCCTTCTTCAGCCCGCTTCAGTCCTTCTTGATCTCGGCTGAGCGATTCATGACGCAAACGCCTTGGCCGATCATCCTGTTGCTGGTCGCGGTTATCGCCTGGTTGGCAAGCCGTAGCTGGAAGATCGTGATCGGCTGCGTCTTGACGCTCCTGGCGCTCGGATATTTCGGCATGTGGGAAGACACGATGAAGACCATCTCGATGATCTTCGTCTGTACCGTCCTTGCCATCGCGTTCGGCATTCCCATTGGCATCGCGATGGCGCGCTGGGACCGGTTACGCGCCACGATCAATCCCATTTTGGACGTTATGCAGACCATGCCGAGCTTCGTCTATCTCATACCGGTGGTGATGTTACTTGGAATCGGCCGCGTACCCGGCCTGATTGCCGTTGTAATTTACGCTATCCCACCGGTCATTCGGCTAACGGACCTGGGAATTCGCCTGGTCGATAAAGACGTGCTCGAGGCCGCTGATGCATTCGGCTCGTCGGCTTGGCAACGCCTCGTAAACGTCCAGATGCCTCTCGCCTTGCCCACGATCATGGCCGGTATAAACCAAACCATCATGATGTGTTTGTCCATGGTGGTGATCGCGGCGATGATTGGCGTTCAGGGGCTTGGGCAGCCGGTTTTGAAAGCGATCGCCAACCAGTATTTCACGTTGGGCGTTTTTAATGGACTTGCCATCGTCGGTATTGCCGCGATCTTTGATCGCGTCAGTCAAGCCTACGGCAAACGCCTGCAGAAGCATCTAGAAGTGACCCATGGCAACTAGCTCGATCGAAATCCGGAATCTGTATAAAATCTTTGGCTCGAGAGGCCGGGATTTTGTCGAGACAGTTCGTCAGGGGATGAGCAAATCGGAGCTCAACGAAAAGTATGGGCACGTTCTCGGCCTTCAGGATATCAATATCACCATACCCGGCAGCGCCATTACCGTTATCATGGGGCTTTCCGGTTCGGGAAAATCAACCCTGATACGGCACATCAACCGACTCATCGAGCCGACATCGGGGGAGATCTTTTATGACGGTACCGATATCTGCAAGATGTCCGAGCGAAGCCTGCGTGATTTCCGTCGCCACAAAACAGCGATGGTCTTCCAGAAATTCGCACTGCTTCCGCATCGCACTGTCCTGGATA
Source organism: Dongia soli (assembly GCF_034044715.1). Classification (NCBI taxonomy): domain Bacteria; kingdom Pseudomonadati; phylum Pseudomonadota; class Alphaproteobacteria; order Rhodospirillales; family Dongiaceae; genus Dongia; species Dongia soli. Next base: position 235,031 of record NZ_JAXCLW010000004.1, on the reverse strand, counting down.
ACGTCATCTACGGCCTGAAAATCCAAAATATCGCGCCGAAGGAACGCGAGAAACGAGGGCGTTACTGGATTGAAAGAGTTGGTCTCAAAGGATACGAGACGTACTATCCAAATCAGCTGTCGGGCGGCATGCAGCAGCGCGTCGGCCTTGCCCGCGCATTGGCAAATGATGCCGATATCCTGCTGATGGATGAAGCCTACTCAGCTCTTGATCCGCTCATCCGCGTCGACATGCAGACGGTCCTTCTTGAACTGCAGCAGGAGCTAAAGAAGACCGTTGTCTTTATTACCCATGACTTGGACGAGGCGCTGCGCCTCGGTGACAAGATCGCCATTTTGCGCGATGGCAAGATCATTCAACAAGGTACCGGGCAAGAAATTGTCCTGCATCCGGCGGATGACTACATCGCGCGGTTCGTCAAGGAAGTGAATCGAAGCCGCGTGGTCTCCGTACGAGCGATCATGGCTCCGCCTAATGGCTCGACCGCCGGTTTCAGCATTTCCCAGGATGACACGTTAGAGAGTGCCGCTAAAGCTTTGACCGAACGAAATCTCAGTCAAGCTTTGGTAACGGATGATCGTGGCGAGATCGTTGGCTCCGTGGAGCTCGGTGCGATCGTTCGCCAATGGTAGAACCGGTCGAACGAGAAGAAATGTCTGCGAGCAGCGGCAACCGGTAGCTGGCACCTGGAAACAGTGCGGGGCCACGTTATCCGTCGGCCTCCGGTGTCACAGTCACGCGCTGCAATCCGTTCTTGTTCATGACCGTCACCACCAACGATCTGCCCACGACCTCTGCCGTCAAATAGCGGTGTAGGTCGTCGATCGAATGGATCGTTTGATCATCCACGGCCAGAATCACATCACCCTTCTGTAATCCGGCGCGATCGACCGGGCCGCCGGCAATCACCTCAACGATCTGCACGGCAGTCGGATTGATCCGATGTAGTCCTCGGCTCAACCTGGCATCGAGCATGATCGTCTGCCCGGCGAAACCCAATACGGCGCGCTTGACGCGACCGTCGCGCATCAGCCGCATCGTGACGTCGATCGCCGTATCGATGCCGATGGCAAAGCAAAGACCCTGAGCCTGGCCGATCATCGCCGTGTTGATGCCGACGACACGGCCCGACCCATCGACCAGCGCGCCGCCCGAATTGCCGGGATTGAGGGCCGCATCGGTCTGAATGACGCTCTCAATCAGTCTCCCCGCGGGCGATCGCAAGGTCCTGCCGAGCGCACTGACGATCCCTGCCGTGACGGTCGCCTGAAATCCCAGCGGATTGCCGATCGCGACGACCAGCTGGCCAACGCGCAAATTCGCCGAGCTGCCGAGTTGGGCGTACGGAAACTGGTCTCCTTCCAGACGCAAGACGGCCAGGTCGGTTGCCGAATCATTGCCGATCAGAGCCGCCGAAAACTGCCTGCCATCCGTGAGTTTCGCTGAGATGTGCGCAGCCCCCGAGACGACATGGCTATTCGTCATCAGATAACCGTCCGGTGCGTAAAGGACGCCCGAACCAGTGCCGCCGCGCGGACCCTCCGCGAGAATATGCACGACCGCCGGGCCGACCGCCTCGAAAGCCTGTGTCACGCGGGCGGAGTAGGGATCTAAAGCGTCATCGGAGGGAAGTGCTGAGTCATAAGGCATGTCATTGAAATAGGTCGCTGCGCTTTGGCCTACAAGTAGGGGCCGGCCGGCGGGTCGTGCTACATGGCTTCGGCCAAAGAATGCCTGCCATGCGAACGGCAGCGAGGGCTCGAAGGCGTGTCCGAAGCTTGCAATTTGCCGGAGTCGCTCGCGTCGCGCCCTCGGCTGCTACGACAAGTTCCACGATTTCAAGGAGTTGGCAGGGATGAAGGGTGAGAAAGGGAGATGGCGGAGAGGGTGGGAAAGTCCCCTAAGCCGCCGAAAGCCGCAGATTTCCTGCATTTTTATAAGTGCGCCTGGAGGGGTTTGTACACCTAGTTTGGATAGTAAAACAACCCAGAGCTAATGGACATAAGCTGAACAGCTACGCATGTAAGGACTTCGAAAAATGGAACGCGTAGTGGGATAGGAAAGTGGATTGAGACTTATCTCCGTCTGGTGCTTTCCAGCCTCATTGCTGCCAGCTTTGGCCATTCACCCGGCTGGACTAAGGACAAATATTTATTAACGACTACTCTCATGGCATCGAGATAAGTCTCAATACTGATTTCGTCACTACTACCTAAAATATAAGGTGGCCGTCCGTGCGAAACGTGATCTCGATCAATGATCAGCTTTGCAATGATATTAGCGATACGGCCGTCTACTAGGTCGGTCTTTTTCAATAGATTCTTATTTTTTGATTCAGCTTTCTCGCCAGCAATCATTTGACGCTTGTTGGCAAGAATTTCAAAGCAGATTGCTAAGTCCAGAATACATCGTTCATCTTCCCTAGCCATGTAATGTCCGAGCGCATCAGCAAAGGCGAGCAGCCCATTATCAGCGGGAATTCGACTCTGTACGTTATGTAAACAGAGAAGCCATAAGCTAGAGGTTAAAGGGCGCTCGATACCCATAAGTTGTTGGGTTTGCCTCGCTCCGTACCACGTACTCTCTACGTCGCCAGCGCCACGATATTTCAGCTCGCTGAGCAATCGATAATTCTTGTTGATCGATCCTCCAAGTTGGAATGGACCGCGAAATGGAGCTTGGGCTGACCGCAACCACCACTGATGAGTATATTGTGTGATTTGATCGACAATTTCTTTCAAAACAACGTCTTCTGGGAAGTCGGCCTCGATATCAAGCCGAATTCCTTGACAGTATAACTCTCCTTCATCCGACCTAGGTTCGACAACAACTCCTTTTACTGCTGACGAAGGAACGGGCTGATAGGAAGAGACCGTGTTATCTCCCTCCGGGATATGGACACCTTGGAAAATCGCACCTGCTTCAGCGGTCCCATTGAGCTGAAACGGTGGATAGACTCGACAGTGCTTCTCTCCACGCTTGATCGTCTGGATATCGGGAAAAGCAGTTTTCAAAAGAATTGGATTAGGTAATCTATAAATGTGCGCTTCCCAGTTCGTCAGCACGCTTCCTCTATAAGCGGCAATGACCTCACTTTCCATCTCTGGCCAAAGAATTCCTTCGCTTGGCTTCTCCATGAATCGAGCTTTGACCATATACGTGTGCCAGTCTCTTCCCCACACGGTCATGCTCTCTTTTGAAGTTCCGCCTTATCAACAATCCGAAGCAAGTTATCTACGAAGGCGCAAACCTTGAGCGCATCCTCTCGGGAAAACTCCTCACTGATATGATGATGTGTCGGGTTTCTAAATGCTCCCATCATACCCCTCATGATATCGCAGAAACCTCGGTGTTCGTCTGGGTCGGCACTCACCTTGAGAACAGTTTTCGCGACATCGGACACCAAGACCTTGTTGACAAGCTGTGTGCCTGACAGGCCTTCCTGATTATCGGACTTGATACGGATTCTATCTTCCAGCACTTGAGTCGCTTGGTTGATTACACGATCAAAGCTCCCTGGAGCAGAAAGCAAGTCAGCGCACCGGTTCCTTAGCGTCTCATCCCGTATAGAGTTGTAGAGTGTCCCAACCTCGATAATTTCCTTACTGACGTGGTGAACGTGCTCTAGATAGCTCACCAACTGCATTAGTTTGGCTTCAAATATCTTGGAAATGCACCAAGTACTGCCACTTGCTCTATTGCCGGAATAAGCAGTTGCGGGCAGGGAAAAGCTAGACAAGTCTTCGGGAGCGAGAATTGTCGTAAGCTGCCGCACGATGCCGTCATAGTCATGTCCCAGCTCTATTGGGATAGTTCCTGAGAAAGGTCCTGCTCTCTCAAGGCCCTTTAGTCGCGCATAAGCACCTTTGAGAGCTGTCCGGTCAATTGCCATAGGAATTCCTCGATTCGCAAACGCTATGCGTTACGATGGTTCGAAAGTTGAACAACTCACTTTGTCTTCTGATACTGTGCCGTCACACAAGATGAGATGCGGCTTGGGATCATCGCTGCGCGTCTCGGGCACTGTCACGTTCACTCTGATATGATCAGTGAATCCGCCTAACTCATCAAAGCTGTGTCCAGCCGGAGTGCAAAGGGTCTCATAGACCTTGCCGGGTATCGCTCCAGGTAGGTGCATCTCGATTAAGGACTTAGCTAAGACCTCGGCGGCTACTCTATTTTTGTGCTTATCATCGGTCGCTTTGAAGCCCGCGAATATCAGTATCTGCTTTTGCTCCGGGATGAAGATGGCACGGGCAAAGCTATCTTTCACCCCCGCTACGATGCCGAAACTCGGAAGCGATTCACGGAACAAGGCGTTCATGTTTGAAAGACAAACGTCCATTGCCGTCGCCTTCGTGGCGGCTAGAAACTCAATAGGTGGAGTTCCTTCGGCGAGGCTCGTGCTGGTACAGCTTAAAAGTATCGCTGCGGCTGTAGCCAGCTTTCTCGTCCCCATCATCCCTGTCCCCAGATCTTTTGCACATGTGGTTACATCCCCGTGCAATGATTCTAGCCACCTAAAATCATACAAACAAGACTAGTAATTCTGACTCGCCCGACTCACCTTGTCACCGCCCATTGGGGGCATGAGCAAAAACATCAGGTGGATTGAATGATTACCGTGTCGGTAGGCTTTAGCCGCTTCGCCTTTCGCATTGGGAACGCCTTTATCATCGCTTTGGCGGGAGATGAGGTGACCTTTCAGGCTCCCTATGTCGGGCGGCTCCATTGGATGAAGGGATACGGTAGCCGGGGGGAGACTTGGAAGCAGGTAAAGGGAGAGCGGTTTGAAAGCTTTTGCCAATGAGCTGGGGACAAAGGCAAAAAATGACAAAAAATCTGAGAGAGCCTTCAATTAAGTTGGCGGCGAAGTTTCCCCGTAGGCCCGGCCTCGGGAAACCTAATAGGCAGCGGGGGAGGAGTTGGAGCAACCTGCTCCTTTTCCCGCATCACTCAGCTACAGATGAAATGCTTGCCCGTGATCACGTCGAACTCCGCGCGGGCGGCACCCTCCTTCCAGACATGCGGGTCTTCCAAAAGCTGCTCTAAGCGGGCGATGATTTGCCTCAGCTCGGGCTTGGTCAGGCCGTGGTAGCCGGGGCAGGGAGGAAACAGGGGAAATCCATCCTCGTCATGCGGGCCATGAGGTGTGTCGCTCATCGTTGTCTGCTCCGTCATAGCCAGGAAGCGGTATCAGTTAGATGGCTATTAGGCTACCCACCGTCCAGCCTCTACTGAGATGAGGCGGATACAAGTTAAGTATTGTCGAGGGTAGATTTGGGGCGTCGCGCTGCTACTATGAATTCTTCGGCCAATAAGATTTAGAGAGCATATGTTAGAAGATATTTGGGGAGTTGCGGCAGCCACATTAAATTGGCTTTGGAATCTGTCCAATTCTAATTTCTTTACAGCACTCGTAGGCGCATTTGCGGGTGCATATGGGGCACAGGCGATTGTAGAGAGGGCCGGGCGAAAGAAGCGCCTGTTAGAGGAAATCCGTAACACCAACGCGGCGATTGTGGTTGCTTGTAGCATAACCAATACCTTTTGCGCGCTGAAGAGCCAGCACGTCAAAGGGCTTAAGGAAAATCTCGACGCACAACGAAAAGAACTCGAAATTTTCAAGCAAGCCAGAAAGCAAGGAGCGGTCGCTCCCGAAGAAGCATTTTATTTTCAGGCTGACTTTCAGAGTCTTCCCGTCGTTCAGGTTCCCATCGACGTTTTGAGGAATTTGCTTTTTGAAAAGCTCTCTCTGGTTGGCCGACCTCTGAGCATAGTCGCTGTGCTTTCGCAAACCATTGACTCTGTTATAGGCGCAATCGAACGGCGAAACAGGATCATAGATGAGTGCAAGCGGAGAGCACCCATCCCCATCAATGAACTGGTGCCGCTTTATTTTGGACTTCCTAACAAAGATGGCCACGTTGATATGACCTACTCGGAAACTGTGAGTGCCATATACAGCCACACAGACGACTGCATATTCTTCAGTCATCTACTGGGGGAGGACCTAGAAAAGCACGGAAAACGCCTTGCAAAAGTGTACGGTAGTAAGGCTCCTAGGATAGAGAAGACGGCTTTCACAAACGCTGAAAGAAAGGCTCTGTTGCCAGACCCAAGCCTCTATTCGGACTGGATGAAAATGCCGGACGCTTCAGTGGACCCTGGGTAATCGTCTCGGCCCGAGGCTGTGAATCTCTTTGAATTCACATCTATGCTAAGGCTTTGATCCGCTGGACCACTGAGACACCGACGCCAGCTTCCTTGGCCACTTTCAGGATACCCTTCCCCTGACCCAGGAGGGACTTCACCAGTTCCTCTTTATCGGCACCTACAGTCTTCCTACCGAGCTGCTTGCCCTTGGCCTTGGCGCGGCTGAGACCAGCTTTGACGCGTTCCCGGATCATCTCCCGCTCGAACTCGGCAAAGGCACCGGCAACATGGAAGACACAGCGCCCCATCGGGGTTGAGGTGTCTAGGGCTTGCTGGTGGAGATAGAGGTCAACACCGAGGGCCTGGACTTCACCTAGGAAGCCGACCAGGTGCTGCATAGAGCGGCCCAGGCGGTCGAGGCCCCAGGCGGCGATCATGTTGAACTTGCGGCGGGCTGCGTCTTTCATCAGACGGTCAAAGGCGGGGCGTTGGTCCCGACCTTTGGCACCGCTGATACCATGATCCTCATAAACCCCGACCAACTCCCAGCCGGATAGCTCGGCGACGCGCTCAAGTTCTAGCCTTTGGTTCTCGGCCGTCTGCCCATCGGTCGAGACCCGGAGATAGATGGCTACACGTTTCTTGGTGGTCATGGCTTGTCCCCCTGGTTTGACTGAGGGGAAGATTGGAATTTGGTATACGGAAATCAAGTGTATTTCGTATAGAAATATTGCAAGGCCAGAAGGGGCGGAAAAGCTGGGCTTGGCTGGCGTGATTTCTGAGGGGTTTTCGGTATAGGGGGAATTTCCCTGCACCTAAGAATACTCAGGCGGACCAGTGACGAATTTAGTTGCACCTAAGAATGCACGAGGGGGGCCGCTAGTAATTAGGTTCCACCTAAGAATACCCGCGCCGAACTACGGCTAATTTTCCCCACCTAAGAATACCCAGCCAAGGGGGGGCGAATTTAGTTGCACCAGTGAAGGGCAGACTGGCTGTCCTCCCAATACACCCGAGAAGGCTGATGCGGCTCCTAGAGCGGCCTAGGGGCATCCCAAGGGCGCTCTAAGCGGCTGCCTGGCTGCATTCGCCCTGCGCTGGCATTTGCGCTGCGTCAGTCTTCGATGGGGTAATTTTTCACCAATCTCACAACATGGAGAATCTACATGGCTACACATGGAAAGAGACCGCGAGTTATTAGACGACCTACGCCCGCAATTGATCGTGACGGCAGAAACATCGTGCTTGTCCCTGTCGCCAATTCCGACCAACCCGCCAAGCTGTTCCGCGAAACTTTTGAGCGGCTTCTCTGGCTTAGGCTGACGGTCAATTGGAGCGTTACTAAATCGGGACATGTCCGGCTGCGGCATGGGCGGGAATCGGGATTGTGCGTCGGGCGTCTCATTATGGAAGCCAGGACAGGCCAAGGCGTCCGATACATTGACCGTAATCCCTTAAACCTCCGCTTAGACAACATGCATCTCAAGCCGGGTAAGGGGTCGGACAAGGAATATTGGGCCGTTAGCCTCGCTCACAACTCAGCCTGGCACCGGGAACAACGGGAGAAGCGTCTGGCAGGACTAGGGGAACTGGATAGGCTGCTGGCGGAAGAGGAGGATGAGGAGTTGCACCACGGCCAGTGGCCTCACTCTGATATCGGTCCTCAGTGACCCCAGGAAAGCCTCTGGCGGGCTTTGGCTCTGCCTGGGGGCTTGCCAGGGATAAGCCCTAAGGGACTGTCAGGACTCCAGAGAACCATCCCCACCGGCCATAGACGGCCATCCATTCTATTTGCCCAGGCTGACCCACGTTACTAGGACCTGCCAGGGGGAAAAACCTTCTAAAGGTGGTCCTCTCTCTTAGAGCAATCTTCCCCCATTTAATTCCCACGAAACTCAAGGAATAATCATGACCGACCCAGCCATGTCCCTGTCGGGACCGGGACAAACCGCTTATGTGGGGGAAAAACCTTCTAAAGGTGGTTTTCCCTCTTACGATGATCTTCCCCCATCATTGCCGCTAACCTATTGCGGCGATGGTATCCGCCATCGGGCACTTACGCGCCTTCAGGGGGCTTTCCACAGCTACGGTCACAAACCTAGCCCAGATCAATGGAAGGCATTATCCGCCATTGCCGGAACTATGGAGGCTATGGCAGATGGCACCTGTCTGCCCCATTACTATTTGTCGTCGCTTGATCCCGGTATCGGGAAGACCCAGACCCTTATCCAGACCATCAAGGAAGTGGTCACCGCCAAAGAGTATGACTTAGCGCCGAAATATCCGAATGTCGGGATTGTCGTCTTCCTGTCCCGACTTGATGAAATCAAGAATTTGGTCGGGGAAGGGGGCTTCTCCCCTTGTTCTTTTTCCGTCCTGACCAGCGATATGGAATTGAATAAGGCTGGCCTTGGATCGGACAGGGTAAATGATGCCCAAATTTTGTTTACCACCCAACAAAGACTTGAGAATGCGACCCTTCGCGGAAGCAAGTTTGCGGATTGCTCCGCTTTCTTCTATCGCGGGAAGCCTAGGCAGGTAAGGGTATGGGATGAAAGCTTGGTGCCCGGTCGGAATATCGTGATTGAGCGCCGATCCATTCTGGCACTCCTAGAGCTCTTGCATAAACGATATCCTGCGCTTACTGCCGACCTAGAGAATATCTGCGACAACCTACGGGAGCTATCTGATGGAGAACTTTACGAGGTGCCGGATTTCGTAGAGAAGCACGGCATTAGCGACCTGACAGCAAAGGGTGTCTTGCGTACTCTTTGGGACCATCGCGCCGAGACAATTCAATCGCTTTGGTTTTTGTCTGGGCGCAAAGTGGGTGTACGGCGGGAAGGGAAAACCAACCTGTTCATTGACCATCAGAATTTCCTCCCAGATGATTTAGCTCCGCTATTGATCTTAGATGCTTCGGGCCGAGTTAGAACCACATATGAATTCTGGAAGAACCGCCGTAAGGGTTTGGAAGAGTTACCTACGGGCCATAAACGATACGACAACCTAACGGTCGATGTGTGGAGGCAATCTGGAAGTAAAAGCGGTTGGAAAACGAATCCACGCAAGCTTGTCGAGGGAATAAGGGCAATGATTGCGACCGACCCCGACAGGGATTGGCTAATCATTCACCATCTCCCCCATTCGGTAGGTATCAATCTACCGAAAGAGTTGAAAGCACATCCCGCAGTTAATGCTGATCGGCTCAAATTTCTGACCTGGGGGCAGCATTTTGCCGTCAATACTTTCAAGGACATTCCCAATGTCATCCTTGCGGGAACCCTGTTCTATGCATCCTCTGTCATTGAATCTCTTGGAATGGCTGCTGCGAAACACCCATCCAGCGATGGCGCGTTATCGAAGGCAGATAAGGATAAAATTGAGCTGGGGGAACATTCTCACGACATTCTTCAAGCTCTATGCCGTGGTCGAGTAAGGGGTTGTGTCGATGGCGTATGCCCTCCTAGCAAGGCATTCGTTATCGCTCATCCTAGCAGCGGCATCCCTGCATCCCTGGAAACCATCTTTCCGAGGGCCACTGTAAGGGACTGGAAACCACCCTTGAAATCTGGCGATGTCTCTGCCGTGCCCCTCAAAGGAAAGGCAAAGACTGCTTTTGAGTTTATCTATGCCAGACTGAAAGTTGAGTGTCGCCCACTTGTGACATTCGGCGAAGCGGGTAAGTCGGTGAACTACGACAAATCCGATTTCAGGAAGATAAGAAAAAACCAAGCGTTTATCGAAGCGTTGGCGATGGCGGGAATCACGGAGAGCACCAAGCCGCACGGCTTTAGATTATCTCAGACACCCACCCATTAATGACTAGGGGGACACCCTATAGGACAGCCCAGAAACCCCTTGGACCACTACTCGGCAATTGCCCCAGGAGCGGCTATAGGGGTTTCTGGAACTCCTGAGAATCATTGCGGGGTTTCTGTGGACAACGCTTCCTCTGCCGCCAGAGGGTTTGGGAGCTTGGCTACTGCCTCAGCCATGACTTTCAGAGGGACGCCAAGACCGTATTGATCACCAACATCAGCAAGCTTGTGCCCGTCAATTGCAAAGCGAACTTCGCGCGATATTTCAAGCTTACGACATTCATCGGCCAGACGGTGCCGCCAAGCGTGGTTTGGCTGAATGAGGGGATCGGTGATACCAAGCTTTTCACGAATCCACCTACCGATAGTCTTGGAGCCGTTGCCGCCGCGCTTTCCGAATCTATCTGGCTTTACCTTGGGGAATAGGGGGCCATCTTTCGGGAGCGTCTTCACATAATCAAGCAAGCCCTCGGCGATGATCGCAGAGTGAAGGGGTACGGTTCTGACTGAGCCGGGATTCTTCACGCTGGCCCCGACCTCTCTATAGGCAGGGTCGATGCGTAGGACATGAATGCCGTCTTCCAGCAACACATCGCTAACCATCGCTCCACATATCTCATCGATACGTGCGCCAGTGAAAGCGGCGATCCAGGGCACCCACCGCTTATGCGCCTCCCTTTGGTCCCGTGCTGCCTGTAAAATCAGCCGCGCCTCTGCGTCGGTATATGGGCGTTTACCCTTCGACGGGTCGTGTTTCGGTTTGTATTCGACATCTAAGGCTGGGTTCGATTCCACGTGCTTATTCGCTTTGGCCCATCGGAAAAAGCTTTTCACGACAACTAAGCGGTCGGCGATTGTCTTAGGGCCGAGGTTGGAAGCAACCAAAGAGTCCTTCCAACCGATGATGTCTATGTCTGTTATTTTTTTCGCGTCCTCGGTCCCAACATAGTCCGTTAGCTTCGCGAGAATGCGCGTCCAGGAGTAAACTGTTTTCTCTGCATGACGCCGCTCCTTGGACATCAAGGCATAAAGCGAGGAAACCTTCGGTCCTGTAACAGGAACCTTGGGTGGGTCCTTACCGGCTCCGGTCCATTGAGGAAATGTTTTGAGCTTTGGATCTGGCCGATAGTCGCCATCGGCGTACCGTTTGAGTGTGTTGAGAAGCGCGACCTTGTTCCAAAATATCCGTTCTTCAAGGTCAGCGCGGCTTGCCCCATCAATTAGCAAGCTCTCCTGCTTAAGGATGCTGTCAACGTCTTCGGCTATGATTTTCGCAACCTTGCCTTTCTTAAGGCCGTCCCCTTCGTCCATCGCTGATTCGAGAAGGGAGAGGTCTATATCGTGAGCCTCAGGATCGCCTGGCTCTGCCTCATGCGCTTTCAGCTCGCGGCTATACCACAGCCCTGCAAGGGCGATTATCTGTTGATGGCTGAGGCGTACATGACCGTCAGCAGCCTGGAGCAATAGCCGGTCCGCTTCAGCGACGGCTTCTGGATACTTAAGCTTCGCCTCTCGGAGGGTTGTGGTTTTGAGAGAGATGCGGATTTCGGTAAGTGACTTGCGCCCTTTCAAGCGCCCCACGGCCTCACGTAGGTGAGGGGGAACGATCTTGCGGAAATAGTAGGTCCCGAGCTTGGGATGCTTCCAAGGTTGAGGCATGAGATTCGACACTGTTGGACACCCTTTTTGTACACCAGGGCGCACCTACAAGTCTCTTATTCTCTAGGTATCTTTGGATTTCAGGGGCTTATCTATTGATTGGCGGAGAGGGTGGGATTCGAACCCACGGTACGCGCAAACGTACAACAGTTTTCGAGACTGCCCCAATCGGCCACTCTGGCACCTCTCCGCAGTCGGTTGGGCGGCCGGAACCTAACGGATCGGAGTCCGGCTCGCAAGACGTATCTGTCGGCCGCTACCGAATTGTCCTGCCGCTTGCGTTTTTCTCCGGTTAATGTAAACAAAAACAAGGCATTAGGGTTTTGTCGACGATACCCCGCTTCGGCTTTTCTCACGGCGGCCGGGTGGCGGAATCGAATTGACAGACGGGCGATAGACAGTATATTCCCGGCCCTTGGAATGGGTCGCCTCCGATCGGCGCTGACAGCGCTTGGGCGGGCGGCCCCAGTTTTTTGAACCACCCGGAAGGGTTTTTTTGCACCACCCGGAAGGGTTCCGGCCGGCGGCCGGATATAAAGAAGAATAGAGCAGGACATCATGTTCGCAGTGATCAAGACCGGCGGCAAGCAGTACAAGGTCGCCAAGAACGACGTCATCCTGGTCGAAAAGCTCGACGTTGAGGCCGGTGCCGATGTGTCGCTGGACCAGGTTCTGATGATCGGTGACGATGCCACCACCAAGCTCGGCGCGCCGATCGTCGCCGGTGCCAGCGTTTCCGCGAAGGTGCTGGATCAGGCCCAGGCCGACAAGGTGCTCGTGTTCAAGAAGAACCGTCGCCACAATTATCGCCGCAAGAATGGTCATCGCCAGAAGCTGACCGTCCTGCGCATCACGGATATCAAGGTCGCCTGAGGCCGGGCCTCGTCGATCTGACGGATTAAGGAGACAGCACAATGGCACATAAGAAAGCAGGCGGTAGCTCCCGCAACGGTCGCGATACCGCCGGCCGCCGTCTTGGCGTGAAGAAGTTTGGCGACGAAGCCGTTATTGCCGGCAACATCATCGTCCGCCAGCGCGGCACCAAGGTCCACGCGGGCAAGAATGTCGGCATGGGCCGCGACCACACGCTGTTCGCGACTGCTGCCGGCAAGGTGGAGTTCCACCGTACGACCGGTGGCAAGACCTTCGTCTCGGTGGTCCCGCAGGCCTGAATGAGCTCCCGCGCCGGCGATTGATCGGCGCAGCCATTCACGACCGGAAGATTGGAAGGGGAATGGCTTCAGGCCATTCCCCTTTCTTATTTCCCAATTCGTTTGAAATCGCCGCAACCAGAAAGCGGACAGGAAAATGAAATTTCTCGACCAGGCAAAGATATTTGTGAAGAGCGGCGACGGCGGTGCCGGTTGCGTCAGCTTCCGGCGCGAGAAGTTCATTGAATTCGGCGGCCCGGACGGCGGCAATGGCGGGCGGGGCGGCGATATCGTTATCGAGGCCGTGCCCAATCTCAACACGCTGATCGATTACCGCTACGCCCAGCATTTCAAGGCGCGGCGGGGCTATCACGGTTCGGGCCGGAATCGGTCCGGCGCCGATGCCGAGACCATCACCTTGCGGGTGCCGGTCGGTACACAGGTCCTGGATGAGGATCGCGAGACGGTGCTCTACGATCTGAAGAAAGCGGGCCAGCGCGTCACGCTCTGCCGCGGTGGCGATGGCGGCTTCGGCAATGCCCATTACAAAACCGCGACCAACCAGGCCCCTCGCCAGCACGGCCAGGGCTGGCCCGGCGAGGAACGCTGGGTCTGGCTGCGTTTGAAGCTGATCGCCGATTGCGGTCTTGTCGGCCTGCCGAATGCCGGCAAGTCGACCCTGCTGGCAGCAACCAGCCGCGCCAAGCCGAAGATCGCCGACTATCCCTTCACGACGTTGCATCCGCAATTGGGTGTGGTGCATGTCGATAACCGCGAATTTGTCCTTGCCGATATTCCCGGCCTGATCGAGGGCGCCCATGACGGCGCCGGCTTGGGCCATCGTTTTCTTGGCCATGTCGAGCGCTGTGGTGTTCTCATTCATCTGATCGACGGGACGCAGGATGACGTGGTCGATGCCTATAAGACGATTCGTGCCGAATTGAAGGCCTATAGCCCGGTCCTGGCGGCAAAGCCGGAACTGCTCGTGCTCAATAAATGCGACGCGCTGCTGCCGGAAGACATTCTGGAAAAGCAGAAGCAGCTCGCCAAAGCGGCCAAACTGAAGCGCGGCCGGGGCAAGAACGCCGTCGAACCGGTGCGGGCGATTTCCGGCGCAACCGGCCTGGGTGTGCGGGATCTGCTGCGCGAGGTGATGGAAATTGTCGAAGCTCATCGCGCTGCGATGAAGGATGAGGACGATGCCGCCGAGGACAATGCCGCGCATGACGGACCGATCCTATCGGTTACCGATGAAGCACCACAGGATTTCGACGACTGAATGAAATAACGCCGCAGTGCGGCGATGCGTGAATAATCAAGGGGAGATGAGGCATGAGCGACAAGCGCCGGGGAAGCGCCAGGGATAACGGCCTCGCCAGTGCCAAACGCTTGGTGGTGAAGATCGGCAGCGCCTTGCTGGTCGATGACGACAGCGGCGACATCCGCCGCAAGTGGCTGGACGCGCTGGCCGATGATGTCGCTGCTTTGCGCGCTCGTAATATCGAGGTCGTTCTTGTCTCGTCCGGTGCGATCGCCGTCGGGCGCCGTCATCTCGGCCTTTCCGGCGCTACCTTGCGTCTGGAAGAAAAACAGGCGGCTGCCGCGACTGGCCAGATCCGGCTTGCCCATGCTTATCAGGAAAGGCTGGCACGCCACGATATCACCGTCGCTCAGATCCTCTTGACGCTTGACGACACGGAAGAGCGTCGCCGCCACCTCAATGCGCGCTCGACACTCAATGCCTTGTTGAAGATGGAAGCGGTGCCGGTGATCAATGAAAACGACACCGTCGCAACTTCGGAGATCCGTTTCGGCGACAATGACCGGCTTGCCGCGCGCGTTGCCGCCATGATCAGTGCCGATACGCTGGTCCTGCTTTCGGATATCGACGGGCTTTATACCGCGGATCCCCGCAAGGATAAGGATGCCAAATTCATCGCCGAAGTGACGGAGCTGACCTCCGAGATTGAGGCGATGGCCGGCGAGGCGCCGCCGGGTTATTCCTCCGGTGGCATGGTAACGAAGCTCACAGCGGCGCGGATTGCGATGTCGGCTGGCTGCCGCATGGCGATTGCCAATGGACGCCGGATGAATCCCCTACAGGCCATGCTGAATGGCGGCACCTGCAGCTGGTTCCTGCCATCAGCCACGCCCAAGACGGCACGTAAGCGCTGGATCGCCGGTGCCTTGAAGCCGAAGGGCAAAATCGCCGTCGATGCCGGAGCTTTGGGTGCCCTTAAAGCTGGGCGGAGTCTGCTACCGGCCGGTGTCGTTCAGGTCGAGGGACGTTTCGAACGTGGCGATGCGGTGATTGTGACCGATGCTGCCGGCAATGAGGTGGCGCGTGGTCTCAGCGCCTATAATGCCCGCGATGCCAAGTTCATCATGGGGCATAAAAGCCGTGAGATTGCCGGCTTGCTCGGCTATCGTGGCCGTGATGAGATGATCCATCGTGACGATCTGGTATTGAGTTGATCATGACCGCTCTCAATCGACAGACCGCGCCCGACCATGCCGATCTCCAGGCGAAGATGACGCGGCTGGGACATGCAGCGCGCGCCGCCGCCGCGCAATTGGCATTGGCCGGCAGTGAGGCCAAGAATAAGGCACTCCGGCAGATGGCGTCGGCTTTGCGCGCGGATCGACATAAATTGCTCGCTGCCAATGCGAAGGACATGTCCGCTGCCCGGCAGCGTGACCTGAGCGCCGCCTCGCTGGATCGTTTGACGCTGGATGAGAAACGCATCGAGGCGATGGCCAAGGGGCTCGAAGACATCGCCGATTTACCCGATCCGGTGGGTCGTGAATTGGCGGCCTGGCAACGGCCCAACGGGTTGCAGATCGCCCGTGTGGCGGTTCCTCTCGGCGTCATCGGAATCATCTTCGAAAGCCGGCCGAATGTCACAGCCGATGCTGGCGGCCTCTGCCTCAAATCCGGCAATGCAGCGATCCTGCGGGGCGGCTCGGAAAGTGCACAATCCTCGGCGGCTATTCTGGATTGCCTGCAGAAAGGCCTGCGTGAGGCGGGCCTGCCTGAATCGGCGATCCAGCGTCTGCCGACCACGGATCGTGCCGCAGTCGGCATCATGCTGACCATGACGGACAGCATAGATCTGATCATTCCCCGCGGTGGGCGCGGCCTAATCGAGCGAGTTGCGGCGGAAAGCCGGATTCCGGTACTGAAGCATCTCGACGGCATTTGCCATACCTATGTCGATAGCGCGGCCGATATGGAGAAGGCGCGCCGTATCGTCGTCAATGCGAAGATGCGGCGCACCGGCATCTGCGGTGCAACGGAGACATTGCTCGTTGATCGGCGGCGTAGCGATCTGCTTCCGGTTTTCATTGGGGATCTGATCGCTGCCGGTTGCGAAGTGCGTGGCGATGCGGAAACCCAGCAGGCTGATGCGCGGGTCAAGGCGGCGACAGATCTCGACTGGGACACCGAATATCTCGATGCCATCATTTCGGTACGGGTGGTAGATGGCGTGCGCGAGGCGGTGGCCCATATCAATCGTCACGGCTCGCATCATACCGAGGCGATCATTACCGAGGACCAGGCCGCGGCAGATCTGTTTCTGCGGGAAGTCGATGCCGGTATCGTGATCCACAACAGCTCGACCCAATTCGCCGATGGAGGCGAATTCGGCATGGGAGCGGAAATCGGTATTTCCACCGGCAAGCTGCATGCACGCGGGCCGGTCGGCGCCGAGCAGCTTACCAGCTATAAATATATCGTGCGTGGCAACGGGCAGGTACGGCCTTGAAGCCATGAAGCGGCGGCGCAAGATCGGTCTGCTCGGCGGGTCCTTCAATCCGGCGCATGAGGGGCACCGCGATATCAGCCTCGCCGCGCTAGCCTATTTTGGGCTGGACGAGGTCTGGTGGCTGGTGGCCCCGCAAAACCCGCTGAAATCGACGGACGGCATGGCGCCCTTGGCTACCCGCATCGCCTCCGCCCAGGCCAAGGCGGCCCATCCGCGCATTCGGGTCACCGATATCGAGATCCGGCTGGGGACGCGATTTACCGCCGATACCCTGGCCAAATTGGTCGATCTCTACCGGGACTGTCGGTTTCTATGGCTTATGGGGGCAGATAACCTAGTCCAGATCGACCACTGGAAGAATTGGCAACAGATATTTCATCTCCTACCAATTGCGGTTTTCGACCGTCCTACCTATACTTATAGGGCATTGGCCGCCAAGGCGGCCCGACGCTTCGCTAAGTTCCGATTGCGCGAAAGCGCCAGTCTGGAACTGATCGAGACGTCAGCGCCGGCTTGGATGTTCATGCATCATCGGCTGAACCCGATTTCAGCCACTGCGATCCGTGCCGAGGCCGCCCAGGCGGAAGCCAGGCGGGCCGCTGCAAGGCGGCATTAGAAACTCTTGGGACGGTACGTGGTGAAACCGGGCGTAACGGAAAGCCGGCGCGTGCCGATGGCGCCGACAAGGAGGGTAGAGACCATTCCGCGAGCAAAAAAGGCAGTGGCTCAGCCGACTGCAATGATGATCGACGATCTCGTGAAGATCGTTGCAACATCCTTGGACGATGATAAAGCCGAAGACATCGTCTCGATCGATCTCCGTGGCAAATCCAGCATCGCCGATTACATGGTCATCGCTACCGGGCGCTCCTCGCGCCAATTGGCGGCCATGGCGCAGCATCTTGATGAAAAGCTGACCAAGCTTGGCATCAAGGATGTCGCCATTGAAGGCATGACTCAGGGCGATTGGGTTCTGCTGGATGGCGGTGACGTGGTCGTGCATCTGTTTCGACCAGAAGTCCGCGAATTCTACAATCTTGAAAAGATGTGGGGCGCCGACCTGCCGGAACCGGAGCGTGTGACCGCTATCGGATAAGCGGAACGGGTGCGCATCTGGCACGGGGAGAACCGTTCCAAGGCGTGATCTGACCGCCAAAAAATGACGATCGATCCCGTGCATGGCACGGTGCTCGAAGAGGCGTCTGTTTGCAGCCGCAAGGTTGTTGTTATGGGCCCTGGGCATGGTATGCGCAGTCGCGTTATGCCGATGCTTCGCTTCATATCAGCCTGCGCTGCTTTCCTGGTTATAACCGCCGCGATGCGCCGGGCTGCCTTACCGGGAGTCAAGATGCCATTGTCCCGTGTGGATGCCGCCCCGACCGCCGGTCAGACCGGTTCCATCGTTCCTTTTGATCCGCATCGTTTTCGTTCGGCCGCCACCCATTATCTGGCAGGCCGTCCGCCTTATGCGGATCGCTTGATCCGCCATGTGGCACAGTTTTGTGGGCTGAGCGACGCCGATCATGTCTTGGATCTCGGCTGCGGGCCGGGGCAACTCGCACGGGCCCTGGCGCCTTTCGTCCGTCAGGTGACGGCGATCGATCCTGAGCCGGAGATGCTGGCGGCGGCCGGCAAACTCGCCCAGGCGAGCGGGATATCGAATGTGACTTTCACGCAGGGAAGCTCCCTGGATCTCGGCCCGCATCTCGGTCGTTTCAACCTGGTTAGTATCGGGCGCGCTTTCCACTGGATGGACCGGGTTGAAACGCTGCGGCGGCTCGATCAGATGATCGAGCCGGGAGGCGCGGTTGTGCTGTTCGATGACAAGCACCCGCCACTGCCGGAGAATGCCTGGCTCGGTGATTTCGAGGCCTTGCATGAACGCTATAGCGGCCAGGATTGCGGACGGCGCATCCGTAAGGGACCCGATTGGCTGCCGCATGAGGTTGTCTTGTTGAAGTCGGCTTTTCCGGTGTTGGATCGTGTCTCCGCCCTCGATCGTCATCCGTTGACCATCGACCGACTGATCAACCGCGTCCTCTCCAGGTCGAGTACCACCTCGGCCCGTCTGGGCGAAAAGACGGCGGCGATGGCTGAGGATCTCGGCAAGCTGCTCGCCCAATGGGGCAAGGGAGGTATTCTGCAGGAAGTGGTAGAAACTCGGGCTCTGATCGCCCGCCGCGCTTGAGCTGGAGCACCCGGGCCTCTTTACAGCCTGGCTGGCGCGCAATGAGCTTTCAAGTCGCTGCCGTCGCGGCGACCGTACCTCCGGTAATTCCACCCGGGACTGAACCATCTCCGGAAGTGTCGGGGAGGCCAAAAGCCAGTTCAAGCATGCCGCGGGCAATCTCGCGTTCGCCCATGATGATGTGATCGGCGCCGCATTTCCGCAGGTACCCGACCTCGTCATCGGAATGAGCCCGTGCGATAATTTCCAGTCCGCTATTGATCGCGCGCGTCTGTTCGACGATCTGTCCTGCTTCGAAGCCGTTGGGGATGGCCAGGAACAGCCAACGCGCCCCGGCGAGATTGGCGGCCGCGAGTGCTGCGGCATTGGCGCCGTTCTCTGCGATGACCTCGATGGATCTAGCGCGCAATTGTTCCACCAGTTCGCGGCGATCCTCTATCACCAGGAAAGGTCGCCTTTCCTGTTCCAGGCGAGCAATGATCAGGCTGCCAACACGGCCTGAGCCGACCACCACGGCGTGGCCCGTCAATTGCGTCGTGGGAATTTCCTCACTGATCACCCTGCCGGGGGTAGATGGGCCGCCTTCTTTGCCCTCGCGACGATCGATCCAGGCCTGCGCACGATCGAGCAAAGCGAAAAGCACGGGATTGGCGAGGATCGACAGAATGGCACTGGCGAGGATGAGATCGCGCCCCTCGGTTGACAGCAGGTTCAGCTCAACGCCCAAGGCCGCCAGGATGAAGGAGAACTCGCCGATCTGGGCGAGGCTCGCGGAAATCATCAAAGCGGTGCTCGATGAATGGCCAAACAGCCGGACCAATGCGAAGGCCGCCAGGGATTTTCCGAAAATGATAATCAGGAAGGTAGCGATCAACGGCAGCGGATCGTCCACAATGATGCTCGGATTGAATAACATGCCGACCGATACGAAGAACAGCACGGCAAAGGCATCCCGTAGGGGCAGAGTTTCCTGCGCGGCCTGATGACTCAGGTCCGACTCGCTGAGTACCATCCCTGCGAAGAAGGCGCCCAGGGCAAACGAAACACCGAAAAGCAGCGCCGCGCCATAAGCAACGCCGAGTGCAATGACGAGCACGGCCAGGCGGAACAGTTCCCGTGAACCGGTATGGGCGATGTAGTGCAGAAGCCACGGAATGACACGGCGGCCGACGATCAGCATCAGAGCGATGAAGGCGGTCACCTTGCCAAGCGCGATCCCCAGGATACGAAGGATGTCCGCGGCATCCAGCGACGATGACTTGCTGGTATCGTCGAGCACGCCGGCAAGGGCCGGCAGCAGGACCAGAACGAGCACCATGGCCAGATCTTCCATGATCAGCCAGCCGACCGCGATGCGTCCACGTTCCGTCTCGATCAACCGCCGCTCCTGCAAGGCACGCAACAGGACAACAGTGCTGGCGCAGGAGAGGGCGAGGCCGAAAACCAGGCCGGTTGCCACCGAGGACCCCATGGCTAAGGAGAGCCCGAGGCCCAGCAAGGTTGCGAGCCCAATTTGCAGGATCGCGCCCGGCAGGGCGATCCTCTTAACGGCGAAGAGATCCTTCAGGGAAAAATGCAAGCCCACCCCGAACATGAGCAGAATGACGCCGATCTCCGCCAATTCCGGCACCAGGGCCTGATCGGCGACGAATCCTGGCGTGAAGGGGCCGGCAAACACGCCCGCTAACAAATAGCCGACCAAGGGAGAAATCCGCAGGCGGTTCGCCAAAGCCCCCAGGATCAGGGCCAGGACGAGGCTGCCGACAATGGTGGCAATAAGCGGCGTGTGGTGGACCATGCGTCGCGGCACCTATTCTTAAATTGCGGCATTCGGGAGTGTCCCCAGCCCCTCGGGACAGTTTTTAAGTGGGGTTCCGGGGCCCTCCTGTCAACATTTCAGGCATGGCCGACCATGTCGGTGCAACGTCATGCACATTTCAGGGGCGAGCACTGCCGTTTCAGCCCTAGTCCCCTTATTCTACCCATTTTAGATTGCATTCCAGGGGTTTCCTGAGGTTTCGACTTTGCAATCAGGTGCGATCGCATCTGGGACTGGCGCACGCGACTTCGTTGGAAAGCTCCGTCTGTCCGACGCGAGACCGATACATGATGATCAATCGAGGCGTGCTTCTGGCCTTTCTGGCCTCGGCCGCCTTCTCCATGAAGGCCATTTTCGTCAAATTGGCTTATCTCTATGGTGTCGATGCCATCACCCTGCTGGCGCTGCGCATGGCATTCGCACTGCCCATTCTCATGGCAGCGGCCTGGTGGTCGGGCCGTGTCGCGCCGACGCGGCTGACCCGCAAGGACTGGATGTCACTGCTGTTTCTTGGCGTCGTCGGCTACTACCTGTCCAGCATTCTCGACTTCATGGGCTTGCAATACATTACGGCGGGTCTGGAGCGGCTGATCCTGTTCCTCTATCCGACGGTGGTGGTGATCCTGTCGGTTGTTCTGTTCGGACACGCGATCGGCAAGCGAACATTGATCGCCATGGCGGTCTCCTATGCCGGAATCGGCATCGCCTTCCTGCATGACGTGCGCTTCACGGGAAACCAGGCGGATATCATGATCGGCAGCACGCTGGTCTTTCTGTGCATGATCACCTATGCAATCTACCTGGTCGCAAACGGGCAGCTGGTCGGCCGGCTGGGCGCCATTCGTCTCGCGGCCTGGGCGTCGATCGTCTCGGCAATGGCCTGCCTCATCCACTTCCTGGCGGTCGATCCGGTGGTCAGCGCTTTCCAGCAGCCGTGGCAGGTCTATGCCTATGCCGGTGCCATGGCGGCCATTTCGACGGTTCTGCCGGTTTTCTTGACTGCTAAGGCGATCCAGTTGGTTGGCGCCTCCAAAGTTTCCATCGTCGGCTCGATCGGTCCGGTAGCGACTATTTTCTTCGGGTGGTTGTTCCTGGGCGAAATTATTTCGATTGAACAGGTGGTAGGCGCGGCTTTCGTCCTGTGCGGGGTCATGCTGGTGAGCTCGGCTAGAGGGAAACCGGCTTTTTACGCTGGAAAAACCCGGCGAAATGCTTAAATTGCCGGCAATTCTCCCGAAGTGAGCATTATGGCCGATCTGGAAACCGAAGTTTCCCGGCGACGGACTTTTGCGATTATTGCGCACCCCGACGCCGGCAAGACCACACTGACCGAAAAGCTGTTGCTGTTCGGAGGTGCCATTCAGCTGGCGGGCGCGGTCAAAGCGCGCGGCGAACAGCGGCGTGCGCGTTCCGACTGGATGAAGGTAGAGCGCGAGCGCGGCATCTCGGTCACCGCCTCGGTGATGACCTTCGATTATCGGGGGTGCACCTTCAACCTGCTGGATACGCCGGGCCACGAAGATTTCAGCGAAGATACCTATCGCACACTGACGGCGGTGGATTCGGCCGTCATGGTGATCGACGCCGCCAAGGGTATCGAAAGCCAGACGCGCAAGCTTTTCGAAGCCTGCCGCCTACGCGATGTGCCGATCGTCACCTTCGTGAACAAGCTCGACCGAGAAGGACGCGAACCATTCGATCTGATTTCGGAGATCGAGCAAACCTTGGCACTCGACATCACGCCGGCTTCCTGGCCGATCGGCATGGGAAAGAGCTTCAAGGGCTGCTACGACCTGTTCAATGACCGGCTCGTCATGTTCGAGCGCGGCGGTACGCAGGGAGAAGCGAGCTTGAAGATCGAAGGCCTTGACGATCCTAAGCTTGCCACTACTTTACGCGAAGACGAGGTGCAGCGGCTTCGCGACGATGTCGAGATGGCGCGCGGCCTGATGCCCCAATTCGATCTCGCCTCTTATCGCGAAGGGCATCTGTCGCCGGTCTATTTCGGGTCAGCGGTGAATAATTTCGGCGTCGGCGAATTGCTCGCGGGGCTTGCCGAAATGGCACCGCCACCGCGGCCGCAGCCGACGACGACACGTGCGGTGGAACCGACCGAAGACAAGCTGACCGGCTTCGTCTTCAAGATCCAGGCGAACATGGACCCAAAGCACCGGGACCGGATTGCCTTCGTGCGGCTGTGCTCCGGCAAGTTCCGGCGTGGGATGAAGGCGTTGCATGTTCGTTCGGCGAAGCAGCTCAATCTGCATAACCCGGTCCTCTTCCTGGCGCAGGATCGCGAATTGGCGGAAGAAGCTTATGCGGGCGATATCCTCGGCGTGCCCAATCACGGCAACCTGCGGATCGGCGACACGCTGACCGAGGGTGAGCAGTTGCAGTTCACCGGTATCCCGTCCTTTGCGCCGGAACATCTGCAGAGTGTGCGTGCGGATGATCCGCTGCGGGCCAAGCATCTCGGCAAGGCGCTGGAGCAATTGGCGGAAGAGGGTGCCGCCCGCGTCTTCCGGCCGCTGATCGGCACCGACTGGATCGTCGGTGTGGTCGGCGCGCTGCAGTTCGAAATTCTCGCCGATCGTATCCGTACGGAATATGGCCTGCCGGTCCGCTTCGAACCTACCAGTCTTTATACCGCGCGCTGGGTGGAAGCCGACGAGCCGGCGGAACTGAAGCGCTTCCTGGACGCCTCGCGCGCCTCGATCGGCGACGATCACAACGGCGATCCGGTCTTCCTGGCGCGCAATGCTTGGCATCTGGACCGGGCCGCGGAAGATTACCCCAAGATCCGCTTCCTGAAGACCAAGGAACAGAACCACTGATCCATGCGGAATAGCGCGCCTGGCTCGGATCAGGCGTGTCCCGTCTCGAATGCCAGCAGTGAGCTGAGCCAGGGCAAAAAGACCGAGACCCGGGTTCCTCGTGACGGCGCGCTATCGATCTGCAGCGTGCCGTCCTGCAATTCCGCCAGATTTTTGACCAGAGGCAGGCCGAGCCCGGTGCCCCGATGCTGGCGCGCCAAGGTGCCGTCGATTTGCCCGAACGGATCGAGTGCCTTGGCAATATCATCCGACGACATGCCGATGCCGGTATCCGTCACCACGATCTCAAAGCCCCTTGTGCCGGCCGTCTGAATCTGCAGCATCACGTAGCCGCCGGCCGGGGTGAACTTCACGCCGTTCGATAGGAGATTGATGATGATCTGCTTGATCGCCCGGGCATCGCCATGAATGCGCGGGCAAGCAGGGTCAATATCGATCATCAGGCGGACGCCGTTCTCCTTGGCCATCCCGGCAACCAGCTTGCTGCCGGCCTGGGTGATCAGTGCGGCATCGAGGGCTTCCACTTTCAATTCGAACTTGCCGGCTTCGATCTTGGACAGATCAAGCACGTCATTGATCATTTCCAGCAAATGGCTGCCACTTTCGTGGATGTATTGCACGTAGTCACGATAGCGGACGGGTGCGATCTCGCCGAACATGCCGTGGCGGATGACATCGGCGAAACCGAGAATGGCATTCAACGGAGTCCGCAATTCATGGCTCATATGAGCCAGAAAGCGCGACTTCGCCTGATTGGCAGATTCGGCTGCCATCCGGGCCGCCCTTAACTGTTCGGCAAATTGCGTCAAGTGCTGTGTCTGCTGTTGCAGCTTCTGCTGAGTTTGTTGTAGCTCGTCCTGGCGCAGCTTCAATTCGGTGACATCGGTAATGATGCTGACCATGCCGCCATCGGCAACGGGCGAGCGGCTGACCATGGTCCAGCGCCCATCGGTCAGTTGCTGTTCCACGACATGCGGGATCTTTTGACGGATGCGACGGAACTCTCTCTTCAGCCAGGCTTCGGAGTCGTTATCATCATCCGCGAATTCGCCACGTGCCATGCCGTAACGATAGATCTCTTCCAGGGTCACGCCCGGCGCCATGATCGCGGCGGATTTCGGATAGAGGGCCTTAAAGCGATCATTGCAGAGGATCAAACGCTCGTTCTTGTCGTAGAAGACGAAACCTTCATTGAACGCGGCAATGGCCGACCGCAATCTGGTCTCGGCCTCCTTCAAAGCGGTGACCTCGCTCCAGGTCGCAACCCAGCCGCCATCGATCGTTCGCCGCTCCGAGACGCGAAGCCACCTTCCATCTTGAAGTACGACCTCGACCGGTTCGGACGGTGGATTGCGGTGCCGCTGCAGGCGGCGTTCGAACCATCCTTCGGGATCGTCCTTCGCCTCCATCGGCGCAATGGAAGATAAAGCAACGTTGCGGGCGAGATATTCGAAAGTCTTGCCGATCGGGTCGATTGTCGTGGGGGATATCGCAAGCTCGATATATCGCTTGTTGCATAAGATCAGTCGGTCTTCGTTATCATAGAGCGCGAAGGCATCGGGAATGCTGTCGATTGCAAGGCGCAGGCGTTGTTCGCTGGCTTGCAGGTCACGCTCCATTTGATAACGGCCGGTAACATCGCGGCCGATCGCCTGAATTTCGGCAATATTACCTTCGGCATCGAAAATCGCCACATCCGACCAGCTATACCAGGACCCTTTTTCGTCGCCCTGCACCTTCCTGACCTCGCTGTGGGAAATGGCATTGCCCCTGGCTAAGCGTTCGATGACCTCCTGAACCTCTCCAAGTTCTTCGGTAGGCAGGAATTCGGCAAGAGAATGGCCGACCATGTCGCCCGGCTTCAGGCCATAGAGACCGGCATAGGCGGCGTTGCAGAAAACGATGACAAAGTTCGGCCGATACCGGCAGATCAGTTCGACTTGATTTTCGACGATCGTCCGATAGAGGATTTCGGCGGTCTTCGCTTTCGCTTCTGCCGCGCGCCGGGCGTTGATGTCCTGTGTGATACCGTCGATCCGCAAGGCTCGCCCTTGGGCATCCCGCACCAACTCGCCATGATCGCGTACCCAGATGACGCGGCCATCGGGGTGTATCATCCGGTATTCGATATCGAAAAGAGCGCCTTCTATCGCCTCATCCCAGGCCTTTTCGACAGCAGCGAGATCAGCCGGATGGATATATCGATTCCAGGCCCAGGGAACCGTCAGTAGTTCCTGAGGATCGATTCCAAGCAAGGTTTCAACCGACGGGCTTACATAATCGAAGATGGTCGTCTCGACCATGACCGACCAGATGATGTCTTTCACATTTATCAGCACGTCATCCAGGTAACGGATGGCTTCGGTGGCCGTCGTATCCGTACAGACGACAATGATCTGGGACGGCTGGGAAGCGCCGCCGGCCTGCGGCATCAGCACCATGTGGTGACGGCGAGCACCTTTCGGCGTGGCGAGACTGATGACGCCATCTGCCGGATAACCGCTGATCAGAACTTTCTCACCTAGGTCGAGCAGGGCATTGCAGCCCGGCCCAAAGGGAGCCGGCAACCTCTGGCCGGCGAGGTTGCGGCGATCGAAACCGGTTTCGGTGAGAAACGCATCGTTGGCGGCGGTGATAATGAACCCTCCGCCGGGCGCCGCCGCAATCATCATCGCGGGGCCGACAAAATCTGCCAATCGGTCATACGAGTGGTTAGGTGGGCCCTTCATTCCCTATTCACGGCTGTTTCCGTCGCCCGCCGCTCGAGATGCTGTTGCCGATAGGTGGCGGGGTTTCGATGCATTGTCCTACCGCCAGGATTAATAAAATCCGAATATGTCCCTGCCGCATGCCCACAAAGAAGCTGAACCTTTCAGGGCGATTTGTTAGGGTTCGCCACGATCAGTTGCAGGAGATTAGGAATGAAGGCGCAAAGTCGGCCAAAAAGCAACTCTTTGGCCGTTCGCGTGACCGCTGCGATTCGGGCACAGGAGAGTCGGATCGGGATTATCGGTCTGGGATATGTCGGCCTTCCCCTGGCCTGCCTCTTTGCCGAATGCGGGTTTGCCGTCACCGGTTTCGATATCGACCCTGCCAAGATCCGCCAGCTTTCGGCCGGTAAATCCTATATTAAGCATATCGGCAACCGGCGAATCGCCCCGCTGGTGAAAGCGGGCACGCTCGCGGCCAGTGACGATTTTTCCGGCCTGGCAGCGATGGATGTGATTGTCATCTGTGTGCCGACGCCGTTGACCAAGCATCGCGAGCCCGATCTCCAATTTATTGTCAAGACCGGGGAAACCATCGCCCGACAGCTCCGGCGCGGGCAGTTGGTGGTTCTCGAATCCAGCACCTATCCGGGTACTACCCGAGACGTTCTGAAGCCCATTCTGGAAAGGACGGGCTTGAAATCGGGCCGAGACTTTTTCCTCGCTTATTCGCCGGAACGGGAAGACCCCGGCAACACCGCCTTCGGCACGGCGGCGATTCCCAAGGTAGTGGGTGGCGACGGCGCGGCAGCCTTGAAATTGGCGACATCGCTTTACGATCGCATCGTCATCCGCACCGTGCCGGTCAGCAGCCCCGAAACGGCCGAAACGATCAAGTTGACGGAAAATATCTTCCGGGCTGTCAATATCGCTCTAGTCAATGAACTGAAAGTCATCTGCATGGCGATGGATGTCGATGTTTGGGAAGTCATCGACGGCGCCAAGAGCAAGCCCTTCGGTTTCATGCCTTTTTATCCGGGCCCGGGTTTGGGCGGGCATTGTATTCCGATCGATCCGTTTTACCTGACCTGGAAGGCGCGGGAATACGGCATCAATACCCGATTCATCGAGCTGGCTGGCGAAATCAATACGGCGATGCCGCATTTCGTCATTGAGAGGCTGACGCACGCGCTCAGCGCACAGCTGGGCAAAGCATTGAAGGGCGCCCGCATTCTCGTTCTCGGGGTGGCCTATAAAAAGAATGTCGACGATCTACGGGAAAGCCCGTCGCTGCACATTATGGAAGAGCTGGAGCGTCGCGGTGCGCGGGTTTCCTATCACGACCCGCTGATCCCTAAGATCACCCCGACGCGGGAATATCCCGGGCTGACAGGTCGCCGATCGGCGCCGCTCACAGCACGCAACCTGGCCAGCACGGATGCCGTCCTGATCGTGACGGATCATGAGGCGGTGGATTACGCGCTGGTCGGGCAAAAGGCCAAACTCATCGTCGATACCCGCAATGTGATGGCGAAAGCCGGTATTAAATCTAGCAAACTCGTGAAGGCTTAATCAGCGCCTCGCTTGTGCAGGCTCGGTACCCAGCAATAGCCGTCGGGATCCTGGATATAGGCTTCGCGCAGACCGTGGGGCTTGTCGGCAGCCGGCGACAGGACATGATGATGATGCGCCTTTGCCTGGGCGACGGCGCGGTCGGGATCGCAGCGGTATAGACGAATTTCCACGCCGGCCCCGCGTATCGGCATGTCCGATAACAGGCCGAGCAGGGGATTGCTGTGATAGGTCCCATCGACATGCAGCATCCATTCGGCGCGATGATCGCCATCACCATGCCGCAGGACTGCGAAATCCTTGTCGCTATAGACAATCTCGGCGTTGAGCACGTCGCGGGCGAAAAGCGTTGAGCGCGCGATATCACGAACCAGCAGATTGATACCCATACCCTTCAAGCTGCGGCCATAGGCATCGGCCGACATGAAGCTTTCCCTGGCTTTCGGCTTATCTTCGGGGCCCATCGCGGTTCCTCCCCAATTCTCGAGGTTTTATCATTGAAACCTAGCTTAGCAGCTTGGCCCCGGCCTGCTAAGGCATTGGCCTGCCAGGGCATTGGCCTGCTAAACTGGGGGCATGTCGATTCGTCTCCTGCCCTCCAACCTTATCAACCAGATTGCCGCCGGTGAGGTGGTGGAACGGCCCGCTTCCGTGGTTAAGGAACTGGTCGAAAACGCCGTCGATGCCGGAGCGACCCGTATCGACGTCACCCTACGGGAAGGCGGCCGCAGCCTGATCCTGGTCGAGGACGATGGCTGTGGCATGGGACCGCAGGAACTGCTCCTGGCGGTAGAGCGGCATGCGACGTCGAAGCTGCCAGATGACGATCTGGTTCATATTCATCATTTCGGCTTCCGGGGCGAAGCGCTGCCAGCCATCGGCGCAGTCGGGCGGTTGACCATTATCAGCCGAGCCAGGAAGACGAAGGATGCCAGCAGTGATCAAGCACACGGTCATCAAGCCTGGGCCCTCACGGTCGATGGCGGTGTCAAGGGAACGCCGCAGCCGGCTGCCTTATCTGCCGGCACGCGGGTGGAATTGCGCGATCTTTTCTATGCGGTGCCGGCGCGCCTGAAATTCCTGAAGACGCCGCGCAGTGAGGCCAACGCGGTGGAGGAGGTGGTCGCACGCCTCGCCATGGCGCATCCGGCCATCGGTTTTACCCTTCGGGACGAGGATCGCGTGATCCTGCGGCTGCCGGCGATTAGCGACGATCTGCTGGCGGATGCCCGCGCCGCGCAGCTGCAGCGCCTCAGCGCCATCATGGGCCGGGATTTCGGCGATAATGCTTTGGCGATCGATGCGACGCGGGAGAATGTCCGGCTTCACGGCTATGCCGGCCTGCCGACCCTGAACCGGGCAAATGCCGCCCATCAATATCTCTTCGTCAATGGCCGGCCGGTGAAGGATCGCCTGGTGATCGGCGCGATCCGCGGCGCCTACCAGGATTTCCTGGCGCGCGACCGGCACCCGCTGGTGGCGCTGTTCGTTGACCTGCCGCCGGAGGAGGTGGACGTCAATGTTCATCCCGCCAAAGCCGAGGTGCGCTTCCGGGACGCGGCCCTGGTGCGGGGCCTGATCGTTAGCGCCATCCGCCATAGCCTTGCCGCTGCCGGTCATCGGGCAGCAACGACCGTGGCGGCGCAGACTTTGGGTGCGTTCCAGGCGCCGCAAATGCAGTTCAGCAGCCCGCAGTCCCCCGCTTGGCAGGGACCACCACCACAATCCAATTGGAGCGGCTATGGGCACCGGGGCGGAAACAGCGTCAATAGCGGGCTGGTCGATCGGGCCTTGGCCGGTTTCGCGCCTCTGGCACCGGAACTGGAGCGGCCCAGTGTGCGCATGGAAGCCGCCCATGGCGGGTCAGCTCAGCAGCCGCAGGCCAATTACCCACTCGGCGTCGCGCGGGCGCAATTGCATGAGAACTACATCATCGCCCAGACGGCCGATGGATTGGTCATTGTCGATCAGCATGCGGCCCATGAGCGGCTGGTTTATGAGCGCATGAAGGAGGCTTTGGCATCGCAAGGTGTCGCACGCCAAGCTCTGCTCATTCCCGAAGTGGTCGAGCTGGATGGGGCTTCTGCCGACCGTCTGCTGGCGCGCAGCGAGGAATTGGCGGAACTTGGCCTCGTCATCGAATCCTTCGGTCCCGGTACTGTCGTCGTGCGGGAAGTACCGGCTCTGTTGGGCCAGTCGGATATCCAGGGACTGGTGCGCGATATGGCGGACGAACTGGCTGAGCTGGGCGCGACCCATAGCCTGAAGGAAAGGCTGGAGGACATCTGCGGCACCATGGCCTGCCATAGCGCCGTCCGCTCGGGGCGGCGCTTGAGCGCGTCAGAGATGGATGCACTGTTGCGCCAGATGGAAGCAACGCCGCATTCCGGCCAGTGCAATCACGGCCGCCCCACTTATGTGGAGCTTAAGCTGGCCGATATCGAACGCTTATTCGGCCGGCGCTAATTCTTCCGCAGAATAAGAATGCGGGCCTTGCCATAATTGCGGTCTGTTTCAAGAGCGTAGCCGATCGGCAAATCGAACGGGTCGCGACGATCCAACTCCACGACCACGACGGCACCGGGCGCGATCCAGCGGGCTTTATCCAAAGCCGTGAGTGCTGCCGGCACCATATCCTTGCCATAGGGTGGGTCGAGAAAGACGAGCGTCGCCGGTGCCGCTGCACCAAAGCCAGCGGCGGGCGGCGGGCGCAAGGCATCGGCCTGGCGAATGGTCGTGCGGCTTTCCTCCCGGCAGCCGGCGACATTCGCGCGCATCGCTGCCAAAGCTTGCGGATCGGTATCGAAGGCTACCAGGCTGGCGGCGCCGCGCGACAGGGCTTCGAGCCCCAAGGCGGCCGAACCGGCGAAAGCGTCGAGTACCGCGGCATCGCGCACCGCATCCAAGCCGTGCATCAGCATGTTGAAGATCGCTTGCCGCGCACGATCCCCGGTCGGCCGCACGTCGCGGCCTTCCGGTACCACGAGCTTCTTGCCTTTATGGGCGCCGGAATCGATTCGCATCAGGCTTTCCGGGCGCGCGCCCTCTGTTAGATGACTCACGGCCGGGCCGTTTTGCAGCGGGTGAGGTGGAGCGTTTTGCGTTATCCCGCTTCTTCTCGTTATTCGGCCCCGCTTCGTATGTCGGGGTACTGCCTATTTCCGCTGTACGTTGCCGCTCGGCACGTCGTTCATGCGAAAGCTGCTTGCGCTTAGGTTCGCCCGGTGCGGCTTGGGACCGCGTCGATGGATGAGCATCATGCTGCCGTTCGACTTGCCGGTCGTCCCACTTCTTGTCGCTCTGACCTCTTTTATGGACCGGCTTCTGCGTCGGTTTAGGCGGGCGGGCCTTGCCGCCGCTGGCTTGATGCGGACGCAACGGCTGGACGCTGCCGGGCGCACCTAACTGGTCGCGCAGCACCTTGCCGGGCACTTCCTCGGCCTCACCCTTGCCGAGATGGCCAAGCTGGAACGGGCCGTAGGAAAGGCGGATCAGGCGGCTGACGGTCCAGCCGAAATGAGCGCAGACTTTGCGGATTTCCCGGTTTTTGCCTTCGGTGAGGCTCATCGTCAGCCAGGCATTCTCGCCCTGCTGCCGGTCGAGGACTGCTTCGATGGCGCCATATCGCACGCCATCAATTTCAATGCCGCCGGCCAGTTTCGTCAGGACGGCTGGATCAATCTTGCCGTTGACGCGCACGCGATACCGGCGGACCCAACCGGTCGCCGGCAATTCAAGACGTCGGGCAAGTTCGCCGTCATTGGTCAGCAGCAAGAGGCCTTCGGAATTCAAATCCAAGCGTCCGACTGAAATCAGGCGGGGCAGGTTTGCGGGCAGGTTCTCGAAGACGGTGGGACGGCCTTCCGGATCTTTGGCGGTGGTAACCAGGCCGCGCGGCTTGTGATAGCGGAAAAGGCGCGTCTTCTCTGCTTCGGGCAGGGGTTTGCCATCGACCCGCACGACATCCGACGGCCCGACATTGACGGCGGGCGAGGTCAGTTTCTTGCCGTTGAGCGAGACACGGCCGGCGGCGATCCATTCCTCGGCGTCGCGACGCGAGCACAAGCCGGCACGTGCCATGACCTTGGCGATACGCTCGCCCTCGTGTGCCTTGTTTCCGGTGTCTTTATTGCCGGTGGCTTTGCGACCCACGCTCATCAGCGCGCCGCCGCGACAAACGCATCGATGATCTTGGCATCGCCCGGCCCGACGATGAATTCCGGATGCCACTGCACGCCGAGACAGAACTTCTTGCGCGGGTCTTCGATGCCCTCGATGACGCCGTCTTCTGCCACGGCATTGACGACGATGTCGGGACCGGCGGCGCGCACTGCCTGGTGATGAGCGCTGTTGACCATGAGGCGATCGGTGCCGCAGATCCGATGAAGTAGGCTGCCTGCGGTTACCTTGACAGTATGCCCTGCCGTATTGCGCGGATTGGGCTGCTCGTGCAGGACGCTGCCTTGAACGGCGTCTTCGATATGCTGGATCAGGCTACCGCCAAGCATGACATTCAGCAATTGCTCGCCGCCGCAGATGCCGAGGACTGGTTTGTCGCGCTCCAGCATCGCCCTGGTGATTGCCCATTCGAAGTTGGTGCGGCCTTCCTTGGTCGCCACGGTGACATGACGCGAGGTGTCGCCATAGAGGCTGGGATCGATATCGAAGGCGCCCCCCGTCACTACCAACCCATCTAACCGGTCGGCAAGAGCATCCAGGGCATCGATACCATGCGGCAGGCAGACGGGCAGGCCGCCGGCAGCGGCAACTGATCCGCAATAATTCTCGCGGATGCTGTACCGGGCGAATTTCGACAAACCGCTCGGTGCGTCAGCGTCGAGGGTCAGTCCGATCAAGGGTGCGGTCGTTTTCATAACGCCAAGCTAAACCATAACTGGCCGGGAAGCACAATGGGAGCCCGGGATGAAGGGAACGGAAGGCGGGGCGCGGAAAAGCGGGGCTTGACCCGGCCGGGCGGCCTGCGCTCAATGCCGCTATGACGAAAGAAAGTGATACAGAACGGCAGGCCGGGGATTTCATGGCCCTGGCTTTCCGTCAGGCGGAACTGGCTGCTGGGCGGGACGAGGTGCCGATCGGCGCGGTCCTGGTCGATAGCGTGACCGGTACTATCCTGGCCGCCGATCACAACCGGGTCGAGGAATGGCAGGACCCGACCGCCCATGCGGAACTGCTGGTGATCCGGCGGGCCGCCATGGCGAGTGGCGAGAAACGGCT
This sequence comes from Dongia soli, assembly GCF_034044715.1. NCBI lineage: Bacteria > Pseudomonadati > Pseudomonadota > Alphaproteobacteria > Rhodospirillales > Dongiaceae > Dongia > Dongia soli. The sequence goes on along the minus strand of NZ_JAXCLW010000004.1, from coordinate 202,121 downwards.
GCCGATGGCCGACCTCTATGTCACCCTCGAACCATGCCCGATGTGTGCCACCGCCATCGCCTTCGCCCGCTTGCGCCGGGTCATCTACGCCGCCAGCGACCCGAAGGGCGGCGGCATCGAACACGGTCCTCGGATATTCACCCAGCCCACCTGCCATCATCGGCCGCAGGTCTTCGGTGGGCTGGATGAGGGACGTAGCGCGGAGATGCTGCGCAGCTTTTTCCGCGCGAAGCGCTAATGCCTCAGATCGGCAAACTGTCGAGGAAGCGGTACCACATGACCGACGGCGCCAGGAACCAGGGGTCGCCGCTATAGAACGGCCTGGTCTGGAACGGCACATTGTCGAGCGCCGTCTTGCCTTCGGCGGTTCCCAACACCTTTTGACCCAGGCGCATGCCGAAATAGGTCGCCAGCGATACGCCCGAGCCGCAATAGCCCATGCAGTAATGCAGGCCGTCCTGGGTGCCGATATGGGGCAGGGTATCGAAGGTATAAGCGACGAAGCCCATCCAGGAATGGCTGATCCTGCTTTGCCTTAGCTGCGGGAAGATGCCGCTCATCCAATGATGCAGGCGCGGCGCGCTCACTTGCGGATCAGTTTCCGAGAAGGCAACGCGGCCGCCGAAAAGCATGCGTTGCTTGTCGGGGGACAGCCGGTAATAGAAGACGACGCGACGGCTGTCACTCATGACTCTGTTGGTCGGCGCCACGTCACGGGCAACTTCCGGAGCGAGCGGTTCGGTAGCGATGATATAGCTGCCAATCGGAATGACGCGCCGGCGCTGCCAGGGCGAGAGGGGCCCGGTATAGCCGTTGGTGGCAATCACCACGTCCCGCGCGCGGACCAGCCCATGGGCGGTGGTGACGCGGAAACCCGAGCTTTGTCGCTCGATATTGCGCGCAGCGCAATGGCTGATCACCTGAACGCCGGCCTGTCGGGCGAGCCGCAGCAATTCAAGATGATATTTGCCGGGATGCAGAGCGGCATGCTTGGGATAGACCAGGCCGCCGTGATAATAGTCGCTGCCGATCTCGCGGCGCTGTTCCGCGCGGGTGATGATTTCGACCGGCACTTCCAGTCCCTTCGTCTGGTTCTCGGCAACCTGTGCCAAAGCGGCGAATTGCTTTTCGTTATGCGCCGCATGGAACCGGCCCACCTGCTCCCAGTCGCAATCCAGCTTCTCGCTCCGGATCAGGTCGCCAATATACTCCAGGGCCCGGATGCCTTCCCGGCGGATGGCGAAGGCGGTTTCCTCGTTGTGGCGTCCTGAAAGTTCACTGAAGCTCGGCTTGATGCTGGTGGAGACCTGTCCGCCATTGCGGCTGGAACAGCCCCAGCCGGCGGCTTCGGCATCGATGATCAAGGTCGATCTTCCGCCGCGCGCTGTCTGGATGCCAGCCATCAAGCCGGTATACCCCGCGCCGATGATCAGGACGTCGATATCGGTTGGCAATGATTGCGTATCGGCCGCCGGGCGCGGTGCGGCTTCCCACCAATAAGGCTGGTTTTTGTAATCGGCAGTGAATAAGGACGTCACGAAGCTGTCTCCCCTTTGGCAGCGAAGTCGCGATAAATGTCGGATGAGGCTGGTTGACTTACTCGTCGAGTTTCTTGTCGTCGATCTCCCGCCGCCGACGCTCTTCGGTGCGGCGGTCGTTTTCCTTTTCTGATTTCGTGCGGCCGAATTTGACCCGATTCGCTTCGGCCTGGCGCGTTTCTTCCTGGCGCTTCTGTGCCTTGCGGAAACGGTTCAGATTGACGATTTCTGCCATCGGCTGCCCGTAAAATTCACCTGGTTGTGACGCATGACACCTTGCAGCGGTGTCTCGCCGATGTCGATAATAGCCGCGCGAAAGGGTCTTTGAAACCGTGTCGCGAGCCGAGTCGTTCTCCATAAGAGCGACGATGGAATCGCGAAAGCGGGTAATGTGTTGGAAAGAGGGCGTTATGAACAAAGGCGTTAAAATTGCCGCGGCGGTGATTGGCGGTCTCGTGGTGATTGCGCTGGTCGCGCCGATGTTCGTAAACCTCAACAACTATAAAGGCCTGATCGCGCAGAAGGCGAAGGAAGCCACTGGCCGCGACCTCACCATCACTGGTGATATTTCGCTCTCGCTGCTGCCAATGCCGGCTGTTTCGATCGAAGGCGTGAAGTTCGGCAATGCACCCGGCGCCAGCCAGCCCGACATGGTGACCCTGGAACAGGCTAAGGTGAAAGTGGCGCTGCTGCCGTTAATTTCCGGCAATGTGCAAATCAGGGAAGTGGTGCTGAGCAAGCCGGTGATCCTGCTGGAGAAGCTGCGCGATGGCGGCGCCAATTGGCAGATCAAGCCGGCTGGCGAGCCGAATGCCTCACCGGGTGAGACCAAGAAAGCCGCCGGCGACGCGACGAAGGAAACGGCGGCATCCGCCGGCATGAACATCGCGGTCGACAGTGCCTCGATCGAAGACGGTACGCTGATCTACCGCGATGATGCGAGCGGATCGGAGCAGAAGGTCGAAAACATTAATGTCGATCTCTCGATGGAAAGCCTTGAGGGGCCTTTTGAAGCGAAAGGCGGGGTGACCGCGCTCGGCGCCCCGCTCGGCTTCACGGTCAAGCTCGGTAAGATGAATACCGGCAAGCCGATGCCGGTGGATGTCTCGCTCGCGGTGAGCGAGGCAGCAGCCACGCTCGGTTTCGTCGGACAGGCAGATCTGGGGGCAGCTTCGGATCCGCAAAAGCCGATCGTGACAGGCAAGCTCAGTGGGAAAGGTGACAGCGTTGCCAAGCTGCTGGCGGCTTTGCCCGGTGGCGATAAATCAGCCGTGCAGCCACCCCTACTGGCAGAACCCTTCTCGCTGAATGGCGATGTCACGGCGGGCAGCGCCTCGGCGACAGTGCCGTCCTTGTCGTTTCAATTGGGCGATCTGACGGCCAAGGCGGCGCTCGCGGCCAATTACGCCAAAGATATCGCCGTCCAGGCCAATGTCGCGGTCGGCCGGGTAGACCTCGACAAGCTCCTGTCGGCAGGCGGGCGTGAAAAAAAGGCGGAAGCGGAGACGCCCGCGACTAAGCCCACTGGGCAGAATGATCTGGCCGGGGCCGGCCGCGGTTTCAGCTTGCCGAGCGGCATCACCGCCGGCGCCGATGTCACGGTGCAGCAGATCGTCTATCAAGGTCAATCCATCGACAATACCAAGCTCTCGGCGCAACTGACCAATGGCCAAGTGACGTTGAAGAGCTTGACGGCCCAGCTGCCGGGCGCTTCAGGCCTGGGGGCGAGCGGCGTTCTCTATGCCGATCAGGGCCAGCCCGCTTTTACCGGCGGCCTCAAGCTGAATGCCGGCAATCTGCGTGCCCTGATCGATGCTTTTGCCAAGGGCGCCGTCGATGCAGTGCCGGGCGACCGGCTGCGCAGCTTCGCCTTATCCAGCGAGATCGCTTTCAAGAACCAGCAACTGGACCTGACCGAGCTGACGGTCCAGTTGGACCAATCGACAATCCAGGGTGGCGGGACCATTGCCTTGCCCGACGGCAAGCAGCGTCAGCAAATGGGATTTGGTATCGGCCTGTCGATCGATAAACTCAATCTCGATGGCTATCTGCCGAAAGCGGATCAGAAGCCTGCCGCAACACAGACTTCGGCGACGCAAACAGCTGCCAAGCCGGCTCCCTCGGGCAATCCGCTGAAGGCGCTCGCGCCTCTGGCCGATCTCAATGCCAATCTTGAGGCGCGGGTTGGCGCCCTCACCATGAACCAGCAGCAGATTAACGGCCTGCATGCCTTGATCGCCATCGGTGGCGGGGCCATCAACATCAAGGATATCAGCGTTGCCGACTTCCTCGGCGGCAAAGGCGCCATCACCGGTAAGGTGACCGACCTCAAAGGCGATCCGCGTTTCGACACCAATTTCGATATCACGGCCAAGGATGCCGGCAATGTTTTCCAGATGGCGGGCGCCGGTGCACAACAACCAGGCAAATTCGGTGCGCTGACGCTGAGCGGCAAGGCCGGCGGCAACGCCAATGACGTCAGCTATGACGTCAATCTCGGCATGGCCGGCATCGGCGCCCAGGGCAGTGCGAAAGGTGGTATCTCCGGTTTGCTGGCTGGTGGCATTCCGAAGATCAACAGTAATTTCGATCTGAGGGCGCGCGATACCTCCGCTTTGGCGGTGCTGGCCGGTATGCCGGCGGATGCAGCGGAAGATCTGGGTGCCGTGGCCCTGAGCGGCACGGCGCAAAGCGGCAGCGACGATCTCACTTACGACGTCAGCTTGTCGGCCAGCGGTGTCGGCGCTAGTGGCAAGCTCGGCGGCAAGCTGACCGGTCTTTCCGGTGACAACCCCCAGGTTGATACGAAGCTCGATCTCAATGCGCAAAAGCCGGGCCCGCTGCTTCGCTTGGCCGGCCTCGGTGGCCCCAAAGCCAATGCAGCCGGTGCGCTCGGCATAGGCGGCACGCTCAAGGGCGGCGCCGACAAGATGGCACTCGATCTAAAGCTACAGGGCCTAGGCGGCAATGCCGCATTGGTGGGAACGGTGCAGGCGAAAGCCAAGCCGATTGCCTTTGATATCAGCTTGACCGCCGATCACCCGCAGTTCTCCGATCTGCTGCGTCTTGCCGATCTGCCAAGTTCCGGCGTGCAGGCCGGCCCGCTGAAGATGTCGGCCAAGGCTGCAGGAACGACGGACAAGGCACAAGTGAGCGCGCTGAGCGCTGCCTGGGGCGACAGTTCGCTGAACGGCACCGCCAACTATGATGCAACAGGCGCTCGGCCGCAGATCGTCGCCAATATCACCGGCGGCACGGTGAACCTCATTCCCTTCATGGGAAATGCCGAAGGTGGCGCGGGCGGCGGCAAGAGCGACAGCAAAGCAAGCTCCAGCGGTGCGCCGGCGGGCGTCTGGTCGGAGGAGAAACTCGATCTCTCGATGCTCGACAAGCAGGATGCGACAGTCGACTTCCAGGCGAAATCGTTGATCCTGCCGGACCAGCGGATCGATGATCTGGTGGCCAAGATCATCCTCAAGGACGGCTTGCTGACTATGCAGACCTTGAACGGCAAGATCTATGGGGGCGGCTTCAATCTGTCTGGCACCACGGTGAATGGCCGCGGTACGCCGAAAGTGGACGCCAAGGTAGCGGTGGACAAGATCCAGATCGGCCAGGTAATGGGCGGCGGCATTGCCGGCAGTCAGGTTAAAGGACCGGTGTCGCTCAATCTCGATCTGCTTGGCAGTGGTGACAGCCAAGCGGCGCTGGTGCGTTCGCTCACCGGCAAGGGCAATCTCGATGGTACGCTTAAGATCATCGGCAAGGTCGAGCAGAAGCTCGGTTCTGCCTTGCTGGACGTGCTTGGCAAGAAGGTGAAGCAGGTGCAAAGCCTGACCGACACCATTAACGGCATCCTCGGCAATTTCACAGGCGTCGATAATGCCTTGAAGGGCAGTTTCAACATTGCCAAGGGCGTGCTCGATACCCAGGATTTCGCCTTCACCAATCCGAAAGCGCACGGCATGGCGAAAGGTCAGATCGATCTCGCGGCCATGGCCTTCTCAAAAATGCTGGTCGATCTTTTCGGCGCCAATGCCGACAAGGCCTTCATGAGCGTCAATCTCGAAGGCCCGCTTAGCAATCCGCGGCCCAGTTTCGCCAGCAATGGCGCAGCCGGCGCCGGCGGCCTGTTGGGGATCGACAACAGCGGGAAGGTGCAGCCGGATGCGCTCGAGAAATTGCCGGGCGGTGAGAAACTGCTAAAGAAGTTGGGCGTCCAACCGAACAATTCGGTGCCGGCTGAAGGCGCTACGCCGCAAAGCAGTGTGTCGAAGAAGCCGACGGTCGAGGTGCCGGGGCTCGGCGCGATCGAATTGCCCTTCGGTAAAAAGAAGAAGAAAAAGGACAAGGAACAAGTACCGGCGCCGCAATCCGCGCCGGCGGAAACGCCAAGTCAATCAACACCCGGTAATGAACCGGCGTCCAGCAATCAGCCGGCGGCGAGCGAACCGGCGCCCGCTGAACCGGCACCCGCTGAACCGGCACCTGAGCAACAATCTCAATAAGATGGGCATTGGGGACATGCCGCAATTCACCAGGGCATGCCCATGAGATCGACGATGCCATGCGCCGGCCAAGCATCGATTGATGCCCCGACCGGTAGCACCATGGCCGCAGCGTCATCGATCTGCCAAAGCCTCTTATCCGGATCGAAGCTGCGGACCTGCTGGGCAACCCGGCTGAAGCCGGCTTTGTCATAGAAGCCGACCACCGCATCACGGCATTGCAGAAAGCCGAAATCGACCGGCAGGTCAGTGCAGAGAAGTTGCCGCAGGTTGCGCAGCAACTGCTTGCCGACCTGCTGGCCCTGCAGATCTGGCAGGACGGCGACAGCGCCGATCCCGGCGATCAACAGCGTCGTCTCGCCGACCTTAATCAGCCGCCGGGCAAAGCCAAGATGCGCTGCCACGCGACCGGTCCGCTCCATCAGCAGCAGGCGGTATTCCGATGGCCCACCCCAGGAATCCTGCTGTGTCCAGAGATGCTGATGCTGTGGAAAGGCAGCGATCAGCAGGCTGCGGATATTCTGCCGATCATGCGCGGTCAGGTCGTTTTCGCCGATCAGGCGAGCAACCAAGGGCAAAGGGGACGGCAGCCGGTCAAGGCTCGTTGCCATGCTGCTGCTCTGTTTCCTGAAGTTGTTGCAGGACGAAAACGCGCAGGGCGCTGGAGAGATTTGGGGGCGTCTCGGAGCCGGCAGAACCCCGCTGCTGGTCGACCCTGGCAACCAGTTGCGCAACTGATCGTCCGTGCTTCTCGGCAATGTTCTTGAGCGCATCCCAGAAGGCCGCCTCCAGGGTGAAGCTCGTCTTGTGACCGGCTATGGTCACCGAATGCTTCTCCATCCTGGTAGGCGGCCGCTCTGTCATCTGCGCATCGTTGGGTTTGCCTTATTTCGGACCCAGCATATCGGCCGGGCGAACCCATTTGTCGAACTGCTCCGCCGTCAGCAAGCCGAGCGCGATGCCCGCTTCCTTCAGGCTGCTGCCCTCCTTATGGGCTTTCTTGGCGATCTTCGCCGCATTGTCATAGCCGATATGGGTATTGAGTGCCGTCACCAGCATCAACGACTGTTCCAGCGATTGCTTGATCCGGGGCAGATTCGGCGTAATGCCGACCACGCAGTTGTCCGTGAAGCTCATCGCCGCATCGGCCAGCAAGCGGCCCGACTGCAGGACATTATAGATGATGACGGGTTTGAAGACATTTAGTTCCAGATGGCCGGTCGCACCGCTCACCGTCACGGTGACGTGATTACCCATGACCTGCGCGCAAACCATGGTCATCGCTTCGCACTGGGTCGGGTTGACTTTGCCCGGCATGATCGACGACCCGGGCTCATTCTCCGGTAGGTTGAGTTCGGCAAGGCCCGAGCGCGGGCCCGATCCCAGCAATCGCACGTCATTGGCGATCTTCATCAACGAAGCGGCGAGCACGTTATAGGCGCCGGAAATTTCCACCATTGCGTCATGCGCCGCCAGGGCTTCGAACTTATTGGCAGCCGGGGCGAAAGGAAGGCCGGTGAGCTTCTTCAATTCAGCGCAGAAGGCCTTATCGAAGCCCTTTGCAGCGTTAAGGCCGGTGCCAACCGCGGTACCGCCCTGAGCCAGCGCATAAAGACGCGGCAGGGTCGCTTTGATCCGGTCGATGCCCAGCTTCACCTGCATGGCATAACCCGAGAATTCCTGGCCAAGGGTGACTGGCGTCGCATCCTGCAGATGGGTCCGGCCGATCTTGATGATCTTGGCAAATTCTTTCGCCTTCTTGTCGAGGGCTTTCTGCAGATAAGTAAGCGCCGGCAGGACGCTTTGCTGGACCTGCTGGACAGCGGCGATATGCATGGCCGTCGGGAAGCTGTCATTGGAAGACTGCCCGTAATTCACCTGGTCGTTGGGATGGACCGGCTTCTTCTCGCCACGCTTGCCGCCCATCAGCTCGTTGGCGCGGTTGGCAATGACTTCATTGGCATTCATGTTAGTCTGGGTACCCGAGCCGGTCTGCCAGACGACCAGGGGGAAATGCCCGTCCAATTCGCCCGCAGCGACTTCCGCGGAGGCCTGGGCGATCGCCTTGCCGATTTTCTTGTCGAGCTTGCCCGCCTTCATATTGGCTTCCGCCGCCGCTTGTTTCAGCAGGCCATAAGCGCGGATCAACGGCACGGGCATGCGCTCGCCGCCGATTTTGAAATTCTGCAACGAACGCTGTGTCTGCGCTCCCCACAGCATATCGGCGGGCACCTCGATCGGGCCGAAGGAATCACTTTCGAGGCGCGTCGTGGCCTTCTGCTTGGCGCTTGCCATGTCCTGATCTCCTTGAAACGGACGGTAACGGCGCGTTTTTACCGGGATTCGGCAGGCTTTGAAAGGGTGGCGCGACAGCTATTGCGAGTTTGTCCGCCCCGTGACAATCCGTGCGGTTTTGCTTTTCTACGGGAAGGAGGGTATTGCGCTCCGCGACGGATGAGATGATCCTGACGATGCGGATGATGGCAATGTATCGATGGTTATTTCTTGCGGAAAGCGTCCAAAGTCACGACCTCGGCGGTCTTCGGCTGATCGGTCTTATCGTCGCTGTCGGATTTGTCGCCGCCGGGGGATTTCGGTAGATCGTTGAGATCTTTTGCCTTGGCGAGGGATGTACCGGTCTTGCCGGGAACCTGCTCCGGACCATCATCCAGTGACAGGTCTTCCATTTCACCTTCGACACCCTCAGCTTCCAGCGTGTTTTCAAACTGCAAGCCGAACTTAACCGAGGGATCAGCAAAGCTGATGACTGATTGGAAGGGAATGATCAGTTTCTCATGCTTGCCACCGAAACTAAGCGTAACGGTGAACCAGTCTTCCATCACTTCCAGGGCCCAGAACTGATGCTGCAAGACGATAGTCATTTCCTGGGGGTACTGGGCGCGCAGCGCCGGCGAAAGGACGACCCCCGGCTCCTGGGTATGGAACGTCAAATAAAAATGATGGTCGCCAGGCAAGCCGTTCGCGGCAACCTCCTGCAATGCGCGCCGCACAACACTGCGAAGGGCATCTTCCACCAATCGATCGTAACGCAACCAGTCTTTGGCCATCGGCCGAAACCTATCTCCCCAGAACCTTTTTCAGGTTCAACCACATTTTAGCCACCGGAGTCCACCATGCCATCCCTCCGAAGCCGGTCGGATCAGGAAATTCCTTGACTTGTTGGACAATGTACATGGCGCAAGTCGCCAATAAGCTTGATTGATAGAGCCAATATAGCCCAGCTCCCAACCAGAAAATCAAGTCGAGGGAGCAATTAGCCAGGGTTAAATCCCGGATCGCCGTTTTCAAGCATCCAAGAACCAACAAATTGCACGGCCTAAGCAACGTGCCGTTAGTGTCCGAATGGCTGCTGAGTGGAGGGGCTTCTGTTGCCCGGTGCCCCTCCGAACCGCGTTCTACGTGAGCGACTTATAGCCCGTTAAGGCTATTAGGCCGCCATACGAAGATCAGACGCAACGTTATCGTTGGCATCTATAGAAATGGCCCGATAACGGCGGAACCATGCCGAACAGCAGGATGGCCTTTACTACGCACGTCGATCCTGTTTCGCCCCCGCAATGTCGGGTCAAGGCTGATTTCCCGACGAAATTTGGTGGAGGCGCGGGAGTACTGCCCTCCCGGTCCGCAACGTCTATTCCGCACAACCGTCTACTGTCATAGCTGCCGAAGCAGCAGTCTTAAGATAGGACGCCCGTGCTGGCCAATCAAGGGTGCCTGTTCATCGAGAAAATGGCGCCAAACTCAAGGTCTTAGCTGCTTATATTCGGCGCCGACCCGCAAGCCTATGCAGCCGGTCTGGAATCGGGCATAAACTCGCCGCCGGAGTTCGGCGAAAGAGATTCGCGACAGACTTAGGGTGGAATGGTATGGCGCTGACGACTGAGCAGCAGGACGAAATCGACCAATTGCGGGCCAATGTGCAGCCGACTCGGCGTGCGGTCGTTCCGGCATTGGAAGAGGTGCTGTATCAGGCGGTTCCCGTGCTCGATCACGGCTTCGTCCGGGTGATCGACTATATGGGTGACGATTCTGCTGTGGTTCAGGCGGCGCGCGTCTCCTACGGCCGCGGTACCAAAAAAGTGACGGAGGATCGTGGTCTTATCCACTATCTCATGCGTCATCGTCATTCGACGCCGTTCGAAATGTGTGAGATCAAATTTCACGTAAAACTACCGATTTTTGTCGCCCGACAGTGGATCCGACATCGTACCGCCAATGTGAACGAATATTCGGCGCGCTACTCCATTCTGGATCGTGAGTTCTATATTCCGCAACCAGCGCAGCTAGCAGCACAGTCGGTCAGCAACCGTCAGGGGCGAGGCGCCGTATTGCAGGGCGCGGAGGCGGCTCGCGTTCTGGAACTGCTCAAAGCAGATTCGACCCAAGCTTATGACCATTACATCGAAATGCTGAATGAGGCCGAGGACGGCACGCCAATCGATGCCAACCGGCAAGGCCTGGCGCGCGAATTGGCCCGCATGAATCTCAGCTTGAACTTCTATACGCAGTGGTATTGGAAGGTCGATCTTCAGAACTTCATGCATTTCCTCAGCCTGCGCGCGGACGCCCATGCGCAATACGAGATCCGTGTCTTCGCCGATGCGATGCTCGATATCCTGCGTCGTTGGGTACCGCTGACTTTCGAAGCTTTCGAACAGCACCGGCTGCATGGCGTCAGCCTGTCGAAAAACGCGATCGATGCGGTTCGCCGCATGTTGAAGGGCGAGACGGTGACCGAAGCCGATAGCGGGCTTGGCAAGCGGGAATGGGCCGAGCTTCAGCATGTGCTGAAAGGCCATGACTGACACAGTTTGCCAACCGGCAAATATGGCGGCAGAACTCGCTGGCAGCCGCGCAGTGGCGCCCGGTGGCGAGATCATCGCATATGGTGCGAAATATTCCTGGCGCCGGTTCAGCTGCTCGCCGCCGACCAATGGCTGTATCGGCCTGTGGAATATCGCGATGGATGTTGTGCGGTATGCAACCTCGGCCGGCATGCCGATTAGCATACGGCCCTAGGGCGCCGATGTCCGGCTTGGCCAAATTGCTAGATGACATTGCCGCTTTGGCGCCGGAAGTGACCGCCGCGGAGCCGTCGGCCCGCCAATTCGGCGAACCGGCCTCGCAACGGATGGTCGGTCTCGGCAATCACTTGCCGATGGCGCTTCTTGCCCTGGACCGGCTTGGCGCATCGCCGCGGCAGCTTGGTGAATTCGCGGCGGCCTACCGCAAGCGGCTCGTGCCGCTTGCTGACATGACCATGCCGGTCGTCACCGATCCCGGAGAATTGCGCGGTGAGATCGACGCCTTTCCCAGGCTGGAGGTCTTCTACAGAACAGCTCTGGCGCGCGACGAGCATCGTGCTGTGCTGCAACGCCATCTGCCCTCGTTGCTGACGGGCATAGCCGGTGCCGCCCTGCATCCGTTGATTCGCCTTGCCTATGGCCTGCTCGGTGGCACCCGCAGTGAAATCGCTGCCGGGCTTGCACATGCGACGATACGCTATCGAACATTGCCGGCCGGCAGTACCGTAATAGCGCCAATGGAAGCCGACCCCCGCATCCTCCTTCGGCGGCTGCGCGCCGATGCCGCTTTCGATTACAAACCGCAGGCGGATATTCCGATCGACGCGGCAATTTTCTCAGCCAGTGACCGCCCCCGTTTCGCAGCCGTAGTTGACGATCTTATCCTGGCCGACGATCCCTGGCGGCAATTGGCGCCGGTCGCGGCGGCCTTTCATGTCGTGCGGGATGACGCGCTCAGCCTGCATGCCGTCGCCGGCATTCACGCCACCCGCATCATTGCCGGGGAACTGGATAAGCCAGCGGCCAGGCAACTCTGGCACCATGTCTGGCGGGCGGTGTCGGCCTTATATCTGGCGGCCGGTAAACCGGAATTGCCGAGTGCCGGTTATCTGGCACAGTTGCGCGATCAGGTTGGCCGGGTGGAGGATGCGCCGGATTGGCCCGGCATCCTGGCGCGGGCAGCGGAAACGCCGGATGCGCTTGCTGCCATTTTCACCTTCACTTGCCTCGAAGAAGGCAGACGCTCAGGCGACCGCCTCTATCGCTGGCTAGCTTGGCGCGCCATCACCTGAGCGTCTCCGGCTTCGCCCCAGCAGCTCTACTGAATGACGATGCGTGGCGCCGTCCGACCGGTCCCACCTTGCAACTTGTCCCAGATGCGCTGGGCCATGTCACGGTAAGCCGCAGCATGTGGCGATTGCGGGTCGCTAACCACGATTGGACGACCGCCGTCGGACGTTTCCCGGATGGCGATATCCAAGGGAATTTCACCGAGAAAATCCACCCCACCGCGCTCGGCTTCGCGCTGGGCGCCGCCATGGGCGAAGATCTCACTGCGATGGCCGCAATTGGGACAGCAGAAATAGCTCATATTCTCGATGATGCCCAGGACCGGCACATCCACCTTCCGGAACATGTTGAGGCCCTTCTTGGCATCGATCAAAGCGATGTCCTGCGGTGTCGACACGATTACGGCACCTGAGAGAGGGACGTTCTGCGCCATGGTGAGCTGGGCGTCGCCGGTTCCCGGCGGCAGGTCGCAAACCAGCACATCAAGCGGCGCCCAATTGACGTCGCGCAGCAATTGCGTGAGAGCCCCCATCACCATCGGGCCGCGCCAGATCATCGGCGTGTCTTCGGCCACCATGAAGCCGATCGACATCACTTTGATACCGTGATTTTCCATCGGATTCAGGCGCTTGCCATCGGGGCTTTGCGGCTTGCCGCTGATTCCCATGAGCCGAGGCTGCGACGGACCATAGATGTCCGCATCCAACAGGCCGACCTTATGGCCGAGAGCAGACATCGCGAGTGCGAGATTGGCGGCTGTGGTCGATTTGCCAACGCCACCCTTGCCACTGGCAACCGCAATAATGTGGGTCACGCCGGACAGGCCCTGTTTGCCGCCGGTTGGCTGACCCGGCGCAGCATGGCTATGTCCATGCTGCTGTCGTGGCGGCTGAACGGCGCCCGGCTTGCGGTGGGCAGTCAGTCCAGCCGTGACGCTGAGGACGCCTGGCAATTGTTCCACGGCTTGTTCTGCAGCCTTGCGGAGCGGCTCCATCTGCGGGCCGTCCTGGGGTGCGACTTCAATCAGAAAACTGACGTGTCCCTCCCGGATAGCGAGGCCGGAAATCATCTGCCGGCTGACGAGATCACCCCCGCCGGGTGCGGCGATGCGCTGCAGGGCAGCCAAAACTTGTTCCTGATTGATCGCGGTCATGCTTGAAAAACCTAGGCTTTGTACCGATATAGCGTGCTGCGTATCTTCGTCAGCGGCCAAATCCGCGGTGAAGGCGCGTTGCGAGGCCGCTGTCCCTGTCATATAAGGCCAGGACGGCGGTTTGCATAGTAGGGCTTGCCGTCGATGCCCAGCCAGATCCCCATATGGCCGCCCCGCCAGGGCAAGCCGCAGGGATGGGCCATTGCGGTGCACAGCAAAGGATTTTGGGGTAGTCGATGGCGTGGAACAATCAAGGCGGACCTTGGGGCGGCGGCGGTAGCGGCGGCTCGGGCGGCGGTGGCGGGCAAAGTCCCTGGGGACGTGGTCCTTCGAACGGCGGACGGCAATCGCCTGATTTCGACGAATTGCTCCGCCGCGGCCAGGACCGGATGCGAAATATCTTCCCCGGCGGCATCGGTGCTCCCCGCAGCCTGGCGATCATTGTCCTGGCTGCTATCGTGCTCTGGCTGTTAAGCGGGCTCTATCGCGTCAATCCGGGCGAGGTGGGCGTCAATATGGTATTCGGCCGCTATGTCAGCCAAACGCAGCCGGGCCTCAACTGGAACTGGCCAGCTCCGATCGGTTCGGTTGCCACACCGGATGTAGCAACGCGCAACCGCGTCGAAATCGGCTTTCGGGCCAGTCCCGGCGCCGGCGGCGACATCGATGTCGCCGAAGAGAGCCTGATGCTGACCGGCGACGAGAACATCGTTGATATTCAGGCGGTCGTGCTCTGGCGGATCGACGATGTCGAGAAATACCTCTTCGATATCCGTGATCCGGAAAGTTCGCTGAACGATAGCGGTGCCTCGGTCAAGAATGCGACAGTGAAAAATGCTGTCGAAGCCGCCATTCGCGAGATCATCGGTCAATCGACTTTCGAATATGCTATCACCGAAGGCCGTAGCCAGATCGAAGCCAAGGCCGAGGAATTAGCCCAAGGCATTCTTGATTCCTATAATTCCGGCATTCGTATCGAACAGCTTTCGATGCAGAAATCAGATGCGCCACAGGAAGTGGTTGATGCATTCCGCGACGTTCAGAAGGCAAAGGCCGACAAGGTCAGCCTGGTGAACGAAGCGCAGGCCTATTTTAATCAGATCACGCAGGATGCGGAAGGTCAGGCCACGCAGATCATCCGTCAATCGGAAGGTTATAAGCAGGAAAAGATTGCCGATGCCCAGGGCGATACGCAGCGTTTCATGTCGATCTATCAGCAGTACCAAACCAATCCGAACGTCACCGAACGGCGGATGTATCTGGAGACGATGGAACGCATTATGGGGAATATGAATAAAGTGCTGGTCGCCGATGACGGCAAGAGCGGCACCATTCCCTATCTGCCGCTGGATCAGCTCCTCAAGTCCCGTGCCAAACCGGCGCAAAGCAATGCGGCGCCTGCCACGAATAATGATAACCAGCAGAGCGCGGTTCAGCCGGGAGTCCAGCCATGAAGCGCAACTCGACACTGGTTGCCGCCATCATCGCGGGCGTCGTCATCCTTGCTGGTCTCCTGTCGATTTTTCAGGTGCCGCAATGGCAGGATGCAATCGTCCTGCAATTCGGCAAGCCGGTCCGCGTGATCGTCAATCAACCAGGATTACATTGGCGTATTCCCTTCGTCGAAAACGTTCATTATGTCGATAAGCGGGTACTGAATTTCGACGCCCCGGCTCAGGAATTGCTGACGCTGGATCAGAAGCGCATCGTGATTTCCGCTTATGTCCGCTACCAGATTGAAGACCCGCTGCGTTTCTATCAGGTCGGCCGCACGGAGGGCCGGGCGGAAGGGCAGATTGGCAGCGTGCTGGTTTCTGCCTTGCGCGCGGTGATCGGCAATGTGTCGATGACGAATATCCTGACCCCGCAGCGGGCGGAGTTGATGAAGGATATCACCAGCTTGCTGACGGAATCGGCGAAGCCCTATGGCATCCGCATTGTCGATGTGCGCTTCAAGCGCGTCGATCTGCCAAGTGCCAATAGCGATGCCGTCTATAACCGCATGCGGACACAGCGTGCCCAGGAAGCGCGGAAAATCCGAGCCGAAGGCGAACGCGAAGCGCGTGAATTGCGGGCTGAAGCTGATAAGCAGAAAGTGGTCACACTGGCGGAAGCCCGAAGGCAGGGCGAAATCCTGCGCGGCGAAGGCGATGGCGAAGCGACGCGGATTTACAACGACGCCTTCGGTAAGGATCCGAAGTTCTTCGATTTCTATCGCTCGTTGCAGGCGATGGAGACTGGCCTCGGCGGCAATAACACAACTTTTGTCGGATCGCCGACTGGAGACTTTTTCCGCTATTTCGAGACCGAACCCGGCAAGCCGGCCCAATAACAGGCTGTTAGCGGATAGCTTCGGGCCGGCCTTAATCAGGCTGGCCCGAAGCGGCCGAACTGACTAGCATGGCGCAGTTATGCCCCAGCCGATGGCAGCATCGAGCGATGGTATCCTCTTCATCTGCCAGGCAGGCATATATCCTTTGACGATGGCGGGTCCAGGTCCTGGATCCGGTGACTTGCAACGGAGCCTGATCTGACGATGACCATAGCTCGATCTTTATCCGCCGGCGATCGGACGGCGCGTTACAGCCGCATCATCACAGCGCCGCGGGAAGCGGTGATGCAATATGTGCTGAAATTAGGCTTTTTCGCCGTTGCGGTGGCCGCCCTGCTGTCCTCAGGAGCAGGGATCGCCCAGGCAAGATCAGCGCCCGAGAGCTTTGCCGATCTGGCGGAAAAATCGTTGCCGTCGGTGGTGAATATCGCCACCACGCAGACAATCAGCGCCGATAGCCAGATGCAGGATCTCGACGAGATGTTCCGCGAGTTCCTGGACCGGCGGCAGGGCGCCAAGCCGCGGCCCCGCAAGGCTACCTCCCTCGGTTCCGGTTTCATCATTGATCCCAATGGATATATCGTCACCAACAATCATGTGATCGAAAATGCCGACGAGATCATGGTCGTGATGCATGACGATACCGAATTGAAGGCGAAACTGATCGGCCGCGACCCAAAAACCGATCTGGCGCTGCTCAAGGTCGATGTAAAGAAGCCGCTGCCGGCCGTGAAATGGGGCGATTCGACAGCCTTGCGCATCGGCGATTGGGTGCTGGCCATCGGCAATCCCTTTGGCCTCGGCGGTTCGGTAACGGCGGGCATCGTCTCAGCACATCAACGCGATATCAATGCCGGTCCGTATGACGATTTCATCCAGACCGATGCCTCGATCAATCGCGGCAATTCCGGCGGTCCGATGTTCAACATGGAAGGTGAGGTTGTCGGCATCAATTCGGCGATCTTTTCACCCTCCGGCGGCTCGGTCGGGATCGGCTTTGCCATTCCCTCAAATCTGGCGAAGTCCGTCATCGACCAGATCCGTCAATTCGGCCATCCTCGGCGCGGCTGGCTGGGTGTACGCATCCAATCGATCAGCGAGGACCTTGCCGAAGGTTTGAAACTGCCGTCGGTCAAAGGCGCCTTGGTGGCGGGGATTACGCCGAGCGGTCCGGCCGATAAGGCGGGGATCAAGCAGGGCGATGTCGTGCTCCGGTTCGACGGCAAGGATGTGACACAGATGCGGGGGCTGCCACGCATGGTGGCGGAAACTCCTGTCAACAAAAAGGTCGATGTGGTTGTCTGGCGCAAAGGCCAGGAGATGACGTTGTCGGTCACGCTCGGCGAATTGGATGAAAATGCCGAAGAGGCTGCCGTTAGCGAAAATGACGAGGATTCACAACAGCAGGAGAAGCCGGACCAGTCCTCCAGCAAGATCACTGCGCTGGGATTGGAACTGGCGGCGATCGGTGACAAGCAGCGCCAGGACTTCGACCTTGGCGAAGATGTCACCGGCGTGGTGATCGTCGATGTCGACCCTGACGGTCCTGCGGCGGAGAAGGATCTTCGGCCGGGCGACGTGATCGTCGAGGTCGACCAGAAAGCGGTCGAAACCCCTAAGGAGGTCGCCGCACGCATCAAAACGGCGCAGGACAACGGTTATCGCGTGGTCACACTCCTGGTTGACCGCCAGGGTGAATCGCAATGGATCGCGGTCAAGATCAAGAAGAACTGATCTAAAGATCGGTCTCCGATTTAGCCCAGACATTATAAGCCCGGCAGCTTCGTCCTGCCGGGCTTTCATTTTGACGGATGGGGCGCCGATGCTAGGCGCTGGTTGCGGCGATGGCAGCACCGAAAGCACTGATGAGGCCGCCGGCCAGCCGGTCGATCCAGCGGCTGAAGCCCTGATAAGCGCGCCGCAATGTCGGCCTTGCGAATAGGCCGGCCAGCAGGCAATGCCATGAAAGGGACAGACAGGCGATCACTGCGACGACCGCCACCGATAGTTCATGTGTCGGATGGGTGGGAAAGGCGATGGCGAAAATACCCAAGAAGGCCATCATGGTTTTAGGATTGGAAAGATCAGTCAGCAGGCCACGGCGGAAAGCGTATCGAAGGGACATCGGCTTCTGGCGACCGATTGGCAGGTCGGTGTGTTTTTCGCTGAGGATGAGGCGCAAGCCGAGATAGATGAGGTAGGCGCCGCCGAGCAACTTGATTGCTATCATCAGGGGGGCGGCCTCCCGAATCACCATGGCAAGGCCGAAAGCGGCAGCCGTCGCATAGAACGAATTGCTCAAAGCGACACCGGTCGCAGTTGCCAAGCCGCAGCGGGCGCCAGCGGTGAGACTCGCGCGCATCACCGTAATCGAGCTTGGCCCCGGTACGACCAAGGCCGCGAAAACACTGGCGGTAATGGCGGCGAGAATAGCGATCTGTGCTTGATTCATCATCAACCCGAGCCTTGAGCAAACGCGGTCCGTCTTGAACTCCGGAGCGGAAGAATAGGCCGCTGGGTTGGAAAGAGGTTGTCTTTCTTTGCCGTCATTCAGGTAATTTGGGGTATGATCTGCCTAGATGGAGCGAATTTAGGAAAGGATTATCCCTGGGATGGAACTTGACGATCAAGACATCAAGATCCTCGCGGCGCTACAGGCCGATGGCCGATTGACCAATAACGATCTTGCCGAGCGTGTCGGGCTGTCACCGTCGCCCTGCTGGCGGCGGGTCAAGCGGCTGGAAGAGGAGGGGATCATTCGCGGCTATCAAGCGATGTTCGATCAGCGGCGGCTTGGCCTCGGCGTGACGGTCTTCGTCAATGTTTCGATTCACAGCCAGGACACCAAGGCGCATCAAGCTTTTGAGAACGCGGTGATCAACCTGCCGGAAGTGGTCGGTTGCCATATCCTGGCCGGGCAGCATGATTTCTTGCTGCATGTGGTCGCTGAAGATCTCGATGCCTATGGCGAATTCGCCCTGCAGGTGCTGGGCAAACTGCCCGGTGTGCGGGAGATTCATAGCAGCTTCGCCTTGAAGGAAGTGAAGCCGCCACTGCAATTGCCGCTGCGCCGTTATCGTGAAAAACCCGATGCGGGCCAGCCGGCGAAACGATCGCGCCGTGAGGCGAGCCGTTAAGGTCGAAGGGTCAGGCGCGATCCCCTGCCACGATGAAATCGGTGTGATGGTAACCCTGGAAATAGAGCAGGGTGGTGAGGTCAGTGTGATTTACTTGGCAGGCGACGGCCTGGCGGACGATCGGTTTGCCGCGATAGGCGACACCCAGGCCCGCCGCCCGCAACATTGGAATATCGTTGGATCCGTCTCCCACGGTGGTGGCATCGGCGGGCGTCAGGCCATGCTCGTCGCTGAGGCGAATCAAGGCGCTCAGCTTGCCGTCGGGATCGAGGATCGGTCCCTGCAGTCGCCCGGTTAGACGGCCCTCGGAGATTTCCAGATCATTGGCGAGATCGAGGTCAAAGCCGATTTTACCGGCCACACGGCTGGTGAAATACTTGAACCCGCCGGAGACCAGCGCTGTATAGGCGCCGTGCCGGCGCATGGTCGCAACAAGTGTCGCGCCTCCTGCCGAATAGCCGATGCGGTCGAAGGCTTTGGCAAGCGCCGTCTCCGAGAGATCGGCCAGCATGGCAACGCGTTCGATCAGCGCCTGGGTGAAGTCCAGCTCGCCCGCCATGGCCCGAGCGGTGATGGCGGCGATCTCGTCCTTGAGACCGGCGATGTCGGCGATATCGTCCAAGGTCTCATTGGTCAGGATGGTCGAATCCATGTCTGATAGCAGCAATTTCTTGCGGCGATTGGCGGCCGGCTGGACATGGAAATCGATGGGTAGTTCGGCTAGCGTCGCGGCGACAAGTTGCTGCGCTTGATCGACCGGCAGGTTATCAAAGGGGATATCGCAGGCGATCTCTTCCTGCAGCCAGGCGATGTCGCCTGTCGTCGCGCCCACCTGATGCAAACGCTGCAGGAGGACGGTGGTGACGGCATCGGAAAGCGGATGGCGATCGGGCGGGGCGACCAGGGTCAGAACGGATTTCATCATGCAGTCGGATATATCGGAGGCGGCGACCTCAGACAAGGAAAGCGCGAAGCGGCCCGTAATTGTCATCGGCGGACCGACGGCGAGCGGCAAATCTGCGCTGGCGATGCGCGTGGCGCAGGCTTTCTCGGGCGTCATCATTAATGCCGATTCGATGCAGATCTATGGCGATCTGCCGATCTTGACAGCGCAACCCGATGCAGCTGATCTCGCTGCGGTCCCGCATCGGCTCTATGGTTTCCTTCGTCTGGACGATGCCTGTTCCGCCGCGCGTTGGGCCGAGCTGGCCCTAACCGAGATTCGGGCCGCGCAGGCGCAGGGCAAGTTGCCGATCCTGGTCGGCGGGACCGGGCTTTATCTGCGGTCGCTGATGCAAGGCTTGTCGCCGATCCCCGAGATACCGCCGGTATATCGCGAGGCGGCGATGAAGTTGTTGAAGGAACTCGGCGTCGCCGGCTTGCATGGCCGGCTCGCCGCCGAAGATCTGGTCATGGGCCAGCGCCTGCATCCCAATGACACACAACGTGTCGTGAGGGCCTGGGAAGTTCTGCAAGGTACCGGCCGCTCGCTCGGCGAGTGGCATCAACTGCCGCCCGAGCCGCCCGAGGGCTTGCGCTTTCAGTGCTGGGTGGTCCTGCCGCCGCGCGATCTTCTCTATGCTGCCTGTGACCGGCGCTTTGAGACGATGATAGCGCGCGGCGCGCTTCCGGAAGTGGCGGTCGCATTGGCAGCCTATGGCGGCAATGTACTGAGGGCGCCGGGGGGCAAATCGCTCGGGTTTCGCGAATTGGCCGACGTGATCAATGGCCGCCGGGATGGCGAAGCGGCCATTGCCGCAGCGCAACAGGCGACCCGAAATTATGCCAAGCGGCAAACGACGTGGTTTCGGCATCAAATGGAGTTTGGTAATTTTATGTCTCCAGATAACATAGAAATGAAATTTTCCGAAAGTTCACTTCAGAGAATCTTTCAGAATATTCGCGATTTTATGTTGACCCCAGACTGATCAGCCTCTAGGGTCCAGCCACTCCCGACCCAACAGGCTCGGGAACGGTGACATTTTGTCTCGATGCGGCGCCTTCGCGCCTGCAGCAGACCGCAGAATGAGGACGACGATATGGCCAGCGAACCGATCCTGGGCGCGGAGATCATTGTCAAAGCGCTGATCGATCAAGGGGTTGAGGTGATCTTCGGCTATCCGGGCGGGGCCGTTCTGCCGCTATATGACGCGCTGTTCAAGCACAACCAGATCAAGCACATCCTGGTTCGCCATGAACAGGCTGCGGTTCATGCGGCAGAAGGCTATGCGCGCTCGACGGGCAAGGTTGGCGTCGTTCTCGTAACCTCAGGCCCCGGCGCGACCAATGCCGTCACTGGTCTCACCGATGCGCTGATGGATTCGATCCCGATCGTCTGCCTGACCGGCCAGGTGCCGACGCATCTGATCGGCAATGATGCTTTCCAGGAAGCGGACACGACCGGCATCACTCGTCCCTGCACCAAGCATAATTACCTGGTGAAATCGGTTGATGACCTGTCGCGCACGATCCACGAGGCGTTCCACGTGGCGCGCAGCGGTCGTCCCGGGCCCGTCGTCGTCGATCTGCCGAAGGACGTCCAGCAGACCGCCGGGACCTACACCAATCACGCCGGCGAACGTCACCGCAGCTACAATCCGCCGGTGAAGCCGGATCGCCAGCAGGTCGAGGCGGCGATCGCCCTGATGGCGAGCGCGAAGAAGCCGCTCTTTTATATCGGCGGTGGCGTGGTTAATTCAGGGCCGGCGGCGGCGCAGTTGCTGGTCGACTTCATCCGGCTGACAGGCTTTCCCTGCACCCAGACCCTGATGGGGCTCGGCGCGTTTCCAGGCTCGGATCCGCTGTCGATCGGCATGCTCGGCATGCATGGCATGTACGAAGCCAATTGGGCGATGCATGATTGCGACGTGATGATCAATATCGGCGCGCGGTTCGATGACCGGGTGACCGGCAAGGTCTCGGCCTTCTCGCCGAACTCGAAAAAGATTCACGTCGATATCGATCCCAGCTCGATCAACAAGAACGTTCGGGTGGATGTGCCAGTGGTCGGGGACGTCGGCCATGTCGTCGAAGAGATGATGCGCATCTGGAAGGCGCGCCAGATCCGCCCCGATGCCAAGGCTCTCTCCGCCTGGTGGGACCAGATCAACAAATGGCGCGGCCGCGACTGCCTGAAGTACAAGCAGGATTCCGAGATTATCAAACCGCAATATGCGCTCGAACGGCTCTATTCGGCGATCAAGGACCGCGACTTCTATATCACCACGGAAGTGGGCCAGCATCAGATGTGGGCGGCGCAATTCCTGAAGTTCGAGAAACCGCATCATTGGATGACCTCGGGCGGCTTAGGCACCATGGGTTATGGGCTGCCCGCCGCGACCGGCGTCCAGGTGGCGCATCCCGACTCACTGGTGATCGATGTCGCTGGCGAAGCCTCGATCATGATGAATATCCAGGAGCTCTCGACCCTGGTGCAGTATCGCCTGCCGGTGAAGATATTCATCCTCAATAACCGCTGGATGGGCATGGTGCGGCAATGGCAGGAACTGTTGCATGGCGGCCGTTATTCCGAAAGCTACAGTGATGCTTTGCCGGATTTCGTGAAGCTGGCGGATGCCTTCGGCGCGCATGGGCTGCGGGCGTCCAAGACCTCGGAACTCGACGGTATCATCAAGCAGATGATCGACATCAAAGGACCGGTGATCGTCGATGTGGCGGTCGACGAGAAGGAAAATTGTTTCCCGATGATCCCCTCCGGTGCCGCGCATAACGAGATGCTGTTGGGGCCGGAAGATCAGTCGGCAAAGCCGATTTCGGAAGAAGGTATGGTGCTGGTCTGATTGGCCGGCATCAACGATCAAAGAAGGAGTTTGGGGGCGTGGAACAAGGTAAGGTGCAGCGGCACACGATTTCCGTCCTTGTCGATAACGAGGCCGGAGTGCTCGCGCGTGTCATCGGGTTGTTTTCCGGTCGCGGCTATAATATCGAAAGCCTGACGGTGGCCGAGGTTGATAACCAGGCGCATTTCTCGCGCATAACGGTCGTCACCAGCGGGACGCCGATGATCATCGAGCAGATCAAGAACCAGTTGCGGCGGCTTGTCCCAGTCCACCGCGTCACCGACCTGACGCTGGACGGTCCGTCGCTGGAGCGCGAGTTGGTCCTGGTGAAGGTGCGCGGGACCGGCGAGAAGCGGGTGGAGAGCCTGCGTATTGCCGATATTTTCCGCGCCCGCGTGGTCGATTCCACAATCGAATCCTTCGTTTTCGAAATGACAGGATCGACCGAGAAACTGAATGCCTTCATTAATCTCATGCAGCCTTTGGGGCTGGTCGAGGTTTCGCGCACCGGCGTCGTCGCCATTGCGCGCGGGGCGGAGGCGATCTAAAACCCGGCTGATCGCTTCAAAAGTTTACGTGCCCGACCACGGGCCACAGCAATACCACTGACGATTTCTGAACGAGGAACGATATCATGCGCGTCTATTATGATCGTGATGCCGACGTCAATCTGATCAAAAACAAGAAGGTTGCCGTCGTCGGTTATGGCAGCCAGGGTCATGCCCATGCGCTGAACCTGAAGGATAGCGGCGTTAAGGACGTGCGGGTCGCGTTGCGCGCCGGTTCGGCCTCCGCCAAGAAGGCGGAAGCTGCCGGCCTGACGGTGATGACCCCGGCCGAAGCGGCCAAGTGGGCCGATCTCATCATGATCCTGACGCCGGACGAATTGCAGGCGAAGCTTTATGCGGAGGATCTCGGCCCGAACATGAAGCAGGGTGCGGCTCTCGCTTTCGCCCATGGCCTCAACGTCCACTTCAAGCTGATCGAGCCGCGCCCGGATCTCGACGTCATCATGATCGCGCCGAAGGGTCCTGGCCATACGGTGCGCGGCGAATTCGCCAAGGGCGGCGGTGTGCCCTGCCTCGTTGCTGTGGCGCAGAATCCCAGCGGCAATGCCTTGGAACTGGCCCTGTCTTACGCCAGCGCCATCGGTGGCGGCCGCTCGGGCATCATCGAGACAAATTTCCGCGAAGAATGCGAAACCGATCTGTTCGGCGAGCAGGCGGTGCTCTGCGGCGGCCTGACCGCCCTCATCAAGGCCGGTTTCGAAACCCTGACGGAAGCTGGCTATTCGCCGGAAATGGCCTATTTCGAATGCCTGCATGAAGTGAAGCTGATCGTCGACCTCATCTATGAGGGCGGCATCGCCAATATGCGCTACTCGATTTCCAACACGGCGGAATACGGCGACTATACCCGCGGCTCGCGCATCGTGACCGAGGAAACGAAGAAGGAAATGAAGCGGATTCTGGATGACATCCAGTCCGGCCGTTTCGTTCGCGACTGGGTACTGGAATGCGCCGCCGGTCAGCCGAGCTTCAAGGCGACTCGTCGCCGCGAAGCCGAGCATCCGATCGAACAGGTCGGTGAAAAGCTGCGCGGCATGATGCCCTGGATCAAGGCGAATCGCCTGGTCGATAAGAGCAAGAACTGAGCGATTATCGGGCGCAAACATACGTCCTTATGCAGTGAGGCGGCCGGAGCGATCCGGCCGCCTTTCGCTTTGTCGGCACAGCTTCGTCGATTCCGAGATTGGTGGTCTAGCGGCGACCATATGGGATTCGTCGAATATAGCCGCATTTCTTTGAGAATCGCTTTGTTCCCTCTTGTCGCCGCCGTGGACGGGCGGTAAAAGCAATTCCGGCCAGGGCGGTTCGATTTTGAGAGAATCGGGCTTCTATTGAGGGTGTTCTGGGGTGACAGATCCACGGATTGGTATCGATCGGTGATTGGCTGCCCAAGTGCGGCTCATGCGCGCGCAAACTGACGGCAGGGCCTGGCCTGCGTCAACCGGCAAAAAGAGTAACGGCCAGCGTCCCCGCGGCCAGATTGCGACGGGTGAGGTTTAATGTTTTCAAAACTGGTCGGCATGCTTTCGTCAGATATGGCGATCGACCTGGGCACCGCAAACACGCTGGTTTACGTCAAGGGCCGGGGCATCGTCCTGAATGAGCCCTCGGTGGTCGCTATTGCCGATGTGCGCGGTAAAAAGCATGTGCTGGCGGTGGGTGACGAGGCCAAGTTGATGCTGGGTCGTACGCCCGGCAATATCCAGGCTATCCGCCCGTTGCGGGATGGCGTCATCGCCGATTTCGAAGTGGCGGAAGAGATGATTAAGCATTTCATCCGCAAGGTTCACAATAACCGCCGCAGTTTCGCTCGCCCGCAAATTATCGTCTGCGTGCCGTCCGGCTCGACCGCTGTCGAGCGCCGCGCCATTCAGGAATCAGCGGAATCCGCTGGCGCCAGTAAGGTTTATCTCATCGAAGAGCCCATGGCCGCCGCGATCGGCGCCGGTCTGCCGGTGAGCGAGCCGACCGGCTCCATGGTCGTCGATATCGGCGGCGGCACCACCGAGGTGGCGGTTCTGTCGCTTGGCGGTATCGTCTATTCGCGCTCGGTCCGGGTGGGCGGCGACAAGATGGATGAGGCCATCATCGGCTATATTCGCCGCAACCATAATCTGCTGGTGGGCGAAGGTTCGGCCGAGCGGATCAAGAAGGAAATAGGCTCGGCCTGCCCGCCGGAAGACGGGGACGGGCGCGTCATGGAGATCAAGGGCCGCGACCTGATGAATGGCGTGCCTAAGGAATTGGTGATCACGGAGCGCCAGGTGGCAGATTCCCTGGCGGAACCGGTAGGGGCGATCATCGAGGCGGTCAAGGTCGCCTTGGAGCATACTGCACCCGAACTGGCAGCCGATATCGTCGATAAGGGCATCGTCCTGACGGGTGGCGGCGCCTTGCTCGCCAATCTGGATTATGTGCTGCGCCATGCCACCGGCCTGCCGGTGTCGATCGCGGATGACGCGCTTTCCTGCGTCGCTTTGGGCACCGGCCGGTGTCTCGAAGATATTAAGGCGTATCGCCACGTTTTGATAAATATGTATTAACTTTAGTTGAGTATCCTACGGACCGAGCAAATATGCAGGGATTCCGTAAGGATAATCGTTGCACCTGAGCTCAACCTGTGGGAACATGCGATAACCACCGGGAATCATTAGCGGTTGCTATGCCCTTGGGTGCGGAGGTAGGGATTTGAAGCAGCGAACGAGCACAATCGGCGCAGCATCTCCCTTTAAGATCTGGCTTCAGCGTTTTGCTTTTGTTCTGCTGTTGAGCATCGCCTTCATGACGTTGCTGATCGGCAAGGCGGATACGGTTGTCGTATCCCGTGCGCGGATGGCGATAATTGATATGCTGGCGCCGGTGCTGGAAGCGATCTCAACGCCGATCCAGACGGTGCGGCACGTGGCGTCGGATGTCACGGATTATGTGCGGTTGGCGGACGAGAACCGTGCGCTGAAGCAGCAAAATGAAACCCTGCTTGAATGGCAGCGTGTCGCGCGTGAATTGCAGGTCCAAAACGATTCCCTGCGGAATTTGCTCCATTTCGTTCCCGAGCCGAAAGCGACCTATATCTCCGCGCCTATCATTGCCGATAGCTCCTCGGGCTTCATCCGCTCGGTGGTGATCCTCGCGGGCATGCGTGACGGGGTCACCAAAGGGCAGGCGGCCATGACCGGCAACGGTTTGGCGGGGCGGGTTCTGGAGGTTGGCTATCGCGCGTCGCGGGTGTTGCTGGTCACCGACATTAATGCCCGCATCCCGGTCATCATCGACCGCACACGAGACCAGGCGGTGCTCGCGGGCGACAATTCGCCGAGGCCTGAACTGCGTTATCTGCCGCGCGATGTCGATATCAAGATTGGCGACCAGGTGGTGACGTCGGGTGCCGGTGGTACTTTCCCGGCCGGCCTGCCGGTCGGCTCGGTGGAAGCGATCGGCGAGGGGCATATCCGCGTGCGTCCCTTCGCCGATCTCGCGCGGCTGGAATATCTGCGGCTGGTCAATTACGCCTTGCCGGGCATCTTGTCGGATGATCTCGGGATCGATCCCGCCGGATATGATCCCACCCGCTTCAGCGCGATTGACGGCATTCTGAGCCCGACAACGACACCCGCTCCCAAGGAGACGCAGACCGCGCCGACGGCTGCCAAGCCGGCTAAAAAGCCGGTAGAGGGTGCGACCATCAACAAGGCCAAGGCCCAGAAGAAATCAACCCAGGGAACGGCCAACTCCGAGTGATCAGATCCCCTTTCTGGCAGCGCGTCGACAAGTGGTCGCGCGGCGCGACGCCGGTCGGCCTGACGCTGCTGCTGTTGCTGATCGGTCTGTTGCCTTGGCATCTGCCAGAATTAGGTACCATCGGCATCAGCTTGGTGATCATCTCCGTCTTTTACTGGGGACTGAAGACACCTCAATTGATGACCGCCTGGTCAGCTCTCTCGATCGGCCTGATCAGTGATCTTCTCGCGGTGACGCCGATGGGGGTAGGGACCGTATCGTTGCTCTGTCTCTATGGCCTGACCCGGTCCCAGGCCCGCACCTTGCGCAACATGCCGTTCTTCGTCATCTGGCCGGTCTTCATGCTGTTCGCCGCCATCATCATTCTGCTGAGCTGGTTGTTGACGGCGATGGTCGATTCCAGCTTTCCCGATCTGCGGCCCGTCATCTTCCTGTATCTCTTCGTTATTGTCTGTTACCCCTTGCTGTCGTATGTGTTCGGCCATCTCCAACGCAGCTTGCTGCCCGAGAAATGAATAAGCAGCAATCACAAACCATTCAGCGCGTCTTTTCCCGCCGGGTCGCCCTGCTCGGCGGCGGGCAGGTTCTGCTCCTCTCGGCGCTGTTCAGCCGCATGTACTATTTGCAGGTTCTCGAATCCGACAAATACAAGGTACTGGCGGAAGAGAATCGCATCAATCGCCGGTTGCTGCCGCCTTCGCGTGGCCTGATCCTCGATCGCTTCGGCGTGCCGCTCGCCAATAATTTTCCCAATTACCGGGCCATGCTGATCGCCGAGCAGACGCCCGATCTGGAAGAAACCTTGCGGGACTTTTCCCAGCTTGTGCCGATGTCGGAGCGCGAGCGGACCAAGGTGCTGCGCGAGCGGGCGCGCAACCGCGCCTTCATGCCGATCACCGTCAAGGAGGATCTGACCTGGGAACAGGTAGCGCAGGTCGAGATCAATCTACCCGATCTCCCCGGCATCAGCATCGATGTAGATCAGAAGCGCCATTATCCTTACGGCGGCATCACCTCCCATATTCTGGGTTATGTCGCCTCCGTCTCCGAAACCGATCTGACCAAGGATCCTGACCCGCTGCTGCAACTGCCGGGCTTTCACATCGGCAAGAACGGGCTGGAGAAGCAATATGAAATGCTCCTGCGCGGCAAGGCCGGCGAAAGCCAGTTCGAGGTCAATTCAGTCGGCCGCACGATCCGCGAGTTGACGCGGCAGGAGGGCCAGCCGGGCGAGGACCTGGTCAGTACCTTGGATATCGGCCTGCAGCAATTCACCCATCAGCGTCTCGCCAGCGAGCTTGCCGGCGCGGCGGTCGTGATGGATATCTTTTCCGGCGACGTGCTCGCTTTGGCATCCACGCCCTCTTACGATCCGGCGGCGTTCAGCCGTGGCCTGACATCGCTGGAATGGCAGGCTCTGACCACGGATATCTACGGCCCGCTGACGAATAAGGCAATCGCAGGACAATATCCGCCGGGCTCGACCTTCAAGCTGATGACCGCGCTGGCTGCCCTGAAAGCCGGGATCAATCCTAGCGCCACGGTGTTTTGTTCCGGCGTCACCGCTTTGGGCAATGCCCGGTTCCATTGCTGGCGCAAGGAAGGACATGGCACGCAGGGCATGACCGATGCGCTGAAGAATTCCTGCGACGTCTATTTTTACGAAATGGCGCGACGCATCGGCATCGATGCGATTGCCGAGATGGCGCGCCTCTTCGGCTTGGGGCAACCGGAGGGGCTGGATCTCCCGGGAGAGAAATACGGGCTGATACCGGATCGGGGTTGGAAGCGCGCGACGATGGGCGAGCCATGGCATCAAGGCGAAACCCTGGTCAATGCCATCGGCCAGGGTTTCGTGCAGGCGACGCCCTTGCAGCTCTGTGTGATGGTCTCGCGGGTCGCCAATGGCGGCTATGCGGTGCGCCCGCATCTGATGCGGGCGGCGGGCGATGCCAGCCAAGTCAAAGTGGACGGTCCCAGCACCTATCCATCGATCGGAGTCGATGCCGACTGGCTGTCGATTGTTCGGACCGGTATGGACCGGGTCTCCAACGAACAGCGCGGCACCGCCTTCCGCTCCCGGATCACCATTCCCGGGATGGAACTGGCCGGTAAAACGGGCAGCAGCCAGGTGCGTCGGATCACCATGGCCGAGCGCAGCAGGGGCGTACGCAAGAACGAGGATCTGCCCTGGAACCAGCGTGACCACGCCTTGTTCGTTGCCTTCGCGCCGGTACATGCGCCGCGCTATGCCTGTTGCGTGGTGGTGGAGCATGGCGGTGGCGGTTCGACCGTGGCGGCGCCGATCGCGCGTGATATCCTGATCGAGTGCCAGCGCCGCGATCCGTCGCGCCGCAATCCCAATATCGAGGGCGGGCGCAATGAAATGCCTTGAACGGGATATGCTGATTGCTTGCCAGTCCCCGACTGGCCGTCCCGTGGCATGGAGGCGGTAATGGTCCTCCAGCTGCATACCGCGCGCGGCCCGCGCAAGATGACCATCGGCACGAAGCTCAGGAACGTCACCTGGAGCATGGTCCTGGTGATTTGCACGGTGGCGTCGATCGGCTTTGCCATGCTCTATTCCGCCGCCCATGGCAGTTACGATCCCTGGATGGATCGGCAGATGGGGCGTTTCGGCATCGGCTTTGTCATGATGCTGGCGATCGCCATGGTGGATTTGCGGCGTCTCATGAAGATCGCCTATCCGCTCTATGCGATAGCCTTCGTTCTCTTAATCTATGTCGATGTCGCCGGTGAAATCGGCATGGGCGCGCAGCGCTGGATCGATTTGAAGATTATCCAGCTGCAGCCTTCGGAAATCATGAAAATCGCGCTGGTGATGGCCCTGGCACGCTACTTCCATGGCTTCACCTTCGAAGACATGGGACGCCCGACGGTGCTCATCATTCCGACCCTGATGGCCTTGCTGCCGACGGGGTTGGTCTTGAAGCAGCCCGATCTGGGTACTGCCTTGATGCTGACGATGGTGGGCGGTGCAATCTTCTTTGCTGCCGGCGTGCGCTGGTGGAAGTTCGCCGTGGTCTTTGCAATTGCAATTGCCGGCGCTTATTTAGCCTGGAATTCCGATCTCCTGCACGATTACCAGAAGAAGCGGGTTCTGACCTTCCTTGATCCCGGCCAGGATGCCCTGGGTGCGGGCTACCACATCACGCAGTCGAAAATCGCACTGGGATCCGGCGGCGTCTTCGGCAAGGGTTTCCTGCAGGGGTCGCAGAGCCATCTCGATTTCTTGCCGGAACGCCAGACGGATTTCATCTTCACGATGTTCGCCGAGGAATTCGGCATGGTCGGCGGCGTGGTCCTGGTCTGCCTCTACAGCCTGCTGGTGCTTTACGGCATCGTGATTGCACTCCGATCGCGCAGCCATTTCGGACGGCTGCTGGCCTATGGACTGTCGGCGAATCTCTTTCTGTATTTCTTCATCAATACCGCGATGGTGATGGGTCTGATCCCTGTCGTCGGCATTCCGCTGCCGCTGATCTCTTATGGCGGCACCGCCATGATGACGGTGATGATCGGTTTCGGCCTGGTGATCTCGGTTTACGTGCATCGCGATATGCGGCTTGGTCGCCGCAGCAGCGACGATGAGTAAGCCGGGCGGACCCAGACGCTGTCTAACCGGTTGGTCGGTAAAGAAAAAAATCTTCATAATTAGCTATCGACAAAGCTGTCACGGTTCTGCTATACGGCGGGCCGGATTGACGATGAGGCCGGACGAACACCTGGTTGACCCGGCTGATCCAGACCGGGGGGCGCATAGCTCAGTTGGTAGAGCAGCTGACTCTTAATCAGCGGGTCCAAGGTTCGAGTCCTTGTGCGCCCACCATTTTCCCCCGAGAAATGTAGCATTTCAAAGCGTCCGGCTACCGCCGGGTATTTTGCATTCGCATGGGTCGGCGGTGCGCTCTTCCGACTTCATCAAGATATTTGCTACGCCAAATTTTGATCAGCACGGGCTAAGATTTTTCGCCCGAGACCGACCTGCTTCAGAGAAGCTGGTCGACATTGCGGCCGTCTCAGCACCAGTGTCATTTGCGAATGCCGGCCAGCACATTGACGCCGGTCGATCTGCCTGCTTGCTGGCGATACCTTTATCGCAAAATGAAGAACGCGTGATCTCATCTCCATCATCGCATGGGGGATGGGTTTTGAAGGGGGAGACTGCCATGCCGTTCGAAATCAATCGCCGCGCCGATCTATCGCTGGATCTCTATCATCAGGTCGCTTGGCAAGGGCAGGGCGTGCGATTGGGAGCGACGGCATTGCAATGCATGGTCGATAGCCGCCAGGCTTTCATGCGCCTCATCGACAATGATCCCAATGTCACGATCTATGGCGTCACCAGCGGCTATGGCCAATTCGCAAGCTTGCGGCTGCAGGGTGAGGCGCGGCGGAAGCATGCGCAAAAGCCGCCGCGCGCCACGGTGGCCGCTTTTGGCGCTCCAGCGCCGGAACGCGTCGCCCGCGGCATCGTGCTGGCGCGGCTGGCGAATTTCATCGAAGGCCATGCGGCGATCTCGCCGGAACTGGCGGTGGAGATCGCGGCGCTGCTGAATAGCGGCCGGTTGCCCAAGGTCTCGGTGGCGGGGCAGGGTGGTGCTGGCGAGATTCTCTGGACTGCGCCGCTTTTCGTCGCGGTGGCGGAGCGCTTTCCGCTGGCGGAAAAGGACTCGCTGTCTCTCATCAACGGATCGCCAGCCGCCAGTGCCTTGATCGCCGATGCGGCCCTGGCCATGCGTCGCCGGCTGGCGATGGCGGAACAGATCTTCGCTTTGTCCGCCGAGGCGATCAAGGCGCCGCTTACAGCCTATGCGCCCGAGTTCGAGGAGCTTTGGGATGATCCTTACGAAACTGAAGCCTTGCGCAGTCTGCGGCACTTGCTGAATGGCGGGGCGGCAGAACGGCGATCGTATCAAGCGCCGGTCAGCTATCGCATTTTGCCGCGTGTCCTTGGCCAGTTCCGCCGTGTCATCGCCCAGGCGGAGGATATCGCCGCCGGTTCCTTGCGTTCGATTACCGACAATCCGGTTTTCCTGAAGCCCGATCCGCAACGGCCAGACGTGCAACATCCCTATGGACGCGTCTACAGCAATGGCGGCTATCACAACGCCCGGGCCTATCCGGCGCTCGATAATCTCGCGGCGGCCAGTGCCGATCTCTGCATGATCGCGGAGCGTCACACGACGAAACTGCTCGACGGCCGATACTCGCTCCTGCCGGATCAATTGCATGGATCGGACGAGGGATATATCGGCATCATCGGCTTCGTGCAGGTTGGCTATGCCGAGCAGGCACGGCGCGTCGCGCAACGTACCTTCCTGCCGGGCAGCGAGGCGGGAGGCTTCGGCCAGAACGACGTCGCGCCGCTAACCGGTCTTGCCTGGCGTGCACAAGACGAAGCCGGGCGATGCCTGGACGCCGCCTTGGCGATGCTGGCCGTTATCGCATCGCAGGCATTGCATGTGACGGAACGCGAGGCCCCGCCGCCATTGAAAGCGATCCTGGAACGCATCCGCTCCATCTTTCCGCCAGTGACGGGGCCACGCATCTATGCCGACCAGTTGGCCGCACTCACGGGGACATTCCAGGATGATATTTACGACGTTGCGGAGGCGCTACGCGACTGACGTGCATAAAAGCGGCACCCAGTTGCCTGGATGCCGTATGACGGTCCGGACTATTTGGCTCGATCAGCAGTCCGTCAGTATCAATGATCCGTCCAGGCGCCGTTCTTGACTTCCTTTACCTCGATCTCGACGGGAATCTGGGTCTGACCATTGGCATCGAACGTCGTTTCGCCCAGCACGCCGTCATATTTGATCGCGCGAATGGCCTTGGCGAGCGCTTCCTTATCCTTGATGCCCTTTTCCTTGATGACGGTGAGCAGGATACCGGTCGCGTCATAGGCGTATTTGGTATAGGGGCTCTCCGGTTCGTCGAATTTGCGCGCCGCGTAATCCTGATCGAGTTTTTCGATCTTCGAATTGCTAGCCGATTTCGGATAGCTGACCATGGTGCCCTCCGCGGCGGGGCCGGCAATCTTGATGAATTCCGGATCATAGAAACCGGAAATGCCGATCATCGGTACCTTCAGGCCGAGCTCGATCATCTGCTTGCGCAGAATGCCGGCTTCGGTGATGACGCCACCGAAATAGACTGCATCGGGTGAGAGACCCTTGATGCGGGTGAGGATGGCGCGAAAATCGGTGGTACCGACGGGCGCCGCTTCGGCAGCAATGATCTCGCCGCCATTCTGCTTGAAAAAATCTCCGAAGGCCTGGGTATTGCCCTTGCCGTAATCGGTGGTGTCCGAGACGATGGCGATCTTCTTCGCCTTCAGATCCTTCGCGGCCCAGGCGGCGAGCGGCAGGTTCTCGTTTACCAGGGTTGGTGTCACGCGGGTGACGTAAGGCAGGTTGAGATCAGTGATCTTTGGGCTGATCGCACCCCACACGATGAATGGCATTTGATATCGGTCGAAGATCGGAATGGTTGCCAGCGCTACCGCGCTGTTCCAATGGCCGATGGCGCCGATCACGGCAGGATCATTGACCAGTTTCAAAGCTGCCGACACACCGGTCTGGGGATCGGCCGCGTCATCCAGCACCACCGGTTCGACTTTGTAGGGAAAGCCC
Organism: Dongia soli; assembly: GCF_034044715.1. Lineage (NCBI taxonomy): Bacteria > Pseudomonadati > Pseudomonadota > Alphaproteobacteria > Rhodospirillales > Dongiaceae > Dongia > Dongia soli. The sequence continues at coordinate 168,571 of NZ_JAXCLW010000004.1, read as the reverse complement.
GAGGCGTTTGCCTGTTCGATGGCGAGCAGGAAACCATTCTTCGCCCCCAAGCCTTGCGGTGCATTGCCCCCGCTGATCGGACCGATGAAGCCGAGCTTGATGACTTCCTGGGCTGAGGCCGGTTGATAGGATGTGCTTGAGATGAGCGCAGCGGCCAGCAGACCAAAAACCAGTTTGGTTGCGGATTTGATAGAGATGGGCCAAGTGGTTCTTTGTGCGGTGTTCCTTCGCTTTTTCATTATGTTGCTCCCCCTTCTTGCCGCTCTCATTATCGATGCGAGCGGCCCGAGAGCGCCACACGATACCGTTCGCAACCCTTAACCGATTGAATAGGGTTACATTGCGTCCTGGGTGCAACAAATCGTTTTTTTCGAAGCAGAACAGCGGAAATTCCGTCGCTTGCCAGTCTGGTCAAGTCGGTAAAAGCCCGACATAGTCACTGTCAGGGAGTGTCCAACCAATAAAGAGCTCGATCGCGAGCCGGGTGGAGTTTAGGTCGAATGACAGCCGAATTGATGCAACAGGGCCTGAACTGGCTGACCCTAGGCTGCATCTATGCGCTGATCGCTGTCGGCTTCAGCCTGCTGTTCGGCGTGTTGAAGGTCATCCACTTCTCCCATGGCGATGTATCTCTGGTGGCACCCTTCGTTGCCCTGGCTGCCTTGCAGGGTTTGAGCGCCTCGGCAAGCGGTCTCAGTGCCATCGGCTTGCTCATCGCTTGCTTCATCGCCGTTGTAGCGACTGGCATCCTTGGTGTGGTGCTCGATTGGCTCGTCATCCGCCGCTTCCGCGACGCACCGGCGATGATGGCGTTGGTGGCGACGGTGGCGCTCGGCATCGCCTTGCGGGAATCGGTCGGCCATCTCTTCCCCAATGGCCATAACCCGCAGCCTTTTCCGCGATTGATCGAAGCTGATTTCAACCCGACCGAAGGCTTCACTCTGCCGGCATTCAACCTGCTGGTGATCGGCAGTTCGATCGTTGTGGTGGCATTGCTGTTTCTTCTCTTGCGACATACGCCGCTCGGTGTGCGCATCCGTGCTGTCTCGCAGGACCGGGAGGCGGCCCGGCTGATGGCGATCAGTCCCAGCAGCGTGTTTCGTGCGACCTTCTTCATCACCTCGGCGGTCGGTGGTCTTGGCGGCCTGTTTTATGCCAGCTATGCCGGTGTCACGCGATTCGATTTCGGCATTCAGGCGGGGCTCATCGGCTTCTCGGCAGCCGTGGTTGGCGGGTTGGGCAGCATGCCCGGCGCGATCATCGGCAGTTTGCTAATCGCAGGTTTGGATACCGTCGTGCAGGCGACCCTGCCAGATGGCGCATCCTATCGTCTCGTCTTCGCCTTCCTGCTGGTCATCCTCGTGCTCGTCTTCCGGCCGGCCGGTTTGTTCGGATCCGTTGCGGTCGAGAAGGTATGAACATGGCTACGGCATTGGATTCGGGCCGCTTGACGCGGCCGACCTTCAGCGACTTCGCCATCGTCGTCGCGTCGGAACTCGTGGGTGCGATCCTGCTCCGGTTTTTCCTGCTGGCGGATGATTGGCGACTTGTCGGTGGCATATTGTTGCTCTTCTGCGTCGGGTTCGCCGTCATGCAGATCCGGTCAGACTGGGAGGAGCGGATCGGCGGTGCGTTCAGCCGCGCCAGTCGTCTGGCAGTCGGCCTGGCCATTCTGCTGGTTCTGCTCTTTCCGCTGGCGCTCAACGGTAATACCTATGCGCTGCATCTTCTCATCGTCTCGCAGCTCTATGCCGTTCTGGCGATCGCCCTGAATTTTCAGCTTGGCAGCGCCAATATCCCCAATTTCGCAACCGGCGCCTCCTACGGCATCGGCGCCTATGTTTCCGCATTGTTGGCGATTCACTTCGATATCAATTTCTGGCTGGCTTTGCCGGCGGCCGCGGTGGTGGCAACGGCATTCGGCTTCCTGCTCGGCCTGCCGTCGATGCGGACCCGCGAGAGCTATCTGGCATTGGTGACGATCGCATTCGGCGTCGTCATTCATCAATTGCTGAACAATTTCGACTGGACCGGTGGCCCGAACGGTCTGGTCGGCATTCCGGCGCCCAGCCTGTTTGGCCATTCCTTTGCCTCGCCAATCCTCCTCGGTGGCATCAAACTACCAAGCCAGGCAAATTTCTATTATCTCTCCGCCGTGCTGGTCGGCATCGCAATCATTTCCGCCCAACGCCTGCATGGGTCTCGCATCGGCCTCGCCTGGAATGCCTTGCGGGCGGATGAACTCGCAGCGCGATGCCAAGGAATAAATGTCATCTGGTACAAGGTCCTGGCCTTTGCGGTGGATGCCTTCCTTGCGGCCTTTGCGGGCACCATTTATGCGTTCTATATCTCCTTCATCTCACCAGACAATTTCACTTTCTTGGTTTCCGTCACCATCATGACCATGGTCATCGTCGGCGGGATGGACAATATCTTGGGCGTGATTGTGGGTGCGTTCCTGCTGACGATGCTGCCTGAAAAGCTCAGGGCCTTTTCCGATTACCGCATTCTCTTCTTCGGCATCGTCGTCATTCTCTTTCTGATGATCCGACCCCAGGGCCTTTTCCCCCAGCGGCTACGACGCTACGGAGGGAGTCAATGAGCGGTCACGCCGTATTGAGAGGGGAGGGATTGACGATCCGCTTCGGCGGCCTGGTTGCCATGGATGACGTGGACTTCGTCTTGGAGGCAGGAGAAATCCTTGGCGTCATCGGCCCGAATGGTGCCGGAAAATCGACCTTATTCAATTTGATCACCGGGCTCTACCGTCCAAGTGCTGGAAAAGTCTTCCTGAATGATCGGCCCCTCAATGGATTGCCGGCGCATCGTATCGTGCAGATGGGCGTCTCGCGCACCTTCCAATCGAGCCGGTTGTTTGCCGATCTTAGCGTCCTCGACAATGTGATTATCGGCATGCATAGCCGCACGCATTCGGGTGTTTTCGATGCTTTGCTGCGACCTTCCAAGGCACGGGGCGAGTTGCAGCAGGCGGCAGCAAAAGCCGGCGATTTACTTCGCTCGGTCTCGGCCAGTCTTTATGATCAGAGAGAACGAGCGGCGAGTGAACTGGCACAGGCGGATCGGCGCCGGCTGGAAATCGCTCGGGCGCTGGCAGCCGAGCCGAAGGTGCTGCTGCTCGATGAGCCATCTTCCGGTATGGATGATCGCGATACGGATGCTTTGATCGCGGATATACGAGGGATTACTGCTCGAAGACCGGAACTGTCGATCATGATCATCGAACATGATATGCGTCTCGTCGCCGAATTGCCGCACCGGGTCATGGTGATCGAATACGGACGCAAGATCGCCGAAGGCTCCTTCCAGGACATCCGTAACATGCCACGGGTCCAGGAAGCTTATCTGGGGCGGAAGGCGGCGGCTCATGCTTGAACTGGCGTCGGTCAGCACGAATTACGGCGCCATGGCGATGTTGCGCGATGTCTCGCTGGCGGTGCAGCAGAATGAGCTTGTCTGTCTACTGGGGCCAAATGGTGCGGGCAAGACCACGACCTTCCGTGCCATCGCCGCCTTGTTGCCGCTGAAGGCGGGCAGGATTTCGCTATTCGGCAAGGATATTGCCAAGCTGCAAACCGAGTTTCTGGCCGGCCTTGGCATCGGCTTCGTACCGGAAGGCCGGCGCCTGTTCCCCGAGTTGACGGTGCGGGAAAATATACGCCTCGGTTTCGATGCCGCGCGTGGCCGTGGGGACTTCGAGGAGCGGCTCGAAGCCATGGCGACGCTCTTTCCGCGGATCAAGGAGCGGATCAAGCAGAATGCCGGCACATTATCGGGTGGTGAGCAAGCCATGGTGGCGCTGGCGCGTGCTTTGGTGGCGGAGCCGAAGCTGGTGGTAATGGATGAACCTTCCTTGGGACTGTCGCCGAAACTGATCGATGAATATTTCGATACGGTCGCCGAGATAAACCGGCGTGGCACCTCGGTCCTGCTAATCGAGCAGAATGCCGAGACGGCTCTGTCGATCGCCCATCGCGGTTATCTGCTCATCAAAGGTCGTATTGCCGCCTCCGGCTCCGCCCGGGAGCTGCTCGACAACGATGTGGTGCGGAAGCTTTATCTATGACCTGAGGCCGGGCAGATTGCGGAACAGATCCAAAGCTTCCGGATTGGCAAGCGCCTCCCGGTTCCTGATCTGCCGGCCGTGTATCACGTCACGAACGGCCAGTTCGACGATCTTGCCGGATTTGGTGCGGGGAATATCCGCCACTTGTAAAATTTTTGCCGGCATATGGTTGAGTGTCGCACTGGCCATAATTTTCTGTCGAATTCGATTGACCAGCTTTGCATCCAGTTCGATCCCGTCCCGCAGCCGGACGAAAAGGATGACGCGGGTGTCGTTCTGCCATTCTTGTCCGATGACGATACTCTCCAGGACCTCTTCCAATTGCTCGACCGGGCGATAGATCTCCGCTGTGCCAATTCTGATACCGCCGGGATTCAGGACCGCATCGGAACGGCCAAAGACGATGATGCCGCCGTGTTCCGTCAGTTCGACGTAATCGCCATGACGCCAGATATTGGGGAAGTGTTCGAAATAGGCGGCCCGGTACCGCTGGTTGTCCTCATCCTGCCAAAAGCCAACCGGCATCGAGGGGAAAGGGCTGGTACAGACCAGTTCGCCTTTCTCGCCAATGACCGGCTCGCCTTCGGCGTTCCAGACCTCGACCGCCATGCCGAGCCCACGCATCTGAATCTCGCCCCGCCAGACCGGCCCCGCCGGGTTGCCAAGCATGAAACAGGAGATAATATCCGTGCCGCCGGAAATCGATGCGAGGCAGATATCGCGCTTGATATTGCGATAAACATAGTCGAAGCTTTCCGGGGCCAATGGCGAGCCGGTCGAGGTCATCATCCGCAAGGTGGATAGGTTATGCGTTTCGGCCGGCTTCGCGCCGGCCTTGGAACAGGCATCGATATACTTGGCCGACGTACCGAAATGGGTAAAGCCCTCGGCCTCCGCATAGTCGAAAAGGATATTCCCATCCGGCGCAAAAGGAGCGCCGTCGTAAAGCATGATAGTCGCACCGCTGGCGAGGCCGGAAATCAGCCAGTTCCACATCATCCAGCCACAGGTGGTTGTATAGAAGAGCCGGTCTCCAGGTTTAATGTCGCAGTGGAGCTGATGCTCTTTGAGGTGCTGGATCAATGTTCCTCCGGCGCCATGCACAATGCATTTGGGAACACCGGTCGTGCCGGAGGAATACATGATGAAAAGCGGATGATTGAAAGGGAAGCGCAGGAACTCGAAATCATCGGTCGCACCGGACGAAACGGCCAAGGCATCCGGATATAAGATTGCGGATGGGAGTGAGCTCAAATCTGGTGTGTCACTCAAATACGGAATGACCAGGATCCGCTCGACACTCGGCAAGTCTCTGATGAATTCGGCGACGCGACCAAGACACCGATGCGGCTTGGTGTTGAGCCAATAGCCATCCGCAACCAGCAATAGACGCGGTGCAATCTGGCCGAAACGATCGAGGACACCCTGTACACCGAAATCCGGTGAGCAGGAAGACCAGATGCAGCCGATCGACGCAGCAGCGAGAGCGCCGATGACAGCTTCCGGCATGTTGGGCACGAAGCCGGCAATGCGATCGCCGGGCTGAAGATTTTGCGACCGAAAATACCTGGCCAGGCGAATTACCTGATCGCGCAACCCGCCAAAGGTCAAACGGCGCTTTACCTTGTCTTCTCCCCAAAATACGATCGCATCCGCTGTTTTCTTCTGCGGGTCAGAGGAGAATTGCAACAGGTTTTCGGTGAAATTCAATTTGGCGTTGGGAAGAAAGCGGGCTTCCTCCATCTTGCCGGTCTCGACCAGTATCGGATTCCCAGGGCCTTCGCCGATGACGTTGGTGAACTGCCAGACAGATCGCCAGAATTTCCCGGGTTCGGCGACGGACCAATTCCATAGCGTCGCTATGTCGGGGATATCCGTCATCCAGTCTTCGGAAACCTTTTTTCGAAACCGCGTGATGTTGGCGCTATCGATCTGAGCTGCTGTCGGCTGCCACAACATTTCCGTCATGTCGGTCGTTCTTTCCATCAGGCGCAGATTACGTTTGGTGTTGAGAGCGGCCCGCAGGATCGGGAAGACTCCTGCATAAAGAAATTTTTTCTTGATCCCGCTGTCCAGCATCATGCGAGGTCGTTTGGAGAAGATCAGCCATCGAGAAAAGTTTGTCGATTCACAAACGCTCGACGTGACATGAGTGCTATTTCTCGGGTGCGCCTAGACGTTTCGTCCTCGACCTGGACGCATCGTCGGATGCCGGTGATATGCTCTACCTATTCTTTAGGCATTGCATCTGCGCGACCATAGGTGTCATCCAATCGGACGATGTCGTCCTCGCCGAGATAGCTCCCGGATTGAACCTCCACCAAGGTCAATGGCACGCGGCCCGGGTTTTCCAACCGGTGTGGTGTGCCAGCGGAGATGAAAGTGGATTCGTTCTCTCGCAACAGGAAGCTGCGATCGCCGCAGACAACACGTGCGGTGCCTTCGACCACCACCCAATGTTCTGCCCGATGAAAATGGTATTGCAAGGAAAGGCGAGCCCCGGGCTCAACGCGTATCTGCTTCACCTGGAAGCGGTGCCCGTGATCGATCACCCGAAAGGTTCCCCAGGGACGATAAACCGTGCTGCGTTGAAGCCGCTCCGGCCGGTCTAGGGTCTTCAGCCGGTCCACGATTTGGCCGACAGATTGGGCATGGGCCTGAGTTGTCACGAGGACCGCATCGTCCGTCGCAACGACGAGGGCGTTGTCGAGTCCGAGCGAGACGACAAGTGGGCCGCCTTCCGAGCGGATATAACTTTCCCTCGTGTCCAAGGCGATCACATCGCCCATCAGAGTATTGCCCTCCGGGTCGTGCTGTGAGATTTCCCAAAGCGCGTTCCAGGACCCTACATCATTCCATCCGATCGACATGGGGACGACGACGGCTCGCCTGGTACGCTCCATCACGGCTTTGTCGACCGAGATTGATGGCGCCGCCGCAAAGCTCTCCGCATCCAGTCTGATGAAGTCGAGGTCGGGCTTCGCATGATCGAGAGCGGCTTGTGCCGCTGCCAGCGCATCCGGCTCGAATGTTGCCAGTTCAGCGAGGAAACTCCGTGCTGAACAAAGAAAAATACCGCTATTCCAGAGAAATTCACCCGAGGAGACAAACCTTTCGGCCGTGGCCCGATCCGGTTTTTCGACGAAGCGGTCGACGATATGCACGCTGCGGTGATTGTTGATGCGCCGTCCCCGCTGAATATAGCCATAGCCTGTTTCGGCGCGGTTTGGAATGACACCGAAGGTAACGATGGCATTGTCAATGGCTGCTTCCAGCCCGGAAAGAACCGCATCGCGAAACGCCGCTTTGTCGGCAATTAAATGATCCGACGGCATGATCAGGATCACCGCATCAGAGTTTTCTGCCTGGGCGATCAACGCGCCGACGGCTGCCGCGGGTGCCGTGCTTCGCCCGGCAGGTTCGAGGACAAGTCGTCCGGCTGTTACGCCAGTCTTGCGCAACGCTTCGGCGACCATGAAGCGATGTTCATGGGAACAGACAACGATCGGTGCGGAGAATTCTGCGCCGTGTACGCGCGTGACTGCGTCAGCCAGCATGGGCTGCTCACTGGCCAAAGGCAGAAACTGTTTTGGATAATGTGCGCGAGATAATGGCCAGAGACGACTGCCGATGCCGCCGGACAGAACGACCGGCACGATTGGAGGAAATTGCTCAGCCACGCTTTGCCCCCGTCAAACGATGCCCCTATGTCGAAAGCTTATAGCGACTTTGAAAGAACTTCTAGAATGAAGCAAACGAAGAACGCATACGTTGCAACGAGGTAAGACCAGAAGCTCGTTCTGGAAAACCATTCCCAGCGCAATCACTTTTCTTCCTTGAGAACGGGGAAGCTGTTCTCAGCGAGATTTCATTTTGGCGATGAATGCACGTTAATCGCAGGAAGTCCTTGCGCGAGAGGGATGAACGCAAGGATAGTAAGTCAAGCCTGCGTTGTCGGGCATCTGGGTAGATGTAAATGGCAAAGAGCTGGGAATGGTAAGTGGGGGACCTGATGAGTGCTGGTGTCAGTCGGCCGGTCTTCGGTATCCGCTTCAGTCTGGCAACGAACGACGAAATCGTGCGGGAAATATGTCAGGGGAAAATTGAACGAAGCAGTGGCGCGAAGCTCCTTGTTACCACGAACCTGTATCACGTGGTGACCCTACGGAAAAATTCGCGATTTCGCGAGGCTTATGCCCGCGCCTGGAAAGTAACCATCGACGGGGCACCCGTCTATCTCTACGCGCGCTGCCGCGGCGCGGCTGTCCCCGAACGAATAACGGGCGCAGATCTTTTTCCCGATATTCTCCGTACGCTTTCACCCGACATGCACCGGCCCTTTTTCGTGGCCGCTCAGCAACAAACCGCGGATCGCTTGACGGCCTGGTTGGTAGGGCGAGGATTTACTGCTGAACAGATTGCTGCGGTCGTGCCGCCTTTTGGCTTCGACAGAGATGCCGGTTATAGCGCAAGCCTCGCCGAAAAAATCAGGCAGCATGGCACGACGCATCTGTTTTTCGGGCTTGGCATCCCTAAATCGGAAATCTGGATCGACCAGAACAGGGCGATGCTGGGCGATCTGTACGCCTTTGCGTTCGGGGCTGGCCTCGAGTTCTTTGCCGGGGTCACCAAGCGTGCGCCGCTAGTCTTCCGTAAATGCGGCATGGAGTGGCTGTGGCGTGTGTTGCAAGAGCCCCGTCGTCTATTTCGGCGTTATTTCGTCGATTCTTGGCCGTTCTTCATCGCTATCGCCGACGATATCAGGTTCAACGGAAACTTGCCGGAGGCAAGGCTACCGAGATGATCAGCACCATGATACAGCACCGGTTCCATCGCACATTACTGCGGGAATACGATATACGCGGCATCGTGAACGAGACGTTGTTCCCCGCAGATGCCTATGCGCTTGGGCGATGCCTCGCTGTATTGGCCGAGGAACAGAAGGCCGGTACCACCGCGGTTGTGGGCCGGGACGGTCGCTTGTCCAGTCCCGCCCTTGAAGCGGAACTGATAAGGGGCCTGGTGGAAGGCGGGCTTTCCGTCATCCGGATAGGCCTGGGCCCGACGCCGATGTTGTATTGGGCACAGAAGAAGTTCGAAGCTGCGGTTGCTGTTATTGTGACCGGCTCGCACAACCCGCCGGATCACAATGGTTTCAAGATGATGCTCGGTGGCAAGCCGCTCTATGGCAAGATGATCACTCACCTGGGCGAGATAGCGACGACCTTGCCGGAGAGCAAGACGACGGTAGGCAAAGGGCAGATCTCAGACCGGCCGGTGCTTGATCAATATGTTGCCGCATTGAGTGCCGGATGGGATGGCGGTGCCACTGAACTGACGGTGGTGTGGGATACTGGGAATGGCGCTGCGGGGGAAGCGATGTCGCGGTTGATCGCGCAACTCCCCGGTCGTCATATTCCCCTCTATGCCGATATAGACGGAAATTTTCCAAATCATCATCCAGACCCCACATTGCCGGAAACCCTCCACGACCTCATCGAAACCGTGCGGCGCGAGAAGGCGGATGTCGGCCTCGCTTTCGACGGTGACGGAGACCGCCTCGGCGTGGTCGATGCGCAGGGCCGTATTCTGTGGGGCGACCAAATCCTGCAGATACTGGCAGAGGATGTGCTGAAATCGCATCCTGGGGCGACCATTATCGCAGATGTGAAGTCGAGCCAGACGCTGTTTGATGAAATCAAGCGACTGGGCGGATGTCCGCTGATGTGGAAGACGGGACATTCGCTTATCAAGACGAAGATGGCTGAGACCGGTGCACCCTTGGCAGGCGAGATGAGCGGGCATCTTTTCTTTGCTGACCGGTGGGGCGGCTTCGATGATGGATTATATGCTGCAGTGCGCTTTCTTGGGGTCGTCGCCCGCATGAAAGAAGGACTCGCGCAACGAGTGGATCGCTTGCCAGCAACTTACAACACGCCGGAGCTTCGGTTTCCGTGCGCCGATGATAGGAAGTTCGCCGTAATCCATCAGGTCCGCTCGTCTCTTGAAGGGGATGGTGCAGACATATGCGACATAGACGGCATTCGCGTTCGACGTGACGACGGCTGGTGGCTTCTTCGAGCCTCCAACACGCAAGCCGTCCTCGTCGCACGCGTAGAGGCGAATAGTCCTCAAAGGTTGAATGACCTACGCCGCGAATTGGAGCGGATCATGAAGGACGTCGACATTACGATCCATTGACTGATCTTCGTCGTGCGTTGTTATTGCGTTGGACCGAGACAACATCGTGGTTTAACGCAGTGAGCGGTCGAAATGACTTGCATCGCATCCGGGGGACATCCGGGAGATGCATTGAATTCATGGAAACAGACTTTGCCGATGCCTGGGGGGCAAGGAGAAGTTTGTGCCAAATAAATCGCTGTTATAAGCGCCCAAGGGGGGCACAATGCGACGTTTATCGACCGATTCCGTCTTACCGAAGGTCGCGCCAAGACCATCGATCGGAAAAAGCCTCGGCCGGTTTGGTGGCGGCCAGTTTCTTACATTGCTGCTGGCAGTTGGCGATGTTCTCATCTTCTCTTCGGTGACGACGGCCCTCAGCTTCGTCATCTTGAGACATGCAGAGGTGGACCAATTACAGCGCACCTCGCTCGAACATTTTCCGGCAATCGCCTTTCTCGTCTTCATTGTTCTTCATAGCCTGGCCAAGAGCTATGAAAGGATAACCACCGACAGCGTCACTCTTTTCAATTTCGTTATCGTTCCGACGCTGATCGCTGCCGTCGCCGTCATCATCGCCTTCATCCTCGAGTTCCTGCTGATCGGCGTTACGATTCCGGCAAACGGTGCGATCGACAAGACGACGCTTATGGTTGGCCTGGTCGGGGTTCCCACCTGGGTAACGGCCGTACAGCGGACGGGATCGCGGATCTATCTGCATAGCCTGATCGCCAAGGGGCAGCTTTCCACGACGGTTGCGGTAATCGGTGCGGGGGATATCGGGTATCGGCTGGTTCAGCTCCTGAAGGGCCGATATCAGGATCAGATAAAGCTCATCGGCATCTTCGATGACCGCATCGGGCGCGTCCCATCTCGTATCCGGGATTTGAATGTCCAGGGTGGCGTGTCCGATCTGGTCGATTTCGTCAAGACCAATCACGTCGATAAGGTTCTGATTGCCCTGCCGCTGAATGCCGAGCGGCGTATATTGGATATCCTGCGCCGCCTCAAGACGGTGCCGATCGATATCGCGCTTGTTCCGGATATCATGAGCATCGAACCTGAGACGCGCAGCTATGCTCGACGGGCTCCGCTCTTCCTGGATGTGATACATCGGCCGATGTCGCTCTCGGGCCGACTTGCGAAGCGATGCATGGATCTGATTTTCTCGGCGCTCATCCTGTTGCTGTTCTCGCCGATCATGCTGGCGACGGCGATTGCGATACGCCTGGATAGTCCCGGCCCGATCTTCTTTCGGCAGCCCCGGCTGGGATTGTCGAACGAGAAGATCGAAATACTCAAGTTCCGCACAATGCATGTCGCAGCCTCGGATTTCGAAGCGCGGGAACAGACCAAACGGGACGATCCACGGGTTACGCGGGTCGGCAAATGGTTGCGTCTGACGAGCATCGATGAGCTGCCCCAGCTCTTCAATGTTCTGTGCGGGAACATGTCCTTGGTGGGCCCCCGGCCACATGCGGTGGGGATGCGGGTGAAAGACAGCCTCTGCCAGGAAATCAGCAAGGAATATGCCGAGCGGCATCGCGTGAAGCCAGGCATTACCGGTTGGGCGCAGGTTTGCGGTTTGCGCGGTGCGGTCAACGATCCAGAGATTCTCCGCGCTCGTATCGAGCACGACATCTATTACATCGACAATTGGTCAATTCTGTTTGATTTGAAAATTCTGATGCTGACGATAGTGGTCGTGGCGCGAACGGAGAATGCATACTAGCGCCGTGATCGATATCTGATGCGGCGTCTGTCGTGAAGTTGGACAAAGCTTTCTGACGTCATGACAACGCTGACGGTAAAGACCAGAACCATGGTTTTCACCGACAAGGCATTGTTGGACGATGTGAGGATGAGGAAGGAAAGAAGCCCGACTTTCATCAGGGGTGGCGCTTTCCGGGCGAGCTGCAGGAGTAGGAAGCCATAGCTGGCGATGAGCATCACCAAGCTGATAACACCGAACTGCAGGGTAAGGACGATCCAGGTATTCTCGATAATTTCGATCGGATTCCGAATATTGATCCGGAGGATGATCTCTGCAATTTCCCCGGGCGAGACGCCAAGAAGAAGCTGTTCGATCGACAAAAAGTCGAAGGCCATCATGCTCCGCCGGCGTATATCGGCGCTTTCGTCCCAGACTAAACCTTCAAAAATGCGTGCGCCTAGATCGAGATAGAGGATGGCGCCCCCGAGAATTGCGCAGAGCAACCCAAAGGTGATCAGGCAGACGAGTAAATGCCAAGCGCGTATCCGTCCCTTTCTGGCTGACTGTATGATGGCATAAGCCGCGCAAAGCGAGAGCAGAAGGCTGGTCAGCAAAAAAGCCGTGCGGCCACCAAAAGCGAGAAGCGTGATGAGCGCAAGGAAGGCAACCAGAATTCTCGACATCCAATGCCGGCACCACACGAGCATGCCGAATGTCGCCAGGCTCATCACCATAGCATTGGTCAGAGGATGTCCCATGAGGGCGGTCGCCCGGAATTCATTCTCGATGATCAAGGTTCCGCCGGCGACGCTGTATTCCTCCAAGCGCCATTGCGTCATTGCTTCGACGATCCCGAGAAGTGCATTCACGCAGCAGATGACCAAGATCATCTTGAACAGAAATGCTCGCCACTTGTCCGGATAAAAATTCAACGTCAAGCCGATCACGGCAGGCATCAGGAGCGTATCGATCAGGAATGCACTGCCGGATGTGCCGTAGCGGTAGGTCGTATAGACCATCAGCATGACGATCACGAGACCATACAGGCAATAGCTGACATTCTGGCGGAGACGATGTCGGGTCCGCCACGAACGGCTGCTGAAAAAGAAAGCGATTGGAAGGGCAAGCAGACAGAGATACGTGGCGGGATGGAGCTTATAAATGAAGCTTCCAGAGGGAGCAGTATAAGGAATTCCCAGCATCGCCAAAAGCGGATCTGATACCGTGAGGTAAAGGAAAAGCCCAAGCGCGGCCAAGAGAAAGCTAATGCGCAGGCCGACACTCTCCTTTACGGCGACATTCTGAACAGGGCTTGTCCATTCAGGCTCAGCCAGCGTATATCCACGTATTGCGGTCTGCACCTGTTCACCTTCCGCTTAAGGTTGGCCGGATGCCGGTCGCGACAGGGGCAAGCCTAATGCCCGACGCATATCAGGTGAAATCTCCAGATTATCTCCTTGCCTAGTGGCGATTCCGAAACTGTCGACCAGATCGAAGACCGACCAGCCGATGCCGTGTCTTTCCAGTTCCTCCCGCATATCCCTGAGCCAGTTCAATCGTGGTGCCGGACTGGTTGTCTCTTTCAAAACACCGAATTCAGTGCAAATTAGCTTAACGCGGAAGTGCCGCGCCCAATCGGCGGCTTTTTCAATTTCGCCGGCTATCTTGCCGCGGTTCCACCCGCTTACCGAATAGGCGGCTATTTCCTGCATTGCCACCGCTCGATTTGCGCCATTGATCAGCTGGATCTGCGAAAGGGCACCTAACGACGCCGGATAAGGCACGTTCTGCATGAAGCCGATCGCAGTGTCGTTCTTGTCGCGCCACCACGAGGCTCCTTGATGCGTGACAATGAAGGGGTCATAAAAATGGAACACATATAGAATGTTGGGATCCGGCAAGGGACGGAATTCTAGAAGGCCGTCAATGCCATTGCTGAACCGGCCGCCGACAATAAGGAGATGCTGCGGCAGAGAGGCGCGAATGCTGGCAACGATCCTCGCTGCGAGCTTAGGCCAGCGAGACGAATCGCCACTGTAATAGGGTGGCTCGTTCCAGATTTCCAAGGCGACATTGTCCGGCGAAGTCAGCCTTAGGCCGGCCGCCATTTTCGACCAGAGGGAGACGAATGCATTTGCCGCTTCGTCATCGGTTTCGATCTGCTCCGCCAGCGCCAGTGACGGATGAATGTCGATGATCAGGGCCAATTTATGCGTTGCCGCCAGAGATGAGAGATAGCTCAGCGTGGCGATGATCTTCTGCTCGGCTGCATCCTGGTTACCGCCGGGACCCCACCCGAAAAAGGCGGGGTCCACGGGGATTCGGACATGGTCGAAACCCGCTTGATAGATCTGTTGAAAATCCGACTCGCTGATCGATTGGATGCCGTCCAACTGGAACCAATTGCTGAGATTGACCCCGCGTTGCAAGACCGGGCCGGTCATATTGCCAGTTTGCGCTTGGGCTGTTGACGGTTCGAAGATGGCACACGCGATGAAGAAGACGGCAATCGCATAGAGCCATGATCGCCGGGACGCGGCGCCATGGCCGCGACAAGCCCGCCGAGAGAGCAAGCCGGCGGTCAAGGATGTCCTACCCGGGGCACCCGCATATCCGGCAGCGCCGCCAATACGGGTAGACCAAACGCCTTTTCGATCTGCTGCGGTGTGACGAAGGTATCGCGCAGCATGATGGAGAGGAGCGCCACGACGGCAGCGAAAAAGACGCCAACCATACCGCCGACCAGCGCGATGGCCACGCGATATCCGGTCGGCTTTACGGGCAGCCGCGCCTCTTCCACGACCCGAACATTCTCAGCATGCTTCTGGTCGAGCTGGTCGAGGGCTCGCGCTTCATCGGTTTTTTGCGCGAAGGACCGGTAAGTCGCTTCCAACACCGATTGACGCAGCGTCAACTGATCCAGTTGGTAGGCCACGGTGCTCAGTTTCGTCAGTTTTTGATCGACCTCATCGATCTGGTGCTGCAACACATCCTCGCTGGCCGTTGCAGCCGCCAATTCGGCGCTAGCGGTGATCGTCTGCGCATCCAGCAGGTCCTTTGCGGGATTGCGGCCTATCCGGACTGCACTGGAAACCGATTGCCGTTGCTGTCCGACAATTCGTTCGACATCCCGCAGCTGTTCGCGGATTTGTTTGACCTTGGGATGATTGGGACCATATTGCTTGGTCAGATCGCTCTCCGCGATTTGCAGCCGGGTCAATTCCTGGTTCGCCATGTCAGTAGCCTGCGGCCTGCTCGTTTCGGCATAGAGTTCGACCTGTGGTTTCGTGGACGCTCCGCTTTTCCTCAAGGAATCCAACCGGTTCTGCAGCTCAGGAAGTTGTGTCACGACTTGTTTTAGCGCACTGTCCAGTGCCGATCGCTGCTGCAGAAGCAGACTACGTTCTTGGGCGATATCGGAAATGTTGTTTTCCCGCTTCAACCGGTCGATTTCGTTGGTCACGTCCTCCAGCTTCGCCTTCGCATCGACGAATTGCTGGCCCAGTATACCGGCGCGAGGATCGGCGAAAATGGTCGTTCGTTTTGCCAGATAAGCAGCGATGACATTATTGACGATGTCGCGCGCCACACTTGCATCGGGGTGCTTGATGCTGAGGGTGATGATGTTTGATGCCTTCACCGGAACGACATCCAGCGCCGCACCGAGCTCTGTGATGGCTAGCGCCTTGGCCTTTTTCTGGTCGGCCTGCTTGGCGAGGTCTGGAAACAGTCGATAAATCCCCGTCGCATCGATGGCGTTTTCCAGAACGGCCGAGCTCAGCAGAATCTCAACTTCCGACTTCAGAATCTCGTCCTTATTGAGATCGACGCCGGACAGGATCGCCTCGCCAGTGTCCGATCGGAGCGAGTATTCGGAGCCGATCCGCACCAGCAGGACCGATTTTGCTTCGAATTTTGGCGAGATGGCAAATGCAATGCCGATCGCAGCAATTACCGGGATAAGGAAGGCAATGGAGATTCTCTTCCAGTCTTTGAACAGAAAAATCAGCATATCGCGCAGTGCGAAAGGCTGCTGTTCGAATGCCGGCTCCCGCGTATCGAGCTCCGCGGGGATGACATAGCGGGCGGGGGCACGAACATATTCTGTCAAGCTTCGATTTTGATCGCTACTCATCGGCATGAACCTCATATATCCGCGATCTTGTCCTGTTCGCGACCTTTGCCCGACAGAAGTCCATTATAACATCGGCGCAGGCTCGCTCGAAGGGGCATTCCCGTGAGGGCTCCCAATCAGAACCAACGTTGCAAAACTTTGACAACATCGCCCGGCTCCAGGGTTGTGGATTCAGTCGCAGCCTTAGGTTTGGTGTCCGGTGCGCGTGTAATTTCGATGCGATCCGGATCCGCACGTGGTGTATAGCCGTTCGCCAGGGCAACGCCGGTGAGGACGGTCATGCCGCTGGCAAACGGAAACTGACCTGAGCGCTGAACTTCACCAGTCACGTAAATTGGCCGATACTGGCTGATATTCACGCTGACATTAGGATCGTTGACGATTTTCTCTGACTTCAGCTTATCGGCGATTGCCTGCTCAGCCTCGCGCAGAGTGAGCCCACCAAGTTGGACACCTCCAATCAACGGGATAGAGACCTGGCCGCCAGCATCGACTTCGAACTGGCCCGACATCTCTCGGTCATTATAGACTTCGATTTGAACCCTATCCCCGGCCCCGAGGTGATAGCCGTTAGTGGCGCCGGTCTGGATCGGTGGCGCTGATGTACAGCCTGCGAGGCAGGTCAGCATGACCGCCAGAAGAAACGACGAGAAGCTTAGGTTAAAAAGTTTTCGTGATATGAAGCAGCGTAAGATTGCTGGTGAAATCCGTCCCATTGCTGCGTGCCTCCTGCACTTCGAAGGTATTTTCCAAGGAAATGACAATGCCGGTTGCGACACTCCACTTAACGTTGGCGTTGAGCGCATAGACGGTCTCGCGCCGGCTACTGTCGATGAAATCACGATCCGCCACCGTCGCCGTCGCGATGAAGACGAGGTCGCGCCGCAACTCCTGGGTCACACCGATACTGCCGATATTCTGCCAGTAGCCGGGGCTTTGGACATCGAAGCTTTCGTAGTAGCCGTGCTCGAAAGAGGCGAGCACCTGCGTGAATTCGCCGAGCAGCCAGTTCGCGCTCACACTCGCATAGGGGCCATTGGCGTTATGCACCTCTGAATCAACGTAATATTGCCCCTGATATCCAATCGCGCCGGTCAATGTAATTGCGGAGTTGATTGTATAATTCGAGCCGATCGTAGCCAGGATGCCGGATGACTTGCGCTGAATGTCATTGGTATCGAATTTGTCATCTGGAAGGCGGATATTGCCGAGGAGGTTGAGATAGATGCTACGGTCGTCGGCGATGTGATAGGTGAAGCGCGTCGTGCCATCGATTTCATTAATATTCCGTTCGCTAAGATCAATGGTGCCGGATTCTCCTGAAACGTTATCGTAGTCACGACGGTCATAACCGATCCCCGCGCTGGTCGTGATGATGGCGTTCAAAGTCTCGAACCCCAGACCAGTCTGATAGTGCCAGTATTCAACCGGCTCGGTTTCGCCTGTCGTCTGGGGGTCGTCCCGCGCTTCTATTTCGCGTGCGACATAGGCATTTCCAGTCAGGTGAAAATTCGTACCCACATTTTTCCAACCATTGGCGGAGAGGGCGCCATACCAAGCGTCATTGCTTGCATCGGAAAAATAAGTTGCCCGCGATATCGATCCGTCCAGGGCTGCGAAATAGTTCTCGTTGGATGCGACTGCGGATGCGCCGGCTGTCGTCGTAACAAAGCCGTCGTCGCGTACATGATGATCGCTATCGAAGATGTTGGTGTCATACCCCAAGCCGACGTCAAGGCGAGGATTGATCTTGAAAGGTCCGAATTCAAAGCCTTCAGGCTGATGCAACCGGTTGAAGCGATCCATGATCGTCTCACCGGGAACGAATTCAGGTGCAAGAACGGTATTCTGTTGCGCGTATGCTTTGCCGGCATGGGTTAGCGAGATAGATATGCTTCCGGCGAGGACGCAGAGAAAGAGAGACGTCTTTGAGACTCCCTTTTCTCGATCCGCGTTGATTTCTGTTTTCGAGAAATGAAATGGAAAGGCCGCACGCTGGCATACAGCCGGAAAGCCGATCCGAGACCCCAAGGTAAACATTTACTAGCCCCCAGAACTCTGCAGCGATCCCAGTCGCTGTTGAAAATGTATATGCAATACCGGCGTTCATCAATTCCCGCACAGAGCAGCCATCACGATTTTCAGGAATGTGCGGGCAAAATTCCTCGACACAACCATAGTGAGAAAACGGTCGCACGCTGTTAACGGTCTTTAGGAATGAAAATCTCGCGTAATTACTTTGCGCGCGCGATAAATAAATAACGCCACGATTTGTTCCAATGATTTTTGATGTCCCGTCTTACTTGTCCTACTGTGCAAAGCGCGAAGGTTAGAGTACAAATGTCGAAAAGGGAGATGGCTTCATCTCCAATAAATCTGCTGAGAACACGAGACCTCAGCAAGGGGGGGGCATTAGCGAATGGATCAGCAATTACGCTCTCTGCTGCAAGAGCATGCGAAGCTGTCTGTCGATGTCGCTTCTCTCAACGACGATACGGATCTCTTCAGTGTCGGACTCTCATCCTTCTCGACCGTGCGGCTGATGCTATCGATCGAGAACGCCTTCGACATTGAATTCCCCGACCACTTACTGACGCGACAAACTTTCGAAAGCATCGCGTCAATCAGAAACGTCGTGACGGAGCTTTTATCGATGAAGGTAGCTGATGGTATCGGCGTCTGATCGTGCTCGGGACATTGGCATCAAGATCGCTGCGAAATATGCTGATGAAGTGGACAGAGATGCGCGTTTTCCCAAAGAAACGATTGACGCATTAAAAGAACAAGAGCTGTTGAGCCTCCTTATTCCAAGGTCGCTTGGAGGTGGCGGTGGCAGCTTGCTGGAAGTGGCAGAGGTTTGCTGGATATTGGCGCAATACTGTTCGTCCAGTGCCATGATCCTCGCAATGCATTACATCATGACCGCCAGCATGCTTGAATATGAGGGACTCGAAAGCTGGCCATGCTTATTCATGATGCGGGTTGCGGCGGATCAGTTGCTCCTGGCCTCCGCCACTTCAGAGGCCGGTATTGGCGGTGCATTGCGGAATAGCATTTGTGCCATCAAATCCGACGGCACGAATTTTACGCTCGAGAAGGATGCAACGGTAATTTCATATGGCGCGCAGGCTGACGGCATTATGGTGACTGCACGGCGCTGTCCGGAGGCGGCAACGACCGACCAGGTAATGGTGGCGTTATTGAAGGGGCAATACGGCCTCGAGCGCACGGCCCAGTGGAATACCTTAGGGATGCGAGGTACCTGCAGCGATGGTTTCAAGCTGACAGCGAAGGGGCCGATAGAACAGATCCTTCCGAGGCCATTTGCGGAAATCGCGGCGCAGTCAATGCTTTCGACCTCACATCTTCTATGGGCTTGTGTGTGGTTGGGAATTGCGACAGATGCAGTTGCCAGAGCAAGGTCTTATGTACGTTCGGAGGCGCAAAAAAATCGAAATGGCACGTCTCCAGGGACAATGCGGCTGGTCGAAGCGACAAATTTGCTTCAAATGATGAAAGCAAACCTTCTCCTAGGATTGAGTGACTGTATCGCAGCGCAGGAAGATGAAGCAAAACTGATGTCTTTCGGTTTCGGCGTTGCCATGAACAACATCAAGATTTCTGCATCTCAATCAGTCATCCAGATTGTCAATCATGCTCTCATGATCTGCGGCATCCATGGATATAAGAACGACACAGCCTTCAGTGTCGGCAGACATATGCGAGATGCCCTTTCAGCACCGCTCATGATCAACAACGACCGAATTATGGGAAACATGTCTGAGATGATCCTCGGACATAGGCCGGCAAAAGGATTGATGGGGTAAGGCGATGGAACAGTCATTAAGCTATATAGACCAATTGGTCGCGCACGGACTGCTGATGGAAACAGGCGTAGACGGCGTCTATGCCAGAAGCGCCGTCTTTGAGGACGTAATCGCCCGATTTGATGCGCTGATTACCGCCTATGGCAGCGATGGCGGTGCGGAGGTCGTGCGCTTTCCACCCCAGATGAGCCGCGAAGAGTTTGAGCGTAGCGGTTATATGAAAGGGTTTCCACAGCTTGCTGGCACGGTTCATTGCTTCATGGGCGATGAGCATGACCATCACGACATGCTGGACCTGATCGAAAGCAAGGGGGATTGGGCAAAACACCAGAAGCAGACGGAAATCGTCCTGACGCCGGCCGCTTGCTATCCGATATATCCGATCGCAGCAAAAAGAGGCGCCGTGCCGCCTGAAGGCTTGTTATTCGACGTTATGTCCTATTGTTTCCGTCACGAGCCTTCGCGCGATCCGACAAGAATGCAGTCTTTTCGGATGCGCGAATATGTCCGTATCGGCACCCCCGAACAGGTACTGGAATTCCGTGCCTCATGGCTGGAAAAAGGCCAGAATCTTATGCGCAAGCTAGGGGTTCCGATGAAGCTGGATATCGCCAATGATCCATTCTTTGGTCGCACTGGCAAGATGCTGGCTAATAATCAGCGCGAACAAGAATTGAAGTTTGAATTGCTCATTCCGGTCGTAAGAGAGGATCGGCCTACGGCCTGCCTCAGCTTTAACTATCATCAGGACCACCTTGGGGGACTTTGGAAACTGAAGCAGGAAGACGGAGAGACGGCGCATACGGCCTGTGTCGCCTTCGGCATGGAACGCGTCGCGCTCTCACTGTTCCGGCATCACGGTTTTAATGTGCAAGCATGGCCCAAATCGGTGCGTGAAATCCTTTGGAGCTGACTTATCGCCATTGTGATGGTCGCGCCTCTAATCTGAGGTTGTCCCCCATGATGACGCCTATCACCTTTTCGAACTGCTTCGGATGGCTACATCCGTCGACCGGCGGACTCGGTGTCGTGATTTGTAATCCTCATGGCTACGAGGAGTTATGCGTCCATCGCATCCTGCGCAATCTCGCGGAGGATCTGGCGGCGGCCGGCATGCCGACTTTGCGGTTCGACTATTATGGAACCGGCAATTCCGTGGGAACCGCTCCCGAATCTGAGCGAACGGAAATCTGGATCGAGAACATCCGAGAGGCCGTGCATCAACTACGTGCCTTGACCAAAGTGGAACGCGTGGCCCTGGTCGGACTGCGTCTGGGGGGGCTGCTGGCGACGCGGGCAGTCGAAGCCTTGGATGACGTCGTTGCAATGGCTTTGCTAGCCCCAGTGCATTCGGGCAGGGCTTATGTCCGGGAGGTTAAAACTTTAGCGCGCATGAGCTTTTTGGCGTCAGCGGCGGGAAGCGAGCGGACCAGCGAGGATCCAAACATAAATCTTGCCGGTTTCATCATGACGCCAAAGCTTGCGGGCGAAATCAGTGCGCTTGATATCACGCAGAAAATAAGTAAACCGCCGAAGCGGGTTCTGGTTATGAAAGGTCCCGAGAATCCCGCCGATGATTTCCTTGTCGAAAAATTCCAGCAATGTGGCTCGCATGCCGAAGCCGCGGCGTTCCCGGCTTATGCCGAGATGATGGTCGATGCCGTCTTCGCAAAGAAACCTGAGCAAGCATTTCTTTTTCTGAAGAACTGGCTTTCGAAAGATCTGCTGGGGACGTCAGTGGTACCAGCGTCCTTCCCCGAGGTGGCGCTGGCAGAGGAAGATTGGGTGGAGCGCCCGATTTTTTTTGGCCAGGACAGTCGGCTTTTTGCGATACATTGCGCACCCTCTAAGCAGCCTGCTCGCCCTCTTGCGGTCATCTTCGTCACCACCGGGTCCAACCACCAAATCGGTGCTGGACGACGTTCCGTGATTTTCACGCGGCGGTTGGCCGCTTTAGGATATATCACGGTTCGGGTGGATATCGCTGGACTAGGCGACAGCCCGCCCCGGCCCGGGCGTGGGGAAAACGTACTATTTGACGGAGATTCCGTGCGCGATATCAGCGCTGCGATCGACTGGCTGGAGAGCCAGGGGATCAATCAGGTTGTGATCACCGGAATTTCCGCGGGGGCATATTTGTCCTTCCACGGTGCGGTACAAGATGCCCGCGTTGTTGGTGCTGTTCCGGTCAATCCGCCAAACTTCGTGCGTCACATTGGTGATAGTCTGCAGATAACGCTCCGCGAGGAACATCATGCCACGCGCTATTACTTCAAGAAGATGACCGATTGGGGAACCTGGAAACGGTTCTTCAAAGGTGATTTAAATGTGCGCGGCGTGACCGGAACCATTATGCATCGTGGATGGCAGAAGCTAAACGCGGAGCTGGGCTTAATCCTCGGTCCCCTGTCGAAGACGGAGAATGATACCGCGAAGGTCCGTCGCTGGTTCAAGCTGCTCCAATCTAGGAAAACGCAGCTTTTACTCATCTACAGCCACAATGACGGAGGGCTGGATGGCTTGTCGGTGCATCTTGGACGTGACGGTAGGAAACTGAAGCGCTTTCGGAACGTCAACCTTGTCATCATGACCGGCACGGATCATGTCCTGACGGCAAGTTCAGCCAAGGAAGAGTTCTTCGGGATGCTGGTGGAGTTTCTAGGTCGTTGCGAAGGACCGGCGAGAAGCCGATCAACTCCTCTGCTGCAGCAGACGGTCAAATAGCGCCACATATTCGGACGACACGCGATCGTCCCGGAACTGCGCGGCTTGGTTTTTCAAAATATCCGCGGGCAGGGGATTCGCCAGGGCGTCCTGCATTGCCTGCGCCATTCGCTCGGCGTCGCCCACCGGAACAAGTGCACCGAAGCGGCCACCGCCAAGAATTTCGGCGGGGCCATAGGGGCAATCGGTGCTGATCACCGGCGTACCGCATCCCATCGCTTCTGCCAGGACATTGCCGAAACCTTCATAGGTCGAGGACATGACGAGCAAGGCGGCCTGCTGGATAAAGGGAAGCGGATTTTCCTGAAACCCGACAAAATCGACGTCCGCAGCGATGCTCAGATCTTGACACAGCTTTGTGAGACCGGCACGGGCGGGACCGTCGCCGACCAAAACGAGCTTACAAGGCATCGACCTCCGCAGAAGCGAGAACGCCTTAATAAGCGTGCCGAAATCTTTTTCCGGCACGAGCCGACCAACGCCGAGAACGACGGGCATGGCTCTTTCCGCAAACCAGGCGTGATTCAAGGATGCACTGGCGCGCGCATCGAAATCCCTGGTCAGAACCGGGTTGTAAATGACCGAGATAGCGGAACGGCGAAGGCGCAGGATGCGGGCCATATCGTCGGCGACGCCCCGTGACACGGCAACGATGCCATCGGCCAGCCGAAGGAAGATCGTGCTCACGGCCGGGAGGATTCGATGCTGCCAATTGCCATCGTGCAGCGATTCCTGGGAGAGAACGCTGTGCTGGCAGACAACGACCTTTGTCGATGCCCGTGACAAGGCCCGGGACCATAGAGCGATGATGTTATTGTGGCCCAGATTGGATAGGAGGATGTCGGGCTGTTCCCGTATCAGCAACCGGCTGAGCTTTCCGATAGCCTTCAGACTGCGGCTGGCATTCAGGGAGATGATGCGGATATCTTCGGGAACATAAGGCAGTAATGCGCCGCTACGTGTATTGAGGACTAAGGATGGCTCGTAGCCAGCCTCGCGGAATCTTGGGAGGAGATTCAAAGTCAAGCGTTCAGCGCCGCCGCCGGCGAGGTTGGGAAGATAGATGAAAACTTGGCGCTGACTC
Organism: Dongia soli; assembly: GCF_034044715.1. Classification (NCBI taxonomy): domain Bacteria; kingdom Pseudomonadati; phylum Pseudomonadota; class Alphaproteobacteria; order Rhodospirillales; family Dongiaceae; genus Dongia; species Dongia soli. Next base: position 144,823 of record NZ_JAXCLW010000004.1, on the reverse strand, counting down.
ATGATGGTCGCCGTCCGCTGATTAGCTTGGCATCGAGCATTTGCCGTGCCTGTGCAATGTTAAGCGCAAGAGCGAGAAGTCCATAGAGCAAGCCGCCAACAACGATGCCTGTGACGAGACCCCAGGCCGTCAGCGGTAGCTGAAGCAACTTCAGGATCAAGTACATGAGTGCCGATGCAACGGCTGCTTTCAACGCGTCGACGTAGGGAATGTCGAGGCGGAATGAACGTTGGCCCAGAATTCCGCTGACAATGACGAGGACGACCATGGATACCAGGTTGGCGCCAATCGCGCCCTGCAGACCGAAGGAGGGAACGAAGATGATGCAGGCGACGATATTGATCGCGGCCGCGGGGCCGATGGTGAAAAGAACTTTCCAGGTCTGACGTGAGAAATGAAAGGATTGGCCGAAGGTATGGTATGAGACGCCCGCCAGGAACGAGCAGATGGTGACCCATACTATGAGCGGCCATGTTTCTTCCCGGAAATTCTCACCCAGAAGGACCCAGACAACATTCTTATCCAGCGCGGCGATGCCGAAGCAAGCCGGAATAGCCAGGGCGAAAGCCAGCCCCAAGCCCTGGCGCAGGTAGCCACGCGCAACGGCGGGACCCTGGGATTCAAGGGCATGCATCGCGACGGGAAACATGGCGATAGACACGGAAGAAAAAATCAATGTGATCGGCCGGTCGACCAGGCCGAAGGCAAGTGAATAGGCGGCGACTTCGGACAATCCAAGATATTTGGTGATCACGACCCGGTCCACGGAAGCCAAGGCGCTGGCAAGGATCGAGCCCAAGGATAACGGAAGACCGTAGGCAAAGAATTCTCGCAGCAGGGAAGCTGAGGGAACCGATTTAATGGCGACACGGAAGATATTTAACAGATTGCCCGCCAGGCCGACGATATAGCCAATCAGTATGCCGATGAGGGCCCCTTCCGCACCGAGATCGTAGAATTCGACTAGGATGATTCCTGAGACGATGCCGCAGATGGTCTGGCCGACCTCAAGGAGGTTATAGCGCCCGATTTTGAATTGAGCCTGCAACCAAGATAGTTGCACATTCAAAAGCGAACGGGAGAGGGCCAGTGGCAATGCCAGCCAGGTTACCCAAATATCCTCAAAGAAGCCCAGATATTTCGCGGTGAGGAAAACGACGGTGGCGGCGATGGCAGCAAGGCCAAAGCCGCGATGGGCCACGGTCACGACATCTTCGCCGCTGCGCGCATAATCGCCGGTGTAGAAGCGGACGACAGCGATCGGTAGCCAGCTGAAGAATACGCTTTGCCATAAGAAGGTGATGGTAAGGGTAAAGGTATAGGTCCCTACCTCGGTCGGCGTCAGCAAGCGGGTATAAATATAGATGGCGATGAATGTCGAGAGCGGAGGGATGATCGTTGACGGCAGGTAACGTATGACTTGGCCCCCGATCATCGCCTTTACCTTTCACTGGAGCGGCCGGCAACGGGGCCGAAAATCATTTGATGCATTGGCATGACAAGGGGCTGGCCCGACATATCATTGACGACCGAGCGCTTTGACACGGCCGGTCATATGCTCTCCATAAAGCGATATCAGGCGGTCGCAATATGGCCCGATTTCGAAATGCCGTTCGAATTTCTCTCGGGCGCTGCAGCCTAAACGGCGACGTAGCTCGCTGTCGTTGATGAGTTCGAAAATTGCATCGCTCAGTTTTTCAGCATTTTTGGGCGGCACAATCAGACCGTTCTGCCGGTCGTCGATCGCGTCCAGGATAGAGCCGACAGGCGTCGTGATAACAGCAAGGCCATAGGAGAGGGCCTCGAGTATCGCCATCGGCAGGCCTTCGTTATGCGATGGTAATATCAAAATATCGCTATCTGCCAATAGCTGCCGAGTTATATGCTCGTCCGTCCAACCGAGGAAATTCACCCGCGGCGATTTTAGGTCCTTTTTTTCCGCAACTGCTTGGAAGTGGCGGACCGCGCCGTTGCCGGCAATCCGCAGAGACCATGAAGCGACCTGGAATCGCGGTTGAGCTAGCGCTTCGATCAGTTCTGGAATCCCCTTCCGCTCTCCCACTTCGCCGACGAAGGCTAGGCGGCATTCTCGCGATTCCGGTTCCTCCGCGCGCCGGCCAACCAGGGGTGCAGGAACTGCATTATGCAGGATGACGATCTGCGACGGGTCCAGCTTGAGCTCGTTGACGACGTATTCCTGCCATGCGGAGCCCAGGACGACAACACTGTCGCATTTTCGCAGAAAGCCGCAGACGAGGTTTTTCAATGGTGCTGGGAGTTTCTTGTAGAACTGCACGAATTCCGCACCATGCATATGCATGATAACGGGAATGCCGAGCAGCAATGCCGGTAGGCAAAGGATGAATTTGCGCAACACGCTGCCGCGCTCTGATACGTGGGCGTGAAGGATATCGGCCTTCCCGGCCATGCAGGCTGCCGAGAGCCGCAGGAGAGCGAGGAGAAAAAAGACGGGCATAAGAAATTTACTTCCCGGCCCATATGTATCGACGACGACAATGTCCGGCGCGCCTTCTCTGCGCCGAATCTCATTGACGAAGTAGCGAACCATGCGCCCCATGCCGCCACGGGCTTGGGTTCCACCGGGGCTGATGACGTAAACGGTAAACTCACCGGCCATTGTCATGCGGATACCAGATGCAGACTGTCATCCAAAAAGTGCACGGTAGATGAACTTGGGGATATGATGCCGCCGTCGATTCATGACGCAACCGAGGATCTTGGCGCGGCTCAATCCATCGATCAGATTCCGCACAACAGGCTCGCGCGACGCTTCTGCCTGGACGACGAGAATTACGCCATCAAGATAGGGCGCGATGGCCAGAGGAAGACGTGTCCTCGCTATGGCCGGTAGGTCAAAGACGATCGTGTCGAATTGCGATCTGAGATCGTTCCAGAAATGATCGTCAGACAAGCACTGGATGATCTTGCGCGAACTGTCCGCGATAGATGCAAGCGACGTTTCGTAAATGAACGGATGATCGCTTTCATAAATCGCATCGTCGCGCCGGGCCTCCTTCAACGCGCATTGAAGTAAGGTGGGATCATCCGCGGAAGGTTCGGTGTCGCTTTCGTCCAGGCGGACCTTCAAGACCGTATGTCCATGATTGTCTGCCACCGAGCGTGCATACAGCGATGCAACGGTGGATACACCTTCACCGGATCTGGCGGCGATAAAGCCGACCATATTGTTATTGGCTTGTCGGGGAAGGGATTGAACTTCACGGACGATGCCATCCAAGGTCATTGCATCCGTATTACCGCCCCTGTCTCGTTTGGTCAGGGCTCTCGTCATGTCGTAACCCCCAACGGCAGATCGAAAATGTAATTCAATTACCTGCTTGGGTACGAAGCGATGCTTCGGACCTCCAGCGCATAACCGTCCCAGCGGTTGCAGTCATAAGCAGTTGTGGAGCGATATTACGTGGCGCGCTGGTTGCGGCATAGATGGAAAACGCAACGATAGACAAGAATCTGTTCATAGCTGTTGTTCCTCAACCTGAGATGCATCGCGGTGATGAGTAAGCCCGGCGATGCTATAGAGGCGCACGCTATCGCAAGATTTCCTATTTCGGATCGCCCTCCTATACAGCATCGTCGTCTTTCATGAATAGGCAAAGAGAGACATCAATCCTCTAATAACCCCGCTTATGGACCTCGCCCTCAAGTAGAGCGAGACAGGCTATATCGTGTGCTTCGTGAGGGCGGAATCAGCGGTCCAACACCGGATGGAGCGGCTTGAGTACAAGGAAATTCTCCCTAATATGCTGCCCTCTGTTACGATTGAACCATAACGGCAATGTGCCGCGGGTCTTGGATGCGGCTGAAAATCCCAAGCTAGGATTGAGGTATAAGGTGACGGACTACGTTCGACGGATTTTGGATGCGCGGGTTTATGATGTGGCGGTGCAAACGCCGCTCGACCGCATGACGCGCCTGAGCCATCGGCTCGGCTGCACGGCGTTGCTGAAGCGGGAGGATTTGCAGCCGATTTTCTCGTTCAAGATCCGGGGGGCCTATAACCGGATCGCCCGCCTGACGCCGCAGGCGCGAGAGGCAGGGGTCATTTGCGCCTCCGCCGGCAACCACGCCCAGGGCGTCGCCCTGTCAGCGCAGCGCCTGGGCTTGACGGCAACGGTCGTCATGCCGGTCACCACGCCGCAGATCAAGATCGACGCCGTGCGGCATTGGGGCGGCAAGGTCGTGCTGCAGGGGGACACCTTCGACGAAGCCTATGAGTATGCCCGGAGGCTGGAGCGGGAACAGGGCCTGACCTTCATCCACCCCTATGACGACGTCGACGTCATTGCCGGCCAGGGCACCGTTGGGATGGAGATTTTGCATCAATACCCGGATCCGATCGAGGCGATCTTTGTCCCGATCGGCGGCGGCGGGCTGGCCGCCGGTATTGCCTCCTATGTCAAATTCCTGCGGCCCGAGACCAAGGTCATCGGCGTCGAGCCGGTGGATGCGGCATCCATGAAAGCGGCGCTGGAAACCGGCCAGCGCGTGGTGCTCGATCGCGTCGGGCTCTTCGCCGATGGCGTTGCGGTGCGTCAGGCGGGTGCGGAGACATATCGGCTTTGCAAGGATCTGCTGGATGGTGTGTTGGTCGCAAATACTGATGAAATCTGTGCCGCCGTCAAAGATATCTTCGAGGACATCCGCGTTATTGCCGAACCGGCCGGGGCGCTCTCGCTTGCCGGCCTGAAGGCCTATGCCGCGCAGCATTCGACACGTAACGGCACGCTGGTTGCCGTCAATAGCGGTGCCAATATGAATTTCGACCGACTGCGCCATGTGGCGGAACGGGCGGAGGTGGGCGAAGCCCGCGAGATTTTGCTCGGTGTGACAATTCCCGAAAGACAAGGCAGCTACCGTGAGTTCATTCATACTTTGGGCAATCGGATTATCTCAGAATTCAACTACCGCTACGCGGCCGGAGCGGAAGCGCATGTCTTCGTCGGCTTGAAGCTGCGGGATGCCAATAGCGAGAAGGCAGACGTGATCGAGCAACTGAGAAAGCTCGGCTATGGCGTTCTGGATATCAGCGCCAACGAAACGGCGAAACTGCATGTCCGTTACATGGTTGGCGGTCGGGCCGCCGCCTTGCGCGACGAGGTGATCCTGCGCTGTGAATTTCCGGAACGCCCTGGCGCATTATTGCGCTTTCTCGACGGGGTCGGCTCCGCCTGGAATATCACGCTTTTCCATTATCGCAATCACGGCGCGGATTATGGCCGTGTCCTGGTTGGTCTGCAGGTGCCGGCGAATGATCGGCAGCGATTTATCGAGCGCATGGGTCAGCTTGGTTATCCCTATGAGGAGGAGACGGACAATCCGGCCTATCGGATGTTCTTGACCAGCTAGTCATGGCACCCCCAGGCGTGTCGGATTGACGCCTGTCGAGGAGGTGTCCCGATGGTCATGACACGACGGCGAATCCTTACCTTCAGCGCGATCGTTTTGCCCGGTATGGCGTTATCAAAAAAGCCACTTCGGCGCATCATGGTTGGGGCGGCTATGACACCAGTCGCCCTTTCACCCTGACAGGGCAGATAGAGACGTCCTCTTTCCAGAACCCAGATTGCGAAATCGATATGAATGCGAATGGCAAGCATTGGCCTTTTGTGTTGGCCCCGCCATCGCGCATGCTTAATCGCGGCATCACACCGGAGATGATCGCGTCGGGCAAGACCTGCACGGTCTATGGTTACCCGCATCAATCAAATCCGGAGGAGGCTCGCATCGAATACATCATCCTGGACGATAAACGCTACGAGTTGCGCTAGGAAAGGTGATGGAGGAACACGCGGTTTGGCCGATCTTCCACGCGTTGCAGGAAAGTACCTTAGGTCACTTGATGCGGACATCGCCAACACTGTATCCGGCGGCAGAGATCCTGGATATCATCGGCTTCGTCATCCTGGTCGGCTCGATCATTGCGCTCGACCTGCGGCTGCTGGGTTTGGGGCAGTCGGTCGGGATACGGCCGATGGCCAAGCTGATCTTGCCGATGGCACGCGGCGGTTTCCTTCTGGCGATCTGCATGGGCTTTTTGTTATTCAGCGCCGATGCGGCGCATGTCGTGCGCAATCCCGCCTTCCAAATCAAAGTGCTGTTGATTGCCTTGGCCCTCCTCAATATCACGGTCGCTCATACCGGTGCGTGGCGGGTCTCGCGAACTGGCATGGGGATGCGCCGCTAGGAGCGAAGGTAACCGCATTTCTGCCGATCATTTTTGGCTGGCCATCGTTTGCAGAGCCCGGCTGATCGCCTATTTCTGACACGGCCGCATATCCTAAGGGGCCTGATGGCAGAAAAAAGCTGTTCAGCCGTGATTTTCCTTGGTGCATAGTCTTGTCCAGGATATTGCGCAGCATTGTGGATGGATCAATGGAACTGCACAGGCTGAGGACGGAGGCATTGACGAAAGAGGCTTTTGCGCCTTTCGGCGATGTCATCCAGGTGGCTGAGGCGAAGAGCCATTTCACCATCAATCAAGGCTGGGCGGAGCGGTATCACGATCTGGCCACGATCGATGTTCTGGACGATGGTGGCCGGCCGATACTGGGCATCGTCCGCGCGGAGCCGAGGCCGCTGCCGCTGCGGCTGCGCATCATGGAAAGGCACCCGCGCGGCAGCCAGGCTTTTGTCCCGCTGCAACCCTGCTCATTCCTCGTGGTTGTGGCACTCCCTGGCGAAGCGCCTGCCAGGGAGGATTTTCGCTGTTTCCGCACCGTACCCGGACAGGGTGTCAACTACGCCAGAGGTGTCTGGCACCATCCGCTGATCGCCTTGGAACGCAGCACCGATTTCCTTGTCATGGACCGAGGCGGCGCGGGGGCGAATTGTGATGAAGCCTTTTACGACAACCAGCAGATCTGGCTGGAAAACTGACCTGATCGCAGACCTCAGTCAATTCACTTAAGTTCGGTAGGGAATTGAGGTGCGGTTGTTGGCCGCGCTGGCAATCGACGTCCTGAGCTGTTATCTGATCGGCCGAATGAATTGGACCTGAGCTGAGGTAGATCAATGTCCCGCCCCATCGCCCTGCATGAACTGAGCCGCCTGACACCGGCCGAGCGCAGCGCCCTGCTGGTGCGCGCCGAGGAGGATCTCTCCGTTTATCTGGAGCGGGTGAAGCCGATCCTCGACGCCGTGCGGCAGGAAGGCGATGCCGCCCTGGTGCGGTTCGCCCAGCAATTCGACAAGGCGCCAGCCAGCTTCTCTGCGGCCTCGCTCAAGGTAAGCACGGCGGACATCGATGCCGCCTATCAAGCCGTCTCGCCTGAGGTGATCAAGGCGCTCGAATTCGCCGCGGACAATATCCAACGCTATCACCAGGCGCAGATGCCGGAAGATATGTGGATGAAAGAAATCCAGCCAGGCGTGCTGACGGGCGAAAGGTGGAATGCGATCGATTCCTGCGCCTGCTATGTGCCGCGCGGGAAGGGCTCTTTCCCCAGCATGGTGACGATGTCGCTGATCCCCGCCCTGGTTGCGGGCGTGCCGCACCTGGTGATGCTGACGCCGCCGGGCCCGGATGGCAAAGCCGATGCCGCCACCCTGGTTGCCGCGCGCATTTCCGGTGTCGAGGAAGTCTATCTGGTCGGCGGCGCCCAGGCGATCGCCGCCGTCGCCTATGGCACGGCCACGGTGCCGAAGATGCATAAGATCGTCGGTCCCAGCAATTCATATGGCGTTGCAGCGAAGCGTCTGCTCAGCGACCTGATCGATCCAGGTTTCGTCGCCGGCCCGTCGGAATCCATCGTCTTGGCCGACGAAACGGCCGATGGCCGTGTCGCGGCGCTGGACCTGCTGATCGAGGCCGAGCACGGGCCGGATTCCTCCGCCTTCCTGGTGACCAATTCGCGCGCGGTGGCGGAGGCGGCCTTGACGGCGATCCCGCAATTCTTTGCGGAGATGTCGGCGACGCGTGTCGCCTATTGCACCGAAGTCTTGTCGGGCAAGCGTGGCGGCATCGTGCTGACCGGCGATCTGCAAGCGGCCTACGATTTCGTCAATGATTATGCGCCCGAACATATGCTGATCCATGCCGAGGAGCCGTTTGAGCATCTCGGCAAGATCCGCAATGCCGGAGAAATCCTGCTTGGTGCCCATACACCGAATACCCTGGGCAATTATGTGCTGGGGCCGAATGCCATTCTGCCGACATCCGGTGCCGCCCGGACGGCGTCACCGCTCTCGGTCTTCGATTACCTGAAGCGGACTTCACTCGCCTATGTGACGCCGAAAGGTTATCCCATCATGGCGAAGCCGGCCAAAGCGCTGGCCGATTACGAGGGCTTCGATGCCCATGCCAATGCCGTCTCCGATATCCGCGAGCGGTTGATGCGCAAGAACGGCTGACCGGGGTAAAGAGAAAGGCGCAGGTATCGCACCGGTACCTGCGCCTTTTTGTTGGCCCGTATGTGAGCTGTTACAGCGGCTTCGGATCGATGAAGCGTCGGATCACGTTCTCGGTGATGCGGCTGACATTGTTCTCATAGTTGTTGTGGAACAGACTGCCGGCCCAGGAGATCGAGCTGGTCGAGAAGACCGCTCCGCCTTTCGGTGTTTCGAAGAAGGTCATGTCGCAGCGGACCATCGGGCAATTCTCGCCGTCGATGGCCGAATGTGTATGATTGAACTCTTCCTTCACCCAGTGATAGCTGGACGGGAATTCCGAGGCGACAGCGACGATCAGCGTATGGGGCGGCGTGCCCAAAAGCTCATCGGCGCGGTCGATTTCCCAGCCGGCGGCGCCGCCGCCGATCAGGCCGAAATCGCCGATCTTCTCGTCCTTGCCGACACCTTCGAAGATGAAGGCAGCGCGCGGATCGAAGCTGTCCGCGGTGCGATCATACCAGCTTGAGATATCGAAGCCCTGGGCCGCGAAGCCGGTGCCGACAAGACCTTGAGGCGGCTGGCCGTTGCGGCGCCAGAGTCCGCCCAGCTCGCCGCTGAAGTTCATATAGTATTCTCCGTCCTCGGAGATCCAGCCACGCATGCCGTCTTCGGCCCGGCGGTGTTCCAGGACACCCGGCAAGGTCTCATGATAGGCGACGCGCCAATAGAAGCCGTTGGCACCGAGGTAAATCAGCCGTCCGCCTTCATTGGTAAAGTCGCGCACTGTCTGCATCATCTTCGTCGTATAATATTCCGGATGGGTGCCGGTGACGACGCAGCGGTAGTTCTTCAGCAGGTCGAGGCCTTCGGCTTCCATATCGTCATCGGTGATGACGTCATAAGCGATGCCGCGGGCTTCCAGCCAGTCGGTGATATGGGTATCGGCATTGAACTGCCATAGCTCCGCCCGGGGGCGCATATTCAGCACCGGTCGCAGGCGCGAGGAATAGCAGACGCCGCTGCCGTCATTATGGCTGTCATAGGTCGACAGGCCGAAACTGTGGTTTTCCTCCAGATAGCGATCGCCGGCGGAGAGGGTCACAAACTTGCCGCTCGACAATTCATCGAAGCTCCAGCTGGATGCCATCTGATGGTTGGAATAAGCGAGATAGCTGGCGGTCGGAATGAGCAGGGCGACCGGTGCGTTGGCGGTGCCGCGTGGCGGCCGGACATAGAAGGGGATCATGTCGTCGATCTCTCCATCCGGTCCTTTTTGGCGAAGCTCGGCGCAATAGATACCGCTCTTGAGGCCGGCCGGCACTGTCAGGGTGAAATCAGTTTCCCAGCCACAATCGTAGAGATCGTCGTCATGGAAATGAATGGCGCCGTAGTGTTCCGGCTTGTGGCGCCAGTTCATTTCGGTCGCATCCCAATTCCATCCCTTCATCGCCCGTGTCGGCAGATTAACCAGCCGACCATCATGGCCCTGCCCCGAAATGTCGCGGATATCGATGCCCGACATATCGCGAGAGAAATCCCAATCGGCGATGACCGGGAGCTTTCGGGCATCATGCGGACGAAGTGCCGCAAGCGCCGCTACGCCAAGCGCCGCGCCAATGACGCGCGGGCTGTCGATCTTGCCGTTGTAATGAGCGGCGGCATTTTCCTTGTCGGACCAGGCAGCAATCAGGAAACGGCTGCCGCCGGTGGTTTTTGCGCCGGAGATCGTCGCTTCGACCGTATCGGAGCGCTGCACCCGGGGATAGTCCATCAGACGGTGCTGATGCATGACGACCTTGCCGGAAGCGCTATCGAAACTGACCGCGACATGATGCCAATGGCGCGATAGCAGCGTCGTCGACAGCCGAACCGGCGCGGCCGCACCGATCCGGAAGCTGAGATGGCCGGAGCCGTCGATATAGAGCACATAACCGCTTTGTGTCGCCGCATCGAAATTGCCGAGCAAGGCCTGATCACGTCCATCCGCGGGCAGGGTCGGCCAGATCATGACATCGAGCGTGATGGCTTTCGCGGCGAAAGCGCCGCCATTATCGATCACCGCATAAGAACCATGATGGATCGGCTGCCAGCGGGCGGTATAGCTGCCGTCGATCGAAGTTTTAACGGGGTCGACCTTGAGGCCCGGCCCGCCTTCGGAATCGTCGCCGCAGATCAGGCGTATGATCCGGGCATCGTATTTGCCGCTCAGGGGAGAGCTGATTTTGAAGTCGATTTTGTCGCCGGGGGCAACGCTGACCTTGTCGGTATAGCCGAGAAGGCGCTTGGGTAGCTTGCTCATTTTCTAGCCTAGAAGGATGTATGTGATTGGGCGAAGGGCGGTGCGGCTATTCGACGGGGCAATCCTCGCCGGACACCTCGCGCCAGCGGGCACGAAAACAAGCCCAAAGTGCATCTTCATAGCGGTTATAAGCTTGCCCGCCGAGTTCGACGGGCATACCGCGGCGCTCGCCCATTTTGCCCAGGCGCCATTCCCGGGCAGGCATGGTGCAGACGACGATGGTACGGCCCCGGGCATTACCCCAGCGCAGCCGTTGCAGGACCTTCTGCAGCGCAGGGCTGGGATAGGCATCCAGCGGATTCTTCTTATAAGCTGCGGCCAAATCGGCGCAGCTGCTGTCAATCTTGAACACAGTCTGTCTCCCCGAATTCTGGATCGAGATTATGATTTGCCGAGCGCATCATAGAGAGCCATCAGGCCCTCTGTCGATCCATCACGATGCGCACCGGACCCGCTCAGAACGTCGCCGGCCAATTGCTTGCCAAGCTCCACACCCCATTGATCGAAGGAATTCACATTCCACATGATGCCCTGCACGAAAATCTTGTGCTCATAGAGGGCGATCAACATGCCGAGATGATAAGGATCGAGACGGCGCAGCAGGATCGTATTGCTGGGCCGGTTACCCGGAAATGTCCGGAACGGAAGAAGCTGCTTGATCTTTCCCTCATCCATGCCGGCGGCCGACATTTCGGCGCGGACTTCATCGCCCGTCTTTCCCAGCATCAATGCCTGGGTCTGGGCGAAACAATTCGCTGCCAGCAACCGGTGATGATCGGCAAACTTGCCTTCGGCTTTGGCGGGAAGAATGAAGTCGCAGGGAATAAGATGCGTGCCCTGATGGATCAGCTGATAGAAAGCATGCTGCCCATTGGTGCCGGCTTCGCCCCAAAGGATCGGCCCGGTCAACGTCTGGACGGCCCTTCCCTGGCGCGTGGTACCCTTGCCATTGCTCTCCATATCCGCCTGCTGCAGATAGGCGGGAAGCCGCGCCAGGTCCTGGGCATAGGGCAGGATGGCAAGGCTGGCGGCCTTCCAGAAATTGGCGTACCAAAGGCCGATCAGCGCCAGGATCACCGGCAGATTGCCTTCCAGCGGCGCCTCGGCGAAATGCCGGTCCATCGCATGGGCGCCCGCGAGCAATTGCTCGAAGCCTTCCCAGCCGATCGACAGCAGGATTGGCATGCCAATCGCCGACCACAGGGAATAGCGGCCGCCGACCCAATCCCAGAATTCGAACATATTGGCGGGATCGATACCGAATTCGGTCACGCCCTTCGCGTTGGTGGAGACGGCGACGAAATGCTTTGCGACAGCATCGGCCACCGTAACTTGCGAGGTGAGCCAGTTCCGTGCACTACGTGCATTGGTCATCGTCTCCTGGGTGGTGAAGGTCTTTGAGGAAATGATGAAAAGCGTTTCTTCGGCCACGACCTGGTCGAGGATGGCGTCCAGATGCGCGCCGTCAATATTGGAGAGGAAGTGAAACTTAATTTCGGGATGGCGGAAGCGGCGAAGGGATTGGGTCACCATTGCCGGGCCGAGATCAGAGCCGCCGATTCCGATATTGACGACATAGCGGATAGGTTTGCCGGTGGCGCCCAGCCAGCTTCCATTGCGCACGCGCTCGGCAAAGTCCCGCATCTTGGCGAGGACAGTATTGACCGCCGGCATGACATCCTGCCCATCCACCTTGATCGGGCGATTGGATCGATTGCGCAATGCCACATGCAGGACGGCGCGATTTTCCGTGTTGTTGATCTTTTCACCGACGAACATCCGGTCGCGCCACACATCGACGCCGGCTGTCTTCGCAAGATTTAACAGCAAGGGCAGCGTTTCCTTAGTGATCCGGTTTTTGGAGAAGTCCAGGACCAGATCGCCTTGGCCGGTCGATAGGCGCGCATGAAAATGCTCGAAGCGCTGGGGATCGGCTGCAAACAGATCACGGAGATGAAGTTTTTCGATGTCGCGTTGGTGTTGTTCGAGGGCGATCCAATCGGAAGAACGATTGAGGTCGGTCATGTCACCACGTCGGGTTGCTGGCGGCCGGATTGGCGCTTGATGCCGATAACATTCTCGGCGATGTCGATCAAATCGGCCAAAGCGATCTGCGGGTCGAGGTCATGCTTCGCGGGATCGGCCTGATAGCTTTCCAGGTAAAGCCGCAGCGTGGCCCCTTCGGTTCCAGTACCCGACAGGCGCAGCACGATGCGGGCGCCATCCTCGAACATCAGGCGCAGGCCTTGCTTCGCGCTGGTCGAGCCGTCGATCGGATCGTGATAGGTGAAATCGTCGGCGTGACGAAGCTGGCGATCGCCGAAGGCACGGCCTTTCAAGCCCCCGAGTTCCTGCTGCAAGCCATCGACGATCTTGTTGGCGATGTCGCTTTCCAGCGTCTCGTAATCGTGGCGCGAATAATAATGCCGACCGAATTGCCGCCAGTGGTCCCGCATGATTTCAGTGACGGGCTGGCCGCGTACAGCAATCAAATTCAGCCAGAACAGCACGGCCCAAAGGCCATCTTTCTCGCGTACGTGATTGGAGCTGGTGCCGTAGCTTTCCTCGCCGCATAAGGTCGCGCGGTCGGCATCCAGAAGATTGCCAAAGAATTTCCACCCGGTCGGCGTCTCAAAACAGGGAATGCCGAGTGACTTGGCGACAGCATCGGCGGCCTGGCTGGTGGGCATGGATCGGGCGATTCCGGCGAGGCCATCGCGATAGCCGGGCACATGCTTGGCATTGGCGGCAAGCACGGCGAGGCTGTCGCTGGGCGATACGGCAAGCCGCCGGCCGAGGATCATATTGCGGTCGCCATCACCATCCGAGGCGGCGCCGAAGACCGGGCCATTCTCCTGCCACAGCAGCGTCATCAGCTCCTTGGCATGGGCGGGATTGGGATCGGGATGGTCACCGCCAAAATCGGGTAGGGGTGTTGCGTTCAATAACCAGTCGGCTTTCACACCCAGCATGTCGCCGAGTATCCGCTTGGCATAGGGGCCGGTAATCGCGTGCATGGCATCGAAGCGCAGATCGAAACCGGCCTTGATGAGATCCGCGAGCCGATCGAAATCGAACAGGCGCTGCATCAATTCGGCATAATCGGCAACGGGATCGATGACCTCGACGGTCATGTCGCCGAGCTTCTGCTGGCCGAGCCGGCTGGAATCGAAAGAGGCGCCTTCGATCAACCGATAGCTGGTGATGCCTTTGGAGCGGGTGAAAATGGCCTCGGTCAGTTTTTCCGGGGCCGGTCCACCATTGCTGATATTGTATTTGATGCCGAAATCGCCATCCGGGCCGCCCGGATTGTGGCTGGCGGAGAGCACGATGCCGCCATGGGCCTTGTGTTTGCGAATGATGCAGCTAACCGCCGGCGTAGATAGCAAACCGTCCTGACCAAGCAGGATGCGGCCGACGCCATTGGCCGCCGCCATGCGCAGGATGAGTTCGATGGCCTCGTTATTGAAATATCGCCCGTCACCGCCAAGAACCAGGGTTTTTCCTGCCAGACCATCCTGCTCAGCTGCCAAAGTATCGAAGATCGATTGGACGAAGGTGGCGAGGTAATGCGGCTGCTGGAAGACCTTCACCTTTTTTCGCAGGCCCGATGTGCCAGGGCGCTGATCGGTGAAAGGGTGGCAATCGACCTGTCGAATCATGAGCTTTCCTGCAAAAGGTCCGTCTTAAGAAATAAGGTGCCGCTGACGGCCGTCGAATACGCCCTGTTTGCCAAGGTGCAAATTGGTCAAGGTCCGGTCGGCATGGCGCATGCGCCAGCTCAACATCTTTTGAGCATAACGCAGCAGGATAGGTGCCTGTTCCGCTTGTTCCGCTAAATTGTTCATTTCGTCGGGATCCTGGGTCAGGTCAAAGAACAGCGGCGGCAATGTCGCGAAATGAACATATTTGTAGCGCCGGTCGCGGATCACCGTCAGATAACAATCGTCCGGCTTCAAGCCCAGCCAGGTTTCGGCATCGAGACCCGGGAGATTTGGCGTATAGCGAAAATCGACCTCGTAATGCACTTCATCGCGCCAATCGACGGGGGCATTGCCTTCGAGGAAAGGCAGCAGGGAACGGCCATCGCATTGCGCCGGAATATCGCTACCCAGCCAATCGAGAATGGTCGGCATGATATCCACGGATTCGGTGAAGAGGTCAATCTGGCGGCCGCGCCCATTGTCGCTGGTACGACGCGGATCCCGGATGATCAGCGGGATGTGGAAGCTCTGATCGAAATAAGTTTCCTTACCCCAAGTATAGTGATCTCCTCCCATCTCCGCGTGATCGCAGGTAAAGATGATCAGCGTGCTTTCATATTCGCCGGTCGCCTTCAGATGCGCGATGATACGGCCGATTTGGTCGTCGACTTGGGTGATCATGGCGTAGTAGGTGGCGCGCATCTGGCGCAGATTGAGCTCATCCATCGTCACGAGATTATACGGATTGTGCTCATCGTAACTTGAGTGTTCCCGGAAATGATCGATCCACAATTTCAAATGCGGGTGTTGTGCCGCTTCTTCTTCTGGCGTTGCCTTGCGCCGCGGCATGGAAACGTCCGTTGGATCGTATAAGGCATTGTAGGGTTCCGGCGCGATGACCGGTGGATGCGGCCGCAAAAAAACGCAATGGACAAACCAGTCCTGATTCTGGCGAACCGACAGCCACTTCAGCACCGTGTCGGCCATGAAAGCCGTTTCACTGTCCTCGGCCTTGAAGATGGTCGGCAGGAAGCTGTGGCCGCGATCGGCTGGCAGTGATACGTCCTGGCGGGGCTTGTAGACATCCGAGCGATCGTTGAACCGATAGCCCTTGGCCTTCAGATCGGCGATCCACGGCATCATGTGGTCGGGGAAGGGTAGGCCGACGGTGAAGCCCGGCATGACGCCTTCATAAGTCTTGAGCGCCGGATCGTTTGGAGCTCTGCCGCGCGGATCCTGACTGGTATCGGTATAGCCGAACAGGGTTGGGTCGTAACCGGCCTTGCGGACCTCGTACGCCAGATTGGTGAAACGTGCATCCAGCGGCGTGCCGTTGCGGCCGGAGCGGTGATTCATCAGATACAGACCGGTGAGCAGGCTGGTGCGGGCCGGACCGCAGGGCGCGCAGGTTGTATAATGGCGCTTGAACAGCACGCTTTCCGCGGCGAGCGCATCGAGGTGAGGCGTCTTGACAACCGGATGTCCAATGGCAGACAGGCATTCCGCCCGCCATTGATCGGCGGAAATCAGCAGAACTTTGCGCGGATGGTCGGGCATGATGGCAGCTCAGGCTCGGCGAAAGGGTCAAAATCTCTCAATTTGGTAGCCGGTTGCGCTGAACTTGTCGATCCATTCCGGAGCGCCGGAATCACTCTTCCGGCAGCGGCGGCAGGTGAAGCCCTCAGATGCGTTCGGGAGCCAGTTTCAGGACGCTTTCGGCGCCGCTGACAATGGCGATCTCCAGCCCCAGGGCCTGCGGCAACTGATTCGTCATATAGAACTGGGTTACCGCCAGTTTCTCATCCAGAATCGGGTCCCTGCTTTGACGGGCCGCGAGCGTCGATTTCGCCAAGAGCCAGCCGCCCAGGACTAGGCCGAATAACTCGAGATAGGGCGAAGCGCCGGCCAAAGCGCTGCCGATTTCCTGTTCGCCAAGTTTCAAAAGATGTTCCGTCGCACGGCTCAGGGCGGTCAGAGTCGGTTCGAGATGGGTGGAGAGCACCTGCATTTCCAGGTCGCTATCGACTTTCAGCGCTTCAAGGGTAACGGTCATGCTGGCGATCAGACCGCGCGCGGAGCGGCCGCCGTCGCGGAGCAATTTGCGGCCTAGGAGGTCGATCGCCTGGATGCCATTGGTGCCCTCATAGATCGGCGCGATTCGGGCATCGCGATAGAATTGCGCGACACCGGTTTCTTCGATGAAACCCGCTCCGCCGTGAATCTGCAGGCCGAGCGAGGCAGCCGCGACGCCGCGATCGGTCGACCAGGCTTTGGCGATTGGGATCAGCAGATCGACCAAAGCCTGATAGCCCGCGCGATCAGCGGAATCCGGGTGCCGTTTCGCGCGGTCGAGCGTGCCGGCGGCAAAATAAATCAAGCAGCGTGTTGCTTCGCTCCAAGCACGCAAGGCCATCAGGCTACGGCGAATATCCGGATGATGGTGGATGGGCAGACGGGCGGTGGGATCATTGCCCGGCGTCGTGCCTTGCACCCGCTCGCTTGCATAAGCCCGCGCGGCCTGCAGCGCACGCTCCGCGATGGCCAGTCCCTGTACGCCGACGGCAAGGCGAGCATTGTTCATCATCGTGAACATGTATTCGAGGCCGCGATTGGGTTCGCCGACCAAATAACCGACGGCACCACCTTCGTCACCATAGGCCATGACGCAGGTTGGGCTGGCGTGAATGCCAAGCTTGTGTTCCAGTGCGACCGCCTTCACATCGTTGCGCGCGCCAAGGCTGCCATCCTGATTGACCAGGAATTTCGGCACGATGAAGAGCGAAATGCCTTTCGATCCCTTTGGAGCATCGGGTAGCCGGGCCAAGACGAAATGAACGATGTTCTCGGCCATTTCGTGATCGCCATAGGTAATGAAGATCTTCTGCCCGGTCAGGAGGTGGTGATCGCCTTTGGGCTCGGCGCGGGTTTTCAACGCGCCCAGATCCGACCCGGCCTGTGGCTCCGTCAAATTCATCGTGCCGGTCCAGCGGCCGGCAATGAGTGGCGCGAGATAGGTCTTCTTCTGTGCATCACTGCCGTGGATCTGCAGCGCCTCGACGGCACCCTGCGTCAGCAACGGACAAAGCGAGAAAGCCATGTTCGCGGCGTTCCAGATTTCCTGTAGCGCCGTGGTTAACGCCCAAGGCATGCCCTGGCCGCCGAAATCCGGATCGAAGGCGACCGAATTCCAACCGGCTTCGGCGAATTGGCGATAAGCCTCTGCTTGACCCGCTGGTACACGGACCTTGCCCTCCGCCAGTTTCGCACCTTCCATATCACCAATGCGATTGAGCGGCGCCAGGACCTCGGCGGCAAATCTTGCGGCTTCTCCCAAGATGGCATCGCAGGTTTCGAGGCTAGCTTCCTGATAGCCAGGAAGTTGCGCTATCGCTTCCAGTCCGGCGATATGCCGTAGAGTGAAGCGGATATCCTCAATGGGTGCCTGGTAGTCGGGCATTGCGCGCATCCTTAAAGCCGCGAGTAGCGCATGATGCGCTGGACACGTGCTGGATGCAAAGCCGGTTTTGCTTTACTTGCTTCGGCGCAGCTCCATTTCACCGATACCGCCGGCAATGTTCAGGCCCGTATTGCCTTCCAGGCTGAGCGGTTGCAGCGAGATTGTCTTGTTGCTGCCGCCGATCAACGCATTGGCCCCCAGGCCGACGCCGGCGGTGACATTGGCGCTGCCGCCGACATAGGTGCCAGCGAGGGAGCCAGGCGCGATATTGCCGCTGGGCGCGAAGACGCCCCAGACAATCCGCGCCGAGCTGACATAGCCGATGTCAACGCCGTAGCGCTTGATTTCACCGCTATAGCTTTCTTTCTTGCCGTCCGGGCGGGTGAAGACGCAATTCATGTTGCGCGATGAACCGAAGATGAAGCTGACCCCGGATGCGACGCGGCAACTGAGCGAGCCCACATTGACACCGCCTTCACCGGCCAAACTCGGCGATACGGCAAGGGGCAGGGCGGTGCTAAGGCCGATCGCCATTGCCAGAGATAATCGTTTCCACATGTTCGTCTCCATGCGCTTGTCATCCGCAACCTTCCGACTGTCGCCGGCGCCAGATGCTGGATGACACCTATTATCTCAGCCTATCCGGGCTGGGTCGCGCTCAAAACACCTGTGGAGGCGCCCTTTATCCCGAGCGGCTTCATCACTTTTACGTGCCAGTCGAGGATTAAAATGCTTACTCTGCGCGTGGTGCCGCGGCGCGGCGAAGGCGGTCATTGATGGCTAGGCCAAGGCCGGCGTCGGGGATGGGCATGACAGCGATGCCGCGGTGATCCGGACGATCAGCGGCGCGCAGGGCAGCGAAAAGATTTGCGGCGGCTTCCGTCAGATCGCCAGTTGGACTGAGATTGTGGCTGCCGGCCGGTGCCGATGGCCCGAAGCCCAGCAGAATTTCCCCCGCTTCAGCACTCTGAGCATTCAGGCGAACAGGCAGACTCGGCGCGTAATGGCTGCTCAATTGGCCCGGGCTTTTGTGGCCCTGCTCGCCGGTTTCGACGATCCGGTGCCAATTAACTTCATGGCCGAGCACGGCGGAGATCGCTTCCGGTAGAATACCGCCCGGCCGCAAAATGGCGGGCTGGTCGCCGGTCAAATCCAGCACCGTGGATTCAATGCCGACTTTGCAAGGTCCACCATCGAGCACGATTTCGACCTTGCCACCGAGCCCATCGATCACATGTTCCGGACAGGTCGGGCTGATGCGGCCGGAGGGATTGGCACTGGGCCCCGCCAAAGGGAGACCGCTATCCGTCAACAGCCGTTGCGCGACCGGATGGTTCGGGACACGGATGGCAACGGTATCAAGCCCGGCGCTGAGCAGCAGTGACAGCTTGCACTCCTTCAGGCGCGGCAGGATCAAGGTGAGGGGGCCCGGCCAGAAATGCCGCGCCAATAACGCGGCATCTTCGGTCATGTAGACATAGGCCGCTGCGGCATCCAGATTTGGTACATGCACGATCAGCGGGTTGAAATCCGGCCGGTTCTTGGCCTCGTAGATGGCGGCGACGGCATGATCATCCAATGCATTGCCGCCCAGGCCGTAGACCGTTTCGGTCGGAAAGGCGACCAGCTTGCCCGCCCGCAAAACCTGCCCGGCCTCGGCAATGCTGGCGAAGGTGGCGGGCAGCAGTCGCGTCATCGCCCGCCGTCTCAGTCCCGGCCGCGGGCAATGAAATGCGGATTAAGGAAACCAGGTTTGCCGTAAGGTAGCACCCTGCCGTCGAGCTGGCGGACCGATCCGCCGGCAGAGACGAGAACGGCATGCCCGGCTGCGGTATCCCATTCCATGGTGGGGCCGAAGCGGGGATAGATATCGGCAACGCCTTCCGCCAGCCGGCAGAATTTCAGTGAACTGCCGGCGACGAGGGTATCGGCAATCTTCACGCCCATTTCCTCGGCCTTGACCAGTTCCTTGGCAGCATGCGAGCGGCTGATCGTCATCACCGCGCCATCGGTGGGGACGGCACGGGTCCGGATCTCTTCATAGGCGCCTTTATTCACGCGGCGCCAGGCAGTCTTGCCATCGCCGCCATAGGTCTGGCCGAGGACAGGTACATGAACGATGCCCAGTTTGGGGCTGCCGCCTTCGATCAGGGCGATGTTGACGGTGAATTCGCCGTTGCGGGCGATGAATTCCTTGGTGCCATCCAGCGGGTCGACGAGCCAGAACCGCGCCGCCGCTTCGGCCGGCAGGCCGCCGACCGCCGCTGCCTCTTCGGCAATCAGGGGAATCTCGGGGGTCAGCTTATGCAATTCGGCGGCAATTACGGCTTCCGCTGCCACATCGGCTTCCGTCACCGGTGATTTATCGGATTTATGCTGATGCGCGAAATCGCTTTCGTAAATGCGCAGAATAACCTCGCCGGCCGCGAGCGCAATACGTTCCAATTCAACTGTCAGTTGGTCTGCCGGCTGGTTCCCCATGGTCATAAGCCTGATCCACTCCGTTATCCCTGCCTGAACACGTACAAATCGGCAGGGTCGGCATGTCTATAGGCCGCTGACCGGAGGCTGGCAAGGCATCCGGGGCGTCAATCACAGAACTGAACCGGATTATCAGGTCCGTTTGGCCAGATAGGCATCCACCAATTCGATCAAACGCTCGCGGCCGAAACTGGGGTCATGGCCGGCATGAACGACTTGTACCGGCAGTTCGCGCAACCGCTTCATGGTGCGGATATAAGTCGGGATATGTGCGCCTTCGACCTCATCCAGCAGCGGGCCGTCATAGATCGCAT
Organism: Dongia soli; assembly: GCF_034044715.1. Taxonomy (NCBI): domain Bacteria; kingdom Pseudomonadati; phylum Pseudomonadota; class Alphaproteobacteria; order Rhodospirillales; family Dongiaceae; genus Dongia; species Dongia soli. The sequence goes on along the minus strand of NZ_JAXCLW010000004.1, from coordinate 124,198 downwards.
CCCCGGAAAACAGCGTACCGGTGCTGGCTTCCCAGAGACCGATGCTCCCCGGCGAATGACCCGGCAGATGCAACACTTCGAAATGCCGATTGCCGATATCGACCACATCGCCTTCTTCGACGATCTCGGTCACGGTCGAGGGTTGAATGTAATAGCTCGCGAGATCGTAGCCTTCATGCGGTAAGGCGGTGATGAGATCCCCATCGATCGGATAGCCGGCAACACTGAATTTGCGGATATCGTCTTCGCCGATCACCGAGGCAAGCAGTGTACCGCGTTCGGTCGGCTCATGGAGGTTGTCGGCTTCCAGCCGATGGACCAGCGTGTGGTCGAATTCGTGGTGGCCGCCGATGTGATCCGCATGGGTATGCGTCGCCACCGCAGTCACCTTCTTTTCCAGAAGATGCGCGGCGGCATCGCGCAGGCTGGTAATGCCCATACCGGTATCGATGAGAAGGTCACGATCGCGGCCGCGCACATGCCAGATATTGCAGCGCATCAGCGGCACGACATGTGGTTCATAGAGCAAGGTGATATTGTCGCTGATGCGTTGGATTTCGAACCAGCGGTCGGCAATCGGCAACATGATCGTCTCTCTCAGCGGCCGAAGAAGCGGGCGGGGCGTTTGCCGAGGAAGGCTTGCACGCCTTCCTGGAAATCGTCAGTTTCAGCGGCGATCGGCTGCAGTTCGGCTTCGGTTGCAAGCTGCTGTTCCAGCGAATGATGACCGCTGGCATTCAGGGCTTGCTTCATCAAGGCCAGCGCCACCGTCGGCATCTCGGCAAGGCGCTTGCTCAAGGCATCGACTGTGGCCGGGAAGTCGGCATCGGGCACAGCCTCCCAGATCATTCCCCATTCGGCGGCCTTACGAGCATCGATCGCATCGCCGAGCATCGCCAGTCCCAATGCGCGCGCATGGCCGACCAGACGCGGCAGGAAATAGGTACCGCCGGCATCGGGGATGAGGCCGATCCGGCTGAAAGCCTGCACGAAGCTGGCGCTTTCCGCAGCAACAACGATATCGCAGGCCAATGCGAGATTGGCCCCTGCACCGGCGGCAATCCCGTTGACGGCTGCCACGACCGGCATGGCAAGGCTGCGGATTTGACGGATGATCGGATTGTAGTGCCGTTCAATGACATTGCGGACGCTGCGGCCATCCCCGATCGCACCGGCCTCGCGCAGATCCTGACCGGCGCAGAAGGCACGACCGGCGCCGGTGATGACGAGGACCCGCGCTTCATCATCCATGCCGATATCCGACAAGACATCACCCAACTCGCTCAACATGGACGCGGTCAAGCTGTTCAGCTTGTCGGGGCGGTTGAGCGTCAGGTGCAGGATGTTATCGCGGCGGTCCAGAAGGATGGTTTGGTCGGTCATTCTGTCTCAGGCCTATCAAATTCGACATCGATCATCGGTGTGACAATATGCTGCCGCGGCGATAATGCCATACTGCCATAACATCGATAGACTTTTCTTTACGCCAGTTGCCGAGAGCGGAGGCAGTTACAGATGCGTCATTGGTTGATCGCGGCCGGTATCACCGGCTTGATGGGCGTTGGTTTCGGTGCCTTTGCCGCCCATGGCCTGAGCCAGCGCGGCGATCCGAGCGTGGTCGAATGGGTCAAGACTGGGGCGAGCTACCAGCTCTGGCATGCCGCGGCCCTGCTCGGCCTCGCGGCCTGGGCCGAGCGCTTGTCCTCGCGCTGGATCACTTTTGCGGCCCATGGGTTTTTCTGGGGTGCATTGATCTTCTCGGGCAGTCTCTATCTACTGGCCTTCCTGCAGCAACGCTGGTTGGGGGCCATTACGCCCATTGGCGGTGTTTTGATGATGCTAGGCTGGCTATCGGTCTGTTTTGCCGGTCTCGCTCAACGGAGGTCCGCATGACGACAGCCCTCGTGACGCATCCCGCCTGTCTGGAACATGACACCGGGCCCGGGCATCCCGAGCGCATCGACCGTTTGCGTGCTGTCCTGTCCGCCCTTAGCGGGCCGGAATTTGCTGCGCTGCAGCATATCGAGGCGCCCCTAGCAGCGCGCGCCGCGATCAGCAGGGTCCACGGCAAGGATTATGTCGAGGCCGTGCTCGGCGCGATCCCCGACCACGATTATGCGATGCTGGACAGCGATACGATCCTGTCGCCGGGATCGGGACAGGCGGCCTTGCGAGCTGCCGGGGCCACCATGGCGGCGGTGGATATGGTCGCTTCCAGCCAGGTAAAGAACGCCTTTTGCGCTATCCGGCCGCCCGGTCATCATGCCGAAGCGACTCGGGCCATGGGCTTTTGCCTGTTTAACAACGTCGCCATTGCGGCCGCGCATGCGCGAGCAGCTCATGGCTGGGAGCGGGTGGCCGTGGTGGATTTCGACGTTCATCACGGTAACGGCACCCAGCATATGTTCGAAGCCGACCCCAACCTGTTTTTTGCCTCGACTCACCAGATGCCGCTTTATCCGGGCACGGGTGCTGCGCGGGAAACTGGCTGCGGCAATATCTGCAATGCACCTCTGCAACCGGGTGCGGGATCGGCTGAATTCCGGGCGGCGATGAGTGAGATCATCCTGCCGGCAGTTGAAGCCTTCCGGCCCGATCTGCTGCTGATTTCGGCCGGATTCGACGCGCATCGGGCTGACCCATTGGCAAATCTGGCCTTCGAAACCGAGGATTTTGGCTGGGCGACCAAAGAATTAACGGCTTTGGCGGATCGCTGTTGCGAGGGACGCGTGGTTTCGACATTGGAAGGGGGCTACGACCTGAAGGCGCTGGCCGAAAGCGCCGCCGCCCATGTGGCCGCTTTGATGGCAGCTTGAGCAATATTCAAATACAAATGTTATCCACAATAGGCTGCGGGGTGGGTTCTTGCCCGCGATACTTGCTGCTTCGCACAAGGGCCATTAAGATGGCCAACTCGTTATGATGCCGCCGAATTCACCTTGCGACTCCCTTACCGGGCGCCGGGACATTCGGGCGGCTGCTTTGTTTTGGGGTTAGGTATGGCCGAGGAAGGACATTCGGGCGGCAAGTTGCCGAGCGATATTGCCGCGCTCAGCTTCGAGGAGGCTTTGGCTGAGTTGCAGGACTTGGTGAAGCGCCTGGAACGCGGCGACAACAAACTGGACGACGCCATCAAATCCTATGAGCGTGGCGCGTTGCTGAAACGCCATTGCGAAGCCAAGCTGCGCGAGGCGCAATTGAAGGTGGACAAAATCGTGCTGGGACCGGATGGCGCCGTTGCTACCGAACCCGCCAATCTTGACTGAGGTTTTCCGTGTCGATTGATATCGCCCTGAATGAGGCCGCTGGTGCGGTCAACCGTCTGCTCACCGATCTGCTGCCGCCGGTGGATGGTGCAGAAAATCGCGTCCTTGACGCCATGCGCTATGCGACCATGGGCGGCGGCAAGCGGATCCGCCCATATCTGCTGATCAACAGCGCGGCGCTCTTCGACGTGTACAGCGAATACGCGCTGCGCGCCGCAGCGGCGATCGAGATGCTGCATTGCTATAGCCTGGTGCATGACGATCTGCCGGCGATGGATAACAGCGATCTGCGCCGTGGCCGGCCGACGGCGCACAAGGCTTTCGATGAAGCCACGGCGATTTTGGCCGGCGATGGTCTCTTGACCATGGCCTTCGAAATACTGGCCGATCCGAAGACCCATCCGGACGGACAAGTACGTGCCGATCTAGTTCTTGCCCTGGCGAAGGCCGGCGGTGCCGCCGGCATGGTCGGTGGCCAGATGATCGATCTTTGGGCCGAGAAGAACGAGCTCGATATTGGCGCCATCACCCGGTTGCAGCGCCTGAAGACCGGCGCGATCATTGCCTTCTCCTGCGAGGCGGGCGGCATCCTCGGTCACGCTTCAATGGCCCAGCGCCATGCCCTGATTTCCTATGCGCATGATCTTGGTTTAGCCTTCCAGATCGTCGACGATCTTCTTGATGCCGAAGGCGATGCCGAAACCACCGGCAAGCCGGTCGGCGCCGATGCGAAAGCCGGCAAGGCGACCTTCGTCTCCATCCTGGGCATCGACCGGGCACGCGATCAGGCGAAGCTGCTGGGCCAGCAAGCCAATAGTCATCTCGACATGTTCGGCGCCAAGGCCGATCCGCTGCGTTGGATGACGGAATTCGTCCTGACCCGAAAGAACTGATACGAGGATCCAATGGCCAGTGCGGCCCAGCCAAACCGGGATCCTGCAGATCGCCGGGGAAGCTGGCGGCGCGGGACCTGGATTCAGGAAGTCCTGGCGACGATGGGCCTGGCGGCGCCCATCGCGGCTGGTCTGCTGGCCGAGATGGGCATGAGTGTCGCCGACTACGTCATGGCCGGCCGGCTCGGCGCCAGCGATCTGGCAGCAGCCGGCCTCGGCGTACAGATGCTCTTCGCCTTCCATCTGCTGCCGATGGGGGCGATCGGCAGTGTCAGCGCTTTGGGCGCCCAAGCCCATGGCGCCGGCAATGCCGCGATGGTCAGCCGGGTGGTGCGGCAGGGCCTACGTTTCGCCACCTGTCTAGCTGTCCCGGCCTGTCTGATTATTCTTGCGGTTGCGCCCTTGCTACGGCTGTCCGGCCATTACGAGGATGAGATCGTGGATTGGATCGGCGCGCTGCTGCTGTTCGGCATGCCATCGATCCCGGCGGTCCTCTGGTTTACCGTCCTGCGAAACTACGTCACCGTTCTCGGCCGGCCCGTTATCGTCACGAGCATTATTCTATGCGCGCTGCCGCTGACCTTAATAGGCAATTACGTGACGATGTATGGCGCCTTCGGCTTTCCGGCCATGGGCGTTGCCGGTATCGGCCTGACCATGTCCGTCGTGCAATGGCTGCAGCTCGCCTGCCTGGTCGTCTATATCAACCGCAATGGCGTGCTGCGGGCTTACCATGTGTTCAGCGACCTGCTACACAATGATAACGCAATCTTCATCGATCTCTGGCGGGTCGGCTGGCCGATTGCTGCCGGCTATGCCTTCGAAGCCGGCTTATTCGTGGCTTCCACCATTTTGATGGGTGAGTTCGGTGTCGCGACATTGGCCGCGCATAACGCCGTCATCAATTTGACCTCAATCAGTTTCATGATCCCCTATTCAATCAGCCAGGCAGCGACGGTTCGGGTCGGTTATGCGATCGGCCGGGGGGCGGCGCGCGATGCAAGACGGTCCGGGTATATCGCAATCTGCCTCAGCATGATCTGGATGCTGTTTGCGGCGATGACCTTGAGCTTTGCGCCGCAGACGCTCTTGTCCTTTTACATGGATGTGAATGATCCGGCCAATGCGGCGGCGGTGGCCATGGGGCTGATGCTGATGCCGATCGCCGCCTTGTTCCAATTGGTCGACGGTTTGCAGGTGGCGACGATTGGATCGTTGCGCGGGCTCAAGGATACCAAGATACCGATGATCCTCTGCGGTTGCGGCTATTGGGCGGCAGGTCTCGGCAGCGGCTACCTGCTCGCCTTCAATTTCGGTTTTGCCGGCCCCGGCCTGTGGTGGGGATTGGCGATCGGCCTCGTCGTCTCGGCGGCCTTGCTCTTCCTGCGCTGGAAGCAGATGGCCCACCGCTATGTCGCCGGCATCGCGACGGTTCCAGCATAGGGACGATGATGGCCAAGGAGCGCGCCGATAAACTGCTGCTCGATCGGGGATTGGTGGAAAGCCGCGCGAAGGCCCAGGCGCTGATCATGGCGGGACTGGTCTATGCCGGTACCCAGCGGATCGACAAGCCGGGCCAGACCATTGCGACCGATGCCGAACTGATCCTCAAAGGTCAGGATCATCCATGGGTGTCGCGCGGTGGCTTGAAGCTGGCCCATGGGCTCGATCATTTCGCGATCGATCCCACCGGCATGATCGGCGCCGATATCGGCGCCTCAACCGGCGGCTTCACCGATGTGCTGCTGACCAAGGGGGCTGCCAAGGTCTATGCGGTCGATGTGGGGCATGGCCAACTGGCCTGGAAGCTGCGGACCGACCCCCGGGTCGTGGTGCTGGAAAAAACCAATGCCCGCAATCTCGATACCGTAGAGATTCCCGAGCCGCTGGACATCGTCGTCTGCGATGCTAGTTTCATCGGCCTGCAGGTGGTGCTGCCGGCGCCACTCGGCTTGACCAAGCCGGGGGCCTGGGCCATCGCTTTGATCAAGCCGCAATTCGAAGTCGGTCCTGGCCAGGTGGGGAAGGGCGGTGTGGTGCGCGATCCGGCTTTGCATCAGGCGGTGATCGACCGCATCACCGCCTGGTTTGCTGGCTTGCCCGGCTGGTCGGTGATCGGCGTCACCGAGAGCCCGATCCTGGGGCCGGAAGGCAATAAGGAATTCCTTATTGCAGCGCGCCGTTCGCACTGAGCGGCGGCATCATCATCTCCGGCAGTTGCTGCTGACTTGCCCCGAGTGTGAAGAGGTCGGTCAGACCCTTGCTGGTAAGGCCAAGACGGGTTGCCCAACGCTGTAACACGGCCGGCTGCAAATCGCTCATAAGACGTCCACCAAGGAACCGAGACAGCAACTTCGTCGTCTCCTGCTGTTCCGACGGATAGGCAACCAGCCGGACCTGGGTCTCCGGTCTGAGACCAGCCTCCTGCTTGGCGAGCTCGATAGCGACTGACCAGCCGCCAAGGGCATCGACCAGCCCGCGCGCCTTGGCATCCGCACCGGTCCAGATTTGACCTTGGGCGACCGCTTCGGTCTTGCTTGGATCGAGCCGGCGGCCCGACGCGACCTTGCCGACGAAGTCCGCATAAATGGTGTCCAGGCTGTGCTGCAAATTGTCCCACTCACCTTTGGAGTAGTCCTGAGTCGGACTGTCGATACCGGCCTGATTGCCGGCGGAGATGCCGTCGACACCGATCGACAAATTCTTCAGCAAGCCGCCGATGATGACCTTTCCGCCGAAGACGCCGATCGATCCTGTGATGGTGCCGGGCTGGGCGACGATCTTGGTTGCTGGTGCGGCCACGAAATAGCCGCCTGAGGCCGCGAGGCCGGACATGGAGACGATGACCGGGATATTGGCAGCCCGCGCCCGATTGACCGCGCGCCAGATGGTATCTGCGGCAACATAGGAGCCGCCCGGCGAATCGATCCGCAGGATGATCGCCGATACATGGTCGTCTATTGCATCGTCGATCGCATCCCGAACCGTATCTGCCCCCATCGTCATACTGCCGCTGAGAGGGTCGTCTTCGCTGCTGGCAAGAATGACCGGGCCAGTGCCGTAAATGGTAGCGATAGCGGGACTATCCTTGGACGGAACAGGAATCTGCTTGGCGTAAGTGGCAACGGTAACTGTTTGATCCTTGTCGGGATCGATCCGCAACGGCTGGTCAATGGCATCGCGATAGGCAAGATCGTCGACCAGGCCCAGCGACTTGCCTTCGACCGCGGTCAGCGGTGCGCGATCGATTGCGGCCCGCACCGCTTTTGGGTCGAGCTTGCGATCACGAGCGACGTCGGTCACCAATTCATTCAGCCAGGAATCCGCCAGTTGCTGCATGTTCTGCCGCTGCGGATCCGGCATGGAGGATTGAGTGAAGGTATTGACAGCGCCCTTGAATTCCTTGCGCTGCCCCATCCGGGCGCTGATGCCGAGGCGATCGAAGATACCTTTGAGAAAAGGTGTTTCCAGATGAAAGCCGGTCAGGCGGAGATCGCCAGAAGGCTGCAAGGTAATTTTGTCGGCTGCACTCGCGAGGTAATAATGAAGCGTTCCGTCACCGCCTTCGCCAAAGGATTCGGCAAAGGCCTCGACTCTCTTGCCAGCGCGGCGAAAGGCGAGGATCGCATCGCGAATTTCCTGGACCTGGGCGATATTTATTTCGCCACGGCCGGCATAGACGACCAGCCCGTCGATCCGGTCGTCACGGCTGGCGGTGTCAAGGCCGCGGACGATATCCCTGATCGCGACGCCCTTGCCGAAACTGAATGGAAGGGCGGGTGGCTGTTCCGTGACGCCCTTGCTCAAATCGAGCGTCAGCATCGCATGGGCTGGTATCGGCTTGGGACTTTCGACAAAATGGCGCATGGCGAGACCGCCGGCGATCAGGGCAATGATGAGAAAAGCGCCGGCGACGGCGCAGACCCACAAGACAAGCTTGCCTAGAAACCGGATGACAGACATAACGCGATCTTCTCCTTACTGCTCCGCCCGAGGACGCATGATAGCCTATCGATTTATCTCTGTCTGTCGCTTGTCACAGTGGAAAATCCCGTCGAAAGCCCGGCCGTGATGACACGCCATCGACGACCAGCAAAAGGAAAACGCCCGACGTCGCCGACCGAACCGGGGGTCACTGTCGAACTGACGATCGACAGTCTCGGCCAGCAGGGCGATGGCATAGCCCTGTATGAAAGCCGCCCGGTTTTCGCGCCTTTCACCTTACCGGGCGAGCGGGTGCGCTTGCGTCTTGGGGCGAAACGGGGCGAGGGGCGGGTCGGCAATCTCAGCGATATTTTGGAACCGGCAGCTGAACGCGTTGTTGCCCCATGCCGTCATTTCGGAATTTGTGGCGGCTGCGCTATCCAGCATCTCGATCTTGCCGCTTATCGTCGGTGGAAGATGGATGCTGTCCGGCATACGATGGCGCAGCGTGGGATCGATATGCCAGCGGTGGTAAAGTCCGTTTTTATTCCCGCCGGTACGCGCCGTCGCGCTGTGCTCGCGGTCCGCGGCCAGGGTCGCGGATGCCATATCGGATTTCACCGTGATTTCAGCCACGATGTGGTGGATCTCCAGCAATGCCTGTTATTGACGCCGCGCCTCTTCGCCCTGATCGGCAAGATGCGGGTGCATCTATGTGATGCGCTTGCGGCGGGCGAATCCTGGGATCTGCTCGCGACTGAAAGTGAGACGGGTCTTGACCTTTTGATCACGGCAAAGACTGAGCCCACGAATAATCAGCGTTTCGCACTCGCCGATTTAAGCCAGGCGGGCGGCATTGCGCGTATTTCCTGGATCAATGGCGGCAAGAAAGGACAAGCGCAGCCGGAACCGATCGCCCAGTTGCATATGCCGCAGGTTCGCTTTGGTGATGTGTTGGTGGACCTGCCGCATCAATCCTTCCTGCAGCCGAGCCTTGAGGGCGAAATAGCCCTGCGTGACGCCGTGATGGCGGGTTTCGAGACAGCCGATCACGTGGCAGACTTATTTTCCGGGTGTGGAACCTTCAGTTTTCCCTTTGCTAAGCGAGCAAAGATAACAGCAGTAGAAGGATCGAAGCCCGCGGTTCAAGCTTTGGCGGCAGCAGCGCGGCGGGCTCAGCTGTCCGATCGTGTCGAGGCGGTACAACGTGATTTGGATGACGCACCGCTTATGCCTGAAGAGCTGAAGAAGTTCGATGTCGTCGTTTTCGATCCGCCGCGGGCCGGTGCCAAGGAGCAGGCGGAGCAACTCGCGAAATCGGCTGTGCCCCGTGCTATCGGCGTTTCCTGCAACCCCGCCAGCTTTGCGCGCGACGCCCGCCTCCTGATCGATGGCGGCTTCCGGCTGACGGACCTGACCGTGGTCGATCAGTTTATCTGGTCATCCCATGTGGAAGTGGTGGGGCGCTTCGAGCGCTGAGGACCTAGGCCAGAGACTCATAAGCGCGGAGCCAAAGCCGCATCGAGGCAAGCTGCACCATAGCGAGGAAGTTAGCGGCGAGTTTGTCGTGTCGGGTGGCGACGCGGCGGAAGTGCTTCAGCTTGGAGAAGAAACGCTCGACGAGGTTACGCTCGCTGTAGAGGCGCGCCATTCAAAGTCTGTCAGGTCATATGGCTAATGGTAAGCCTTGCATCAGTATCCGGCGCGATGTGAAAGCAGCCAGTCGGCAAACGACCTCAAGGCAGACTTACGAAGACGCGCGGAGCGCCTTCGTAAGCTGCCGTAGATTTAAGCACTCATCACGCGAAGCTGGTGGAGCGCGAAAGCTCCTCCCAAGCGCTGATTTCGGCTCGCATCCCGTCGAGCTTCTGTTCGACCAGCCCCAGCGCGTCATCGCCCAGGAACAGCCGCACCGGCGGATTCGCGGCCTCGACCAGCGCGAGCAACGCCTGCGCAGCCTTGACCGGATCGCCTGGCTGGTTGCCGCTCTTGGCCTGTCGTGCGGCGCGGATCGGGTCCATGACCGCGTCATAGTCAGCAAGCTGGCGCGGCGTGCGCTCCATGGAGCGCCCGGCCCAATCCGTGCGGAATTGGCCGGGAGCGAGCGCCGTCACGCGAATTCCAAAGCCCGCCACTTCCTTGCCGAGTGCTTCGGAGATGCCTTCGAGCGCGAATTTGCTCCCGCAATAGAAGGCGATCCCGGGCATGGTGATGAAGCCGCCCATGGAAGTGACGTTGACGATATGCCCGCGGCGCCGTTCGCGCATGCCTGCGAGTACCGCCTTGATCATCGCGACGGGCCCGAAGACGTTGGCGGCGAACTGGCGCTGGAGATCGTCCATGGACGACTCTTCCAGCACGCCCTCATGGCCGTAACCCGCATTATTCACCAGCACGTCGACTGGCCCCACCTGTCGTTCGGCCTCGGCGACGGCCGCTGGGATCGCCTCGAAATCGGTCACGTCCAGCATGACCGGATAGGCGCGTTCGGGCGCGAGCGCCCCGAAGACCTCGGCGTCGCTCGCCCGCCGCACGGTGCCGATCACACGATGGCCCGCTTCGAGCGCGCCCGAGGCAAATGCTCGTCCCAGGCCGGAACTGACGCCGGTGATGAGGAAAGTCTTAGAGATGGCAGCTCCCATGGTCTAACTCCGGGCTATGATATAAACTATATCATGATATAAATAGAGGCATGACACGAAACAAGACCCAGGCTTCTCCCACCGCCGCGAGGGGCGAGCCGCTTCGCCAGCGCGTGATCGACGCGGCGGAGCGGTTGCTCCGCCAGGGCAAGGCCGATTTCTCGATGCGCGACCTTGCTACCGAAGCCGCGGTCAGCTTCGCGACGCCGTTCAACCAATTCGGGAGCAAGGCCGCGATCATGCATGCCCTTTCGGCTCGGCGGATTGATACGATGGCAAAGCGCTTTGCCGGCATGTCGCCGCCTCCCGATGCCGCCGGCCGGGTGCTGTTGGCGATCGACACGGCGGTCGAGGTGATGCTGGAAGAACCAGAGGTCAATCGAGCCGTGATGGGATGGATCGGCACCGCCGGCCCGTCCCCCGGAACGGTCCTGGCGCACTCGACAGCCTTATGGTCGCTGGCCCTGGGAGACGGCGAAGGCTTGAGCGCGGCGGGCAGGCAGGAGGCGCTGCGTCGTTTGTCGGAACAGCTCGCCTTTGCCTTTCGTGGAGTTCTGTCGTTCTGGACCGCTGGCGAACTGCCGGATGAGAAGCTTGCCACGAATGCGCGAGAGATCGCAAAAACCTTGCTGCTCGGATTTGCTGAACGGCCGCTATTCTGCGATTCTGCCTCCTAAGCTGCCGTTCGGGAATCCATCCCATCTCAGCCGTTCGCGTTTATGGGTTCATGGCCTAGAGGCCGAAGCCCTCAGCAAGAATCTGCTGCAATGCTGGGCGTGCTGCGGGGGCAGCGTCGCTATCGTTGAGATTGAGCTCGGTGATGGCTGCACCGGCCAGCGAGAAATGCTGGCGCAGGCGTTGCAGCGAGCGGCAGAGGGCTTCGAGCGTCAAACCCTTGGCGGCAGGCACACCCACATAGGGAAAGACCGCGGGATCGAGCACATCGAGATCGAGATGCAGGTAGATCCGGCTGAGGCCGCGACCGGTGATCGCGGCGATGAGATCGTCAATTCTATCCGGCTCCGACAATCGGAAGAGATCGAGCCTGGCGATATCATCGGTCTCCGACGGATCGCAATCGCGCGCCGAAATATAGAAGACCTGAAGCGGCGTGTAGGGGCAGGGGACATGCCGGATCAAGGAAGCCGGGCCGTCGCCCATCAGGGTCCGAGCGACCATGCCATGGAAATGGCCGCTGGGCGAACTGGCGGGCGTATTGAGATCGGCATGGCCATCGATCCAGACCAGCGCCACCTCGCCAGGCGCCTCCTGGTGAGCCCAGGCGGCGGTGGTTAAATCGGCCGCGCAATCGCCACCAATCGTGAGCACGGGACCTGCCGGCAGCGCCTTGCGGAGAGCGGCAGCACGATCCGCTTGGCGGGCAAGGACATCCAGGCCCTTCACGCGGTCCTGGATCATGAGCGGCTGATTGTTAGCCTCGCAGGCAATGGCGTGTTGTGGCAAGGATGAGGGCAACAGTCTGCTGAGAAACTGCGTGCCGGCAGCATAGCCGATGGGCCGCGCCGCGCCTTGCCATTGCGGGAAAATGACGGCGGCGAGGAAATTCGACATTATCGTCTCGCCTCATCCCTGCCGGGCGTCGCGTGCTTCAGTTGGTGAAACCGCATTGCGCGCGATGGCGTAACAGATGATCCGCGAGAACGATGGCCATCATGGCCTCGCCGACTGGCACGGCACGAATGCCGACACAAGGGTCGTGACGGCCGGTGGTCGAAACATCGACCTCATGGCCTTCTATATCGATGCTCTTGCGCGGCGTCAGAATTGACGACGTCGGCTTCACCGCGAACCGCACGACCACATCCTGGCCGCTGGAAATGCCGCCGAGGATCCCGCCGGCCTTGTTCGACAGAAACTCGACCTTGCCGTCCTTTGCTGCATTGGCACCGGCACTGCCATGGGCCATGCGCATCTCATCGGCATTTTCCTCGCCGCTGAGCGCGGCGGCGGCAAAACCGGCGCCGATCTCAACGCCCTTCACTGCATTGATACTCATCATCGCGCTGGCAAGATCGGCATCGAGTTTGCCGTAGATCGGCGCGCCGAGGCCGGCAGGAATCCCGCTCGCCACCACTTCGACGATTGCGCCGATCGAAGAACCGGCCTTGCGCACCTCATCGAGATAACCCTCCCATTGCGCCGCCATGGCCGCGTCCGGGCACCAGAAGGGATTCTGTTGGGTCTGGGACCAGTCCCAGTTGTTGCGGTCGATCTCCCGGTTGCCGATCTGGACCAGGGCGCCGCGAATGGCCACGTCCTTACCGAGGATGTGCTCCAGCACCAGCCGGGCCACGCCGCCGGCTGCGACGCGGGCGGCGGTTTCACGGGCCGACGAGCGGCCGCCGCCGCGATAGTCGCGCATGCCGTATTTGGCCCAATAAGTGTAATCGGCATGACCGGGACGGAATTGATCCTTGATCTTGCCGTAATCCTTGCTGCGTTGATCCTCATTGCGGATTAGTAGGGAGATCGGGGTGCCGGTCGTCTTGCCTTCGAAGACGCCGGACAGGATTTCCACCTGATCCGGTTCACGCCGCTGAGTGACGAACCGCGACTGGCCGGGCTTGCGCTTATCGAGCCAGGTTTGAATATCGGTTTCGGTAAGCGCAATGCCGGGTGGGGTTCCATCCACTACACAGCCTAGAGCGGGGCCGTGGCTTTCGCCCCAGGTAGTGAAACGGAACAGATGGCCAAAACTGTTATGCGACATATCCGTGGATCGCGACTCAGCCGCGCTCGTTGAAGTTTTTCAACATCTCGGCAAGATCCCCGGCGGCATCCGTCCGCATCATGCCGACGACGTTATAACCGCTATCGACATGGTGCAGCTCACCGGTCACGCCGCGCGACAGATCGCTGAGCAGATAGAGGCCGGCGCCGCCGACATCTTCAATGGTGACATTGCGCTTCATCGGCGAGTTCAGCTCATTCCAGCGCAGGATATGGCGGAAGTCACCGATACCCGACGCGGCCAGGGTCTTGATCGGGCCGGCGGAGATTGCATTGACCCGGATATTCTGCTCGCCGAGATCGGCCGCGAGGTAGCGTACGCTGCATTCCAGGGCGGCCTTGGCAACGCCCATGACGTTGTAATGCGGCATGACGCGTTCGGCGCCGAAATAGGAGAGGGTCACCAAACTGCCGCCCTCGGGCATGAGATGGCGGGCGCGCTCGCAGATGGCGGTGAAGGAGAAGCAGGAAATATCCAGGGTCTGGGTGAAGTTCTTGCGGCTGGTTGAAACGTATTTGCCCTTCAGCTCTTCTTTGTCGGAGAAGGCGATGGCGTGTACCACGAAATCGAGGCTACCCCATTCCTTCTTGATGGTCTCGAAGGTGGCATCAATGCTGGCATCGTCCGTCACGTCGCAGGGCAGGACTAATTTGCCGCCGACAGATTGCGCCAGAGGCGCCACGCGCTTTTGCAGCGCCTCGCCCTGATAGGTAAAGGCCAGTTCGGCGCCGGCATCATATGCCGCCTTGGCGATGCCCCAGGCGATGGAGCGATCATTCGCGACCCCCATAATCAACCCACGCTTGCCGGTCATCAGGCCGTTTTTTTCAGTCATCCGCATCCCCACAACATACAAAATCGCCATCGCGACGTGCCCGGCATCCTACACCATTACCTATCGGGGTCAACGCGCGGGAATGCCGAGAACTATTCTGGCGGCGCCAAATTTGGAATTTAGTTCAACAGGTTAAGGGTTCGACAGCTTGTTGCGCACATTGTAGCTGTGGGTTTTGGCCCAGCGTTCGATGGCGCTGCGCAAGTCGCTGTCAACTTGATCCGGCAGGGTAACGACAAAGCGAACATATTGATCGCCGCGCTGTCCGGTCTTGGGATTGGTGATGCCCTTGCCTTTGAGGCGGAGTTGCGTGCCCGTATTGCTGTCCTCGGGGACCTTCAGGGCAACTTTGCCGTCTATGGTCGGAACGGTGATGGTGGCGCCGAGGACCGCTTCATAGAGCGTGATCGGCGCTTCGAGCAGAATATCGAAACCGTCCCGCGTGAAGAAAGCATGATCGGCAACCAGCACCTCCACATACGCATCGCCGGCTGTGGCACCACCCGCGCCGGGCAGGCCCTGGCCTTTCAGCCGCAGCGTCTGGCCGGTCTGCGTGCCGGGCGGGATCGTGACATCCAGGCTTTTCCCATCGGTCAGGTTGAGCCGCTTCTTGCTGCCGAGCGCAGCTTCGAGAAAGCTGACTTCGACCTGATAGGAAACGTCGGCCCCGCGCATGCGCATGCCGGCGCGCTGACGGTTGCCAAAGCCGAAGAAGTCACGAAAAACATCCTCGGGACCGCCCGTTTCCTCATCCAAGCCGAAATCCCGTGCGCGCCGAGCACCGCCGGCGCCCCGGCGATAACCGCCATAGCCGCCGAAGCCACGAGGCTGTCCGGATTCATCGATTTCGCCCCGATCGTAGCGTTGCCTTTTCTCGGGATCGCTCAACAGGTCATAGGCGGCAGTGGCCTCTTTGAACTGATTCTCGATCTTTTTATTGCCGGGATTGACATCTGGATGCAGCTTTTTCGCCAGCCGACGATAGGCTTTCTTGATCTCCTCGTCGCTGGCGTTACGCGCTACTCCTAGAAGTTGATAAGGATCGGCCATTCATCACCCCATTCACCTGGGATTAGTTAATCATAGTCCTGGTTTCCCGCAAGGGCGGCTATAGGGGGTTCGCCTGCCGATCCGTCGCCGATTGTCAGCATACAAGTGGCGCGGGTTGTTCTTGAAATTCGCCGGCAAACACGAATCAATGCTATAGATCGTCCTATCGTAACGAGAGGGATTATGACTGAAGAGACATTGCATCCGGAAGCTGAGCCTTTCACGCAGTTCGACCGCTGGTTGGCCGAGGCGAGCCAGCACGAACCGAACGATCCGAATGCGATGGCCCTCGCGACGGTCGGCGCCGATGGGCAGCCATCCGTCCGTATGGTGCTGTTGAAGGATGCTGGCCCCAGCGGATTTGTTTTTTACACGAATATCGAAAGCCGTAAGGGCGAGCAATTGCGCGCAACCGGCAAGGCGGCGTTGCTGCTGCACTGGAAATCCCTGAAGCGCCAGATACGAATCGAGGGAACGGCCTATCCCGTCAGCAACCAGGAAGCCGATGACTATTTCCATAGCCGGCCGCGCGCGAGCCAGATCGGCGCCTGGGCTTCGCAGCAATCCCGGCCGCTGGAAAGCCGGTTCGATCTGGAAAAGCGTGTTGCCCAATATACGGCCAAGTATCCCATTGGAACGATTCCCCGGCCCGATTATTGGTCCGGCTTCCGGGTCGTCCCGGCGCGAATCGAGTTTTGGGAAGATCGTCCCTTCCGGCTGCATGACCGGTTGGTCTATCACCGCGTCGATGGCGGCTGGCGGACCGAGAAGCTCTATCCCTGATCGAGACACCTGTTCGAGACTTGGACATGACCGATCGCGCCAGTGATAACCAGATCAGCGCCCCACCGCTCTCGCTCGATGAAACAGGGCGATTGATGCGGCGGGCAACCCTTGCTTCCGTTTTCGCGGCGGCATTGCTGATTGCGATCAAGTTCTATGCCTATCTTTCCACCGGTTCGGTGGCGCTGCTCTCGACCTTGCTCGATTCGGGCCTCGATATGGCGGCGTCGCTGATCAATCTGCTGGCGGTGCACCATGCTTTGACCCCGGCGGATGCGGAACATCGCTTCGGTCATGGCAAGGCGGAGCCGCTGGCCGGCCTGGTACAGGTGGCTTTCATCCTCGGTTCCTCAGTGCTCCTGCTGATCGAGGTCATCAATCATTTCGCGGAGCCGCAGCCGGTCGAGAATACTGGTATCGGCATCGTGGTGATGGTCGTGTCCATCGCCGTCACCGCGGTGCTGATGGTGTATCAGCGTCATGTCATTCGCCGGACCGGCTCACTTGCGGTGCGGGCCGATGCCACCCATTATTTCAGCGATTTCCTGGTCAATGCCGCTGTCATTGCCGCTTTGGTGCTGAGCGCCTGGTTCGGCCTGTGGTGGATTGATCCCCTTTTCGGTTTAGCGGTTGCGCTGTTCATCGCCTTTACCGCAATCGGCATCGGCCGCGAGGCCTTCGACATGCTGATGGACCGGGAAATGGAAGGTGCCGAGCGCGATCAGATCAAGGAGATCGTGCGCCAGCATCCCGAGGTGCGCGGTCTGCATGAATTGCGCACGCGGGTTGCAGGGCAGTTTCGCTTTATCCAGTTCCATCTGGAATTGGACGCGGATATGACATTGCGTGAGGCGCACCGCATCTCGGATGCTGTGGAGAGGGAACTCTTGCAGCATTTCCCGGGCGCTGAAATCATTATCCATCAAGACCCCTACGGCGTGGCCGAACGCAGGCGGGTGTTCAGGTGACCTGCATGTCGGTTGAGGAGACGAGCGAGGCGAGATGACCGAGACAGCCAGTAAGAAAACCGTCATCCTGACCGGCGCCAGCCGAGGAATCGGCCATGCAACAGTGAAACGTTTCAGCCAGGAAGGCTGGTGCATCATTACCTGCAGCCGGGATCCGGTGCCGGAGGAGTGCAAACGCGACCCCAATTGGACGCATCATATCACCGTCGATCTCGCCCACGCCGATGACGCCGCGAAATTCGTCGAACAGGCCCTTGTTGTGCTCGACGGCCAGCCGGTACATGCACTGGTCAATAATGCAGCCATCAGTCCCAAGACGCCGTTCAAGGAACGGCTTGGTATCCTGAACGGCGACGTCGATGCTTGGCGTGAGGTCTTCGAACTGAACTTCTTCACGCCGCTCACCCTGGCCCGTGGTTTTGCCCGCCCGCTGCATCAAGGCAAGGGCACGGTCGTCAATATCACCTCAATCGCCGGCCATGCCATCCATCCCTTTGCCAGCTCGGCCTATTCAACCTCGAAAGCGGCCTTGTCGGCGTTGACACGGGAAATGGCCGTGGAGTTCGCGGCGCTGGGCGTGCGGGTCAATGCCGTCGCACCCGGTGAAATAGAGACAGCCATGATCGGGGCGGAATACGAAGCCCTCATTCCCCGCATTCCGATGGGCCGGATGGGAACCCCCGGGGAAGTGGCGGGGGTCGTGTTCCGCTTGTGCGGCGAGGATTTTGGCTATGTCACGGGAACGGAAATTTTCCTGACCGGCGGTCAGCACCTGTTTTGATCCTATTGCCGTTCCATGAGCAAATCACCCAACCAGGTTCTGTTGGCGCGGGCTGCGCAGCTGGCGTCGGATTTCCTTGACGGCCTGCCGGAGCGGTCGGTCGGTGTTCAAGCCGACCAAGCCTCGCTCGCTGAGGCCTTAGGTGGCGGCTTGCCGGAAGAAGGGCGGGACCCTTTGGCGGTTCTCGAACGCCTGGTTGCGGCGGTCGATCCAGGCATCGTTGCATCGGCCGGGCCGCGTTATTTCGGCCATGTGGTCAGCGGCGCACATCCGGCGGCTCTGGCGGCCGATTGGCTGACGGCGGCCTGGGACCAGAATGCGGTTCTCTATGCTACTTCGCCCGCCAATGCCGTCATTGAAGAGGTTGTCGGGCGATGGCTTGCTGATCTCTTCGGTCTGTCCGGACCGGGACGGAAGATCAGCGTCGGTTTCGTCAGTGGTTGCCAGATGGCGCATGTCACGGCTTTGCTGGCGGCGCGCCATCATGTGCTGATGAAGGCCGGTTGGGATGTCGAGCGACAGGGACTTTTCGGCGCGCCGCGCATTCAAGTCTTCTGCGGCGCTGACGCCCATGGCTCGGTGACGACCGCACTTCAATATATCGGCCTGGGACGCGATCACAGCGTCATCATTCCCGGCGACGATCAGGGAAGAATGCGTACCGACCTGCTGGCTCAGGCAATCGAGCAGGGGCATGGCCCCGCGATCATTTGTGCCCAGGCCGGCGGCGTGAATACGGGTGCCTTCGATGCTTTTTCCGAGATCGCCGATGTCGCCCAACGCCATGGTGCTTGGCTGCATGTCGATGGAGCTTTCGGCTTGTGGGCCGCCGTAGCGCCGGACCATCGGTATTTGACGGCCGGTATAGCGCGCGCGGATTCCTGGGCAACCGATGGCCATAAATGGCTCAATGTTCCGCATGATTCCGGCATTGTCCTGACGGCACATCCGGCGGCTCATCGCGCCGCCATGTCGGTGCCCGGGGAACCCTATCTTCATAAAACCGGCGAGACCTATCGCGACCCTTATCAATGGGTACCGGAAATGTCCCGTCGCGCTCGAGCGATCGCGATCTACGCGGCCCTGCTGAGTTTTGGCCGTGACGGCATTTCGGCGCTGGTCGCACGGTGCTGCCGCCTGGCGCAGCGGATGCGCGATCATCTGGTTGCGGCCGATGGCGTCACCATACTCAACGAAGTCGTGCTCAACCAGGTCCTGGTGCGGATAGCGGTGCCGGATAATGAGATCGGCGATCAGATCACCGATTCGGTCATAGCCGCGATTCAGGCGGAGGGCACCTGTTGGCTGGGTGGAACGACCTGGCGGGGTCGTCGCGCCCTTCGTATCTCGATCTGCAATTATCGCACAACGGAGGCGGATATCGACCGCTCCGCTGCGGCGATCCTGAAGCAAATCGAACGGATCGTCCGGAACCGGTAGGTCGCTTGGCTACAGGCGTTCGCGCAATCGCCGGAACCATTGCCGGCGGGAATCGACTTCGTCGATTTCGTGATCCAGCCACGATGTGAGAAAAGTGGCCTCGTCGCTGTGATGGCCGCGGAGATCGCCAAGCCGCGCCAATTCCCGGCCGCAAGTTTCCTCTAGCATTTCGATTTGCGCCAATTGCTCCTCGCGAACGAGGAGATCGAGGAAATGCATTTTAAGAGCGATGATCAGCTTGTTGACTTCGCCCATTGGGCCGCGCAGCTTGGCGGTCATCAGGTGTCGGAATTCCTGCTCGCCAGCCGCTGTGATCCGAATACGCTGCTCATCATGGGGCGGTGCGGCATCCGCCGCCTCCATGAGTCCTTCAACCTTGAACAATTCCAGCGACGGGCCCAGCAGATCGAGCGACGGACCGACGATTCGGGCGGTGAAATGCCGGATGTCCCGCGCCAGATCGGCATAGCTCCGCTCTTGCCGAGCCAAGAGGCCCAGGGCTGCCAGCCGGATCGCTTCACTGGGAACGAGACTATTATCCTTGTACATCTTCACCTCAGAATGAGAGGCATTCTAAAGTGGCGAATTCCGACTTGTCCAGCCATCGCTTAACGGCATCGAGGGCCAGTACAGAGGCTTGGCACCAAGGAACAAGGAATCAGCCACCAGCGCATTAACTGGCGAGCGGCAGGGCATGTTCCCGCCAGCAGGCCCGCAATGCCTCCGTTGCGGTGCTAATCATCCGGTCATCATGGTCGGGGCTTGGCGTAAAGCGCAACCGCTCCGTGCCGCGCGGCACCGTCGGGTAATTGATCGGCTGCACATAGATATCGTGCTGGCGCAGCAGCCGGTCGCTGATTGCCTTGCAGGCAACGGGATTGCCCACGCGCACCGGCACGATATGGCTTTCGCTGAGCATCACCGGCAGGCCGGCCGCCAGCAGCGACTGCCGCAATTGCTGCGCGCGCGCCTGATGTTGCCGGCGCAGATCGCTCGCACCGCGCAGGATTTCGAGGCTCGCGCGCGCACCTGCCACCAGGACCGGGGGCAAAGCGGTGGTGAAGATGAAGCCGGGTGCGAAGCTGCGGATGAAATCAACCATCGCGGCGGAGCCGGCGATATAACCACCCATCAGGCCAAAGGCCTTTCCCATCGTGCCTTCGATAATGGTCAGGCGATGGCTGAGGCCATCGCGTTCGGCGATGCCGGCGCCCTGCTTTCCATACATGCCAACCGCATGCACTTCGTCGAGATAGGTGAGGGCGCCGAACTCTTCGGCGACGTCGCAGATCTCCGCGATGGGCGCGATATCGCCATCCATGGAATAGACGGATTCGAAGGCGACGATCTTCGGCCGGGCCGGATCATGCGAAGCCAGAAGCTCCCGCAGATGGCCGGCGTCGTTATGCCGGAAGATATGGTACTCGACTCGGCTATGGCGGATGCCGGCGATCATCGATGCGTGATTCTGGGCATCGGAATAGACGATGGCATTCGGCAATTGCCGCGCCAGGGTTCCGAGGGTCGCTTCATTCGAGATGAAGCCCGAGGTGAAAAGCAGGGCCGCTTCCTTGCCATGCCAATCGGCCAGGGCCCGTTCCAGCAGGACATGCTCATGAGTCGTGCCGGAGATGTTGCGGGTTCCGCCGGCTCCGGCGCCGTAATGCAGCAGGGCATCCTGCATTGCCCGGAGGATCGCCGGATGCTGTCCGAGGCCGAGATAGTCATTGGAGCACCAGACGGTGATCTCCCGGGCTTCGGCATCAGGCCGCTCGCGCCAACGGGCGCGCGGGAAACGTCCGGCCTGCCGTTCGAGATCGGCGAACACGCGGTAACGGCCTTCGGCCCGCAGGTCGCCCAATCGGTCACGGAAGAATTGTTCAAAGTCCATCGCGGTTATCCAATCAACTTACTTGGCCGGCCAACGGCAAGCCGGAACGCAAACTCACTTACAGATGTCCGTCGCGCTTCAGCCACTCGGCCACATCGGCCAGGGATTTTTCAAAACGGACAAACATATCGACCACTTCCGCTTCGCTGATCACCATGGGCGGGCAGAAAGCCAGGGAATCGCCGACGGCCCGGATGATCAAGCCATGATTATGAGCGATCCGAACCAGGTTGGGACCGACTGCCAGCGACGCATCGAAACTTTGACGCGTCGCTTTATCCTTGACCAACTCGATCGCCCCGACCAGGCCAACGCCCCGGCATTCGCCGACCAGGGGATGTTCCCTAAAGCGCTGCAATTCGCGCAGGAAGACCGGTTCCAGCGCTCGCACCCGATCGACAATCTTGCGCTCTTCGTAGATTTTCAGCGTTTCCAGTGCCACGGCAGCGCAGACCGGATGGCCCGAATAGGTGATGCCATGCCCGAAGACGGTGTTCTTGGCGCTGTTGTCTCGTAGGGCTTCGTAGACGCGTTGATTGACCAGGACGGCAGCGATCGGCAGGACGCCGGCGGAAAGCTGCTTCGCCATGGTCATGATGTCGGGAGTCACGCCCATGGTCTGGCTGCCCCAGAAATTGCCGGTCCGGCCGAAGCCGCAGATCACTTCGTCGGCGACCAGCAGGATGTCGTATTTCTTGAGGACGGCCTGGATCTTCGCGAAATAGGTCTTCGGCGGAATAATGACGCCGCCGGCACCCATGACCGGTTCGGCAAACATGGCAGCGATCGTGTCCGGCCCTTCGCGGAGGATCAGCTTCTCCAGGCTTTCGGCGCAACGCGTTGCGAAATCCTCTTCCGACTCGCCGGGATTGCCGAAGCGATAATGATGCGGGCAATCGGTGCGCAGGATGCCGGCGATCGGCAGATCGAAATCGATATGCAGGCCGGGCAGGCCGGTCAGCGAGGCCGCCGCCACGGTGACGCCGTGATAGGCCTTGGTGCGGGAGATGATCTTCTTCTTCTGCGGCCGGCCAAGGCCGTTATTGATGTACCAGATCATCTTGACGACGGTGTCGTTGGCTTCCGATCCGCTATTGCAGAAATAGGCTTTCGACATCGGCACGGGCGCCAGATTGACTAGCTTTTCGGCAAGTTCGACGGTGACCGATGCCACCTTCTGGGTGAAGGTGTGATAGAACGGCAGTTCCTGCATCTGCTTCACCGCCGCCTGGGTCAGGCGTGGTTCCTCGCCGAAACCGAGACCGGAGCACCAGAGGGCGGCCATGCCGTCGAGATATTCCTTGCCATTCTCGTCATAGACGTAGATGCCCTTGCCGCGGGTGATGACAAAACCGCCTTCCTGCTCGTTCTTCTGGGCATTGGTATAGCCATGCAGGTGGAAGGCGGCATCGCGTGCCGCGAGAGAATTCGGCCGAGGGCTCATGATTATTGATCTTCCGTCGTTGCAGAAAGCGGCAGTCTACCGGCCACCTTACAAAAATCCAGCGGGAGGTAATATCTCCTGGCAGAAGGCGAGTGTCAAAGCTGGCATAAGCTTGAGACATTTTGCCTCAACACTATGATTTTAGGGAGGAATCTCATGCCGTTAGCGGTTTGCAGCGGCAGCGTGGCTGGACGGAGCAGAGCCGCCACGGGCATTATCGGCAGGCAGCAGGTCAGGGAGGTGTTGGTCCGATTCTGAAGGAGGACCGATCCCCTGAGCGTGAGCGGCACTGTCAAATCATATCAAAAACCCCGATCGAAACCTCGATCGGGGTTTTCATGTTCACCAGGTATGATTTGCGGGGAGCTTATCTTTCCCTTGTCGGTGGCTGGTTGCGCCGCTCGGCGGGTGCAGCACGTTCGGGGCGATCGCTGTCGCGTTCCACCTGGCGCTCGACATCCCGCCAGCCTTCCGAGGTTTCCTTGCTTGCAGCCTGTTCTTCAAGCCACCTTTCCCGCTGGCGGGCTTCGATCACTTGCCGTTCGCGTTGATTGCGGCTGAGATGCTGTTGCTTCATTCAAACTCTCCCTTTCGTCGGCTTGACCTTCGGCAAACGGCTCGCACTCGCTCGCGTTCCAAAAATCAACGCAATCGTGAGTGCTTCGTTGGATTAGCGGATCATCTTGCCAGTTCTCCCTCGCTCTGATTGATTTGATCTCGTTCAGTCGAAACGATGCGGCAAACGCACTCTCGCAGGGGGAAGAAGGTCATGGCAGGTAACGCAGCGCAGAAACAATTCGCCCTGGATTGGATCGATGGTCATATGACTGACCTTTCCGATTGGAACCAGATCATTTGGCACTTTGCCGAACCGGCCTTGCGTGAGTACAAATCCGCGGCCTGGTATGTCGATCTTCTGCGGCGCGAAGGGTTCGAAGTCGAAGCCGGCACCGGCGGGATGCCGACGGCTTTCGCCGCGAGCTGGTCGAACGATGCCGCAGCCGGCGACCCGGTGGTCGGTGCTTATGCGGAATACGATGCCGTACCGGGCAATTGTCAGGCTGCCAGCACCCGCAAGGAGCCGCGCAACGGCCTCAGCCGCCATGCGGCAGGCCATACCGATCCGCATTCGGCGCTGGGGATCAGTTCGCTTGGCGGCATCCTATCGGCCAAGGCAACGATGCAAAAATTCGGCATTCGCGGAACGATCCGCTATTTCGGCGAACCGGCTGAAAAGCTGCGGCTGTCGAAACCGGTCCACGCGGCCAAAGGCTATTACGACGGCATAGATGCATTCCTGAGTTTTCACCCGACCTATATGCTGCCGCTGGTCAATACCGCGCGCTGGGACACGCATTGCGGCCTCGGCTATGCCTGCATCTATACATTCGACTGCATCGAGCCGGAGAACTGGCTGTCAGCAGATCCCGACAGCCCCATTCCCGCCAGCCATATCTCCGCTCGCGCGCCGGGGGCGAATGACGCCTTGTTCCATATGTTCGGCATGACCAAGCAGGCCCAATCGAACATGCTGCCTTTCACGGGAGGCTGGTCGATCAGCGAGGCCATTCTCAGCGCGGGTCAGGCGACGGCAGACAACTTGCCCGCCCAGACGGCACAGATCCAATATCTGTGGCGCGCACCGACATTGGAAATGGCAGAGACCATTGCCCGAGTGCTGGACAACAATGCCGAAGCAGCGGCCAAAGCAGCGCATTGCCGCTGGACCAAGACTTGGGTGACGAAATCCCGGCCGGGACTTGCAAATCATGTCATGGCGCAGGCGACCTATGACAATCTGAAACTGGCGGGCGCACCGCAATGGGGTGATGAAGCGGTCCGCGCGGCGCAAGCGATGCAGCGCGAACTTGGCATTGAGCCGATGGAAAAGCCGTTTTTACCGGCGATCGAGCAATTGATTGAGCCGCAGGAGGCGGAGCTGCGCTTGCGTGAAACGCTGCCGCCCTGGCAGATCAACTCGACCTCTGACGATTACACCGAATATTGCTGGTATGGGCCGACCGTGCGTTTTTATATCGGCCGGCCGATGTTGAAAGCTGCCCGCGGCGTCAATTATCCCGATTGGGTCATGAACGCTCTTGGCGGCATCCGAAGCTGTATCGATCCGATGATCCGCACCGCATCGAAAACCATTGGCGCAACCATTATCGATCTGATGACGCGCCCTGATTTGCTGAAGGCCGCCCAGGATGAATGGCGCGACCGGACCGGTGGTGGCATCGGTGGCAGCAAATGGATGGAACCATTGCTGCCCGCCGATTTTCGCGCGCCGATCGATTTCCGCTGGCCGGAATATGTCACCACGCCGCGCGGCGAAGAATGGTGGATTCCGGCACGCGAGGGGGAGTGATGCGGCTAGAGGACTTCCTTCAAAGCGGCGATCAAGCGGTCTGCATCCGCGTCGTCGTTATAATGCGCGAAGCCGATGCGGATCACGCCTTCCTCGGCGGTCATGCCCATCGCCTTGATGACACGTGCAGCCCAGAAATCGCCATGGCCGATGGCGATCTGCCGCTTGTTCAATTCGCGCACGATTTCTGCCGAAGAGCGGCCGGCGACCCGGAAGCCGATCACCGGGGCGAGGCGGCCATCGCTTGATGGCACCCGGCCGATGATCTGAATGCCAGGAACAGTGTTCAGGTAAGCGGTCAGGCGTGCAGCCAACCGCTCTTCATGCGCCGCGATCAAGCCGTAGACTTTGGTCAGGCGGGCATGGAAGTTGTTCTCCCGCGTCTTGAAATGATGATCATGAAGGGCGTCATAGTAATCGGCGACACCGACAGCCCCGGCGGCGAATTCGTGGTTCGGCCCGCCCGGCAATAACTTGTAGCTGATATTGTCGTCGGTGATGAAATGGTGATTCTGGTTGGCGGCTTTGCGCAACAGATCGCGCTTGCCATAAAGGATCGATTGATGTGGCCCGCAGAATTTATAGAGACTGCAGACATAGAAATCGACATCCAGTGCCTTCACATCAACGCTGAAATGGGGCGCATAGGCCGTGCCGTCGATAAAGGCGAGGGCGCCAGCGTCGTGGATCTTGCGCACCAAGGCGGCGGCATCATGGACGATCGAGCAGACATTCGAGCAATGGGTGAAGGCAACCAGACGCGTCTTGTCGCTCAGCAGCTCATCAAGCATCTCGTAACGTAAGGCGCCTGTCGCGCGGTCGACCTGCCATTCCTTGATCACCACGCCGAATTCAGCCAGACGGCGCCAGGCACCCACATTTGCTTCGTGATCCTGTTCGGTGACGATGATTTCATCGCCCTGCTTGAGCCAGGGGCGGATGGCCTGGGCCAGAAGATAGACGTTCATCGTTGTCGACGGACCGAAGACGATCTCATCCGGTTCGGCGTTGATGAATTCGGCCATCAATTGCTTGCCGTGGCGAATCCGCTCGGTTGCGCGTTCGGAAGAGGCGAAACCCCAATTCGGCTGCACCTGTGTCTGGCTCATATATTCCTGAACACGGTCGACAACCTGACGGGGTACATAGGTGCCGCCGGCATTCTCGACGAAAACCCATCCGTCAGCCAAAGGCGCGAATTGCGCGCGCACGAAAGCTGTGTCGAGAACTGCTTTAACCATCATATCCCACCAATCGCTTTAGTCGTTTCGTGATTTGTTTTGTTACGCCTTATCGGCTGTAGGTTCCTTGCCGCCATGGGCAGTAGACCAGCCTTCCGGATCTTCCAGGAACGAGCGCACGGCCGCCTGATCAGCAGCATCGAGGCGTCCGGTTTCCCGCGCGGCGGCCAGCACATCCCACCAGGTCGCCAAGCCATGCAGGCGCACGCCCAGTGCCGCGAGACCTTCGGTCGATTGCTTGAAGATGCCGTAATGGAAGACAACCAGCGCGTCGCTCACCTTGCCTTGGGCCGCGCGGATCGCATTGATGAAGTTGACCTTGCTGCCGCCATCCGTCGCCAGATCCTCCACCAGCAGGGTGCGGCAGCCCACCGGCATATCGCCCTCGATCTGGGCGCCGCGGCCGAAACCTTTCGGCTTCTTGCGGATATAAAGCATGGGCAAGCTCAACCGGTCCGCCAGCCAGGCAGCGTAAGGGATACCGGCCGTTTCGCCACCGGCCACCGCATCCAGGCTCTCGAAGCCGATTTCCCTCTCCACTAAATCGGCTGCCAGTTCGATGACTTTCCGCCGGGCCCGCGGGAAGGAAATGATCTTCCGGCAATCGATATAGACCGGGCTCGCCCGTCCCGAGGTCAGGATGAACGGATCGTTGGGGCGAAAATGGACGGCGGCGATTTCCAGGAGGATGCGGGCAACGATCGGTCCGGACAGGCCGGCGCTTGCTTCGGTCGAGGCGGCAGCGGTCATCGAGAGACTCCCAGGCGAAATGACAATTATCGGCCGCCCTTTTAGCGGCTGGGACGGCAGCCGGCAATGGAGCTGGGAGCTTCGGACCGTCAAAAATTATTAACCATTCCTAGAGGGTAATCGGCTATAGTCATTTCGTCCGGCGAGCCCGCCCTAGAATGGGCTTAAGGATGGGCTTGGCGACAATCACCGGTTGCCGGGTCAAATGTCTCAATGTGGCCGTGGTGGAGGTCCGGTGACAGCACCCCTCTCGATTGCCCGACGCATTCTTTTCGGCCGGCGCGCCGAAGAGCGACGCAAGGTCTCTGCGTTGACGCCCGGCGATATGAACTCCAGTTCCAACGGCAAACGGCCGTTCCGCGTGCTGTCGATCGACGGGGGCGGCATTCGCGGCCTGTTGCCGGCCATGGTGCTGGCGGATCTGGAGCGCCGTACCAACCGGCCGATCATCGACCTTTTCGACATGATCGTCGGCACATCGACCGGCGGTCTGCTGGGATTGGCCCTGGCGGCGCCGGACGAGCACGGCCAGCCGCGCCATTCGGCCCGCGATATCGTCAGGCTCTATGAGCAAGAAGGACAGCGGGTGTTCTCGCGCTCGGTCTGGCACAAGATTCGCGCGGTCGGCAATCTTGCCGAAGGCAAATATCCATCCATGGGCCTGGAAAGCGTGCTGCACGATTATTTCGGCGATACCAGGTTGAAGGATGCGCTGGCTGAGGTGATCGTCCCGGCCTATGAGATTGAACGGCGCTTTCCCTTCTTCTTCAAGACCAGCAATGCCCGGGCCAAGGCCTATTACGATTATCCGATGTGGCAAGTCATCCGGGCCGCGACGGCGGCGCCGACCTATTTCGAGCCGATGCAGATCGAGATCGACGGTCCGAACGATTACTATGCATTGGTCGATGGCGCACTCTTCGCCTATAACCCCGGCATGTGCGCCTATGTGGAGATGCTGAATCGCTTTCCCGAATACGACAACATTGTCATGGTCTCGCTCGGCACCGGCGAATTGACTCGGCGCCTGCCCTATGCCGAGGTGAAGGATTGGGGCGCGGCACGCTGGGCGCAACCGACTTTCGCAATGATGTGCGACGGCATCTCCGACGTGGTGGATTATCAGTTGCAGCAATTGCTGCCGGATCTGCCGGATGGGCGGCGGCAATATTATCGCTTCCAGGCACGCCTCGATGTCGGCAATGACGACATGGATGATGCCAGCAATACCAATATTCGCGTCCTGAAGCTCCTGGCCGAGGACCTGCTGCAGGCCAACCGGATGGTTTTGCGTAGCCTTTCTGAGCAATTGCTGGCCTGGGCCCCACCGCGCGCCAATGCGCCCGAACCCAATGTCGCCGTTGACCACCAATCGATCGAAATGACTGGAAGTGCGTCCGGCTTCAAGCCAGCTTCAGCAGCGATGCCGGCGGTGGATGCTGCCAATGTCGGAGAAGATTAGCAACTGGCCTTCCTGACCGGCTTGCCGCATTCGCCGGCATGGTTATGCTGGCTTCCAATGTTCCCATTGGATTCGGCACATGTCACAAACTGTTCTTTTGGATATTAGCGACCGCATCGCAACCGTGACCTTGAACCGGCCGGATAAAATGAATGCGCTGAACGCGGATATGTGGCGCGAGCTGCATCGTATCGTCGCCGTGCTCGAATTAAATGATACAGTGCGTTGCATCATCCTACGCGGTGCGGGGGCGCATTTTGCCGCCGGCGCTGATCTCGCCGAATTTCGCGATTTGCGATGGAGCACCGACCAGGCGGTAGCCTATGGTCGCATGATGGTCGATGCCCTCCACGGTCTCCGGGATTGCCGACATCCGACGATCGCCGCGATTGAGGGAAATTGTATCGGCGCCGGTTTGGAAATCGCCGCCATGTGCGATCTTCGGTTGGCCACCACATCCGCCAAATTCGGCGTCCCGATT
The DNA here is from genome assembly GCF_034044715.1 of Dongia soli. NCBI lineage: Bacteria > Pseudomonadati > Pseudomonadota > Alphaproteobacteria > Rhodospirillales > Dongiaceae > Dongia > Dongia soli. Next base: position 95,224 of record NZ_JAXCLW010000004.1, on the reverse strand, counting down.
CAAAAAATCGGTGTCACGATGCCCTATCCGGAGATTGCCGATCTGGTCGATCTGTTGGGGCGGCCAACTGTACTCGAAATGCTGTTGGAAGGCGGGATCTACGATGCGAATTGGGCTCTGGCCAAGGGATTGGTGACGAGATTATGCGCTGGATCCTCGCTGCTGGATGAGGCCGGCAAACTGGCTGATCGTGTCGCCAGCGGGTCGCCGGTCAGCCATGCCCGTCACAAAGCAATGACACGCCGATGCCTGGCGCCTATTCCTATATCGGCAGAGGAAATGCGCGAAGCTTATGCCGCCTGCGAGGCAGCGGATTATCGCGAAGGTATCTCCGCCTTTCTCGAAAAGCGGCGTCCCAACTTCCCGGGTAGATGAGCACCATTATTTTCAAGTGTTGACAGACCATCGCGGTCCGTGCCTGCTATTCATGATAGAAATCCAAAAAGAGCATCTTTGAAGAAAGCCGCCGTCGCAAGGCGGCGGAAACAGGGAAGGGGCTTTCATGTCGATAAATCCTCGCCGGCAACCATTGCAATTCAGCGAATTCTGGAGGTTATATCTCGACGCCCATCGGAAACCAGCGACAAGGCTCTGTCATTACCTGGCGACGACTATCGGCATTGTCACCAGTATCGTTTCGGCGCTCTTTGACGAACTGCTCGTGCTCGCGGGCGGCATGAGCTGTGCGATTGCTTTGGCGATTGGTTCGCATCGCCTGATCGAGGGAAATAAGCCTCTGATCGCCATCAATCCGTTTTATGGTGCTCTCGCTGATGTAAGGATGTGCTGGCTTGCCCTGACCGGCGGGTTGCAGCGGGAATATCTCCGGCTTGGGTTGGTATCCGTGCCTCAAGCGACAAATAGCCTGGCTAAACAGACGACTGTCTGATCGTTCTCCATCCGACCTTTTGCCAGGGTCCGCCATTTGGGCACGGTCACGTCTCGGTGAAATGACACGTCGCGATGCAACTTTCTCTCGATTTTTGCATTCAGATAGCGTGCCAAGTTGCTGGGGGAGAGGGAGGACAGATGAAGCAGCCATCCGCCGATGCGCGCCGCAGTTTCGGACGATTCTGGGCGGAATATCTCGATGCCCACCGTAAACGAGGCACGCGTGCTTGGCATTATGCGGCGACGGCTACGGGGATCACATTCGCCGGAGCCGGTTTCCTTCTTGATGAAGTGCTGATTGTCGGAGCCGGCTTTGCCTGCGGTTATGTTATGGCCATCGGCTCCCACCATTGGATCGAACGCAACAAGTCGTTGATGGTGATCAACCCGTTCTTCGGCTATATCGCAGATCTGCGCATGTGCTGGCATGCCTTGACCGGCACGCTGGCGCAGGAATATCACCGCCTTGGGTTGGCACCCATCGATCGGCCGCGGGACAAAAAAGGCCGTTCGGTCGACTTCTCCCTCCCGCGCCGATAGCGCGACAGTAGTTGCTGTTCGACGTGCTAGCCGCAACTTGTTGCGGCACTACGGGCCGCTGCCGGCGCCGCCGACTTTTCGTTCATCGAGAAAACGATAGACCGCATCACCGCGGGCGATAATGCGCCCCTCGGTGGTGTGGACCTCGGCCGTCGCATAAGCGATCGTCTTGCCGCCGCCGATATGTCTCCCCGTCGCGATAAGCTGATCGCCAGCCCGGGTTTGCCCCAAGAACTGCACGTTAAAAGATAGTGTTACGGCCGGCTTCATTTTGGTGGGCGAGTCAGCGAAAGCGACGGCATAGCCGGTGGCGGAATCGATCAATGTACCGAGCACACCGCCATGCAGTACGCCCAATCGGTTCAGATGTTGCGGCCCAATCGTCAGCACCACCTCCGCATAGCCGCGATCCGCCCGGTGCAGGCGATATTCCAACAGCTTGCTGTAGCCGCTGAGGCTTTGCTGATCGACTTCCGGTGAAAGCATTCTGATCGAATCCGCATTCTGTCATAACAGTCGGGCGGGATGATGTGAGGTCGACCTTGCCAGCACAAGCGAAATCGCCAAAACTGTTTGTCACAGGGCTGGCGGAAATCCCGCAAAATTTGAAGGGATATAATGATCGATCTTTATACATGGGGCACGCCCAACGGGCATAAGATCCATATCATGGTCGAAGAGACCGGATTGCCTGTTCGCCTGCACAAAGTGGATATCAGCGCCGGGCAGCAATTCGACCCCGCCTATCTGCGCATCAACCCGAACAGCAAAATTCCGGCCATTATTGATAATGACGGCCCAGGAGGCCAGCCGATCACCATCTTCGAATCCGGTGCCATTCTGATCTACCTGGCGGAAAAGACCGGTCAATTCCTTTCCACAGATCCACATGCCCGATACCACACCTTGCAATGGCTGATGTTCCAGATGGGGGGCATCGGGCCGATGTTTGGACAATGCTATCATTTTCGTAGCGCGGCGCCTGAACGTATTCCCTATGCGATCGACCGCTACACCAATGAAGTGGGGCGGTTGGCACGAGTGATGGAAAAGCGTCTCAACGAGGCAGCTTATCTGGCCGACGACTATTCCATCGCCGATATTGCCTGCTGGCCTTGGGTCAAGGGACTGGGGAATTTTGGCTTCGACTTCGCTGACTTTCCTAACATTCTCAGGTGGAAGAAAGCGATCGGTACGAGGCCGGCGGTACAACGCGCCATGAAGTTGCTAGATAGCGATTAAATCTCGTCTCGACAAGATATCTGCACGCAGCTGGGAGGACCGACGGCGACCTCTCAGCCATCTTCGATTCGGCTGACATCAATGGCGGTTTGCCGGGGATCGAGGCGCACCTCGCCTTTAGCGGCTTGGCCCGCCGCCGTTCCGCTCGTTGGCGTTAAGCTGTTTTGCAAGCGCCTTTTGCGTTGCTTCCTTGTCGCAAGCGGCAGCGGTGAAAAGCAAGGAAACAGCCAGCAGGGCAAGTGCTTTGCGTATCATCAGTTTACTCCGTCATGATGCGCGAATTGAAAACGGTGAAAGAGAGGCGGCTCGTCGCACGCTTATATGCAAGCGTGCGACGAGGAACAAGACCGGAGGGTAGCTGTTTGGCTTCGCACTGTCGCTACATCCCGCCACCATGGCGGCCGCAGAGCGCTGTGGCGGCACGATAGCCATCTGCGATCTGCGGCCGGAACAGATTTGAGCCTGATCGTTATAACTTGGAGGTATTAGTGGGCTGGTCCACCATGTGTCCGACCGGTGACGGCCTCAAGTTGTTTTGCGAGCCCTTTTTGCGTCGCCTCCTTGTCGCAAGCGGCGGCGGTGAAGAGCAGGCAAACAGCCAAGAGAGCGAATGCTTTGCGTATCATCAGTTTACTCCATCATGATGCGCGAGTTGACAAGGCACGGAGACAGAAAGGCAGGCTCTCCGGAGAAATTTCCGGCGAGCAAACTCACGAGGATGAATTCAAAAAGACGGCTCGCAGATAGCGAGCGTTTCTCGGGCGGGAGAGATCATTACGTTGCAGAGACAGCGGCAACCGATGTTTCTGTAAATCTCTCTACGTTTCATCGCAAGCACAAATGACACTTACCACCTACTTTCATATAGCAGATATCCGAGTTGCCACGGCGTTTCTGCCGATCTCACAGCGACATGTGAGAGCTCCATCGCAGCGGCGCCGCACTAGCGACGCAGCCTGCAAGCGATTTCGTGCGCCTCTGTTATTCTTCAAGGGACCGGGAATTGACCTGTGATAGCCGTCACCGCAGGTCATGTTGATCGGTTGCAAAGATGGGATATTCAGCCAGCATGGCTCTTCTGTCTGAAGAGTGCGTGCGGACAGCAATGCTGCGCTCCGTGCCGTTATGCTATCTAGGACTGAGTGCTCCTACATCTAATCGAACATGCCGCCAAACCTGAGACGCATGGAATATCGAGCTCAGAGCGTCCAATTGTTTCCGTGACGTTCGATCGGCTGCCCGTTGACCTCCGCGCGTAGCTTGGCGCGGCTATCGGTTTCCGTAAGAGGGGGAAGTGCGCGCATCAGGATGCAATATCATGCCATCCCAGCCGAGCCTTTGCAGGGGCTTGTGCATTATTAAGGAAATTTCGGAAATTAAATGGCGGAGGGAGGGGGATTCGAACCCCCGATACGAGTTTAAGCTCGTATAACGGTTTAGCAAACCGCCGCCTTCAGCCGCTCGGCCACCCCTCCGCACGTGAGCAGCTTGCCACACGGCGTATGTGGGCCCTTTCCTAACGGCGACGCAGGCAAAAGTCAAATACCCATCCTCGGTCCATCTTTGCCCCTTGCAGCCTGCTGTTGGGAGACGCGCGCCGCCGCGGCAGAACAGCTTCAGCTCTGAATAATGCAACTTTTAAATGCAATATTTATGGCCAATTTCTCCTGCTCACGATCAAGTGATGACAGCTCCCGGCCATTTTATTGGCGTTTTGGTGGGTCTCTATCGTTGCTCCTGGAAACCCATCGATTGATGGTTGCGCAAGGTAGCCAAGTACCCTAGATGAAGACAAATGACGCCTGGGAAAACAGTCAACTTTCCACCTGAGCCGTCAGCCGATCTGGCGCTGTTCTTAGATTTTGATGGCACATTGATCGAGATTGCGGAGGCTCCCGACCTCGTCAGGGTCCCGCCTGAGTTGCCGTCACTCTTGAGGCGTGTGCAAACCGTCCTGGACGGGGCGATCGCCATCGTTACCGGCCGAGGGCTCATAAATGTGCAGGCGCTCCTTGGCCCGGTCGACTTGACGATCGCAGCCGAACATGGCGCGGCCATTCGCTACGCAGGCCAATCGGCTACGCCTCAATCAACTTCACATGAACCAGCCTGGCCAGTGGCCTGGAAGCCGCAGCTTGCTAAATTTGCTCAAGCCCGCCCTGGCGTCGAGATCGAACCCAAATCCGGTGGTGTCAGCATTCATTATCGCCGAGCGCCGTCCGAAGCGGACGCAGCGCGCGATCTTGCGGCCAGTCTTGCCGAAGAGAGCGGCGGTGCCTTCGTCGTGCTTCCTGCCAAGATGGCTTACGAGTTGCGGCGTCCGCAGGTCGATAAGGGCGTCGCGGTGCGACAGTTGATGGAAACGCCGCCATTCAAGGGCCGCAAACCGGTTTTCATCGGTGATGATGTGACCGATGAAGATGGCTTTCGAGCGGCCGAAGCCTTAGGCGGCTACGCTTTGCAAGTGGATCGGCATTTCAAGGGGCAGCCGGCCTGCGTCCGCGCCTGGCTCGCTGATTTCTGTGCTATGGAGAAAGGGGACGTGGAGTGAGGCAGATGGATTTCGCCGTCATCGGCAATTGCACCATCGCTGCCATCATCAACAAGATGGCGCGGCATGTCTGGTTCTGTTTCCCTCGCCTCGACAGCGATCCGGCATTCAATGCGCTGGTCAATGATCCGGACCCGCAATCTGGCTTCATGGATGTGCAGCTGGACCGCTTCGCCAGTTCGGAGCAGCGTTATCTCCGCAATACGGCGGTCGTCGAAACGATCCTGACGGCGGAGGATGGCGCCAGTCTGCGAATCGTTGATTTCGCGCCGCGCTTCAAGCGCTTCGGACGACAATTCCGGCCCCCGATGATTATCCGCCGGATTGAGCCGCTCAATGGGCGTTGCCGTATTACGGTGCGGCTGCGGCCGAGTTTCGGCTATGGCACGATGCAGCCGAACAAGACCTTCGGCAGCAATCATATGCGCTTCGTCTCAGGTGCCGCTGTCCTGCGCCTGACGACGGATATCCCGGTCTCTTATATCGACCAGGAGGTCTCTTTCATTCTGCACCGGCCGGTCAATCTGTTCCTCGGCAGTGATGAAAGCGTACCCGAACGGCCCGATACCCTGGCGCGCCAATTCCTCGAAGAGACCGTCGGCTATTGGCAGGACTGGGTGCGTGATCTAGCGGTCCCGTTTGAATGGCAATCGGCAGTCATCAGGGCGGCAATCACCCTGAAATTATGCAGCTACGAAGATACCGGCGCCATTGTCGCCGCTCTGACCACATCCCTGCCCGAACACGCCGGGAGCGGTCGGAACTGGGATTACCGTTATTGCTGGATGCGTGACGCCTTCTTCACGGTGCATTCGCTCAACCGTCTCGGCGCCACGCTAACAATGGAGAATTACCTCACCTATGTGCTGGATGCGGTGCTGTCGACGGATCTCGGTGAATTGGCGCCGCTTTATCCGATCGTGCCGGGCTCTTCCACGGAAGAGATCATTTCCAGCGGTCTCAGAGGTTTCCAGGGAATGGGACCGGTGCGCATCGGCAATGCCGCGGCCGGTCAACGCCAGAATGATATCTATGGTTCCGTCATACTGGCTGCAGCGCAGATGTTCTGGGATGACCGCCTGCCGCGGCCAGGCGATCTCAGTCTCTATCATCAGCTCCGCCCGATCGGCATCATGGCGCAGCGCCTGGCATTGGAGCCGGATGCCGGTATCTGGGAATATCGCGGTCGCAGCCGGCCTCACACCTTTTCCGCCATGATGTGCTGGGCGGCGGTGCATCGTTTGGGGCTGATTGCCGGCAAGGTCGGAGAGACCGACGATGCTGCCCAATGGCTGGGCAGCGCCATGGAACTTCGGGAGAAGATCATCGCCCGGGCCTGGAACGAGCAAGGCGGCTATTTTGCCGGCAGCCTGGGAGGATCGGAAGTCGATGCCGCCCTCCTGCTGATGCCGGAAATCGGCCTCGTCTCGTATAATGATCCGCATTTCCTCGCGACATTGCGTATCATCGAGCAACGCCTCCTGCGAAACGGATTGATGATGCGTTACGCGGAAGCCGATGATTTCGGCATGCCGGAAAGTGCGTTCCTGGTTTGCTCTTTCTGGTATGTCGACACATTGGTTGCTTGTGGCCGTCACCAGGAAGCGCGCGACCTGTTTCAGCGTATTCTCGATCTCCGTAATCACGTGGGACTGCTAAGCGAAGATGTCGCGCTCGATAGCGGTGAGCTTTGGGGAAATTTCCCGCAGACCTATTCCATGGTGGGACTGATCCATTCTGCGCTCCGCTTGAGCCGGAGTTGGGAGGAGGGGGTATGGCGCGTCTCGTGATCGTCTCAAACAGGGTCGCGCCGCCAAGCGAACGGCAGCAGAAAGCCGGCGGTCTGGCGGTGGCTTTGAAAGAAGCTTTGAAGGGTGATGTCCTTTGGTTCGGCTGGAGCGGCCAGATTGCCAAGGAAACCAGCACGACGCCCACGATCACCGAAGGAAAGCGGCTGACGGTTGCGACGATCGATCTCGGCGAGCAGGATTACAAGCATTTCTATGTCGGGTTTTCCAACAGCACGTTATGGCCGCTGTTCCATTTCCGCCTCGGCCTGCTGGATTTTCTCCGCGAGGATTATCAGGGCTACCTGAAGACCAATGAGGACTTTGCCGCAGCCCTCGCACCTTTGCTGCGGCCTGATGATGTCATCTGGATTCATGACTATCATCTCATTCCTCTGGCGGCGGCATTACGTCGTCACAATCAGATGCAGCGTATGGGGTTCTATCTTCACATCCCCTTTGCGCCGACTGCGATCATGGATGCTTTGCCCTGCGCCGAGGAGATTGTTTCCAGTCTTTGCGACTATGATGTCGTCGGCTTTCAGACCGAAGCCGATAAGCGGAATTTCATGGCTTGCGCGGTCCAATATGCTGGTGCCGAGCTAACCTCCGATCACACGCTCAGCGCCGGCAAGCGTTCGGTACGGGCGGTCGCCATTCCGGTCGGCATCGATGCAGATGCTTTTGCCAAAGCTGCGGAAGCATCGAGCGGCAGCAAGGAAGCCAAGCGGATGCAGGAAAGCCTAGTCGGCCGGAAATTGATCGTCGGCGTCGACCGGCTCGACTATTCAAAGGGCCTGACCAATCGGTTTGAGGCTTATTCCCGGCTTTTTGACCGATTCCCGCAGCACCGCTTGAAGGTCAGTTACCTGCAAGTCGCGGCGCGGTCGCGGGAGGATGTCATTCGCTACCAGAATCTCAAGCGCGACCTGGACCGACTTTGCGGCAAGGTGAACGGCAAATTCGCCGAGTTCGACTGGGTCCCGCTTCGCTACATGACCCGCAGTCTGCCACGGTCCTTGCTGGCCGGGTTCTATCGCAGTGCCCATGTGGGATTGGTGACGCCCTTGCGCGACGGCATGAATCTGGTCGCCAAGGAATATATCGCCGCGCAGAATGAGGAAGATCCGGGGGTGCTGATCCTGTCGAAATTCGCCGGCGCCGCGGAGAGCATGGATCAGGCGATCATCATCAATCCTTATGATCCGGATCAGATTGCCGAAGCGATCCACCAGGCGTTGACCATGCCGCTTGGCGAACGCCAAGCGCGCAACAAGGCCTTGCAAACGATCGTGCGCGAGCAATCCGCCGGCGCCTGGTGCCGCAATTCGCTGATGGAACTTCGGGCCTGCTGAACCCGGGCGATCAGATCGGCAGGCCCAGCTCACGCAGGGCGGCGCTCGCGGTGTGGCCGTCGGTGAAGCGAATGCCATGAAGGCCAAGGGCCCGCGCGGCTTCCACATTGCGTGGACTGTCATCTAAGAAGACGCATCTTTCCGCGACGAGCTCGCATTTTTTCAGAAGATGCAGATAAATCTCGGGATCGGGTTTGACCATCTTCAGGCGGCCGGAAACGGCGACATAGCGGAAGTCGTTCAGGATGGGGAACAAGCGCGATCCAAGTTCGAATGTTTCTGCCGACCAGTTTGTCAGGCCATAAAGCGGAATACCCGCCGCTTTCAGCCCGCGATGCAGCGCGACACCATCGTCGATCATGCCACGGCACATTTCCGGCCATCTCTCGCGATAGGCGCGGATGAGCGGGGCGTGTTGCGGGTGTTCGGCGATCTTCATGGCGATCGCCTCGGCCCAATCGCGCCCGCGATCCTGCTCATAATTCCAGTCCGGCGAACAGATCTCCGTCAGGAAGTGCCTGCGCTGCTGGGCATCGGAAATCAGTTTCCGGTAGAGGTATTCCGGATTCCAATCGACTAGGACACCACCGAAATCGAAAATGACGGCATCGATCAAGATTGCGCTTCCTTATCGGTTAGGCCACGGTCGGGAAGATATGCTGCAAGATGTTGGCATAAAAACGGCGGCGGTCGTTCAATAATCCCATTGCATGTTGATGCCGGCCCGACTGCCTGTATCGGCACCCACATCGGTCTCAAGCTTTATATTCGGGGTTATCTCGATTTCGACTGTGGCGGCGCTGGTGCCAGCTTGGGTGCCCTGTTTAAGACCGACGAATACCCCTTCGCTCACATACCGGCCCGCAGTGAGGCTGGGGCCGGTCCTGTTGCTACTGCTGCTACCAGTATCACCGGCATCGACACTGAGGCGATCGAGGCCGGTCGCCCGACGAACTCGATCAAGGATTCCTGGACCGGATTCAATGCCTGCCAGTTGTGCCATGGCCTGGGCGAGCTGAAGCGCTTCCAGCGCGGAAAGGGAACCTGAAGCCTTCCCGAACAGCAGCCGCGCCAAAACCTCGTCCTGGGGCAAAGCCGGAGAGGAGGTGAGGGCAAATGTCGGTGCGCTGGCGCTGCCGCCGACATCCACCACGATGTCGTAGTTCTCGGCTCTGGTTTTAGCTTCGAAATCGAGCAGCGGGTCGATCACTTCCCCGCCGTCGAAGGTAACTTGGCCGCGATTGAACGTGAGATTGCGCCCCAGGAGGTCCAATTGACCGCGGCGCATTCTAAGGGCGCCTCTGATGATCGGCCGATCGGTCGTCCCCGTCACCCGCATGTTTCCACCGAGTTCGGCATCCAGCCCGCGGCCCCGAATCGCGACTTGCTGCGGTGCGTCGATCGTCAAGTCGAGATTGATGCCAAGCGTTCGGGCCGGCGGTCGCTTTGCCTCGGCCCTGGCCATTTGCTTCTCCGAGCCATTGATTTCCACGACGGAAATTTGCTGCACGCTGGGTGGCAGCTTGTCGGGTATGCGGATTTCCGCCCTGATGACCTTGACCGTGCCACCGAGCGTGATCTGCTCCTTCAATGTGCCATCGATCGAGAGATCGGCATTCGTTACCGCCATTGCCATTTCGGTATTGATGAGCTGCGCTTGCGATGCCCCGAGTTTCAATTTGATTGGCTGATCGCCCTGAAGGCCGATCTGCCCGGAACCGGAGACGGAACCACCGCCGGGCGTCCTGGCATTGAAAGACACCAGATCAATTCGCGGACCATTGGCCTGCACCTTCGCCTGCATGCTCCGTAGCTTCACGCCGTAACGGACATTCTCATATTGGCCGTTTTGTAGCTCTATCCCGCCGGCGAGCATAGGGGCATTCATGGTGCCGCTGGCTGTGACGTCTATTCTGGCGCGGCCACCCACGTGATCGGCGCCCCCCGCCAGCATCGCATTTGCGAGCGAGAGATCGATTTGTCCCTTCGCCTGCGCCTGCAAGGTGGCATTCATATCCATGGCAGGGAAACCGTTTGCCGGATTGGCGGGCAAAGGCAGGGCAGCGGAAAGATCAAGGATGTTGTCGGAGCCACCGAGATTGATGTGGCCTTTGGCTTGCAGCTGACCGCCTTGCCAATCGCCGCCGATTTTCAGGTCGACCGGCTGCATCGATATACCCCGCATGGCGATGTTGTTCCCGGTCAAGGACATTTGCGCGACAGGTGCGCGATGCGGGCCCGACAGACGCAAATTGCCGCTGATCGTTCCAGTCATCTGCAGCGACGGATCGGCAATTCGGGCCAGCGATAAAGGCAGCTTGTCGATCAGCAGGGAAGCATCGTTGCGATCCGTGGCAAGTTTGGCATCGGCCGTCACGCTGCCGCCGCCGGTTTTCAGTGACAGACCTCTGACCTCGGTCGTTCCATTCGACAGGACGATCTGCGCCGGCTTGGACAGCAATATCTTCTCCTGCTGCATGGAGAGATTGAGTTTTGTCAGGTCGATGGTCTGGCCCGAGACCGTCTTGCTGAAACCGGCCGCGAGGTCCAGGGCCGTTTCGGGACCGGACGCCGTCGTCGTCAGGGCCATACGTGAGATGGGTCCCCTGGCCGTCGCCACAACCGTATCGAAATGGCGCTGCGGCACATCGAGATTGCGCAGGGATAGTCTGGCATCGAGATTGGGCGTCCCCAAAGCATCTGCCACCTGCGCCGTCAGCTTGGTTTCCTCCAGCTTCACGCTGTTCTGGAAGGCGATTTTTTGCGCCGTAAGCGACACTTTGGCGTCTTGCCGCGTGCCGTCTGGTTGAAGAGCGATATCGGCAGATACCGAGCCCTGCAAGGCGAGACCGGTCAGCCGGCCTAGCTCAGCGAGATCCGGGCTATTCAGCTTGAAGGTGCCTTTGGTGAGGTTGTCGGCCAAACTGGCTTGACCCTGCAGGCTGGTTCTACCCAACTGGGCCATCAGCCTGGGGAGCGACATCTGACGATGATCCGCCCCCATCTCCAGCCTGGTACCGATCGTCGCGGGCAAATCGTTCACACGCGCCCTTCCGTCGATCGTCAGGTTCGGTGCGGTCTTCAGATCCTGACCTTGCGCGGTGACGTTCAACGCCGTCAGGTTGTAGGTATCGTAACGGATCCGGTCGCTCGTCAGGGTGACATTGGCGCTGGGCGCATCCATTGTCCCCGAAGCGGTGAGATCGAGCGCGACCGTACCATTGGCCTTTGGATCGACGACCGACAAATTGGTGAGGCCGGCTTTGGCCGTCACATCGATCTTTTCATCGGCTATCGAGCCGGATGCTTCCGCCTGGAGCGATTTGGCGGCAAGGTTGAATTCCCGGATATTGATGCGGCCCTCGGGATCACGCGACACGTCGACCGCCAGTTTTGGCGTCGGTCCCAGCAAGCCGTCGAGCATCGCCTGCCCAAGAGACAGGTCGGCGGCGGCGCCCTTGATGGTCAAAGCAGCGCCAGAGGGGCTGTTATCAGCTAGCATGTCCAGGTCCAGGCTGCCTTTGCCGCTCATACCGGCCAAGGCGGCCAGGGGGGCGATGTTCGAAGCGTGCAGCTTGCCATTGAGATGCGCTTTATCACCGCCCCATTGCGTTGCCGTCGCATTGGCATCCAAGGCCACCGTACCGGCGCGCAGTTCGATCTTCGGCAGATCGATGTTGCCGTCTTTGGTGAAGGAGCCGGACAGTGCCAGCTGGATGCCGGTCTCAAGAACCGGTTTCAACTGCGCATCCGCGGGGGTGATATCGGTCACTTGCAGCCCCGCGATGAGATCGATCGGCTGGTCCAACGAACCGCGCGGCACGATATGCACCTCGAGTTTCGTTCCGCCGATTCTCTGCTCAGCGGCGGCAAGGTCAGTGACCGACGCAGTGATATCGGCGGTCGGCAGGGCAATTTTGCCAGTGATTCGGCCGTCAACCGAAACCGTCTTCCAGCCGATGCCAGGTGCCAATGCGGCAAAAGCTTCAGGTGCCGAAGAGGTGATTTGCAGATGCAGATCGCCAGCCTGTTCCAGGCCGACCGAACCCTGGGCAGCAATCGATGCGGCACGGCTGTCGATTTGCAGGCTGTCGATATTGACGAGACCGGCAGATTGATCGAGCCGGATGTCCCCTGTTGCTTTGATACCGCCTTCGACCAATGGCGTGATCTTTTTGGGCACAAGCGTGTGGGGGTCGCCGGTTGCGGTGAAGGTAATCCTGCGTTTGGTACTTTCCCCCGTCGTCGTCGCCTGGAGTGCGAGGATATCTTGGGCATCGAGCCGTATCGAGGCTTGGCCTTGCCAGTTGGCAAGCGGTCCTTCGCCATTGACCGTCGCCTGAAAATCAGGTTCTCCGGGTAGCGCGGCCAAGCGGGTGATCAAGCCGCCTTGCGGTTCGTGGACTTGAAGCCGCACCTTCAAGAAGTCGTCACTCGGGCGATAGGCAAGATCCGCCGTTACCCGGTCGTTATCCCGATCGATACGCTTCAGCGAAAGCTTGGCCATGAGACCATCCGACGGGCGGCCAAGCGAGGCGGCCGCGTCGAGGGTAAAACGCGCCGCTTCACCGAGAACCGGCTGTCCAAGATCGATCCGCTCTATAGCCAAGCGCTGGAGATCGATTGCCACAGGCAGGGATGGCAAAAGCGGTCCTTCATCCGGCTTGGCCGGCTCCGGTTCCGTTGACGGTGGGATATTCGGCAGGCGATGTAGCGAAATTGTTCCGGCACTGATGTTATCGATCCGCACCTGGCGGGCAAACAGCCGGCCTGGCGACCAAGCCAGCTGGATCTGATCGGCTTCCAGCCAGACGCCTTGTACGTCCGAAAGCTTGATATCCGCCAGTCTCATATCAAACGGGATCACGCCTTCTATCTTACCGGCTTCAATGCGAATGGGACCTGCCGCAGTTTGATCGCGCAACAGAACGAGGATCTGCTGCCGGCCGGCTTCGGTTTGCAGATAGGCGAAGATACCGCCGATGGCCAGCAGCGGCAGAATAACGACAAGAGCCAGAGCAATGTAGACAATGCGCCGCATCAGAAAGCCTGCCCGATGCTGACATAAAAAGCGAATTTGTCGTCGTCGCTACGTGGATTGAGGGGGACGGCAAAATCGGCGCGGATCGGGCCGATAGCGGTATAATAACGCAACCCGATGCCTGCAGCATATTGAATGGTTTCATCGAAGGCCGGAAAGACTTCTTCCGAGACGGTACCGGCGTCAAGGAACGGCACGACACCGAAATCGCCGAGGAAACGGTAGCGCAGCTCGATGCTGCCTTCGACAGCGCTGCGTCCGCCGGTGAAATCGCCATGAGAATCCCGGGGGCTGATTGAGCGGAATTTGTAGCCCCGCACCGATCCGCCGCCGCCCGCATAGAGGCGTCGATCGGCGGGCAGATCGTGGGTTTTACCGCCGAAGGCGTTGCCTACCGAGAGCCGGCCGGCGAGGACAAGATCGCCCCTACCGACGAGATTGAGATAGCCGGTGCCCGTCGCGCGTGTCGTGAAGACGTTCTGGCTGGAGCCGAGGACTTCAGGAAAGGCGGCTGCCGCAAATTCCAGCCTCGTACCTTTCGTCGGATTGAGCAGATCATTGCTGGTATCGCGCCTGATCGAGCCCGTCGGTCCGAACAAAAAGAAGTCCTGCGTATCGCTGTCATTCGTATGATCGGTGATCTGGGATTTTTCGATCTCGAGGCCGCCCGTGACACTGAGCGTCTTGCTTAATCTGCGCTCAAGGCCGACTGTTGCCGTTGCCGCTTTCTTGTCAAAGGTGTCTTCATCGTATTGCTGGTTCAGGGAGAGGCTGGAGAGCAGGTTCTGATTGACCGCCAGGAGGTCGGGCTTCCGGAACGTGGCGGAAACCGCGTAATTGGTCTCGCTCAGATCGTTTTCGACCAAGCCGGAGACATCCGCCTGCAGGCGCAATCTTTCGCCGCCGCCGAACAGGTTGCGATGTCCCCAGAAAACGCTGGCGCCGGCACCGTCATTGGTCGAGTAGTTGGCGCCAAAACCGACGAAGCGCCGGTCGCGCTCTGTGACTTCGACCTCGATCGGTAGCTCGCCTTTGTCGTTGAGCTTATCGGCCGGTGTCAATTTCACCGCGCTGAAGAGATCCATTGTCCGCAATTCTTCCCGCAACTCGTTCAGTCTGTCCGGCGAATATCTTTCCCCCGGCGAGAAATTGACGTGCCGTTGGATGAAACTGGGATTGACATGCTTAAGGCCTTTCACCGTGACCGGCCCCATGGTCGCGGCGGGTCCCGGATCGATCATATAGGTGACCGAGACTGTATGACGGGCATGATCGACCACAGCCGGCTGCAGCTCCACCTTGGCAAAGGGGAAGCCTTGGCGCAGCACGGCATTCAACAAGCGGTCGCGCTGAGCCAGGATATCGGCGGCACGGGCGGGGCTCCCTGCATTTAGCGCCGGCTTGAGCCGGTGCGGCAAATCGCTTTTCAGTGTCAGCGATATTTTGTCCAGCCGATAAAGCTCCCCCGGGGTAACTTTAATATCGACCTTGACCGGGTGCGACGATTTCGCGGTTGCGGCTTCATCGCTGGGTGCGCCTTCGCTGACCAGGCGGCCGTCGATGCGGATCTCGACAGAGCCGTCGTAATAGCCGGAGGACCGCAGCGCCTGTTGCAAGCGCCGCATGTCTTCATTCGCGCGGCGAAACAGGCCGAGCAAACTGTCGGGCGGCGAATCCTGTAACTCGATCAGCGTTGAACTTGCATTGACGGCCTGCTCGAGCGTGTCGTCCTCAAGGGAATTGATATCTGTCTTGTAAGTGAGCGCGAAGGCCGTATGTGGCGCAGTAATGATCGCGCCAATAAAAATGGCGCCCACAACCCAGTATTTCGCGGGAGCCCAATATCTCCGCTGCAAGATTGCCCGATCTGATTTTACCGGATGTCTCCGCGTCAGACGGTTATTGCTGCGTCCCGCTTTCCCCACGCTTTACTCTCGCTCGATAGACTGCCCGCATTGCCCGGAAGCAGGTCACATCGCGCGCGATTCCGCTTCCTCTCAATGAGTTAGAAGGCGTTCGACGCCCTGAGGGTTAACCTATACGCCGCTCTCGCACGGTGTAAGCAAGAATCGCCACACAAGCGGCGTATCGAGGCGGATTTCACATTACTGTGAAAGGATAAGCCTTTTGGAGCGGCGCGGTCTTAAGGATCGCGCGGCGAATCGAAAGCGTTAGCTTGAAGACGCTGCGTCGAAATGAGCGGCAAGACGGGTGCCGGGGCGATAAAGGATGAGATTGGCAAAAAGTCCGGCAGCGGAGGCGAGTAAACCGGCCTGGATGCTGGCTTCCTCAGCCACATGTCCCCAGAGCCAGCTTCCCAGTGCAATGCCGCCGAACAAAGCGACATAATAGATGGAAACGGCGCGCCCCTTAAAACCATCTCCCGCGGCCATCTGCACCACGACGTTGAAGGTGGACATCGCCATCATCCATCCGATGCCGCCGAAAGCCAGGGCGATCATCAGCAGGGGAACGGATTGCAGCAAGGCAAGAGCGGCGGTGCTGATGGCAAAAGCTGCCGTTGAAGCGAGAAAGAGCAGTCGGAGCCCGAAGGTGCGCCTGGTCCAGTTGATCAGCAGGGCGCCAAACAAGGCGCCAACGCCAATTGCGCCCAGCATGGCGCCGTAGATGGACGCCTCGCCGCCGACCATATGCTTGACGACCAACGGCAGCAGCGCCCAGAGGCCGGCGGCAAAGAGGCAGAAGACGAAGCAGCACAGCATGGTGGCGCGGATCTGCGGCACGGCAAGGACATGGGCGAGACCGCTGAGCACTTCCGAGGCGATACCGGCTGCCGGTCGGGTTTTGCTGATCCGGCTTCGCCGGCGCCATTGCAGGAGCACGCCGATGATATAGACGTTGCAGAGTGCGTTGACGGCGAAAGCGGCGGGCACACCGCCGATCGCGATGATGGCGCCACCGATGCCCGGCCCGACGACGCGGCCGATATTCCAGCCGATGCTGCTGAGGATCAGGGCGTTCGGCACTTCCGATCGTGGCAGAATTTCGGCGACTGTCGTTTGATAGGCCGGATAGCGCAGGGCCGAACCGCTATCGAGCGCAAAGGTCAGCCCCAGCAGCATCCAAGGCGTGACCAGGCCGAAATGCTGAAAGATCGACAGGGTCAGGGCAACGGCGAGGACGATGGTCTGCGCAATCAGAAAGATCAACCGCTGGTCGAAGCGGTCGGCCAGGACGCCGCCCAACAAGGTAAAGAGCAATGGCGGCAGGGAGGTCGCGGCCTGCACCCAGGCGACGTAACCGACGCTGGGGGCGATCGACGTCATTAACCATGCCGCCGCAACCGACTGGATCCAGACTCCGAAATTGGAAAGAAGCGTCGCCATCCAGAGGTTGCGATAAAGCTTGTTGTTCAGGGGAACAAGCAGGGCCGTGATCGTGGCTGGCATGAGGCGGAATCGACGGGAGTTTATTGTTTTCGATTGTCCCCATCGATACTGCAGCCGCTCGCGATCCGCCAGACCGTTTGGGACATAGGAGCTATGCTCGACCCGGTTGTGCTGGCTTTTCTCGCCCTAGCGTCACGTTTTCTTGAAGTTCCGTCCGTGTTCGGATCGGAACCCCGTCATACAGGTAACGTTTTCCTCGTATAGGCAACGAGAGGGGCAGGTATGCGCAAAATTAGCGTTTCATTTATCGCCGCGGCCTTTGCAGGTTTTGTCCTGACCCAGGGCGTAGCGCTCCAGGGCGCCGCGGCGCAGGATGCAACCTCAACCTCTCATCATGACCTATGGAACAAGATCGCGGGCAATTGGACTCAGTTCAAAGGCCAAGTCCGCGAGCAATGGGGCAAGCTCACTGATGATGATTTGATGGAGATCCAAGGGCAGCGGCAGCAACTCGTCGGCAAGATCCAGGCGCGTTACGGCATAAGCCTGGAAAAGGCCGACGAGCAGGTGAGGGAGTGGGAGAATAAGGTCGCCCAATGACCCATCGCCTTCGCAGCCGCGATCGCTAGCCCCGACATATCACCTTGCTCATGAGCACTACAGGAGGTCGACATGGGTAATCGAAATGAAGGTGAAGGCAATCGGACTGCCGCACGTGAGTACAACGCCGATCAGCAGCGCTTTGCCCAGGACAAGGCGAAAGTGAAAGAGCAGGCAGAAAAGGCAAAGCAAGCGGTTGAAGGCCCGGAAGGCGAAGAGCTTAAGAACGCGGAGAAGGCCGGACTGAAACCCGGTAAACATTGAACCACAATGTCCGGATGCCCGGGCAGTCCGGGCGTCTGGAACTACTGCCATCATCGACCGGAAGGTGGTCTCGGTCTGCAAAAGTGTGACCGCCTCCAGGCATTAGAAAAGTTGGATGCTTGCGGATGGTGGCCCACGGGAAGGAGGGAGCTCATGCTGACGTGGTCGGTCATCTTCTTTGTCGTCGCCATCATCGCCGGATTGTTTGGGTTCGGGGGTATCTCTGCAGCGGCGGCCGGGATCGCCAAAGTATTATTCGTCATCTTCCTGGCCCTGTTCCTGGTGACGCTGATCGTTCAGTACGTCTGAGCCGGCATTTCCAATAACGCATTTGGGCCACAAGCCCCGCACCGGCTGCGGCGTGGGCAAGAAAACCGCGCGGGAACTAACGCTAAAAGCTGGCGTTACAACGCTGCCGGGAGCATGCCTCGCCTAACGGGCGGTAGGCAGCCCGTGCCGAGGACGGAGAATAGACATCATGCGGAAACGGAGCGAAGGCGGTTTCGATCGTTCGGTTCCCGCCTATGATCGGGACAAGATTTCACGCGAGGGGGATCTGGCCTTTAACCATTGGCTGACGCGTGGGCTTCGGGATATCCGCTCCGCCCTGTCCCGTCCCGTCCCCCGGAATCTCCTCGATCTCATCCAAGGTCACAGAAAAATCACAAAATAGCCCGGTTCGTCGTCGTCCGGTCACAAGGTGATTGCGGCTTTGTCGTTGGCCAGCCGAGCTTTGAGCGGCCATCTTTCAGGTGTCATCCTAAGAACAACGAAAACCTCGATCGCCCAGCCATTGGATCGACCGAAAGGAAAATCACATGACTGACGTATTTCATGACGAACTGATTGAAACGCTGCCGGCTTTGCGGGCTTTTGCAATGATGCTGACACGGGATCGCGCCGCCGGCGAGGATCTGCTTCAGGACACCGTGGTTCGGGCCCTGGATAAATGCGACAGTTTCACGCCTGGGACTAATCTCCGGGCCTGGCTTTATACTATTATGCGGAATCAACATATTAACGGCTTGCGCCGTCGGCAACGCGAACGCCTGACCGATATCGATGACGATTTGCTGGATAATCTCGATTCCGTCGCTGCCAATCAGGAGCATAGCCTGGTGCTCAAGGAGCTGATGCAAGCGATCGGTCGCCTGCGGCGGGAGCAGCGTGAGGCGCTTCATCTAGTGGTAGCCGATGGTCTCTCCTACGAGGAAGTCGCTCATATCTGCGGCTGTCCCGTCGGCACGATCCGGAGCCGCATCGCCCGGGCCCGGCAGGAGTTGGAGGTCCGGCTGACCGGCGAGGTCTTGCCGAAGGCTCCGACGATTGCGGCTCGCGAGGCGCAATCGGCCCTGGTAAGCGGCCGATAAATTCCCCGGTGCTCGAAATTCCAGGCGCGTGCGGTGGGAAAGCATGAGGTGCCGGTCAACAGCCAGCACCTCACTTGTTATCGGGTCATCCGGCGTAACCAGCCCAGACCCTCGATCGTGCCTGCTCGCGGACGATACTCGCAGCCGATGAAACCCAGATAATTCAGCCGGTCAATTTCTCCGAAGAGAAAGGCATAGTTCAGCTCGCCTAAATCGGGTTCATGACGCTGAGGGACGCCGGCGATCTGAATATGCCCAATCAGCGGCATCAGCTCGCGCAGGGCAGTTGCGACATCGCCTCGCAGAACTTGCCGATGATAAATATCGAATTGCAGACGGAGGTTGGACCTGGCGGCGGCCGATAGGATTTCGCCCGCGAGGTCGAAATCGCGCAGGAAATAACCGGGCATGTCGCGCGGGTTGATAGGCTCGATCAGCAACTCGACGTCATGGCGCGCGAGGATGTCCGCAGCCCAACACAGATTCTCCAGATAGAGGTCGCGCAGTTTCGGATCGGTCGGATCAGCGCAGCCGCTCATGGCATGGATGCGGCGGACATTGGTCGCGACGATATAGGGAAATGCTGTTGCCACGGTATCGCGGAAAGCCGCCTGCCGGCCGGGACAAGCCGCGAAGCCGCGTTCACCTGCCGCCCAATCGCCCGGCGACAGATTAAAAAGCACCTGCGTCAGGCCGTTAGCCGAAAGCCTCTTTGCGATCTCATCCGGACGGTGATCATAGGGAAAGAGGTATTCGACCGCAGTAAATCCCGCATCCGCGGCAGCGGCGAAGCGGTCGAGAAAAGCCCATTCGGTGAACATCATCGACAGGTTTGCAGCAAAGCGGGGCATGCGGTCTCCTGAAAGGATAATTCGCCTAATTTCAAGTGGAACGCGAGAAATGTCGAGGCGATGAGTTTTGCGATAATGCCAAATGAGTTTTTTGGCGGGTAAAATCGCTTGGCCCAAAACTGGCAATACGACTATTGTTAATATGTCCCTATATGAACAGGCCTAAGGGAGAGCCTGAGGGATCCGAGAAAAATCAACAAAAAGGCCGCATCGGTCATGGACCGATGGGGCAAGCTCGCTGAATCGAAGCTGGGAGAGCCGAAATGGAACAAGACCTGAAAAAGGTTCATCCGTATTTGCCAACATTGCTGACCGATTACCGTACCGGCAAGCTGGACCGCCGTGATTTTCTGCGTACATCGACCTTGCTAGGCCTGTCCGCCGTCTCGGCCTATGCCTTGGCAGGCGGAATAGCGGAAGCCGATCCCGCCACGGGCAATCCGCTGGACACGCAGATTGCTGAAGCCAGCGGCGGGACCATCAGAATTTCGATGCGTTGTCCGGCCGTGGACAATCCTGCCACATTTTCCTGGGTCTATGATTCGAATATCGTCCGCCAGACCTGCGACTATCTCACCCGCACTGGCGTCGACAATATCACGCGGCCCTGGCTGCTGGAAAAATGGGAAGCCAGCGACGATCTAAAGACCTGGACTCTCTACCTGAAGAAGGGGGTCAAATGGTCGAACGGCGATGAACTGGTCGCCGATCACGTCGTTTGGAATTTGAGGCGCTGGGTCGACCCGGCGGTGGGATCGTCGGTCCTGGGCCTGTTCAAGGACATGCTGCTCACCGAATACGAAACCGGTGAAAAGGACGATAAGGGCAATCCCAAGAAGGCGAGCAAGCTTTATGCCGATAATGCGATCGAAAAGGTTGACGATTACACGATCAAGCTGAACGGCAAGACTCCGACCTTGGCGGTGCCGGAAAACCTGTTCCACTACCCTGCACTCGTGCTGCACCCTAGTGAGAACGGCAAGTTCGGCCCCAACTCGATCGGTACTGGTGCGTTCACGCTGGTCTCCTATGAGATCGGCAAGAAGGCGGTGTTCAAGCGCCGTGACGGTTATTGGGGAAATCCCGCAAAAATCGACAGCGTCGAATTCATCGACCATGGCGACAATGCTTCGGCCGCCTTGAACGCCTTGGCGTCCAAGCAGGTTCATGGCTTCTATGAGGCCCAGACCACGCAATATGCCGCGCTGAAGAAAATGAAGCATGTGGAGATTTATACGGTCGCCACGGGCCAAACGGCTGCCGCCCGCATGCAGCCGATTCATGAAACCTGGAAGGATCCGCGGATCGCCAAGGCCATGCGCCTGGCACTGGATACCAATAAGCTGCTGAAGGTCGCTTATCTCGGCCTGGGCGCACCCGGCGAACATCACCATGTCTGTCCGGTTCACCCGGAATATGCCGATGTCGGCTTCATGAAGCAGGATATCGCTGCCGCTAAAAAACTGCTGGCGGAAGCCGGTAAGCCTGATGGTTTCGAAACGGAGATCTTCTGCAAATCCGATCCCGATTGGGAACCGCTCTGCGTCCAGGCGATGGTCCAGATGTGGAAGGAGATCGGCGTCAAGGTGAAGATCAACGTGCTGCCCTCGGCGCAGTATTGGGACATCTGGAACCAGCCGGTGGCGCCTTTCGCCTTCACCACCTGGACGCATCGCCCACTTGGCACGATGGTCTTGGGCCTCGCCTATCGCACCGGCGTGCCCTGGAACGAGGCGCATTGGTCGAATAAGAGATTCGACGAGCTTTTGAACAAGGCGGAAGGGATACTCGATGTTGATAAGCGTCGGGTCGTCATGGCCGATATCGAAAAGCTGATGCTGGAAGAGGGGCCGATCTGCATTCCGCTCTGGCGCGCCTTCTTCACGCCAATGGACAAGAAAGTGAAAGGTTTCAAAGCCCATCCCACGGCCTATATGTTCGCTGAAGACTGGTCGCTTGAAGCCTAACATCAGCGCTCCCATCGCCGCCCTGCCCGACAGGTGGGGCGGCGATCTCGTCTGGATTTGCCGCGTCGGCCCGGATCGGCAATAATGGAGGGGCGGATTCTCGTCGCGCGATCGGCCGATTTTCGGCGCGGACCGGTGATGATGTCGAACGATGACAGAACGAAGAATGCGGCTGGTCTAAAACCAGCCTTGGTGAAGGATGGTATTGACGCATGGGGGCATTTGCAGCGCGACGACTTGCAGCTTTGATCATCACCATGATGGTCGTTTCGATGCTGATTTTCGCGGCTTTCGAGTGGACGCCGGGCCAGGTTGCCAGCAAGATGCTCGGTCCCTTCGCAACGCCTGAGCAGGTCGAGTTGCTGACCGAACAAATGGGATTGAACCGGCCGGCGCCGGTGCGTTACATCGAATGGGTCGGCAATGTCCTGAGGGGCGATCTCGGCTATTCAACCTATTTCAAAACTGACGTCAACAACATCATCTGGGACCGGCTTGGCAATACGTTGCTGCTGGCGTCAATCGCGTTTGCGATCATCGTTCCGTGCTCGATCATTTTCGGCGTCGCCGCCGGCATGCGCGAGGGATCGAAGCTCGACCGCAGCATCTCCGTGCTCAGCATTGTGACGACCTCGGTGCCGGAATTTGCCTCGGGCGTGTTTCTGGCAACAATCTTCGTGATCATCCTTGGTTGGTTGCCAGGTGCATCCACTTTGGAAAGCGGCGGCGACTGGTCGATTGCGTCGCAATTGGTGCTGCCGGTTGCCGTCATGGTCCTGTTCGATCTTGGCTACGTGGTGCGCATGGTGCGCGCGGCGATGGTTGATGTCATGATGAAGCCCTATATCCGCACCGCCGTGCTGAAGGGACTCAGCTTCCGTAAAGTCGTGCTGGGCCATGCGCTGCGCAATGCCATGGTCGTGTCGCTCACGGTTATTCTGTTACAGATAAATTACCTGATTGCCGGTGTGGTCGTTGTGGAAACGATTTTTGCCTATCCTGGCTTCGGCCATATGATTCTCGAATCGGCGCTGTCCAAGGACACGGCGACGGTCGAGGCGGCTACCTTGATCATCGTCCTGATTGTCGTCGTCACCCAGATCGCCGGCGATCTCGGCTATATGTGGCTCAATCCGCGCATCAGGTTCAAATAAGATGGTTCAGGCCGAGCAAGCATTGAAAGTGAAGTCGAGTGGCCGGTTCTGGCGACGTCTCAAGCTGTTGACCGAATCACCGATCGGCCTTGCCGGCGCGGTGCTGGTGCTGTTCTGGGTGTTCGTGGCGATCTTCGCACCCTGGCTGGCGCCCTACGATCCGAATGCCAATAATTACGAGGCTCTGGCCGATCCGCTGCCCAACGATATGTTCCTGCTGGGGACCGATAACCAGGGACGCGATATCCTCTCGCGCATTATCTGGGGCTCGCGGACGGTTCTCATCGTGGCGCCAATCGCCACCTTCTGTGCTTATGTCGTTGGTTGTACTCTCGGCCTGCTGTCGGGATATTATCGCGGCTGGGTCGATGCGGTGATCAGCCGGCTGACCGATATCCTGCTCTCTTTTCCGGCGATCGTTCTCTACATCCTGATCATCATGCGACTGGGGCCCTCTGCGATCAATGTCATCGTCGCGGTGATTTTCGTTGCCTCGCCGCAAATCATCCGCATCGTTCGCGGCATTACGCTGGAACAACGTGAGCTCGATTATGTGACGGCCGCAAAGATGCGCGGCGAATCCGCGATCTATATCATGCTGGTGGAAATCCTGCCCAATACGCGCGGCCCGCTGATCGTGGATAGCTGCCTTCGCATGGGCTATACGACGATCCAGATCGGCGTTCTCGGTTTCCTCGGCCTCGGCCTGCCGCCGCCCGATCCTGATTGGGGCGGCATGGTGCAGGAGACTTACGGCATGATGTCGACTTGGCCGCATATGTCACTTTATCCCGCAATCGCGATTTCTTCGCTGGTGGTTGGATTCAGCCTGCTGGCCGACGGCCTGCGAGAAATCAGCCTGCGGGATTGAGGAGGTAGGATGACCAATCCAGCAAGTTTGCGACAGACAGCGACGGTTGCCCGGCCGATTCTGGAATTGCACGACGTCAAGATCTCCTACGTTACGCGCGCAGGGCGGATCGACGTCGTGCCCGCACTCAACTTCTCTTTGGCCAAGGGCGAGGCTTTGGGTCTGGTCGGCGAATCCGGCTGCGGTAAGTCCACCGTCGCCTATGCGATCATGAAATATCTCGGTGGTGCCGGACGCATCACCAATGGCCAGATCCTCTTCAACGGCCAGGACATGGCCAGGATGAGCGAAGATGAATTGCGCCGGATTCGCGGCAGCAAGCTCGCCATGGTCTATCAGGATCCGATGAGCAGCCTCAATCCCACCATGCGGATCGGCCGGCAACTTGAAGAAGTGCCGATGCTGCATATGAAGGTCAGCCGGGAGGAAGCGCGGCAACGGGCCATCAAACTGCTTGGTGAGGTCAACCTGTCTGATCCGGAAATGATCATGGAGCGTTATCCGCACCAGCTTTCCGGCGGTCAGCAGCAGCGCGTCGTCATCGCCATGGCCTTGATGGCGGAGCCCGATCTGCTGGTGATGGATGAGCCGACGACCGGCCTGGATGTGACCGTTGAAGCAGCGGTGCTCGACCTGGTGGCACAATTGCGTCATAAGCACGATACCGCCATCATTTTCATCAGCCACAATCTCGGCACCGTCTTGCGGGTCTGCGACCGGGTCGGTGTCATGTATTTTGGCGAGCTGGTGGAAGAGGGACCGATCAGGGAAGTCTTCGCCAATCCGCGGCACCCTTATACACGTGGTTTGCTCGACAGCATCCCAACCATGGGGGCTGACAAGCATTCCCGTCGCCTGAGCCCGATTGCGGGGCAAGTGCCATCCGCCTTGGCTCGGCCCGTGGGATGTGGCTTTGCCGCACGCTGCTCCTTCTGTGAGCCGGCGGCCTGTACAACTGCGCCCATCCCGACGCTCCCTATTCCGGGCGAGGCGCACCACGAGGCAAAATGTGTGCGCTTGGCTGAACTGCCGCCGCATCGCCGCTTCCAGGTGGTGCAGGGAGAAGCCATCTCCGAGACCGCCAAGACGGGCGAAAATGTCCTGACAATCGATCATCTCTACAAGATCTATCGACCGTCCGGGACGATCTTCGACAGCAAGCCGGCGGAAGTTCGTGCCTTGACCGATATCGAGCTTACGGCGGAGCGGGGGAGAACCCTGGCGATCGTCGGCGAATCCGGCTGTGGCAAATCTTCGCTCGCCAAGGTGCTCACGGGGATTGAAGTTGCGACCCAGGGCAAAGTCAAGCTGATCGATTGGGAGATTGGCCATATCCCGGTGGAGAAGCGCAGCCAGGCGCAGAAGAAATCCATCCAGATGGTGTTCCAGAATCCCGACAGTACCCTCAATCCGAGCCACACTGTCGGCTTCGCGATCCGCCGCGCCCTGCAGCGGCTGCGCGGCATCACCGCCTCGCAGGCAAAGACGCAGGCGGCCGAATTGCTGCGGCTGGTCAATCTGCCTATGGAATTCGTCAATCGCCGGCCACGGCAACTCTCAGGCGGCCAGAAGCAGCGCGTGGCCATCGCCCGTGCCTTGGCGGGTGACCCGGCGTTGATCATTGCCGACGAGCCGGTCTCCGCCTTGGACGTCTCGGTCCAGGCCGCTATCATCAATCTGCTGATTGATCTGCAGGAAAAGCGCGACGCCACGCTGGTTTTCATTTCCCACGACCTCTCCGTGGTGCGCTTCCTGGCGGATCATGTGGCGGTGATGTATCTCGGGCGGGTGGTGGAATACGGCACGGTCGAGCAGGTATACGCACCCCCCTATCACCCTTATACGGAAGCGCTGCTCTCCGCGGCGCCGGTCGCCGAAGTGGGCAAGGAGCGGGACCGCATCATTCTCGAAGGGTCTATTCCCAGCGCGACTAAGCTTATCCCGGGCTGCCCCTTCGCCTCGCGTTGCCCGCGCAAGCTGGGCGCCGTCTGCGATGATCAGCCGCCACCGGAACATGTAACACAGCAGGGCCATCGCATTGCCTGCCATATTCCGTTGGAAGATCTGGCGAAGTTGAATACCAGGGCAGCGGAATAGACGATAACAACGCATAAGCCGGCTGCATCCGTCATCATTCGGGGGGCTTCCCATGAGTGTGTTTCATAAGTCGGCGGTCGATCGGCCGAAGCTGCGCGCTTACCGGTTGGAACGCATTCGTCAACAATTGCGCCGGCGCGATTATGCCGGCATTTTGCTGATGGATCCCATCAACATCCGTTATGCGACTGACGTCGCCAATATGCAGGTCTGGGTGCTGCATAATAAAACCCGCTATGTCTTCATCGCGACGGACGGGCCGGTCATCCTGTTCGACTATGCGGTCGCCACCCATCTCAGCCAGGATGTCGAGGTGATCGACGAAACCCGGCCGGCGATCGGGCATACCTATTTTTCCAATGGGCTGCGTCAACGCGAGAAAATCGACAATTGGGCGCTTGAAATCACCGATCTGGTGCAGCGTCACGGCGGCCGCAACAAGCGTCTCGCGATCGACAAGCTCGACCCGCAGGCCAGTTTCGCCTTGGCCCGCCTCGGCGTTGAGATCACCGATGGCGAGGAAGCCATGGAGCATGCCCGTGCGATCAAAAGCGATGAAGAGATTGTCGCTATCAGGGAATCGATCGCGGCCTGCGAAGCGGGGATTGCGGCGATGTACTGGGCGATGCAGCCCGGTATGACGGAAAACGAGCTTTGGGCCTATTTACATAAGGCTAATATCGAGCGCGGCGGTGAATGGATCGAGTGCCGCCTGCTGGCTTCCGGTGCGCGGACAAATCCTTGGTTTCAGGAATGCTCCGATAAAGTGATTGAAAAGGGCGATATGGTGTCCTTCGACACCGATCTCATCGGGCCGAATGGCTATTGCGCCGATATCTCGCGGAGTTGGATATGTGGCGCGAAGGCCAGTGACGAGCAGCATCGGCTGTATCAGACCGCGCTCGACAATCTGCATCATAACCTGGCGCTGGTGAAAGCTGGCCTCAGCTTCCGTGAATTCACCGAAAAAAGCTTTCATTTAAGCGCGGAATTCGTCGATCGGCGCTATTCCTGCATCATGCATGGCGTCGGCCTGTGCGACGAATATCCCTTTGCCGTTTACCGGGAGGATTATGCCAAGCATGGCTTCGATGCGCCGTTCGAAGCAGGCCAGACCGTTTGCATCGAAGCGCTGATCGGCGCAACAGGCGGCAAGGAATGCGTGAAGCTGGAACAGCAAATCCTGGTGACCGAAACTGGTTATGAGCTGCTGTCGACCTGTCCTTTGGGTTTGCTGCCGGATTATTGACGGGCTCGCCCGAAATCGTTTCTGCTTTAATGAGGAAAACTCCGGCGCCGTTTGATTTTTTGGTGCGTTGTGGCCGTCGCGTTTCTATGCAAACTCGGCCCGGATCAAGGCCTTGAATAGGCCAATTTTCACGGGAGTTCTCCATGAAGACCCATACCAGGGCAGTCGTCATCGGTGGCGGTGTGGTCGGCGTCAGCGTTCTCTATCATTTGGCCAAGCTCGGCTGGTCGGATGTCGTGCTGGTCGAGCGCTCGGAACTGACATCCGGCTCGACCTGGCATGCGGCGGGTGGCATGCACACGATCAACGGCGATACGAATATGTCGTACCTGCAGTCTTACACGGTGAAGATCTACGAAGAGCTCGAGCGCGAGAGCGGGCTTTCCTGTGGTATTCATCGGGTCGGCTGCCTCTATGTGGCCGCTAATGAGCAATGCTATGATTACTTCAAGATGGAGCGGGCCCGTGCCCGCCATCTCGGCCTTGATCTCGAATTCGTCTCGATGGATGAGGTCAAGAAGATCAATCCGCTGATCGAGACCAAGCATTTCATCTCGGCGCTCTTTGATCCCAATGACGGTCATGTCGATCCCAGTTCGGTTACCAATGCCTATGCCAAGGCGGCCCGTAACAAGGGCGCGGAGATCTACCGCAACACACCCGTTATCGAGCTGAAGCCGACCCCCTCCGGCGGCTGGCTGGTGGTGACGTCCCAGGGCACGATCGAGACCGAGGTGGTGATCAATGCGGCCGGCCTCTGGGGGCGCGAAGTCGGCGCGCTGGTCGGCCTCAACCTGCCGATCATGCCGATGGAACATATGTATGTCGTCACCAACGAGATCCCCGAAGTGGCTGCCCTGGGGCAGGAGATTCCCATGTCGATCGATTTCGACGGGGAAAGCTATCTGCGCCAGGAAGGCAAGGGGCTCCTGATCGGCACTTATGAAAATGCGGCCAAGCACTGGTCGGTCGATGGCACGCCGCAGAGTTTCGGCCATGAGCTCCTGGAGAATGATCTCGACCGGATCACCGATGCGATGGCCGTCGCGATGGAGCGTTATCCTTGCCTGGTTGAAGGCGGCATCAAGCGCATCATCAATGGCCCCATGATCTTCGCCCCGGATGGCAATCCGATCATCGGTCCGGTGCGCGGTTTGCGGAATTATTTCGTAGCGACTGGGGTCATGGCCGGCTTCAGCCAGGCCGGCGGTGTCGGCCTCGCCGTTGCACAATGGGTGATCGATGGCGAGCCGGGCATGGATGTCTTCGCCATGGATGTCGCCCGCTTCGGCGATCACGTGAATAAGAGCTATGTGCTGGAGAAGACGATGGAAAACTATCGCCGTCGCTTCACCATCACTTGCCCGAATGAAGAGTTGCCGGCGGCACGGCCGCTGAAAACCAGTCCGGTCTATGACAAGCTGAGAGCGGAAGGGGCGGTCTTCGGTGCCGCCAATGGCTGGGAATATCCCCTGTGGTTTGCGCCGAAAGGCGTCGATCCGGTGGAGAAGCCGAGCTTCCGGCGCTCCAATGCCTTTCCCCATGTGGCGGCGGAATGCAAGGCGGTGCGAGAACAGGTCGGCCTGTTCGAGACTTCCAGCTATGCGAAGTTCGAGGTCACGGGCAATGGCGCCTCGGCCTTCCTCGATAAGCTGATGACCAACAAACTGCCGTCGAAGGATGGTCGTGCGGGTCTTTGCCCGATGCTGACGCCCAAGGGCCAGGTGTTGGGCGATCTGACGGTGACGCGTCTTTCGCCGGAGCGCTATCTGCTGATCGGCTCACCGACCGCCACGGAATATTATATGCGCTGGTTCCAGTCGCACCTGCCAGCGGATGATAGTGTGGCAGTTCGCGATGTCACGGCGGATTGGATGGGCTTCTCGTTGACTGGCCCGAAGACCCGCGAGGTCCTGTCCCAACTGACAACGGAAGACCTCTCACATGCGGCTTTCCCCTTCCTCGCGGCGCGGCAGATGACGGTCGGGCTCGCAAAGGCCCTGGTGATCCGTGTCTCCTTCACCGGTGAGCTCGGTTTCGAAATCTATTGCGAGCCGAAGTTCCAGCGCCACATCCTCGACCGGCTGTGCGCGGCTGGGGCTGCACATGGCCTCAGGCTGTGCGGCGTGCGCGCGCTCAATTCCCTGCGTCTGGAAAAAGGCTATGGCTCCTGGGGCCGGGAATTCAGCATCGACTACAATGCTGCGGAAGCCGGGATCGAAAAACTCACCAAACTCGACAAGGGTGAATTCATCGGCCGTGATGCGGCAGCAGTGGCTTTCAAGGCGGGCGCCAAGCGCAAGCTCGCAATCATGGCCGTGGATGTCGCCGAGACCGATCCCATCGGTAACGAGCCCGTCCTGCAGAATGGCAAGGTGATCGGCCGCCTCACCTCGGCGGGTTACGGTCATACCGTCGGCACCGCCATCGCGCTCTCTTATCTGCCGGTCGAACTGGCGAAACCCGGCAGCAAGGTGGAGATCGAAGTGCTCGGCGAGATGCGGCCGGCGACGATCCTTGCCGAACCCCCCTACGACCCCAGCGGTGCGCGCATGCGGGCCTGATCATCAGATCTTAGTCCGGGGGCACCGAGCGAAGGAGGCGCGATTCACCTCCACGCTTCCCCAGAGAGCGCGCATCCTAGCTGCAACAACTCGTTGCCACCCTCGGACTTGATCCAAGGGTCCATGGCAGAGGCCAACCACGATGCCAGGCAAAGATGATCGGGCCCGATACCACTGGTGCAACCGGATGACATTCATCAGCTGCCACGATGGACCCTCGGATTAAGTCCGAAGGTGGTAAGCGGGGAATGGTGGGCCATGTGCGAGGGCAGTTGGTTGCGACGCGTTGATGGCCGGATGTCCGCTGTCATCGCACAGCGCCAAACCTGAAGCCGCGGCCGCATCTCAACGTTTCAATGCGAACAGACAAACGCCTCCCGACATCTTATGATGTGGCGCAGCAAGCGGATAACCGAAGTCCGCGCAAAGAGAGCCGGGAGAAGCAATGAACGCCATCATGAAACCGATCGTCCCCAGCGACCGCCAGGTCGCCAATATCAAAACAGCCGACTACAAAACCTTTGTGATCGATGGCGAGGAAGTGCCGGGCCATAGCTATCTGCAATTCGACGATACGTTTCCGGAAGGTGCCGGCTTCACCATCTATCGCATGGCGCCCGGCACGCAGAGCATCCCCCATGAACATACCTGCCACGAGCAGTTCTTCGTCATCGAAGGCGAGCTGATCGATAACGATGGCTATGTCTATAAGGCCGGTGACTTCGTGTGCCTGAAGGAAGGCACGCAGCACAATTCCTACACCAAAACCGGCGTGACCCTGGCGCTCTTCATCCGCAGTTTGGAACGGAATCTGTGAAGGGGAGCTGCCGGCCAACGACTGCCGGCAGCTTTCCCGGTCAGGCGCTCAGTACCTGCTTGATAGCATGGATTGCCGCGAGCACTTCGCGGGCGCGCGTTTCGTTGAGGAAG
The DNA here is from genome assembly GCF_034044715.1 of Dongia soli. Taxonomy (NCBI): domain Bacteria; kingdom Pseudomonadati; phylum Pseudomonadota; class Alphaproteobacteria; order Rhodospirillales; family Dongiaceae; genus Dongia; species Dongia soli. Next base: position 64,550 of record NZ_JAXCLW010000004.1, on the reverse strand, counting down.
TCCGGCCAGCTTGAGAGCTTGACCATGACGAAATCGGCATCGGGATCGATATAGATGCACTGGCCGAAGACCCCACGGGCCATATAGGCGCGGCGCGAGGCATCCTCGATCCAGAACTGGTTTTTGTAGGCGCCTTTCGGCAGGACATTGCGGTAATCGCCGAGGAACTTCTCGTGATCGCCCTGGCGCGTCGCCGCAATCCACTCATAAGGGACGATCTGGCGACCATTGAAGAAGCCGTGCTGGGCATGCAGCAGGCCGAACCGGGCATAATCTCGCAAAGTGGCGTTGAAGCCGCCATCGGCCAGGGCATAGCCGGCATGATCGACGGTGAAATAGGCGTCTTCTTCGGCGCCGAGCGGTGCCCAGAGCTCACGGCTGACGATATCCGGCAGACGCATGCCGGTAACGCGTTCCATGGTGAAAGCGAGAACGTCGGTCTCGATGGAGCGATAGCGGAAGGAGGCGCCGTGCTCGCATTCCTTCTTCTTCAGTCCTAGGATGACTTCCCACATGGTTTTCGGCCAGTCGGGATTCTTGGCGGGCTTCCAGCCGCAGGCGACATCCACCTTGGCGATATCGGAATCCAAAGCGGTATAGGTTTCATCGAAGACGACACCGCTGGTCATGTTCAGCACATGCTGAACCTTGGCGCCGCGATAGGCGGTTGCGTCCAGTTCAGGCAAGTAGTCGGTGACCAATGCCTCGGGGTCGATCAAGCCGCGGCCGATCAGGATACCCATGACTGTGCCGGTCACCGATTTGGCGACCGATTGCGAGAGATGCGGGGTCCGCTCGGTCATGTTGTTCATGTAACGCTCGGCGACGATAGCGCCGCGATGCAGCACGATGAAACCATCGGTGTAACTGCTTTCCAGAAAGCCACCGATGCTCCGCTTTTCGCCATCGAAGGTATAGGCGATCCGGTCGAGGTCCTGAGCGGCGCGCGGCAGAATGCTGGCGGGACCGGCACCGCGCCAGACCGGGGCCGTCGGCGTCAACTCACGGACATGCTGAAAGGTCCAGCGGTTCCAGGGGGCGCGGTCCCAGTCTTCACGCGGGATGATCGCGCCGGTGGATTGCATACCGATCGGTCCGGTCTTATCGCTACTCATTCTTACTCCCCTTACTTTAGTCCCTGCGGCAGCGTCCCGCTGGCATTCAAGGAGACGCTATTGCGATGCCTTGACGCTAACGAGGACGGATTGCACGCCGACCATACCGCGAAATTGCATCGCGATGTGATCCCGTGCGGCGCAATCCAGACCTGCAACCTGGATATCGATCAAGGCTTCGTCGCCGCGATCGACGACCTGGCTGTAGAACTTGCTCGGCCACAGGCCACGCTTGGCGAAGGCCTCCAGCAGGCGCGGCAATAAACCAGGTTCCAGATCGGCGCGCAGAGAGAAGCACTGCACCTCCTGTAGGGGGTGCGGATGCAATGCAGCGATGGATAGAGCCGGAGAAGCGGCGTCAGAAACCGCAGTTTTGAGAGTAGGCATGATCGACAGCTTTCGCAGTTAAGACATGACATGACAGGGCAACCGGCCGTCCGGGGACGGTCCGGCCGCTAATTCGCGTCATGCGCTTAAGGGCGAAGCTGGTTTCCATGGAGGCAGGCTAGCGGCCCCAGGCACCCTCGTCAATCACCAGAAGCCCGGGCCGAGGCCGGGCCGGGCGCCGGCGTCGCCAATTTGTCATGAATTGAGAACCTTGACCTTTGGGGGTTCGGCGGGCAGCTTCTGGACTGATATTAGTGAAAAGCTCCAAAAAGAGGTGCCCAGTGCTAGCGGAAGCGCGGCAGAATTTTATCCTGAAGCGATTGGATCAGGAGGGCTCCGTCTCGATCGCCGAATTGTCGCGCGCGCTGGGAGCTTCGCGGGAAACCATCCGGCGCGACCTGAAGCAGCTCGCCGCCAAGGAATTGCTGCGCCAGACCCATGGGGGCGCCGTGGTCATGGCGCCGAACGAACCGGATATTGCCGACCGTCTCGTTGTCAACAGCCGCGAGAAGCAGTCGATCGGACAACGTGCCGCTGAGCTGGTCCGGGACGGGGCCAGCCTGATCATCGATTCGGGCAGCACCACCTGGCCGCTGGTCGAGGCGCTCGAGGATCGCCGGTCCCTGACGATCTATACCAACAGCTTGCGCGTCGCCCAGCGCCTGTGGCGGCACAACAATAACCGCGTCTATATCCTGGGCGGTGAAATACAGCCTTATGAGGATATGACCGGGGGCTGGGATGCCACCCGCATGATGGAGCGTTATCACGCCGAGCTTGCTTTCATCAGCGTCAATGGCGTCTCATCCGGCGACGCCAGCGATGCGTCGGCCGGCAATATTCTCGGCGCCGTGCCCGGCGGGTTGATCCTTAGCGACTACCATCGTGACATTGCGGAACTCCACGGTCGAATGATCCTTTCCGCTGAAACGCCAATCCTGCTCAGCGACCACAGCAAGATCGGCCGCATGCAGCCCTTTCCCGTGGAACATGTAGGGCAGCTCAAATACCTGGTCACCGACCGAGAACCCGATCACGACCTCGCGGATGCGCTCCAGCGGCAGAAGACGGCCGTTCTGGTGGCGTGATGCATGTAATTGGACGGGTGGCGCTGGGAAGCTGTCTCCTTGTTCTCGTGACCGGCTGTGAAAGTCGGGCGCCGCAACCGAAGGCGACACCCGCTGCGCCCCTTTCGTCCTCGACCATTCGGCAGGACGTAGAGGTCACGCCGACGGACTTGCGGCCGGCTCAGTTACGCCTGCAGGCGGATTCGCCTGTACACGAGCATCCGGCCGTTGGAGCGGCGAAGCCCCATATGGCTTCCACGACGCCTGCCAGCACGGCGATGGGCTCAGCGCCGACGCGCCGCAAACTGGTCTTGCAGGAATTGGTCGCTGGACCAGCCCCGGTCCCGACTTCGGTCGTCGCCAAGCGCACGGAGCCGGCCAATGTCTCGACGCGCCGTCCGCCACCAGGTACCGCCATCCATCTGGCGAGCTACAAGGATATTGGCTGGGCGCGGCGCGGCTGGAAGATCTTGTCGGCGCGCTATCGGGAGCTGACACCATTGATGCCGCTTTATGTCGCCGTCGATCTGCCAGGCAAGGGACATCTGGTACGCCTCTATGGCACGGCGCCCGCAGGCGGCGCGGTCGATCTGGGCGGCATCTGTCGCGAGCTGAAAACAGCCGGCGCCTATTGCTCACTCAATCCGGAAGGCTGAGCTTTTAGCGGTTTGCGGCCTGGGAGAATTCCCGGGTGCGCAGGCTGATGCGGCGAATGATTTCGGCGACAGGTGAATCGCCATCCGACAGACCGTTCGCCCCGGCTTCAATCAATGCCTTTTCCGCATCGAGCAGGGCCGTGACCAAAGGCTGGGCGGTTTTATCCGCCGCTTTCTCATCGGCTTCTTCCGGATCGGAGACCAGTGTCTGATGATCGGTCATGGAGATCTGTTCGAGGTCTTCCGGCATGTCGTCCGAAAGATCCGCCGCAACTTGGGCCTGATCGACGGTTTCGCCGATTGGTTCTTCATTGGCTGGTTCTTCAATGACCGGCTCGTCAACCACCGTCTCTTCGATGATCGGCTCTTCGGCGGTCAACTCCTCAACGGGAGCTTCTTCGACGGCGGGCTCGTCAGCCGCTATCTCCGACTGGAGTTCTGAAGCAGGCTGGGGCTCGGATTGATCGCCAAGTCCGGCATCTTCAGAAATTGCATCCGCGCCGGCCATTTCCGCTGCGTCCTTCTCAGCAGATGGTGCCGCGTCAAGGCTTTCACCATCTTCCTGCATGTCAGCCGAATCAACGGCGGGATCGTCACCGGCAACGGCCTCTTCCAGTTGCGCTGCGAGCGCCGCCGCCTGGGAGGGTTCTTCGCCAGCCTCCATCGCTGCGGATTCCGCGTTCTCTTCCTGCTGAGTCGCGATGACTTGCTGCAGGCTCTGCTCGAGCCGCATCATGGTATCCTGCAAAGCGCTGGCCGGTTCGCGGCCTTCGATGATGTTGAGCAACGTCAACACCATATTGCGCAGCTGTTCGTTCTGGGTTTCGCGCTTGGCGATTTTTGTTAGGGCGGCGTCATAAGCGGCCTTCAGCTCCGCTTCGGCGTGGCGCGCAGCATCCCGCTCGACGCGCAACTCGATCGCCGAAGCCTGCAGGCGCTGCATCTCTTCTTGCTGGCGGGCGAGGGAACCCTCGACGATGGCGACGACGTCATTAAGGCGTAAACCGTATTTGCGCTGGTCATCGGCGTTCATGCGCAACTTCTCTTGCGCTGCTGCAACGCGCGACTGAAGATCCTCAAGATCGTCCATGCCTAATGCCCAATGCCATTCAGAAGACCAAGCCGTTCCGCAAAACGGTTGGAGGGCAGACTATAGGGATATGGTTACCAGAGTCTTAAGTCTTTCAAAACGCGAAAATTTTTCTTAGCCGAAGGCGATTGTCGCTAAGCTCTTGAATCTGCTTGGTCCTTGCCGGATCAAGCAAGCCCCGCGCATTACCAGTGCCGGACCTCACCCGTATCAACATGCACGAAAGCGGAGCGGGGATAATAACCGACTCCGCCCTGCCTCATACCCAGGGCTGTATCGCGCAGCTCCCGCACGCTGACATCGGCCAGCCGGATATCGATGGCCTTGCCCTGCATATGGAGGCTGTTCTTGGCGACGCCGCTGCTCATCTTGACCAGCATGGCATTGGTTTGCGGGCTGCGATAGCCGCAGACGATCTGGAAGGCCTTGGTGCTGCCGCTGCGACGATGCAGATCGGTCAGGAGGTCTAGCAATTTGACATCCATGCGCATGATCTCGTTATTGCGGTGGTCACGCAGGATGTAATTGATGTCCTTCAGCGCACCCTTGTCATAACGGCCATTGGACCAATAGGTGGCCTTCAACTGCTCGTCTGTGTGGGTGTTATAGAAGCCAAGCGTGCGATTTCCACTATTGGGCAAGGCGGCATAGGCCGAACCCGGGATCACGAGATTGGGCAGGAGGCCGGCTGCGCTTGCGGCGAGACCGGCGCCGAGGAGCCGTCGGCGATTGATGATCAATGGGCAGGTAGGTGAGTCTTCTTGGCTATGCGCGTCTGTCGGGCGTTGCGTTACGGGGGGTATCATTCGATTCCAATCTCCCTATGCACCCGGAACGCCGGGGCGTCGAAAAAATGCTAGGTAAGACGGACGTGAATGATCGCATGCGATTCACGTCGCTACCCGGTCGTAGCCGGGCCAAACCCTCGTTACGAAGTCGCCAACTTGCCTGAATGTCCCCCAAACAGGCGGATATCGGTGCGCCGTTCCAGCACCTCCCGATACTTCCAAATTGCCATAGCCGCGTGTCACAGGAAAGCCAAAAAAGCGTGAACTTAGAAAAAATTCCTTACCAATCAACGTGATGCTGTTAACCGGCTTTAAGGTATCTGTCATGCCTGATCTGGGCCTTGACCCTTAATCGCTTTGTCGCCACAACCGCCGCTGGCCGCGCTTCGCTTTGCGGTCGGAAGGAAGTGACTGACGTGTCTGTTTTGCTCGGCCTTGATACCGGCGGTACTTATACCGATGCGGTTCTGTTCGATCCCGCCAAAGGCGTTCTGGCCACGGCGAAATCCCTCACGACCAAACATGATCTGTCGATCGGCTTGGGTGGCGCCATGGCGGGCGTGCTGCCGCATCTGCCGGAAGATAAAAAGACAGGCGATATCGCCCTGGTGTCGATGTCCACCACCTTGGCGACGAATGCCATTGTGGAAAGCCACGGCGCGCCGATCTGCCTGATCCTGCTCGGCTATGACGAGAAAGCATTGGAGCGCGCGGGCTTGAAGCAAGCGCTTGGCGGTGACCCTGTTGTCTTTGTAGCAGGCGGCCACAAACCGGCCGGCGATGAACAGGCGCCGCTCGATCTCGAAGCAGTCAGGAGCGCGGTCGAACAATATGCGTCGAAGGTCGCGGCCTTCGCGGTGAGCGGTTATTTCTCCGTGCGCAATCCGGCGCATGAAATTGCCGTTCGCCAGATGATCCGCGATCTGACCGATAAGCCGGTGACCTGCGGTCATGAACTGACGTCAAAATTGGATGCGCCGCGCCGCGCGCTGACGGCAGCGCTGAATGCGCGCTTGATTCCCCAGTTGCAACAGCTGATCCGCGCTGTTGCCGGCTTGCTTGAGCAGCATGGCATTAAGGCGCCGCTGATGGTGGTGAAGGGCGATGGTTCGCTGATCAATGCGGATCTCGCACTGACCTGCCCGGTGGAGACGATCCTCTCGGGTCCCGCGGCCAGTCTCGTCGGGGCGCGCTATCTCTGCGGCGAGGATACGATCCTTGTTTCCGATATGGGCGGCACGACAACCGATATCGCCATGTTGCGGGACGGCCAACCGGTGCTCAACAAGGAGGGCGCAACGGTCGGCGGCTGGAAGACGATGGTCGAAGCGGTCGCTGTCCATACCTACGGCCTTGGCGGCGATAGCGAAATCCGCATCGACGAGGTGCATGGCTTCGTCGCCGGTCCGCGCCGCGTTGTGCCGTTGAGTCTGCTGGCATCGCAATATCCGCAAACGCTGGAAACACTGCGAGTCCAGCTTGCGGCGGATGAGATGATTCCGTACCGCGGGCAATTCGCTTTGCGTCAACGCCCGCTGGATGCCGGCGAAGCCAGCCTGACAGATGGGCAGCGGCAGATCTGGGATGCGCTGGCGAATGGCCCGGTGGCGTTGGCCGATCTGCTGTTCAGCCCGGCTTCGGTGCGCAACTTGCAGCGTCTGGTCGATCGCGGCCTGGTCATTCCGAGCGGCCTCACGCCGAGCGATGCGGTGCATGTTCTGGAAAACCAGGACCGCTGGTGTCGCGAGGCGGCAGTGCTCGGTGCGCAGCTCTTCCTGCTGCGTCCGCCTTTGGCCGGCTGGAAGGCCCCACAGGATATCGAGACGTTGTGCCGTCAAATCGTCGAGCAGGTCGTGAAGCAGTCGGGGCGGGTTATCCTGGATTCGGTTTTTGCCGAAACCCTGTCGCTCGGCCAGCGGGATTGGGGCAAGCTGGGCGAGGCATTGGTGAACCAGTCATTGACCACACCACAGCCCATGGCCGCAGGGATTAACGGCTTCCATCCCGCGCAGTCGCTATTGGATGTCGCCATCGCTCTGACCGTGCCGCTGGCCGGCATCGGTGCGCCGGTGCACAGCTATTATCCGCAGATCGCCGAGCGTTTGCGCACCCGCCTGGTAATTCCACCCCATGCGGAGGTCTCGAACGCGGTTGGTGCGGTTGCCGGTGGCGTCATGCAGCAGGTAACGATCAATATCACCGCGCCTAAAGACGGCTTGTTCCGGGTGCATCTGCCGGATGGCTACCGCGATTTTCTGTCGCTGGAAGATGCGGCGGAACATGCCATCGAAACCGCCACTGCGACCGCCACGTCGCTGGCGGTGCGGGCCGGCGCCACCGATATCCAGTCGCGCCATGACCGTCGCGACAAGATCTTCGAACAGCCGGGCGGTTTGCGGCTATTCATTGAATCGGAAATCACGGCTGCGGCGTTCGGTCGGCCGGCTTTGGCGAGCGAATGAGGCCAGCCAACCGATAATTCCAGCAGGATCAAAGGGGGATAAAACCGGCCTCTTACGGGCTTGGAACGTCCGCCTGCCGTGACAGTTGTATGTGCATTGATTATACTACCGGAGCGGCGCTGGATGGGACGGAGTGCCGCGGGACGCAGCTATCGATCGGGGATGCATGAAACGCAATTTCTGGGCTGCCAGCTTATCCGTCATTCTGCTGCTTGCCACCCACGGCGCGGCGCTGGCGGGCGGCAATAGAGATCCGGGCGATGCGGCGGTTCCCTATTCCGATAAGCTTGCCGGCAGCAAGTCATCGCCCCGAGCGGTTACGAACCCGCAAATGGTCGCGCCGCCGAAAACCACCGTGCCGATGGCGACCCTGCCCGGCATAGGGCAGGCTGTCGCGGATCTGTCATCCCGTTTCAGCCGAACTGCTTTGGCGGTAGATTGGGCGGGGTTGCGCGCCTTCTATGACGCCGGCCAGCCGCCCATCTGGGTCACACAAAATGGCTTCTCGCCGCTCGGCGTGCAGATCGCAGAACAGCTTCCGCAAGCGCTTCAGGCGGGGATGAAAGTGCCGCCGGAAATCGGCCAGGCCGTTTCGAACTTGACGCCACCAAGCGACCCCACGACCGCCGCGGCGACCGAGGCACTGCTAAGCGTTGCTTTTATCGCCGGCGCGGTCGATGCCAACAGTATATTGGGTGACAACGATCAGCACGGCGTCGGCATTCTGGCTGCGCTGGGCAAGGCAAAGGATCAGGCGGCCTTTCTGCAGCGTGAGCTGCCAGGCTTTGCGCCTTTCTGGCGTCTGTACTACCAGATGCCGACTTATATCGGTTACATGCAATCCGGTGGCTGGCCGACCATCGATGACTCCGGGAAACTTGAACCGGGGCAGAGCGATGCGCGCATACCCATCATTCGTCAGCGTTTAGCGATCACGGGCGAACTGGCATCGGCCACATCGGATAAGCTTCAATTTTACGATCCGCTTCTGACGCAGGCGATGGAAGTTTTCCAACGCAATCATGGTCTCAATGACGACGGCGTCATTGGCAAGCGCAGCTTCGAGGAATTGAACGTTTCGGCGGAAACCCGCTTGCGCATGATCCTGCTTAATCTGCGGCGCATGCAGGAGCAGGGACCGACTTTCGGGCCCCATTATCTGATTGCGAACGTGCCAGCCCAGGAAGTCAAAATCATCGAAGATGGGCGGCTCGCCTTCTATACCAAGGCCATTGTCGGTCGTGTCGATCGCAAGACGCCGCTGCTGACCAGCATCATCACCCAGGTGAAGCTCAATCCCGATTGGTCGGTGCCGCAAAAGATCGCCGCCAGCGACATGCTGCGTCACGAACTGGAGAGCCCGGGTTATTTCGCAACCAAGAATGTTCGCGTCTATGATACCTCGGGCACTGAAATCAACCCCACCAGTATCGACTGGCGCGAAGTCCGCCGCAGTGGTCTGTTCCCCTATCGCCTGCGTCAGGATGCCGGCCCGGAAAATGCCTTGGGACCGGTCAAGCTCGACTTCAAGAACGATTACGCCGTCTATTTGCACGGCACATCGGCGCCGGCACTCTTCGCCAAGCAGGACCGCTACCTCAGTTCCGGTTGCGTTCGGACGGCCGATCCACTCGGTCTTACGACCTTTTTGCTGAAGGAGAATCCAGCCTGGACACGGGACCATGTCGACCAAGTCGTGGCATCGGGCAAAACGACTTATGTTTCGCTGCCTCGGCCGATGCCGATTCATATCACCTATATGACGGCGTGGGTCGATGAAACGGGCGTCATGCAGTTCCGCCGCGATGCCTATGGCTATGATCGCTTACCAACATTGTCCGGCATATCCATGCCGACTGTGGGAACCAGCCAGCTTTCGGAAGCAACGCCGCCGCAACGTATCGAGCGTAATTCTGGAAAAGAATAATCCATGGCCGCCTATCGTAAGCTGAGGCTGACCGCCGCCGCGCTGATCATTGGAGCGCTCTCGTCCAACCTGCCGGAACCGGTCGCCGCTGACGGGAATGCCGGATTTGAAGCTTTCGAACGCGGCGATTACGCCACGGCATTAAAAGAGTTTCAGCCCTTGGCCGATCAAGGTTTGCCGGCGGCGCAGGCCGCATTGGGGCAGATGTATCTGCAGGGCATGGGTGTTGCCCAGGATTATGCGATGGCGGCGAAATGGCTGACACCGGCCGCGACCAACGGTATTGCGGCGGCCCAGGTACAACTGGCGACCTTATATATGCTGGGTATGGGCGTGCCGAAAGACGAAGCGCAGGCGGCCTATTGGACCAAGCGCGCTGCCGATCACGGCGTGCGGCGCTCACAGGTCGATCTCGCCGCTATGTATTATCAGGGGGTCGGCCTGCCGCGCGATCTGGTGCAAGCTTACCTTTATGCCGAATTGGCGGCGCGGCAGGGCGATGAAGAGGCGATCGCCATCCGCTCGGTCTTGCAGCCGCAATTGCCGGCCGCGCAAATCAAGCAGATCGAGGCGGAGGCGGATATCTGGAAACCGTCGCAGCAATAGCACGCTGCCAATGTAATGACCGGTCGGCACTGACCTTTAATCGGCTTGTGCGACGAGCTCGCGCAAGACAGTTTCGATCTCGGTCTTTCCTTTCAGCACCTGGTCAGGAGCGCCCTCGAAGCATACCCAGTCCTCGTTGAAGCCGTCGAGCATCTAGATGCGGGGCATCGGGTCGTTCATGCCTTGCGCCTTGAAGAGCGCACCCCAGCTTTCGCGCGGCACCGCTTCGGCATACACCGGCCGACCAAGGATTTTGGTAAAAGCCAGCCGCGAAGGTGCGCGCGCCTTCATCGACTTCGTCCAGGGAGAGGTGATCGCCTGACGATCAATCCTCTATCCAGGCGACACGCAGGATATTGGTGGAGCCGGGTGTGCCGAGCGGCACGCCGGCCGTGATGACAAGCCGCTCGCCTTTTTTTGCGAAGCCTTCCCGCTGTGCCGCCCGGCAGGCCTTGTCGGCCATTTCCGAGAAGCGCTTGAGATCGGCGCTGATCACGCAATGAATGCCCCAGACGAGGCAAAGCTGGCGCGCTGTTGCTTCCTTCGAGGTCATGCAGAGGATCGGCACCTGCGGCCGTTCCCGCGCCATGCGCAAGCCAGTCGAACCCAATGTCGTATAGGTAACGATGGCGGCGACGGAAAGCGTATGGGCGACCTGGGCGGCAGCGGCGCTGATAGCGTCATTGCCGGTTGCTTCAGGCTCCGGCCGCTGCGCTTCCAGGATACGACGATAAACCGGATCGCGCTCGACCCGCTCGATGATGCGATTCATCATGGTAACCGCTTCAACCGGATATTGGCCGGAAGCGCTTTCGGCGGAGAGCATGACCGCATCGGCGCCGTCATAGACCGCCGTTGCGACATCGGAGGCTTCCGCGCGGGTTGGTGCGGGGTTCTGCACCATGGAATCCAGCATCTGTGTGGCCACCACGACGGGCTTCCCGGAGCGCCGGCAAGTCGCGATAATCCGCTTCTGCAGTGATGGAACATCTTCCGGCGGCATTTCGACCCCGAGATCGCCGCGCGCTACCATGATGGCGTCAGACAGATCGACAATCTCTTGCAGATGCTCAATGGCGGCTGGCTTTTCCAGCTTGGCGATGATACGCGCGCGGCCCTGGATCAGCTTGCGCGCCTCTGCGATATCTTCCGGTCGCTGGACGAAAGAGAGCGCCACCCAATCAGCACCGAGATCGAGGCCGAAAGTAAGATCGGCGTGGTCTTTTCTGGTAAGCGGCGAAAGCGGCAGAACAACATCGGGCACATTGACGCCCTTCCGGTCGGACAGTTTGCCACCAACCATGACCTCGCAATCGGCGAAGTCATTGCCGCATTTCAGGACTTTCAAACGCAGCTTGCCGTCATCCAGCAGCAAATTGGTATCCGGATGCAAAGCCGAAAGGATTTCCGGATGGGGCAGGGGCGCGCGCTTGTCATTCCCTGGCGCCGTATCCAGATCGAAGCGGAATTTCGCGCCGTTCTTCAGTTGAACAGCACCTTCGGCAAATGTCCCGACCCGTAATTTCGGTCCCTGCAGATCGACCAGCACGCCGATCGGCCGGCCGAGATCGGCTTCGATGGTGCGGATGATTTCGTATCGGGTCCGATGGTCGTCATGGCTGCCATGCGACAGGTTGAGCCGGAAAATATCGGCCCCGGCACGAAACAGGGCTTCGATCTGTTCGTGGGTCGTGCTGGATGGACCCAGGGTCGCGACAATTTTCGCCTTTCGCTGTCTGCGCATCGTGCTGCTTGCCTTCAATGAATTAAATCGGTGGCAGTTTCGGTTGCTGGCGGCACAATGCCTGTCGATCAGCGAATGATGATAGCCCGGAAATCGTTAACATTTGTGCGCGTCGGCCCGGTGACGATCAGATCACTGGTCGAGGAAAAGAAGCCATAGCCGTCATTATTCGCGAGCGCCTCCTTGCCGATGACCCCCTTGGCTGCCGCCCGTGCCAAGCTATCGGGGGTGAGGATGGCGCCGGCATTGTCTTCCGTGCCATCGATCCCATCGGTATCGCCGGCAACCGCCGTGATACCGGGATGGCCGTCCAGAGAAACCGCCAAAGCCAGCAGGAATTCAGCATTGCGTCCGCCACGACCGCTGCCGCGTACCGTCACGGTCGTCTCGCCGCCGGAAATGATGACGGCAGGAGCGGCGACAGGCTGGCGATGCTTCGCGATCTGCCGGGCGATGCCGGCATGAACCAAAGCGACATCGCGGGCTTCGCCTTCGAGATCGCCCAGGATGAGAGGTGTCAGGCCGGCGGCCTTGGCAACGGCAGCGGCGGCATCCAGCGAAACCTGCGGCGCGCCAATGATGTGCGTTTCGCATTTGGCGAGACGCGGATCATCCGCTTTTGGCGTTTCGCAATCGGGACTGTTGAGATGCGCCATGACCGCATCGGGCGGCGTGATGCCATATTTGCGGATCACCGCCAGCGCGTCCTCCCGGGTCGAGGGATCAGGCACGGTGGGACCCGACGCGATGACCGAGGGATCGTCGCCGGGCACGTCCGAAATCAGCAGGCTGACCACGCGGGCCGGATAGGCTGCGGCTGCGAGCCGGCCGCCCTTGATGGCGCTGAGATGTTTCCGCACCGAATTCATTTCAGCGATATTGGCGCCGGATTTCAGCAGCGCCTTATTGACGGCCTGCTTGTCGGCGAGCGTCAGGCCGTCCGCCGGGATCGCCATCAGGGCCGAACCGCCACCGGATATCAAGCAAAGCACCAGATCATCCGGGGTCAACCCTTGCACCTTCTCCAGAATGCGGCGGGCTGCAGCCTGGCCGGCAGCATCCGGCACCGGATGCGCGGCCTCAATCACTTCAATCCGGTCGCAGGGCAAGCCGTGATCATAGCGGGTGATGACCAGGCCTTCGATGGGACCGGTCCAATTCTGCTCGACTGCCTTTGCCATGGCGGCCGCAGCCTTGCCGGCACCAATCACGATTGTACGGCCCTTGGGCGGAGCCGGCAGATGCTGTTTCAGGATTTTCAGGGGATCGACCGCGGCTATCGCCGCGGCGAACATGCGCTGCAAAAGGTCGCGGTCGCCGGTCATGCTGCATCCAAATCTTCCAGGAGGCAGCCACTTTAAGGATTGGAGGGAAAGGCGGTCAAGTTAGGCAGCGACACCCTTTGATGGCGTGGCGGCGTCTTCGGCTCCTTCTGGCCCAACAACCGCCTGACGGGCCGCCGGCTTTGCCAAGATGATGCCAACCAAGACCGCGACGCCGCCGCCGATCTGCAAAGCGGTCAGGGTTTCTCCCAGGGTGATCCAGGCGAGAATAGCGGAGGCAACCGGGGTCAACAATAAGGTGACCGAGGAGAAGGCGGCAGAGAGATGCGCCATCGACCAGCCGATCAGGCCCTGGCCGATGACCTGACTGGTCATCGCAAGACCCAAAACCGCGCCCCAGCCGGCGATGGTCTGGGGAACGAGCGCAGCTTCCGTGGCCAGAGCGATCGGCGCCAGGATGGCACTGGCGATCACCGCATTCCAGAACATCACTTGCGACACGCGCAATGTGTCCCGCGCGGCTTTGACACCCCGCAGATAGAAAGCATAGCTCACGGCGGCCAGGATGCCGAGGACAACACCCAGTCCATCATGCACGGTGAGGCCTCGCGAACCGCCCAGAATGAGCAGAGACACGCCGGCAATGGAGACAGCCAGGCCGGCGAGGAATTTGGCCGAGAAGCGTTCGCCGAGGAACAGGAAGCCGAGCAGCGCCACCCAGATCGGTGCGGTGCAGGCAAGGAGCGTGGCAGCAGCAACGCTGATATACTTCATGGCCCAATGCCAGGCGATCAGATCCGTGGCGAGGAAAAATCCGCTGATCCAGAGGGCTCCCCAGCCTCGCCGCGAGATCGGGCGTGCCGGTGCCAATTTGGATGAAGACCGACGTTGTCTGGCTTCGATCAGAAGCACGATCCAGTAGACCGGCATCGAAAGGAACATGCGGTAGAAGCCGGTCGATGTCGGCCCCGTTTCTGATAGTTTGACATATATGCCGGACGCAGAAATCAGTACCGCACCTACGATCAGCAGGATTAAAGCGAGACGATGTTGGCGGTCGGCGGACATCGAAATTGGCCTGAGGATTAGGAGCGGGTGACAGCACGGTCTCATTCGTTCTATGCTTGCCGCCACTCATGGTCAATCCGCGCCGCGGCGCACGGCCAAGCCCCGGTGCATGCCAACTACGAGTCCAGTGCATACCGACATGTTGTTGCATCCAGACGATCCTCCGCCGTTTGAACTGATCAACCCCCGGGGCAAGGCGCCATTGGTGCTGTTCTGCGATCATGCAGGCCGTGCTGTGCCGCGGCAGCTGGATAGTCTTGGCCTGGCTGCGGAGGCCTTCGATCAGCATATCGCCTGGGATATCGGTATTGCCGACCTTGGCCGGCAATTGAGCGCCTTGATGGATGCGCCGTTGCTGCTGGCGAATTATTCGCGGCTGGTGATCGACTGCAACCGGCATATTGATGATCCGACATCCATCGCTCAAATCAGCGATGGGATCGATATCCCGCGCAATCGTAACCTGTCGCCGGATGAGCGCCAGCAACGGGTGACGGAAATCTTTCGGCCTTATCACGATGCCCTGACGCAGCTGATCGAGCAAAAACTGACTGGGGACAAGGTGCCGGTTGTCCTATCGCTGCACAGTTTCACCGCCGTCATGAATGGCTCTCAGCGTCCCTGGCAGATCGGCATCCTATGGAATGAGGATGCCAGGCTGCCGGTGCCGCTGATGCGCCGCTTCGCCGCCGAACCGGGGGTCACGGTCGGCGATAACGAGCCTTATTCCGGCCGGGACGGCCACGGTTACTCGATGAAAGTGCATGCCGAGGGGCTCGGATTGGCTCATGCCTTGATCGAAGTCCGGCAGGACCTGATTGCCGACGGCGCAGGGGCCACGACCTGGGCGCAGATCCTGTATCGCGTTTGTGGGGATGTTTTACAGGATCCGGCATTATATCATCGGCTGGTATAGCAACGGATGCGATGGAATTCGAGGTGCGTGATGGATGAAAGGACCAGGACCGAGATCGAGGCGGCAACCTTCCGCCGCCTGGTAGAGCATCTGCGCGAGCGGACCGATGTGCAGAATATCGACCTGATGAATCTCGCCGGTTTCTGCCGCAATTGCCTGTCCAAATGGTACCGGGCGGCGGCCGATGAGCGGGGGGTCGAGATTAGCGATCCCGCTTCGCGCGAGGTTGTCTACGGCATGTCCTATGACGACTGGAAAGCGAAATATCAGCGGGAAGCTTCGCCGGACCAGGCGAAGAAATTCGCAGATAGCCAAAAGCACGACTGAAGCTGTCTCGGCCGGTGTGCTGCCGGCAGAGTTATCCCCGTTATCCACAGGCTAAACAGATTGTCCGGGCGGAAGCGGTTGGCTAAAGTCCGGGCAATTTCGTGCCTGTATTGAATTTCTGGAGTGTACCATGGCGGATGCCGGTGGGATCGCAGCCGATCGCTTGAAATCCTTCATTGAGCGGATCGAACGGCTGGAAGAGGAAAAAGCGGCTATCGCTGGTGATGTCAAAGAGGTCTATGCCGAAGCCAAGTCATCCGGTTTCGACACCAAGATCATGCGGCAGATCGTGCGCCTGCGCAAAATGGAAGCCCATGACCGCGAGGAGCAGGAACAATTGCTCGACCTCTACAAGCAGGCGATCGGCCTCTAAGTATTGTTCTTATTGCGCCGCCCGGCTGGTTTTGGCTGGGCGGTGGAAGACCGCCAGCAGGGCGGCCTGGTGTTCAGCTGCCGTTTTCATGGCCTCAGCTTTGACATGACCGAAGCCGCGAATGCGTGATGGCAGCCCCGCCAGTTGGACCGCAGCAGCATGATTGTCCGGTGTCAATCCGGCAATGATATCCTCGATCAGCAATTCGTAATCAGCGATCAACCGCCGTTCGGCTCGCCGCTCAGCCGTGCGGCCGAAGGGATCGAAGGCGGTGCCTCGCAGGCCGCGCAGTCCGGCGAGCATACGCAGGCATGGCCAGATCCAGGGACCGAACGCCCGCTTGTGCGGATGCCCGGTCTGCGGATCGGGCCGCGCCAGTAGAGGCGGTGCGAGGTGCAGCTTGAGTTTATAAGCGCCATCGAATTGTCGATTCAGCCGGGCCTGAAATTCGCCATCGGTGTAAAGCCGCGCCACCTCATATTCGTCTTTATAGGCGAGCAGCTTTGCATAATTCACGGCGACGCTGCGGGCGAGATCGTCGAGAGCGGGCGTTTTTTGCCCTTCCGCCGTTGCAACTGCGTCGACCAGGGCCCTATAGCGTTCCGCATAGGCCGCATTCTGGTAGGCGACCAGATGGGCGCTACGATGTGCGACAATTTCCGCCAGTGTCACCGGCGATGTCTGTTGATCCGCAGGGTACGCCGCTTGTTCCGCCGCGGCCTGGTCGATGGCGGCACGCCGGCCCCAGAGAAAAGCCTGCTTGTTCATCTCAACCGCCGTGCCGTTCAGCTCGATGGCCTGGAGGATCGCGTCGGCGCTGACGGGCAATAAACCTTTCTGAAAAGCATAGCCAAGCAAGAGGCAATTGCTGGCAATGGCGTCGCCGAGCAAGGCCGTGGCGAGGCGGGTAGCGTCGAGAAAGTCCACGCGGTCTCTGCCGGCAGCTTGACGCAAGGCCGAGGTTATTTCGTCGCTGGCCAAGTCGAAATCGGGATCGCGGGTGAAGCCGCCGGTGACGACTTCATGGGAATTGATCACCGCATGGCTTCGGCTCCGGTCCAGGCGCGAGAGATTTTCCGGGGCCACGCTCACCACCAGGTCGCAGCCGAGCAGGAGATCGGCCTCGCCCCCGGCCAGGCGCACCGCTGCCAGCTGATCGCGATGGGCGGCGAGACGAATGTGACTGACCACCGCGCCACCTTTCTGCGCGAGGCCAGTCTGGTCCATTACCGAACAAGCCGTCCCCTCGAGATGGGCTGCCATGCCGATCAGGGCGCCGATCGTTACAACGCCGGTACCGCCGATACCGGTAATAAGAATGTTATAGGGCGTGTCGAGCGCCGGCGCCGTGGGAACCGGCAAAGCCGTCTCCGCTGTGGTAACCGGTCGCGGTTTGCGAAGCTTGCCGCCTTCCACGGTGACGAAGCTGGGGCAAAACCCTTCGAGGCAGGAGAAATCCTTGTTGCAGCTGGACTGGTCGATTTGCCGCTTGCGCCCGAAAGCGGTCGCTACCGGCAGGATGCTCAGACAGTTGGAGGTCCGGCTGCAATCGCCGCATCCTTCGCAGACCGCTTCATTAATGAACACACGCCGCGCCGGGTCAGTCATCTGCCCGCGTTTGCGTCGCCGCCGTTTCTCCGCAGCGCAGGTCTGGTCATAGACGATCGCGGTGACGCCTTCGATCTCTCGCAACTCGCGCTGCACGAGATCGAGCTCGTCACGATGATGCAGGCTTGCGCCGGGCGGGAGCGCGGCGCTGTCATGGCGTGAAGGATCCTCGCTGACCACCGCGATCCGTGCGACGCCTTCGGCCGCCAATTGCCGGGCGATGCGCAGGGGCGAAAGTTGTCCATCCAAAGGTTGGCCACCGGTCATGGCGACTGCATCGTTGAACAGGATCTTGAAGGTCATGGTAACGCCGGCTGCGATGGCGGCGCGGATCGACAGCAGGCCCGAATGAAAATAGGTGCCGTCGCCGATATTCTGAAAGACATGCGGCGTATTGGAGAAAGGTGCCTGGCCGATCCAGGTGGCGCCTTCCGCCCCCATCTGCGTATAGGTCGCCGTGTCGCGGTCCATCCATTGCGCCATGAAATGGCAGCCGATGCCGGCCAGCGCCCGTGATCCCGCTGGCACTTTGGTCGAGCTGCTATGCGGACAGCCGGAACAAAAATAAGCATGGCGTTTGAGAGCTGGTTCGTAGCCGACTTGTGATCTTTCATGCGCTTCGATGCGTGCCAGCCGGGTTTCGATATCCGGATCGCGATGGAACCGCGCCAATCGCCCGGCCAGAACGCGCGCGATCATTTCCGGCGTCAGCTCACCAGCAGCCGGCAGTAGAATGGCGCCGGTCTCATCCGTCTTGCCGAGAATCCGCGGCCGTTGCGCCACCGGCAGATCATAGAGCAACTGCCTTAGCTGGTGCTCGATGAAGGCGCGCTTCTCTTCAACGACGAGAATTTCGTCGAGGCCGCTGGCGAAGCGTCGGATGCCGCTCGGTTCGAGCGGCCAGGTCTGTGCTACCTTATAAAGTGAGATGCCAAGCTCCCTTGCCTTCGCCTGATCGAGGCCAAGTAAGTCGAGCGCTTGGCGAGTGTCGAGATAGGATTTGCCGCAGGTGACGATGCCGAGCCGCCGTCCGGGGCCGTCCATCTCCAACCGGTCCAACGGATTGCGCCGGGCAAAAGCAGCCACTGCCGGCAATCGATATTCCAGCAGGATGCGTTCCTGCTCCAAGGCCTGGGCCTGGGCAAAAGGCGAGGTCGGCAGGCGGATATTGAGCCCGCCTGGAGGCATAGCTACGTCATCCGGCAATGACAATGAGGGCAGGGTTTCGGCGATCAGGACGGAGGTGGCGACATCGGTGGTTTCGGCAACCATTTTCATGCCGATCCAGCAGCCGGTGAAACGCGACATTGCCCAACCGTAAAGGCCGAAGGTCAGCACCTCGCGAATATCGGCAGGATACAGCAGCGGGATATTCGCATCCATCAAGGCGTAATCGGATTGATGCGCCGTGGTCGAAGATTTGCAGATGTGATCGTCGCCGGCAAGCGCCAGCACACCACCATATGGAGCAGTGCCGGCGAGATTGGCGTGACGTAACGCGTCGCCGCTGCGATCGACACCGGGACCTTTACCGTACCACAGGCCGAACACGCCTTCATATTTGCCGTCGCCGAACAGGCCGGTCTGCTGCGATCCCCAGATCGCGGTGGCTGCCAGTTCCTCGTTCACACCCGGTTGGAAACGGATTTGATGCTGGTTGAGAAAGCGGTGGGCCTGACCCATCGCCAGATCGATGCCGCCAAGCGGCGAACCGCGATAGCCGGTGACATAACCGGCTGTGTTCAGGCCGGCGTCGTGGTCGCGTTGCCGCTGCAGCATCGGCAGGCGCACCAGAGCCTGCGTGCCGGTCAGGTAAACCGGTTCGTCGTCCCGGATATATTTATCGTCAAGCGAAACCGACCTCGGAGCCACCTTTGTCTCCCCGGCAGTTTTTCCCGCCGACACGATGGGACAGATCGATGACCTTGTCCAGACGGCGACCGTTGCCATAACCGGCGCAATCCGCCCCGGCAAAGCCATCTAGACTCTCGTTCAAGCCACATTGCGCTTGGCCGCGGGCATGCTATCCTAGCGGCGACGCAACGATCGGATGGAGTGCATGGCCGTTCTCGTCACCGGTGCGGCCGGGTTTCTGGGCATGCATGTCGCTCTCCGCCTGCTGAAACGCGGCGAGCGGGTGATCGGCGTCGACAATCTCAATGACTATTATTCGTTGGAACTCAAGGAAGCACGGCTCTGCGAGCTGGAAGAATTCAGCAATTTCAGCTTCCATTATCTCGATATCGGCGACCCGGCGGCGACAGCAGCGGTCTTCGAACTTTATCCCGATTTGACTGCTGTCGTTCATCTGGCCGCCCAGGTCGGCGTCGGCCATAGCCTGCGCAATCCGCAAGCTTTCCTGCAGACCAATATCGCCGGCATGTTCGTCTTGCTGGAGGAATGCCGCAAGCTGCCCAATCTCGAACATGTCGTTTATGGCAGCTCGTCCGCCGTCTACGGCGGCAATCGCAAGGTTCCCTTCGCGGAATCGGATTCTGCCGCGCAGCCCCGTTCCGTCTATGCCGCGTCGAAGCGCGCGGATGAATTGCTTGCTGCCGCTTATGCCCATCTTTACAACATTCCGATGACGGGATTGCGGCTATTTGCGATCTACGGTCCCTGGGGCCGGCCGGATATGTTCTATTATAGTTATAGCCGCGCCATTCTCGCCGGTGAGCCGATCAAAGTCTATAATGGCGGTGATTTTCGCCGCGACTTCACCTATGTCGATGATGCTGTGGATGGCCTCCTGGCGGCATTGGATAAGCCGGCGGTGGCGCCGTCACCGATGCAGGCACCGCATCTCATCCTCAATATCGGCAATGATCATGCCGATTCTTTGCGAGACTTCATCCATGAGATCGAAGGGGCAACCGGACGTCCTGCCATCATCGAGAACGAACCGATGAAACCCGATGATCTGCCCGAAACCTATGCCGATATCACAGTCGCTAGGCAGTGGATTGGCTTCGCTCCGAGAACAACTCTATCCGAGGGCATCCAGGGTTTTCTCGAATGGTATCACAATTATCACCTCTGACCGGCGCTGGGCCGTCACCGACTGGGGCAGGGAAATAGACCCATTCTGCTTCTGCGGAGCCGCGCTTCGCACATGCGGATCATGCCCCGCGTGATGGTTTAATTGATTGGCTTCTTCCGCATTGGATCACAATTCGGATCACAATAACGTGGAACGTCGTCAAAGCGGCGTTATAGCGGGGACAAAAACAGTAATGGATTGTTAAGAGAGGCAGAGTTTAAGATAACGGCGTAGATGCCTACAGCCATATGCACGAGTCGCAGTTCGGCGGCACCGGAAACGGCGAAGGAGGGCATGATGATCCACTTCCACAAAGCATTCGACGACAGCGACCTCGGGGCCTATGTCGACAATACGCTGCAAGCTTGCCGCGAAGCTGGATGCGTGGAGGATGAAATCGTCCTTGCGCTTCTCGAATCGCTCGGACATCTCGTCTTGCAGACGCAGGAACGGGCATCCCACGCCGCCTTGCGGCTGACCAATGACCTAAGGCGCGGCCTTGCCGCGCATATGGTCGCGAAGATGCGCATGCATCCGGATTTCAAGCCGGCGGCGCTGATGATTGAAGTCGATCAAGATTTGATCATGGAAGCTTGCGCCGCCTTGCGCGATCTCATCGCCAATATGCTGGCCAGTGAAGCCGAAGAGATGCCCGATCTGTTGGCCGAAAAGCTTTTGGACTCGATCTTGCGGATCGATCCCGACTGGCTGGATACGCCGACCGCCATGGCACTGATCGCCGCCGCTCGTGCCGCTGACGAAGACTGGCTCGACAATGGTGGTGAAGTCACTGAAATGCTGGTCAGCGTCAACTGAGGCCAACCAGCCTTATCCGTTATTTCTCATAAAGTCGTGCGAGAACGCTAGCCCAGCGTTCTCGAATCTTGTGGCGCCGAATTTTCAGCGACGGTGTGAGCATCGCATTGTCGATGGTGAAACCTTCCGGCAGCAAGGCGAAACGGCGGATGCGCTCAATGGCGGAAAGACCGGCATTTACGCGATCGACTGCCTGGCTGATCGCTTTTTGGAATGCGGCGTCGGTGGCGAGGCTTTCCAACGACGCCTCCACATTATTCTGACGAGCCCATTCTTTGGCGAAATCCGAATCCGGCACGATCAATGCAACGAGATGCGGATGCTTGTCGCCATGGGCCATGGCTTGGCCGATTTCGGGTTGTAGCAGCAGGAAGCCTTCCACCCGCGCCGGGGAGACATTGTCGCCGCCGGAGAGGACGATGATATCCTTCTTGCGATCCGTGATCTTCAAATTGCCATCAGCGTCGAATTCACCGATATCGCCGGTATGCAGCCAGCCGTTCTGAATTGCCCGCGACGTAGCGTCCTCGTCACGCCAATAGCCCTTCATAACCGCTTCGCCGTGGACGAGGATTTCGCCATCTTCCGCGATCTTGACCTCCAGCCCGTCGAAGACCGGGCCGACCGTGTCGATACGGATGCGTGTCGGGCGGTTGCAGGTGATGACCGGCGAACATTCCGTCTGCCCGTAGCCCTGCAGAACGCGGATGCCGAGCGCCAGGAAGAAGACGCCAATCTCATAATTCAATGCCGCGCCGCCGGAAACGAAGGCCTTCAACCGGCCGCCGAAACGTGCTTTGACCTTGCGTCGAACGGTCAAATCGCAGGCGAAATAGAGCAGCTTTTCTTTAAAGGTCAATGTGCCGGGAGCTTCATAGCGCTTGCGGCCAAGCTGCAAGGCAAGGTCGAACATGCGGCGTTGGAAGGGCTTGGCAGTTTTCAGGCCGCGCAGGATTTTCTGGTGGATCGCTTCATAAAGCCGGGGAACGGCCGTCATGATGGTGGGGCGGACCTCCGCCATGTTATCCACCAATTTCTCGACGCTTTCGGCATAGTAGATCTGCCCGCCCAGCGAGATCGCCAGAAACTGCCCGGCCGTATGTTCGTAAGAGTGTGACAGCGGCAGGAAGGAAAGGAAGACCTCCTTTCCCAGGCCGAGTTCCAGAATGAGCTTATGGGCACCCTGCATGTTGCAGAGGATCGATCCATGGGTCAGCATCACACCCTTGGGGACGCCGCCCGTGCCGGATGTATAGATGAAGCAGCAGACATCGGTACGCTGCAACGCATCGACGCGCCGGGTGATCTCATCATCGGCGATATTTTCGCCGAGAGTCATTGCGGCTTTCCAATCGAAAGCATCGATCGGCAGGCTCTGCGCCAGGTCCAGGCCCTCCATCGAGACGAGGAAGCGCAGCTCCGGCGCTTGCATCGCGGCCGGCAGAACCCGCTTGGCAATTGCATTGTTGGAAACGATCAAGCCTTTCGCACCGCTATGGGTGAGGACGTGACGGTTGTCTTCGATCGTATTGGTGGCAAAAGCCGGCACAGAAATGGCGCCGACCGACATGATGGCGAGATCGGAGATCAGCCATTCCGGGCGATTTTCCGAGATCAGGGCGACACGATCGCCGGCGCTGATGCCGAGGGCGATCAGGCCGCGCGCCAAGCGACGAATATCGTCCGCAACGGAACCGTAACTTTGCGGCTGCCAGGAGCCACCCCGCTTGCGCCACAGGAAGGGTTGCTTGGCCTGGTCATTCGCCTGGTCGTTAAAAAGCCGGACCAGACTGGGTACTGTTTCGAAAGTCATGCGAGGCTTCCTGTTGACTCCTGAACGGACCGTCCGTTGCCCCTTTCGGATGCATTGCCGAAGTTCCGGCTTTTGGTGCATCTTAGAAGGACATTGCATCGGTCTTGCAACCCTCCACCGACTATCCTGAACTGCTCCCCGGTTTCCGGCTGCTGGAGAGTCCTTGGCGACGGCAGGTCAGCTCCCATATAAATCAGATGGAAAACTGAGCAAAGATTAAAGGAAAGCCCAGATGAAACAGCCAGTTACTGCGCTCGCTCTTGGTCATATGGCAGGTCGCCGGTCGCCCCAGGCGGAGGCCGGTGCGTCGGCACCGGATCTGGGGGCACTGCCGAACTGGAATTTGGGCGATCTCTATGCCGGCCCGGAGGCGCCGGAAATCCAGCGTGATCTCGAGGCGGCCGCGACTCGGTCGAAAACCTTTCGCCAGGCATATGAGGGAAAACTGACGGAACTGTCGGGCCCGGCCTTTTTGAAGGCGATCGAAGAATATGAAGCGATCCAGGAATTGCTGGGCAAGGTGATGAGCTATGCCCAGCTTCTCTATTCCGGCAATATGACCGATCCGAAGATCGCCCGCTTCCAGCAGGAGATCAACGAACGGGCCAACGACATATCCGTCGAGACGTTGTTCTTCTCGCTGGAGATCAACAAGCTCGATGATGCGGTCTTGGCAAAGAAACTGACGCATGAACCGTTGCGGCGTTATGAACCGTGGCTCGAGGCGACTCGCGCCTTCCGGCCGCATCAGCTCTCCGACGATATCGAGCGCTTGCTGCACGAAAAATACATCACCGGCCGCGCCGCTTGGAATCGCCTGTTCGATGAAACGGTAGCCGAGCTACGCTTCGACGTCGACGGCCAGCGTATGACCAGCAATGAAGCATTGAATCTGCTGACCGACCGCGATCCGAAAAAGCGGCAATCGGCGGCAGCGGCGATCGCCAAGGGCTTCAAGGAGAACCAGCGGCTCTTTGCTCTCATCACCAACACGCTGGCGAAGGATAAGGAGATCGAGGACAAATGGCGGGATTTCTCGCGTCCCGTTTCTTCACGCAATCTTGCCAATCAGGTCGAAGACGACGTCGTCGACGCTCTGATCGATGCTGTGAAGCAAGGCTATCCGCGCCTGTCGCATCGCTATTACAAGCTGAAAGCCAAGTGGATGGGGCAGAAGGCGCTGGAATATTGGGACCGGAATGCGCCGCTGCCGCTTGATGATGACCGCCTGATCGCCTGGCCCCAGGCAAAGGACACGGTGCTGAACGCTTATCAGGCCTTTTCGCCGGAAATGGCGCGTATCGGCCGCGATTTCTTCG
Organism: Dongia soli; assembly: GCF_034044715.1. NCBI lineage: Bacteria > Pseudomonadati > Pseudomonadota > Alphaproteobacteria > Rhodospirillales > Dongiaceae > Dongia > Dongia soli. The sequence goes on along the minus strand of NZ_JAXCLW010000004.1, from coordinate 40,145 downwards.
ACAAGAATTGGATCGATGCGCCGGCGACACCGGGCAAGGCGCCGGGTGCTTTCGCCCATCCCACCGTACCCAGCGCACATCCTTATCTGCTGCTGAATTATCATGGGCGTACCCGTGATGTGATGACCCTTGCCCATGAACTTGGACATGGCGTGCATCAGGTGTTGGCCGGGCCGCAGGGCGCGCTTCTGTCGGATACGCCGCTCACCTTGGCGGAGACGGCATCGATCTTCGGCGAGATGCTGACCTTCCAGGCACTGCTGAAACGCGAGACCGATCCGGCCAAACGGCGCCTGCTGCTGGCCGGTAAAGTCGAGGATATGTTGAACACGGTCGTGCGCCAGGTGGCGATGCACGAATTCGAGCGGCGTCTGCATGAGCAGCGCAAGCAAGGCGAATTGCTGCCGGAACAGATTTCCACGATCTGGCTGGAGACTCAGCGTGAGGCGCTCGGCTCCGGCATCCACCTGCCGGAAAACAGTGATTACGGCATCTACTGGGCCTATATCCCGCATTTCATTCATGTGCCGTTCTATGTCTACGCCTATGCCTTCGGGGATTGCTTGGTGAATTCGCTTTATGCCGTCTACCAGAATGCAGATGCGGGCTTTGCCGAGAAATATCTCGACATGCTGAAGGCAGGAGGAACCAAGCGGCATAAGGAGCTGTTGGCTCCTTTTGGCCTCGACGCCTCCGATCCAACGTTCTGGGCGAAAGGCCTCGGCGTTATCGAAGGGTTCATCGATCAACTGGAGCAAGCGTGAGCACAGACCGGGAGCGTAATTCCCTTGGAGGGCGCGTCCAGCGTTATGCCCGCGTTGGACGTGCCGTCGGCGGCCTGGCCGCACGGGTCGCGGGTGAACGCTATCTCGGGTTGAAGGTCGATCGTGGCCGTCATGCTGCGGAATTGAAGGCCGCACTCGGCGGCCTCAAGGGGCCATTGATGAAGGTGGCGCAGATCATGGCCACCATTCCCGATGCCTTGCCAAAGGAATATGTGCATGAGCTGCAACAATTGCAGTCGAATGCGCCTTCCATGGGCTGGCCTTTCGTCAAGCGGCGCATGGCCGCCGAATTGGGCGCAGCTTGGCTGGATAAATTCAAGGACTTCGAGCATGAAGCGGCGGCCGCGGCTTCGCTCGGGCAGGTGCATAGAGCGAAACATCCCGATGGCCGGCTGCTTGCCTGCAAGCTGCAATATCCCGACATGGCCTCGGCGGTGGAAGCCGATCTCCGGCAATTACGGCTGATTTTCGGTATTTACGAACGCTATGACCGGGCGATTTCGACCAACGAGATTCATCACGAGATTGCCGATCGCCTGCGCGAGGAATTGGACTATGAGTTGGAAGCCAGGCACATGGCCTTGTATCGCCGCATGCTGGCCCAGGAGAAGGATATCCATCTGCCGGAGCCGATTATCGATCTCAGCAGCCGCCGCCTGCTAACCATGACCTGGGTCGATGGTGAGCCATTGATGCGCTTCCTCGACCGGAAGCCCGGTGTCGATTTGCGCAATACGGTCGCCTATAACATGTTCCGCGCCTGGTATGTCCCTTTCTACGACTACGGGGTTATTCATGGCGATCCGCATCTCGGCAACTACACGGTCCGGGAAGATGGTGGCGTCAATCTGTTGGATTTCGGCTGTATCCGGTTTTTCGACGGCAAATTCGTCAAAGGCGTCATCGATCTTTATTACGCTTTGCTGAACGGTGATCGCGATCTCGCTGTCTCGGCTTATCAAGGCTGGGGCTTCAAGGGCCTGAATGCCGACGTGATCGACGTGCTCAATCGCTGGGCGCATTTTGTCTATGGCCCCCTGTTGGAAGACAGGACCCGCCGCATTCACGATCACGACACAGGGATCTATGGTCGCGAGGTTGCTGAAAGCGTGCATGGCGAATTGCGCCGCCTTGGGCCGGTGACCCCGCCGAGGGAATTCGTGTTCATGGATCGCGCAGCCATCGGACTTGGCTCGGTTTTCATGCATCTCAAGGCGGAGATCAACTGGTATCGGCTGTTCCATGAGCTGATCCATGATTTCGATGCCAAGGCGCTGGACCGTCGGCAGAAAGCCGCGATGAAAGCCGTCGGTCTAGCCAAGAGCTGATTGCGCCGCGCTCCTTGCCGGTGCCGGCTTCTACTTTTGCCCCCCTTGTTCGCTGCAATGAAAATCGGCAGAGTATTGCTTGCCGGTTGGTCGGGAGGGGTGTCGGCTTTCGGTCGGAAGCGGTGCAACTACCTGAAAAATCAGTAAAACGATAGCGGACGGCCGATCGGCCGGCTGGCCGGGAAGCGTCGCGATGCGATGCCGAGTTCAAATACCGTCGCGAATATGACGGCGACTACAGGGTATTGAGCGTATGCACGATGGCCGCAAGGCGGCTTTGTAAAACAAAATAGGGGGTCGGCGAGAGATGAAGATCGCAATCCTGAAAGAACGGCGCGCCGATGAGAAGCGCTGCGCCGCAACCCCTGACACGGTAAAGAAATACATTTCCCTAGGCGCTGAGGTCTGCATCGAAAGCGGTGCTGGCGAATCCGCAGCCATCGCCGATCCAGCTTTTACCGCCGCGGGAGCCACCATCGTTCCCGAGGCCGCTGCGGCCGTCGCCGATGCCGATCTGATCCTCAAGGTGCAGCGTCCGTTGACGGCTGAAGAGGGAGGTTTGGACGAGCTGGCCGGGGCGAAGTCCGGCGCTCTCCTGGCGGCGATCCTCAATCCCCATGGCGCCAAGGACAGTATTGCCGGCTATGCCGCCAAGGGCGTGAGTGCTTTTGCCATGGAGTTGATGCCGCGCATCACCCGGGCGCAGGCAATGGATGTGCTTAGTTCCCAATCGAACCTCGCCGGATATAAAGCGGTCCTCGATGCGGCGGCGGAATTTGGCCGCGCTTTTCCCATGATGATGACTGCTGCGGGTACCGTTGCGCCGGCGCGCGTTCTTGTCATGGGTGCCGGTGTCGCTGGTTTGCAGGCGATTGCCACGGCACGTCGTCTCGGTGCGATCGTCAGTGCGACCGACGTTCGGCCGGCGGCCAAGGAACAGGTCGAAAGCCTTGGCGCCAGTTTCGTCGCCGTCGAGGATGAGGAGTTCAAACAGGCGGAAACCGCCGGCGGTTATGCCAAGGAAATGAGCGATGCCTATAAGGCGAAACAGGCAGCCCTTATTGCCGAGACGATCAAGAAACAGGACGTCGTGATCACCACGGCGCTGATACCTGGCCGCAAGGCGCCGGTCCTGGTCAGCGAGGAGATGGTGAAGTCGATGAAACTCGGCTCGGTCATCGTCGATCTCGCCGTAGAGCAGGGTGGAAACTGTCCGCTTTCGGAAGCCGGTAAGGTCGTTGTGAAGCACGGCGTCAAGCTCGTCGGCCATAACAACGTGCCGAGCCGTCTCGCGGTGGACGCCACGGCGCTCTATGCCAGGAACTTGCTGAATTTCGTCACCTTGCTGGTCGACAAAGAGTCGAAAGCGCTGAAAGTCAATTGGGAGGATGAAATCGTGAAGGGCGTTGCCTTGACGCGCGACGGCCAGATCATCCACCCCGCATTCAAGGCTTGAGGGGAGATTCGGATGAATACGGATGATCTGATCCAAAAAGCAATGGACGTCGCGAACAGCGCACAACAGCTCGCCGTGCAGGCCAGCCAGCTGGCGCAGGAAGTCTCGAATGTCGATGTGCAGAGGACGGCTGAACACACAGCTCACAGTCCTTTCATTTTCCTTCTAACGGTTTTTGTTCTGGCTTGCTTCGTCGGCTATTACGTCGTTTGGCGGGTGACGCCGGCTTTGCATTCGCCGCTCATGGCCGTCACCAATGCAATCTCTTCGGTGATTATTGTCGGAGCGCTGATCGAGGCTGGACCGAGAGATTTCAGCCTCAGCCAGATTTTCGGGTTCATTGCCGTGGCCCTTGCCTCGGTCAATATTTTTGGCGGCTTCATCGTGACGCATCGCATGCTCTCGATGTTCAAGAAAAAGCAGAAGTGAGCGAGCGGGAAGGAGCCGAAGATGAGTGAGAACCTGACCGCCTTAGCTTATCTGATTGCCTCTGTCTGTTTCGTCATGGCGTTGCGCGGCCTGTCATCGCCGGAAAGTTCGCGCGGCGGTCTGAGATGGGGCATCGCCGGCATGGCCCTGGCCATCGTAACGACCGCCGCCTTGCCATCGGTACGCAGCTACTCGTTCATCGTCGGCGGTATCATCGCGGGTGGCGTGGTTGGTGCCTTCATCGCCCGCCGGATTCAAATGACGGCACTGCCGCAATTGGTCGCCGCGTTCCACAGCCTGGTCGGCTTGGCGGCGGTCTGCGTCGCTGCCGCAGCCTTCTACGCGCCCGCCGAATTCCATATTGGCGAGGTCGGTGCCATTTACGCGGGCAGCTTGGTGGAAATGGGGCTGGGTGTCGCGATCGGCGCCATCACCTTCACAGGGTCGATCGTCGCTTTCTTAAAACTGCAAGGACTTGTCAGCGGCGCACCGCTGGTCTTCGCTGGGCAGCATCTCCTGAACGCCGCGCTTGGGATCGCGATCATCGCCCTGATCGTCGCGCTGATCCTGGGCCAGTCACCGGTTTTATTCTGGGCGCTGGTCGCCGTGTCGTTGCTGCTGGGCTTCTTACTCATTTTGCCGATCGGCGGCGCGGATATGCCTGTCGTCGTGTCGATGCTGAACAGCTATTCCGGCTGGGCGGCGTGCGGCATCGGCTTTACCCTGTCCAATAATTTGCTGATCATCACCGGCGCCTTGGTTGGTTCCTCCGGTGCGATCCTCAGCTACATCATGTGCAAAGGCATGAACCGCTCGATCTTCAATGTCATTTTGGGCGGCTTCGGCACCGATGCGGGCGCCGCCGCAGCGGGAGGGGGCAAGGGCGGCGATCGTCCGGTCAAATCGGGCAGCGCCGATGATGCGGCCTTTATCATGAAGAATGCCAGTAGCGTCATCATCGTGCCGGGCTATGGCATGGCGGTGGCTCAGGCGCAGCATGCCTTGCGTGAGATGGCCGACCTGCTGAAGAAGGAGGGGGCGAGGATATCCTATGCCATCCATCCCGTGGCGGGACGTATGCCTGGTCATATGAATGTGCTGCTGGCGGAAGCGAATGTTCCCTATGACGAGGTCTTCGAGCTGGAGGATATCAATCGCGACTTCTCCCAGGCGGACGTCGCTTTCGTTATCGGTGCCAATGATGTGACTAATCCGGCGGCGAAGAGCGATCCCCAGAGCCCGATCTTCGGCATGCCCATCCTGGACGTGGAGAATGCGAAGACAGTTTTATTCGTGAAACGCTCGATGGCCTCCGGCTATGCCGGCGTCGAGAACGAGCTTTTTTTCAAAGACAACACCATGATGCTGTTCGGTGACGCCAAAAAGATGTGCGAGGACATCGTCAAGTCGCTTGGCTAATCGTCACGGCCTAATGAGACAGACATAAAAGAAGAAAAGGCCGGAACAATGTTCCGGCCTTCCTAGCTTCAACGTGCTCGGGACCAGGGTCCCGGAAGCTTGAGTGCTTAGTAGCCCTCACGCTCCATCCGCTTGCGCATCAGCTTCCGGTGACGACGCACAGCTTCAGCCTTCTCGCGCGCCTTGCGCTCCGACGGCTTTTCATAATTGCGGCGCATCTTCATTTCGCGGAAGATCCCTTCGCGCTGCATCTTCTTCTTGAGCGCGCGCAGAGCCTGATCGACATTGTTGTCACGGACGAGAACTTGCACGGTTGATCACAGCCTTTCTAGGTTTGAGTTAGGTAAAAACGCAAAAACTCGTCAGGCAGCACGCCGGCTGCCAGTTGACGGGTGTGGATAACACAGGATTTTGCCCCAGTGCAAGGGCCGGCGGGCTAAAAACGCCTTCTTTCACAGCGTTGTACCCCTTTCTTGTGCAGCGAATCTGCCCCATATTCCTGGAAAAGGTAGGTAGCGAATGGCCATTCTAAAGATCGCCCGTATGGGGCATCCAGTGCTGAAGCGCCGGGCGGAGCTAATATCCGACGTAAAAGTACCAGAAATTCAAAGACTTATAAAGGACATGCTAGAGACACTCGTCGATATCGGCGGAGCAGGGCTGGCGGCGCCCCAAGTGCACGTGCCGCTGCGTCTGGTGATGTTCCACGTCCCGGAAGCCCGGGCCGGTAAGGAAGATGGCCCCGGCGCGGCTGCGGTTCCGTTCACGGTGCTGATCAATCCGGAGATCGAGGTGCTGGGCGAGGAGATGGCTGCCGGGCTCGAAGCCTGCCTTTCGGTGCCGGGATTGGCCGGTATGGTGCCACGTCATACCCATATCCGCTATCGTGGCCTGGATGGGACAGGCCAGCCGATCGAGCGCGAAGCGCGGGGCTTTCACGCGCGCGTGGTGCAGCATGAATGCGATCATTTGGACGGTATCTTGTATCCAATGCGAATGGCCGATCTTTCTACGCTGAGCTTTGTTGAAGAGATGCGGCGCTCCGTGGAAGCCGCTGCGGATATCGATTGATGAGGCAGAAATGACCGATGCCTATGACCGGAACCAGGATCGCGAGCGTCTGTTGGCGGCGGTCCTCAATCATGTCGCCTTCGACGGCTGGAGCGAGGCTGCCCTGCAGGCAGCTGGCAACGATACCGGCCTGGCGGCGGATCGCGTGCTCAACGCTTTTCCCGGCGGTGCACGGGATGCCTTGATCTTCTGGCATGAAGTGGCCGATCAGAGGATGGTAGCAGCGATGGCTGCGCCAGAGATTGCCAGCCTGCGCATCCGCGACCGTGTTGCGGCGGCCATCCGCATCCGTCTGGAAGGATGCCAGCCGCATCGCGAAGCCGTGCGCGCCGGCTGCACCTTGCTGATGATGCCCCAGAATGCCGCTCTGGCGACGAAGCTGCTTTACGGCACGGTCAACGCTATCTGGTATGCCGTCGGCGACCAGTCGACCGATCACAATTTCTATACGAAGCGGGCGCTGCTCGCGGCGGTCTATTCGGCGACTGTGCTTTACTGGCTGAACGACAAATCCGACGGCAGCGCGGCGACCTGGGCGTTTCTTGACCGGCGTATCGGCGATGTGATGCGAATCCCCCAGGCGCTTGGCCAGACGATGGGGAAGCTGCGCGACATATCCGACCGATTGCCACATCCCTTGCGGCTGTTGAAGCGGGGCCGCCGGCCAGGCTTCCGACGGCGGGCTGCGCGATAGTCCGCAGCCCGAGTTTCCCAAACTCGATCAATTGTTGCGAAGCGTCAGTCGGTTGACGTGACCCATTTTGCGGCCCGGCCGGGCTTCGGTCTTGCCGTAGAGATGCAGCTTGGCGCCCGGATCGGCGAGGATCTCGCGCCATTGATAGACTTCATCGCCGATCAGATTCTTCATCGTGGCATCGGAATGCCGTTCCGCAGAACCAAGCGGCAGGCCGCATACTGCGCGGATGAATTGCTCGAACTGGCTGGTGACGCAGGCATCCATCGTCCAATGACCAGAATTGTGCGGTCGCGGCGCCAGTTCATTGACCAGGACTTCATTATTGTCGGTGACGAACATCTCGACGCCCAGCAGGCCGACTAATTTGAGTTCCTGGGCGATATGCCGGGCGATCGCTTCGGCGCGCTGCGCGACCATCTCCGAAACACGAGCCGGCGCGATCGTCACATCCAGGATGTGATGGCGATGCTGGTTTTCCACCGCGATATATTGCGCGGTATTGCCGTCGACGCCGCGCGCGATGACGACGGAAATTTCTTTGGAAAAATCGACGAAGGCTTCGAGGATGGCAAGGTCGGCGCCCATCCGCGCCCAGGCGTCGTTGAGATTGGTTTCGGGATCGATCCTGACCTGGCCCTTGCCATCATAGCCGAAGTTGGCGGATTTCAAGATGCAGGGCCGCCCCAATGTCTGGACGGCTTGCGGCATGGCTTCGGGACGACCCACTTCGAGAAAGCGCGTGGTCGGCACATTGATCGATGCCAGGAAGTTCTTCTCACGCAAGCGTTCCTGCGTAAGGTAGAGGACATGCGGCGCGGGGCGGGTCGGTTTCAAGGCCGCGAGAAAGGCGGTCGAGCTCGCCGGAATGTTTTCGAATTCGAAGCTGATCACATCCACCGCTTCGGCGAAGGCTCGCAGCGCGCTTTCATCGTCATAGGCCGCCACCGTGGTGGCGGCGGCAACTTCCGAAGCCGGACTGTATTTATCGGGGCAGAAGATATGCACTTTGTAGCCAAGGCGCGCGGCAGCGGATGCGGCCATGCGGCCGAGCTGTCCGCCACCCAGAATGCCGATGGTGCTGCCGGGTGGAATGGTTTGGCCTTGATCGATGCTCATCTTCTGTGATCCGGTCGTGAGGTTTTGCAGCCGCCGCCTATAGCTCGGCGCGCGTCGGGTCGGGAATCATACCATTGGTCAACTGTCGCGGCTCGGCTCCAAAGCGACGCCCTCTGTTTGACGCCGACGATAGGCAGCCAGCTTCGCCGCCAGCGCCGAATCGGAAAGGGATAGGACCGAAACCGCCAGCAAGCCGGCGTTAATGGCACCGGGCTTGCCGATCGCCAGCGTGCCCACGGGTACGCCGCCGGGCATCTGCACGATCGACAAGAGACTGTCCTGGCCTTTCAGCGCGGCAGATTCCACTGGTACGCCGAAGACGGGGAGATCAGTGATAGCGGCCACCATGCCGGGCAAATGGGCTGCCCCGCCGGCCCCGGCGATGATCACCTTCAAGCCCCGGCCGCGCGCCCCTTCGGCAAATTCGACCATGCGGTGGGGGGTGCGATGGGCAGAGACGATCCGGACTTCATGCGGCACGGCGAATTCGCCGAGAATGTCGACGGCGTGGCGCATGGTTTGCCAGTCGGACTGGCTGCCCATGATGACGGCGACCTGCGGTGGAGCCGTGATCATTTTTCCTGAATCCGTTCTCGATTGATTAACCGGGCGCGCATTATAGGGGGAGCCTTATGCAAAACAAGGCGGCAACGTCTTGCGAATATAGCTAGCTATTAATGTGGATTTAACCAATACATGTCATTGTGACTTTTGCCAAAACACGGGAGCACGAGGCCCAGTGTCGCGGCGCCGGCTGGAGGCTGTGGATAAGCTGCACCGATAGCCGCCATATGCCGGTGGGGGCCGGTGAGGCATGCTTTGTGATCTAAGAGGACCCCGATGAAGGTCCGGAACCGGACGGCGGGTGTAGGGCGCGCACGGCAGTCTTCGTCGGTCGTCAAAGGCGCGGCGGCGGCAACAGCGGTCAAGATAGCCGATGCCGCGGCGGCAACGACCGCGGCCGACCGGGTTGCCTTTTTAGGGCTCAGTGAGGGCGAACTGTCGCCCAATGTCCGCATTGCCCTGCAAGCCCTCCTCGACGAAGTCAGTCACCTGCGGGACGAATTGGAGCATACGCGCCGCCGGATCGCACATCTCGAACAGCTGGCTGATGAAGACGCTATGCTGCCGATTTCGAACCGGCGGGCCTTTTTGCGCGAACTGACACGCATGATCTCCTATGCCGAACGCTACGGCGCTCCCGGCAGCCTGCTTTACTTCGACATCAATGGGATGAAGATCATCAATGACCGCTTCGGCCATGCTGCCGGCGATGCCGCATTGATGCATTTTACCCGTCTGTTGCTGGAAAACACCCGCGATACGGATATCGTCGGCCGGTTGGGGGGCGACGAATTCGGTGTGATCCTGGCTCAGGCGACTGAGCGCCAGGCGCAGGATAAGGCCAACCGGCTGGTGCGCCTTATTACCGAGACGCCCTTTCAGTGGAACGATGAGGAGTTGTTTCTGTCATGCTCAGTCGGGATCCATCAATTTCTGGCGGAGCAGACGGCGGAGACGGCGATCGATGCCGCTGATGCTAATATGTATCAGCGCAAGCGCCGGCATTATGCGAATATCGAGCGTAACGCCGAAAGCGAGCTCCAGACCGATACGACGGAATAACGCCGCGCTATCTGCAGTGGCTGTTGGCTGCGACGGCCGAAGTCGGTCGATCAACAGAACTTGAATTGCCCCTCTCTTCGTCTCTCTTAAATTGTGGTCGCCGATCGCCGCCTGTTATGCGGGCATTTCTGGCTGTCGGCGTGACATAGGGTAAGAGAGGTAAAATGAAACCGTTTTTTTACGCCGTCATCGCGATGGGGCTGACCTTGGCCGCTTGTGGCAAGGACGAACAGAAGGCCGATAGCGGTGAGACGTCATCGACCATTGAACAGAAGCTCGATGATGCCGCGAAGTCGGCGGGCGAGGCCGCCGCGAAAGCCGGCGATGCCGCTCAGGATGCCGCCAAGCAGACGGGGGAGGCTGTGAACGATGCGGCGCAGGACGCCGCTAAGAAAGTTCAGGAAACAACACAGCCGTCTTCTTCGGAATAGTTCCGGTAACTTGGCCTGGTTTCGATAAATAAAGCGATGCCGCTATCGGCGGCATCGCTTTTTTGACGGTCTCGATCCTGTCAAGCCGTGGGGCTGCCAGGAAAATCTTCGGGTGGACCTTCAGGCGATGATATCGGGCAAGAGTTTGCTTTCCAGCTTGATGATTTGATCCTTTAGCGCAAGCTTCCGCTTCTTCAGGCGCTGGATCTGAAGCTGGTTGAAGGGCGAGGTTTCTGCCATTTGCCGAATTACGTCATCAAGGTCACGGTGTTCACTGCGCAGCTCTTCGAGCTTCACCCGCATTTCATTGATACCGATCATCACGGCGCGAACACCCCTCTGGCTCACAAGCACCAATTCTAGCCCAAATGATAGGACGCGTCATCGATTCCGTCACATTCTTTTCCATGATGTTTCAGGCCTTTGACAGCGAAAGACGCGACCTTGCATCTTACCTGTTTCCAGTTGCCGGGCCTGGCTGTTGCCAGGGCGTAGCCGGCGCTATAGAGATGAAGCAAATCCCCTTTTATTCGCTGGGTCTCGATCCATGGCTGAACGTTTCGATCTTCTTCTTACCAATGGCGCGATCTTCACGCCGAACGGGCTTGAAAACGGCGATATCGCCGTGCGGGACGGACGGATCGCCGGAATTGGCCGCTTCGGTGCAGGACAGGCGGCCGTCGTATTTCCGGCTGATGGCTTGACCATCCTGCCGGGGGCGATCGATACCCAGGTGCATTTCCGTGAACCGGGTCTCACGCATAAGGAAGACCTCGCCGCCGGCACGGCGGGCGCGGCGATCGGGGGGATCACCGCGATTTTTGAGATGCCGAATACCAATCCCAACACGCTGACAGCGGGCGATCTGGAAGCCAAGCTGGCTGCCGCCAAGGGGCGGGCCTGGGTCGACCACGCTTTCTTTATCGGGGCCTCGGATGAGAATGCCGACCAATTGGGGCAGCTTGAATTGCTGCCTGGTTGTGCGGGGGTGAAGATATTCATGGGGTCTTCCACCGGCAGCCTGCTGGTGGCCGATGACGAGACGCTCGAACATGTCCTGCGGCGCGGCCGCCGGCGCGTTGCCATCCATGCGGAGGATGAGACGCGGTTGCGCGAACGCCTCGCGCTGGTAAAGGACGGCGCGCATCCACGGGAACATCCCAATTGGCGGGACGTAGAAACGGCGGTACGGGCGACCAAACGTCTCTTGGCGATTGCAAGGCGGGCCGGGCGGCGGGTGCATGTGCTGCATGTTTCCACCGCCGATGAAATGCCGATCCTGGCACAGAACAAGGATATCGCCACGGTCGAGGTCCTGCCCAATCATCTCACGCTGGTGGCGCCCGATTGCTACGATCGGCTGGGCTCCTACGCCCAAATGAACCCGCCGGTGCGCGATGCTCATCATCAGGCCGGTATTTGGGAAGCTGTTCGCACCGGTATCGTCGATTGCATCGGTTCCGATCATGCGCCACATACCCGAGAGGAAAAGGACCGGCCTTATCCGCAGAGCCCGTCCGGCATGCCCGGCGTGCAGACTTTGCTGCCGTTGATGCTGGATCACATGAATGCCGGCCGCTTGTCGCTGCAGCGTTTGGTCGATCTCACCAATGCCGGCCCGGCCCGTGTCTTCAATATCGCCGGCAAAGGCCGTCTCGCAATCGGCTACGATGCTGACTTCTCCGTCGTTGATCTCAAGGCCAAGCGCACCATTACCCATGATTGGATGAAAACGAAAAGCGGCTGGACGCCCTATGACGGCAAGACGGTGACCGGCTGGCCCATGGCGACCATCATTCGCGGCAAGGTCATCATGCGTGACGGTCAGCTGCTGGATAAACCGATCGGAGCGCCGGTGCGCTTCGGCGAAACATTGCCGGTCTCGGCATAAACAGAGTTTGGAAAAAGGGGATTCCATGTTCAAGGCGCTGATGCTTCGTGAAGCTGACGGCAAGGTAACCGCTGCGATCGAAACGGTTGCGGAAGACCAATTGCCGGAAGGCGATGTCACCGTGCAAGTGAGCCATTCGACCTTGAACTACAAGGATGGCATGGTTCTGAACGGCCTCGGCCGCCTGGTGCGGCAATATCCGCATATTCCCGGCGTCGATTTTGTCGGCGTGGTGACGCAGTCTTCACATGCGAATTTCAAAGCCGGCGATAAAGTCATCCTGACGGGATGGCGCGTCGGTGAAGCCCGCTGGGGCGGCTATGCGGAGCTGGCGCGTGTGAAAGGCGACTGGCTGGTGAAATTGCCGGATGGTATGACGCCGCGCCACGCTATGGCGATCGGCACGGCCGGCTTCACGGCGATGCTGGCGGTGATGGCCTTGCAGGCCCACGAGCTGACGCCGGAAAGCGGTCCGATCCTGGTCACCGGTGCAGCCGGCGGTTTGGGCAGCGTGGCCACGGCCATTTTGGCGAAGCTCGGCTATTCGGTGACCTGTTCGACCGGGCGCGCCGAAACGCATGCTTATCTGAAAGATCTGGGCGCAGCGGAAATCATCGATCGTTCGACCATCTCCACGCCTTCGGGCAAGCCGCTCGATGGCGAGCGCTGGGCCGGCGCCATCGACGCGGTCGGCGGCAGCACGCTGGCGGCAGTTTTGCCGCAAATCAAATATCGTGGCAGCATGGCTTCATGCGGGCTGGCGGGCGGCAACAAGCTGGAGACCACGGTCATTCCCTTCCTGCTGCGCGGCGTGAATATTCTCGGCATCGATTCCGTTCAATGCCCGATGAAACTGCGGCAAGAGGCTTGGACGCGACTGACCCGCGATCTGCCGATGGACAAGCTGGATAGCACGATCGAAGCTGCGAAGCTGGAAGATTTGCCGCGCCTCGGCAAAGCCATTCTTGACGGCAAAGTGCGTGGCCGCGTCGTGGTCGAAATCGGCTGAGCGTCTGGTGATATAAGGCCCTGATCGTTCGGCCTGTCCGCGACGATCAAGTTGCTTCGCCTGCTCCGGTGATACGGTAGATGCGCTTCACCTGCGTGGAGACCAGATGGATCTCCTGCGGCGGGTTGAACTGATACAGCACGATCTCATCGTCGCTTCGGCGCAGGAACTGTTTGATCAGGCCTTGGCCATCTTGCAGTTCGATCGCAACGAAGCAGTTCTTGGTAATCGGCCGGTTGGGATTGACATAGAGCAACTCGCCGGCGAAATAGCGCGGCTCCATGCTCTCGCCATCGACATAGAGGGCGAAGGCATTGAAAACGCCCTTCAGGTTAGCCGGACGCTCGACGAATTCCTTCGGCTCACCTTCGTTGAAATAGAAACCGTCACTGCCGCCTTTGACCGCGCCGATGACGGGCAAATCCCGCTGTCCCACCGCGGCGTTGAAATTCAGTGGGCGTTGCGTGTTGGTTTCGCGTCGGTTGGTAACCGAGGACTGTCCCGGCTCGATGCCCGCCAGTTGCAGCACGGCGCCCGATTCGACGCCGTTCGGCACGAAAATATCTTCCAGGGCGCGGGCCAGTTCGAAAGGCAAAAAGCGTCGCTTATAACGATCCTCGTAATGCTGATAGCGGGTCAGACTCCAGCCCAGCGCATCCGACACCGTGCGCATGGTCAGGCCGGCCTGCTCACGTAATTCCTTCAGCCGTCGTGCGGCTTCGGAAATTTCCGACATCGCTAACTCCCACTTATCGGCCACAGTAGACGGACCACCGTCAACCCGACGGCCACCGTATTTCGCGGCATCATACGTTTTTCACCCTTGACACAGAAGATGTAAATTGCGTAAATCGTAAATCATCGGTTAATATTGTTGTTCCGCCGAATAAACCATTGCAACTGCTTGGGAAAGTTCGAGGGCACTCTGCGTCGACGCGATGGAGATATGGAGCATAATAGGAACAAATGTGCGGCCGTTAACTTCGCGAAACGCTTTTGCCTAAATTGCCGTCGCTTATTCCGTAGCTAAGGAGCCACCACCCTATCTGCAATGGGTGGACGTAGGGCCTGGACTGAGGGAAATCCGCTTTACGAATGCATTACGCCGGGAGGCCGGCCAACGACAATGGAATTGAGGAGGTGTCTTTAGTGCCCTTTCCTGACATTCGGATCTGCGTAAATGTCACGAGGTATAACATTGCCTGCATGTAAAAACTGCGATAGAGCAGAAGTCCCTCGGTATATAGCGGTATCAACGGATGGACCATCTCGACCGGCTCGAGTCCCAAAGCGTCTATATCTTGCGCGAAGCCTTCAACCAGATCGATCGATTAGCCATGCTCTGGTCGCTCGGCAAGGACAGTAATGTCATGGTGTGGCTGGCCAAAAAGGCTTTCTTCGGTCATGTGCCCTTTCCGGTCATGCATATCGATACCGGCAAGAAATTCCCCGAGATGTATGCCTTCCGCGCCCAATATGCGCATGATTGGCATCTCAACCTGATCACCGACGATTGCCCGCCGGTCGAAGAGACCGATGCCAGTCTGCCGCCGGCCGCCCGGTCGGCTGCTCGCAAGACGCTGGGGCTGAAGAACGCGATCGCGAAATACGGCTTCAATGGCATCATCGCCGGCATTCGCCGGGATGAAGAGAGCGTGCGGGCGAAGGAGCGTGTCTTCAGCCCGCGGGGGAGCGAAGGCAGTTGGGATTTCCGCCAGCAGCCGCCCGAATTTTGGGACTATTTCAACACCAATCTGCCGGCCGGCACGCATCTGCGGGTGCATCCCTTGCTGCACTGGACCGAAATCGATATCTGGCGCTACATCCGGCGCGAGCAGATCCCGATCGTGGACCTCTATTTCGCCAAGGACGGAAAGCGGTATCGCTCGCTGGGCGACCAGGACATCACCTCGCCGGTCGCAAGCACGGCGGCAACGATCGATGAGATCATCGCCGAGCTGGAGGGGACTAAAACGCCGGAGCGGGCAGGTCGGGCGATGGATCGTGAAACGGAAGATGCTTTCGAACGGCTGCGTGCCGCGGGATATATGTAATGTCGGACGAAATGTCTCTGCGCGACCTGCTTCGCATCGTCATCGTCGGCCATGTCGATCACGGAAAATCGACGCTGGTCGGCCGGCTCTTTCACGACACTGGTTCACTGCCGGAGGGTAAGCTCGAAGCGATCCAGGCGATGTGCGAGCGGCGGGGCATGCGGTTCGAATGGGCATTCCTCATGGATGCTTTTCAATCGGAGCGCGACCAGGGCATTACCATCGACACCTCGCAGATCTGGTTTAAATCGGCGCGGCGCGATTACACCATCATCGATGCGCCTGGACACCGCGAGTTTCTCAAAAATATGATCACCGGCGCGGCCAATGCCGATGCCGCCGTCATGCTGATCGATGCGGGGCAGGGTGTGCAACAGCAGTCGCGCACCCATGCTTACCTGCTGCAATTGCTCGGCGTCCGGCAGATCGTCGTCGTTGTCAACAAGATGGATCTGGCCGATTTCGCCGCCGATCGCTTTGCTGAGATTGAAACGACCTACCGGCAATATCTTGCCGATATCGGCATGCAAGCGGCACATATCATCCCAGTGGTTGCCCGCGATGGCGACAATATCGTCAAGCCATCGGATCGTATGACGTGGTATCGTGGAAAGACCTTGGTCGAGGCTCTAGACGGTTTCGTCAGCGCCACCGATCTGACGTCGCTGCCGCTGCGCTTCCCCGTCCAGGATGTCTATAAGTTCGACGAGCGTCGCATTCTCGCCGGGCGCGTGCTGAGCGGCCGGCTGAGGGTTGGCGATCGCTTGCTGTTCTCCCCCAGCAATAAGACGGCACGCGTGGCTTCGATCGAAGCCTGGTCTGCGCCAGCGAAAGCCGTTGCCGAAGCCGGTGAGTCGGTCGGCATTACGCTGGACGAGCAGTTGTTCATCGAGCGCGGCGATCTGGCAAGCCACGAGGAGACGCCGCCGATCGAAACTAATGTCTTCCAAGGCCGTTTGTTCTGGTTGCCGAATGAGCCGCTGCGGCCGGGTGCCAGTTACCGCTTGCGCTTGCAGACGCGGGAAGTGCCGGTGACGGTACAGGAGATCAAGGCGCTTTACGATGTCGAGCAGTTGACCAATGCGCCGAGCGATGCGGTGCCGCATCATGGCATCGCCGATGTCGTCCTGCGGTCGCAGGCGATGCTGGCGCTCGATCGCTTGGAGGATAATCCGAAGACCGGTCGTTTCGTTTTGACGGACGGCGTCAATCTTGTTGCCGGCGGTACCATCAGCATGGATGGCTATCCCAATCAGCGCCAAGTGGTGACGATACGGTCAAGCAATCTGACCGAGGTGGAACATACGGTCACCCATGCGAATCGTGCACAGCGCAACGGCCATCGTGGCGGTGTGCTCTGGTTCACTGGTCTCTCAGGCGCAGGAAAGTCGACCATCGCCATGGCGGTGGAGCGTGAATTGTTCCGTCGCGGGTTCCAGGTCTATGTGCTGGATGGCGACAATGTCCGCCGCGGCCTTAATGCCAATCTGGGCTTCTCGCCGGAAGACCGGGCGGAAAACATCCGGCGTATCGGCGAGGTCGCGGCGCTTTTCGCAGATGCCGGCATGGTCGTAATTACCGCCTTCATCTCGCCCTACCGTTCCGATCGGCAGCGGGCAAGAAATGCCGCCCATGGCACGTTCCACGAGGTTTATATCAAAGCCGATCTGGCGGCCTGCGAGCTGCGTGATCCGAAAGGTCTTTATCGGCGGGCGCGCCAGGGTGAGATTGGTAATTTCACCGGTATCTCCGCGCCCTATGAATTGCCCGACGATCCGGAACTGGTTGTCGATACGCAGAAGTGGTCGGTGGAAGCTTGCGTACAGCAGGTGATCGCCTATGTGGAACGCACATTCCGATCCTGATCTTGCAGCTCTCGCTAAATAACATCTCGTAAACTGTGTCGGCGATAGGCCGCGGATAAGTAACTTAATTTAATTTCTTATGATTTTTAGACGATGCCGCAATGTCAGCAGTGGTTTCCGCTTGCTTGGCCGTTAAGCGCTTCCTAAGGTTCCTGCTCGATAAATGGAGAGACGTTCCCGGATATCTGGGGGTAATGGCATGATATCCGCAAAGGAACAATGGATCAGGGTTGGCCAGGATTTCCTGTCCGGGGGATAGATGTCGAAGCTGCCGGCTTGAAACGGCGTGCATAGGCCTACCGCCTCAAACTGACTGCAGGTTCGTGATCGCTGGTAGGTGATTGCGGGGCGTTTCGACACTGGGGACATGACGTGATCAAGACGGCTATGCAGCGAATTCAGGAGCGCCTGGAAGAGCGCTTTATGCCGCGCGATATCCTCATTCGAACCAACGGCCGCGTATCATATCTGCACCTTTCGACGCGGCGGCAGCTCCTTCTGTCCGCCTTGCTCACCGGGGCAGCGCTCATCGCCATTGTCACAGCTGCTATTCCGGCCGCGCCGCAGCCATCTTTTCATGCCCGCGAATGGGTCGGCCTCGATACGGTGTCCCCTTACAGCGATCTTCTGCCCGTCATTGGCAGCTTCGCGGCCGAACCCCATCGCGATGGCCCTCCTGTTGAACCCATGATGTTTGCCACCTTGCGCTCCATGCCGGAGGCGGTGGTCGATTTGTGGAGTTCGGAAGCTGCGCCAGATCAAAAGAAACCGCAGCAGGCCAGTTCAGAGGATCGTCTGGCGACGAGCAGCGAGGCGGATTTGACCCGCCAGCTCGCGGCCCAGACGATGGAGGCGAGGCAGCTTGCCGAGAAAGTCCGCATGCTCAATCAACTGCTGAGCGCCGAGCGGCAGCAGCATCAGGCCGCCTTGGTGAAGCTCGCCACCCTGAATGACCAGGTCACCGGTTTGCAGGCAGATGTGCAAAGCACCGATGCCGAAAAGAAAGACTTGGCAGTTCAGGTGCAGCAGAACGAGCGGGCACTCGCGACGATGATCGCGCAACGCAATACGCTGCAGACAACCCGGGCGGATATGTCGAGATCGATTTCCGGCCTTGAAGAACGCCTCGCATCCCTGCAGGAACAGCAGGCGGATTTTGTTTCCAATCTGGCCGAACGGGCACGCTCAAATATGGCCGAGATGGAAAAGACAATCGAAATGACCGGCTTGAAGGTCGATAAGTTATTGCTGGCAACCGACGGCAAAGCGGAAGGGCAAGGCGGGCCCTTCATTCCGGCGCCGGCGAGCGCGTCCGGAAAAAGTGAGCAAAAGCTGATGGAAAGCGTTGCCTCGCTGGATGACGAGGTCGGCCGCTGGGAAAAATTGCAAGTCGTGTTGCATTCCTTGCCGCTCACCGCGCCGGTCGATCATTACTATATTTCTAGCACCTTCGGCGCCCGGGTGGATCCGTTCAATGGCGAAAAGGCGATTCACGAAGGCGTCGACATGGTTGGAACATTACGCTCTGACGTCCTCGCGACAGCACCGGGCAGGGTGGTTTACGCCGGCAGGCAGAGCGGCTATGGCCAATTGGTGGAAATTGACCATGGCTTTGGCATCCACACCCTTTATGCGCATCTCGATTCCATCCAGGTGAAGAAAGACCAGACCGTCGATTATCGCGATGTCGTGGGACGTCTCGGCAACACCGGACGAAGCTCCGGACCGCATGTGCATTACGAAGTTCGTTACAACGAGAGACCTATCGATCCGATGGGCTTCCTGAAAGCAGGTCGCTATGTTTTCAAAGGCTAACAAGGATAAGACCAACGCGGATAATAGCCGCCAGACCGCCAAGGCCGGCATGCTCTCGATCATCAGCGCGGATCTGCGTATCTCCGGCGATCTGATTTGCCAGGGGGATATCCAGATCGACGGCCAGGTCGAGGGAGATATCCGCAGCGGCAGTGTTGTGATCGGCGAAGGAGCTGTCGTAACGGGAAGCATTCAGTCGGAGCATGTTCGGGTCTGCGGCAAGCTGATCGGCCAGATCAAGGCCGATAACGTGGTCTTGGAAAAGACCGCGCATGTGACGGGGGATGTCTTGCATCATTCACTGGCGATCGCACAGGGCGCCTTCCTTGAAGGGGCCTGCAAGCGGCTCGATACCAAGTCCAAGGTGCCGGGGACGGCAGAACCAGACACCGCCAAACAACCGGCCACTGCGGCAGGCCACCAGCCCGCGAAGCAGGCTGCCAAGCAAACCGAGCAACAGCGAGCCGCAAGCTGACTTTGTTGCGTCGCGCCGTCCTCAGGCAGATGGCCGGGACAAAGCTCTTGTCATCATGACAGCATCGACATTGCCGCCTGAACATACGACCACGACCGTCTTGCCGCTGAAGTCCAGTTTTTGACCAAGGGCCGCAGCCAGGGCAACTGCGCCGCCAGGTTCCACGACAAGTTTCAGGCGGTCGAAGGCGAAAGCCATGGCTGACAAGGCGGCTTCATCGGGCACCGCAAGAGAGCCTGCCAACAACGCCTGATGAATGGGAAATGTCAGTCGTCCCGGCTGCTTCGCCATGAGCGCGTCGCAGATCGACGGGGTCGTTCCTTCATTGGCAACCTGCGTGCCGGCGGCCAGCGACCGGGCCAAGTCATCATAGCCTTCCGGCTCGGCGGCATAGATTTCGGCCTGGGCAAAGTGGTGGCGAATGGCGGTGGCGATGCCGGCGATCAGACCGCCGCCGCTGCAGGGTGCAATCACAATATTGGCGCCAAGTCCCATCTTTTGCAGGTCTTGCACGATTTCCAGACCGACCGTCCCCTGACCGGCGATGATATCCGGATCGTCGTAAGGCGGCACGATAAGCGCTTGTGTTTTAGCCGCTATATCGGCCGCGATCTCCTCGCGAGATTGATGCCAGCGATCGTAAAGCACGACTTCGGCGCCGAGTTGTTTCGTGTTCCGGATCTTTGCTTGCGGCGCATCCTGCGGCATCACGATGGTTGCGGAGAGCCCAAGCAGGCCGGCCGCCGCAGCGACGCCTTGTGCATGATTGCCGGAAGAATAGGCGACAACCTGCCGGAGCGATGGGTTGGCGGATTTGGCTGCGGCGAGCTTGTTGAAAGCCCCTCTGAACTTGAATGACCCGGTGCGTTGCAACACTTCCGGCTTGATGAAAGCAGCAGTCGCGCCCGTAGCTTTTTCGAGATCGGGGCTACGCAGCAAAGGCGTCCTGACGGCCTGGCCGAGGAGGCGTTGCGCCGCGGTCTCGATATGGCTGATATCGATGGCAAGGGAGGAGGTCTTTTGCATGGTCCCACCGGCTATTGCGGATTGCGTCGACGGAGATCTTCCTCAAGCGTCAACTTGATAACGCCCTTGTTAAGCCGGGCGCGGTAAATTTCCAGATTTTCCATAACCCGCTGCACGTAGTTGCGGGTTTCATCAAACGGAATGCTTTCGATCCAGTCTATTACATCGGTCCCCGGCTCACGCGGATCCCCATAAGTATAGGTCCAATCCCTGGCCCGGCTCGGACCGGCATTATAGCCGGCTGCTGCCAGAATATAGGAGCCATTGAAACGATCGATCAACTTCGACAGATAGGCGCTGCCGAGCTTGATGTTATATTGCGGATCGTTGGTCAGCATCTTGTCGGCATGCTTCTTGACGCCGAGTTCCTTGGCCATGCCTTTGGCCGTCGACGGCATCAACTGCATCAACCCCATGGCGCCCGCAGGGCTGACAGCGGAATCGAGAAAGGCGCTTTCCTGCCGAATGATCGCAAGAACCAGCGCCGGTTCGGGATTCGATCCCTTCGGTACCACCGGCATGGGATAGAGATATTGCACCATTTCGACGCCGGCCGTTCGCGCTTGCTTGGCGACGGAAACAGCAAGGTCATCGCGGTTGACTTCGGTGGCAAGCTGCGCGGTCAGGTAGTAATCGCTGGGCTTGGTTGCCATTTCACGCAGCTTCAGGATGAACGGACGGGTCCGATCCTCCTCGCCAAGAAGGCTGAGCAGGCGAACTGCCTTAGTCAGCTCCCGGCGATCGAAAGCAGATTTGGCCGCGCCATCGGGTTTTTGCGTGTTGTGAAGGCGCATGATCTGCTTGTCATGCAAGCGATAGGCCGCCAGCAGTCCATAGAATGTCGTCGCGCTCTTCGCCGCGGTTCGATACCATTTCTGCGCCTTCACCTTGTTGCCGGATTGCTCGGCAGCGCGGCCAGCCCAATAAGCTGCGCTGGCCTGGCTGATCGCGGACTTCGCGCCGGCATAAAGGCCAGTGAAGTGTTTTGTGGCGGTCGCCGGGTCGTCGAGGAAGCGCAGGGAAATCCACCCGGCCAGCCATTCACCTTCGACGAAAGCTTCACCCGAGGTGGCACCATGCGACGCCGCCAGCCGATAGGCGACTGAGATATCGCCTTTGTCGAGCGAGGTGCGGGCACCACGCTTGTACTCCATCCACATCTTCGCCGGCCGCAGAACATGTTTGGGCGCCGGATCGAGGAGGGCGGCGGCCTTTTCGACATCCCCCTTCAGGCGCAGCCAGCGAGCTTGCGCGTAAATCAGTCCGGCATCCTTGCGCAGCGATTGCGGCACCTGCGCAAGCAGGCTCGACGCATTCGGCGCTTGATCCAATAGCGCCAGCCTCGCGAGAGCCAGCGCTTTATGTCCCGCATCCACGCGGCTCAACATGCGACCTATCTGGTCGCGCGCATCATCCCAGATCAACCGGTCCAGGCGCGCTTCATGCTCGCGTACCGACAGCAACTGGCCGAAACGCTGGAGGAACGCGGTTTCATCATCCTTGGAGAAATCGAGATCAATCCAGCCGTCACGCACCAGACTTGTCGCGCGGTCCGTCTGTTTGAGGGACAGCAAGGCACCCGCCAGCTTGATCGTACCGGCAACAGTGTTCGGGTCCCGGCTGCCAAACCAGGCAATCGTCTGTTGCGGCGGCAGATCGGCTGGCATCGAGCGTTCAGCCTGGGAAAACAGCGTTTCGCGCAAGGGCCATTCGGGATTGGCGCTGAGAAAAGCCGTCATTTCAGCGAAGTCCCGTCCCGGTCCCGGCCGGATCAGGTCGAGCCACTGAATGATTTTGGCGGGAAGCGGATTCTGGGCGCTGTCTGCCAATCGTCGCGCTTCCTTCCATCGATCGTTATCGATGGCGGCAAAGGCCTGGCGGTAAATGGCCTTGTCTTTCGCACTGAGCGTGGCGGGCGCGGAGGTTGTCTGCGGCGCCGTAACCGGTGTCGTGGACTGTGCGAAAGCGGAGTGGGGATGAATACTGGTAAAAACGATACCCGCCGGCAGACCAGCCAGGACAACCAGACAAAGTGCTAAGACCCGTCGCACAGTAAACCTCTCGTGATTTCGGCTGCATTCTAAATGGCTTAGCCGGGGACGACAACGTCCCGTTGCAGAGAAATTGCGAAATGGAAACGACCGTAACGCGTGTGATCTCGCACCGCCTCTCTCTCGCGGCGCGCAACAAAAAAACCGGCGAATCGCCGGTTAAAGCCCATCGTTTCGCTTGCTCGACGGGGCGCCTGCAGTTATGTTCCCGCACCGCATCAAGGGCAATCTGCCGCAACAAGGACGATTCAGATGGTCATGTTCAAGGGATCACTTACGGCGCTTATCACGCCATTCCGCAACGGATCCGTGGATGAGGCCGGTTTTCAGAAATTCGTCGATTGGCAAATCAAATCTGGGATCGATGGGGTGGTGCCGGTAGGCACGACCGGTGAATCGCCGACTCTGACCCATGATGAGCATAAGCGCGTGGTGGAATTGTGCATCGAGGCGGTGTCGAAGCGCGTGCCGGTGATTGCCGGGACCGGATCGAACTCCACCGATGAAGCGATCGACTTGACCCGCCATGCCCAGAAAGCCGGCGCCGATGCGGCCCTTGTCATCGTCCCCTATTACAACAAGCCGACTCAGGAGGGGCAGTACCAGCACTTCAAGGCGGTACATGACGCGACCGATATCCCGATCATTGTTTACAACGTGCCGGGGCGCACCGTCGCCAATATGTCGATCGAAACCATGACCCGGCTGTCGAAGCTGCCGCGAATCGTCGGTGTTAAGGATGCCACAGCGGATCTGGCACGGCCGGCATTGCAGGCACTTTCATCGGGGCGCGATTTCTGCCAGTTGTCCGGCGAAGATGCGACGGCATTGCCTTTCCTGATCCAGGGTGGTCACGGCTGTATTTCCGTCACCTCCAATGTGGCACCGTCTTTGACCGCGGAATTGCAGACCGCCTGGCGCAAGGGCGATCTGGCGACGGCGATGAAGATAAATGAGCGGCTGACACCGTTGCATGAGGCGATGTTCTGTGAAACCAGCCCGGGACCGGTGAAATATGCCGCGCAATTGCTCGGCCTTGCATCTGGCGATTTACGTCTGCCGATGGTAGAAATCGCCGAGGCTTCCAAAGCCAAGGTGCAGGCGGCGCTGAAAGCGGCGGGACTGCTGAACTGATCAGGGCCAGCCAACTGGCCCGTAATTGGGCTAAGTTAAGTAATGGCGCGTGATCTTTCCAAACAACGTTTTGCGGCGCAGAACCGCCGCGCGCGCTTCGACTATCACATCGAAGACACGATTGAGGCGGGGCTTGTCCTGACCGGGTCGGAGGTCAAGACCCTGCGCCTCGGCCGTGCCAGCATCAACGAGGCGTTTGCGACCGAGAAGGATGGGGAAATGTGGCTGTTGAACGCCTATTTCCCGGAATACGAGGCCGCCAACCGCTTCAATCACGAACCGCGGCGGCCGCGCAAATTGCTGCTGAAGCGGCGCGAGATGAGCCGGTTGATCGGACAGATTCAGCGCGCCGGCATCACGCTGGTGCCGATCTCGATCTATTTCAATGCGCGCGGCATCGCCAAGGTTGAGCTCGGCCTCGGCAAGGGCAAGCGCAAGGTCGATAAGCGGGATACCGAGAAGGAGCGCGACTGGAAGCGCGAACAGGGGCGTTTACTGCGCGAACGCAGCTGATCCATCATTTCGGATCCGCCATATCAGCCTTGGGCAGCCGCCTGGGCCAGCTTCATCGCCGTCCGAAACATCTCGCGCGTCAGTCGATTGGTGTTCGTGTTATAGCGCGAGCAGTGATAGCTGTCGGTCAGGATTATGCCGTTTGGTAAAGGGTGTTGAGCGGCATGGGCGAAACGATAGGCCGATTTTCGCACGCCGAACGCCATCAGCACCGCATCATGGGCGATTGAGCCGAGGGCAAGGATCGATTTTACATTTGCCATGGCTGTCAGATCCTGCCGCAGGAACGCATTGCAGGTTTTGATTTCCGCTGGTGTCGGCTTGTTCTGGGGCGGCACGCAGCGCACGGCATTGACGATGCGGCAGCCGGTCATGGTGAGACCGTCATCCGGCCGCTGCTCATAGCGCCCGGCGGCGAGGCCGAAATCCAGCAAGGTTTCATAGAGCAGATCGCCGGCATAATCGCCAGTGAAGGGACGGCCGGTGCGGTTGGCGCCGCGCAGCCCGGGCGCAAGGCCGACGATCAGCAACGGTGCTGTCGCCGGGCCGAAATCCGGCACCGGTGCATTATGCCAGTCGAGGAATTGCCGCCGATTATCTTCGCGGAAATCGACCAGCCGCGGACA
The DNA here is from genome assembly GCF_034044715.1 of Dongia soli. NCBI lineage: Bacteria > Pseudomonadati > Pseudomonadota > Alphaproteobacteria > Rhodospirillales > Dongiaceae > Dongia > Dongia soli. Next base: position 15,328 of record NZ_JAXCLW010000004.1, on the reverse strand, counting down.
GAGCGGGCAATCGCGACCGGGCATCGGCGCGGCTTGCGCTGTGCTTGTGGAAGCCATGTCGATCAGCGCGGCTCCATGCCGCCGGCTACTTGATCGGCCGGCCGTGTTGACTGCCGGGCAATGGCATTGGCAAGTTCGTCCAGCTCGACGAAATGATCGGCCTGGCGGCGCAACTCGTCGGCCACCATCGGCGGCGACGACCGCACGGTGCTCACCACGGAAACCCGCAAGCCGCGACGCTGGACAGCTTCGACCAGACGGCGGAAATCGCCATCGCCGGAGAACAGAACGATATGATCCAGATGCGCCGACATCTCCATCACATCGATCGCCAGCTCAATATCCATGTTTCCTTTGATCTTCCGCCGTCCGGTCGCGTCAGTGAATTCCTTGGTCGGCTTTGTCACCATGGTGAAGCCGTTATAATCGAGCCAATCGACCAGCGGGCGCAGCGGCGAGTATTCCTGATCCTCTACCAGTGCCGTGTAATAGAAGGCGCGGATCAGGTGGCATTGGTCCTGGAAGTATTTCAACAAACGCTTGTAATCGATATCGAACCCGAGTGCTCGCGCCGCCGCGTGCAAGTTCGCGCCGTCGACAAATAAAGCGACGCGTTCTTGCGGATAGAACCGAGTGACCATTCGAATACCCCTAATGTATGTCCTGTTGTAATGATTTTGGGCTTATAATCTTTTGTGGGGATTAGCATTCCAGCACATGCGATTGCATTGATTGCCTTTCACACTTAAATAATTTTACTCATCAATGCATTCAACGGATTTTTCATCGCATGCTCTTTCGTGACGTCCAAATTGGAGCCGGTAATGCCGGGACATGATCTCAGTTATGTCGGGCTCGGCGCCAATCTGACTCATCCAACATTCGGCCCGCCGGTGGCGACGCTCGATATGGCCGTCGCTGCGCTCGTGGAAATGGGATTGATGTTGGTTGCGAAATCACCGTGGTATGAATCGGCGCCCGTACCGCTGGCCGATCAGCCTTGGTATGTGAACGGTGTCGTCGCGCTACGCTCAAGCTTGAACGCCGTCGAGATGCTACAGCGATTGCATGAGGTGGAGGCTCGCTTCGGTCGAGTGCGCAGCGTGGTGAATGCGCCGCGGGTCGTGGATCTTGATCTGCTGGATCACCATGGCGAGATCCGGGATGGTGAGACACCGCCGATCCTGCCGCATCCCCGGCTCGCCGCTCGCGGCTTTGTCCTATTGCCGCTGCGGGATATCGCGCCCCACTGGCACCATCCTGTCACCCAGCAAGGCGTGGCAGAGCTGATTTTAGCCTTGCCCCAAGACCAAGTGGCGCGGCCGCTTTCCTAGGGCATGGCATGCCCCCCTTGCTGGGCTCCAAGCAATTCATTGTTTCGAAACAATTTTTGTCGCGGTCCGCGGGGTTCATGCGCTTGCTGCATGGTATTCTTTTTATTTACACAGCCGTATCGAACTTGCCTTGCGCCGATCGAAAAAATATATTAGTCGCATGCGATTGCGCCCTGTTTTAGAGAGACTTTGAAGATGGCTCGTGTAACGGTTGAAGATTGCGTCCTGAAAATCCCCAATAGGTTTGACCTCGTCATGCTGGCGGCCCAGCGGGCGCGGGAGATTCTGGCGGGTGCGGCGTTGACGGTGGAGCGGGACAACGACAAGAATCCTGTGGTGGCCTTGCGGGAAATTGCCGATGAGACCGTGAGCCTCGACAATCTGTCGAACAGCCTGGTGACGGGTCTGCAGCGTCATATCGAAAATGATGAGCCCGAAGAAGACGGTGCAGGCTTTGGCGCCGGTGCAGGCGACTTGCTGGCGGAAATGCAGCAGGCCCAGATCAGCCAGGATGAAGCCGACGACGCGGATATGTCGATCGATGGCGAGTTCGAGGATGACAGCTCGGCGCTGGATGATGGCAACTAAGATTGGGTCTGGCAGCCGCTGAGCGGCTGCCAGAATGTTTCGGACTCACTTTTCCGCGGTGCCGTGAGGTATCGCCGATAGGCAAGATGAGGGAGACGGAACAGCAACGAGACGGATGAGAAAAACGGCGGATTCGGCGCACGCGATGATTCGTCAGTATGAGCTTGTCGAGCGCGTCAAGGCCTACGATCCGGGCGCGGATGAGGACGTCCTCAACCGCGCTTATGTTTTTTCGATGAAAGCCCATGGGTCACAATCCCGGGCTTCCGGCGATCCCTATTTCTCTCACCCGCTCGGCGTTGCTGAGATTCTGACACGCCTCAAGCTTGATACCGCATCGATCGTCACCGGCCTGTTGCACGACACGGTCGAAGATACCGATGCGACCTTGGAACAGATCGAAGGGCTGTTCGGCCCGGAAATCGGTCGCCTGGTAGATGGCGTCACCAAGCTTTCGCGTCTCGAACTGCAATCGGACAACACCAAGCATGCGGAGAATTTTCGCAAGCTGGTGCTGGCGATGTCGAACGACATCCGTGTCCTGCTGGTGAAGCTGGCCGACCGTCTGCACAACATGCAGACGCTGCATTTCATCAAAAGTGAAGAAAAGCGCCGGCGCATCGCGCTGGAGACCATGGAAATCTATGCGCCTCTGGCCGAGCGCATGGGTATGCACCAGATCAAGGACGAGCTGGAAAATCTCGCGTTCAACGAGATCTATCCGGATGCTGCCGTCTCGATCAATCAGCGCCTGAATTTCCTGCGCGAGCAGGACAATGACATCTGCCAAAAGATCATCGACGAATTGCAGCGGGTCATGGCGGACTCCGGCCTGACCTGCCAGGTGTCGGGTCGTGAGAAGACGCCTTATTCGATCTGGCGCAAGATGCAGCAGAAAAGGATGGAGTTCGAGCAGCTCTCGGACATCATCGCTTTCCGCATCATCGTTGACGATATCGGTGAGTGCTATCAAGCCTTGGGTCTCCTGCACAGCACCTATTCGATGATCCCGGGGCGTTTCAAGGATTATATCTCGACGCCCAAGCCGAATAATTACCGCTCGCTGCACACCGGTTTGATCGGGCCGTTCCGGCATCGCATCGAAGTGCAGATCCGCACCAAGGAAATGCATGCGATTGCCGAGCTTGGCGTCGCGGCGCATTGGAAATACAAGCAGGGCGCACCCCAAGTTGACGGCCGGCAATATCGCTGGCTTCGCGAATTGCTGGATATTCTCGAACATGCGGCCGGTCCTGAAGAATTCCTGGAACATACCAAGCTGGAAATGTTCCAGGATCAAGTGTTCTGTTTCACGCCGAAGGGCGATCTCATCGCTTTGCCACGTGGTGCGACGCCGGTTGACTTCGCTTACGCGGTCCATTCCGAGGTTGGCGATACCTGCGTCGGGGCCAAGATAAACGGCCGCATCGTGCCGTTGCGCAGTGAACTGCATAACGGCGACCAGGTGGAAATCGTCACCTCGCGCGCGCAAACGCCGTCACCAACCTGGGAACGTTTCGTCGTTACCGGTAAGGCGCGCGCCTGCATCCGACGTTTCATCCGCACCCAGCAGCGGACGCAGTATGTCGAACTAGGCCGCGCGATGATGCAGAAGGAATTCCAGCATGAAGGCTATGAATACGCCGACAAGTCGCTGGATGGTGTGCTGAAGAAATTCAAGAGCGATACCGCCGAGGATTTGCTGGCCCAGGTGGGGCAGGGCAATCTTGGTGCACGGGAAGTCGTCAATGCGGTGTTCCCGGCATCGCGCAATGCGACCGCCAATGACAAGGTCGTGCCGATTGGCCGCTCCCGTCCAAAGACGAAGCGAGACAGTTTCGCCGTGCCGATCCGGGGTCTCATCCCGGGCATGGCTTTGCACTTCGCCGGTTGTTGCCATCCATTGCCGGGCGACCGCATCGTCGGCATCGTGACCACGGGCAAGGGCGTGACCATCCATACGATCGATTGCGAGACCCTGGAAACCTTCGCGGATACGCCGGAACGCTGGCTCGACGTCGCCTGGGATGTCGATCCGGATTCCGCAGAGAACCATGTCGGCCGGTTGAATGTGGTGATCACCAACCAACCCGGCAGCCTGGGCAGTTTGACCACAGTCATCGGCAAGAATAGCGGCAACATCAACAACCTGAAGATCGTCAACCGGTCGACGGATTTCTTCGAAGTCCTGGTCGATGTTGAAGTCAAGGATCTGCGGCATCTGACAGGGATCATCGCCGCCTTGCGGGCGACACCGGCGATCAGCTCGGTCGATCGGGCGAGAGGCTGACCGGGCTCATTCCCGATTGCGGCTGGACAGAGCCGTGCCGGATCGGTTTCACTGGAAATCCTGACGCGCCGCTATCCGTCAGGTCGCGACAATAATGGATGCGTGGCTGGCATGATTCTCGGCATCGGGAACGACATCATCGATATCCGCCGGATCGAAAATTCGCTGGAGCGTTATGGCGATCGCTTCGTCCAGCGTCTGTTTACCGAGATCGAGCAGGCAAAATCCGATCGGCGCGCCAATCGGGCGGCGTCCTATGCCAAGAGATTTGCGGCCAAGGAGGCTTGTTCCAAGGCGCTCGGCACCGGCATCCATCAAGGGGTTTTTTGGCGGGATATGGGGGTGGTCAACCTGCCCTCCGGCAAGCCCACCATGAAACTGACAGGCGGAGCCTTGGCGCGGCTGCAGGCCATGACGCCTCCGGGGATGATGGCGCAGATCGATTTGACCATCACCGACGATTTTCCTCAGGCGCAGGCGATCGTCATTATTTCAGCCAATCCGATTGCCAGCTAAGTCTCGGAAGTTTCGCCGCTATTGCCGTTGATCCGGCTTTTCAAGGTATTGGGAAATTTGCGCCTGATAGGGTCAAGTTGCTGTCCCGCCTTGACTTTATCGTCCCTGGCTGGCTTGATCCGCCCCGACTCCTGCTGTACCCCTAGTCATCGCCCCTGGGGACGAGCGGGGCCACTTCCACCAGCGGAGCCATGATCATCAATGCCGCGCAAGACCTCCGGCACGTTCCAGGAAATCTGGGATTTCGTGAAGACCGTTATCTGGGCAGGCGTCATTGCCATCCTGATCCGGACCTTCCTGTATGAGCCCTTCAACATTCCCTCCGGATCGATGATTCCGACGCTGTTGATTGGCGATTACCTGTTCGTTTCCAAGACGTCCTTCGGATACAGCAAATACTCCTTCCCGCTGTCGATCATCCCCTTCGAGGGACGCATTTGGGATGGTGAGCCGAAACGTGGGGACGTGATCGTGTTCCGTCCCCCCGGCGAAGTTGAAAACGATTTCATCAAACGCCTGATCGGCTTGCCGGGCGACCGTATCCAGGTCCGCAATGGCATTCTCTATATCAATGGCGAGCAGGTGAAGCGTGAGCGGATCGAGGATTATGTCGATCCGGATGATCCGGATGCGATGCCGGTACCGCAATATATCGAGACATTGCCGGGCGGCGTCAGCCATCGTATCATCGAATCGAGTGGCGATTCCGGCAGTCTCGACAACACGCCGATCTATGTCGTGCCGGCGGATCACTATTTCATGATGGGCGACAACCGTGACGGCTCGAATGACAGCCGGATGCTGACGCGCGCAGCATCCAGCTTCGCGCCGAGCGATGAAATCACCGAAAAGAATGCCGATCTCTTAGGCACCGTCGGTTTCGTGCCGAAGGAAAATTTGATCGGCCCGGCGAAAATCCTTTTCTTCTCGTGGAGCAAGCCGTTCCATGTCCGCTGGAACCGCCTTTTCGATCTGGTGAAATGAGCCAGCGCAGTGGTCCCGATTTGGCAGCCTTAGCTGCTGCGCTTGGCTATCAGTTTGCCGATCCAAGTTTTCTGCGGACGGCGATCACCCATCCCAGTGCACTGACACGCAGCGGGGGCCGTCGCGGTCCTCGCCAGATCAGCGATGCCGACAATCAGCGCCTGGAATTTCTCGGCGACCGGATTCTTGGCTTGGTGATCGCGGAGATGCTGTACCGTACTTTTCCGGGAGAGAATGAAGGGGCCCTGGCGAAACGCCTGGCAGCCCTCGTCCGCCAGGAAGGATTGGCAGGGGTAGCCCGGTCAATCGATCTCGGGAAATATTTGATTCTCTCGCGGGGTGAGGCGGAAAGCGGCGGGCGTGATAATCCGGCTTCGCTCGCCGATGCCTGCGAGGCGGTTATTGGCGCCATCTATCTTGATGGCGGGTTGGATCCGGCGCGCGACTTCATCATGCGCATGTGGTCGCCGATGATGAACCGCGAGGCCAAGCCGCCGCAGGATTCCAAGACGGCGCTCCAGGAATGGGCCCAGGCTGACGGATTGCCGCTGCCGGTCTATGATGTCATCGAAAGCAGTGGCCCGCCCCATGACCCGATCTTTACCGTTCAGGTGCGGGTCGAGGGCCATGAGCCGACAGCAGCCAGCGGGCGGTCCAAGCGGGCGGCGGAGCAGGCGGCGGCGGCGGCTTTCATGGCTCGGCTGCGTGGCCATAGCGAATAATGCCGGGGCGAATGAAGCCGCGCAATACGCAAGCCTGGCGCTGCTTAGAGGAGCATAGATGACCAAGAGCGATGCGATGACTGATCGTTGCGGCTTCGTCGCTTTGATCGGCGCACCCAATGCCGGCAAATCGACGCTGCTTAATCGGCTGGTCGGCGCCAAGATCTCCATTGTCAGCCCTAAGGTGCAGACGACGCGCCGTCGCGTCCTCGGCATTGCCATGCGCGACCGGGCGCAGATCATTTTCATCGATACGCCTGGTATTTTCGCACCCAAGCGTCGTCTCGACCGCGCTATGGTGGCCGCGGCCTGGGGCGGTACCGAGGAAGCCGACCAGATCGTGCTGCTGGTCGATGCCGAGCGCAAATCGATCGATGACGACACGAAACGCATTATCGAGGGATTGAAGTCGGCACGCCGCAAAGCGATGCTCGCCATCAACAAGGTCGATGCGGTGAAGCGCGAGAAGCTGCTGGGCCAGGCGGCGGAATTGAACGCGCTCTATGACTTCTCCGACACTTTCATGATTTCGGCACAGACCGGCAGCGGCGTTGACGATCTGATGAAGGTGCTGGCCGATCGCTTGCCGGAAGGACCGCATCATTTCGCGGAAGACGACCTCACGGATATGCCGCTGCGCCTCTTAGCGGCGGAAATGACGCGGGAATACCTGTTCCGCCAGTTGCACGATGAACTGCCCTATGACCTGACCGTCGAAGCGGAGGGTTGGGAAGAATTCAAGGATGGCAGCGTCAAGATCAACCATGTGATCTATATCGCCCGGGACAGCCAGAAGGCCATCGTGCTGGGCAAGGGCGGACAGCGGATCAAATCAGTGCGGGCAGCTGCGCAAAAGGACATCGAGGAGATGTTGCAGCGCCGGGTGCATCTCTTCCTCTTCGTGAAGGTGCGCGAGGACTGGCAGGAAGACCCCGAGCGCTATCGCGAAATGGGCATCGATTTCGATACCTGAGTTTCTCGCCACCGGATCATCCCCTGCTATAGTGACGCATGGATTGGCAGGACGAAGCGATTGTATTAGCCGCGCGGCATTATGGCGAGCATGACGCCGTCCTGACGTTGCTGACGCGCGAGCACGGCCGTCATCTCGGCCTCTTGCGCGGCGGCTTTTCGCGCCGCCAGCGGCCGATCATCGAGCTCGGCAATCGGCTGCAGGCGAATTGGCGAGCCCGGTTGCCCGAACAACTCGGCAATTACCAGATCGAGGGTTTGCAATCCGTCGCCGCGCTCCTGTTGGATCAGCCGCTTCGCCTTGCGGCCTTAGCCTCGGCCTGCGCCGTCATCGATACCGCCTTGCCGGAGCGCGAGCCACATCCCGAAATCTTCGTCGATCTCGATATCCTGATCGCCCGGTTGATTGAGGAAGTACGCGCCGGTGATGATGCCCGGGGCAATGACGGCTGGCTGGTCGAGTATGTGCGCTGGGAATTGACGCTTCTGGCCGATCTCGGTTTTGGCCTCGATCTCACCCACTGCGCCGTGACCGGTGAAACTGAGGGATTGAGCTACGTCTCGCCGAAGACCGGGCGGTCCGTTACCCGCTCGGCAGGGCAGGGTTATCACGACCGTTTGCTGCCTTTGCCGGCTTTCCTGGCCGAAGACCATACGGCGCGGCCGGACCGCGCAGCCATTCTGGACGGCCTGCGCTTGACGGGCCATTTCCTGGCTCGCCATGTTTTCGCTCAAACCGGTTCATCACCCGGATCCGGCAACTCGGCGACATCGAGACAATCGTCTTTAAGCGAGGGGCCGATGGCACGCCGGCAATTTCTCCAGCGCCTGCAAGGTTAGCGCCCGTAAGTTGGCGCTTTCCGATCGCAGAACTTGCCGCCGGAGGTGATCCTGGCCTAGACATGCGTTCCCCGGAACCGTCGTTTCGCGCCGAATCAGCCGAGGGATGCTAAGATCACTCGGGACGTCAGTCCCGGTAAATGATTGAGACCAAAGGATATAGTATGGCCAAGAAGGCAACCGCGAAAACCCAGCCGCCCGAGTCGCCCAGCGGCGATATCCGTGTCGTCGACATGGCGGAGGCCTTGGGCGAGCGTTACCTTTCTTACGCGCTCTCCACCATCATGTCGCGCTCGCTGCCGGATGTGCGTGACGGGCTAAAGCCCGTTCATCGTCGTCTGCTTTATGCGATGCGCCAGCTCCGGCTTGAGCCGGGCCAGGGCTATAAGAAATCGGCCCGTGTGGTCGGTGATGTGATCGGTCAATACCATCCCCATGGCGACCAATCGATCTATGATGCCCTTGTACGCATGGCTCAGGATTTCGCGCAGCGTTATCCCATGGTCGACGGCCAAGGGAATTTCGGCAATATCGACGGCGATAATGCCGCGGCGATGCGGTACACCGAAGCGCGGCTGACGGAAGCTGCCGCCTTGATGTTGAATGGCATCACCGAGGATACGGTCGATTTCCGCGCCACCTATGACGGCGAGAATGTTGAACCGGTTGTCCTGCCGGCAGCCTTTCCCAATTTTTTGGCGAATGGTGCGCAAGGCATTGCCGTTGGCATGGCGACCAGTGTTCCACCGCATAACGTGGCGGAGGTTTGCGACGCGCTCCAGCACCTGATCAAATCGCCGAACGCGACGATCGAAAAGCTGGTCAGCCTGATGCCCGGACCGGATTTCCCCACCGGCGGTATCGTCTGCGAATCCCGGGAAACCATGGTCGAAGCCTATCGCACCGGCCGCGGGTCCTTCCGCATCCGCTCGCGGTGGGAGAAAGAGGATCTCAAGGGCGGCGGCTGGCAGATCGTCGTCACGGAAATTCCCTATCAGGTGGCGAAGTCGAGATTGATCGAGAAGGTCGCCGATCTCCTGCATGAGAAGAAGCTGCCTTTCCTTGACGACATTCGTGACGAATCCACTACCGATGTCCGCATCGTGCTGGTGCCGAAGAGCCGCAATGTCGAGCCGCTTCATCTGATGGAACAACTGTTCCGCCAGACCGATTTCGAAACCCGTTTCGGCCTTAACATGAACGTGCTGGATGCCAGCCAGACGCCGCGGGTTATGCCGCTGCCGGAAGTGCTGCGAGCATTCCTCGATCACCGCCGTGAGGTGCTGGTTCGGCGTAGCAAGTTCCGTCTGGGTGAAATCGAACGGCGTTTGGAGATCCTGGACGGCTATCTGGTCGCCTATCTCAATATCGATGAGGTCATCCGCATCATCCGGTATGAGGACGAACCGAAGCCGGTCATGATGAGAAAGTGGGGTCTGACCGATCTGCAGGCTGAATCCATCCTCAATATGCGCCTGAAGTCCTTGCGCAAGCTGGAAGAGGTGGAGATCAAAGGCGAGCACAAGAAACTCAGCCAGGAGAAGAAGGAGCTAAGTCAGCTCTTGCAGGAGGAAGGCCAGCAGTGGTCTCGGATCTCCGATGAGATCGGCGAGCTGAAAAAGACCTATGGTCCGAAGACCGAACTGGGTCGGCGCCGTACGGCTTTCGCCGATGCACCAAGTGCGGTGATCATTCCCCTGGAAGCTATGGTCGAGCGGGAGCCGGTGACGGTCATTTGCTCGGCCAAGGGCTGGATCCGTACGATGAAAGGCCATGTGGAGGAAAGTCCGGAAATCAAATTCAAGGATGGCGACCGCGCGAAATTCCACATTCAGTGCGAGACCACCGATAAGTTGCTGGTGTTCGGCACCAATGGGAAATTCTACACGATCGGTGTCGATAAGCTGCCGGGTGGCCGTGGCCATGGGGAACCGATCCGGCTCATGATCGATCTCGGCAATGATCAGGACATTGTCGACGTGATGATCCATAAGCCGGGCATCAAATTGCTGGTGGCGGCGCATGATGGCCGCGGCTTCATCGTCCCGTCCGACGATATTGTGGCACAAACCCGCTCCGGCAAGCAGGTGCTAGTGCTTGGCGAGGGCGGCGAGGCGGCGATCTGCGTGCCCGTATCGCCGGCGGCCGATATGCTGGCGACGATCGGAGAAAACCGCAAACTGCTGATCTTCCCGCTGAAGGAAGTGCCGGAAATGAGTCGCGGTCGCGGCGTCACCTTGCAGAAATACAAGGATGGCGGGATCAGCGACGCGAGGGCGTTCAAAAAGACGGAAGGCCTCAGTTGGCGTCACGGCACCGGGCAGCGCACGGAAACGAATATCAAGGATTGGATCGGCGAACGTGCGCAAGCCGGCCGGTTGCCGCCGAATGGGTTCCCGCGCGGCAATAAATTCTAATTATCGAAACATCGAAGACAATTGGGCCGGCAGTATTGCCGGCCCTTTTTCATTGGAGGTGTTCTAAGTTCAATCGCCTGACAGCAACTGACACCACGTTGTCAGTTGACCTCGCTTAGGATGCTTGCAGAAACAATCGAGGGTTCTGCGAGGATAGGATGATGACCAATCCCTTCTACCGAAAAAAGCATGCAGCGACCGGCCTGACCACGATTGGACAGGTTTTGGAGATCGCTACTTTTTCATTGGCCGAAGATGTGTCGGAGGAAAACTTCATGGCAGCGGCCGAGGCTTCGAACGGAGCTTTGATTACGCTGCCCGGCTTTCTCGGCCGGCGCCTTGCTAAAGCCCCAGACGGAACCTGGATCGATATCGCCGAGTGGCGGGATGAAGCATCCGCCAAGGCTGCGGCAGAAGTTTTCCATAAGCTCTCCCAGGCCGAAGTCTTCTGCTCCATGATCGATCTGCGCTCCGTCAAAATGAGCCATCATCACATCGTCACCGCCGGATGATGCGCAGGGGGAATAAATAGGCAAGGCGGTAGTCCAGATGCGGCGTGCGGATCGGTCATTCGAGATCGTGCAATTGCTGCGCGGCCAGCGGCTGCGGACGGCGCAAGCCATTGCCGACCGGCTCGAAGTTTCGGTTCGCACGATCTATCGCGATATCGAGGCGCTGATTGCGACCGGCGTGCCGATCGAAGGTGAACGTGGCCTCGGCTATGTGATCCGCAGCCATTTCGTGCTGCCGCCATTGCAGTTCTCTAGCGAGGGATTGCAGGCGCTGGTGCTCGGCGCGCGCTTTGTGCGGGCCTGGGGCGATTCTACCCTGATCCAGGCGGCTGAGGAGGCTTTGGTGAAGATTGATGCCGTTCTGCCGCCGGAGATCGAGGGACAGATAGAGCGGCAGGACCTGACGGCTCATGACCCAAGCCCATCGGGATCGAAACCGCGGCCGTGTCGGCGCGAGCGTTTCGGCTGGAACCGGGAAGGACGCTGAACGACCTTTTTGCCCGGTTGACAACCCAGCGAACACCAATCGACTCCGAGAAAGGGATTTATCGCTTCCCATCAGATACCGGAAAACCATGGCGTGGCTTCCAAGACACAGGTTCTGACGATCTCGCAGATGAGGACTTGCCAGGGCCAGACCAACCGATGGGGAAAACGCCAGGCTAATCGCTCATTCGGGGCCTAATCAGGAAATAAAACCAATATATAGCGGGTTATCTAGCTTGGGACACAATATACGGGTATCGGCCTGCATCGGCCCCGTCGACTCAAGTATTTGAAAGAAAAAGCTATTTTCTTAAGACCACGGGGGATTCTTTCACTTGACGCTCCCCCGCCGAATCAATATATTCCGCCCGCCTTTAAGGGGGCTGGTGGTAGGCCATCGCGGCTTAGACGCTGTCCCGACTTAAGCATTTGGATACATAGGCCGGTCCCCTAAGCCCCTGAATTCAGGGCCAGTTCGGCAAGTGTAGCTGACCGCATCGATACCCTTGGCAGAAGCCTTCGGTCGGTGTGGTCATTTTGCGTATGGCTATTTTAGGCGCCGATGGACACGGTCCGGACGCGCAAACGTGAGGAAGAGAATGCCGACGATCAATCAGTTGATCCGTAAGCCGCGTGCGCCTTTGGCGGCGCGCAATAAAGTCCCGGCCA
>NZ_JAXCLW010000004.1:0-2779 GCF_034044715.1 Dongia soli | reverse complement strand
TCATTCGCGGCACCTTGGATACCCAGGGTGTGAAGGACCGCAAGCAACGCCGTTCGAAATACGGCGCGAAGCGTCCGAAGTAAGGAGATCTCCCGATGTCTCGTCGTCACGCAGCTGAAAAGCGCGAAGTTCTTCCGGACGCCAAGTTCCACGACATTGTCGTCACCAAGTTCATTAACTCCTTGATGTACGACGGCAAGAAATCTGCCGCCGAAGGTATCGTCTATGGCGCCTTCTCCCAGGTCGAGAAGAAGTCCAAGGGCGATCCCATCAAGTTGTTCCACGATGCGCTGGATAATGTGAAGCCGCATCTGGAAGTCCGGTCGCGCCGCGTCGGCGGTGCCACCTACCAGGTGCCGGTCGAAGTTCGTCCGGACCGCGCCCAGGCGCTGGCGATCCGCTGGATCATCCAAACCGCGCGCGGCCGTTCGGAGCAGACCATGACCGACCGCCTGTCGGCCGAGCTTCTCGATGCCGCCAACAACCGCGGCGCCTCGGTCAAGAAGCGCGAAGATACCCACCGCATGGCAGAGGCCAACAAGGCCTTCTCGCACTATCGCTGGTAATCGGGCGCAGGAAGGAACGGATCCCAAATGGCTCGCACCACGCCGCTCGATCGTTATCGCAATATCGGCATCATGGCCCACATCGATGCCGGTAAGACCACGACTACTGAGCGCATCCTTTATTACACCGGCCGCTCCTACAAGATTGGTGAAGTGCACGAAGGCACTGCCACCATGGACTGGATGGAGCAGGAGCAGGAACGCGGCATCACCATCACTTCGGCCGCGACGACCTGCTTCTGGAAGGACTACCGAATCAACATCATCGACACCCCGGGCCACGTGGACTTCACGATTGAAGTCGAGCGCTCGCTGCGTGTGCTCGACGGTGCGGTGACGGTGTTTGACTCGGTTGCCGGCGTCGAGCCGCAGTCCGAGACGGTGTGGCGTCAGGCCGACAAGTACGGCGTGCCGCGCATTTGCTTCGTCAACAAGATGGATCGTATCGGTGCCGACTTCTATCGCTGCGTCGACATGATCGTCGATCGCCTTGGCGCAAAGCCAATGCCGATCCATCTGCCGATCGGCGCCGAAAGCGAGTTCGCTGGTCTGGTTGATCTGATCACCATGAAGGGCGTCGTCTGGAAGGACGAAAGCCTTGGCGCCGAATACGTCGTCGGCGATATCCCGGCCGACCTTAAGGAAAAGGCTGAGGAATATCACGCCCGGATCGTCGAAATGGCCGTCGAAATGGATGACGCCGCCATGGAAGCGTATCTCGAAGGCAAGGAGCCGGATGTCGATACGCTGAAGAAGTTGATTCGCAAGGGCACCATCTCGGGCGCTTTCGTCCCGGTGCTGTGCGGCTCCGCTTTCAAGAACAAGGGCGTGCAGTGGATGCTGGACGCCGTGGTCGATTTCCTTCCGTCGCCCCTCGACGTGCCCGATGTGAAGGGCGTTGAAGTCGATGGCGAGAAGGAATTGATCCGTAAGAGCTCCGACGACGAACCGTTCTCGGGTCTCGCTTTCAAGATTATGACGGACCCCTTTGTCGGTTCGCTGACTTTCGTTCGTGTCTATTCCGGCGTATTGAACACCGGCACCCAGACGCTGAACACCGTGAAGGGCGACAAGGAACGTGTTGGCCGTATGCTGCAGATGCATGCGAATAGCCGCGAGGACATTAAGGAAGCCCGCGCTGGCGACATTGTCGCGATCGCCGGCCTCAAGGGCACCACTACCGGTGACACGCTCTGCGATCCGACCCATCCGATCGTCCTTGAGCGCATGGAATTCCCCGAGCCGGTCATCGAGGTCGCGGTGGAGCCGAAGACCAAGAGCGATCAGGAAAAGATGGGCCTCGCGCTCAATCGCCTGGCGCAGGAAGATCCTTCCTTCCGCGTGTCAACCGATCATGAATCCGGCCAGACGATCATTAAAGGGATGGGCGAACTCCATCTCGAAATCATCGTCGATCGCATGAAGCGTGAGTTCAAGGTCGAAGCCAATGTCGGCGCGCCGCAGGTAGCTTATCGTGAGACCATCACGAAGAAAATCGAGCACGATTACACTCACAAGAAGCAGACCGGTGGTTCGGGCCAGTTCGCCCGCGTCAAGATCCGCTTCGAGCCGCTGGAAGCGGGCGGGGGTTTCGTTTTCGAAAATGCGGTGGTCGGTGGTTCGGTGCCGAAGGAATACGTGCCGGGCGTCGAAAAGGGCCTGAAGTCGGCCAAGGAGCAGGGCGTCATCGCCGGCTTCCCGATGATCGATTTCAAGGCGACGCTGATCGACGGTGCCTATCACGACGTCGACTCGAACGTGCTGACCTTCGATATCGCAGCCCGCGCCTGCTATCGCGAAGGTATGCCCAAGGCCGGTCCGAAGCTGCTCGAGCCGATGATGAAGGTCGAGGTGGTGACGCCGGAAGACTACATGGGTGACTGCATCGGCGACTTGAACAGCCGTCGTGGCCAGGTTCAGGGCATGGATAGCCGCGGCAATGCCCGCGTCATCACTGCCATGGTGCCGCTGGCCAATATGTTTGGCTACGTGAACACGTTGCGGTCGATGACCCAGGGCCGTGCCCAGTACACCATGACATTCGATCACTACGAACAAGTGCCCCAGGCGGTTGCGGACGAAGTCCGCGCCAAGATGGCGTAACCAACGGGGAACCCAGGATAAGGGAGCTGCAAGATGGCGAAGGCGAAATTTGAGCGGAACAAGCCGCACTGCAACGTTGGGACGATTGGCCACGTTGACCATGGTAAGAC
>NZ_JAXCLW010000003.1:0-579530 GCF_034044715.1 Dongia soli | reverse complement strand
GAATGCATTGACGATGACGGGGTTGGATATCCAGGGCGTTCCGGTTGTGGTCAAAGCGGCCAGCATTGGCGATGCCGTTTGAGGGTCGTTTTCAACCGGCGCGCTCGAGAAGTGGCTGCAGGGGGAAGACTTCGATAAACAGGATGTAGATAAGGCCGCCATCTGAATTCGCCAGCCCTGATGATCTTCGCGCACCGCGTTATCTGCGGTGTCGTCGCTCGACCTGGCGGGCGAAGCCATTGAATTCAATCCTGAGAGGATCTCCGCGTCGCGCTTGATCCTACCGTGATGATACGCCGTAAGCTCCATATAGGTTGGAGCTTGCGGCGCTGGTGGTGTTTCCTGTGTTTCATCACGACCAAGGAGATCGGCGATCTGGTGGGACAGCCTGCTGGGTTTTGAGGTTTGCATCGCTGAAAACGCTCCTTTATCGGAAGGAATTCGCCTAATCCTCCGCCTGCTGGCTGAAGACGCTACCGGCGCCGTATGCTTAACGATGTCGACAAGATCCGTTGCTTATCTTCGATCTCACCGCCTCGCCAAGTTGTCTAAATGGAGCTTCGTTTTTCGGAGTTGCCGGCTCGCTTAGGTCGCATGATGCGTGATGCCCGTAAAAGTGTCATCATCGCAATGGATGAGATATCTCAAATTGATGAGACCCGAACGCCATCTAATCACAAGTGGATTTACCGCGCTCGCTAACCAGCAAAATTACAGGTCGGGTCAAGAATGCCTGGCATTGCAGGACTGAAGGAGGTGAAGGCAGGACGCTCTTAGTCAGCAGGCTAATGAGAAATCACCGCGGATCTCAACCGTGCCGCGCTTCAGCGCTCACCGCTTGTGGCGGCCCAGCTTGGCCTAAAACAACTCGAGTTCGAAAAGAACATTTGCCGTGGTGGCGCTCCAGGATTCCCCTTTGCAGATTTCTCGTCCATCCGGCTTTGAGGAGCACGACCGCGAAACTGACATCGCTATCGGCTGCGGACCCTTTGTTGACGGTTCGTCCTGTATCGCGTTCATAGAGGATAAATGGCCTGGCGATTCGTAGCACAGAATTGGAGATATCGGCGCTTTGTTCCTCACTACGTAACTATACTTGAGCAACCGTGTCCAAGGTCCGGTCCGCTCCGCAAACGCTCTCCTCCCTTGACTTTGCGCAAGTCATTAGCAATTCCTAATAATGGACCGGAAGAAATCGCTTAGGAGGCGATTAAGCCGAAATGCGGGCCTTGGGTCGAACGGTTGATTTGTTGAAGCTCGGCTTTATTGGCGCGCAGATGCGGGCGGCGGGTTACTTACGCCGAGAGATTGACCCATTGTGGCTGCCCAACAAGATGACCAAGAAAGCGCGCGAGAAGATCAAAGGCCGCATCTTCGTCCATAAGATTGCATCCTTTCCGACTTGGCCAAACGACGACATGCCCGGCGGCATAGCGATGCAAGATGTCGCGACCGTTGGCGAAAATTACAAAAATGCCAAGATCTGCCAGTACTACCTGATGCGTATGCGCATGGGGCGGCCGATTCCCGCGGAGGGAGGCTATCTAGATTCCGAAGAAAGGGTCCGGGAGTTTTACTTCAGATATGTAGAACTCTATCGCTCGATGAGGGAACGAGGCTATCAGAGCGACGGCAAAGATAAGATTGCTGTGGCGATTGCTGCGGAAGGAAATTTCGTCCATGTGTCGGGAGGAACTCACCGGACGGTAGCCGCTCGGCTCCTGAAGCTGCCTTATGTCAAAGGGTATATTAAACATATTGACATTGAATGGGCATTGAAATGCGGCAGAGAAGCAGGGTCACTCTCGCTACGCACCATTACTCAAGGCATTGATGAGCTGATTCTGGCCAAACGCCGATCCGATGCTCATCTAGCGCATTCGTCAGCGCAACAGCCGCTGGCTGGATCGACCCTATCAGCGTTTTAAGCGAATCTTGTGCTCAATCGAGCCGGAGGGGCTCTGCCATAGTTTCGAGATAATTGAGCATTTGCTTACCTAGCTCACTTTTGGCAATCGGTTGTTGATATGTAGCCTGGAGGACGTCGATATCGACCCGAGTATCGAGATCGATGATACACGGTCCATTTTCGGTGCAAATCATATCCGTCATCATGATGGCTCTGCCTGCAAAGGCTTGGTGCGTGCGCTTGGCAAGTTGAACCATCTCATTCCAGAACGGCAAATGCCGCCCCGACACCTGACACCCCGTAGCTGGATGCCGTTCCATGTGAGAAACGAGCATGTAGCCTTGATCTCCTGTTAGCGGCCCAAGAACGCCAGTCTTGAGATCAATCGGCATCGAGAGTCTCATATCGTTCTGCCAGCCTGGTTCGAGTCGACAGTCAATCTGCGTCGATCGACAGCGGGAAGGCCCGTCTCTTCACCCGGAACGGCTATGATTGGTCAGAGCGGTTTCCCGCGCTGATCAAGGAACTCGGCCTCCTACCTCTTGAACGCGCCTATATCGATGGCGAGCTCTGTGCCCCGGATGAGCGAGGGGCATCCGATTTCGGCGCGCTGCAAGAGTCGATCGGCGCCGGCCGAGACGAAGCGCTCATCTTCTATGTGTTCGATCTGCTGATTTTGAACAGCAAGGACCTGAGGCGCCTGCCCTTGACCGAGCGCAGGGCGAAGCTCACGACCTTGATCAACGGCCGGCGGCGCAAGGAATGGCCGCATATCCAGATGTCCGAAGCAATTGAGGGCGATGCAGCGGTGTTCTTCAGACACGCCTGTAAGCACAAGCTGGAAGGCATCATCTCGAAGAAGGCCGGCAGCCGTTACGTGAGCGGTCGGACGCTCAATTGGGTCAAGGTGAAGTGCTCCCCCAGGCAGGAATTTATCATCGGTGGTTACATCCCAAGCACCACCGGCCGGGGCGTGGGGTCGTTGCTGCTTGGCCATTACCATGGTGGGTTTCTGGTCTATGACGGACGGGCTGGGACGGGCTTCACTCATAAGCTGTCGGTCGAGCTCGAACAGGTGCTAAAGCCCCTCACCGTCGAGAAGCCGATCTTACAGAAGGTGCCGCGAGAGCATGCAAAGCGGGCGGTATGGATCGAACCCGAGCTCGTCTGCGAGGTCCAGTTCACGGCCCGATCGGCGGAGGGATACCTTCGGCAAGCGAGCTTCAAAGGGCTACGGCAGGATATCCGACCCAAGGATGTAACCGAGGCGCCGGTTGCTCTGGTCAGTTGATAGGTTTCCGTAGCCTCGGACTGTATGTGGGCGCCAGGGTTGCGGCAGTCGAGCCCTTGTCCCCTTCCGCATCTTCGTGAGCAGGCTCCATCGACACCAACAGCTCCTGCGATTTGGGCGGCTCCAAGATGGTCTTGCCATTCTCCTTGCGAATATAGAACCGCATCTCCCAGAGATCCCATTCAGGATATTTCGGGTTCTCCACTTTGACCCACTCGCCGGGTGGGATGCTCTCGCCCTTACTGTTCACGACGTCGATCAAGCCCGGGTTTTCCGCGGGTCCCGGGGAGCCTTCAAACAGGAGGGCGAAATAGTCGGCTTCGTCCGATGCTTTGCCTTGATCTGCCATGGCGGTTCCTCCCTAGACCGATGCCAACCGGCGGGCTCGGGAGAAGTTGCGGAGCTAACGGGACGCGCATTTACATGTGGGCGGCAGACATGCGGCAATAACGCCTAATTGATCGTTACCAATTTAAGCCTGCGCCGGACTTCGCTAAGAAAGATGGTTTCGAGCAGATAGGTATTCTCGATATCGACCAGCTCAATACTCGGATCTGCTAGATCTTTTGCCGTCTGCATGGCCCGCCCGTTCCAAGTCGGCAACACAAATCAAAATGGCAAGATGAATAACGTTTTGAGCCAACGCGTTTGTTTTCCTAAGGGTCTGCCTGAAGTAATCTTCTATCTATGGACCAGCTTGGCTATTCTCGCCGCGCCCTTGGTAGACCCTGCGCAAGCGGCTGACGCAACGATCACCACTTGCTTTACGCCCGGCCAGGATTGTACCGATCAAATTGTCGGCGTGATTAGTGCCGCCAAACACCAGATTCGCGTCCAGGCCTATAGCTTCACGTCAGCACCGATCGCTCACGCCTTAGCTGATGCTCATCGCCGCGGCCTCGTTCGCGAGCCTCTTTCCCCGTCGGCCCCCGATGGCTCGCTGTCCGTTGTCCAAATGGGCCCCGCGTAACTTCTCTGCGCGGAGCCTTCTTTTAGTCGGTAAGATCGATTTTCTTTCGAAGGGCAGATATGACGGCGGCGCTTTCCACCATCCCGGAGCTTGGCTGGCGTATTGCAGCCGTGGATCAGGTTACGGACCAAGTATAACCTTCCACTGTCAACGCTACGTGGGAGACGACCGCGCCAGTGACGGGAGGCTCGTAGGCTTGAATCCTCGACGAGATGATTGTGATCCGAAATTCGTCACGGCTCTAGCGCAGTGCCTGTCCGATGACCGAAAAGATATCCAGATATAGAGCATGTGTTACTGCTTCAAGCTCTCGAGCGTGACCGAGCCCTTTCCAAATTCGATATTTACGATTGTTCGCTGCGAAACGTGAGCTAAATCGGCGTGAGCGCTTTGAGACATCCCAAGCGCCTCTCGACGCTCCCGCAATACTGCCTCAGGAACGCCCGCGTCAAAACTCTTCTTGTGAATTATGCGCGCGTTCGCCGCTTGAGGCATTTTCACCTCGAAGTGACTCTTTTCCAATAATTCCGGGATTCCAGAACACAGAAGCGGGATTCGATACACTTATTTCGTTACGTCACATAATGCCTGCCCTGGATTGAACGTGGTCAATTAAGCAAATAGTGGGAATGGCCCGATATCCAAATAGCGGCGCGCAGCCGAGTGGTTCAATCCTAATTGGAGAGTCGCGCCAGTTTGGACAGCGCAACGAATGCCGCTGGTGAAATAAAAAATTCGGCGATGCCGCGAACTCTGTATAGTGGGTTTAATCGCTCGTTAGGATTCCCTCCCCCCACATAACAGAGGACAACTATGGCAAAGAATCAGCAGAAATCGAATCGCGAAGCCAAAAAACCCAAGAAAACCGAAGCCGAGAAGCAGAAGAGTGGGAGGGAGTCGGCCTACAAGCAGTCGCTGAAAACCGACACTCAGTACGCTTTGAAAAAGAACTAAGCTGACGGCAGCTTCAAACCGAAGCCGAGGAGACGCAGGCGGCACGATAAAAGCTACTGCTGACTCTGTTGTCAGGCAGGTTTACAGCGATATCAGTCGGGCAAACCTATGCGATTGCTGCGGTGCTTTGCCGCCCATTCGACACGGACATTCGCAAGCTTCGCTTGGCGTGCGGCATGTCGTTTGGGGAGCTACCGGTAGGTCGCCGAAATGCCCGGTTTCACCGAGCAGGCAGCCCATTCGACAGCTGCGATCTTTTGCGCCTCTTGCTCAGCCTCGAGCGCGCGCAGGCGCGCCTCCTCTAAGGCCAACTCGTTCCGCGCTTCGGGTGCCCCCTTGGCTAATTTGGCCTGCTTGCGTTCGGTAGCATGAGTCTCCCGCTCGGTACCGGCCATATCATCCGCAGCATGGGATTTGGCAAATCCCGGATCGTTGTGGGGCGCTGCGCATATCGACCCTTATGATCGCCGTACGCATGGGTCAACAGCTGCTCGTGAATCTGGACCAAGATCTTCAGGCCGTCTAAAGCGGTAAGGGCCGTTTTATGATTCTGCCACGTTCGCTGATGATATTGAGTCGGCCGCCAAGCTTCGCCAAAATAGTGTTATCCGTGCTCACCCGAGTAGCGCTCTGGCCAACTTCTAGGCGTCGCGTCCAGCGATACCCGTGACGGCTCGTTCCCGGGGGCGTGGATGACATCAGCATTTGGATGATGCTATAATAATTTGATGGTTGATCCTAAGCCGCAGCGCTCGAAAGCGAATAGGCAGATGGCCCGTGCCCTCTCCCGATGGGAAGGTGAAGGCGGCGCTCAGGGGATGCAGGGCAAGCAAGACGGAACGAACCTTCTGGCCAACCCGGAGCGACAAGTTTTGGAATGGCTCGGGGCGGCGCTGGTCATTGAGTGGAACGATCTTCCGACGGATGTGCAACGTGCTATCTTCCGGCACGCTGCGGCTGTTAAAGACTCTTATGATCCCATACAGTTGAAGGCGCGGATCGCGCGCTTTCTTCACGATCACAAGGATGACGTTGAGGGGAGCTAGGGTAGTCGCTACCGAAATGCATTCCTACAGCGCCATGCATTTCGATCTAGGTCACTGGTGGAATCGTGAACTGCCAACAGATTGAGTAAACCCCTATATACCGCGATCGAGATGATCCTTTGCAAGGTCTTGCGTCACCGCCAGTAGTGTGCGCGGTTCGGCGACAACCGGTTTAGCGGGTTCCGATACCTCGACTGCGTAAAGCAGTGGGCCTCAAGTGTCATCGTCACTCTTAGCCTCGACCGGTCCAGACCAAACATCGTCGCATGGTGCTCAAAACTGGCGGATACGGCGCCGCCCCGCATCGTCTCTGACTCGTTTTTGAACAAGGTAGACCGGACATAACACGCGACCTTCCCGGCGCGCTCGAACCGTATGGAAAAGATATGAATGATGGCTTTAACCGCCTTCCTAAAGAGTTAGCAGATCATTTCACGAAGCCCTTTGCCCGCTTTTTGCGCATCGAGGCAGCAGCCGGTGCGATCTTGTTGTTTTTCGCAGTGAGCGCGTTCGCGGTTTCAAATTCGCCTTGGTCTAATGCTTTTCTTGCGTTTTGGGATACGTCCATAGGGCTCACTTTCGGCTCCTCCGGATACTCCCACTCCCTGAAGCATTGGATCAATGAGGGGCTTATGACGTTATTTTTCTTTGTTGTCGCCCTTGAGCTAAAGCGCGAACTTGTACTGGGAGAGTTAAGGAATCCGCGCATTGCGGCGTTATCCTTTGCTGCTGCGCTCGGTGGAATGCTCGTACCGGCGGGCGTCTTTCTGATATTGCAGAGCAGCGGGCCCGCGGCACATGGCTGGGGCACCGTCGTGGCCACCGATACGGCCTTCCTGATCGCATGTTTGGCGGTTCTTGGGTCGCGTGTTCCGCATAGCCTGCGCCTGTTCTTATTGTCATTGGCTATCTTCGATGATATCGGCGCCATTCTGGTCGTCGCACTGGGTTATGGTCATGCGCTAGACTGGCGGGCTCTGGCGCTGGCGGCACTCGGACTCGCAATCGTGTTTGGAATGGCTCGCCTCGGCGTCCGGGCGATAGCACTTTACGTAGTCGCTGGAATCTTAATTTGGCTTGCTCTGGATGCGTCCGGTATTCATGCGACGCTTACAGGAGTTCTTCTCGGGCTCATGACACCGACGAAGGTATGGATCAGCAACAGGCGTCTCAATGCTATTCTCGATCGTGTGTTTACTTCAGGCGATGTTCGTCAGGCAGGCGATAGAGCTGAGCGGCGCGCACTGCAACTGGCGGGGATCGCCACACGAGAGGCAATTTCGCCCGTCGAGCGTTTAGAGAGTGCTCTGCACCCCTGGGTTGGATTCGCGATCCTGCCACTTTTCGCTTTCGCCAACGCAGGCGTTACGCTCTCCACCGCAGATCTCCGAGGCACTGTCGCCACGGCAATCTTTCTCGGCTTCGTCTTCGGTAAACCGGTCGGTGTCCTATCCCTGAGCTTCCTGGCGGTACGCCTCGGCATGGCAACGCGCCCTCCAGATTTAAGTTGGAGCACGCTGGGTGCCGGTGGCTTGCTCACCGGCATCGGCTTCACCATGGCTCTCCTGATCGCTGAAGCTGCCTTTAGCCAAGACGTACTCAGCGGCGCCAAGATAGGCATCTTGTCAGCGTCCATTGTCTCTGCAGTGGTCGGCATCCTGGCACTGGCTTGGTTGACGCGGAAGCCACCTCAGGCGAGCGGTGATATGATTAACTCCGGAGGATCGCCCCATGTTTCCCGCCATCCTCAAAACAGTCATTCGGACCGGTAGCCTGCGCCTGATCGACGGTGCAGGACGAATTCACGGATATGGCGACGCTTCCCCGCCTTACTGTACGGTTCGGCTGCGCGCTCGCCATCTTAATTATACGCTCGCCCTGAATCCCGAACTCTCGATCGGCGAGGCCTACATGAATGGCCTTCTGACTATCGAAGATGGAAGCCTCTACGATCTTCTTGAGATCGCAGCCAAAAACTTCCAAAACTTTGAAAGGGTGCCCTGGTTCTCGCTGCTATCAAGCGTGATGCGGCGGCTCAAGCAGTACAATCCGATAGATCGCGCGCGCGGCAACGTCGCCCATCATTATGATCTATCGGGCCAGCTCTACGACCTCTTCCTCGACAAGGACCGCCAGTATTCCTGCGCCTATTTCCTGAGGGCTGGCGACAGCCTGGAGACCGCGCAGGAGAACAAGAAGCGGCACATTGCAGCCAAGCTGTTCCTCGACCGGCCAGGCCTCAGCCTACTGGACATCGGTTCTGGTTGGGGAGGGCTCGGCCTATATCTTGCAGAAGAAGCCGCCGTCGAGGTTACCGGCGTGACATTGAGCGTCGAGCAGCACAAAGTATCTGAAGCGCGTGCGGCAGCCGCCGGCCTTGCCGATCGAGTGCGCTTTCAGCTGCGCGACTATCGCGAAGTGACCGGAAAGTATGATCGTATTGTATCGGTTGGCATGTTCGAGCACGTGGGCAAGAAGAACTACAACGAGTTCTTCACCAAGCTCAACGGTCTGCTTGCGGAAGACGGTATTGCAGTGTTGCATGCAATCGGATTTGCGGATGCACCAGCCCCCATCAATCCCTTTATCCGCAAGTACATCTTTCCAGGCGCCGACCTCGCATCTCTCTCAGAAGTCTTCGCTGCCGTCGAGCGCTCGGGCCTGAACGTCACCGATGTCGAAATCCTCAGGCTCCATTATGCGGAAACGCTCCGCCACTGGCGCGAACGTTTCATGGCCAATTGGCCGCGCGCCGCGGCGGTCTATGACGAGCGCTTCTGCCGCATGTGGGAGTTCTATCTCGTCTTATGCGAGATCGGATTCCGCTTCCGCTCCATGATGGTCTTCCAAGTGCAGCTTGCCAAGAAGCCCGACGTCCTCCCGGTGACGCGTGACTACATGGTGAACTGGGAGCGAGCGCGGAGGCAGGTAACGCGCCGGCCCATGCGAGCGAGTGGAGGGGCGCACGTCGCGAGCAGGCCCCGCCATCAGTGTCTGCGATCCAAGGCGGATTTCACGGCCGGCGGTGGTTCTTTCACTCGCAGCGCGGGAAGCCTGCAGCAGGCTCGGTGGAGCTAACCGATCAAAAGGGGATCAGCGGAGTAGAGCGGGAGCCGCCGATCAACCGACACCCATGGTTTCCGTGGCGGCAACGTGGAACCATGACATCGCACTTAATGAAAGAGCTATTGTTATTGCTGTGGTCGTAGCCGGATTTTTATATTACTTCAGGTGTTTTTCGGCTTATTGGCGCCGTTCGCGACAGTGGCAATAATCCAATGGTCGATGAAACTCGATATCCCATGCAAGGGCGAGGCTAAGGTGCATAGCGGTCTTTCTCATCGTCGTGAGCTGCTGTGGTCACTTAACCTGACGCTCGTCAGTGTGATCGTCGGGGAGCCTCTTCGTCTTCCCAATGACTTCGATCTTCGCTTGAATTGCCGTTGTTCAATTTCTTTCCATGATTATCGCAAGCGGCCGGTTCCGACCCCCAATTCCAAATATGTTCCGAATTGGAACTTCTGAAGAAACCAACTCTTTCATATTAGTACGACCTCATCGTACAGGAGTTGAACATGCGAAGCGTTTATCTCATCGAGAAAGTTGACGATCCTGCTGCAGATTCGTATTGGGTCCAAGCAGATTCGGGTGATGAGGCCCGCCAAATGATCGCAAAAAACATTCCAGAAGCGGCGGAAGCCGAGGACGAAGAGAAATACACCTGCCGAATGAGCTCCACCCAGACCCCTCCATATGGCCTCATCTACCGCCGGCTAGGTGGACCCGTGCCGATTGCGTGACGCAAAAGAATAATCACTCGGTCCGTGCCTTAATAGCCGTTGGAGCTATTCACATTCTGTCTTTTTCTAAACTCCGGCTGCCGGCCCCGCCTGAAAGCGGACGACCGAATAGCTTGAGCGGCTCGCTAAATCCAGGCGACAGCGCCTGCCGGAGCGAGTGCCAACCCTTCATTAAGGACTGACTTCAAGCCACACATTTTCGTCCAGAACCTCGAAATGCATTAACGTGCCGAAGCGGCAGCTAGTAATCCGCTGTTGACTCTGCGGACCGTGCGGCGCCTAGATGATCTTTGAGAGGCGGCAACGATGGAAAAAATAACAATGCATCGAGAGGCGCTCGAGCGCTACCTCTCCAGCAAGATTATGGAGTTTAAATCGGTTAGCATCCGAACGCTCAAAATTCGCCCGTTGAAGGAAGCAGTCGATAGCTGCAACTGGACGATTGAGACGTTGGATTGCGACATGCCGCCCGGCATGATGCGCGGTTTGGAAATCGAGGTCATCGCGCCGCTGCAACGTGCAATCGATGTGGCGGGCAATGGCAGTCAGTAGCCTGATGTTATGCGCGCAAGCTGGAAGCCTGCTCTCGAAGTAGGTAGATCGCCGCTATGGATTCGCCGAGCTTCGCTTGGTCAAGCCATGTCGCGCTAGGGGGGCGTTGGCGAGGTCGCCGATGGCGACTTCTCCGAATAGCCAGGCGCGCCAGTGTGGAAGTAGCCTATTTCTTCCGCGCCTTGCGGGCCGCGTAACGAGCGTCGCGCGCCGCCTTGCGTTCGGCCTCCGCAGCAACTTCGCGGGCAGCCCGTTCGATAGCGTCGATTCTTTGCGCCTCGAGCGCATGCAGGCGCGCCGCCTCTGCGGCGACCCGTTCCGCGGCTTCGCGCTCGACTTCGGCTAATTTGGCCTTCTTGCGCTCCGCAGCACGCGCTTCGCGCTCGATACAGGCCGTATGTCGCGCAGCTTGGCGCTCGGCAAATTCCGGATCGTTGTGGGCCGCCTTGCTCCGTGCCTTCTCAAGCAGAATCTGCTTTGCCTTTGCCGCGGTGCTGAGCCGCTCGGCTAGGCTCGTCTCTTTGTCTCTCATCTTTTGATGTGACCTTCTATCACGCTGTTAAGCTGGATGCCGGATCTCGCTTGCCGGAAGGAGCTGAACTAGCCTAACCGGGGAACTTCGTCGCAGGAAGTTTAGGCCTTCGGTGTACAAATTCGCGGCGCCACTTAGCGCCTTGATAGAGCGAGGCTATCGGCAAACCGAGAGTGCGGCAAGAATCGGAGGAACCCCAAGCGCTGATGTCGCCGTAAGTTCACCTGTTGGCCCAACCGTCTGACTCAGTTGCACCTATAGTCCGTCTCGGCCAACCTGCAGCGGCGGCGGGAAAACATCCGAATCGCTCCATATCGCAATATCAATGCGAGTGTCAGTTGATGGCTAAGCTCCGAAGTCGCGCCTGGATCTGGGTCCTACTGCTCTTAATCAAATCCTGATCGACCTCAACGCCCACCATTGATCGCATCGCACCGCTTAGATTTCCGCGAAGCGCGAGTAGCATGTTGGTCGGCGCGACCAACACGAGATGCTGAAATTCGTGCCATTGCATACAACGTTCCAGATACTGCGCCAATTCTCCTGCGAACCAATCACATTTGTTTAGATGTACATCCGAGGCTTCTCGCAAATCCTTGTCCGGCAAACTCCTTCCGACCAAGGGAGGAGCAGCGGCCGGCCGAGGGTCGCCTGCAGCGGGTTCAGCAATAAACTCTCTTAACACATCAAGAGGTGGCCGGATTCGGCTGATCGTACCAAGGGCGCGAACCTGCCCTCTGCGATGAGAGGCCCAGAGCTGAGCATAGCTGGCATCGGCCACCAATATCCAGCTTGTCGAATGCTTCACCATAATAGTCATTTTTATCCTCAATGGACGTAAAGATGGGACATACAAGCCCTGGCGATGTCTTTATGATGATAACTGGGTTGCGCTTCCAACTGATGCGGATCACATCGTTTGCGCTTCGACCGAATGGCAGGGCGCGCTTTCAGGAAGCACAAATGCTTTTCAATACCTGAAAGAAAGTCTCTATTAGCCGCTCCTCATAAGGCTTTCCCTTCAGGGCGGTCGGCCGACCGTTCGGCTTGTCGGCCTGATTGTTGAGGATCGCAACAGCAAGAATTGCCGCTGCAACTTTATGATCGCTTTCCATTTTTCATCTTCCGTAATTTCTCATCGGCGGTAGAGGAAGCGAATGTTCCATCCACCGCATCTCCGAATCTGACCATTTTGTCTTTCGGCTCGTCCCACAGCGCAAAGCGCCAGGCCTTCAGCGCATCAGCCAAGGTCAATATGGGCGCCACTTGCAAGGCGCTACTCGCCTCGTGGCACTCTTGCAGCCGGTAATTGGGGATCATCGGATTGAGATGATGAATATGGTGAAAGCCAATATTGCCGCTGAACCATTGCAGGAGCCGCGGGAGCTTGAGGTAGGAACTGCCGCGCAGCGATGCGGATGTTGCAGTCCAATTCTCCTGCCTGGCCCAAAACGTGTCTTCAAAGCGGTGTTGGACTGAGAACAGCCAGACGCCGAATAAGGCGGCGAAAATGATGATGGGAAGATGAACCATCACGACATTGGTGAAACCGAGAAACCAGCCCAGGATGCCGAAAACGCTCAGCAAAGCGAGGTTGGCCAGATAGACCCCCCACCTCTCTCGACGCCATTCTTTTGGCATGTCAAATGGGAGCCGATAGAGCAGCAGGAACACCACTGGCGGCAGAACGACCAGCGAAACGACGGGGTGCCATATAATGCGATATTTCAGGCGCCGAAGACGGCCCGCTGCCTGGTACTCCCCGACGGTCAGGCAGGTCGAATAAATATCCACTCCCCTATCGCGGCGATCGAGGTTGTTCCAGTGAGCATGATGACCCGCATGCTGCCGCCGCCAGCTCTCGTAGGGGGCAAATGTCACGATGCTGCATAAATGCCCGATGACGGCATTGGCAAGCGGCGACGGAAGGAACGAGCCGTGACCGCAGTCATGTTGAATGATGAAGATCCGGACCGTCAGTCCAGCGGCGATGATACTGAGCGCCAACGTCAGCCAATAAGGCCAAGAGAGCGACGCATACATCAGTGCGCAAACCAGCACAAAAGGGATGAATGTATTCAGGAGTTGGCAGATGCTGCTTGTTAAGCGCGATCCCTGATAGGGCGTCATCATCTGTTTCAGGATCGCGCGCGATAGGTGAACTGGCGTGGCCTTGTCGAGCATGGAGTCCTGTCCGTGAAGAAAGTGTAGGTCTTCAATACATCCGACAAGTGGGCTGCTGCTCGGTCTTCTCAAGCAGAAGCCTGAAGTCGTGTTTTCAGTGTGCGAATGCCAGGCCTTGCGATGTCCCCCGCACCCGCCATCCCACCGAGCCGTAATCTCTGGCTTTGGCGCCTGGACCTTGTGGATCGGGCGAGGTCAGTGCGTCGCGATCACCGGCCCGGCATCATACTTCGACTCGCCCGCCCGATGCGTCCATCTCGTCACCACTGGGGCTGTCACAATGCGGACGAAGGGAAATCGCCGCCGGATTCACTCGGTGGCGCGAACGATTTCAACTGGATTGACCGTCTCATTATACGCTACCGCGACGCTTAGCGAAATCCTCCTCGGCGGAACGAAGCAGTGGCCGCGCTGC
The DNA here is from genome assembly GCF_034044715.1 of Dongia soli. NCBI lineage: Bacteria > Pseudomonadati > Pseudomonadota > Alphaproteobacteria > Rhodospirillales > Dongiaceae > Dongia > Dongia soli. The sequence goes on along the minus strand of NZ_JAXCLW010000003.1, from coordinate 565,877 downwards.
GGGATCTGCAATGCATCACTCACATTCCTAGTACGAATGCTGGTCCGCACTCTTGGTAATAGCGTGGCCGGCTGCAGAGATGTCTTTGCCGGCGCCGGCTGTCGTGTGGCAGGCCGTCAGCAACATGAGAGCGGTAATTGCAGTGATAGCTATAAGGGTGCGCATAGGACCTCCTTCAGCCGCAATAAATGCCTTCTCTGAGTCGAGGGGGAGCGTTGGGTATCCTCGAAATCTGCGGATAAACACTGGGAGATAGACGCTCACCAGGAAAGCCGTGTTATTATTTTATTCTTTGCGGCTTGGTACATATGGCTATTAATTTATAAAGTGCAATGGATCGGACAAATAAGCTTGGATAGTCATGCAGACAGAGCGTGCTCGCCTGTCCACGGTGACGGTTCGGCTGGGTTGTGAAGGCAAACGGTCATCGATTGCTTCCGGACCAATTTGTCTTAACCCAGGATGAGGCGCAGGTGGTGGATATGCTTGTCGTCGATCAGGGTTATGCAGGCGGGGCGTTGCGTTAGTTCCTGGCCATCAAGAGTCGCTTGCGCAACGCCGCGTCCAGTGCCGGCAGGATTTTCGATGTTAATGTGGTAGATGGTGGATTGGAATCTGAAGACGATTTCGACGCCGGGCCAAGCTTTCGGCATGCTTGGGTTCAGTGATAGTTCCATTCCATGACGGCGCAATCCGAGAATTCCCTCGACACCGGCGCGATACATCCATCCCGCCGATCCGGTGTACCAGGTCCACCCGCCGCGACCCGCATGAGGCGCCACTGAATAAACGTCGGCTGCCACTACGTAAGGTTCCACCTTATAGCGATCCGTGTCAGTTGGCGTCGTGGTGTGATTGATCGGATTCAAAACATAGAAGAGGTTAGCCGCCTTATCACCCTCACCAAGTTTGGCAAAGGCAAGCACAGCCCAAGCCGCAGCGTGGGTGTATTGACCGCCATTCTCGCGAATTCCAGGCGGATATCCCTTAATATAACCGGGATCTTGCGCGGTCTTGTCGAAGGGCGGCGTAAATAACAATGCGAGTTTCTCGGCACGTCGGATGAGGTGTTCTTCGACCGAGGCCATGGCGCGCTTAGCACGTGCAGGGATGGCCGCACCGGACAGAACCGCCCAGGATTGCGCGATTGAATCGATGCGGCATTCTGTATTAGTCGCCGACCCAAGCGGACTCCCATCATCGAAATAGCCGCGCTTATACCATGCGCCATCCCAAGCCTCGCGTTCCAGCGCATCCTGCAACGCGGCAGCGAGGGATTTCCACCTCGTGGCTCGCGCCAGATCATCTCGGGCCATCGCCAGGTGCGAAAAGGCCATAAGAGCAGTATATAAAAACCAACCGAGCCAGACGCTTTCGCCTTTACCAGCCTCGCCGACACGGTTCATGCCATCATTCCAATCGCCAGTACCGATCAACGGCAAACCGTGCACGCCCACCTCGAGGCTGCAATCCAGCGCTAATGCGCAATGCTCGTAAAGAGACGCGCTTTCTTCGGCGATCATGGGCTGAAAGAAAGAATCGTGTTCGTCACTTACTAAAGGAGGACCATCGAGGAAAGGAAGAACCTCATCCAAAACGGCTTCATCGCCAGTCACATCGATATAGTGTGCGGCGGTATAAGCCAGCCAGACGCGGTCATCGGAAATATGCGTCCGTACACCTTGTCCCTGTGGTGGCAGCCACCAATGCTGGAGATCGCCCTCGCGAAACTGCCGGCTTGCAGCGCGCAACAAATGGGCCCGCGTCAATTCTGGGCAGGACAAGGCGAGCGCCATACCGTCCTGCAATTGGTCTCGAAATCCATAAGCGCCGCTCGCTTGGTAGAAGGCCGATCGTGCCCAGAACCGGCAGGCTAGAGTCTGGTAGAGCATCCACCCGTTCAGCATGACATCCATCGAGCGGTCGGGCGTCTTCACCTGAATCGTGCCGAGCACGTCCTCCCAATAGGCGGACATTTCGCGAAAGGCGGTATCGAGATCGGTTTCGCGATAACGCTTAATTAAGGCCCTCGCATCAGTCTCGGTTGTTGCTTCACCAAGAAAAAAGTCGATTTCCTTGACGCTGCCAGGTGCAAGCTCCACCGGAGCTCTCAAAACGCCGCATGGATCAAGGCCGCTACCGACGCGGCCGGAAAGCTTGGTTCGGGCGCGCATCGCTGCTGGCGCTTGAAGCACACCATTGCGGCCAATGAACTCTCCCCTGTCGCCGGTCCATTCCGTTTGTCGCCCGGCAAAATCGATGAAGGTGACAGAGGATCTGAAGGCCTCATTCCAGGCGTTCTCCGCAAAGAGGGCACCCGTTTCTTGATCGATGGTCGTGACGATAAAGGGGGCCGACGCACTGCGCATCGCTCCCAAGACCCATTCGACATAGGCCGTGATGGAAAGAGAGCGCGGCCGATGAGACGTATTTCGTAGTGTTAGCGTGGAAATCTTGACTGAATCACGAATCGGCACGAATTGCAGGAGATTAAGCTCAATTCCGCCCGACTCGTGTTCAAATCGGGTATATCCGCGGCCGTGCCGAACAAGATACGACGCGTCGTCGCGGGATAAAGGAAGAGCTGTCGGCGACCAGACTTCGCCGGTTAATTCATCACGAACATACAAGGCTTCACCGGGTCGATCAGTCACCGGATCATTCGACCAGGGCGTCAGTTGATGCTCTCGGCTGTTGACCGACCAGGTATAGCCAGTGCCCTCGGTTGCCACATGAAAGCCGAATGTCGGATTGGCGATGACATTGATCCACGGTGCCGGCGTCCGTTGTCCTGGTCTGATAATCGTCACATATTCGTTCCCATCGGGCGAGAACCCACCGATTCCGTTGAAGAACTCCAACTCTCCCTGGGCGGCTGCAATGGCAGGCCAGTCCGATCCTGCAGGAACTGCTTGACCTCGCCGGTCAAGCCTAGGCTGGGCCTGCGGCAATGGAATGCGGTCGAGTTGCTCCGAAAACCGGCCGCGGCGGGCAATCAGGATGACACGCGCGACGGCTGGCAGCAAAGCGCGCGTTCCAACAGAAAGGAGATCCGCGCGCAACACATATACCGATCCCCGTCCCGGTGCTTCACCCGGGGACGGCCGAAATTGGCTCGACCGTACAGCGGTCTCCAGAGCGATTTGAAGATCCTGAATGTAGGAAGACGCGCGCTCGTTCAAAATGACGAGATCGACGGAAATTTGTTTCATCCGCCAATATTCGTGAGCTCGGAGCGCCTGCTGGACGACGGCAATATTTTCGATGTCGTCGATCCTCAGCAGGACGATTGGAGTGTCACCAGAAATGCCGTGCTGCCAAAGCCCCGATTGCGGGCCTCTGCCTCTTCGGATCATTTCATCCGGCGCACGTAAAGCACCGTTGGCATAGATGATATGACTGGCGAAACGCTGAAAAGTATTGGCTTCTTCGGGATCAATATTGAGATGCCGCAACTGGACTTGCGCCTGCGTCCAGGCCAGCGTGGAGGCGCGTCCAAACGCATTGACATCCTGATGTTTGTCGATGATATCCAACAGCTGCTGCCGCGACGATGCGAGGACCGTCCAAAACGCGGCATGTCCTGTGCCGCGCGGCGGCACGCGGAGCCGCCGACGAAGCGCAAAAATCGGATCAAGCACAGTCCCCACCGTACCGGACAATGGCTTATCCGCCATGCATGCAGGCGAGCGGAGGGTACGGCCCCGACCCAAGAAACTGGCCCTGTCGGTCTCCACCTCGAGGTCGCCCGGCGCGCCACTCTCCATGACGATCAGATGAGCCGCCCAGATTTCAGGTTCGGATGGGGAGCGGCGACGCCGGGTCGCAATCAACGCGCCGATATCAGCGAGGTGCTCCGTTTCGATAAACAACTTCGAAAACGCAGGATGCGCGGTATCGGCGGCTTGGGGTGCTAGAACGAGTTCGGTATAGGAGGTGATCTCGATCTCCTGTGCCTGGTTGCTGGCATTCGAGATTGATAGCCGGCGAACCTCCGCATCATCCTCGGCCGAAACGAGGATTTCGAGTGTTGTCGTCAGTGCGCCGTCGCGGCGCACGAACTCGGCGCGATCTTCGGAAAAGGTGACATGATAACTGTCTGCCTCGATTCCGGCTGGTTGATAGCCCGCAGACCAGACGGCACCGCTCTGCCGATCACGCAGAAAGATATAGCTCCCCCAATCGTCACAGGTGGTATCTTCCCGCCATCGCGTGATGGCCAGATCCTTCCATCGACTGTAGCCGGAGCCGGCGGCTGTGAGCATAACGGCGTAACGGCCATTGGAAAGCAGATGGGTTGATGGTACTGAATCATGCGGTGAATCGAAGCGGCGTGTCTTCGCGGGACCGACGTCCAGAACGCGGCGCGCAGTCCGAATCTCCTCGGCCTTCGGATGATCGAGCACGATGTTTTGCGGTGTCCGTTCCTGCAGCAGAAGTTCCGTGGCTTGAATGATAGGCTCATTGTGAAATCTCGCTCGCATGGCGCCATCGAACAAGGCGTTGGCGATTGCGACGATTGTCATGCCCTGGTGATGCGACATGAAGGCGCGAACGATCGCAACGTCCTGACCATCCGGGAGGTGCCTGGGCGTGTAATCGAGCGATTCGTAGTAGCCATACCTGCCTTGCGCGCCGATCGCCGCCAATCGAGCGAAGTTGAGCACCGCGGCTGCGGGATCAACCATGGTTGCCAGGCCGGTCGCATAAGGCGCAATCACCGCGGCCTCGGCGAGACCGCGTTTCAAGCCAAGGCCCGGCACGCCAAAACTGGTATACTGATAGGTGAATTCGAGGTCACGGGCATTATAGGCGGACTCGGATATACCCCAGGGCAGGTGTAGGCTCGCTGCATAGGCGATTTGCCGTCTAACGACGAGGCGGCTGGTTTGCTCCAACAAGCTGTTCGAAGGGGCCCTCATAACCAATGCAGGCATGAGGTATTCAAACATCGATCCAGACCAGGAGATTAAAGCTGCACCTGCCCCGATCGGCGTCACTGTTCGTCCCAGGCGGGACCAGTGCCGGGTTGGAATATCTCCCTTGGCGATCGCTACTAGGCTCGCCAATCGTGCCTCCGAGGCCAGGAGATCGTAGCAGCTCGGGTCCAGGCTTCCTTCACCGAGGCGATAGCCGATCGATAGCAATCCCCGCTCCCGGTCCAGGAGGAAGCCGAATTCCATCTCATCAGCCATGTGCCGTGCGGCTTCTTCAAGGATCCGCAACTGGACGTTCAGGGCGTCCGTCGCTTGAGGTGATGCTGCAAAATCGCCGAGATGGCTGTCGATCGTGCGCTGTATTGCCCCCACCCAGAAGGCGAGGTCCTCAGAATTTCGGCTACTGTCGCTTGCCAGGCAGTGCGTCCTTTCAGCCAGGGCTGTCGTCAATGTGGTCAGGTGCGACGCTGTATCAGCGAAGTCCCGCGGTTCGGACAAATGGGCCTTGATTGCTGACGCGAGTGTGGTCAGCGCCTCGTCGAGCGGTCGCCCAGCATTAGCGATCTCTATGTTGTCCCGGGAAAGGTTCTGTAACGCATTACGCGTCAGATCCAAGACGTCTTCCAGGCCGAGTAGCATCTGCGACAGATCGACGGTTGGGCCTTCACGCCACTTTCGGCAGGCATTAGCGAGGGCGATGAGATGGCCAGCGAGATTACCGCTGTCGACCGTTGAAATGTATCTTGGATCAAGAGGGCGGAGATCCCGCGTATCGTACCAATTGTAAAAATGACCATGAAAGCGCTCCAGCTTTTGCATGGTGGCGAAAGTTGCCGACAGTCGATCAGCGGTATCGCGAAGCCCCAACCAACCGAAATCCCGCGCACTGACGGTGGAAAGAAGATAGAGGCCAAGATTTGTCGGTGAGGTTCGATGAGCCAGCACCGGCTTCGGGTCTTCCTGGAAATTATCAGGTGGCAACATCTGGTCGACCGCCGTGACAAAAGTCTCAAAATATCGCCATGTTCGACGGGCAATAAGCCTCAGCACACGGACATCGAGATCACTGACCGCCAAATGGCTGGCGTCACGCGGTGTTCGGCTGATCCAATAGGCAACAGCCGGTGAAAGAAGCCAGAGGAGAATGATCGGCGTGGAAATAGGCCAAGTCTCTGGGTGGACAAGGCGGGCGGCGATCGCCACCGCCCCGGCAAGGGCGACGCCACCGGCCATTCCTCGCGCGTAGCCAAATAGATTTAGCTTCGGACCGATCGTCGCCTGGGCTGCGGTAACCCACTCCAATAGGTACCTACGGCTGACATACAGGCGATACATCGTTCGGATAATCGCATCAGCCATCAGCCACGTCTGGTGCGCAAGGAACACAATCTGGACCATTGTTTGCAGCAGGGAAAGACGCAGCTGGACGACGAAAGAGCGTAGACGGCTCAGTGGCGTTGTCTTGGCGTGGTGGGGCATGATCGCCATCACTACAGGCGCGAGAGTCGGTATCGCGATCGTCGAGAGAAGGAATAGCGTCCAAATTACAGCGATACGGGGCGGTAGCGCCCATCCAACTGCCAATGCGGTCACAGTTGCCGGTGCGGTGAGTGTCCGCCGCAAATTATCCGCGATCTTCCAGAAGCCAAGGGACGGCATGGCATCTTGCTCACGGCTCTGGCCAAGGGTACGGCGACCAAGCAGCCAGGGAAGTAATTGCCAGTCCCCACGCGCCCAACGATGCTGGCGGGCCGCAGCAACGTCATAGCGTGATGGAAACTCTTCCACCACTTCGATATCGGAAGCCAGGCCGGCTCGCGCGAAGATCCCTTCGAAGAGGTCGTGGCTGAGAACCGAGTTCTCTGGGACACGGCCGTCGAGCGCTGCTTCAAATGCATCCACGTCATAGATGCCTTTGCCGGTATAGGAGCCTTCTTCGAATAAATCCTGATAGAGATCCGATACGGCAGCAGCATATGGGTCTATACCGCCAGGGCTGGAAACAATGCGCTGAAACAGCGAGCCCTCGCGTCCCATCGGTAATGATGCCGTGACACGGGGTTGCAAGATGGCATAGCCTTCGATCACCCGACCGGCACGGGGGTCAACTAGTGGATGGTTCAGTGGATGTGCCATCTTGCCCACCAAGCGCCTTACGGCTTCGCGTGGCAGTTTGCTATCGGCATCCATGGTAATCACGTAGCGGACATCGGCTGGGGGGGTGGCAAGTTGATTCCCGACGTCGATAAAAGTCGTGCCGTCTATCCTGCGGAGTAGTTGATTGAGCTCATGCAGCTTACCCCGCTTACGCTCCCAGCCCATCCATTTTCCTTGTGCGGCACTCCAAACACGTCGCCGATGCAACAGAAGAAAACGCCTGCTCTCGACCCCCGCATACCGACTATTAAGGCGGTTGATGCCGTCGATGGCCACCTCGAGCAAGGCTTGGTCGGTAGGCGTGTGTTCCGCCGCAGCATCTGTCCAGTCCGAAAGAAGAGCGAAATAGACTTCGCCTTCCGGACTTGTCAGATAATGGATTTCCAGGCGTTCGATTTGCTCCTCAATGGCGGCTTTGCTTGTCAGAAGCGTCGGCACGACGACGATTGTTCGTAAATGTGCTGGCACACCCTTAGGCAATTCCAGCCCGGGGACAATGATTGCACCAAGTCCCGTGGTGACGTCCCGATTTATAAGGGCGATAGCGAGATCCAGAGCCGGGATCAGGCCAAGACATGCCAGCAGCCCGATTGTCCATCCATTGACGGCGTAGCTGCTAAGGACGATCAATGGCAGGGAGAGCAGGATGCCCGCCGAGACAATTATACTCGTGGCATAGCCGACGATGCCGGTCTTTGCCGCGAACCGCCGAATCCAGAGATGCGGCGGTGCCCGATATCCGATGAGCTTTTCAAGAGTGTGGCGACCATGAGAGATAAGATAGTAGCCGGGATCGCATCGGCGTTGATTTGTAACTTCGCTGGCTGCTTCCGGCGGTGGGCGGGCTTGCTTCGCAGCTAACAGGGCATTGTGCGCGATGTCCAATTCCGAATGTTGCGATCCGCGCGCCAAATCCTCAATCGCGGTGCGATAGAGATTCCGCGTCGGGAAATCCATTTCCGCGAATTGACTACCGGCCCGCAAGGCAGCATCGACAAGGCTGGCACCTTCGACCAGCTCAGCCCAATCCACGTCGGAGATCATGCGCATACTGGTAATGATGTTCCGCACGGTGACATTCGACGCACCTTGACGCTGATGCTCTTCCTGAACGACCGTGTCTGATGTCTTTCCCCATTTTGCCAGATGTTCTTCTAGCCACTCTAATGCGGGTGTCACTGTTGGATCCTGATCGCGCAGTCTTTGCACGAGCTGTACGGTGAGTGCGGCCGGCAGCGGCCCGGTTGCATAAGACGACAGGACAAGGGATGCGGGTTCCGCAGCCATACCCTTAGTTCCAAGCAGCCGGTCGGCGAGTGCGTCGGCTTCCTGCCGACCGTCACGGGCGCGAACGATCCGCACTGCAGACCGGCGTAAATTTTCAACGAGGACAATGCGGAGGGTAATCGCAATAGCCCAAAGCTCGCCAATCGTCAGCGGTTGAACCCGTTGATAGGCAGCGACGAAGCGCAGCAATATCGTCGGCTCGAAATGGCTGTCTGTGTGGGCGACGAAAGCCCAAGCCAGGCCAAAGACACGCGGATATCCGGCGAAAGGACCATCGGCCAGTTTCGGCAGTTGCCGATAATAGCCAGCTGGAAGGTCGATCTGGATTTCCCGGATCTGCTCTTCAATGATATGGTAATTATCCGCCAGCCACTCGGCGGCCGGCGTGATGGCGCGGCCTTCGTCGAGCGATTTAGCGATGACCCGGTACGCCTCGAGCAGGACGGTTGCATTGTGGCGGAGCCGGTGAACGAGGGATGGCGCCTTAATTGGCGTTGCCGTAATTTTTTGAGCGACGGCAAGGCTTTCCGCATGTTGCTCCAGCCGCTCGGCGCTAAACAGCTCTTCTCTAATGGGAGCATCGTTCTCCCAGAACGAAAAGTATTCTCTGCGTTGGCGCAGTTGACGGAGTGAGATAATCAAGCGAGCCTTTCTGCCCGGCAGAGCGCGACAACTGAGATGTCATCTGTCACTCGCGCGGCTTAGACGAATTCGGTAAGCGAACGGGAGACCGATCTCCGAGGTTCGAATATTATTAACTCTTCGCCTCAACCGCGGAAGAAGACAGCATTGACGTCTCTTTTCCGCGGGAAACAGCATTCTCACACATCGAATTAATGCAGCCTTGCAGAAAAAAGCGCTTGCCGGGCTAGGTTGACAGTCCAGCCCTTATGGTGACCGCAGAACCCGGGCTGCACGTCCGCCATAGCAAGCAACTAGGTGCCTTGCAGCAACGAAAGAAGAATCTCTTTAGGCACTATGTTCTGAGCTGGGCTATCCTCCAAGTCGCCGCGTGCGAGAGGAGACGTCAGAAAAAAACGGCGTGCCTCGATCCTTCGTATGTCGAAAGGTTTTGTTATTTAGCGGCATCGAGCTTGAGTTATTAAACCACTTTTGTGCCATTGATCACAGGTAATTCTCGTATGGATAGAATGATTGACGCGAACAGCCATGCTCCGTCTCAAGCATGGCCTCCGGATTTACCGAGGTCTATAAGAGCCATCGCGATGAATAGTTCCGCGTACTCACCGTTGCGGATCTAGCCGAGCAGATCGCAATTGGCTCGGCGAGCTAAATAGTCGACTAAATCAGCCGCACCTTCAATTGGGATCTGTCGGGCGCTTATTACTCCCGCAACGAAGTTCCGAAATGCCATTGAGCAACGCGCTCGCTGGCAGGCAGCACGCAGTGCTCTCTGTTCCATCCTGACGGCTGCGCTCAGCGCTCGCATCGGAGGCGGAACATCGCTGCCGATGCCAGCGGGATATCCACGCCGGAGCTGCCGCGCTTAACGCCAACTCCGGCGGTCGTGGGTTGCGATCCCTGGCAAGCCTTCTTGGCGTCGCCGAAACATTAGCATCTAGCAGAGGAAGATTGCGGCTTTGATCCGCGCAAACAGGCCACTCATTGGCTCGCCCATAGCGGCGCGGACATAGCGTGCGGCGGCCGTGGCGGTCATGGTAGCGCCGTAATGGCAATCGCAAACTATGTCGTGCAATTGCCAGTCGGTTAACCCGAAGAAGCGCTTGGCTTGGTCGTAGCTGTCGTCAAACAATCCCTCGGCGCGGAGGACCGGGTCCTCGAACGCAACTGAAATCGGCGAGTCAGCGCTGCGCATCAGTCCCCGTGCGTCGCGGGACTGGTATTCGGTCTGGTCAAATGCGGCGAGGAGCCGATGAGGCTTTCCCTCGAGGAGTTGCGCGCCCACCGTTCCAAGCGTTCGCGCCGCGACATGGCGCGACGAGCTTGGCCGGTGGAGATCTCGGCGACTGTCCGGAGTTGGTCGAGAGTTTGGTGTTTCATTACAGCCGTCTAGTTCAATAGTCTGCCCCCAATTACGATACCGCTAAACAACACCTCTCTCAAGTTGCGGTCTTGAATACTCTCTGCTGAATGACGGTCCCCGAACTACCGTACCAGCAGCGTCACTACCCGTCGGCCTTACCATTACATGGCCGGCCATATTCGTCAGGACCTGGACAGCAACATGGTACATCCCCAAATCAGGCTTTGAGGGACTGACTGACTGACGGACCATACACCGCTATGGAAGAAGGCCGATGCGGTAGTTTTTCTTACGGAGTGGAATGCGTTTCGGGGCCTCGATCCATCGCGGATGAAATCCGTTCTAAGGCAGCCATGCGTGATCGATTTGCGCAACATCTATCGACCCGATGCGATGCGGGCCCTAGGCTTTATCTATCACAGCATCGGAAGACCCTAACCCGAGTCCCCACAGAGAAGGTCTGGCAGCGCTACTTCCATCGTTATATTTTCGGCGAAATTCTTAAATGTTACGTAGATTCAACAGTAGCGCTGCCCCTCACCTTCCGGAGCGGCAGCCTGGTCCCCTCAATGCTTCCAGCACCAGTCGGCCCCGGCCACGTGCCAGCCGGCATAGAGCATCTTGCGCGGAATCGGCCGCAAGGCTGCGGTCGGCGTGCGTCTGGTGTGGGCTGGCACCGCGACAAGGGCATGTTTCAGAGCTGGCCGGCCCAAGCCTGGCAGCAAGGGGGCGGCGCGGTTTGGGGGCTGGATCAGCTACGATCCGGAACTCGATCTCATCTACTACGGCACGTCCAATCCGAGCCCCTGGAATGAAAAGGTACGCCCGGGCGACAACAAATTCACCGCCGGCATCTTCGCCCGCTATCCCGATAAAGGGGCCGCCCGTTGGTTCTACCAATTGAGCCCGCATGACCTGTTCGATCATGACGGTGTCAATGAAAACATCCTGCTCGACATTGCGATCGACGGACAGCCTCGCAAGGTCCTGGTGCGGCCGGAACGAAACGGCATGATCTATGTGATCGATCGTGTCTCCGGCAAGTGCTTTCCGCAGATCCCTTCGCGGCCACGAATGCCAGCAAAGGCGTCGATCTGACGAGCGCGGCGTCCGTCGGCGCGTCATGCGCGCCGATGGGCCGGAACGGGTCTTCGGCGAATGGTGGAAAGCTGACCCCGAACTGGAGGCCGTCCGGGATTACTTCCAGGTCGAGGATGAGGACGGTGAGCGCTTCTGGATTTACCGTGCCGGCGATGGCGTCGATCCGGCGACCGGTTCCCATAAGTGGTTCATGCATGGGATCTATGGATGAGTTACGTCGAGCTCCAATGCACCTCACATTTCAGCTTCCTGCGCGGAGCGAGCTCCTGTGAAAAGCTGTTCTTTCGGGCTGCAGAGCTCGGGATCAAGGCACTGGCGATCACCGACCGGAATTCGCTGGCCGGCATTGTCCGCGCCTATGACGCCGCGCGCGAAAGCGGGGTTCGCCTGATCGTGGGCTGTCGTCTCGATCTCGAGGATGGGATGTCGCTGCTCGTCTATCCGACGGATCGGCCATACCCCCAATATCGGCCGGATTCATCGTGAACTTGGTCTTGAACTGATTTGATCCTTTGGCTGGATTTCTACCAACTTGATAGGCGGCGTTGTCATGAAGTAACCGAGTAACGACATCTTCATCATGGTACTTGAGGCCAAGATACCGGACACCCGACCGGCGGACAGTGATGTCAGTGACGGTCATCCCGAAGAATGCATCTAGGCGATCAGGATCGTCGGCGAACACGGTTATCCCGTTCGCGCGAACCCCGATCTGCCAAGCGAGATTTGGCTGCATGTTGATACCGTCATGCACCGTTAACCACCTTGGCGATCGTAGATAAACCCTCGCACATGTCCGCCGCCATCGTGGAGCACGTGCGCTCACCCGTGGGGTAACAGCACCATATCGCTGACCAGCGGCTCCCTGCTCCGTTTCCATCTTTCGATTCTCGATAATGGCCGGGGCCCTTGAGCACGACGCAGTAGTGAGTCTCGTGCGTCATAGACTGGGTCCCAGGCCACAAGCCTGGCGCACGGTAGGCGCGGCGCATCTCCAGCTCGCCAGTGATGGCGATTATTATCGGGAGATTGCGCCGGCCGGCGCATCGGCGAGAAAGTCCTTCTCGGGATCGAACACCTTATTGAAAAAGTTGGTCAGGGAGTACATGGCCACCAACGCGACGATCTCCTCGGCACCGGTTAGAGACCATTTGGTCCATAATTGTTCAAGCCCTCTGCTGGAATCGGTACCGATCGGTCTATATTTTATGATAGAAACTCACGAGCAGGTTCCCCAATAAGCACGATGACACTTCCACGCGAATTTAATGAAGACGAAGTTTTGAACACGGGCCTTCGGGTTTTTGGGAGAAGGCCTACGCGAGCACTTCGCTAAGCGACCTGCTTGAGGCGAAGAGGCAGTTGCGGTCTGCTGGAAGGGATGGTTGCCACGACCTTCTCCTGAGTCAGAGTGGTGAGGCGACCGGGATGGCGCCTCGCCGTCCTCAGGAAGATGGCTGAAGCTTGCGTGCATGTCGTCCGGCAGAGATTGCAGATCGTCCGATCAGCGAGCTTTCGGTGACGAGCGCCTCAGACGCGCCGGAGACTGACCGGCTGGCGACGGCATCGCCGCGTGCATCTCACGCCGCGTCTCCCGCACGGGGCTCCACCAATATCACTCCGGCCGTCCCGCAATGTGGTCCCGCACAACGATCGCTTTCATGATAATTTCCTGCTCGGCCGTTTATCTCTTTGGTAGAATATTGCAGCGCTTGAATGGCCGTTCGACATCCCATGCCAGCATTATCCCCAGGATGCCCCGCTTACCGGGTCAGGACGATGCCCGTCCGTGTAGATCCAGTCTGACTGTCGTGCCGGCACGTGACAGGGCTGGCAGTGCGCCGTGTAGTTGGTGGATGTGGTCTTCTGGGGACTAGTCGCGTCGAACAAGGACCAACCCCAGCCGTCACTCGAAAGCTTGTTCCGGGAAATCGCCGACGCTCTCTTTCACCATAATGAACCAGCCCGCTAGGGTACCGGCACTCCTTACGGTTCCGGTTGTCATATCTTTGGTGGTGGTCTTGAACACCTCCTTCACGAGAACGGCGCCGTCGGGAAAGTGTCCGTGCTTACGATACGCCGCGATGGTCCTGGCAATGCGTAGACCACGTGCATCTCCTTTGATCCCGGACCGTCGCAGAACGCGCTCAGCGTTACTCGATGAGATCTGCAGCAAAGGCCTTCGGTTATCGCGGCGAGCCACAAAAAAGAGCTGCCATGTATGGTTCATAGCGGCGGAACATCGCTACGACGATCCTCGCTGCCATTCGCACCTCGAGGCGTCGTCCGGCCTTCTTCATTTCGAGGGGGGCTCGATCCCAAGACCGTCGCGATTACCGGTCTCGCTCCTGAGCATCGATGATGACCAAGCACCATTCGTGAAGCAACAGAAAGTATACAGCGCGGGCATTGGGCAAATCGGCGGAGCTCGCATTTTGCCGCCGCGCACAACCGTGAGATACGAGATGCAGATCGCAAACCACCACAACTGAACGCTGAACTATTGAAATTATACATGCAAACTATTGGAAAGTTTTGCGCCATTTATTCACAATAGCCGTGGCTCTGAACCGGCCCAAGGCTACGTCTTGCACGACAAGCAGGGGATGGAAGGGCGCGAAACACGCCGCGCAACCGACGCTACTCCGGAGCCACGACGAATTAGGATGGAGCAGGTAATTGCCGAATAGCTATGAAGGAGCATTTATGAAAGCCTCGATCTTCATGGCCGCTGCTCTCGCCGGCGCGGACACTCCCGTCTTGTCCGAGAGCGTGACTGGCGCGATCCTTGCGCATGGCGGCCGCCTCGTCGCTATCTTCCCGACGACTCTTTGATCGCGGCTCCAACGTGCTGACCTTCCCTATGAACCTGCCCCGGTCGACACCAGCAAGGACGAGCAGGGCTCGGCGCCCTTCCTGGGCGGCGGCTTTGGCCATTTCTACGCTTATGCGTCGACCAAGCTCGAATACGATTAACCGCTACGCGATGGAAGTGAAGCGCCAGCTCGACGTGCTTGATCGCCGTCTTGCCGACAACGACTTTGTCGCCGGCGACGATTACACCATCGCCGACATGGCGATCTGGCCTTGGTACGGCGGGGTCGTAAAGGGCTGGCTGTACGACGCGGCGGAGTTCCTGTCTGTACAGGACTACGTAAATGTTGTCCGCTGAGCCGACCAGATCTTTGCCCGGCCGGCTGTAGCGCGTGGTCGAACGGTGAATCGCGCGTTTGGGGATCCATCTAGCCAGTTGCACGAACGGCACGACGCCAGCGATTTCAATAACAGAACGCAAGTCAAGCTCAAGGAGAACAGGCATGAACATCAGCGGCAAACGCGCTCTCATCACCGGCGGGTCAAGCGGCATCGGCCTCGCGCTCGCTCAGGTGCTGGCGGCGAAGGGAGCAAAAGTCGCGATTAGCGGACGTCGCCCGGAAGTCATCGCCGAAGCCGTTCGATACCTGCAAACGGGGAGCGCCGAAATCCACGGCATTATAGCCGATGTTGCGACGGCCGAGGGCCGTGCCGCCACACTCGAACAGGCGCTTGCTGCGCTCGGCGGCCTCGACATCCTCGTCAACAACGCCGGCGGCGTCAGGGCCGGCCGTCTGGAGAACATTCCGGAAGCGGAGCTTCGGGCCATGCTCGATGTCAATCTTATCGCGCCGATCCTCCTCACGAGAGCTGCCCTGCCAACGCTGCGGCGGAGCGGCGACGCGATGGTGGTGAGCGTCGCCTCCAGCATCGCCCTCATCGGCGTGCCCTTCTACGCGACTTATGCTGCCGCAAAGGCCGGTGTCGCCAACTTCGGCGAGGCCTTGCGACGCGAGCTGAAGGGTGAAAACGTCCACGTTCTAACCGCCTATCCAGGCGCCACGGACACGCCGATGATGACGTCAAACCGCGCCGGACCGGAACTTGGCTTCTCGCGTGAGCAAGCCGCCGCTGTGGCCGACGCCATCGCCGAAGGCATCGAAACCCGCGCGTTTGAGGTGATTCGCGGTGGCGAGGCCGGTGCTCAGATGATCGCGCTCAACCGGCAGAACCCATCCGCCATTGACGATCAGTTCCTCAGTATGAAGCCGGCGCTGGAAGAAGCGGTCAAGGACCATTCAGCGCTGTGAGCAGCAAAACAGTGCCAACGAGGAGTGCAATTGTGATGCTGCAAAATGGCGATGTCTTTCCTTCGCTTACACTTGCCCGCGCCGGTGGCGGCGAAGTCCGTTTGCCTGACCATCTGGCCGGTGGGTTCGGTGTAATCTTGTTCCACCGCGGTTCCTGGTGTCCGTACTGCAACGCCCAACTCGCCGCTTTTGCGCGTGCGGCGGACGAATTCGCCGGGGAAGGCATCAAGGTCGCCTCGGTATCGGTGGACGATCGGGAAAAGTCGGAGGCGCTTGTCGAAAAGCACAAGCTCGATTTCCCGGTCACATACGGCGCCGATGCGCGAGCGATTTCCGCAGTCACCGGCGCCTTCGTCAATGACGATCCCGTCTGTCTCCAGGCGACCGGCTTCGTCCTCGATCCCGAAGCCCGGATCGTGACGGCCGTCTATTCGACCCGCGCGATCGGCCGTCTCCTACCCGACGATGTGCTGGGTTTTGTCCGCCACCTCAAATCTTTAGCAAAGAAGGGAGGAGTAGCGGTAGATAAGCACGGAAGTCGATGAATAGTGGGGGGGCTTTGTAGACCCCTATCCGCGAAAACGCGAGAAGAGAAGCGCATCCCGATCAGCCTTATTTCTCCATCTCCGAGATGGCTGAAAGACCCTCAGCGTTGGCCCGCTGGGTTTGTCTGTCCGGGGTGCGGGCACAAGTACCGGGCGGTCGCGAACCGAAGTTGGCTCTACCAATTCTGTAGCTGCGGGAAACGAAACTCGATCACGGCCGAAGCCATCATGCAGAAAGCTGCCGTTGACCCAATGGTTCTGGGGCGCCTACCTGGTGCCAACTCACTCAAATGGGATATCCGCCTTGCAGCTTCACAAGCAGCTCGGCCTTGGTTCTTACAAGTCAGCTGGTTGATGTTGGCCGAACTCCGGCGAGCCATGGACGACGCAAATCGAAACAAGCTCAGCGGCCTTGTCCAGGTCGACGAGAAAGATGGAAGAGAAAATGACGGAAGCGGAAGCAGGCAGGCGGCATACGCTGCAAGACAAGGCCGGGCAGCCAAAGAGGCGCAGCCGGGTTTTCCGAAGGGTTAAGCGGCTCCGGCTTTGGCTGAACCGGGTTCTGGCGGCGCATTCCGAGGTCGGCGATCCGGCGGTCTTCGACAATGATGTGTTTCCCTGGATCGGCAATCTGGAGCGGCATTGGCCGGCGATCCGCGCTGAGGTTGAAGCGCTGGTGAGGAGCGGCGAGGAGATTGTACGCCGACATTCTCCATAGGTGCACCCTCAGCGAGAGCTCTGCGCGGGAGTACATTAAACCCTGCATTTGTGAAATGGCGATTGCTCAATTCACGTCGTTATTTGCCTGCCGCGACAGCCGCCTGATTGCAGACTGTCTATCGCGCTACTGCCGATGGCGCACAATACGTTGGCAATGGTTGCAAGGTTCTTAAACTTGCTTTGGTGCAAATCGAGTGAGCCGGACCTGAGCTGTCGGGCCGACGCGACAATCCCGTCTTAGCTCTTGAATTACGCTTTTAGCTGTATAGAAGAATGCTTTCTTGAAAGCCGGAATGGTGCACTCCGAATATTTCCGACGAAGTAGTTTCAGATTCCGATTATGACCGGATAACCGTTCTATTTTGTTGTGACGAGAGAGGCCCCAAGCTATTGAAAAGCAAGCAAGGCGATTCCGACAATTTCTGACGTAGCCCAGATCGAGGGCTTCGCGACTTACTCGCGTCTCAGTCCACGTGAAGGACCGCTTTCATCCCTATCGGGGACCATTCCGGCAGGACTGGAGAATCGACAATGCCACAGATGCGCTGCACTGAAATACGCCTGAAGGTGCTATGCGCCGGCAAGACATCCTCCGACAGTATCCCTGCCAACTCGACAGAGCGTGGGGACCATAGGTTAGCGTGCAGACGCATCGGCAGGTGGGGGATAGGGGTCGGATCCCAATTCAGCCGTTCATGAACAATGCGGCCATCGACGAGCCATCGTATTCCGGAAGGCGTCCATTGAATGGTGTAGATGTGGAAGTCGGCGGAAGAGTCGAATCCCAGGTCGATGAAACAGGGTGTCCCACGATAGCCATACGAGATGGCGGCACCGTCGTCTCCGGGATTGAAGTAAACATTCACGAGCATCCTCTGTGGGTCGGAGCCCAGAAATTCGACGTCGATCTCTTGTCTGGGAAGATCTCGATGCAGGAAGAAGCCAGTGACAAGCCCATCGCCGCGGGCCGGACGGATCTCCGCCTCAAAGTGGCCGTAGGTAAATCTATCCAAAGAGGCGACGGCACCCGAGCTCAAAGGACGAATCAAACCTGAGCTCCTTCGCAGCACGAGCGTCACGCTGTCGGATCCGATATCAACCCCGCGCGGCTCGAATGCCGCCCTGTTGCCTGGGAAGGTTTCCGTAAGCGTACGAAACGCCGGCGACTCAGCGGGCAGGTTGGAGCACGCAGCGCGTTCTAGGGGCCGGGGGATGGTCGGCGTATCTGCGGCTGGGCGGCGGGCGTGCCATTCGGCGGATTGCGGCAGCACCCACGGCGACTCATCATGCGCCAGCGTGATCGAAGTCTCGACGTCGCACCGCTGTCCGGCTGCATCAGCCCGGAATAACTCGATGGAGTGCTTCGCACCCCGAGGAAATGCCTGATTGGGTATCGGTAGGCCGAGCAGGCTGCACAGCGGTTCCCAGCGATTCAAACTGAGGTCGTCGCTCGGCAAAATCATCGTTCTGTCCGGTGGTAGCGCACGCGGATTGATGGCCTGTTCCGGGCCTGGGGCGACGCCCCGGTCGGCAGCGGATGTCACGATGATGAAATTCGAGTGGGGTCTGCTTCGTACGATCTCGGCAACCGACGTGTCGTCGATATTGGCATCGACGTAGGCGTCAAATGTTCGCTGCCCCGGTTCAAGAAGGTGGCCGAGTTCGAATGCAGGCTGACCGGCCAGAAAAGTGCGTACACGATACCCAAGCATGGACAACGCCATGCCCATTGCGTCAGTCGACCCGGGCGCGTTCCAAGCAAAGACGAGGCCCGCCGACGCGATGCCTATCTTAACAGGCTCCGGCCCCGCATCGACAATGCCCGAACGGGAAAGGTAAGGCAGGATCGAGTAAGAGTTATCAGACCCGCCGTCGGGGCGCTGCAGAAGGACTGGTCGGGAGAGTGCTAAAACGTTGAGTTCGGCGAAACGGTAGTTCATCCAAAGGTCGACTGGACCTACCACGGGCATCGATTTGAGCAGGTGTTCGGCGCCGCGGCGGGACAGGACGTAGCCGGAAAGATACCAGAAGCCTCGGACGGGCCTAAAAAGCTCCGCAGAGATGGGGACCTTTTCAGCGGTGCCGCCGGCGTCCAGATAGGAGAAATAGAGCAGTTCAGGTTTTGCAGAGGCGTTTTGCGCCTTGAGAGCAGCGTCCCAACCTCGCTCGATGAGACGCGCCGCGCCGCGCGCAAAGTATACATCGTCTTCAAGGACGAGCACGTATTCGTGCGGTCCCCGCGCGATCCGCTTCCAGGCCTCGACATGGGAACGAGCCACTGCAACTTCCTGCCGCGTCATGCGGATCGGTTCGTCCCGCCCGAAACACTCTTCCAGCCTTTGATCCGGTTGCACAAAAAGCTGATCGCCCATCAGATAAAGGGGATCGACGTCTGCGGTCGGTGCCGTCTCTCGGCCGTTCCGTGCGTCGATTGCCGGTAAGCGGTCGACGAGACACGCCAGGGATTTCCCATCGCACGCCGTGAATCGATCGAGCTCACGCTGGAGCCGACGCCATCTGTTCGGCCGACTATCGAGGTTAATTGCGAGGATCGCCTCGATTCGCTCACTTCCCGGGCCAAATGCCTTGATCGACTGGCGTGGCAGTAGATCGCGCAAGGCAAGAACGGCACGGAATATCTGTCCGTTCAGATTGCCTAGCCTCTCTCGAAGATTCACGTCCTGATAACCCCGAGTGCATTAGCTCCAGACGACATTACGCCAGTTCCTCTTGTCAGCGCGGTACGACAGATCCCATCTCGTCTCAGCGACACGGTCCCAGCGCCTCATCAACTCGAAGTCTCGGGGCAATCCCTCGAGTGCAAGTTCGCGTGCGTGGGCCGCCAGGGCCGCGGTGAGATTTCCGGGACCCGTAGTCGACTGGATATCCTTAGGCCGACTGCCCTTCAGGAGTGCGGACGTCGCTCGTTCGAGAGCTCGTCGGATGATGGGATGTCCAGGAGGCGCGACTAGAGGATTGTTATTCACATAGAAGATGCGGCCCTCGGTCGGGATATCCGGGTCCCATATCTCCACAACCGGTATCATGATTCCGCTCGGAATCTCGTAACAGAGCGGCTGCAGCTTTAAGCTGGCGTCTTCATAGAGCGTAGACCAGAGCCCCTCGGTCATTACATCATCGGCGTCGACGTAAAAGCCTCCGGCTGTCAAGACGTAGCAAAGTCGAAAATAATCACTGCGCATAGCCGGGTGGTTGCACCGCTCGAATGCTGCGACATGGCGGGGGCCAAATGTCTTGGCGATGTAATCTGAGGCGGAAGCGTCGTCAAACGTCACGATTTCAAATCCGGCGTCTCGGAGGGAAAGCCAGCTTTGCAGACATTCCGCTACATCGTAGGGAACCGCTTGGGCATCGTGCCAAAACCTGACCAAAACCTTGAGAATGCCGGATGCCCCTGCAACCTCAACCTGCGCTTCGGTCGACCGTTGTAGGAGGAGGGCACGGATGAACTGAGACCGAAGCTCGTCATTCTCATGAAATCCGGCAGGAAAGCGCGTCAGCGTCGAGTTAGGGAAGACATCCATTAGTTGAATCTAATTCAATACGTATAACCTGGCAATAGATATTAAGTTTCGAGCTCTAGCAGATAAGCCGCGCATAAGATCGTACAGCACGCCCTCGCAAGAAGATTTTCGCGTGTGTTCTCGCGCTTCCAAGTGTCGGTTCTTCTAAACGATAGTGGTCCGGCCATCCGCACCGACTGCCCGCGTTCGCTCGAAGTTATAGCGAACCACCAGTGCACAGCCGCGGGCTGTCAGATGGGCGTGAAGTCGAACTCGCTGTCGTGCGACAAAAAGCCGTCGCAGGACAACGACTGGATTTTCTCCGAGCGGAATAAGTGCAGTAGCAAGAAGCGCCGCTAAACGTTTGATTGACCTAAAGTCGGTGAATCAAGTTCGGTGCGAATCAGAATCAAATAACGGAGGACCGGATATAGCGTGAGGCCATTTGGCTGGGGGACCTGGATTCGAACCAGGGTTGACGGAGTCAGAGTCCGTAGTCCTACCGCTAGACGATCCCCCAGCAGGGATGCGGGTTCCACCGGGAAGGTGGGCCGCGATCGGCAGGCGCCTTGGGCGGCGCGCGCCGGAATGTACTGAGGGAGCCTGACGGTTTCAACTCTTTTGTCGACTTTGTCGATTTCGGCGATCGACACTTCCCGCACCGCAATACAGCCGTGCTTTATCTCCCCTGATCTTCCATGTAGGATGGCGTCCGACGACGACCGGTAGCAGGCGCCTTGGGATGGCGTAGTTATTACGCGATTTCAATGGCTTGCCTCGCCGGCTAGAGGAGACTGAGTGTTTGCTGGATCAATTTTCCCCGGCCGGGGCTGACGCGCGGCAACAGGCGCGCGCCGCTCGGCCGGGACAGGTCATGGCGGCGCTGGATTTGGGTACCAATAACTGTCGGCTGCTGATCGCCCGGCAGAACGGTGTCGGATTCCAGGTGATCGACGCCTTTTCCCGCATCGTCCGGTTGGGCGAGGGGGTGTCCCATACCGGGCTGCTCGCGCCGGATGCGATGGATCGCACCATCGACGCGCTCCGGATCTGCGCCGCCAAGATGCAGCGCCGTGGGGTGACCTTGGCCCGTGCCGTGGCGACGGAAGCCTGCCGCCGCGCCGTTAATTGCGCGACCTTCGTTGAGCGGGTGCGCGAGGAAGCGGGGATCGATCTCGATATCATTTCCTCGGGCGAGGAGGCGCAGCTTGCCTTCAGCGGCTGCATGCCGCTACTTAACCGCGATTTTCCCTATGCCATCGTCTTCGATATCGGCGGCGGCAGCACCGAGCTCGGCTGGCTGTCGCTGAAGGCCGGCGTCCAGCCGCGTATCGTCGCCTGGCATTCCATGCCGCTTGGCGTCGTCACGCTGACCGAGGAATTCGGCGTCGAAGCAGCACCCGGCCTCGATCGCATGGAATTCTATGAAGGCATGGTGGGCAAGGTCGCGGCCCAGCTCGCCCCCTTCGCTCAGGCGGTCGGCGCCCATCGCGCCATCGCCGCCGGCCAAGTGCAGATCCTTGGCACCTCGGGCACCGTCACCACGCTGGCCGGCATCAAGCTCGGCCTGCCGCGTTACGACCGCACGCTAGTCGACGGTAGCTATCTGACCTATGGCGAGGTCGAAAAGATCAGCACGCAGCTCGCTAGCCAGAGCTGCGCCGAGCGTGCGACCGTGCCTTGCGTCGGTGTCGATCGCTGCGATCTGGTGGTCAGCGGCTGCGCGATCCTGACGGCAATCTGCCGGCAATGGCCGATCGGCCGGTTGCGCGTTGCCGATCGCGGCGTGCGCGAGGGCATTCTCATGAGTTTGATGACGGGGACGGCGCCGGACGGCGTCTATCGGCCAGTCTATTCGGCGGCAAGCCTGCCGGTTTCGGCATAGTGATTTAAGGAATAGAAGAATGAGCAATGGCAGGCGCCCCGGCGCCGGCGGCCAGCGGGGCCGCGGTGGCAGCAAGAGCACCCTCGCGGTCCCGACCGGACGCGGCGTCACCGTGCGGGTGAAGACCGCCGCCAAGCGTAGCGTCTCCTCGGCCCGCTGGTTGGAGCGGCAGTTGAATGATCCTTATGTCGCGGAAGCGCAGAAACAAGGCTATCGCTCCCGCGCCGCCTTCAAGCTGCTGCAGCTTGATGAGAAGTTTCATTTCCTCAAGGCCGGCGCTCGGGTGGTCGATCTCGGCTGCGCGCCGGGCGGCTGGACCCAGGTGGCGGCCGCTAAGGTGTTCAAATCCGGCGGTGGCAAGATCGTCGGCATCGATCTGCTGCCGGTCGATCCCATTCCCGGCGCCCAGCTGATCGAGATGGATTTCATGGCGCCGGAAGCCCCGGATGCGCTGAAGAGCTTGCTCGACGGTCCAGCCGATGTCGTTCTCTCCGACATGGCGGCTTCGGCGACGGGCCATGCCCGCACGGATCACCTGAAGATCATGGCGCTGGCCGAGACAGCCTATGACTTCGCCGCTGAGGTCTTGGCCCCCGGCGGCACATTCATTGCAAAAGTGTTGCAGGGTGGTGCTACCGGCGAGCTGCTCGCGCAGCTCAAGCGCGATTTTGCCGAGGTAAAGCACGTCAAACCCCCGGCCAGCCGATCGGATTCCGCTGAAATCTATGTCGTCGCGCTGAAATTCCGGGGCAAATCCGCCTGATTTCAGGCCGCATCCGGGCGGCAATATCCGTATAGTTGTTGGGCGCAACCGGCCCCGCGTAAATGCATGGGACCCCTGCGATTGCGGGCTTTTCCCTCTACTTGTGCCGGGGGCGGCGATGTGTATGATGGCGCGCCAACCTACGGTCCCGGCAAGTGGATTCGCTTACCCGAATGGAAAGCGCGCTTCGGGGACATCCCGCTTCAGGAACGGTCCGGCGGGGACGACAGATCTAGAGGTTCGGCATGACCATCCGTGAAGCTTACACATTCGACGACGTGCTGTTGCAGCCGGCGGCCTCGGCGGTATTGCCGGCCCAGGCCGATACCCGCACCCGCCTTACCAAGCGCATCAACCTCAACATCCCGCTGATGTCCTCGGCGATGGACACGGTGACCGAGGCCAAGATGGCGATCTGCATGGCGCAGCATGGCGGCATGGGCGTTATCCACAAGAACATGGACATCGCCCGCCAGGCCGAGGAAGTGCGCAAGGTGAAGCGCTATGAAAGCGGCATGGTGGTCAATCCGCTGACCATCTATCCGGACCAGACCCTGGCCGATGCTTTGGCGCTGATGCAGCATCACGAGATCTCCGGCGTGCCGGTGGTGGAACGCGGGCAGGGCGGCGCGACCGCCGGCAAGCTGGTCGGCATCCTGACCAATCGCGATGTGCGTTTCGCCAGCAATCCGGCCGAGACCGTCGCCAATCTGATGACGAAAAAGGAACTGATCACCGTCAAGCCCGGCGTCACCCATGACGAAGCCCGTCGCCTGCTGCATCAGTATCGCATCGAGAAGCTGCTGGTAGTCGATGATGCCTATCGCTGCATCGGTTTGATCACGGTCAAGGATATGGAAAAGGCCCAGGCCTATCCGATGGCCTGCAAGGACGAGAATGGCCGCCTACGTGTCGCGGCCGCGACCGGCGTCGGCGAGGACGGGTTCAAGCGCGCCGAGGCGCTGCTGGAGGCCGGCGTCGATGTCATTGTCGTCGATACGGCGCATGGCCATTCGCGCGGCGTTCTCGATGCCGTTGCCGCCGTGAAGCGCCTCAGCAATGATTGCCAGGTGATTGCCGGCAATATTGCCACCGGTGCCGGTGCCCAGGCGCTGATCGATGCCGGGGCCGATGCGGTCAAGGTCGGCATCGGGCCGGGGTCGATCTGCACCACGCGGATCGTCGCCGGCGTCGGTGTGCCGCAATTGACCGCCGTGATGGATGCCGTGGAAGCGGCGCGCAAAGCCGGCGTCCCGGTGATCGCCGATGGCGGCATCAAATATTCCGGCGATATCGCCAAGGCGATCGCTGCCGGCGCCGATAGCGTGATGGTCGGCTCGTTGCTGGCCGGCACCGATGAAAGCCCGGGCGAGGTCTTCCTCTATAACGGCCGCTCCTATAAGAGCTATCGCGGCATGGGCTCGCTGGGTGCCATGGCGCGCGGCTCGGCCGACCGCTATTTTCAGGAAGAAGTGTCCGACAAGCTGAAGCTGGTGCCTGAAGGCGTCGAAGGCCACGTTCCGTATAAGGGCCCGGCCGGCACCGTGATCCATCAATTGGTCGGCGGGTTGAAGGCGGCCATGGGCTATACCGGCAATGGCACCGTCGCCGATATGCAGACCAAATGCAGCTTCGTCCGCATCACCAATGCGGGCCTGCGGGAAAGCCATGTTCACGACGTGCAGATCACCCGCGAAGCGCCCAATTACCGGCAGAATATGTGAGCGGGTGTCACGGAGTAACTGACGCATGACCCCCGGCGCCCGCATCCAGGCGGCGATCGAATTGCTCGGCGAGATCCATGGCGGCACCGCCCCGGCGGATCGCGCCGCCGCGGCTTACTTCCGCAACCGCCGCTATATTGGCGGCAAGGATCGCCGCGAGGTGCTGGACCATGCCTATGGCGTGCTGCGCCGACGTGCAGCACTCGACTGGTGGCTGGCGCGCATCGACATTCCGTTTGCGGATGCGGATCGTGCTGCGATCGAACGGGCGCGGGTGATCGCCAAGCTGCTGCTGATCGACGGCTGGTCGGCCGACCGTGTCGCCGGCAGTTTCGATGGCGGCCAGTATCGCCCGGCGATGCTCGACCAGCAGGAGCGGCGCTTGGTGAAGTCTTTGGCGGATCAGCCGCTCAATGCGCCGGAGCAGCCGCAATCTGTGCGCCTGGAATATCCCGACTGGATCAATGATCAACTGGTCGATGTCTTCGGCGCCGATCTCGAAAAGGAAATGTCGGCGACGCTGGATGAAGCGGCGACGGATTTGCGCGTCAATGCGCTGAAGGCGACGCGCGATCAGGCCCTCGCCGCTCTGGCGCGCGACGGTGTCGAAGCCGCACCGACGGCGCTCTCGCCGCTTGGCCTGCGGGTCAAGGGCCGCCCGCCGCTGGCGACGATGGAAAGTTTCAGATCCGGCCTCATCGAGGTGCAGGATGAGGGCTCGCAATTGGTCGCGCTGTTGGCCGATCCGAAGCCCGGCATGCGGGTGGTCGATTTCTGCGCCGGGGCCGGTGGCAAGACCCTGGCGCTGGCGGCGCAGATGCAGAACAAGGGCAAGCTCATCGCCTGCGACGTGTTGCAGGGCCGGGTGGACCGGGCGGCGACGCGGCTGACCCGTGCCGGTGTCTTCAATGTCGAGCGCCGGGGCTTGAGCTCTGAACGCGATCCCTGGGTGAAGCGCCATGCCGGCAGCTTCGACCGCGTGCTGGTCGATGCGCCCTGTTCCGGCACCGGCACCTGGCGGCGAAATCCCGATGCGCGCTGGCGCCTCAAGCCCGGTGATATCGATGAGTTGGCGGCATTGCAGCGCCGCATCCTGGAAAGTGCCGCGCGCCTGGTGAAGCCGGGCGGCCGCCTGATCTATGCGACCTGTTCGCTGCTGCCGGTGGAGAACACGCATCATCTTGCCTGGATCGCCGAACACCTGCCGGATTTCGAGCTCGTGCCGCTGCAGCAAGTCTGGGGCGAGGCGATCGGCACGGCCTGTCCGGTCGCAGGCGAGACATTGTCGCTGACACCGGCGCGCAACGGCACGGATGGCTTCTTCACCGCTGTGTTCCAGCGACGCGCAGCCGTGCCGGCGGGAACGGAGGCGGCGT
This sequence comes from Dongia soli, assembly GCF_034044715.1. NCBI lineage: Bacteria > Pseudomonadati > Pseudomonadota > Alphaproteobacteria > Rhodospirillales > Dongiaceae > Dongia > Dongia soli. Next base: position 539,729 of record NZ_JAXCLW010000003.1, on the reverse strand, counting down.
GAGCGGCAGCTACGTGATCCGCGATGCCGTTTTGGAAGATGCCCCCGTCATTGCCGAGATTCACGAACGCGGCTGGCTCCAGGCCTATGGCCATTTCATCACGCCGGAAGCTCTGGCGGAAAAGAGCGCCGAGAAGCGCATCGCTTACTGGCAGGCGCGCATCGCCGATCCGGCCGTCACAGTGTTGGTCGGCTGCGATCCAGCGCTCGGTGACAGCAGCACTGCCGTCCAAGGCATGGTCTATGGCGGCCCCGTCCTGCCCCATGACATGACTTCCGGCTCGCTGGATGGCTTCGATTCGGAGCTTTACATCCTGCATTGCCGGCAATCGGCGCAGGGCAAAGGCCTCGGCCGGCTGTTAACCGCCGCGCTTGCCCGGCGGTTCCAGGCAGCGGGCGCCAAATCATTGGTATTATGGGCTTTCAAGGACAATGCCTTTCGCGGCTTCTATGACCGCATCGGCGGGCGGGTTGTTGCTGAAGGCTGGGACGAGGGCCAGGCGGATATCGCCTATGGCTGGGACGATCTCAATTCATTGATTGCCGCCTGTGAAGGCGCTACGAACACCGCAAACAGGGCCGATACGGCCTAACCGGCGCCGCGTCTCTCGTCCGATAGGGATGGGCGCCACAAGGTATAAAGAGATACGGAAGCGATATGACAGAGCGCATTCTCATCCTCGATTTCGGCTCCCAGGTGACCCAGCTGATCGCCCGCCGCGTGCGCGAGGCCGGCGTCTATTGCGAGGTCGTCCCCTTCAACACCGATACCCAGCGCATCGCCGATTTCGCACCAAAAGGCGTCATCCTTTCCGGCAGTCCCCATTCGGTGACGACGGTCGACGGCCCGCGCGCCCCCGACATCGTCTGGGAAATGCAGGTGCCAGTGCTCGGCATCTGCTATGGCCAGCAGACGATGTGCGCCCAGCTTGGCGGCGAAGTCGCCGGCTCTGATCATCGCGAATTCGGCCGCGCCCAGCTCAACATCACCGAAGATTGCCAGCTCTTCGACGGCGTCTGGGCGAAGGGCGGCAGCGACCAGGTCTGGATGAGCCATGGCGACCGTGTCGTGCGCCTGCCCGACGGCTTCCATGTCGTGGCGATCAGCGACGGCGCGCCTTTCGCCGCCATCGCCAATGACACGCGCCGCATGTATGGCGTGCAGTTCCACCCCGAAGTGGTGCATACCCCGGCCGGCGCGAAGCTGCTGTCGAATTTCGTGCACCAGATCTGCGGCTGCAAGGGCGACTGGACCATGGCCGCCTTCCGCGATGCTGAGATCTCGAAGATCCGCCATCAGGTCGGGAGCGGCCGCGTGATCTGCGGCCTCTCCGGCGGTGTCGATTCCTCGGTCGCCGCCGTGCTCATTCACGAGGCGATCGGCGATCAGCTCACCTGCATCTTCGTCGATCACGGTTTGCTGCGCCAGGGCGAGGCGGAACAGGTGGTGGCGCTGTTCCGCGACCATTACAACATCCCGCTGGTGCATCGCGATGCCTCCGATCTCTTCCTGGGTCAGCTCGACGGCGTCACCGATCCGGAAGTGAAGCGCAAGACCATCGGCCGCCTGTTCATCCAGGTCTTCGAGGAGGAGGCAAAGAAGATCGGCGGCGCCGATTTCCTGGCCCAGGGCACGCTCTATCCCGATGTGATCGAAAGCGTCTCCTTCACCGGCGGCCCCAGCGTGACGATCAAGAGCCATCACAATGTCGGCGGCCTGCCGGAACGCATGAACATGAAGCTGGTGGAGCCTTTGCGCGAGCTCTTCAAGGATGAGGTCCGCAAGCTCGGCCGCGAACTGGGCCTGCCGGAAAAGATGATCCGCCGCCATCCCTTCCCCGGCCCGGGCCTCGCCATCCGCGTCCCCGGCGAGATCACCCGCGAAAAGCTCGACATCCTCCGCAAGGCCGATGCCGTCTATCTCGACGCGATCGACAAGGCCGGCCTCTACGACGAGATCTGGCAAGCCTTCGCCGTGCTCCTGCCGGTGAAGACCGTCGGCGTCATGGGCGATGGCCGTACATACGATTATGTCTGCGCCTTGCGCGCCGTCACCTCGACCGACGGCATGACGGCGGATTTCTATCCCTTCGAACCCGCCTTCCTGGGCCGCGTCGCCACTCGCATCATCAACGAGGTCAAGGGCATCAACCGCGTCGTCTACGACTACACCTCGAAGCCGCCGGGAACGATTGAGTGGGAATAAGGGGGACCGGAGAGGGGCTCTGGAGGAGAATAGCGCAGGAAAATAGAGGATCGCTGAGCACAACGGTAGTCTTTGCCAGCACCTCGCCGCCATCGGCGGCGATTCGGTCCGCCATTTGTAATGGCAGATTCCCGTCAGCCATCACGTAGGTAAGCTTGGTATTCTTCGTCTCGGCTTAGATCGATCTTCCCTGACAGTCCATCGAACCAGAGCAATAGTTCGTCAACCGTGAAACAAAGGCGACGGAGGTTCCACCGTTCTGGAGCGATTTCGATGAGCGAGCCGTCTGTCTCGGCGGAATATCTGAACGTTACGGAACGAGGATCAATCGAGGCAAGTTCGTAGATGCGTTCCAACGCGTAGTCTGAGATGTAGTTCGCCTCATCGTGCAAATCGCAGGCTGTTTGCCGGAAGGCTTCGATTAGCACGTCAAGGTCATGTCCAGCGCGTTTGGGAATGGTTCCGCCCGCATATCGGATGTGCCATTTGAGGGCGACTTCCAAAGCGTGGCGAAGGTTGAACAAAGCCGGGAAAATTAGGTTGTCGGCCCGTGGAGCCCGATGCAGGACCTCCTCAAGTAGGATAAGACTGGCATCAAAGTAGCCTTGCCAGATTCGGCACTCTCGCCAGCCGCCACCGAACTTGAACTCCACGCTCGGCGCGCTGTCTGATGCTGGCGCGATCAGCCGTGTGTCAGGATCGCGGACAAACGCGTCGTAAAGCGCGATCTCCTCGTCTTCGCTGTTCGACATCCAAACCTCTCGGTATTTCCTGAAGCCTGCTTCAGCTACGCCGCTCGGATACTTGTGCTATCGAACGGCAATCGCTCTCCCGATAGGTGCCGAAATCGAGTCAAAATTTGATCAATTCCCTTGAACATGCACGGTAGTTTTTTATGGCACGTTAGGGGGCACTTTGGCTATCGTGGCCAAGAGCTCCACATAAAATCAGATCGTTATACCGGCTCTGAAATATAGAGTGGGGAGAGGTGCGTGGAAGTGAGTGGACCAGCGGTTTTATGATTCGTCTCGATAACATCAGCAAGCAGAACGGCCATCAGATCCTGTTCATCGACGCATCGATGGGCATCCAGAAAGGGGAGAAGGTGGGACTTGTCGGGCCGAATGGCGCCGGCAAGACGACGCTTTTCCGCATGATCACTGGCGAGGACCGGCCCGACGATGGCCAGGTGTCGATCGATCCCGGCATGACGATCGGCTATTTCAGCCAGGATGTTGGCGAGATGTCCGGCCAGAGCGCGGTCGCCGCGGTGATGGATGGGGTCGGGCCGGTCAGTGCGCTGGCCACCGAAATGGCGAAGCTCGAAGCCGCGATGGTCGATCCAGACCAGGCCGGCGACATGGACGCCATTGTCGAGCGCTATGGCGAGGTGCAGGGGCGCTTCGAGGAACTGGATGGCTATGCGCTGGAGGCCCGGGCGCGCGAAGTGCTGGCGGGCCTCAGCTTCAGCCAGGAACGCATGGATGCCGATGTCGGCCTGCTCTCCGGCGGCTGGAAGATGCGCGTGGCGCTCGCCCGCATCCTGCTGATGCGGCCCGATGGCATGTTGCTCGACGAGCCCAGCAACCATCTCGACCTCGAAAGCCTGATCTGGCTGGAGAACTTCCTCAAAAGCTATGATGGCGCCTTGCTGATGACCTCGCATGACCGCGCCTTCATGAACCGCATCATCGGCAAGGTGGTGGAGATCGACGGCGGCTCGCTCACCACCTATTCGGGCGATCTCGATTTCTACGATCAGCAACGGGCGCTGGGCGAGAGGCAGCGCCAGGCGGCATATGAGCGCCAGCAAGCGATGCTCGCCAAGGAGATCAAGTTCATCGAGCGCTTCAAGGCGCGCGCCTCTCATGCGGCACAGGTGCAGAGCCGCGTGAAGAAGCTGGACAAGATCGAGCGGGTGGAACCGCCCCGGCGACGCCAGTCCATTCAGTTCGAATTCCGCACACCGCCGCGTTCGGGTGAGGACGTAGCGAGCCTCAGGAATGTGCATAAGGGCTATGGCAGCAAGCCGATCTATGCCGGACTCGATTTCCAGCTGCGCCGCAGGGAACGCTGGTGCGTGCTGGGCGCCAATGGTGCCGGGAAGTCGACGCTGCTGAAGCTGGTGGCGGGGGCCACCGGCCCCGACCAGGGCACGGTGACCATCGGCGCCAGTGTCAAGATGGGCTATTTCGCGCAGCATTCCATGGATCTGCTGGACGGCGAGGATACGGTTTTCGACTCGCTGGACGCCTCCTTCCCGCAGGCCGGGCAAGGCGTCCTGCGCACCCTCGCCGGTTGCTTCGGCTTCTCCGGCGACGATGTCGAAAAGCCCTGCCGTGTGCTCTCCGGCGGCGAGAAGGCGCGCCTGGTCATGGCCAAGATGCTGTTCGACCCGCCGAACTTCCTGGTGCTCGACGAACCGACCAACCACCTGGACATGGCGACCAAGGAGATGCTGGTCGCGGCGCTGGCGGAATTCGAAGGCACCATGCTCTTCGTCTCCCATGACCGCCACTTCCTGGCCGCCCTCTCAAACCGCGTGCTGGAACTGACGCCCGAGGGCGTTCATCAGTTCAGCGGCGGCTACACCGAATACGTGGCCCGGACGGGCCAGGAAGCGCCGGGGCTGCATCCGAGCGGTTAGCATAGCGCCTTAAGACGAGGTGAAGGCAGCTTGAGGGCGGATTCTATCGTTCGAACCAACCACCCTTGGCCATATAGCGAAGCGCATCGTTGATGTCGTGTGCAGCATAAACTGCGTCGTCTACGACTACTCTTCGTAGTCGCCCGAACAGACGGGTGGGCAGGTTGGCCAACCTCAGTTAGGAGAAGCTTCAGCAATGGGTATCCGGTGATGCGTATCCTGGTTCTTGGTGGTGGCGGCTTCATTGGCCGGCATCTTGTAGCGGAGCTGATCGGCAATGGACATCAAGTGGTAGCGACTGCGCGGCATGAACGCCGCCTTCGGGGAGCCATCGCCGGCATGTCAGTCCTTGAGCTGGATCTCGCCAAGGCCATCCAGCCTGATGATTGGGCGCCGCTACTGGCGGGCATCGACGTGATCGTGAACGCGGCCGGCATCCTGCGCGGTCGGGACATGCAGCGGCTCCATGTTGATATGCCGCGCGCCCTCTATACGGCCGCCGAGGCTGCCGGCGTGAAGCGGGTCATCCTCATCTCGGCCATCAGTGCGCGTCCGGATGTGGAGACAGATTACGCGAAAACCAAATTGGCGGGGGAGGAGCTGCTTCGGCGCAGCGGTCTCAATTGGACCATCTTGCGCCCGTCACTTGTCTATGGCGATGGGAGCTATGGCGGCACTTCGCTGCTGCGCGGCATGGCTGGCTTGCCCTGGCTCATGCCCGTTCCCGGAGCGGGCGATTTCGCCTTCACGCCCATCCATCTATCCGATCTCGCGCACACTGTCCGGCGGATCTGCGAAGAGGACGACTTTGCGGGGCGCGTTCTGGAACCGGTCGGTCCCGAGACTTTGACGCTGCGCAGATTGTTGATGCGCTATCGAGCATGGCTGGGATTAGGCCCTGCTTATTTCGTAAAGGTGCCGATGCCGCTCATGAGGCTCCTCGGTCGCATCGGCGACTGGCTTGGCGATGGCCCAATTGCGACCAACAGCTTGGCCCAGATGATTGCCGGCAATGCCGGAGACAGTGTCGCCTTTGCCCAGGCGATCGGTTTCGAGCCCCGTTCACTGGACGCCGTGCTGACGGCGCGGCCGGCGCAGGTACAGGACCGCTGGCACGCAAGGCTGTTCTTCCTCGTACCTGCCATCACGGCTGTTCTCGCTCTATTATGGGTTGCCTCCGCGATCCTTGGCCTCACTACCGGCGCAGCGAAGACAACCGAATTGGTATCGGCGCTGGGATGGCCCATGGCATTGGCGGAGCCGTTGCGGATCGGCAGCAGCCTGCTCGACCTCTGTCTGGCAATCTTCGTCCTCATCGATCGATCGGCGCGCCGCTCGACGCTGGCACAGCTCATCGTGGTCCTGGGCTATAGTCTCCTTATCGGCTTCGCTTTGCCGGCGCTTTGGCTCGATCCTTTGGGACCGCTTCTGAAAAACCTTCCCATCCTGATTCTCATCCTGGTTCATGGCGCTATCGGTGATAAGAGATGACGATCGATCCCTATTTGCTGCTCAAATGGATCCATGTATTGAGCAGCACGGTCCTCTTCGGCTTCGGCGCGGGAACGGCATGGTATTTCTGGAATGCACATCTGACCCGTGAACCAGTTACCATCGCTCGAGTGGGGCGCATGGTGGTCAAGGCGGACTGGATTTTCACCGGGTCCAGCGGCGTCATTCAGCCGATCAGCGGTATCGCGCTCGCGCATCAGGCCGGCTGGTCATTGGCTGAACCTTGGCTGATCTGTACCTATTGCCTGTATGTGCTCGCCTTCGCCTGCTGGGCGCTTGTCGTCTGGCTCCAGATCAAGGCACAACGCCTGGCACAGCGAGCGGCCGCGGCGGGGGCTTCACTCAGCGCGGATTATCAACGCACGATGCGCTGGTGGTTCCTGCTGGGCTGGCCGGCCTTCGGTGGGCTGCTTGTTGTGTATTGGTTGATGATCGCCAAGCCGCAATTCTAGCAGCAAACGCATGCATCCTCTTGAATTGACAGATGGAATCAATAGTGAACATAAACATTGATGGACGAAGCGCTGAGCAAAAAGCCCCGAATTCTTGCTGACGCAGCAAAGTATGATGCGTCCTGCGCCTCGTCGGGCGCGGTGCGGCGCAACAAAGCTCTTCCGCAACCGACAAGGCTGGGTTGGGATCGACCAACGGCATGGGGGATTTGTCATGCCTATACGCCCGATGGGCGCTGCGTGTCTTTGCTCAAGATCCTGCTGACCAATTATTGCCTGTTCGATTGCGCCTATTGCCGGTTCTCGATGACGCGTCCCTGACCGTGAAGGTCGCAAGCAAGGGGTGGCCTAGCCCGGGCGCAGCGAGCTCCTTCGCGCGCGTCATCGCGTGAGCCAGGAACTGGCGCGAACACCGGGTAGCCGCGCATTGTGAGTCCATCAGCTTCGTAGGTTCGTGTTTCCTGGTACCTTGGAATTCTCCGCGAAAGGCCTTTACGCGGGAAACTGCGCGAGCCGGTCCTCGCCGCGCACTGACCTCATCGCGGCAACCGCATCGGCGGTCGACAAGACGGCATGCGCAAGGAACCGGTAGTTGATCATCGCGGCCTCGTAGCCGTCACCCCATTCCGGATGACGAGGCCCGGCAACCGCATCCTTGACGACGGCTACCTGGAAGCCTTGCTCCAGGAGCTCGCGCAGGTGGGACTCGACACACATATTCGCCAGCATCCCACCCAGGATGATCTTCGAAATACCCCGCTTTCGAAGTTGAAGCACAAGATCATTTGTCTGCGGTCCGAATACCTTATGCGGGCTGACGACAATGGTTTTCCCATCGTTGATGTACGGCTTGAATCGGTCCAGCCAATCGGCGCCGGAATTCTCGTGTCCAGTCAGATCGAGCGGTCCGCTACGGGCAAAGGTGCGCGTTTTGAATTCATCGGATTCGAGCGGGCCATTGAATTTCCATCCGTCGTCCGTCGGATAGAAATAATGGGGGGATATGAAAACCAGGTACCCTTCGTCCCGTGCCGTAGCGAATATCTCTTCCATATTCTCGACGGTCCTGTTCTCGGTGACGCTTGGACCGACCGCCGCCCAGTTCTTCCCATGCTCGCTGAGCACGTCGTTCTGCGGGTCAATGAAGACAACAGCAGTATGTGACTGATTGAATTCCATGACTGACCTCCGTCGTCGATCGCCCGTTGAGGCTCGAAGTGCTTGATCATGCGCCTTTGAGCGGCCGCCTGTCGGGCTTTTCCCTGGATCGCTCAAGTCCCGGTAATCCGTGTTCCGCGGGCCGGGGTCCGCGCGGTCGCGATGGAGTCTCCTCCGTGTCCCATCCCGTATCGCTGTACCGCGGCCGACGAGGTGTCACGGGAACCGGTCTAAACTATCGCAGTTAGCATCGCTTGGGTTTGCAAAACGGATATCCGGTCGCTTCCGGCAATCAATTCGGCTTGCGTTTCCCGTTTAGCGGGCAGGTGACGCTACCTACACGGATGTGAATTGACATGGATAGAACAAATAGCGAACATAACTCGATGGATGAAGCCCTGACCAAGAAGCTCCGGATCCTGGCTGACGCAGCGAAGTATGATGCCTCTTGCGCCTCGTCAGGCGCAAAGCGGCGCAGCAACGATGCGTCCCCAGCCGATAAGGCGGGGCTGGGATCGACCACCGGCATGGGGATTTGTCATGCCTATACGCCCGATGGGCGCTGCGTCTCGTTGCTCAAGATCCTGCTGACCAATTATTGCCTGTTCGATTGCGCCTATTGCATCAACCGGCGATCGTCGAACGTCAAGCGGGCGCGCTTTCGCACGGAGGAGGTCGTCCAGCTCACGGTGGAATTCTATAAACGGAATTACATCGAAGGCCTGTTCCTGTCCTCGGGCATTGTGCGGACGCCCAATGACACGATGGAGCAACTGATCCTGGTCGCGAAGACCTTGCGCCAGCAGCACGGCTTTCGCGGCTATATCCATCTGAAGACGATACCGGAGGCCGATCCGTGGTTGATCGAACAGGCCGGGCTCTGGGCCGACCGGCTGTCGATCAATATCGAGCTGCCGACCGCACAGGGCCTTGCGCGCCTCGCGCCGGAGAAGAACGAAACCACCATCGCCACGGCCATGGGACAGATGCATGAGCGCATCGTCCAGGCGCGCGATGAGCGCCGGCATTTTTCGCCGGCCGGGCAAAGCACCCAGATGATCGTCGGCGCGGATGACAGCACCGATGCGCATGTCCTGAAAACCAGCGACAGCCTGTATCGTAACTACGCGCTGAAACGCGTCTATTATTCCGCCTTCAGCCCGATCCCGGAGGCGAGCGCGCATCTGCCGTTGAAGCCGCCGCCCTTGCAACGGGAGAACCGACTTTATCAGGCCGATTGGCTGCTGCGCTCTTATGGCTTTTCGGTCGAGGAGATTGCCGCCGGCGGCGAGAACGGCATGCTGCCGCTCGATATCGATCCCAAGCTGGCCTGGGCGCTGAAGAACCGCGACCGCTTTCCCGTCGATATCAACACCGCCGATCGGGAGATGCTGCTGCGCGTGCCGGGTCTCGGCAGCCGGGCTGTCGACAAGATCCTGAGCGCGCGCCGCCATGTGGCGCTGCGCATGGAAGACCTGGCACGGCTCACCACCGGGCTCAAGCGCGCCCGCGCCTTCCTGGTCGCGGCGGACCATACGCCGGCCGGCCTCATCGACCGCCTGGATTTGCGGGAGCAGCTCGTTGAACCGGCGGCACAGCTGAGCCTCTTCTGATGGTGGGATCCCGCATCGCGCTCAAGCCCGGCGCGGATCTCGCCGGCTTTCGCCTTGCGGTCCGAAGGCTCGTCGCCGCTGGGGTGCTGCCGGAGGATGTCATCTGGGATACGGGTGACGCGCCCGATCTTTTCGGCGGCATCGGGAGTGAGAGCACGAGCAGCATTGAGGCCGAGGAGTGTGCCGAGAACGGGCAGGGCGCGCCGGTCGCTTTGCCGCGCGCGATGACCGCGCTGATTGAAGCCGTCATCTGCCATCGCGACCCCGAGCGATACGCGCTGCTTTATGCGCTGATCTGGCGGGTGCTGCACGGCGAGCGGGCCTTGCTGGACGTCGCGAGTGATCCGCTCGTCCATCGTCTCGAGCGGATGCGCAAGACGGTCGCGCGCGACCTCCACAAGATGCATGCCTTTCTGCGCTTCCGCCGCACCGAGACGCCGGAGGGCGGTGAGCGCTTCATTGCCTGGTTCGAGCCCGACCACTTCATCCTCGAAGCGGCGGCGCCGTTTTTCGTCGACCGGTTTCGCGCCTTGACCTGGTCGATCCTGACACCCGTCGGGTCGCTGTATTGGGATGGAGTTGAGCTCACCATAGGTACCGCCGCCGAGCGGCAGGACGCGCCGGACAGCGACCCTGTCGAATCCGGCTGGCGTGGCTATTACGAGAGCACCTTCAACCCGGCGCGCCTTAATACCACCGTCATGCGCGGCCACATGCCGAAGAAATATTGGCACGCAATGCCGGAGACGGCGGCCATCCCGCATCTCGTACAATCGGCACAAGCGCGAGTCAAAACCATGCTGGAGAACGAGGTCGCTTTGCCGCTCAAGCGGTCGCCAGCGAAAGCCGTCGCCGCCATGGCCAAACAGGCGCCGCAGAGCCTTGAGGCGCTGAACCGCATCATTGCGGGGACGGCGCCCTTCGTGCCCGGCGCGACGCGCGCGGTTCTGGGCGAAGGGCCAATGGCGGCGGAGATCGCTTTTGTCGGCGAGCAGCCTGGGGATCACGAGGATCTGCAGGGCAGGCCTTTCGTCGGACCTGCCGGCCAGTTGCTGGACCGTGCCCTGAAGGATGCCGGCATCGATCGCGGCAAAAGCTATCTCACCAATGCCGTGAAGCATTTCAAATTCGAGCAGCGCGGCAAGCGCCGCATCCACCAGAAGCCGACCACAGGAGAGGTGCAGCATTATCGATGGTGGTTGTTGAAGGAACTCGACTTCGTGAAGCCTCGGCTGGTCGTCGCGCTTGGCGGCACGGCGGCCTTTGCACTCACCGGCAAGGCGATGCCCATCACAAGCTCACGTGGCGAGGCCGTATTCAGGAGCTGGCGCGGTTATATCACCCTCCATCCGGCTTATATGCTGCGCCTTCCGGATGCGGCGAAGGAGGTGGCTTATGAGTCGTTTGTGGCGGACCTGCGCCGCAGCCGCGAGATTGCGGCCACTTGCGCCTCGGAAGAGTAACAATGCAGCCTTAAAATCCCCATTGCTGCTGCTGGATGGCGACGGTAGCGTGGCGACTTCAAGTCGTCGCCGCATAGGATATCGCCATGCCGCATTACACCGCGATCGTCACCTTGCTTGCCGTCCTCTTTTATTTCTTCGTGGCGACACGCATCGCGGCGGCGCGCGGCCGGTTCGGCGTGAAACTTCCGGCAACCGCAGGCAACCCCGATTTCGAGCGGGTTTTCCGCGTGCAGATGAACATGCTCGAATGGATGCCGATCTTCCTGGTGCCGCTCTGGCTTTGCGCGGTTTACCTGAACGACATCGGCGCCGCGGTGCTCGGCCTTGTCTGGATCGGCGGGCGTGTCTGGTACTATATCGGCTATAGCAAAGCCGTGGAAAAGCGGCTGCCCGGCTTCGCCATTCAGGCAACCGTTTGCGTCTTGCTGTTCGTTTGCGCCGTCACCGGTATCGTCTTGCACTGGCGCTAGGCGGCAGGGCCAAGGCGGCAACAACAGCGATGCAGAAAGCAAGGACCGGCGCGGTGGCGGCAAAAGAAGAAAACACGCCCTCTCAGCTGATCGATGCGCGTATCGAGGAGCTCGCGGATTGGCGCGGCGAGATGCTGGCGCGGGTCCGGGCGCTCATCCAGGCGGCGGATCCTCAGGTGGTCGAGACCTGGAAGTGGCGCGGCGTGCCGGTCTGGGAGCATGCCGGCATCATCTGCACCGGCGAGACCTACAAGACGACCGCCAAGCTCACCTTCGCCAAGGGGGCTGCCTTGGCGGACCCGTCCGGCCTCTTCAATGCCAGCCTCGAGGGCAATACCCGCCGGGCCATCGATCTCCATGAAGGCGACAAGATCGATGAATCAGCCTTCAAAACGCTTATTCGCGCCGCTGTGGCACTGAACATCTCCTCCGGCGCCAAGCGGCCGCCGAGAAAGGCATAAACAGCCGCATGAGCCCAGCGCACCGAGATGACAAAAGATGGCGGCCAAGCGCGATCATGGAAACAAGGACTCGCGTGGTGGCGCTTGCCAAATCCGCAGTGAATCAACATCCCCAGCTCGCCACGCGGGTTGAATGCTTCCCGCTGCTAGCGATTATGCTAGGCAATCCGGAGAAATTTTTGACAGAATTTTCCCTGTAAAACCAATAGGGTAGTTCTTAAAGTCGGCTGCGCCGGGGTTTGCGGGGGATTGGCAGAAAATCTTTGTTAATATCAAAGCTTTAAGTAAAGTACGGGCAATTTGTTATAACGGGGTCCCGCATCATGCTCAGCGGACACTGATGCGGACATGGAAGTCGGTACGATATGAGCTTGGTGGGGGCGTGGGCCGCGGTTGCCGTCACGGTACTGCTGACGGTCTACGGGCAGATTATCATCAAAATGCGGGTCCTGCAGGCGGGCGCCATAGGTAGCGGCCTCAGCGATAAGCTTGTCTTCTTAGCCAAAATTTTCCTCGACCCTTGGGTACTGAGCGGCCTGTTGGGGGCCCTTCTCGCCGGTTTTTCCTGGATGGCAGCGATGACGCGCCTCCCGCTCGGTGTGGCCTATCCCTTCACCAGTCTGGCCTTTATCTTGGTCGTCGTCCTCAGTGCGATGCTTCTGCATGAAACGATCAAGCCGATGCAACTGGCCGGGATCGGTTTGGTCATCTGCGGCCTCATCGTTGTTGCGCGTGCTTAACTGCTGGAAGGGGGAGGGGCGATAGAAATGACGGCGGATACTCATCATGAACGCATTCTCGTCACCGGTGGATGCGGTTTCATCGGTTCCGCACTTGTCCGCCGGCTCGTCGGCCGGGACGGGCGGCGCGTCGCCAATATTGACAAACTCACTTATGCCGGCGATATCGCTAATGTCGCGGCGATCGCATCAGATCCGCATTATGTTTTCCACCAAGTCGATATCAATGACCTCGGAGCAGTGACCTCGGTTTTTGAAAAATTCCGACCCGACGGCGTCGTTCATCTCGCGGCTGAATCCCACGTCGACCGGTCGATCGATTCGCCGGAAACTTTTGTCTGGACCAATGTCCTTGGTACCTTCAACATGCTCCATGCGGCCCATGCCTATTGGCGCAATCTGCCAGCGGGAGAGGCCGAACGTTTCCGTTTTTTGCATGTCTCGACCGACGAAGTTTACGGCAGTCTTGGCACAACCGGATTGTTCAGCGAAGAAACCCCATATCGGCCGAATTCGCCCTATTCAGCGAGCAAGGCAGCATCCGATCACCTGGCACGTGCATGGCATTCGACTTACCAATTGCCGGTCATCGTCACCAATTGCTCAAACAATTATGGCCCCTATCAGTTTCCGGAAAAACTCATTCCAACGATGATCATCGCCGGATTGGAAGGGAAGGACCTGCCTGTTTATGGCGCCGGTGAGAATGTGCGTGACTGGCTCTTTGTCGAAGATCATGCCGATGCCCTGTGCTGTGTGCTAAGTCGTGGGCGCCCCGGCGAGACCTATAATATCGGCGGCCGGGCGGAGCGGCGGAACATCGATCTGGTGCGTGACATTTGTTCGCTGCTCGATACGAGTTTGTGCGAATCACTGCATCTCCCCCATGAGAAGCTCATCCGCTTTGTCGCTGACCGGCCCGGACATGATCTGCGTTATGCGATCGACGATTCGAAGATTCGCAACCAACTGGGATGGTCACCGAGCAAGACGCTTTCCAGTGGCTTAAAGCAGACGGTTGCGTGGTATCTGGAAAACCGAAGCTGGTGGATGCGTCATCGCGAGCAGCGATATGACGGGGGCAGATTGGGGTTAAGTGTTTTTGCACAGGATCGGAAGGATCGGCGGCATGCCGGGTGAGAAGAAAAGCTGGAAGGGCATCATCCTGGCCGGTGGTAGCGGCACGCGGCTCTATCCGTTGACCGTCGCCGTGAATAAGCAGCTCCTGCCGGTCTATGACAAGCCGATGGTGTATTACCCATTGACCACGCTCATGTTGGCCGGGATTCGTGAATTCGTCCTTATCTCCAGCCCGCAAGCCCTGCCACAATTCCAATCCTGTCTTGGCGATGGAAGTCAGTGGGGCATCCGGATCGATTATGCCGCACAGCCTGCACCAGAGGGCATCGCTCAGGCTTTCATCATTGCTGAGAAATTTATTGTCGGACATCCGACCGCGCTAATTCTCGGCGATAATCTATTCTACGGGACTGGCCTTTCCTCGCAGTTTCAGCGAGCAATTGGGCGCCGGGATGGAGCCACAATCTTTGCCTATCCGGTGCAACAGCCGGAAGCCTTTGGTATCGTAACGTTCGATGGCGAGGGAGCAGTTCTCTCTCTCGAGGAGAAGCCCCAGAAAGCACGAAGTAATTTGGCTGTTCCTGGGCTTTATTTTTATGATGCCGATGTACTCGAGATAGCCAAAGCACTCAAGCCGTCACCTCGCGGCGAGCTCGAAATCACTGACCTGAATCGTGTTTATATGGAACGCGGCAAGCTGCGTGCTGAGATGCTTGGTCGTGGCAGCGCCTGGTTAGATGGCGGCACGCCTGGGACATTGTTCGAAGCTAGCCAGTTCGTCATGGTCATGGAGCAGCGCACAGGATTAAAGATCGCTTGCCCCGAAGAGGCCGCCTATCGCATGGAATTCATTTCAGCGAATGCCCTCCTGGCGCTGAGTCGCCAGATGCGTAACGGCGAATATGCCAGCTATCTTCAGAAGATGATCACTAGCTAATTGCTGCGGTGAATGGCGATTTCGATAGAGTTCCGCCGATGCGGAGGCCATTTCTCAGGTTTTCGTGGTAATATGCGGGAAAGCCTGCTGCTGTCATCGCTTCTGCGACGTCGTCGATATCGTATGCGACCCTGTGAAGGTTGAAATTGGCGCCGTCCCAGGTGGCGAATGCCGCATGAGGGTCGCCATCCCGGGGTTGGCCGACAGATCCGGGATTGCAATACGTCTTGCCTGATCCCTTCCATATTCCCTGTACATGGGTGTGCCCGGAGAGGAATAAGGAGAATGGAAAGCGACCGAAATAGCCTTCCGACGGAATGACATATTCATCCAGCGGGTCGTCCCATCCTCCGTGCACGCAGTCAATTGCATCGTCTATTTGCATGCGAAGCGTGGCTTTGGAAAGCCAGTCAAGATGCTCCCGATCGATGTTTTTCCGTTGGTAGTCGAGGCAATCATTCGCGCTGCGGGAGCGGGGGCAGTAATTGCCACTTGTCAGATACCAATCATGGTTGCCCATCAAAGTCGGGATTTCCCGCTTGCGAAGCAGGGCGCAGCATTCGTTGATCTGGCAATAGTATCCGGCAACGTCACCTAGGCAATAGATGCGGACAATATTTTGCAAATCCAGCGCGCGGAGCACCGCCTGCAGCGCTGGATAGTTCCCATGGATGTCAGAAATTATCCCGATCATAAAAGACAATATCCTCTATGTAGCGCACGGCGTAACCCGGGCGGACAAGTGGCTGCGTTGGTATTTTCCCTTCGAGGAAATACTCCACGCTCATTAAGCTTTCATTGAAGCCGAATGCACATCTGATGGAAGTCGCCGACGAAATGCGTGGGTTTATTTCCAGCAGCTTCCAGCCATCTACGGTGCGGCGGAATTGAAGATTGGTAGGGCCGATTGGTTTGAAGTATGCCATCAGGCGATCAATGACATTATTTAGATCGGGCAGGTCGCGAACCCATGCCTTATTGGTCGAACCATCCGCCGCCAGTCGGCGCTGCAAGGTGATCGATGCGCAGGCCCTGCCAGTCCCATCACCGAAAACGGCAGCCGTATATTCTTCGTCGTCAGACCCGACGATGGGCTGTGCGATTAGCTCTGTTCCTAACTTATGCGCATGCCGCTCGAATATCTCCCGATCGGCGATCTGAAGAAGGCCCTTGGATGCATAGCTCCGGCGAGGTTTGAGGATAAAGGGAAAACCTAGATTTTCCACAAGCTCGTCGAAACCACCACTTGCGAGACTCGGAATCCGACACGCCTCGTCAATATCTCTCAACGCTTCGAACGTGGACCATTTGTCACGCGTTAAATCGATAAGATTCGCGTCGTTGAGGCACACTTGAACTTTTTGACTGTTCAGGTAATCCCGTGCGTCGGATAGCCGGTGCACATCCTGCTCGATACCCGGCATAATCAAATCGATTTTTGTTTGCCACGCAAGGTCGACGAGCCAGTTCACATAATCCGATGATGCTGTTGGCACTGCCTGTATGAATTGATCACACCAAGCCTGGCCGACGGCATCATCATAAATATCTATGCCCACCAGATGTGAATTCGGTCGAGCTTTTCTTAAGGATCGTAGAATACCATAGCCGATGATAGCGCCAACTCCGGTGACCAGTATTTTCGTCATAGGCCCTTCTCGCGAAAATCCCTGATACGCGTTAACCCCTCTCTGAGGTTAACGGTTGGCCAGTATCCGATTCGTTTGTAAATTTCGAAATCCGTCGGCGAAGGCGTATGTGGAATGTCGTTCTTATCGGCTAGAAAGCGAACGCAGCCGCCGCGTTTGAAAACGTCGAAGGCGGTTGAGGCGATCTCGGTTGAGGATGGTGTGTCAGGATGAGCGCAGGCGAATGTTCCCGTTATCGATTGTTTGGCCACTTGGCTTACGGTAAAAGCGAGATCGCCAATAAAAAGATAGTTACGTCGGGTATCGCGGGTGCCATATATATGAACATCATCGCCTACAAAAGCTCGATCGACAATGGTGTAAAACAACGGCTGATGCTTACTGCAGTTATCCGCTTCATCGTAAATCTGCGTTGGTCGCAAAATCGTTATGTTGATATTGTACCGTCGGCAATAAAAAGCCGCGAGATCTTCCGAATGCCGCTTTGAAAGCGCGTAAATATCGAAATAGTGGTGATCTTCCAGATATTCAGCGGATATCGAGGAAATCAAAATGAAATGCCGTGCTCGCGCGGTGCGGGCAGCG
The DNA here is from genome assembly GCF_034044715.1 of Dongia soli. Classification (NCBI taxonomy): domain Bacteria; kingdom Pseudomonadati; phylum Pseudomonadota; class Alphaproteobacteria; order Rhodospirillales; family Dongiaceae; genus Dongia; species Dongia soli. Next base: position 522,754 of record NZ_JAXCLW010000003.1, on the reverse strand, counting down.
CGGCAAGCCATTAGAGTGCCGATAGCATTAACTTGTTCGGCTCTGACAATATCGGCATCAGCGGCACCGCCGAAATCCGCCGCTGCATGAATGACGACATCATAAGTGGTGTCTATTGCAGGGACGGCATTGCTTTCCGAAAGATCCACAAAAACATCAGCTTGCCGTCTGCCGGCCATTTCCACAGGGCCGAATTCAGCGCAAGCTTCCGCAATAGCTCGACCAATCGTGGACGTGCTACCGATGACTAAGGTCTCCATCGAATCTCTGCTTCGACGAGCAATCCGCAGCAGAGCTCGGGATAGTTGATGCCGACGGTGCATAAAGCGGTCAGAATTTCTTTGTTGAGCTGTAAGGTCGTGAGCTGGGACGTCGTTAAGGGTTTCAAAAAAATCCCCTCGCAATGGACTGTGCGGTAGCCAGCGGATGTAAGTTCCTGCTGAAGCACCTCCCGTGAGTATTGCCGTTGATGTCCTAGCGCAATATCACCTGCACCAAGCTTCATCATGTCGTCAAGCAGCCCAGCTGCTTTGCCGATGCGCCGATGCAGCGATTCGCCGTTAGGTACGGCAATGAAGCATCTGCCCCCTGGCCGCAGAAATTGCTTGGCATGTCCCAATATCCGCTGTGGAGAATCGACATGTTCCAGAATGAAACCCATAACGATGACGTCGAATTTCTCCGTCGTTTGGAAAGTTTCAAAAAGAGCTTCTTGGATATCGGCTTTGCAGTCCGGGTATTGTTCCCGAAATTGTCTGATTACTGAACCTGAACCATCAATGACCAGATGGCGGGCAAAATGCTCACTGAATATTTTCGTCGTGTAGCCGTGGCCAAGCCCGAATTCCAGCAAGCTTCCCCGATTTTGATGCAACTCCAAAATGCGGTTTGGGTACCAAGAAAGCATGATCTCATTATCGAGCGCATAGGGGAATTCGGGTCTATACGCGGGGATGAATGAATCGAGTAGGTTAGCCATTCGTTATCCCATGGGTTCAGTCTAAAAAGCGACGCACGATATATAATGGTCGATTCTGGGTTTGGACAAAAATGTGCGATACATACAATCCTACGACGCCGAGAACGGTGACGACGAGACCACCCATGCCCAACACGGCCAACATTAGAGATGTATAGCCGCTAACGATCTGAGCAGGTGACGCCAGTTTCAGAAATACGAGGTAAATTGCCGCCAGACAGGCGCCCGACGTTATGAGGACGCCGAGCAATAATATTGCGTGGAGCGGGGCCGCCGAAAACGATGTTATAGCTTCGGTAAAAATCGAAAGTTTCTTGATGAATGAATACGAAGATTTGGATTGGCGCTGCGACTTCCGAATAGGAATCCCCAACTGCGCAAAGCCTGACCAGTACATCATACCGCCAAGAAAAATATTACGGTCACCTAATGAAAGTAGGGCGTCAACGTAACGCCGCGTTAGTAAGCGTTCAGTTAAGACATTTGGCGGTATGGCGGTATGACTCAGCTGATTGAATAACCACCAAAAGGTTTGGCCCGTCACGCGCTCCCAGATACCTCCCTTGCGTTGTTCTTGAAAGCCGTAGACGGCATCGACATCATTTCTCTTCATCGTTGAGACGAATTGTTCAAGAACATTGGGGGCGACTTCAAGATCGCAATCAATCAAGAAGGTCAGTTCGCCTCTCGCATGGGCAAGGCCGGCGATGAGGGCCTTGTGATGGCCGAAATTCCGAGACAGGTCGACGATCTTTATGCGTTGATTTTGCTCTCTGGCCTCCACCAAGTACTCAAGTGACGCGTCAGGAGAGCCATCGTTAACGAAAATCAGCTCGTATTTCGCAATGCCGATCTCGCGGATAGTACTTTCTATCTGCTCGATAAAAGAAGGTAAAAAGCTTTCCGAGCGATAAACCGATGTCACAACGCTTATGGCGGGAGTGTCGCCGCTTGTATCCGAATAAAAAGTATTGGCTTCGATCGGCATCATTTATTTATTCATTCATGCTATCGACAGGGTCAACGCGATCTAGATATCGCTGTGCTTCCGGGCCGGTCATGAGAAGCAAATCTATGACCGAAACGTCATGCCGGAACTGCCCATGTAACTGTGGGTACTGTGGGAACCCCTCATAACGCATCCACGTTACGGAAATACCGGCCTCTCTAAAACTTATCTCGTCCAAATAAGACTGGGCGGCGGGTCCGGAAATATAGGTCCTGCCTCTGAGTTTCCTAGCAATCGCGACGAGACGAGCTGTTGGGGAAAGTGCGTCCAGCTCTTCAACGGGAAGCACGTCTGCGGCTTCCACCACTTGCGTCTCTATTTTTAACTTCTCAAGGATTGCATACAGAAAAAGTCTATTAATCGATGATAGCGTCTGAAGCTCCGCGGCGCGATTGTAGAGATCATATAGCCAATCACGATATTTCGCCATGTAGGGCGCGCGCGTGTACGATTGTTCGATAGTCCGGAAATGTCGACGAGCCCATTTCCTGTCGGCGACAGTTACCTCGCTTATCCGTTTGCCCAGAGAGTGATGGATTGGGATCGTCAGCCAGACTTCTCCATTGGCAGACTTGATGCGATTTCGATTTCTCCAATCATTTTTTGTGGATTGCACATTATCGAAAAGCACTAAAACGTCGGATTGACGTATCATGTCAAAATATCCCTTCCACGGGATATAATTTGACTGGATGATCGAAAGCGTTTTTGCCCGCTCGTTTTCAGTCATCGTCATCATCAGCTTCGCGTCAATTTAATCGAAACGTCTAACTATCTTTGCGTTTGATTGCCACAATCATACGGCTGCCGCCCGCAGGTAGCTCTATTCCCAGCTTGATCAACTGTCTATCGAAGGTCATAGGCTTTTCCAGAGCGTGGTCCAGCCATCTCGGGAGAGAGAACTCGGCTTCAGTATCGTAGTCCTTGCGGCGGCCCTTCGTTAGACGTTGAAGTACGAGGATCGGGAGCAGCATCGTGACGAAGGACGTGTCACGTAAAATCGTGAAGCCGGCTTCTCGGGCTTTCTCGCGAAGCTCCTTGGTGCGATAGCGTCGTTTATGACAAGCGATCTCATCGCTCTGACTCCAGAGGAACGGATGCTGAGGTACCGTTAGAATAATGCCGCCGCCAGGTTGCAACGCACGATATATCTCTGACAAGACATGCCTATCGTTCTCTACATGCTCCAGCACATCGCAAGCGGCAATCAGATCGAATTCGCTGACGAAGGGAATTGCTTCAGCGTTCATTTGGAACAACTCAGCTCTACTATCCAGGCGACGTTTCGCGTAATCGAGGCCATTCGCATATATCTCGCTACCGACAATGCGAGCATGCGGCAAGGCCTTTGCCAAGGCTGACAGCACGTAGCCGGTGCCACAGCCGATCTCGAGGAGGGCCCTTGTCTCTGGGAAGTAGCGTCGAGCCATTTCGACCAACAATCGGCTGCGCGATCGAAACCAGAAACTACGATGCTGTACCTGATCAAGCGCGTGGTGCGCATCCGGCGCCATGCCATCATTCTCGAGTGCGAGCTCAGGGGCGAAGGCGAGTACGCCACCGATAGATTGAGGTGCGCTATCGCAATGCGGGCAGATCCAAGCTGGCCCGGAAAATTCAGCTAAACAGGTAAGGCAGCGTTTCATCAGTTCGGTCTATCGGTCACGATCTTTTCGAGCGCTTATCGGAAAGTTGCGCAGTTACGGCTTCAGCCACCCGATTGATTTCCTCTTTGCTAATCGCTGCATGTAACGGCAGCCTAACCAGGCAAGTACCAACATGGTCGGTGATCTCCATGCTTCCCGCCACTCGGCCATAGCGGAGGCCCGCCGGTGCCGAATGAAGGGGAATATAATGTGTTGTTGCGCCGATACCTTGATTACGGAGATCGCGCAGCAGGTTCTGGGTGATTTCCACATCCCGTAGGATAATGTAATAGATATGCCCATTATGTTGGCAATCGGCGGGTACGGTGGGTCGTCGCAGCAGACCTTCGTTCTCGAGCGGCGCGAGCGCCTCATGATAATGCTGCCAAGCAAGACGACGTTTCGCGATAATCGCTTCCGCCTCTTCCAACTGCGCCAGCAAGACGGCCGCGATCAGGTCACTCGGCAAATAGGACGATCCGATATCGAGCCACTCGTATTTGGCAACTTCGCGCCGCAGGAACTGCGTGCGATTGGTGCCTTTTTCGCGGATGATATGCGCTCGCTCGACCAAGGTCTCGTCATTGATCAGAAGCGCACCGCCTTCGCCAGAAACAACATTCTTCGTCTCATGAAAACTCAGCGCGCCAGTTGCGCCAAGGCGTCCCAATGGTCGTCCTTTATAGGTGCAAAGGTAGGCCTGTGCTGCATCCTCGATTACCGTTAGGCCACGCTGTGCAGCGAAAGCCAGAATGGACTCCATGTCGCAGCCGATACCGGCATAGTGAACGGCAGCAATGGCTTTCGTCCGCGCCGAGAGCGCCTGTTCCAAAAGTCTTTCGTCGATGTTGAGCGTGTCCGGTCGGATGTCGACAAATACTGGCCTCGCACCGCGCAAGACAAAGGCATTTGCTGTCGAAACGAAGGTATAGGACGGCATGATGACTTCGTCACCAGGCCCGATGTTGGCCAGGATCGCGGCCATTTCCAATGCTGCCGTACAAGAATGGGTCAGGAGCGCTGTGCATCCATAGTGGCGCTCCAGCCATTTATGGCATTTTTCCGAGAATGGGCCGTCGCCTGATAAATGCAGTCCCTCCAGACTATGCCGGAGGTTTTCAAGCTCCTTGCCGACGAGGAACGGCTTGTTGAATCGAATCGCCATCTAAATCATCCTCGGGCTTCACACACTCATCGCTATTTCGTCCCACGCTTTGAAAACGAGAGATGGTGGTCCATCGAAGTCGGGACGAGCTGAAGCCGCCAGCCACTAAGATATCCAAGTTTCATATGCTGCCTACCGGCTCACCTCATTCAACTCCGAAAAGGCCAAGCGATCTGTAATGCATAACCTGAAGAAAGTTACTGTTTGGTTGTCGATTTAAAAAGGAGCTCATTACAGCCCGTCGGGACTTGTGCGGGAATTGTCGTAATGCAATCGAAGTTGTAGGGCTCAACCAGCGCCCTCACTTCGTCAATACTTGCATATTCATAGGGATAGCCACCGACCCAGTCGACCACATTGAAATAGAAATCCATGCCACGATCTTGCGTGGACGGGTTTTCACCGGTCACCGCCAATTTGGCTAGCCAGATGATGGGATAGAACAGGCCAATTAGCACTCGCTGCATCCAGGCGGGACATTTGCAGTAGAACCACTTGATCGCTACCCAGACGGGGGAAGTAATATGTCGGTTATAGATCGCCAACGCGAAATAGCCCCCCGGCCGTACCAGCGACACGGCATTGGCGATCGCGCGCTTCATGTCGCCGGTATGATGCAAGACGCCCCAGGAATGGACAATGTCATAGCCCGCGCCTCCGACATTAGCCCGCAGGGTCCCGACGACATTCGGGTCCAGGATCGACCCGACCGTTATCTTCGGCGCATCCGGCGCGACGGACGGAAAGAACCGCGCGGTATTCGCCGTTGCTTCGGCGCAGCGCGGATTGATGTCGCAGCCATGAGGCTTTGCCCCTTGTTCGGCCGCCACGAAAAGCGACAGACCCTGACCGAAGCCGATATCGAGAAAGCTCTTGCCGGCGAGATCGACCTGCCCCATCAGGCGCCGGAAATCCTCCTTCGCCTGTACGACTTTCGTATCGTCCAGAGCATGCCGTGAAAAATTCAGCCAGTTGGCGCCGAAATCGAATGCTGTTGCCATGATCTGCGTCTCGAGGTCCTGCGGTGCTTTCGAAGCTTGGTGTTGCTGGATGTTACTGTGTGTCAAGGATCTGGTCGACACGCCCGGTTGCCAGTCCCGAGGCCGCTGCCATGTCATAATAGGCCTTCGCCGTTAGCGGCCAGGAATATCGCTCTTCGATCCGCTGCCGGCTGGCGTGACCCATTTGCATCCGCAGGGAAGCGTTCTCGATCAAGCGGCCCAGCGCGGCGGCGAGGGCCTCGGCGTCATCTACCTCGACCAGCAGGCCGTTTCCACCCTCGACCACGAGTTCCTCGCTTCCGCTGATCCGCGTCGCGACAATCGGCAGGCCCGAAGCCATTGCCTCCAAGACGGCATTCGGCATGCCTTCGTCCCGTGATGGGAAGACGAATAAATCTGCTGCAGCATAGATGGCGGCGATCTCGGCGCGATCGACCCAGCCACGGAACTCAATGAGCTGGGAGAGGCCGAGCTGGCTGGCCAATTCCTGCAGCGGGCCGCGTTCTGGCCCATCGCCTACCAGGATGAGGCGGCACGCATCGCGAAGTTGGGGCGGCAGCTTTGCCATCGCCTGCAACAGCACGTCCAGCCCCTTCTGGACATGTAAGCGCCCGACAGAGAGTAGCGCGAGCGGGCCGCCGCTGGCAGGATGTTGGGCGGGAACAAAACTGTTCAAATCGACGCCATTTGGAATGACCTCGATCTTGATCTCGGGGAGGGCCTGTCGGGCCAGTTGCTGCAGGCCGCCGCTGTTTGCGACGACATGGGCCGCCTGGCGCCAGACCAGACGCGTTAGGGGGGCGGTGAGCCAATGATAGAAGGCCAATTCCTTGCCAAGATATCCGGGCACGTCGCCGCCTCGCAGCGACACGATGTAAGGCAGGCCGAGTATGCGTTTCAGCAGATAGCCGATCGGCCCGCAGGGAATGCTAAAGAACACGATGGCGATATCAGCACGTATGCCACGCGCAATGGGCAGGCAATGAAAGGCGGCGGAAATGATGAAGACCGTCATTTCGACGACGCTGCAGCGGTCCTTTCGCCGGCGTAACGTCGGGATGCGGATCACCTCATAACCATGCATCATTTCCCGCTTGGGAAGGCCGGCAAAGGCAGAAGTTAATACTGTCACCTCGGCGCCAAGCGCCGTCAGTTCACGCGCTATGTTGAGAGTCGCGGTGCCGGCACCCCCGCCCAGCGGCGGAAATTCATAATTGATCAATAAAAGGCGTCGCTTTTGAGCCATCTAATATCAGATGCCGACCTATTTTTTTTCCGGAAGACAAATGGCCTATTGCGCCGAACTATGCCAGCACTATTAATGCGCAATGAATTATAACCCATATGGCCCGCGTCGGCACGGCATAGTAATGCGAATTATCAATTGGATCAATAAGTTAACTTAGTGAATGCGATTCGATGTGTGGCATCGGCGGTTTTATTGGTAACCATGCGCCGGCGGTTGCGGAAGCGATGGCGGCAGTCATGCCGCATCGCGGCCCAGATGGAATCGGCCTCTGGATAGATCCCGATCAGGGCATCCATCTGGTGCATCGGCGCCTATCTATAGTCGATCTCGGCACCGGCAATCAGCCGATGTGGGATGAAACCGGCGAGATCGGCATCGTTTTCAATGGCGAGATCTACAACCATACTGAATTGCGGCAGCGTCTCATCGCTGCCGGCCATGTCTTCCGCACCGATCATTCCGACACCGAGGTGGTGATTCAGGGCTACAAAGCTTGGGGACCGGACGTGGTGGAGCAGCTGAATGGCATGTGGGCCTTCGCCATCCTGGACCGCCGTCGCGGCCAGCTCTTCCTCAGCCGCGACCGCTTTGGCGAAAAGCCGCTTTATTTCCACCGCCGGGACGGGCTCTTCGCCTTCGGATCCGAATTGCGGGTGCTGCTGGCGCATCCCGCCATCCGCCCGGCGACTTCTCCGCTTGCCGTGCAGAAGTATTTCGCCCATGGGTACCTTCCGGCGCCCCACACGATTTATCAGGGCATCGAGCAACTGCCGGCGGGGCATTCGGCAATCTATGATCTCGCACAGAAGAGCTTGCGGGTAAGTCGCTATTGGTCCCTGGTGATCGATCCGCAGGAACCGGCCTCGCCCGATCGCGCCGAAGCTCAATATGGCGAGGCGATCCGTGAGCTGCTCGGCCGCTCGGTGCGGCAGCGCATGGTTGCCGATGTACCAGTCGGGATTCTGCTGAGCGGCGGCGTCGATTCCTCCGCGATCGCCTATTTCGCCTCGCGCGGGTCCGAACCGATCACGAGCTTCAATATCGGTTTCGAGGAAAAAAGCTTCGATGAATCATCTTATGCTCGGGAAGTGGCGCAACTGACCGGAGCGCGCCACATCGTTGAGCGTCTGTCCTTGTCCCAGGCCAGTCATCTTCTGCCGGAATTGCTCGATCGCCTTGACGAGCCGCTGGCGGATGCCTCGCTATTGCCGTGCTATCTGCTTTTCCGGCATGTGGGGCGGCATATGAAGGTGGCGCTCGGCGGCGATGGCGGTGACGAGCTCTTTGCCGGCTATGATACCTTCCGTGCTCTACGCTGGGCCAAGCTTTATGAGTCGGTGGTGCCGAGGCCGCTACGCCGGCCGATCCGACTGGTGGCTGGGATGCTGCCAGTCTCTCATCGCAATATGAGCCTCGATTTCAAAATCAAGCGCACGCTGCGCGGATTGGACTATAACCGCAATATGTGGAATGCGGCTTGGCTGGGCCCCCTGTCGCCGCAAGAGTTGGGCGAACTGATGACTCAGCGCATCGACCTAGACGAGGTTTATAGCGAGGCCTTGTCCGCCTGGAATGCCTGTCCGCAGGAAAATCTCGTCGACAAAACGATGCAGTTCTACGTCAACCTGTATCTTCAGAATGACATCCTGACCAAGGTCGATCGGTCCAGCATGATGCATTCCGTCGAATGTCGCGCGCCTTTCCTGGATCTAGACTTGGTCAACTATGTGCGGCGCATCCCCAGCCGCTTCAAGCTGCGCGGCGACCGGACGAAGCATATTCTTAAGGTCGCTCTTGAGCCGTTACTGCCGGACCATATCCTGAACCGGCCGAAGAAGGGCTTCGGTGTGCCGATCGGCAAGTGGTTCGCCGATGGCGAGCTCTCAGCGGACAGCTCATCCGTGCTGCATTCCTATCTCGACTGCAATCACTTCGCCCAGCTGGCAAAGGAACATCGGCAGGAAGCTGCGGATCATCGTGCCGTTCTGTGGGCAGGGTTGGTTCTGGATCGCTACCTGTCCAGGCCGACCCGGATGCGAACATAAAGGTCCGCCTTGCAAAAGCCATCAGAGTTGCGACACGAGGTACAAGTACCATTGATCGAATGCGATGCGCGCTTTCCCGACTGGGTGAAGCTGCTAGGAAAGGGGTATATCGATTCGGGATTTGCCGGGCGGGTCAGCCGACTGCCGGTGGACAGCATCGTCAAGGACATGTTGTCCGACCGCCGAGCTGATGAACAGATCGAGGCATTGAGCCACTGGGTGGCATTGCAGGGTAAAAGGATATTGGAGATCGGATCCGGCTGCGGCGCCTTCGTGGTGCGCGGTCGCGCGGGCTATGGCCTGGACGTATATGGCGTCGAGCCGAGCTTGGGTGAGTTTTCAGCCAATCTGTCCGTCTGTCGCGAGATGTTGGATCATTTCGCCCAGCCGGCCGACTGCGTGCTCGATGCCCAGGGCGAGGCTTTGCCGTTCGCCGACAATTCTTTTGATGTGGTGCACAGTTCGAACGTTCTCGAACATGTGGCAGATCCGGAAAAGACGCTCGCTGAGGCAATGCGCGTCTTGCGGCCAGGCGGCCTGCTGCATATCGTTGTGCCGAATTACGGCTCGTGGTGGGAAGGCCATTACGGTATTCTCTGGTGGCCCAATCTTTCACGACGGATGGCAAAACTCTATACCCGCCTATTGGGCCGCGACCCTGCCTACGTCGATACGCTCAATCTGATCGATCACGCGCAAATGAAAACCTGGACGGACCGCTTCGGTCGCGACATTGAAATTCTCGATTGGGGCTGGTCCACTTTTGAGAAGCGCGTCCGCGATCAGGCAACGCCGAAATGGGGTGCGCTTGCTCTGGCCGGCCGCGTCGTCGGCCTGTTGCACAAGATGAAGCTGGTTTCCCTTGGCTTAGCAGTTGCGAAGCGCCTGCATTGGGAGACCCCGGTCATCTTGGTCGCCCGCAAGCGTATGCATTGAGGTACCAGGACGTGAACGGATTTCAGTTCGGCTGGTGCCGATTCATGTCGAGCAATACATTCCGGGCAGCATAGTGCCGCAGAGAGCGGGAAAGCGCCGAGTGGTTAGGGAGGCAACATCTTGATAGTGACAACATCCACCGATATGCAGGCGGCCCAACATTCTGCACTCAAGCTTTCGATTATCACGCCTATCTATAATGAAGAGGAGAATATCCCCCTCCTTTTCGAACGGCTCGATGCAGTACTGCGCCCTATGAAACGCGGCTATGAGATCATCATGGTCAATGATGGTAGTCGCGACGGTTCCCTGGCAGCGTTGCGCCGGCTGGCGGAGCAGCATCCAGAGGTCAAGGTGATCGACCTGAAGCGCAATTCGGGTCAAACCGCTGCTTTGATGTGCGGTATCGATCATTCGACCGGTGACATCATCATCCCGATCGATGCCGATTTGCAAAACGATCCCGCGGATATCCCGAACCTCCTGGTCAAGATCGATGAGGGTTATGACGTGGTTTCCGGCTGGCGGCGCGATCGTAAAGATGCTGCCATCCGCCGCAATTTCGTCAGTTCGGTGGCAAATCTCGTTATATCCCGCATTTCCGGCGTTCATTTGCGCGACTACGGCTGCTCGCTGAAGGCCTATCGGCGATCGGTTCTCGAAGGTGTTCGCCTATACGGCGAAATGCATCGCTTCGTTCCCATCTATGCCTCATGGATGGGTGCAAAGATCACTGAGATTCCGGTGAGGCATCATCCGCGGCTCCATGGCAAGTCCAGCTATGGGCTGGAACGCGTCGTCAAGGTCATTCTTGATTTGATTGTGGTTAAGTTCCTTGACCGCCATCTGGTAAAGCCAATCTATGTCTTCGGTGGCTTTGGCATGTTGTCGGTCGCGATCTCGTTTCTCACGCTGCTCTGGGCGCTCTATCTCAAGCTGGTCGAGGGCCTATCGCTCATTCAAACGCCGCTGCCTCTTCTGTCTGCCATGGCTTTTCTAATTGGCATCACGGCCATTCTGCTCGGCTTGATGTCGGAAATCCTGGTACGCACCTATTTCGAATCCCAAGACAAACGGCCCTATTACGTGCGGGAGCGAATCAATCTCTGATCTGCTCCGGCTCGAACGATAGGCCATCAAAAGACGTAAACGGCATATCGCTCGTTCTCGAAGATACACTTCAGCGGCAGATCGTGAGGGTAGCGCCAGTCCTTATGAACGATGAAATGCGTCCAATGATTCTTGCTGGCAAGGTCGGCAATCGCAGCACTCCAATGTTCGGCTGACAGGGCGCGGATTTCATTCAGGCGCTGATCGGCACCGGGAAGTTCGGCCTCGCCATCGCCATTGCAGAAATAGCATTGATGGCCGAACAAGGCGGAAATCAGCGTATTCTTCTTGCCGTAGCGATAATCAATGACCGGATAGCGTAGATCATTGGTCACGACGACGGTGTTTTGCAGCGGGATCGCCTGCATTGCCGCGGCCAAGGCTGTGGTTTCGACCACGTCATCGCCGCGTAGGGGATTGGCGGTGACCTGGGCCGCGACCACGGGAATGCGCAAGATCGACAAGGCCGTCGCCGCAACGATGACGAGACTCACCAGAAGCCGGCCGACTCTGGGCAATTTGCCCCAAGCTTCGGCCAGCATGGCGGCGGTGAAGGCAACAGCCAGCATTGGTACGGCCGAGGCGATCCGGAACCAGTTGAAATTGGGGTCTGCCTGATTTGCATAGATTAGGACGAGCATATTGGCAGCGAGCAGCAGTAGAAGTGCCGCAATAAACCAGATCACGCAAAAGGAAGGCACGTGACGATAGCACCATGCGGCTAGCCCCAGGCCGCATATGGCGACAAATGCCAGGTCGCGAGAAATCTCGACGGTGTTCTCGCTGCAATAGGTGCAGGCGAAAGGAGCAAACTTCACGAAGAACTCGGACCCGCCAGATCCGGACAGGGTCATCAGGAGGAGACCGATTATCAGCGCGGCGGCGGCTGGGAGGATCTCCCGCGGCTGCCGCCCGGCCACGCTACGGTAAAGACACCAGAGTCCGAGGATCAGCCCGGTCGAGATAAAATAGAAGGGGTCGAGCGGCGCGAGGCATCCGACGAGCACTGCGCTCAGCACGCGCGCTGTGCGTCGCTCCCAATAGAGCATCAAGGCAACTGTCAGCCAAGCCAGCATCCGGGCGCCCACAGTTGGCAAATGTACCACAAGGAAATTGAGAGTCGGCTCGGCGGCGAAACTCCCGTGTTTCACCGTCTGCAAAATTGCTTTGACGGTTTTGAAGCTGATCCGGAAATCGCCGTGATTGTGATTGAAGGCGACGACGACGAGACAGGCGGCGAGAATCACCGGCACGCCGCGGGGCAGGCGGCGGACCAGCATCCAGCCCACGCCAATAATCCCTCCTTCGATGATCGGAAAAGCGAGATAAAATTGAGCAATATGCGCCTTGATCCCGGTCAGCCGCACCAGATTGGCAACCGCTTCGAGGACGCCCAAATGATAGGGTTTGATGCCGCCCGCGAAGGTCAGCGAATAAGGCGGCAAAGCTGGGGAGGCCAGGAGCGAGCGGATGGTCGCCAAGTCAGTCGCGTCATCCGTATAGAAGATGAAGGGAGGAAAGGCACCGGTACCGGCCAGGGCGCCGCGAACCAGGACCACGCATAACGGCAGAAGCAGAATGATCGCAGCGATCGTGATCGATGCCGAAAGCCCTGGACTTGATCTTTCCTGGCGGACAAGGGATTGCTCGCCGCCGCCGCGGCGCATCCTCGACAGAAAAGCAAGGCCGCAAAGAATGAACGCTAATATCATCGTCCAGCCTGGCAAGTCCGCCAATCTTGCAAGAATGGAGACGATGCCGGACAGAATAAAGCCGACCGAGAAGCTGACGGCGACTTCAGCAGGCCCGATTCTGCCAAAGAGCAGTTTCATGACCAGCAAAACTGGTGCCGCCAGGATGAGCAAAACGGTGATTGCTTTTGCGGCCACCACGCCATCGATGGAAGGGTTGGCGAGTATCCAGGCTGATAGCGGCACCAGGTAGGCACCGAGTCCAATAGCCTCCTTGAAGGTCATTGGCGGCAGCCACTCTTTGGACGACATCGATTTCGACAGCATCTCAGATCTTTTTGACATAAAGAGAAATGACAGCACAGGCCGCTGGAAATCACCATTGCCGACGCATGGTCCGGCGCATGCGGTCAGGGCAGCCTGTAAATTGCATATTCGCCATTATTATAGATGGATATTGCCGTTTCTGGCGGCTGCCGCTCGGCTCGGAGAGCCAAGAAATAGCCTTCATACGATCCGTGCAGCGTGAGCGCGTTGGGCCGCAACCGGCCGCTGATGACAGCATCATTCAGTTCCAGGCGGTGTTGCCTGGCGGCTGGGTCGGACCGCAGCGGCGAAACCGACCAACTCGAAATATAAAACTGGCGGTCAGCCGTAGCGGAAAGATCGTTCCATCCTTCAAAGCGTGAGGGTTGATCACCGGTTTGGTCTGTAAAGATCAAAGCATTTGGAGGGGTCAGCTCGGCCACTTTGCGCCAGAGATCATAAAGTTTCGGTGGCACGACGTTGCGCCACTTGCCGACGAATTTCAGATCTCCGTCGGCATGGGCGAAGACGGTGACGATCACGGCGATCGGCAGCGCGTATCGCCAGCAGCGACCAAGCCTGCCTTTCCTCGTTTGGGTGGCTGGTCGATGCGCATCAGCGGTAAATGGTGACAACGCAATAATTAGGGCGCCGCCAAACAGAACAGTCCAGAGAAGCACGAATTCCCATTTTCCGGGATCGCGATATGCTTGTCCGAAGAGGGTGAGAAGTGATGCTAGGATGAAAAGATAGTCGGGTGCACGGTCGGGCTGACCGCGTCCGATCTGCCCCGTGAGAAGCGCGAACGCAACAAGAGCGAGAGCCGATGATGCTGTGCCGTTGAATAGGAAGGGATAGAAAAAGAACAAGGCCATGGCGACAGCCACTGCAATTGCGGTGGGATAATCGCGGAGCCGCCAGGCACCAACGATCAGCAATATATATCCAAGGTCTCCAGCCAGGAATGGCAAGGCGCGGTTCGTGCTGTCGACCGTAATGCCATAAAACAGGACCCGAAAACTGTTCGGGCCGAAATCTTGAGCGGACGCATAACCCGCAAAAATCGGACCGTAGTAACTGAGCAGGCCAATGGCAAAGCCGCCGCATATGACGGCACCAAACAGGAGAAAGAATGTGCTCCGGGGAGACTTACTAGCGAGCACGACGCCCGCAAAGCGGCACAGCACATATGACCCGAAAACCGCTATAACAACAACCTTTGAGATGGCAAAGCAGATTGCCGTTAACGGTGCCAGGATGAAGAAGAACCCGTGTCGATCCTCTCCTCGCGCCGCGAGATAGGCGATCGACAAGCCGAAGGGAATGGCAAAGGCGTAAGGAGGGCTTTCGACAATCCAGCTCGGATACCGTGTCGCGGCGCAGATCATCAGGATGACGGCACAGATCCGTATCGCAGATATGGGCTCAGTGCCGCATTCCGCGCGATAGCGCAGCAGCGTCCGCCCCCCATAGCAAACGGCCATAAAGAAGAAGAACGGGACAGAGGCCGTGATGAATAACGAAATGTCGAAGGCGGGGATATCGTCGAACGCAAATGCTAGAAAGGACGCAATCTGGTTGACTGGCGGTCCCAGCCGGTCCCCCTCTACGGTCAGCGGTATGACGGTGAACAGTGATTTCTTGAGCGCATGATAGTTCGCAGCGTAGACCGTGATATCGCCCAGATCCAAAGTTCCTGAGCCGTAGACCGTTGGCATCCGCCAAAGCAGGCCGAAATGCACGGCAAAGGCGCTTGCGAGAGCAAAAATGATCAGATGCGACGACCAGCCGCTTGCCGCCGCCGAGCTGTCGTTACCCCCAGAATTGAGGTCGCGTCGGATCTGAACGATCCGCAACAAAGGCAGTCCAAGTGCCAATGCCAAGATGAGATAGCTACTGCCGCCGGCAAACTGGACGAGGGCGCAGATAATGAGCCAGACGAGGATACCAAGTGGAAGGCTGATCATCTGGCGATCGATCACCGTCAAATTCCACGATGCCGGCGCAAACGTGAGAATGCCCAGGCCGGTGGCGAGGCCGCCGTAGAGAAGAATGAGGCCGAAGCCAACGTGTAGAAAGAGTGCCGGCAGCAAGCCTGGGGCCGACATGTCGACATACTTGCGATGGATCGGCGTTGCCAGACCTACATCCACTAAGACCAGCCTCACAATCAGGGCAGCGGCGATCAGCACGCACACTATTCCCAGAATGGTCCGGAGATTTTTACCTTGTCCGACTGATGCGGATGTCATCACATGATCCCATGTATCGTAATGGCGGTGTTCGATCGCTGCCTGGAAGATGCGGTTCTGGTTGCACGGTTATTGCTTCGGGGCCGTCGGGCGGGAAACGAAATGTGTCGACTTCGCGAAGACCACTAATACGCCGGGTAGTGAGACGGCGGTCGCCACAAGGCGAATGGCAATGCTCAACGCTAAGGCCTCTGCCGTGGGCCAGCCGAGGCTTACCAGGCAAAACGTGATGACTGATTCCTGCAGGCCGATGCCGTTGAATGACAGCGGGATCATTTGCACTGCCAGGAAGATCAGGACAACGCCGAAGACCGCGGCATAGCTGATCGCAGGTCCCTGTGCTTCGGCTAGGATGGCGATGGAAGCTGAGCCCACCATCAGCATGAGGAGTGAGACGAGCCAAGCCGCGGCAAAGACCGGCTTGATCGATAGTATGTCGGCAAAAAGGTCGAGGATCGCCTCTCGAAGGCGGAAGAGCCGCGCTTTGAACACTGCAGACCATTTAAGCGTCCAAAATACAGCTGCTAGGCCAAGGCCAAGAGTGCTGATCGCGACAGCGAGCCATAAGATGCATTGCAGGATGAGCGGGCGCAACGGTTCAAGCCCGTCGATCAGAAGCAGGCAAGGCAAGGCTGTAACCAGGGCCATCACAGCGGCAAGGCGATTGAGAACAAGGCCGCTCAAGGTGTGTGTCAGTGGATAGCGATGTCGCTTAAGGGAGGCAGCGATAACGGCGTCGCCGCCGATCGTGCTAGGCAGAAAATTGCTGGCGAATAGGCCGAGCCAACTAAGGGCGATGGCGCGCCGGTAGGGAATATCAACCCCGAGGGCGCGCAGAATGATGCCGACCCGATAGGCGCCGAGTAAATGGCTAACGCCCAGCACACCAAGCGATGCCGCACCGGTCATCAGCGACAGGTTTCGGGTGGCCCTCCCCAGATCTGCCGCCGACACGGATTGGGCCAGATGCATGATCAGCGCTGCCGAAACGGCGATCTGTATGCCGATGATTAGCCACTTTTTCAGGTCGCCGGGCATTCGCCTATTGCCGCCGTCTCTCTGTCGCTATTGAGGCCCTTAACTCAACGGAGAGTGTCGGGTAATCGCTGCGATACAAAACCAGTTGCCGATTTCTACCGCGAAACGGCTTTTTGTCTATCCATCACTTTTGCCCGGCACCGTTATCTGAGGTACGCCCCTGATGAACAAAGGCTGGCGGTTAGGCCAGCCTTTGTGGTTTTCGGTGATGGTTGAACCGTGTTATGCCGCCTCCGACTTCCGGTGATAGGCAACGTGGCAATGTTCGCCGCAATAGGGACGGCCGGGTTCGGCGGGCTCGCCGCAGAAATGGAAGCCGGGTTGCTTCGGATCGCCGACCGGCCAGGAACAGCTCTTGCTGCCGCCATGGGCGCGGCTCGGCTGGGGGTGGCGGGCAACCGGCAGATCCGCCTTGTTCCGCATCTCGGGCGTGGGGCGTGCCGAGGGGGCCGCCGGCTGCGAAGCGCCGGCAGCGGCGTTGCTGATGCCAGCGGCCGAGGCGGTATTGCCCAGCGGCGATGGCGCCATTGGGGAAGTGAGTGCGGGCCGCGCCGTCCGTTCCGGTCGGTCCTGGCGCGCCGTTGCTGCCTTGCGGCGCGGTTGGGCGGTGCTACCGCTGCCGGCCTCGCGTTTGATCGGCGAGGGACGTCCCGTCAGGCCGAGGCGATGGGCCTTGCCAATGACGGCATTGCGGGTGATACCGCCAAGAATAGCGGCAATCTGGCTGGCGGTCTGGCCCTGGCCCCAAAGCTTGCGCAAGGTTTCAATCCGCTGTTCGGTCCATTCCATGGCGTGCCTCCTTATAATTACTCGGTGCGTGCCGCGAGATGTTGTGTGGAAGCTATTTCACCCCACAACATCCGGGGAGGCAAGTGCCGCCACGCAGAATCTTGTGGATAGCTCGTGGTTATCCGCAAGATTTTGATGAAGACGCCAGTAATTGTGGTTAAAGCTTAGTCAACAACAGCCAATTGACGTGCAAGCACTTCGATGATGTCACTTAATAGCCGGCTCGAGGCAAGCTGCCGGTTTCGCGACAACAGGACGTAATTGGCGTCCCGATCGCCTTTAAGGACAACTTTATTGACGGAAAAGAGCGGGTGTTCCTGGCTGCGGCGGTAAATCGAGAACACCGCCATATTGCTGCGATGGTCGATGGCGTAATCACGCCAGAGCCCCCGGCTTACCTGAAGGCTGTAGATCGACAGCAATTGGGCCAAGTCCTCGCGGCTGAAAAAGACCCGCCGGCCCTTGCGTTGGTAGTCTGCAAAAAGTACCAGTTGCGCCATCTGCCTCCGCGACCACCAGACGCTTTGATATAGCGCTGCAGCGCCCCTTTAGAGGATGCTAAAAGCGCTCGGTGCCGCTGCGCAAGCTGCAAAACGTGCCGCAGAATCAGCACCTCATTCGCGATGCCGTGATCAGTTTTCACCAAATTGCCACATGCCGTCCAGATTGGTAACGGTCCGCGCCCGAAATCCAATGCCGGCCGCGTCAATGGACGCGGATTTCCGGGCTCGCTGTCGGATCGGGGTTGTCATAGCACCAGACTTCGCCGATCGTCCGATAGCAATAGGCGGCGTTATCGCGCCTTTCTGCCGCCTCCATCTGCGCCAGTTCGGCCGAGCTGAGGCAATATTTGCCCGTCTGCTGGTAGCGCAGGATATTGCAGTCTTGGCCGGTTACCAGGGAAGCCAGATGGTCGGAGGCGGTCTTGCCGGTCTGATTCAGGCTGCTGCCTTCGACCAGGCCGTAGACCGCGGCGCCGGTGGTGAGCTGGCAGCCGCTGAGGGCCAAAAAGGCCCCGATGCCGAGCACAAATACAAGGGCCGGGGCCGGCTTGGTTGTTAAGGCATTCCCTCCCGGGTTTGCGCGCCCGTCTTGTCGATATGGCGTGGTCATGAACGATCCTTCCGGGCAGTACGATGGTCGATAGTGATTGCTCGGAGCTTAAAGCAAAAACCGTTCCAAATTTCTAAATAGGCTGCTGATTCCGTTACCGACCGATCCGACCGATACTTTCCCCCGCTCTTTGGAAGCCGCCGGCAGAGGCATTCTGCGATTTTGACGATTGCCAGCTATGCCGCTATGTTAGCGCGCAAATTTCCAACCAGACCGACCCCGGCCATTCCCAGAAGCCGGTGGCGGTAAGGCAAATGAGATAGCTGCCGGGCACGGCAGTCCTAAGAGGTTTCAGGCGTGACTGACATTTTCAATGAGATCGACGAGGAGTTACGGGCGGACCAGGCGCGTGCCTTCTGGCGGAAATACGGCAATTACGTGATCGGCGCCGCGCTTCTTGCGGTGCTGGCGGCGGCCCTGTGGTGGGGATGGCAGCGATACGATGATTACCGGCGTCAAAAGGCCAGCGTCGAATTTCTCGAAGCTGTGCAACTGCAGCAAAAGGATGAAAAGGCCGGTGCCGCGGCGCTCGACCGGGTGGCGGCCCAGGGCGGCGGCTATGGTCTGCTAGCCCGCTTTCAACTCGCGAATAATGCATTGGCCAGCGACCCGGCCCGGGCGGCCGATTTGCTGGCGGCGATTGCGGGCGATCAGTCGGTCGATCCGGCGGCACGCCAACTGGCGGCGGTCCAAGCCGGGCTGATGAAGTTGCAGGCTAACAAGCCGGCCGATGCGCTGGCCCTGGTACAGCCACTGGCGGTCGAAGGGAATGCCTATCGCCTCTCGGCGCTGGAAGTGTCGGGCCTCGCCCAACTGGCGGCCGGCGACAAGGACAAGGCACGGGACACGTTTACCCAGTTGCAGCAGCTGGCATCGGCCCCTGGCGCGGATAGCCCGGCAATGGCCATGCGAGCGCAGCAGATGCTGGACCGCCTGCAAAAATAGGATCGCGGCCAAGGCTGGTGAGATTTGGCCATGGCAATTGGCCCCTCTCGGCAGCCGGGCGAATGCGTGGACATGCCGTCCCGAGATGGCCGACCGAGGCTATCTCATCGGCGATAAATAAGCCGGCGGGCGGACATCGCTGGCCGTTAGATAGGGAATTGGCGACCAGATGGGCGGCGTTATGAAGCGAATGACAGGGCAAAATAGCCAGCCGGCTTTGGACGGCACCTTTTCGGGCAGATGGCGGGTGTTCATCCGCGCCGGCCTGTTGGGAGCTGCCGCACTGACGGCCTTGGCCGCCTGCGACAAATCCAAGACGCCATTGCCGGGCGAGCGGGTTTCGGTATTGCAGCTCGACCGCAGCCTCAGCGCCGATGAATCCCTGGCGGATGTGCAGGTGCGTCTGCCGAAGCCTTACTTGAACAAGGATTGGTCGCAGGCGGGCGGCCAGCAAAGCCATGCCATGTATCATCTGCAAGCGAGCACCCAGCCCTTGCAGCGCATCTGGTCGACCAGTGTCGGCTCCTCTGCCAGCGATGACAATCGAATGTTGGCGGAGCCAGTTGTCGCGGGCGGCATCGTTTATACGATGGATGCCGACTCCGAGGTCTCGGCGGTTGATGCGAAAAGCGGCGACCGCTTGTGGCGGGTCGATTTGACGCCAGATGAAGAGGACGATGATCTGTTCGGCGGCGGACTCGCCGTGTCCGAGGGCAAGGTGGTGGTGACAACACCCTTCGCCAAGGTTTTCGCGCTTGATGCCAAGAGCGGCAAGACGATTTGGGAAACATCGGCACCGTCGCCGATGCGCTCCGCTCCTGCGGTCAGCGATGGTCGCGTGTTCTCTGTCACGCTCGACAACCAGCTCGTCGTTTTCGCGCTCGATGATGGCCGTCGCCTCTGGTCCAATGCCGGTGTCGAAGAAGCTGCCGGCTTGCTGGGCGGGGCGACACCGGCCGTATCAGGCGGCGTCGTCGTCGCCGCTTATACATCAGGCGATCTCCTGGCCTTTGATGTCACCAATGGCCGGATCCTGTGGAGCGACAATCTGGCGGGCAAGACGCGCGGCGATTCCACCGCCACCCTTACCGATATCCGTGGCCGCCCGGTGATCGATCGCGACCTTGTCATCGCCGTCAGCAATGGCGGTGTCATGGCAGCGATCAGTCCGCGGCGCGGCGGCCGGGTCTGGGATGCCAGTATCGGCGGGACGCAAAGCCCCTGGGTTGCCGGCGATTTCATCTATGTGGTGACCAACCAAAGCGAGGTGCTGTGCTTGCAGCGCCAGGATGGCCGCATCAAATGGGTGCAGAATCTGCCGCCTTACGAAGATATGGAAAAGCACAAGGATCCGATCTATTGGAGCGGTCCGGTCCTGGCCGGCGATCGGTTGCTGGTGACCGGGTCGAGCGGCTATGCCGTTTCAATTTCGCCCTATTCCGGCAAGATTCTCGGACAACAGGAAGTCGGCCGATCCCATCTGCCGCCAGTGGTGGCGGACGGGACGGTGTATGTCCTAACCGATAACGCGGATCTGTTGGCCTTCAGATAACAGGCCGATTGGACCATTGGATGATGGACCGACCGTGTCGCCGCGATATGTCGCTAGGATGGCGGTATCGGCGGTCCATCGCATTTGATCGAAACGATAAATGAAATTCACCGTCGCCATCGTCGGCCGGCCTAATGTCGGCAAATCAACCTTGTTCAACCGGCTGATCGGGAAGCGCCTAGCGATTGTCGACGATCGTCCTGGCGTGACCCGGGACCGGCGCTATGGCGCCGGCCGTCTGGGTGATCTTGATTTCACCGTCATCGATACGGCCGGTCTGGAAGACGTTCATGACGACAGCCTCGAATCTCGCATGCGCGACCAAACCGAGCAGGCGGTGAACAGTGCGCAAGTCGCCTTGCTGGTCATCGATGCCAGGACCGGTGTCACGGCTCTGGACGAGCATTTCGCGCGACAATTGCGCAAACGCCGCACGCCGGTGATCCTGGTCGCCAATAAAAGCGAAGGCAAGGCCGGTCAGGCCGGGGCGATGGAAGCCTATGGTCTTGGCCTTGGCACACCGATCGCCATTTCAGCGGAACATGGCGAGGGCATGGGCGATCTCTATGACGCCATGCAGCCTTTCGTTGATGCCTGGCGCAGCAAGAGCGGCACGGCAGGGGAGATGGGTGACGAGGCGGCCGCTTTGGAAGCGGCGGCCCAGCCGGTCACGCTCGATGCCGAACTTGAGGCGCTGCCAAATGATGAAGCCGAAGCGCCTAGCCATCTCCAACTTGCCATTGTCGGCCGGCCCAATGTCGGCAAATCGACCTTGGTCAACCGCCTGATCGGCGAGGACCGGCTGCTGACCGGCCCGGAGGCGGGCATCACGCGGGATGCGATCGCGATCGATTGGCAATGGCGAGACCAGACGGGGCAGCATCATCCGGTGCGCCTGATCGATACCGCCGGTCTGCGCCGCCGGTCGCGGGTCGTGGAAAAACTGGAACGGTTGTCAGGCCTCGATACCGAGCGAGCGATCCGCTTCGCCCATGTCGTCGTCCTGGTTCTGGATTCGCACGACATGCTGGAAAAGCAGGATTTGACCATCGCGCGCCAGGTGATCGAGGAAGGCCGGGCCCTGGTTATCGCGGCCAATAAATGGGACGTGGTGGAAGACAAGGCCGAAGCACTGAAAAAGCTGCGCGAGCGGCTCGATCTCTCTTTGCCTCAGGTTCGCGGTCTCCCGGTTGTCACCATCTCCGGTCTCACCGGGCGCAATCTCGACAAGCTGATGGATGCCGTTTTTGCCATCTACGCTCGCTGGAACCGGCGCGTGCCGACGGCGCAGCTCAATCGCTGGCTGGGCGATGTGCAGCAGATGCATCCGGCACCTTTGGTGGCCGGCAGGCGGGTAAAAATCCGTTACATGACCCAGATCAAGACCCGGCCGCCAACCTTTGCGCTCTTCGCCCAGATGGCGGATGAGCTGCCCGATTCCTACCACCGCTACCTACTGAACGGCATTCGCGATACCTTCGATCTCAGCGGCGTGCCTCTGCGCCTCTATACCCGGCGTGGCGAGAATCCGTTCGATCGGGATAGGTAAGCGGGCGAACACCGCCCTTATCGCGATGTCTTGCGGAGCTGCCGCACGTACCAAAGCAAAATAAGAATGAGCGAGGCCAAAACGGCGCTGGCGAGAATAACAGCGGCCACCGCCAGGCGTGGTGTGCCGGCCGATCGCAGGCTGAGCCACATCAGCACCGGCAGGGTTTGGGTGTCGCGATCGGTAAAAAAAAGCGCCATCACGAATTCGTTCAGCGAAATGACGAAGGCGAACAGCGCCGACGACATGATGCCAGCCGAGACCGATGGCAGGACGATCTCGAAGAAGGTGCATAGGGGCTTCCCACCGAGGTCGTAGATGCTTCGACGATCCGGTGATCGATGGTGCGGAAGGTCGCTTCCATCAGCATGAAGACCAGCGGCATTGCCCAGAGCGAATGGGCCAACATCACTAGTCCGCGCGAACTATAGACAGCGAAGCCACCGATATTCAAGCTGCCGAAAGCAATGGCGACGCCAAGGCCAAGCGCCACGCCTGGCATGAAAAGCGGCATCATGATAGCGAGATACAGTACTGACTGGCCGGGGAACTTGTAACGCTCGAAGACCCACGCGGCGAGAACGCCCGGAATGGTCGAGATCACGGTGGTTCCGATCGCGATGATAAGGCTGTTTCCCAGGGCATCAACCCATTGGGGGCTGCCGAAGAAATCACGATACCATTTCAGCGACCAGTGCAGGATTGGGAAGCGTATCGATGTATCATTGAGCGACATCGTCAGCGTGATCACGATCGGGATGGCTATATAGAGAACGATGAAGACCGCGAAGGCCAGAGCGAGTCCGCGCAACAGGACAGCATCGGGGCGCCATCGCGAGCTTGGCATGAAGTTGCCCGCCCTCGCGCGCTCAAGCCGGCGCATGGAAGATGCGGTCCGGCCGGTCGATCTGATCGATTCGGCCTTTGTTCATCACGGCGATCCGGCTCGACATCGCCATCGCTTCACCTTGGTCGTGGGTGACATAAATAGCGCTGAAGCCCATTTCATCATGCAGGCGTTGGATCTCGCTGCGAAGCGGCAAGCGCAAGGAGAGGTCGAACGCAGAGAGCGGTTCGTCGAAGAGCAGGATCGCCGGCTCCACCACCATCGATCTGGCGAGGGTGACACGTTGTTTCTGGTCACCGGAAAGCTGGCTCGGATAGCGCTCCTCATATCCAGCAAGCCTGACCATCTCCAGGGAACGTTTGACCCGTGCCGGCATCTCTGTTCTAGCGATGCCGCGCATGCGAAGGCAATAGGCGATGTTTTCGGTTACGGTCTTATGAGGAAAGAGCGCGCCCGATTGGAAGACGGTGGCGGTTTGTCACGCTAATAGGCCGGCAGATGATCGATACGTGCACCGTTGATTTTGATCGCACCGGAATTGAGCTCCTCGAAACCACCGATAAGCCGGAGGGTAGATGTCTTGCCAGACCCCGATGGACCGAGCAGGGTGACAAATTCGCCTTTCGCAACATTGATCGACACGTCATCGACGGCGACAACATTGCCGAAGCTGCGTCGGAGGCGATCGAGATCGAGGGCAGGAGCATCCGATGCTGAGCTTACGTCGGCCATATGGAATTTGCTTTCGTCATCGAGAGGCCCGCGACCGATCAGGCCGGCCATGGGCATCCAGGCGCTCAACCTTGCGTCGTCTTGACGATGGTCTGCTTCATGCGCGCATCGAGCACGTCCCAATTCGGGCCGAACTTGCTCCAACCGTCAATGCTGAAAAGCTTGAAGGTCTGACGGACCTCGTTTTCCGACCGAGGATAGGCCACCCAGTGCGCCGGCGGCGTCAGGTCTTTGCGCGACATGAAATCGGTCGAGACGTCGAGGAAGCGTTGTTGCGTTTCCTTCTCCAAGAGATAGATCATGAAGAGATCGGCGAGATCGGAATGCCGTGTGCCCCGCACTTTCACGAACCAGTTCGTATAAGAAGCGGTGCCTTCTTCGGGGATCGCCGCTTCGAATTCCTCGCCATGTTCCTTAATGAAGCCATAGGCATCCGCCGAATACATCGTGGCGATTTCAGCCTCGTCCTGGAGCATGAGATTGGTCAGTTCCGCGCCATCCTTGTACCACTTGGCAATTTTCAGCTTTTCCAGTTCCAGGAACAGCGGCTCCATCTCCGCAGGCGTCTCGAACACCTCATCGATGCCGGACTTGCGGTCGGAAAGGATCGCCGGGATGCAGAGATCCCAATAAAAGGCGGCAGCATCCATCGTAATCTTGCCCTGGGCCTTGGCATCCCAGAAGTTGCGCCAACTATCCGGTTTAAGTCCCGCTGATTTGGCCGTCAGCATCCATGGTGACCCGCCACGAAGGGCACGCCATATTCCTTTGCTGGGCCACGTTCTTCATCGAACCATGAATAGACGGCAGAAAATCCGGGGATCTTGCTGCGATCAGTCTTGGGGAACAGCTTTTCCGCGAGACCCGCGGAACTGGTATATTCATCGGCAATCGCGATATCGAAGGGCGGATTGTCGGCCGGCGCGGCAACAATCTGCGACACCATCTGGTCCCAGCGGCCCACAGTCTCCACCTTGGTGCCGTAACTTTTCGTTGAAAGGCTCGACAACCGCAGCTCGGAAACTGAGTTCGTGATTGCCGTACCAGGAAACGACGATCAGACTCTCACGGGCGAAATCCGCACGCGCTGAAATCGGGGCGCGACCAATGATTGCAGGTGCACCGAAGGCCGCCGCGGCGCCGACAGCCGATTTGATTAACCGTCGGCGGCTGATACCGCCGATGAGTCCAGTGTTCTTGCGAGTCATGTGGCCTCCCCTGTCTTCTGCCTGATCACGCGAGAGATGGTTTGCCACCTCTTCCGCTGCGCGACATCATTTCCCTATTTTGTCGGGATGGTCACCGAAAACGGATACCGTGCCAAGCCCGCGGATGATTCATCGACTGTTACAACTTTTGGCCGATCGTGGCATCTAGCTGTAAGGGGACGGCCTCATGTAGCCCAATGTTGCGCGCTTCGCGATGCTTGATGACTCCCACGAGGCCGAGCATGCTCGACCGATATGAAATTTTCAATGGCGATTTTCATCTTATATCGGCAGTCAAGCGCATGAAGTCGGGAGATAGGCAATCTGTCAGAAATCCAGACCAAATTACGCCGCTGATCAGGCATAGTGCGGCGCAGCGGCGCGGTTTGTTCTTCGATCACAGCCAACACATCGATAGCGCCCGCCGCGGGACAGTGTGTTATCGCCGTCACTGATGGCGGATAGGATTTACGATCAGATGCATGACCGGCCTGCTTCTTCTCAATCGGCGCCTCCGATGTCAACAGGGGCGGCTGAAGCATCACGCACCTGCATGGGCAACGCGGATGACAAAGCGGAATCGGTGATCCTGCAGATCCTGACGACCGTCGTCTTTACCTTTATCTGTTATCTCACGGTCGGCATCCCCCTGGCGGTGTTGCCGAGCTATGTGCATGTCGATCTCGGCTATGGCTCGGTCCTGGCCGGCATCGTCATCAGCACGCAATATCTCGCAACCTTGCTGACGCGGCCGCATGCGGGCCAGACCTGCGATCTAATCGGTCCCAAACAGGCCGTGGTCTATGGCCTGATCGCTTGCGGCATCAGCGGCATCTTTCTCCTGATCGCGGCGATGTTTGCTGGGACTCCGTGGATCAGCCTGCTATTCCTGCTGATCGGCAGGCTGGTGCTGGGTTTCGGTGAAAGTCTGGTGGGAACGGGATCGATCACCTGGGGCATCGGCCAGATCGGCGCCACCCATACTGCCCGCATGATTTCATGGAACGGCATCGCCACCTATGGCGCCCTGGCCCTGGGCGCCCCTTTAGGTGTCATCCTAACCGGTAATCTCGGCTTTGC
The DNA here is from genome assembly GCF_034044715.1 of Dongia soli. Classification (NCBI taxonomy): domain Bacteria; kingdom Pseudomonadati; phylum Pseudomonadota; class Alphaproteobacteria; order Rhodospirillales; family Dongiaceae; genus Dongia; species Dongia soli. The sequence continues at coordinate 496,512 of NZ_JAXCLW010000003.1, read as the reverse complement.
ATCGATCGGCGCCAGCATCGCGTTGCTGGCGGTGATCGGCCTTGGCCTCAGCTATCTGAAGCGACCGACCCAGGTGGTGACCGGCGACCGCTTGGCTTTCCGTCGAGTTTTCGGGCGAGTTCTCCCGCATGGATTGGGCCTCGCCTTGGGCTCGACCGGTTTTGGCACGATCGCAACCTTCATCACCTTGTTCTATGCCAGCCGTAATTGGCCAAATGCCGCTTTCACGCTGACACTGTTCGGTGCGGCTTTCATCGGCACGCGATTGCTCTTCGCCAATGCCATCAACCGGTTCGGTGGCTTCCGCGTTGCCATGGTGTCATTCGTTGTAGAGGTCGTTGGACTTGTGCTGCTGTCCGGGGCGGGGGTGCCGCACCTTGCCTTGGCTGGCGCGGCATTGACCGGATGTGGCTTTGCCTTAGTCTTTCCTGCGCTCGGCGTCGAGGCCGTCGGCTTGGTCCCGCCTTCAAATCGAGGCGCGGCGCTGGGTGCCTATTCGGTCTTTGCCGATTTATCTCTCGGAATCACCGGGCCTCTGATCGGCTTCATCATCAGCCTTTACGGCTATCCATCGGCATTTCTATGTGCCGCGATTGCTGCTGCAATAGCGCTGATTCTCACCGTGCTGCTGTATCGCCGGTCTTTCCGCATGGCGCCGGCGGTAACCCACTAGCAACGCCGTCACGTTAACGGCGAGCTAGATCTAATCAGTCTTCCTGCGCCTTGATGACCTGGCCGGTCGCCGTGAAATCGGCGCTTGCGAGCCGCACGAAAGCTTCGGTGATCTCGTCCGGATGCGGCCGGGTATCGGGATTTTCACCGGGATAAGCCGCCGCGCGCATTTTCGTGCGGGTGGCGCCCGGATCGATCAGATTGACGCGGATCGGCGTGACGTTCTGGACTTCCAGGGCATAGCTCTGGACCACCATTTCCAACGCCGCCTTGCTGACCGCATAGGCGGCCCAATAGGGCCGAGGATTCTGCGCGGCGCGGCTGCTGACGAAGATGGCGCGCCCGGCATCCGACAGGCGGAGCAGCGGGTCCATGCTGCGGATCAGGCGCCAATTGGCAGTCAGGTTGATGTCCAGTACATCTTGCCATTGCTGAACTTCGATATGCGGGACGGGCGTCAGCGGGCCGAGAACCCCGGCATTGCCAACCAGGATGTCGAGCTTGCCGAAACGCTCGAACAGGGCAGCGCCCAACTGATCGATGGCGTCATATTGCTTGATATCGAGCGGCACCAGCAGGCTGGGCTCGCCGCCGGCGGCGCGGATCGCGTCGTCGACTTCTTCCAACCCGCCCACGGTGCGCGCGGTGAGGACCAGCTTCGCACCCTCGGCGGCAAAGCGCCGCGCAACCGCGGCGCCGATGCCGCGGCTGGCACCCGTGATAAGGGCGATGCGGCCGGCGAGACGGCCAGCCGCTTTGGCTCCGCCAGCCTGGCCGGCGGCTTCTCCCTTGCTGCTATCGCTCATCAGGAGGCTTTTTCCGTCACCAGCAAGGAAAGCTGCGCAACCTTGCCACCGCCAGTCTGATCCGTCAGTGCCGTCGGGTAATCGCCGGTGAAACAGGCATCGCAATATTGCGGCTGGTCGGCATTGCGCGCCGCATGACCCATCGCCCGGTAGAGCCCGTCGATGGAAACGAAAGCCAGACTGTCGACACCGATGATCTTGGCCATCTCGGCGACATCATGCTGCGCGGCGAGAAGCTTGCTGCGCTCCGGCGTATCGATGCCGTAGAAGCAGGAATAGGTGGTGGGCGGACTGGAAATGCGCATATGCACTTCGGTCGCACCGGCCGCCCGGATCATCTCGACGATCTTCTTCGAGGTGGTGCCGCGCACGATGCTGTCATCGACCAGGATCACCCGCTTGCCCTGCACCTTGGCGCGGTTGGCGTTGTGCTTCAGCTTGACGCCGAGATTGCGGATCTGGTCGGTCGGCTCGATGAAGGTGCGGCCGACATAATGATTGCGGATGATGCCGAGCTCGAAGGGAATGCCGGATTCTTCGGCATAACCCAAAGCCGCCGGCACGCCGGAATCTGGCACCGGAATGACGACATCGGCATCGATCGAGGCTTCACGGGACAATTCCGCGCCGATCTTCTTGCGCGCCTCGTAGACGCTGCGACCATCCATGATGCTGTCGGGGCGGGCGAAATAGATGTATTCGAAGACGCAGAAGCGCTGGGTGGTGGGGCCGAATGGCCGCATGCTGCGCAGGCCGTCCTTGTCGATCACCACCATCTCGCCAGCATCGATATCGCGGATGTAATCGGCGCCGACGATATCGAGCGCACAGGTCTCCGAGGCGAGGATATAGGCATTGCCCAGTTTGCCGAGCACCAGGGGTCGCACACCCAGCGGATCGCGCACACCGATCAGCAGATTGTCGGCAATGGCGACCAGGGAATAGGCGCCCTCGATCTGCTGCAGCGCATAGACCAGGCGATCGACCACATTGCCGCGCAGATGGGTCGCCATCAGATGCAGGATGATTTCGGAATCGGTGGTGGATTGGAAAATGGCTCCGCGCTTGGTCAGCTCGTCGCGCAGGGTATAGCAATTCGTGAGGTTGCCGTTATGGCCGAGGGCAAAGCCGCCAAATTGCAGATCGGCAAAGAGCGGCTGGACGTTGCGCAAACCACTGCCGCCGGTCGTGGAATACCGCACATGGCCGATGGCGGCGTGGCCCGTCAGGCGCGTGATCACCGATTCCTTTGAGAAGTGATCGGCGACATGTCCGGTCGAGCGGTAAGCGTGAAATTCCTTGCCGTCGAAGCTGACGATCCCGGCAGCTTCCTGGCCGCGATGCTGCAGGGCATGCAAGCCCAGCACGCTATGGGCGGCGGCGTCTTCGTTGCCGAAGATGCCGAAAATGCCGCATTCTTCGCCGAGATGATCTTCGTCGAAAGGCTGAGTGGTCATCATCGCGGTGACGCTCCAGTCTAAAAGGCGCTCAGATTACGGGCGCTTAAGCTTACCGCCCGTCAGGGCTATTTGGCTGCCGGCGCCGCTATCCGGCCGAAGCCGGTGGGCTATTGAGCGCCTTGCAGCAGGCGCTCGAGATCCTTGCGTTCGGCGTCCTTATACCCCGATCCGGAGGCTTGTCCACCCGGTTTCGCGGAAGTCTGGTCTGCGCCGGCCGCACCGCCCGCCGGAACCGTCGCCGTCCCGCCCGAACCGGGCGGAGGCTTCACGCCGGCGGCATTTCCAGCTGTATTGCCGGTCAGGCCGTTATAGGCATCATTGAGAGCCTTGCCCTGCTCGATCTTCTGCATGCCGGTATCAAGCGCCATGCTGCCCCGATTGATCACATCCGCGGGCAGCAGCGATTTCAGGAAATCGGCGCCCTGGGCCACCAGCGGCTCGGTCCGCGCTTCACGCACCACATCGGGCCGCGATGCCGCATTCGGCAACGCCCAGGTCATCAGGATATAGGCGAAGGACACGATGACAGCGCCGCGGATCAAGCCGAAAACCAGGCCGAGAGACCGATCCAGGGCGCCGAGCGCGCTGGACCGCACGTTAGCCGAGAGATAGTGATTGATGATGCCGAGGACAATGATGGCGATCACGAAAATGCCGATACCGGTAACGATATCGGCGAGCAGCGGTTCGCTGATATAGCGGATGGCGATCGGCCGCAGCCTGGGCAACAGGAAAATCACCGCTAGGACCGCGCCAACCCAACTCAAGATCGACAAGACTTCCTTGACCAGGCCGCGCGACAGCGCCAGCAGGGCGGAAAGGCCGATGACGGCCAGGACACAGATATCGACAAAATTCACGCGGCGTCTCGTCGCAGTGTGCAAGATGGTGACATGCTGCCCTCAGGACCTCCGACCTGCGCCGGCTGCAGCCGAAGATATCGCCGGGGATTCCAGGGACAGCGAACGTGATTCATTATAAAGCCAGTCCACCAAATCTTGTAGGTGTCCAATCTCGACTGCCTGCAGGCCCTCAATAGCGGCTGTCGGCCGTGCCGCTTTTCCCGTGCCGCCTTTGTCGCGCAGCTGCGGGCTTTGCGGCACCAAGGCGCGGCGGAAGCCGAGCTTGCCGGCTTCGCGTAGCCGCTGCTCGGCCTGGGCCACCATGCGAATCTCGCCGGATAAGCCAATTTCGCCGAAAACGATGACATCTTCGGGTACGGGGCGATTCGACAGGGCGGAAACCAATGCCATGGCGACGGCGCAATCTGCCGCCGGCTCATTGATCTTCAGGCCGCCGGCGATGTTGAGATAGACCTCATTGCCGGCCAAAGCGAGATCGCAGCGGGTCTCCAGCACCGCCAGCACCATGGCCAGGCGATTGCTGTCCCAGCCGACCACGGCGCGGCGCGGCGTCGACATGGGTGAGGGCGAGACGAGGGCCTGCACCTCCATCAGGACCGGCCTGGTGCCTTCCATGCCGGCAAAGACGGTCGCACCGCTGACATTGCCGCGGCGTTCGGCGAGGAATAGGGCCGAGGGATTGGGGACTTCATGCAGCCCGCCATCGGTCATCTCAAAAACGCCGATCTCATTGGCCGGGCCGAAGCGGTTCTTGACCGAGCGCAGGATGCGGAACTGGTGACCGCGTTCGCCTTCGAAATAGAGCACGGTGTCAACCATATGTTCCAGCACCCGCGGCCCGGCGATCTGACCCTCTTTGGTGACATGGCCGACCAGCAGCAGCACAAAGCCGCGGGACTTGGCGATGCGGATCAATTCTGCCGCGCAGGAGCGTACCTGGGCAACCGTGCCGGGGGCGGAATCCAAACTGTCCAGATACATCGTCTGGATGGAATCGATCACCACGACATCAGGCGGATCGCTGCGATCGAGGCTGGCGATGATGTCGCGCAGGCTGGTGGCGGCGGCGAGCTGTGCGCCGGCATTGCTAAGGCCGAGGCGGCGGGCACGCAATTGCACCTGCTCGACTGCCTCTTCGCCGGAGATATAAGCACAGGACAAAGCAGGTTTTACATTCCCAAGTGCCGCAACCACCTGCAGCAGCAGGGTCGATTTACCGATGCCGGGATCGCCGCCGACCAGCAAGGCGGACCCACGAACCAGGCCCCCGCCGGTCACCCGGTCAAATTCGGCAATGCCGGTTGCACGCCGGATCGCTTCCGGGATGGGGGCATCCAGGCCGACGAAATCGACGCCTTTACCCCGCTTGCCGCTCAGGCCTTTGGGTACTGCCGCGGCAGTTTCCTCGACCAGCGAGTTCCAGGAACCGCAGGCCTCGCATTTGCCGGCCCATTTGCTGAAGCTGGCGCCACAAGACTGGCAGACATAGAGCGTGGTTGATTTCGCCATCTCTGGCGTTCTCCTCCTGGCGCCGGGAACGCCCGGTTAGATCCTCCTGCCGCTCAGAGCGGCCGGATCGGCATCTTGATCGGGCCTTCGGCGCGGCCATGTACGAATTGATCGACATAGCCGTTGCCGGAATGATCGACATCGCTGGCTGGTCCAGCCCAAACAATTCTGCCTTCGAAGATCATCGCCGCGCGGTCGCCGATCTCGCGTAAGCTATGCATGTCATGCGTAATCGTCAGGGCAGTCGCGCCGAGATCATTGACGCATTTGCTGATCAATTCGTTGATCACCTGGCTCATGATCGGATCGAGGCCGGTGGTCGGTTCGTCGAAGAAGATCATCTCCGGCTCGGTCGCGATGGCGCGGGCCAAAGACACGCGCTTCTGCATGCCACCGGACAATTCGGCGGGATAGAGCTCGCCGACTTCGGGCCCAAGGCCGACCGCGCCCAGTTTCCGCACGGCGATTTCCTTTGCCGCCTTGCGCTTCATGCCACGGCCTTCGATCAGGCCGAAGGCCACATTTTCCCAGACCGGCAGACTGTCAAACAAGGCGGAGCCCTGGAACAGCATGCCGAATTTGCGCATCACGTCTTCGCGCTGGTCGCTGGAGGCGCCAACCATTTCCTGGCCATCGATCTCGATGGAGCCTTTATCAGGCGTCAACAGGCCGAGAATGCATTTGATCAGCACTGATTTGCCGGTGCCGGAGCCGCCGATCACCACCAGCGACTGGCCGCGCTGCACGTCGAGATCGAGATTGTTGAGTACGACCTTGCGGCCGAACGCCTTGGACAATCCCCGGACCTTGATTTTGAGATCGGTGCTCATCGCGCGAAGAACAGCTCCGTGACGATGTAGTTGAAGATCAGGATGAGAATCGAAGCCGTCACCACGGCATTGGTGGTCGCCTTGCCGACGCCCTGCGCGCCGCCATGCGAATGATAGCCGTGATAGCAGCCCATCAAGGCGACGATGAAACCGAAGACGCCGGCTTTGACCAGACCGGAAATGACGTCCAGCGTCTGCACGAAATCGACCGTGTTCTTCAGATAAGTGGCGTGATTGAAGTTAAGCTTCACCACGCTGACCAGATAGCCGCCGGCGACACCGATGATATCGGCGATCAGAACCAGGACCGGCAGCATGATCAACCCGGCGATCAGCCGGGGTGCTACCAGATATTTGAACGGATTGGTGCTGAGGGTCGTCAGGGCATCGATCTGCTCGGTGACCCGCATGGTGCCGAGCTCGGCAGCCATGGCGGCACCAACACGGCCGGCCACCATCAGGCCAGCCAGAACCGGGCCCAGTTCGCGGGTCAGCGAGATTACCACCACATTGGGAATCGCCGATTCGGCGCTGAAACGCGAGAAGCCGGTATAGGTCTGCAGCGCCAGCACCATCCCCGTGAAGATCGCCGTCATGCCGACCACCGGCAGCGAATAGAAACCGATCTCGATCATCTGCTTGAGGATCAGGCGGGGATAATAAGGCGGCTGAATCGCCAGCAGGACGGATTTCAGGGTGAAAAGCGTCACCCGGCCGATAGCTTCCAAACCAGAAAGGAATGTCCGGCCGATTGTCTGCAAGAAATTGATCACTAATTACCCCGCCGGCAGATAACGGCGCTCATAGCGCGCGGAAAGGGCAGTCAGGATCTCATAACCGATCGTGCCGGCAGCCCGCGCCAGATCATCGGCGCTCTGGCGCGGGCCGATGATATCGACCAACGCGCCGGGTTGGACCAGCGCGGCGGGTATTTCCCCCACATCGATTGAAAGCAAATCCATCGACACACGACCCACAATCGGCGCCCGGTGATCCCCCAGATGGACCGCGCCCTGGTTGCTGAGCGCACGAAACACCCCGTCGGCATAGCCGCATCCGATGGTGGCGATCCGGGTTGGGTGCGCACATGTATGGGTCGCACCATAGCCAACGGGTGTGCCTGCGTCAACGTCACGAACTTGGAGGATTTTTCCTTGCAGACGAAGCACTTGCCGCATCGGATTAGGCTGGCCGAGCATGGGGTTCAGACCGTATAGAGCAGCCCCCGGCCGGGCCAGATCGAAGTGATAATCGCTGCCGAGAAAGATGCCGGAGGAATTGGCGAAAGAGATCGGGGTGCCGGCGGGAAGCGCGTCTCGCGCTATTTCCAGATGGCGTCGGAAAAGCGCGAGCTGCTGATGGTTGTGCGGGGAAGCGGGCTCGTCGCTGCAAGCAAGATGGCCGATCACCAAAGCCAGCGGAAAGCGTCTAAGGCTGTCACCATCGGCGATCAGCCTCTGCCACTCTCGGGCGGTGAGGCCTAGCCGGGACATGCCGGTATCTATCTGGATAGCGGCGGGCCGCGGGATGTCGCCTTTGCGGCCGAATTGTTGCCAGGCCTCGATCTCCGGCGGGCTGTCAAGCACGGGCACAAGATCGGCGCCAATGATATCGGGCGCGCCGCCGGCCGGCAGGCCGTTCAACAGAAAGATTTGCGGCCCGCTTCCCAGGATGCGGCGCAGGGACAGCCCTTCATCCAAGGTCGCGACAAAGAAGTGCCGGCAACCGGCGGCCCGCAAAACCGGTGCGACCTCGGCCGCGCCCAGTCCGTAGGCGTTGGCTTTGACAGCGGCGCCGCATTGCGCCCCCCCGATTCGATCGGCCAGTTGCCGATAATTCTGTGCGACGGCGGCCAGATCGATGGTCAATACCGCCGCATTCCGATCAATCATGGGTTCCCGCCATTCGACTCCAAGAGCGTTCATTCGGCTCATAAAGGCACATGAACAAGGCGTTACTGGGGCAATTGGCCTCAGTGATGCGCCGGCAGATGGTCGTCGAGGATAAGATTGCTGAAGCGCGTCACCGTGCCCTCGAAATGCAGCATGACGGTGCCGATCGGGCCGTGGCGCTGCTTGGCGAGAATGAGCTCGGCCTTGTTATGCAGACGTTCCGCTTCCTGCATCCATTGCTGCAGCTTATCGGTATCGTGGTCCGAGGGCTTCTTGCGCTCGTGATAGTACTCTTCGCGGAACACGAACATAACGACGTCGGCATCCTGTTCGATCGAACCGGATTCCCGCAGATCGGCGAGCTGCGGCCGCTTGTCTTCGCGGTTCTCGACAGCACGAGAGAGCTGGGATAGGGCGACGACAGGTACGTTCAGTTCCTTGGCGATGGCCTTCAGGCCGCGGGTGATCTCCGAGATTTCCTGGACCCGGTTCTCGCCGCCCTTGGCGCTGGCGGATCGCATCAGCTGCAAATAGTCGATGATGATGAGATCGAGACCGTATTGCCGCTTCAGGCGGCGAGCCCGCGTGCGCAAGGCGGGCACAGTCAGGGCTGGTGTGTCATCGATGAAGAATTTCCGCGACGACATCGTCTGCGCCGCTTCGACGATGCGGGGGAACTCATCGTCCGTCACCTCACCACGGCGGATGCGATCGGAAGAAACCCCGGATTCGTCAGCCATGATACGATGGGCCAACTGTTCGGCCGACATTTCCATCGAGAAAAAGGCGACCCGGAACGTATCTCCCGGTTCGGCGCTCTTTTCCCGTTTGGCCGCATTATAACCCATATTGGTGGCCAGCGAGGTTTTGCCCATGGAAGGGCGGCCGGCAAGGATGATCAGATCTGAAGGCTGCAGGCCGCCCAATTTCTTGTCGAGATCGTCGAGGCCGGTGGGAACGCCGGTCAATTGGCTATCGCGCTTGAAAGCCAGTTCAGCCATTTCCAGCGCGCTTTTGACCACTGTGTCGAAGCGTTTCGGGCCGCCTTCGGTCTGGCCACTTTCGGCCAGATTGAACAGCTTCATTTCCGCGCCTTCGATCAGATTGACCGCCGTCACATCGGGATCGTGAATGTAGGCGTCATTGACCACATCGGTGCCCAGTCCGATCAGCTGGCGCCGCAAATAAAGATCGAAGACCGCCTTGCCGTAGTCTTCCGCATTGATGATGCTGACAACAGCTTGGGCGAGTTGGACAAGGTATTGCGCACCACCGATTTCAGCGAGAGCGCCATCCTGGTCGAACAAATTCTTCAAGGTGACCGGATTGGCGATCTGGCCGCGCTGGACCAGCTTGGCGATCGCTTCATAGATACGGCCATGGAGCGCATCGGCAAAGTGTTCTGGGCGGAGGAATTCGTTGACCTTATCGAAGACCTGATTGTTGGCCAGGATCGCGCCGAGCAATGCCTGCTCCGCCTCGGTATTGTGCGGCGGTGTCCGCTGCGTCAGGACATCGGATGAGGCATCGGCCTGATTGCGCAGGCGGGTGACATTGGCGAGGGGCGCGTTCGATTCCATGGGGCGGACACTAACAGATCATGGTTCCAGTCGGGGGCTGTGGATTACGTGAATAACGATGATAAATCAAAAACTGCGATGACCGAATCGCCGCTTCTATCTTTATGAAGAGCAAAGAAAAACGGCCATCCCGTTGAGGATGGCCGTTCTTGCGACTCGGAGCTGCCGATAACCGTCGGCAGGTCGATTCGATGTTACGCCTCGGTCTGCGACTGGGCTTCCGCCGCTTCCGCCAGCAGCACATCGAGATCCGGCGTTTCGTCTTCGTCGGTCTTGATGACGAAGCCGCCGGCTTTCTCCTGCGCGGCCGCTTCGTCTTCAGACTTGGCGACATTGGCGGTCACGCTGACGACCACTTCCGGATGCAGCGCAACGCGCACCGGATGCAAGCCGAGGGTCTTGATCGGCTTATCCATGATCACCTGGCGGCGATCGATGGTGAAGCCGGCATTGGTAACACCTTCGGCGATATCGCGTGCGGCAACCGAACCGAACAGGATGCCGGTTTCGCTCGCCTGACGGATCAACACGATCTTCAAGCCTTCGACGCGGTCCTTGATGCCTTCCGCATCCTGGCGACGCTTCAGGTTGTTCGCTTCGATCTGAGCGCGCTGCTCTTCGAAACGCTTCTTGTTGCCTTCGGTCGCGCGCAGGGCCTTCTTCTGCGGCAGCAGGAAGTTGCGGGCGAAGCCCGGCTTCACATTCACCACATCGCCGATATGGCCCAGCTTTTCGACCCGTTCCAGCAGGATGACTTCCATGATGTCGTCCTCCTTACTTAATCACGTAGGGCAGCAGGCCGATGAAGCGGGCGCGCTTGATCGCCTGGGCGAGCAAACGCTGCTTCTTGGTCGAAACCGCGGTGATGCGGCTCGGCACGATCTTGCCGCGTTCGGAGATGAAGCGCTGGAGCAACTTCACGTCCTTGTAGTCGATCTTCGGCGCCTGGTCGCCCGAGAACGGGCAGGACTTGCGGCGACGGAAGAATGGGCGACGGCCACCGCCGGCGCCGCCGGAACGGCCGCCTTCGCGCGGCGCATCGGTACGATCGGCGCTCATTGGGCTTCTCCTTCACTCTGGGCTTCCTGCCGGTCGCGGGTCGGACGCAGGCGATCATCACGGTCACGATGACCACGATCGCCACGCGGGCCACGGTCGTCGCGGTCACCACGCGGACCACGATCGTCGCGATCACGGCCACGGCTCTGCAGCATGGCGGAAGGACCTTCCTCCAGCTCGTCGACCTTCACCGTCAGGTGGCGCAGCAGATCTTCATGGATGCGCATGTTGCGCTCCATCTCAATCACCGCCGCCGCCGGGGCGTCGATGTTGAGCAGAACATAATGGCCCTTGCGGTTCTTCTTGATCCGGTAGGAGAGGCTCTTCAGCCCCCAATATTCGCGCTTAGTCGCCTTGCCGCCTTGGGCTTCAAGGATTCCCACGAACTGATCGGTCAGGGCTTCCACCTGGGCGGCGGACACGTCCTGACGCGCAATAAAGATATTCTCGTAGAAAGGCATCTGTTGATGGCTCCCTCTGGCTGTTGCACGGTCCGGTGCTGGGGTTGGACTGCTCTGCCTCTACAGGCAAAACGGCGTGGCCACGTCAGCTTGCCGGGCCTAGCCGGCCTCATGGGGCATATCGCCTGTCTTGAACAGCCAAAGCTGCCCGCGACGGAGACCGGCAGGGTTGAGGCGGCGGACTATACACAGCGCCATCAGGAAAGCAAGGCGCCCTCCCGGATTTTCACCGGAAAGACGGGATATTGCCGGGAGATGCGCATGATTGACACTTTATCAGTGTGTATTCTGTGATGCCTTGACTTGCCCTGGATCGGCAGTATCTATGCCGGCCTGAATCGTTGCAGACCAGCGAAACCCATCATAACAAAGTGTCGGAGTGGTATATGGCGCGTGCTTTCGTGTTCCCGGGCCAGGGGTCTCAGGCAGTCGGCATGGGCCAGACCCTCGCCGAGGCCTTCCAGCCGGCGCGCCATGTGTTCCAGGAAGTTGACGACGCCCTCAGCCAGAAGCTGAGCCGCCTGATGTTCGAGGGGCCTGAAGCCGAGCTCACCCTGACGGAAAATGCCCAGCCCGCTCTGATGGCTGTCAGCATGGCCGTGCTGCGGACGCTCGAGAGCGAAGGTGGCTGGCGGTTGGCCGACAAGGCCGCCTACGTAGCTGGCCATTCGTTAGGTGAATATTCCGCGCTGGCGGCGGCCGGTAGTCTCAATCTGCAGGATGCGGCCCGGCTCCTGAAACAGCGCGGCCAAGCGATGCAAAAGGCCGTGCCGGTCGGCGTCGGCGCCATGGCTGCCTTATTAGGCCTGGACCTGGAGCAGGCTCAGGCAATCGCGGCGGAGGCGGCTGCCGCTACCGGCAAGGTTTGTGCCGCGGCGAACGACAACGCGCCGGGCCAGGTTGTGGTCTCCGGCCATAAGGAAGCGGTCGAAAAGGCTGTTGCCTTGGCGGCCGAGAAAGGCGCCAAACGAAGCGTTCTGTTGCCGGTTTCCGCACCATTCCATTGCCCGCTCATGCAGCCGGCGGCAGATGCTATGGCGGCAGCGCTGGAAACGGCCGAGATCGCCATGCCGGCGGTGCCGCTGATCGCCAATATCACCGCCAAAGCGGTGAGCGATCCGGCCACTATTCGCCGGCAGTTGGTGGAACAGGTGACCGGGACGGTGCGCTGGCGGGAATCGGTGATGACCATGAAGGATGCCGGCGTGCATCAAGTGGTCGAGCTCGGCGCCGGCAAAGTCTTGGCGGGGCTGATCAAGCGGATTGACAAGGACATCGACTCTCTCTCGGTGGGCCAGCCGGCCGATATCGAATCGGCGTTGAAGATTCTCGGCTGAGACCTTCGTCTCGCCGACGCGGAAATCCGAACCTCAAGACAACTCAAGAGCGGGAAGAGCAAATGTTCGATCTGACGGGTAAAACGGCGCTGGTGACCGGGGCTTCGGGTGGCATCGGCGGCGCCATCGCGAAGGCGCTTCATGCCCAGGGTGCCAAGGTGGCCTTGTCCGGTACGCGTCGTGAGGCACTGGAAAAGGTGGCGGCCGAGCTTGGCGAGGGCACTGTGATTCTGCCCTGCGATCTCGGGGATCCGGCGGCCACGGAAGAACTGGTTAAGCAAACCGAAGCGGCCCTGGGACAGCTTGATGTTCTTGTCAACAATGCCGGCTTGACCCGCGACATGCTGGCCATGCGGTTGAAGGACGAGGATTGGCAAAAGGTGCTGGACGTCAATCTGACGGCAACCTTCCGGCTGTCTCGGGCCGCGATCAAAGGCATGATAAAGCGCCGCTGGGGCCGCATCATCGGCATTACCTCGATCGTTGGCGTGACGGGCAATGCCGGCCAGGCGAATTATGCGGCGGCGAAAGCTGGTATGATCGGGATGTCAAAATCGCTGGCCCAGGAAGTGGCGTCGCGCGGCATCACCGTGAATTGCATCGCCCCTGGCTTCATCGAAACCGCGATGACCGACGTCCTGAACGAGGATCAGAAAACCCGGATGCTGGCGGCCATCCCGGCCGGACGCCTGGGTCAAGGCGATGATATCGCCGCCGCGACCGTCTATTTGGCCAGCGCAGAAGCCGCTTACATCACCGGTCAAACGCTCCACGTGAATGGCGGCATGGCTATGATTTGATGGGCTTTTCGCCCATTATCCGGCGTCTGGTCAAAGCCGGGTAACTGTGTTAAGTGACCCCCGAAGCGCTTGGAAGCCGTCATATTCGCACCTAAATAGAGCAGGTGCCGAAGGCCGGCAGCCAGGAATGGGCCGGCCCTATCTTTCATCGCTGCCAGCAGTTATGAAAGATAGGGCTTGCCAGGGAGTAGCGAACGGCGATGTCATCTGGGTGACGTCACCAAAGTATAGAAGATTGGGCTGCTAAAGGATTGATTCGAAAACCGTTGGAACAATCCGATTGGGGCCAGAACATCGAGGAAAGAAAAGATGAGCGACATTGCCGAACGGGTGAAGAAGATTGTGATCGAACATCTCGGCGTTGACGAGGCGAAGGTCACCGAGACCGCCAATTTCATCGACGATCTGGGCGCGGACAGCCTGGATACGGTCGAGCTGGTGATGGCGTTCGAAGAGGAATTCGGTTGCGAAATTCCGGACGATGCGGCCGAGAAGATTCAGACCGTCAAGGACGCGATCGATTTCATTAAGTCGAAGGCCTCCTGAGGCTGACTGCATAAGGCTGCCCGGTCGACGTCGCCCAGCGAATTTCTTGCGAATTGGTCGGGGTGATCCGGTTTTAGGTAGCAACTGCATCGTAAGGCGGGCGGCCAAGTGCCGTGCCGCCCATGCGATTTTGAAGATTTGTGCCATTTAGGACTGAAGGATTGTCATGCGCCGAGTCGTCGTAACCGGAATGGGCATCATCTCGCCGTTGGGCGTGGGGGTGGAACATGTCTGGAAGCGCCTGCTGAATGCGGAATCGGGAATCAGCGGCATCCAGTCCTGCGACGTATCTGATCTGCCTTGTAAAATTGCCGGTCAGGTTCCGCGGGGCGATACCTCCTCAGGCAAGTTCAATGCCGACGATTTCGTCTCGCCCAAAGACCAAAAGAAGATGGATCCGTTCATCATCATGGCGATGGCGGCGGCGGAAGAGGCGGTGAAGGATGCCGGCTGGGTAGCGGAGACCGAAGAGGACCGGGACCGTACCGGTGTGATCATCGGCTCGGGTATCGGCGGCCTGCAAGGCATCTATGAAGCGTCGCTGATTCTGGCGGAGAAGGGACCACGGCGCATCAGCCCGTTCTTCATTCCCTCCTGCCTGATCAATCTGGCCTCCGGTCATGTTTCGATCAAATATGGTTTCAAGGGACCGAACCATTCGGTGGTGACGGCCTGTGCGACCGGCAGCCACGCGATTGGCGATGCCGCCCGTATGATCGCCTTCGACGATGCCGATGTGATGGTCGCCGGCGGCGCAGAATCGACGATCTGCCGAATCGGCGTTGCCGGCTTTGCCGCTGCGCGCGCCTTGTCCACCGCCTATAACGACACGCCGACCGAGGCATCCCGTCCCTGGGACAAGGGTCGTGATGGCTTCGTCATGGGCGAAGGCGCCGGTGTCCTGGTGCTGGAAGAATACGAACACGCCAAGAAACGCGGTGCGAAGATCTACGCCGAACTGGTCGGCTATGGGCTCAGCGGCGACGCTTATCACATCACCGCGCCGTCGGAAGACGGCAATGGCGGCTATCGGGCCATGCAGGCGGCGCTCAAGCGCGCGAAGATGTCGGTCGAAGATATCGATTACATCAATGCCCATGGCACCTCGACGCCGCTCGGCGACGAAATCGAACTGGGCGCCGTCAAGCGGCTGTTCGGCGCGCATGCCTATAAGGTGACCATGTCCTCGACGAAATCAGCGATCGGCCATTTGCTGGGCGCGGCGGGGGCGGTCGAGGCGATTTTCTCGATCCTCGCCCTGCGTGATCAGGTGGCGCCGCCGACACTCAATCTCAACGATCCGTCGGAAGGCTGCGATATCGACCTGGCGCCGAAACAGGCGAAGGAGCGGCCGATCCGAGCCGCGCTCTCAAATTCCTTCGGCTTTGGCGGCACCAATGCCAGCCTGATCTTCATCGGGCCGAACTGAAGTCGTTTTTGACGGGCGGCAAATGAATGGTGCGGCGGCCCTATATCATCCTGGCCGGTGTCGTTGCCTTGGTGGTTGCCGGCGCTATTGGCGCCGGCAGTTACGGCTGGCACGCCTTCAATAGCGCCGGGCCATCGCGGCAGGAGACCACCGTCGTCATTCCCAAAGGCATTGGCATTGCCGGCATCGCCGATCTGCTGAACAAAAGCGGTGTGATCGACAATGAGCTCATTTTCAAGCTCGGGGTCAAGCTGAGCTCCGAGGGCAAGTCCTTACGCGCCGGTGAATATGCTTTTCCACCGGGGGTGAGCCAGCACGCCGCGATACGTCTAATGATCGAGGGTAAAGCGGTTCAGCATAAGATCACCATTCCCGAAGGCCTGACTTCCGCGGAAATCTATGACCTGCTGATGGCGACACCGATATTGGATGGCGCACTCGCCAATCCGCCGGCGGAAGGTACATTGCTACCGGAAACCTACCAATATCTGCGGGGCGAAAGCCGCGCTGCGTTGGTCGATCGCATGCGGCGTGACATGACGACGACGCTCGAAAAGCTCTGGGCCGATCGCGACAAGAGCATCCCGCTCAGCAAATCCGATGAAGCGGTTGTTCTGGCATCGGTGGTGGAAAAGGAAACAGGCAAGCCGGAAGAGCGGCCCCGCATCGCCGCCGTCTTTTATAACCGGCTGAAGAAGAACATGCCGTTGCAATCCGATCCGACAGTCATCTTCGCGATCACCAACGGGAAGAAGCGGCTCGATCGGTCGCTGACTTATGACGATTTGAAAACCGACAGCCCGTACAACACTTATCTCAATCTCGGCTTGCCGCCGACGCCGATTGCCAATCCCGGTATCGAGGCCTTGAAGGCTGTCTTGCATCCGATCAAGAGCAAGGACCTCTATTTCGTCGCCGACGGTACCGGGGGCCATGCCTTTGCCGAAACGCTCGACGAGCACAACAAGAATGTCGCTCAGTGGCGCAAGGTGCAGAAAGCCGCGACGGGCAACTGAGCATCTATTCGGTCCGTCTCGATCCGCCCCATCTCCGTCTATCATCTTTTCTTCGGCAACCGCCTCAATAGCGGATCGGTCAGTGCGGGATGAAGTGTTCCCAGCAGCCAGGCGATCATCGTCATCGGCCAGGGAAAAGCAATGCGAGCCCGGTTCCTTGCCAAGCCGTCGCGGATGATACTGGCAGCTCTTTGCGCCGACATCAGGAAGGGCATGGTAAAATCATTTGCATCGGTCATCGGACTTTTGACATAGCCGGGCATAATGACATTGACGGCCACTCCATGCGGCGCGAGTTGGCCGCGCAGCGCTTCACCCCATATTTTTACCGCCGCTTTGCTGGCACAATAGGCGGGTGCGCTCGGAAAGCCACGATGCGCAGCGAGCGATGCCATCAGCGCAATTTGGCCGCGACGCCGGGCTTCCATAAGTGGCAACACGGGCAAGACGGTGTTCAGGACGCCGTCGACATTAGCGGCGAAAATAGCGCGGACCTGTGCCTCGCTCTCGCTGCCACCATAGGTGCCGCCGGAAATACCTGCATTCGCAATAACGAGATCCAGCGGTGCGGTCTTGTCGATTCGGACCATCCAGTCCGCCATCGCCACCGGGTCTGTAATGTCCAGCACAGCCGCCTCAACCTCGGCACCGACATCTCGGCAATGATCCGCCACCGCCGACAGCCGCTCGGCGGAGCGGCCGGCGAGGGATAGGCGCCGGCCAGGCGCGGCATATGCGGCTGCCAAGGCCGCGCCAAGGCCGGAACTGGCGCCGGTGATCAGAATATGCCGTGGATCGAGCATGATTTTTGTTCCCCGATGGCCGATCTTGGGCGCCTTCATGGGCCCAGTGCGATCGCTTGCCAGTATGACCGCCATCGCCGATGATAGCGCCGTCTAACCATGAGTCGCATATTGCCGCAAATTCAGGTCGCGGCAACCGCAGTGAGCAGGAGGGGTTACGTGGCGATCGCCAGCATGACCGGATTTGCCCGTATGGACGGGGCAATTGAGGACTTCTCCTGGACCTGGGAGTTGAAGAGCGTCAACGGCCGAAATCTCGATATCCGCTGCCGCGTGCCCGCAAGCTTCGAAAGTTTGGAGCCGATCATCCGCAGCGCGGCAGGGGAACTGCTGAAGCGCGGCAATGTGAATGTCTCGCTGTCGGTTGACGACCACGCGCGGACGGGCAGCTTTCGTATCAACGAGGCGGCGCTGTCGCAGATCGAGGCATTGATGCGCGATCTCGCTCCCCGGCTAAATGCGGCGCCGCCGCGCCTCGATGGTTTATTGGCTCTACGCGGCGTGCTGGAGATCGAGGATGCGGCGCTGGCTCCCGAGGTCGCCGAGCAACGCCTGCAGGCGTTGCAACAAAGTCTTGCCGCGGCTTTGCAACAGCTTCATGAAATGCGCCGCATTGAAGGTCAGCGTCTAAGCGATCTGATCCTCGGGCATCTTGACGAGATCGAGCGCCTGCGCAGTGCCGCTGCCAAGATCGCGGTCACCCAGCCGGAACTGCTGCGCAAGCGCCTGACCGAGCAATTGTCTACGCTGCTGGCCACCCAAGTGCCGCTAAGCGAGGAGCGGCTGGCACAGGAAGTCCTGTTGCTGGTCGCAAAAGCCGATATCCGGGAAGAACTCGATCGGCTGGCGGCACATGTCGCCGCCGCCCGAGTGCTGATCGCTAGCGGCGGCCCTGTTGGCCGCAAGCTGGATTTCCTTTGCCAGGAGTTCAATAGAGAGGCAAATACACTCTGCTCAAAAGCCTCGGAGCTGGCCTTGACCAATATCGGGATCGATTTGAAGGCCGCGATCGAGCAATTGCGCGAGCAGATTCAGAATATAGAGTAACGGGTATAGGCATGACCGAAACGGCCGGATCAGAGGGTGGATTTATCGAGGTGCATCGACGCGGCCTGATGCTGGTGTTGTCCTCGCCATCGGGCGCCGGGAAAACCACGATATCAAGACGGCTGCTGAGCCTGGAACCCAGTCTAACGCTGTCGGTTTCTGCCACCACCCGGCCTAAGCGCCGGGGCGAAGTGGCTGGGGTGGATTATCATTTCGTCGATCCGACGGAATTCAACCTGATGATCAATCGGGGTGAGTTTCTGGAATATGCGAAGGTCTTCGACAATTACTACGGTACGCCCCGCAAAGCGGTAGAAGAGATCCTCGGCAGAGGCTCGGATGTTCTTTTCGACATCGACTGGCAGGGAACCCAGCAACTCGCGCAGGCTGCGCGCGACGATCTGGTCAGCGTCTTCATCCTGCCGCCGTCAACCCGCGAGTTGGAACAACGTCTGAGAGCCCGAGCACAGGACAGCGCTGAAGTGGTGGCGCATCGCATGTCGAAGGCTGCGGACGAGATGAGCCATTGGGCGGAATACGATTACATCATCATCAATGAGAATATCGATCTAAGTGTCGCCCGGGTGCAGGCGATCCTGACGGCGGAAAGATTGAAGCGCCAGCGCCAGATCGGTCTCGCGCAATTCGTCAAAGGGCTGCGTGACGGGCAGTGACCCTTGCCATTGGCGATGAGCCAACTCTAGCCGGGCCGCCGATCCCTTACGCCTCCTTCCAGCCGCCGCGCGAGAGCGCAGAATTGCTCGACGGTCAGTTCCTCGGCTCGCGCAGTTGGTGGAATTGACAGCTCCGTCAAAACAGCTTCCGCTTCTCCGAAGAGGCTCCGCAAGGATTGACGCAACATCTTGCGGCGTTGTCCGAAGGCAGCTTGGGTCACACGCTCAAGATCAGCCAATCGGGCGGGATAGGCTGGGCTGGGCCTTGGCATGATCTGGACAATGCTGGACGTGACTTTGGGTGGTGGCGTGAAGGCGCGTGGCGGCACATCGAACAAGCGGCGCGGTTCCGAAAGCCATTGCGTCAGCACGCTCAGGCGTCCGTAATCCTTGGTGCGCGGCTTGGCCACCAATCGTTCCACCACTTCCTTCTGAAACATCAGCGTCATCGATTGAAAGGCTGTGGCTTGCGTGAGCCATCCGATCAGCAGCGGTGTGGCGATATTATAAGGAAGATTTGCCACGATGCGCCTGGGCGATGGGCCGAGCTTGGCGACATCCGTCGCCAAAGCGTCCCCGGCAATGATGCGCAGTCGGCGAGGATAGGCACGCGCAATCTCTTCCAGGGCAGCAAGGCATCGATCATCGCGTTCAACAACAATGACTTCCTTCGCGCCATGCAGCAGAAGCGCGCGGGTCAAGCCGCCCGGGCCAGGGCCGATCTCAATGACGCTGCCGGTCGTCAGATCGCCGGCGGCCCGGGCGATGCGGCCGGTGAGATTTAGATCGAGCAGAAAATTCTGTCCCAGCGACTTCTTTGCCGCGAGATCATATTTGGCAATGACATCCCGGAGTGGCGGCAGGGCGTCCGGTTCGCTCATGGCAGAAAGCGATCTTCGACGATCACATGCGGACCTCGACGACTGCCGCGCGTCTCAGGTCGCTGAGGTAACCGCGTGCCAGTGTCTCCATCCGCTGACGGCCCAGGCGATCGGCGATCGCCACGCGCGACAATCCCTGATCGCCGCCCTGACGCGCACAGATCACATAAATGCCGACGCCTTGGCCGGTCCGGATTGGGGCGGTCGGGACGCCGATCGGCTGGTTGATCGCGGCGGCCTGAATTTCCGGCGCCAAATTGGTTGTCGATACGGTGCCAAGGTCGCTATAGACCGCCGTCGCGGCGCCGGCCGCAGCGCTCTGCACCCCATCGCAGCTCTGTATCTTGGACGCAACCTCACGCGCCTGATCATTGGCCTTGCTGATTTCGCTCTCGGCAGCATTCGCCGGCATTGACCAGAGCACGCGTTTCAGCGAAACGGTGCCGGCACTTTCCACCGCACTGGCGGCCGGACGCACGGCCCGCACAATCGCCAGGTAATAGCCGCCGATGCCGCGCACCGGCCCGATCAGCTGATTTGGCGGCGTGCTCTGCACCAGACTGGTGAGAGCCGGCTCCATTTGATCCAAGCGCACCCAGCCCTGGTCACCGCCCTGATCGGCGGATTGATCTTGCGAAAATTGGGCCGCCAGCGAGCCGAAATCGGCTCCTTCATTTAACTGATCGGCCAATCGCTGAGCCGAGGCGGCAACGGAACTGTCTTGGCTGGGATTGTCTACCGCCAGGAAGATTTCTTGCAGCCGGTATTCGGACTGGCCTTGCGTCGCCTTAATGCGGGCAATCTCGTCATTGATTTCTTCTTCGGTAATGTTGACCGAGGAGCGCAGCTTGGTCTGAACCACGCGCACCCAGCCGATATCTGCCCGTATCTGATCGGAAATGGCAGACAGGAGGATACCGCTTGAGCTGAGCTGTTCTTGCAACTGTTCGCGCGTCAAGCCGTTGCGTTGCGCGATGCGGTCGATTTCCCGGTCCACTTCTTCATCGGAGACTTCGATCTTCTCTTTCTTAGCTTCCTGACGCTTCAGATGTTCGTCAATCAATTGCCGAAGAACCTGCGGCAACAATCGCTGCTGCACCTCGGGCGTATTCGGCAGTTTGGCGGAAACCATGGCAATACGCATGCGCATGACCAGGTCCAGCTGCGTAATGATCTCGTCATTGACGACAGCAGCGATCTTCAATTCATCCTGTGCCGCTGCTGGCTGGATAGAGGCTATGCTGCAACCGATCAGCAATGCCGCAAGGGCGTTGCGCCAGAAACGTTTCGAGATCATCATTTTCGTGGATCCATGTAATCTACACTGCGCTTGCCATCATCCGATTCAATCCGATTTAGGTCCCGGACTTCAAGCTACCTATGTTCTTGAAGGTGATGGAGAAGAAGGTGGTGAATGAGCTGTCGCTATCCTCCGAACCGCCGCCCGGCTGATAATATGCGGCGAGCGACAATCCGAAGCATTCATCGAGATATTTGAGCAGACCACCAACCTGTGTGATCTCAGTCTGTTCGATGTCGTAGACGCTACTCACACCGAGCGTCCAATATTGGGCGAACTGGCTGCTCAGATAGGCGCCCACAAATTCGCGGCTATTCGAGTTGTTGTCGTTGTTATCGATTTCCAGGTCGATATCCTGGCTCTTATCCAATTGGATATAGCTCAGGTTCAAATGAAGGACATTTGGTCCCATACCGACCAGAGCTTCCTGGCGCTTCAATTTCGGCTCGCTGACATTCAACCGGAACCGGTAGCTCAAATCGAGATACTGATTGGGGATCACCGCCAGTCGGCCAACCACGTCCGTGAGATCTTCATCGATACCGGTGCCGCTGAGATCCTGGTCGCGATCGCCTTTGGTAAACTGATAGCTCTGTCCCAGAAACGCGTTGGCTTGACCGCCGCTATTCAGATAGCCGGACCAGTTCAGGCCGTAAGTCGCGCGCGAACCGGTGTCGTAGCGGTCCAATCCGACGAAACGATCTGCCGAGAACAGGCGCGTATCGTCAAGGTCGAAGAACCGGCTGTCCTCATTGGAGATCTTGCTTGAATTGCCCCAGGTCGGCGCACCGACGAACTGGATCATCGGTTCGATCACTTGGGAGAAGGTCTCGCCGGGCCGTACGAAGGGATAGCGCCAAGTGAGGTCCGCCTTCGGCACGAGGCGGCCCCGCCATCCGCTGAAGGAAGAATCCGACGCAAACGGGTCGTCGTCATTGGGATTAACATCATTCACCCCATAGAGCGCGCCTTCCAGCGACAGGGTCAGCTTATAGATGTCGCCGAGCGGACTGGTATAAGGCAGCGTGAAAGACGGCGAGAGAGCCATCCGGAATTGGCCGGTCTTGTCATCCCGGCGCACGATGTTCATCGTGTCGAAATCCAGCGCCCAGGTCGAATCCATCCAGCCCGGTTCGCTGAGGAAATTGTAATCGAGCTTTGGCGTCACGAAGGGAGCATCGGAGCTCTTCAGGTTGCGCTTGGTGCTCTGGAAAGCGAAAGCCTCGGCCGAGGCATAGGAACGGCCGAAAAAGCCTTCGGCAAACATCTGGTCCTGCAGCCAGCGGCTCGATCCCAGATGGTAATGGCGCAGATAATCCTTGTCCGTCGTATTCTTGAAATTGAAGCCGGCGCGCCAGTCATCGTTCAGGTCGAATTGGCCCTCGCCTTCGATATGACCGCGGAAGTCGCGCTTGATGGTCTTGCTTTCATCTGAATCGGCCGGCCGGTCTTCGACCGTCATCGAGCCGCCCAATGAAAACTTGCCGTCCTCGATGCGCTGGCGGTATTGCAACATGCCGACGGCGCCGGGATCTTCCTCGGGCTTGCCGCCATAGCGGAAGATCGGCGTCAAGGTGATGTCCTTATCCGGCCCGATCGTTTGGAAATAAGACTGGCGATACTGGAAGCCGCCTTTGCTGGAATAGGACATGCCCGGAGTTAGCAGGCCGGATTGACGGTCAACCCCGATATCCGGGTGCCGGAACCAGGGCGTGTAAAAGACCGGAACGCCCCACATTTCCATCCAGGCATCGTGATAGGTCAGGGTCTGTGCCTCCTCGTCACGCTCGACTTTACGCGCCTTGATCTGCCAGAGCGGGACGCGGGTCGGGTCTTCCTTGCAGGGCAGGCAGGGTGTATAGACCGCTTTGTCCAATTGCATATGCGTGTCGTCGATCTTCGTGGCCTTGTTGGCGGCGAGACGTGACTTGTCCGCCATCAGGGCGCGAAAACCTTCGAAGGCGCCGTTGCTGAAATCGTCGCTGATGTCGACATAATCACCGAACATGGTATCGCCTGTCGGCTCGAGTACCGCCACATTGCCCGAGGCGGTGATACGCTTGGTGCGCTCGTTATAAGCAACGGTATCGGCCAACGCGATCTTGTCGCCGCGGCGAATTTGGACATGACCACGCGCTACATAAACGCCCAGTTCCTCATCATATCCGGCCTCATCGGCAATCAAATTGACCGGTAGATCGTTTTGCGCCTGTTTGCCCGGGGTGCCGCCTTGCGGTGTCGGCGGGGTGGCGGCGGCAAGCTGAGCTGCCGCCAGTCTAGCCGCTGCAGTTTCGTGATCTGCCTTCTGACGATCCTCGCTTGTCTCTGCCACGGGCAGGGCAGGCGAAGCGGGCGATGCCACCGGCCCCGCCGCCTGTTCCGGGTCAGGGCTGGGTGATGTCGGCATCTGCGACGCGACACTCTCGGCCGGCGATGCGATGTCATTGCCCGTGACTGGGATCAGCGCCATGCCTGTTGTCGGCTGATCGGCCGAAGCCGCTGCAGTGGCACCACTGTCTGCCGATGTAGCGGTCTCAGTCTCCGCCGCTGCCTGGGCCTGGCGCCGAGCTTGCCAGATGGGACGGTTCCGCTCGACCCACGCTTTCAGACGGGCTGTTCTTTTCGCCGCGTCGTTGCTGTCGGAGGCTGCATCGATCTGGCTCTCGCCCCCTGCCGCAAGCTGGGTCGAGATTGCTGCTGGTTCGGCAGTTGCTGCCGGGGAAGCCGCATCGTCCTTGCCGCCGGCAAAGGCCGGTTTCGCGGCGCCATCGAGGCCGAGGCATAGCGCACTTGCGGACAAACCAAGCACAAGGCCGGTCAGAATATTGCCGGTTAGCCAAGACCGCATCGAACTCTTGTCCTTATTCCCTATCGGCAAAGCCCCAACTGGCCCGGACGGACCCTGTCAGGTTTCCCCTTCATTCCGGTGCGACGGGATTGTCTGCGCGTGCTGGCACTACCCCCATCTCGATCGCGCTAAAGTACCATTTTGCGCCAATTCGTCTACTGATTTCATAGCGTTACGGGCGATTCGTACCGCTCTGTGACAGATCGCACCGGGGATGACGGATCGCCGCGGACTATGCTATTGCTTGGCTCAATTCCCGGTTATGCCCGATTTGCGGAATCGGCCGGGGCATCGCCGCATCAATCATCTTTCAGCGAGGATCGGAATGAAGATTGCCTTTGCCAAGCCGGAATTGCCGGCGCAAGGAACTTTGGTGGCTGTTGTCGCCGAACAGCGGAAATTGGGGCAGTTGGCGACGCAAATCGACAAGTCGGGCAAGGGAGCGGTGACCCGGGCGTTGGGCGCCAGCCGGTTCAAAGGCAATGCCGATGAATTGCTGACGATTTTGGCGCCGGCGGGAATTGAGGCAGATCGACTGGTTCTCGCGGGATTAGGGAACCCGGAAAAGCTGGACAATTTGGTCGCCCAGGCGATCGGCGGCCGGATCGTGGCCGCCTCCAACGGTGTCGGCGAGAAGGAAGTGACGATCCAGGTCGAGTCGCCGGCCGGTAGCCCTCTCAGCGAAGCCGCTTTGGCGGCGCAAATTGCCTATGGTGCCAATCTGCGAGCCTATCGGTTCGACAAATATAAGACCAAGGAAAAGCCCGAGCAGAAACCGAGCGTGAAGAAGCTCACGATTCTGACCAGCGATCCGGCGGCGGCCAAGAAGCTCTATGAGCCACTGGACAAGATTGCTGAAGCGGTGAATTTCAGCCGGGACCTGGTCTCGGAACCGGGGAATGTCATTTATCCCGCCAGCCTCGCCGAACAGGCCCGCAGCCTGAAAGCCCTGGGCGTCGAGGTCGAGGTGCTGGGTGAAGCGGCGATGAAGAAGCTCGGCATGGGCGCGCTGCTCGGCGTCGGACAAGGCAGCGACCGTGAGAGCCAGCTCGTGGTGATGCGCTGGAACGGCGCCAAGAACAGCAAGCAGCCAGTTGCCTTTATTGGCAAAGGTGTCACCTTCGATACCGGTGGTATCTCCCTGAAGCCCGGCGCCGGCATGGAGGACATGAAATGGGACATGGGCGGTTCGGCGGCCGTCATCGGCGCCATGCGTGCCTTGGCCGCCCGCAAGGCCAAAGCCAATGTGGTCGGCGTGGTCGGCCTGGTGGAAAACATGCCCGACGGCAAGGCCCAGCGACCGGGGGACATCGTCACCTCGATGTCCGGCCAGACCATCGAAGTGTTGAACACGGATGCGGAAGGCCGGCTCGTGCTCGCCGATGCGATGTGGTATGCCCAAGAAAATTTCAAGCCGCATACGATGATCGATCTGGCAACGCTGACGGGCGCCATCCTGATTGCGCTCGGCAACCATCAAGCGGGCATGTTCAGCAATGACGACAAATTGGCGGAACAGCTGAGCGCCGCGGGCAAGGCGACTGGTGAATTGCTGTGGCGCATGCCATTGGCGCCCGCTTATGACCGGCTGATGGATTCGCCGGCTGCCGATATGAAGAATATCAGCGGCAGCCGCAATGCAGGCAGCGTGACCGCCGCGCAATTCCTGCAGCGCTTCGTGCAGAAAGGTGTGAACTGGGCGCATCTCGACATCGCCGGCATGGCTTGGGGTGATAAGGACCAGCCGACCTGCCCCAAGGGTGCGACAGCTTTCGGCGTCCGGTTGCTCGACAATCTGATCGCCACCAATTTCGAAGAGAAGTAACAGCGGTTGCTGGCGGGGCTCACCGCCCCGCCGCCCACTGACCGGTATTCGACAGTGCGCATGACTGAAATCCGCTTCTATCATCTGCAGCGCACCCGATTGGAAGATGTATTGCCGACCTTGCTGGAACGCGCTTACGGTCGTGGCGATCGGGTACTCGTGGCTGTCGGATCGCCCGAACGGGCGGAGGCACTGGCGGCGCATCTCTGGACCTATCGACCGGATAGCTTCCTGCCGCACGGCACCGCCAAGGATGGCGACACCGCGGCACAGCCGATCTATCTGACGGCAAATGACGAGAATCCCAATCAAGCTAAACTACTATTGCTTTGTGACGGCGCCGGCCGGAGCGATCTCGCGCAATTCGATCTCGTCTGCGAATTGTTCGATGGCAATGACGAGGCTGCCGTGGCGGCAGCGCGGGACAGGTGGCGCGATTACAAAGCCGCTCATCATCAGCTCGTTTACTATCAGCAGAATGACGCTGGACGCTGGGAAGAAAAAGCGCGCGCCTAAGCTACCATTTGAACAATGGGTTCAGCATGAGATCGCCGTTTGAAAAGCCGGTGGCGCATTAAAGCCGCATAAATCCAGCAGTTCATTCATCGCTGGGTCATCTGCAAAAAATGCAGGCCCCAACCTCGCGGGATCGATCCTAGGATGATCGCTCGGTTGTATCCGTGATGGGAGGGCTGCATGGTGGCTAGATCGCAGGGGTGCGGTTTAACGACACCCCTGACCCGCGTATTGGACTGCGCATATCCGGTCATCTCCGCCGGCATGGGCGGACCAGCCAGATCCGAACTCGCTGCTGCGGTTTCCGCTGCCGGCGGATTCGGTCTTCTCGGCATGGTGCGGGAGTCGCCTGACCTGATCGCACGGGAGATCGCTGCGGTCCGGAAGCGCACCGACCGGCCCTTTGGCGTCAATCTCATTCCCTTCGCGACCGCGCCGGACCTGCTCGAGGCCGAACTGCAGGTGTGTTTTACCGAACGCGTGCCAGCGATGTGCTATTTCTGGGAAGTCTATCCCGATCTCATTGCCCGCACGAAACAGGCCGGCTGCAAGGTGCTCTATCAGGTCGGCACGCTGGATGATGCCGTGGCGGCCGCAAAGGCCGGCGCCGACGTGATCATCGTCCAAGGCGTCGAGGCGGGCGGTCATGTCCGTGGCTCGCTGCCGCTGATGGAATTGCTGCCGGCTGTGGCCAAGGTCGTGAAGGTACCGATCGCTGCGTCCGGAGGCATTGTTGATGGTGTCGGATTGGCGGCGGCGCTGGCGCTCGGCGCGCATGGCGCACATTGCGGCACGGTCTTTCTCGCAACGCCGGAATCCTTCGCGCATGACTATCATAAGCAGCGCATCATCGAAGCCGGACCCGATGACACCGTTCACACCGATCTCTTTGCCATCAACTGGCCGCCGCATTCGCCGGTACGGGTCCTGAAGAACAGCGTGACGCAGGCGGCGGGGAACAAGCTCTGGGGATATCTGCCGGATAATTTGCGGCGCGAGGAGATCGGGCGCGATGACGGGCGGCCTATCTGGAAATTCAGCACGGACTCGCCGTTGCGCAGTACGACCGGTGATTTCGAGAAAATGTCGCTTTTCGCCGGCCGCGGTGCCGGCGCCGTCTCGACCATCCGTTCCGCTGACGAGGTGATCAACAGCATGATGGAGGTAGCGATGTCTCGTCTTAAAACCTTGGCTGAGTTGGCGAAATGACGGTTGCGTTGACACCTGCCGAGGTCAAGCAATGGCGGCGCAGCGAGCGGGAAAGGTTGATCGCGCTGCGGCTGCAGCAGGCGGCGGATTTGCGGTCGCAATGGACCGATAAAATCGCAGCGGCGCTGTTTTCATTGCTGAAAGAAGCCAAAGGCCCCGTCAGTTTCTATTGGCCTTTCAAAGGCGAGCCCGATTTGCGGCCCATGATGCGTGAATTGGCTGGCGCCAGCGTGCAGCTTGCCTTGCCGGTCGTGGTAGTGAAAGGCCAGCCGATGCAATTCCGCCCGTGGGCCCCACGCTGCAAGATGGTGCCTGGCATCTGGAATATTCCCGTGCCGGATACGGCGGAGACAGTCGTTCCGGCCATCCTGCTGGCACCTGTGGTGGGATTCGATCCCCGCGGCTTCCGTCTCGGTTATGGCGGCGGCTATTTCGACCGAACGCTCGCGCAGTTGCATGGAGACCGGCAGGTTTTCGGCATCGGTTATGATTGCCTTGAAATTCCCACGATTCACCCGCAAGGCTACGACATCCCGATGACGATGATCGTGACACAGTCCGGCCGGGTGGTGAACTAAGGAGGCCATGCGATGGGCGACCCCACCGATGATCCGGCTTCTCCGGTCTGTTACCTCCCGGAGGTGGAAGACGGCTATGCCGGTTATCTGACGAAACCGGAAGTGGCGGCGCTGCTACGGCGCTGGCGGCGCTTGGCCACATCGACGGAAATCGCCGAACAATTGGCAGCGCTATCGGCACTGGAAACGGCTGCGGATGAGGGGGCGTCCGACGACATCAACCGGGACGATGCGGGACAGTTGCGCCGCGAAATTCTTTCGGTCTTGCCGCGCATCCGCGACGACGAGCTGCATCGCCGGTTACGTGATCTGGCATCCCGTCTCTAGCGGAGCTTGCATCGCTTCGCTCCTGCTGTTACCGCTGATGCAGCAAGGCGAGGAGAGAAGCCAAATGGAAGACGGTCTGAAAATCGAGCGCCGGGATGCCGTATTGGAGCTGACCATCGACCGGCCGAAAGCCAATGCCATCGACAATCGGCTCAGCCGGGCGCTGGGTGACGCCTTCATCGCCTATCGCGACGATCCCAGCTTGCGCTGCTGCATTATCGGTGCGGCCGGTGAAAAGTTTTTCTCGGCCGGTTGGGATTTGAAGGCCGCAGCGGCCAGTGGCCCGGATGGCGAAAGCTACGGGCCTGGCGGTTTCGCCGGGCTCACCGAGCTTTTCGATCTCGACAAACCGGTGATCGCGGCCGTCAACGGGCTTGCCGCAGGTGGCGGTTTCGAACTGGCGCTGTCGGCGGATCTGATCATCGCCGCCGAGCATGCTACTTTCTTCCTGCCTGAAGCGCAGATCGGCCTCATTCCCGATGCGGGCGGTGTCTTCCGTCTTCCGCGTCGCATCCCGCAAGCCATTGCCATGGAAGTCCTGTTCGCAGGCCGGCGGTTGACCGCCGCAGAGGCTTTGCAGTTCGGTTTGGTCAACCGCGTCGTCGCGTTGTCTGAGGTTTGGAACGCAGCCCGCGAGATGGCAGCGCGCATCCTGGAAACGGCACCGCTATCGGCCATGGCAATCAAACAGGCGCACCGACTGACTCGCCATCTCGACCTGCCAGCCGCTTACCAGGCGCTGCGTGGCGGCAAAGTTCCGGCTTATGACAAGGTTCGTCAATCCAACGACTATTATGAGGGCGCCAAGGCCTTTGCCGAGAAACGCCAGCCGGTCTGGAAAGGTGCCTGAATGAATTCCGGGTTAGTGCTTTTCGTCATCCTGGCGGTTTTGTTTCGGCTTCTTCTGCTCGTTATCTCGGTTCGCCATGAGCGGGCCTTGAAGAAGGATGGCGCGATCGAGATCGGTGCCAAGAACTCGCTTTGGCTGATGCTGGCGCATATCGCGTTTTATGCGGCAGCGGTGGTCGAGGGCAGCATCCGCGGCGCCCAGCTGGATGCCGTTTCAGGCATCGGTATTATCCTCTATGTCTTCGGCATGGCGATGCTTGTCGTCGTGCTGCGCCTCTTGGGCCGTTTCTGGACGGTGAAGCTGTTGATCGCCTCAGATCACGTGCTCGTCACGCATCCGCTTTTCCGCTGGGTCCGGCATCCAAATTATTTTCTGAACATCCTGCCGGAACTGGTGGGCTTCGCCCTTGCCCTGCACGCTTATGCGACACTGATTGTCGGCTTGGTTATCTACGCCGTGCCGCTCGCTGTCCGCATTCGACAGGAAGAAACGGCCATGCGCACGCGCTTCGTGAATTACTGAAGCCTGAATAAGCCGGTCATACAAAAAGCCCGGCGCAATGGCCGGGCTTTTTCGTTTTGAAGCAGCTGCCTTACGCCAATCGGCCATGGCAGTGCTTGTATTTCTTGCCAGATCCGCAAGGGCAGTTGGCATTTCGGCTGAGCTTCCGCCAGGTTGCAGGATCGTTGGGATCGACGCCGTCAATCGGCTGCGCTGCGGCCGGTGCCGGCGGCATCGTATGACCCGGCTGCTGGACAGCTTCCGTTTGCAGTTCTTCCTCGGCGCGAATCTCGATATGCGACAGGACCAGCGTCACCTGCTCGCGCAGGCGCGCCAGCATCGCTTCAAACATCTCAAAGGCCTCGCGCTTGTATTCGTTCAGCGGATCGCGTTGACCGTAAGCGCGCAGGCCAATGCCGTGGCGCAGATGGTCGAGGGCTAACAGATGCTCTTTCCAGCTTTGATCAAGGATCTGCATCAGCAGCGATTTCTCCGCCATGCGCAGAATCTCGGGTCCGAAATTCGCCGCCTTTTCCGCCATCTTGCGATCGATCGCATCGATCAGGCGGTTGCGCATCGCTTCATTGACGATCCCCTCCTCTTGCGCCCAATCGGCGAAAGGCAGGTTGAGGTTGAAGATGCGCAAGACTTCCTCATGCAAGCCGGCCGTATCCCACTGTTCGGCGAAGGCCTTTTCCGGGATGTAGCGCGCGATGAGGTCATTGGCCACTTCGTGGCGCATGGCGGTGACTTCTTCTTTCAGGTCTTCCGCCTGCATCAAATCGCGGCGCTGTTCGTAAATCACCTTGCGTTGATCGTTCATCACATCGTCGAACTTCAGCAGGTTCTTACGGATGTCGAAGTTGCGTGCTTCGACTTTCTGCTGCGCCTTTTCCAGCGCCTTGTTGATCCATGGATGGACGATCGCTTCGCCCTCTTCGAGACCCAGGCGCTTTAGCATCGTATCCATGCGCTCGGAACCGAAGATGCGCATGAGGTCGTCTTCCAGTGACAGGAAGAAACGCGATGCGCCAGGATCGCCCTGGCGGCCGGAGCGGCCACGCAACTGGTTGTCGATCCGGCGGCTTTCATGACGCTCGGTGCCGATGACGAAAAGGCCGCCGGCCTGAAGAGCGACTTCCTTCTTCGCCGCGACATCGGCCTTGATCTCGGCGGTTTTCTTCTCTCGCGCGGCGTCGTCGGCGATCTCGGCGGTTTCCCGTTCGATGCGCATCTGCAAATTGCCGCCGAGCTGAATATCAGTACCACGGCCGGCCATATTCGTGGCGATGGTGACAGCACCGGGCACGCCGGCATCGGCGATGATGTAAGCTTCTTGCTCGTGGTAGCGGGCATTGAGCACTGCATGCGGAATCTTCTTCTTCTTTAAGAAGTCCGACAGCATTTCCGATTTTTCGATCGAAACGGTGCCGACCAGAACCGGCTGCTGACGGTCCCGGCATTCCCCGATCAGGTCGACGATGGCCTGGTATTTTTCCTTGGCCGTGCGGAAAACCTGGTCATGCTGATCGTCGCGCTTGACGGGCACATTGGTCGGGATCTCGATCACGTCGAGATTGTAGATTTCGGAGAATTCCGGCGCTTCGGTCATCGCCGTGCCGGTCATGCCGGCAAGCTTCGGATAGAGCCGGAAATAGTTTTGGAAGGTGATCGAAGCCAGGGTCTGATTTTCGTTCTGGATCGATACGCCTTCCTTCGCTTCCAGCCCCTGATGCAGGCCTTCGGAATAGCGGCGGCCTTCCATCATTCGGCCGGTAAATTCATCGATGATAACGACCTTGTCGTCCTTCACGATATAGTCGACATCGCGGCTGAACAGTTTATGGGCGCGCAAGGCTTGGTTGACGTGGTGGACCAGACCGATATTCTGCACGTCGTAGAGCGTTCCCTGGTTCAGCAGGCCGGACCCGCGCAACAACTGCTCGATATGTTCGGTGCCTTCTTCGGTCAGCGTGACATGACGGGACTTCTCGTCCTTCTCATAGTCAGCCTCGGCCAGATGCGGGATGAGCTTGTCGACCTTGGTATAGAGTTCCGAATTGTCTTCCGTGGGACCGGAAATGATCAGCGGCGTCCGCGCTTCGTCGATCAAGATCGAATCGACTTCGTCGACGATCGCGTAATTGAAACTGCGCTGGACCATGTCTTCCAGGCGGAACTTCATGTTGTCGCGCAGATAGTCGAAGCCGAATTCGTTGTTGGTGCCGTAGGTGATGTCACAGGCATAGGCCTGGCGTCGTTCCGGGTCGGTCATGCCGTGGACAATCGTGCCAACGGTGAGGCCGAGGAAACGATAGACCTGTCCCATCCATTCGGCGTCACGCTTGGCGAGATAGTCGTTGACGGTGACGACATGCACGCCCTTGCCATCCAGGGCATTCAAATAGACCGCCAGGGTAGCCACGAGCGTCTTGCCTTCGCCGGTCTTCATTTCCGAGATGCGGCCCTGATGCAGGACGATGCCGCCCATGAGCTGCACGTCGTAGTGGCGTTGGCCCATGACCCGCAATGCGGCTTCGCGCATGGTCGCAAAGGCATCCGGCAGGATGTCGTCCAGCTCCTCGCCCTTAGCCAGGCGTTCACGCAGCCAGCCGGTCCGGGCCTTTAATTCGTCATCGCTTAATACCTTGAGCTGGGACTCAAGGTCATTGATCTCCGCAACTGTCTTATGGAGGCCCTTGATAAAGCGATCACTGGCCGATCCGAAGATCCGCTTGGCAAGGGCGGCGAACATGCAAACCTCGATTTTCTCAGATTTTTCCACATTGGATGCGGAAACAGATAGGTCCGCAGCATCCGACTGTCAACTTGGGCTGATTTTGTCGTGAGGCCGGGCCTTTCCGCTTGTACCATGGGCGGGCTCGGGGCAAGATGCCGGCCGCCGGACCGCGCCAGCGGTCGCCTTGAAAAAGCAATGATATCAAGGAATAGGCGCCCATTTATCGATAAGGATCGACATGTCTCATCCGACCTTGATTGCCAGTTTCCGCCGCGCCGCCCTGCTGGCGGCGCCGCTGACGGCCAGCATTGCCCTGGCTGTCGTGCTTTTCCCGACCGCCGCTGCTCTGGCGCAGGATGCCCAACCTGCGACTCCGCCCACCGGTGACAGCACAACCGAGACGAAGGCGATCGATCCCAAGACCGTGGTGGCCAAGATCAATGGCCAGGATATCACCCGTCAGGATGTCATCGACTCGGCAGAGAGCCTGCCACCCCAGCTCAAGGCCAATATTGATCAGCTTTTCCCGCAGCTCACGGACCGTCTGATCGGGCTGAGACTGTTGGCCGATCAGGGGCGCAGCGAGAAGCTGCAGGACGACCCGGAAGTGAAGGCCATCATGGCTCGCCTGGAGGATGAGGCCATCCGCCAAGTGCTGATCACCCGCCTGCTGAAGGAGAAGGTGACCGATGAAGCCATCAAGGCGCGCTACGAGCAGAATCTGAAGGATCATCCGCCGCAAGACGAGGTCAAGGCGTCGCATATTCTGGTAAAAACCGAAGCTGAAGCGAGCAAAATCATCGCCCAGCTCAAGAAGGGCGGCGATTTCGCCAAGATCGCGAAAGAGAAGTCGATCGATAAGGGCAGTGCCGTGAACGGCGGCGAGCTCGGCTTCTTCACCCAGGACGCCATGGTAAAAGAATTTGGCGATGCCGCCTTTGCCATGAAGCCGGGCGAAATCAGCCAGAAGCCGGTCCAGAGCCAGTTCGGCTGGCATGTCATCAAGGTTGAAGATCGCCGCAAACAGACACCTCCGGCCCTCGACGCCGAAAGAGATCAAATCCGGCAGCTCCTATCCGAAGAGGCGGTACAGCAGCAGGTGGCGGATCTTCGCGCCAAGGCAAAGGTCGAGGTATTCAACCCGGACGGAACGCCGAAAGCGCAATAACTCATACCGCCAAGTTTAGCCGCGGCTGATCAGGCCGCGGCACCAGCTCCTGACGTCCGCGATTGATTGGTTGAGGGGGATCATCGCCATGGCCCATTCGATTTCGCCGCTGGCACCGGAAACGGTGCCGGCTTTGCCGCCGGTCGCCGGTGTCCGTCTCGCCGGGTTCGAATGTAACATCCGCTATAAGGGGCGGCCGGATGTCATGCTGATGGAACTGACCCCGGGGAGCACGATCGCCGGCGTTCTGACCAAATCGCTGACCCGCTCGGCACCCATCGATTTGTGCCGGAAGAACCTGAAATCGGGAAAAGCACGGGCAATTCTCGTCAATGCCGGCAATGCTAATGCTTTTACCGGAAAAGCCGGCATTCAATCGGTCGATCGCAGTGTCAAGGCAACGGCGGCGGCTTTAGGCTGCAAATCCAGTGAGGTCTATATCGCTTCGACCGGGGTAATCGGCGAACCCCTGCCGGATGAGCGTATTACGGGCAAACTGCCGGCCATCATCAAATCGTTGAAGGCCGATGGCTGGGCCGAAGCTGCCGCGGCAATCATGACGACAGATACCTTTCCGAAATTGGCGACCCGCACCGCCCAAATCGGCGATGCCACGGTCACCATCAACGGTTTCTGCAAGGGCTCAGGCATGATCGCCCCTGATATGGCGACCATGCTGGCCTTTGTCGCCACCGACGCGAAGATCCCGGCCGATATCCTGCAGAGCTTGCTGACGCGCGGCGCAGACCGGTCGTTCAACAGCATCACCGTCGATGGCGACACCTCGACCAGCGATACGCTGCTGCTGGTTGCAACCGGCCAGGGGGCAAAACATCCGAAACCGGTTTCGGCCGGCGACCGGCTGTTGAAGGACTTCCGGGAGAAGCTTGAAGACCTGCTGCAGGACTTGGCGATCCAGGTGGTCAAGGACGGCGAGGGCGCGCAAAAGCTGGTGACGATCGACATCACCGGCGCGGCCAGCGCCGCTGCGGCCCGGCGGATCGGGTTGGCGGTCGGCAATTCGCCGCTGGTGAAGACGGCGATCGCCGGCGAAGATGCCAATTGGGGTCGCGTGGTCGCCGCTGTCGGCAAAGCCGGTGAAAAGGCTGATCGCGACAAGCTGTCGATCAGCATCGGTGGGGTAGAAATCACCCGCAACGGCCAGCGCCGGCGGGATTATGATGAGGCACCAGTCGCCAAGCATATCAAGGGTCAGGAAGTCCACATTGCGGTCGATGTCGGCGTCGGTACTGGCAAGGCCCGGATCTGGACCTGCGATCTCACCCATCGCTATATCGAGATCAATGCCGATTACCGTTCGTAAGCTGGAGGCTTCGATCCGTCATGTCCTATGACTCGCTGCGCGAATTTCTGACCCGCCTTGAACAGGCCGGCCAGTTGCGGCGCGTCTCGGTGCCGGTCGATCCCCATCTGGAGATGACCGAGATTCAAACGCGCCTGCTGGCCGAACAGGGGCCGGCAGTCCTTTTTGAAAATCCGATCAGCAAGGATGGCAAGCGCTATGACATGCCGGTCCTGGTCAATCTCTTCGGCACGGTGCAGCGCGTCGCCTGGGGCATGGAACGCGAGCCCGACCAGTTGCGGCAGATCGGCGAAACGCTGGCCTTTCTGAAGCAGCCGGAACCGCCCGGGGGCTGGCGCGAAGCGTTGGAAATGCTGCCGCTCCTGAAAACCGTCATGGCGATGCATCCGAAAACGGTCAGCTATGGCGCGTGCCAGGACATTGTGCTCCAAGGCGATGATCTCGATCTGACGAAGTTGCCGATCCAGGGCTGCTGGCCCGGGGAACCGGCGCCGCTGATCACCTGGCCGCTGGTGGTGACGAAGGGGCCGAGCAAAAAACGCGAGGATAATTACAACCTCGGCATCTACCGCATGCAGTTGCTGAACAAGAATCAGACGCTGATGCGGTGGTTGAAGCATCGCGGCGGGGCACTCCATCATGCCCGCTGGAAGGCTGAGAAGCCGGAACCGCTGCCGGCGGCGGCGGTGATCGGCGCCGATCCCGGCACCATCTTGGCGGCGGTGACGCCGGTGCCGGAAACCGTGTCCGAATACCAGTTCGCCGGCCTGCTGCGCGGCCGCAAGGTTGAGCTGGTTGATTGCAAAACGGTGCCGCTGAAGGTGCCGGCGACGGCTGAAATCGTGCTGGAAGGCCATGTGTCGCTGACCGATTATCGCGACGAGGGTCCCTATGGCGACCATACCGGCTATTACAACTCAGTCGAACAATTCCCGGTTTTCACCGTTACTGCCGTCACCATGCGGCGCGATCCGATCTATCTTTCGACCTTCACCGGTCGGCCGCCCGATGAGCCATCGGTGCTGGGCGAAGCGCTCAACGAGGTCTTCATTCCGCTGCTGACACAGCAGTTTCCGGAGATCGTCGATTTCTGGCTGCCGCCGGAGGGCTGCTCCTATCGCATCGCCGTGGTGTCGATGAAGAAGGCCTATCCCGGCCATGCGAAGCGGGTGATGATGGGCGTCTGGTCCTTCCTGCGCCAGTTCATGTATACGAAATTCGTCATCGTGGTGGATGACGATATCAATGCGCGGGACTGGAAGGATGTGATGTGGGCCATGTCCACCCGCATGGATCCGGCCCGCGACATCACGGTGATCGAGGGAACGCCGATCGATTACCTCGATTTCGCCTCACCGGAAAGCGGCCTCGGCGGCAAGATCGGCCTTGATGCCACCAATAAATGGCCGCCGGAAACCAAGCGCGAATGGGGCGAGAAAATCCGTATGTCTGATGACGTCGTCGATCTCGTTACGCGTAAGTGGTCCAGCTATGGCCTGCCGGGCAGCGGCAAGCCGATCTGGAAATAGAAGCCGTCTACTTGCCAAATGCCTTGACATAGGCGTCCGGCTTGAATCCGATCAGCAGCGCCGTGCCGAGGTCAAGTACCGGCCGTTTGATCATTGAAGGCTGATCCAGCATCAGCGAGATCGCCTTGGCTCGATCCAGGTTCTGCTTGGCCGCGTCGGGCAGCTTGCGAAAAGTGGTTCCGGCCCGGTTGAGGACGGTCTCCCAACCAAGCTTGTCGCACCAGCGTTTCAGATGCGCCTCGTCGATGCCGGCAATCTTGTAATCATGGAAGCGGTAATCGACCTGATGGTCGTTCAGCCAGGACATGGCCTTTTTCATCGTATCGCAGCTCTTGATCCCGTAGATGGTGGCGGTCATGTCCGTCGGCCTTCATTATGGACTGATGCGGGCGAAGCCTAGAGCGTCCAGGATGATCTGAAAAGCCCGTTGCGGCGCGATCTTTCCATGTCCGATTTTGCGGCTTGTCTGTCCTTGCCAACGGACCTCGAAGCGGTTTAGCTGGATCGATACGACAATAGCCGTGAAGTTGAGATGAAGCTGTTTCGAGCGGCCGATTTTACCGCCGATCGTGCCTGGGGTGCTCGGGATATCGCCGTGCTGGACGGCATCAGTGTCCGCTTGCATTGGACCGACCGGCCCTATGAATGGCATGTCAATGATGGGCAGGAAGTCTTTGCGGTGGTCGATGGCATCATCGACATGCATTACCGGGATGCGTCAGGCGGGCATGTGGTTCGCCTGGAAGTCGGCGATATTTTTTATGCCGAAGCCGGGGACGCGCATGTCGCACATCCGGTCGGTGCGGCGCGCATCCTGGTGATCGAGCGGGCAGGCAGCGTCTGAGACAGAGTCATTTCAGCAGCTTGTAAAGCTTCACCGAATCCTCGTCATAGCCGAGCAGGTCATAGAAGCGCCGGGCGCGTTCATTGCTGGCGAAGACATCGAGACTGAGGCAGCGATAGCCTTGTTCTCGCGCCCATTCCTCGGCCGCCGTCATCAATTGCCGGGCGATGCCCTGACCTTCGGCTTCCGGCACCACAGCCAACATGGAAACGTAGCCGGCCGGTTCCGCCGTTACCGGATCCGGTCCCGGTTCGAGATGAATGAAGCCCAGGACGGGACCGCTCGGCATGGCTGCAACCAGCGTGACGGCGCCTGATATCGGCGTTGCTAAAGCAGTCTGCATATGGCGGTCCTGGAAGGCCTGCAATTCGCCTTCGCTGCGTCCCGGCAATTGCGCCACCATGGCAAGGCGCGTCGATAGGCTGAAGATGAAAGGGTGATCCACCTGGCTTGCCATCCGGATGATGATGGTTGTCTGTGTCATCGCTGCCCCCTTCGGCCGGTTCCGTTTTATCTTACGCCGATTTGATCGCCGACAGCAAAAAGGCCGGTGCTTCGGGCACCGGCCTTTCCGTCTGCGACAATGTGGTGCGCTTACTTGAAGACCACTTTGGAGATCTCATAGCTCTTGGAGCCACCAGGCGTGGAGACCTCCACGGAATCCCCGACCGACTTGCCCACGAGGGCGCGGGCCAGCGGCGCGGTGATGGCCAGACGCTTCAATTTGATATCGGCTTCGTCTTCGCCGACGATCTGGTAGACGGCTTTTTCTTCCGTGTCCTCGTCGATCAGGGTGACGGTGGCGCCGAACTTGACCTGTTTGCCGGAGAGTTTCGAGACGTCGATTATTTCTGCCCGGCTGATCTTGTCTTCCAGTTCCATTACCCGGCCTTCGATGAAGCTTTGTCGCTCGCGGGCCGCATGATATTCAGCATTTTCGCTGAGATCACCGTGCTCGCGGGCTTCGGCGATGGCGCGAATGATCGCCGGCCGTTCGACCGATTTTAAATGCTTCAATTCGTCTTCCAGACGGACGAAACCGTCGGCCGTCATCGGGATTTTTGACATAATTCGTTAACCCAAAAACAGCAAAGCGCACCCCTCGGGTGCTTTCCGATTTTCAAAAAAACGGCCAGACCACCCGATGAGCCAGAAAAGGACGGTACATCAATTACTTAACGACCGTCCCGGCTGCAAGTTAATCACCCTGGATTTCAGGATGCCTGCTTAAAGTACGACTGAAGGGGCGCGACTTCAAGGTCCCCACTGGCCAAAGCGCCGATCGCCTCCACCGCGGCCAGGATGCCTGACAGGGTGGTGTAATAAGGAATGCTGCCCATCAGGGCAGACCGGCGGATGTCGAAACTGTCGTGAATGGCCTTGGCGCCGTTCACCGTATTCAGCACCAGCTTGATCTCGCCCCGCTGCATCGCCTCGACGATATGGGGGCTGCCCTGATGCACCTTGTTGATCGCCCGGACGGCCAGCCCCTGATTGCGCAGGAAGGCCGCCGTGCCCGGCGTTGCCAGGACGTCGAAACCCATTTCCAAAAGCTTCTTGGCCGCCGGGATAATCGCCTGCTTGTCCTTGTCCTTGACTGAGATGAAGACACCACCATTGCGCGGCAGCATCAGCCCGGCCCCCATCTGCGCCTTCAGGAAGGCGCGCGGGAAATCGGCATCCAGGCCCATGACCTCGCCAGTCGATTTCATTTCCGGCCCCAGGATGATGTCGACGCCGGGGAAACGGGCAAAGGGGAAAACAGCTTCCTTAACCGCGACATGATGACGGACAGTAGCATTGAGATCGAAGGCGGTCAGCTTCTCGCCGGCCATGATGCGGGCGGCGATCTTCGCGATCGGCGTGCCGGTCGCCTTGGCGACGAAAGGTACCGTACGGCTGGCCCGAGGATTGACCTCCAGCACATAAATATCACCGCCTTTGACGGCGAATTGCACATTCATCAACCCGACGACATTGAGGCCACGGGCAAGCGCTTCCGACTGCCGGCGAATTTCCGCGATCACCGCCAGCGAGAGCGTATGGGGCGGCAAAGCGCAGGCGCTGTCGCCGGAATGAATGCCGGCTTCTTCGATATGTTCCATGATACCGGCGACATGCACATCCTTGCCGTCGCAGAGCGCATCGACATCGACCTCGATCGCATCCTGCAGATAGGAATCGACCAGCACCGGGTTGTCGCCGGAGACCTGCACGGCCTTGCGCATGTAGCGGCGCAGGCCGGCGGATTCATAGACGATCTCCATGGCCCGGCCGCCCAGCACGTAAGAAGGACGAATCACAACCGGATAGCCGATGCGTTCGGCGATCTGTTCGGCTTCCTCGGCAGATCGCGCCGTGCCATTGGCTGGCTGACGCAGCTCCAGCTTATGCAGCAATTGCTGGAAGCGCTCGCGATCTTCGGCAAGGTCGATGGCATCTGGCGAGGTGCCGAGGATCGGAATGCCCGCTTTCTCCAGAGCATGCGCCAGCTTCAGCGGCGTCTGGCCGCCGAATTGCACGATGACGCCGAGAAGCTTGCCCTTGCTCTGCTCGATCCGGGCGAGCTCGATCACGTCTTCCGCCGTCAGCGGTTCAAAATAGAGGCGATCCGACGTGTCGTAATCGGTCGAGACGGTTTCCGGATTGCAGTTCACCATGATCGTCTCATGGCCGGCAGCCTTCAGGGCATAGGCCGCATGCACGCAGCAATAGTCGAATTCGATGCCCTGGCCGATGCGGTTCGGCCCGCCGCCCAGGATGATGACCTTGTTGCGCGTGCTGGGATCGGCTTCGCATTCCGCGGCCTCGATTCCATCGCCTTCATAGCAGGAATACATATAGGGCGTTGCCGAGGCGAATTCGGCGGCGCAGGTATCGATCCGCTTATAGACCGGCCGCACATCGAGCTTCTGGCGATGGGCCGTGACATCTGCGGCGGTGCGGCCGGTCAGCTTGCCGAGCCTGGCATCGGAAAAGCCCATCTTTTTCAGCCGCAACATGGCTGCCTTGCCGGCGGGAAGACCGTCGCTGCGGATCTCCGCTTCGACGGCGACGATATCGGCGATCTGGCGCACGAACCACGCATCGTATTTGCTGACCTCGCAGACTTCCTCGACGGTCAGGCCGCGCCGCAACGCCTCGGCGATGACCAGCAGGCGGTCTGGCGTCGCCTTGGCGAGCTGGGCGCGGATCGAGGTCTTATCATCGCCAAGTTCGACTTCATCGAAACCGGTCAGGCCCGTCTCCATCGAGCGCAGTGCTTTCTGCACCGATTCCTGGAAGCTGCGGCCGATCGCCATGGCTTCGCCGACCGATTTCATCGAGGTCGACAGTACCTGTTCGGCACCGGGGAATTTCTCGAAGGTGAAGCGCGGCATCTTGGTGACGACATAGTCGATCGTCGGTTCGAAAGAGGCCGGCGTGACGCGCGTGATGTCATTCGCGAGTTCGTCCAGGGTGTAGCCGATCGCCAGCTTGGCGGCGACCTTGGCGATGGGGAAGCCGGTCGCCTTCGAGGCCAAAGCCGAAGACCGCGACACGCGTGGATTCATCTCGATGACGATCAGCCGGCCGGTCTCCGGATGCACGGCGAATTGCACATTGGACCCGCCGGTTTCGACGCCAATCTCCCGCAACACCGCGATCGAGGCGTTGCGCATGATCTGATATTCCTTGTCGGTCAAGGTCAAAGCGGGGGCGACGGTGATGGAATCGCCGGTATGCACCCCCATGGGATCGATGTTCTCGATCGAACAGATGATGATGCAGTTGTCGGCGCGGTCGCGCACGACCTCCATCTCATATTCCTTCCAGCCGAGCACCGATTCCTCGACCAGCACCTCGCCGACTGGCGAGGCCTTGAGGCCGCCTTCCACGATGCGGATGAATTCCTCGCGGCTATGGGCGATGCCACCGCCTGTACCACCCAGGGTGAAGGAGGGACGAATGATAGCCGGCAGCCCGACCTGCGCCAGCACATCCAGCGCTTCCTCAAGGGTGGAGACGAGATCGCCGCGCGGGCTGGAGAGGCCGATGCGGTCCATCGCCTCGCGGAACAGCAAACGATCCTCCGCCATGTCGATTGCCTTGGCATCGGCGCCGA
Organism: Dongia soli; assembly: GCF_034044715.1. Taxonomy (NCBI): domain Bacteria; kingdom Pseudomonadati; phylum Pseudomonadota; class Alphaproteobacteria; order Rhodospirillales; family Dongiaceae; genus Dongia; species Dongia soli. The sequence goes on along the minus strand of NZ_JAXCLW010000003.1, from coordinate 455,183 downwards.
TCATCTCGACGCCAAGCTCGGCCAGCTTGCCGGATTTGTGCAGCGACAGCGCCGTATTGAGGGCCGTCTGCCCACCCATGGTGGGCAGCAAGGCGTCGGGCCGTTCCTTCTCGATGATCTTGGCGACGACATCCGGGGTGATCGGCTCGACATAGGTTGCATCCGCCAGATCCGGATCGGTCATGATGGTGGCCGGATTGGAATTGACCAGGATGACCCGGTAGCCTTCCTCGCGCAGGGCCTTACAGGCCTGTGCCCCGGAATAGTCGAACTCGCAAGCCTGGCCGATGACGATCGGCCCGGCGCCGATGATCATGATCGATTTGATGTCAGTGCGTTTCGGCATCTTCAACACTCGCGTGGGTCAAGGACTTATGTTTGGCTGATAGGCAGAATTCATCGGGGCAGCGCCATCACGCCCCGGCTTTGTGCTGTGCGATCTTTTCAACGAAGCGGTGGAAGAGGTAATGGCTGTCCTGCGGACCGGGTGAGGCTTCGGGATGGTACTGCACCGAGAAGACCGGCTTGCCCGTCAGTTCCAGCCCTTCGACCGAGCCGTCAAACAGCGATTGGTGCGTCACGCGGACATTGCTCGGCAGGCTTTCCGGCATTACCTGGAAACCGTGATTCTGGCTGGTGATCTCGACCTTGCCGGTGGTCAGATCCTTGACGGGGTGATTGGCGCCGCGATGGCCACGCGCCATCTTCTCAGTCTTGCCGCCGAGCGCCAAAGCCAGCATCTGATGGCCGAGGCAGATGCCGAAGACCGGCAGGCCCTGAGCGATCAATTCGCGGATCACCGGCACGGCATATTCACCGGTCGCGGCGGGATCGCCGGGACCGTTGGAGAGGAAGACGCCGTCCGGCCGGTGGCGCAGCACATCCGCCGTCGTGGCCGTCGCCGGCACCACCGTCACGGCGCAGCCGGCGGCAGCGAGGCAGCGCAGGATGTTGCGCTTGGCGCCATAATCGATGGCGACGATACGATAGGCTGGTGCTGATTGGTGGCCATAGCCGCGTCCCAGCGCCCAGGTGCTTTCATCCCAGTTGAAGGTCTGCCGGCAGGAGACGTCTTTGGCGAGGTCCATTCCGTCCAGGCCGGGCCAGGCTTTGGCTTCGGCGACGAGAGCAGGAATATCGAAGATGCCTTCGGGATTGTGCACCAGCACACCGTTCGGCGCGCCGCCATCGCGGATACGCCGGGTCAGCTTGCGGGTGTCGATGCCGGCGAGGCCCGGCAGGTTGTAGCTTTTCAGCCAAGCATCGAAATGCTGTGCCGCCCGCCAGTTGCTCGGTTGGGTGATATCGGCGGAAAGGATGCAGCCGCGCGCGGCCGGCGTGATGGTCTCGATATCCTCACCATTGGCGCCGGTATTGCCGATATGGGGGAAGGTGAAGTTGATGATCTGCCCGGCATAAGAGGGATCGGTCATGATCTCCTGATAGCCGGTCATCGAGGTATTGAAACAGACCTCGCCCACGGCGGAGCCGGCGGCGCCCAGACCTCGCCCCTTCAACACGGTGCCGTCGGCGAGCACCAGAAGGGCGGTATGCATCGGCGTATCGCCATTGATGGGCTGGGATTGGGCGGGCTGGGAGGCGGAGCTGGACATCGGCAGGATCCGTTTCGCTGGCTGGTCGAAAGCAATTGCTGGCTGGGTTGAGGGCGCCATCGGAGAAGGCGCGGACGGGGCGGGCGGCTCCCCACCATCGATCTGTCGTCGCAAATCGCCGAGCACGACTTGCCAGCGCCAGGGGATGACGCCGCGTTCGATCCACTTGTCGATGGCCGGCAAGGTCGGCGCCTTGTGGCCCTGGGCCTCCACCAATTCCCGGAATCGCTCGTAGATCACCTTGCGGCCATGCATTTGCGTCAGGCCGACGGCGCGCGCCCATTCCACCAGGACCTGCTGTTGCTCAGGCCGCATGCTGCTACCCTTATCGGCGACGATTTACGACAAGATACGACAAAATGTCAGATGCTGGAGTCCTACCCTTCGCGAAGCTTTTGGTCAAGAAAAAGAATCCGCGGGAATGGTTAAGACGAAATTGGTCAAGATTTTGGGCAAGCTGGCTTTTTTGACCCGCAGCGATGCATTATCGGGGTGGTGTACAACGCTAATCTCTGTATTGTCCCGCAGCCATTACATTGACCAGAGAGGCAGCATCATGTTGCGGCAGCGCCTGAGCGACGATCTGAAAACTGCGATGAAATCCCGGGATCAGGCCGCGACGTCTGCCCTGCGATTGGTGCTCGCGGCCTTGAAGGACCGCGACATCGCTGCCCGCAGCCGGGGAATCACCGATGGAATCGACGAGGCGGAAATCGTCGAGATGCTGCAGAAGATGGTGAAGCAGCGCAATGAGAGCATTGCGCTCTACAAACAGGGCAACCGCCAGGAGCTGGTCGACCAGGAGCAGGGCGAAATCGATATCATCGAGCGCTACCTGCCCAAGAAGATGTCGGATGATGAGTCGGATGCGGCGGTGGACCAGCTCATCACAGAGCTGGGGGCGACGAGCATCAAGGATATGGGGCGGGTCATGGCCGCCATGAAGGAACGGTTTGCCGGCCGGATGGATTTCGCTAAGGCCGGCGCCCGTGTGAAGCAGAAGCTGGGCTGACTTAGGCAAACGAACGGGACGGCATGGCCTTCCCCCCTTCATTTCTGGAAGACTTGCGGCAGCGCCTGTCGATCATTGACGTGGTCGGGCGGAAGGTGCGGCTGATCCGTCGCGGCCAAGAAGCCAGCGGGCTCTGCCCGTTCCATAACGAGAAATCGCCCTCTTTCACGGTCAGCGAAGATAAAGGCTTCTATCACTGCTTCGGCTGCGGCGCTCATGGTGATGTCATCGGCTTCGTCATGAATACCGAAGGGCTGGATTTCCGGAATGCCGTGGAAAAGCTGTCGGCGGAAGCAGGCCTTACGGTGCCGCAGGACAGTTTCGAATCCCGCGAGCGGGCCGAACGCCAGGCGACGCTGGCCGGTGTCATAGAACTGGCGGCCAAATTCTTCGAGGCGCATCTCGGCGCCAGTGGCGGGAAAGCGGGTTTGGATTATCTCCGCCGGCGTGGCCTGACGCCGGAAACCATCAAGCAATTCCGCCTCGGCTTCGCACCGGACAGCCGCACTGCGTTGAAGGCCCATCTCGAGAAGCAGAACGTGCCGGAAACCCTGGCGGTGGAAGCCGGGCTGCTGATCCGCCCAGAGGATGGCCCCGGTGCCACCTATGACCGCTTCCGAGGCCGGGTGATGTTTCCGATCCTCGACCGGCGTGGCCAGGTGATTGCCTTTGGCGGCCGTATCCTGACCGATGAAAAGCCAAAATATTTGAACTCGCCGGAGACCCCGCTCTTTCACAAGGGGCGCGTGCTCTACAACCTGTCGTTGGCGCAAAAACCCGCGCGGGATAAGAACGAGATCATTGTGGCCGAAGGCTATATGGATGTGATCGCTTTGACCCAGGCTGGGTTTCCCCAGGCGGTGGCGCCGCTTGGCACGGCCCTGACGGAAGACCAGATCGGCTTGCTCTGGCGCCTGGCGCCGGAGCCGTTGTTATGTTTCGACGGTGACGCTGCCGGCCAGAAGGCGGCCGCGCGGGCGGCGGAACGGGTCCTGCCCATCCTGAAACCCGGGCTTTCTCTGCGGTTTGCCTGGATGCCGGCTGGGGAAGACCCGGATTCGCTGATCAAAAGCCAGGGGGCTGCGGCATTGCGACAGGTGCTGGACGGCGCCGCGCCGCTGGTCGACGTGGTTTGGCGGATGGTCCTTGCCGATCGACCGCTGGACACGCCGGAGCGCCGCAGCGGCTTTCGCCGTGAGCTTTTCGAAGCGATCAGCCGCATCGCCGACAAGTCGATCCAGGATGCCTATCGCCAGGAGATGTTCGCTCGTCTGGACGGGCTTTTTGCCCGGCCCCGATCCGATGCTCCGTTGCGTCACTCGTCAGCAAGCGGGGCGGGCGGTGGTCGGCCAAGCCGCGTAGGCGGTTATGGCGGCTTTGACAACCTGCCCAATGCCGGTATGGGCCGTCACCAGCCGCGCTGGGCCCGACCCACCCATCTGTCGGAACTGGGTGGCGGCGATGTTCGCGAAGGTTTGAGGGGCGTTCAACGATTGCCCTATGAGAAGATACTTGCAACTCTTGTTAACCATCCCGATCTTATTCATAGGCACGGCGAAGCGGTAACCTTGCTGACATTTCCGACCGGCGATCCTGACAGAACAATTGGTGAAGATGGCGCTCCTCGAGACAGCGGGCCCAACGATGAGGGTGGCGGCAACCTTGACAAGCTTCGGGCCGCCATTATAGACCTCGCTGCCCGATATCCGCAGCTTGACGCCGTCGCCTTGCAGAACCATCTGAGGGATCAGGGATTTTCTGCCGGTCTTGATAGCCTTCTGGCGCGGACCGCAGATTACAGGTTTACCCTTCGTTCGGCAGATCCGTTATTTGCCGAAGAGGGGCTTTTGCACGTTATGGCCGTGCTTCGAGAGCCTGACATCCGCGCCGAATTGGCGGAGGCAGCGGCGGCGCTTTCGAACAGCATGACCGAGGAAAATCTGGCGCGGTTCGAAGCCGCGCAGCGCCTGGCGCTGGAGGCGGAGAGCCGGCGACGGGACATCGATCGGGACGCTTTCGGCCAGGTCGTGAAGCAGTAACCGGCCAGTCATGGTCCGGTCTAAATCTTGGTGTTTGTAAACAGGTGGCGTCAATGGCAGTCAAAAGCTCGGCCAAGGCAGAAGCGGCAAAGCCGCGGGAAGACGGCGCAGAAGGTCCGCTGATGGACGGCATGAACGCCGCCGTCAAAAAGATGTTGGCCAAGGCGAAGGAGCGGGGCTACGTCACCTATGACGAGCTCAATGCCGTCCTGCCGCCCGAACAGATGTCCTCCGAACAGATCGAAGACACGCTGGCCCTTCTCAACGAGATGGGTATCAATGTCGTCGAGAATGAAGAAAGCGACGAGGCCGAGGAAGCCGCTTCCAGCGCCGACGATGGTGACGAGGAAGGCCGGGTAACCGGCAATCTCGACGATGCCGAAGTCGGTCGCACCGATGACCCGGTGCGGATGTATCTGCGCGAAATGGGCTCCGTCGAACTGCTCTCCCGCGAAGGCGAAATCGCCATCGCTAAGCGGATCGAAGCCGGCCGCGACATGATGATCGGCGGCATCGGCGAAAGTCCGCTGACCCATCGTGCTATCCTCGAATGGCGCGACCGGCTGAAAGCCGGCGAAATCCTGCTACGCGACATCATCGATCTCGACGCCACCATGGGTGGCGTGCCCGGCGAGGGCGACGAGATCATGAACGGCGCCGATGAAAGTGAATTCGAGGAGGAAGAAACCGAACAGGAAGGTGCCGCCGAGGGCGAAGGTGGTGAAAGTGGAGAAGGCGAGGGCGACGAAGCCAATATGTCGCTTGCCGCCATGGAGCAGCAATTGCTGCCCTCGCTGCTGGAAACTTTCGACAATATCGCGGCGCTCTATAAGAAGCTCGACAAAGTGCAGCAGAAGCGCCTGGAGACGATCCTGGCCGGCGAGGAGCTGAACCCGCGCTCCGAGAAGTCCTATGAGAAGATGAAACTTGAGATGATCGAGCTGATGCGCTCGGTGCGTCTCAACAACAATCGTATCGAAGCGCTGGTCGATGAGATGTATGGCCTCAACCGCAAGCTGATGGGATTGGAAGGACAGTTGCTGCGCCTGACCCAGAAGGCCGGCGTGAAGCGCGAAGAATTCCTGCAGAAATATTATGGGTCCGAGCTGGATCCGAAATGGTTCGTCAAGCTCGGCAAGCTGACCTCCAAGGGCTGGAAGAACTTCGTCGCCAAGCACAAGGACGAAGCCAAGGAAGTGCGCGACGAGATCGCTGCCATTGCTGATCAGGTTAAGCTGCCGGTTGGCGATTTTCGCCGCATCGTCAACATCGTGCAGAAGGGTGAGCGCGAGGCCAGCCGCGCGAAGAAGGAAATGGTCGAGGCCAATCTGCGTCTCGTGATTTCCATTGCCAAGAAATACACCAATCGCGGCTTGCAATTCCTTGATCTCATCCAGGAAGGCAATATCGGCCTCATGAAGGCGGTCGATAAGTTCGAATATCGCCGCGGCTATAAGTTCTCGACCTACGCCACCTGGTGGATCCGGCAGGCGATCACCCGCTCGATCGCCGACCAGGCCCGCACCATCCGTATCCCGGTGCATATGATCGAGACAATCAACAAGCTGGTCCGCACCAGCCGGCAGATGCTGCACGAGATTGGCCGCGAGCCGACGCCGGAAGAATTGGCGGAAAAGCTGATGATGCCGCTGGAGAAGGTGCGCAAGGTCCTGAAGATCGCCAAGGAGCCGATCTCGCTCGAAACGCCGATCGGCGACGAAGAGGACAGCCATCTCGGCGATTTCATCGAGGACAAGAACGCCGTTCTGCCGCTCGATGCCGCCATTCAGGCTAATCTGCGGGAAACCACCACCCGGGTGCTTGCTTCGCTGACGCCGCGCGAGGAGCGCGTGCTGCGCATGCGCTTCGGTATCGGCATGAATACCGACCACACACTGGAAGAAGTTGGCCAACAATTTTCGGTCACGCGCGAGCGTATCCGCCAGATCGAAGCGAAGGCCTTGCGCAAGCTCAAGCATCCCAGCCGCTCGCGCAAGCTGCGCAGCTTCCTCGATACCTGAAGCTTTCCGCACCCTCTCCCCAAAGTGGGGCGGGGGTGCTATAGCTCTGCCTGTCGCAAGATGGCTGGCGCCGGTATCGGTGCCCGGTTGGGCCTGTAGTTCAGTTGGTTAGAACGCGCCGCTCATAACGGTGTTGTCGGGGGTTCAAGTCCCTCCGGGCCCACCACTTCCTCCATGATTTCGAACGTCTGCTCATGTGGAATCGGGCATAAGTTGGCCACTTGGCCACGTTATGCCTTAAGGAGATTTTGGCCATTAATTGCTGTGGAATGAAAGTAAACTGTGGGGAACGACACTTTATGCTTCAGGTCTTGAATGACGGTTCCCGTGGAATTCGGCATAAATTGTCGCAGGCGCCGCGTTCCGTCCCTGTGGAAGATCACTTTAGCTCCACAACTAATTCAGAATTGAAGGCTCGATTGGAGTAATCTGGGACATAGCCTCTAGGATTACACACTACTCGCGTACTCCCGATCGTATAGTCGGCCGAACTATGGACGTGCCCATGAGCCCAAAGGTGCGGCTGAAATGCCTCTATTAGATCTTCTAGAGACGACGCATAGGCCGCGGCATGAGGATCTTCCTGACGAAAGCTCGGTAAGCTTTGGCCAGACGGCGCGTGATGGGTCAAGATGATTGTGTATCCGTTGAACTTCCTTGCAAGTTCCGCTTCGATGAAGCGCCGGCTGGCCAGATGGAAGTCTGAGGTATTCTGGGGCGTCAGACGGATCTTTTCGCCACTGAATGGATCGCGAATCTTTATTCGCACATAGTCATTCATGTCGCGCCAAGCACGCTCCATATCAGCCAAGGCGCGCTGCTCGCCAAAGGGGGAAAAGTCAGTCCACAGCGTAGCACCTATGACCCGAACTGGCACACCGTCGCGGCTTCGGAGTTCACACACTTCCCGCTCTAGGAAATGGACTGGTGCTTGCCGGTTCTTACAGGCGCGCTCAGCGGTTTTTCGGCTGTCAGCGATTGCAGCGTAAAGACTGTCCCCATATGGCTCATGGTTCCCTCCAACCAATACAACCGCTTGGCCAAAGGTGTCGGAAGCCGACCATTACGTCGGCAATAGTCTCTGAGAACCATTAGGACAACGGCTGCTGATGGCGGATCATAAGAGAGATAGAACGCACGCATCTTCGTGACGTGACCGTCTGTTGCAAGCGTCAAAGTCGGCTTCCCGAGATCTAACCCGCCGGGGCTGATTGTCGCAATACTCCATATAGTATGATCGATGTAGCAAACCTCGTGTGGTCGAACCCCATCCACCGGAAAACGATAATCAAATACCAATGGAATTGGATTTACCTGATATGCCTTTCGTTTGCCTTCTCGGATCTCTATCGAACCAGTATCTTTAAGTCGGTTACAAAAGGTGGCATACGACATGGCGTCGATATTTTGTTGAAGGCACTCGTTTTCGTATACTTCCCAAACAGCGAACGCAGTGCGACCTTCCTTGGTATTGTAAAGTCGTTGAACGCATCTATCTGCGGCTTCTAGCGAGAGTGATGAGATGCGGCAAGTCCGATTGCCGCGTTCGTCAATTCTATCCGATAGGGCGATTAGTTTCTCAGCTAGAGTTGAAAGGCCAGCGACGCGCTTTCTCCACCTTCTTGCGGAGCGGCCAGAGCCACCCAGAGCGTGGTACCGAGCTAAAGCTCTTTCAAGCTGTTCTTGGGAAAGCTGCGAGACATATCTGATCTGCGATTGCTCTCCTTTTGGGTTTACAATCGAAGTTATATCCTGACTCTGATGCAGAGCGTCAACGTGTTCCATGGACAAAAAGGAGAGTTCGCCTCGTGAGTCTTGCAGTGTGATGCCGTTCTCACACGTTGAAATGACGGTGTAGGCTTGTGAGCCGATGTTTAGGCTCGTCCCCTGCGTCAGTTTGGCGACACTCGGCAACGGCAAAGATTCTTCCCCCCGCGCATGGATTATATGATGAACGCGGCACAGGGAAGCGTCTCTAAAGATTATAAGATCGGCGGTTGCGTCCAGGCGGTCGGCATTAAGATCGACCGCTCCGATGCCGCTAGTAAGACCCAGAAAAATCTGATCGGCCGTAAATCCGTGCTTTTGAATGAGTTCGACGAATGGTATCGCACCGTGGGCAATAAGGAGTTCCGACAAGGTACGACTGACAGCCAGATCGAGTTTTGGAGCTCTGTCGGATCGATACTCCTCGAGAAAGCGCGCATTCAGGACGTAGTTGCGTGACAGCTCGTTGGCACTATGCAGCTCATAAGTCAGACCGGTGCCGCCGAAGTATTCTTCGGCTGCACGATAATGCCAACGGCCGTTTTCATCCTTAGAATACTGTTTGCCTTTCAGCGAGTACTTGATAAGTCGAGATTCTTCTCGCCACTCAACAACCAGAATACGTGTTTTCGTTATGATCATGAAATCGGGGATGTGGCGCGTCCGACCGATCCGTCGTCCATCGGTGTCGCAAAGAATGAGTTCGGCTTGAAATGGTTGAGGCCAGTACTCCAGGCAGGCGGCATCGGTTTCATAAATGGTCGCTGCCGCTGACTCTACCGTTCTGCTTTCAAGCTCAAGATGCCGGCCGCCCATTTTCTGGCTGTATTGGGAAATCACTGAATTACTCAGCGTAGAGCGGACCTGTCGCACGGGGCTTTTCGAACGTGCATGCCGAACTAATTCTCTACCGCGATCTGGTAGTTCTAGATCGGCCATAAGCCTCTCGACCGCTTGGTCATCTAACATGGCGTCTTCCTCCGACTCGGCAGGACAATTATACTCTAGCGGGCTAGAGTAAATCATCAAAATTAGAACACTTGTTGAAGGATGGTGCGAGCCAGTTCTGCGGAATGGTTGGGGGTCGTGGATGAATTTTGTGGTTGCTGCGCCACTTGGACCTTAGCCTCAACAACAATGAGAATACCTGAAGTGGAATCCGGGCCTTGCGACATATCGGGATCGGACGAGACGAACCATATGAAATCGCACTTTTGGCCGAGAAGTGCCGCTGTGCGTTTGGGAATACGCGAAGATGGCGGAAGAATTTTTACTCCGTGAAACTCCAGAGGCGTTTTTGGGGACCTTTGAAGAAGAACAACGGCGTCGAATTCGATTTTTGGCCCTTCCTCCGCGTAAAACGATACTGCGGGGATCACCTTATATAGAGAGGGATCCGACGCACCGGTCCAAGAAGCCTCGTGCTGAATGAGGGCCACGAAATCCGCTCTCCATTTAGCATCCATCTGTGTCGGATTTTCGACGTCGATCCGCGGTGCGCTGGAGGAACGCCCGCGTGCCGTTTTTCCCTGAAGGGCCGGGCGATAGATCTCCCAGACCTCTCTCATTGCCGAGCGTGAAACTTTTCCAAAAACAACCTTCGATGCTAGTTCTTTAAATTCTCTATCAGGAAGCACCCTTTGGAGTTTCGCCAGCAATTCTATATTTTCTGGGCTTGTTGTATTCGAAAGAGAAATAGCAGGTGGTAGCTTGGTGCCGTCCCAATGTTCATTTTCGAGTGTCTCATTATACCAGCGAATTGCACTGTAATATCGCCACAGGTTGCTGGGGTTTAATTCCAATTTTTCCGCGATATCGGCGAGCCACGCCGAGAAGGACCGCTCATTTTGCTCCCACCCCTGCCAATCATGTGCAGCATTCAATTGGATCCCGATCTTTACCCATGGGCGCTTTTCCCAGTGGACTAGAGTGCCAAGCTCGGACTCAATTTCCTTAAGGCGTTTTATCGAAGGCGCCATCACACACGCGGATCCTCTGCGAGCATTAGTTACGTGCTCACCATCTTCTGTACTTTTTTCAGCAAACGGTCATTTATACGGAAAACCGTATAAACGGTCATTACACGAAAAGGGTATCAGGAGGAGAAAAGGAGAGCGAGCCCGCAAGAGAAAATATCTGGTGGAGTTTGGTCAACATATTCGCAAATTTAGAGAATTTGGCCGATTTATGCCTGAAAGCGGGGTAAGTGTCTCGGGGAGCAGGGGCCATTTCGGCCACGAATTGCCTTGCCCGTGGCCAAGTAATGCTTAATTCAACAGCTCATCAATTGCACCAGTTCACGAGTGAGGCCGGCTGATCATGCCGGCGATCTCGCGGAATATCTGGTTCATTCCGGTATTGAGCGCCGCTACCGCATCATCGATATCGCCGCTGGTCGCCGGCTCTTTGGCAAGGAAGACCTTGCTGGCAATAAGGCGGTTCGTGTCTTCATCAAGCAGAGCGACCTCAATCTCGATGACGCCGCCATCGGGATTGGCGGTTTGCTCCAGGCGCCGTAGCTTTCCTCTCACCACATATTTCGCATCGACCCGCAGCTCGCTCGGCACCACCTCTTTTGCAATCTGAGCGCTGCGCAGATAGGTGACCAGTTGATCGCGCAGCATTTGCGGCGGCGAATTGGTCCAATAGGCGTAATTGCGCTGCTCCAGCTTGCGGCCCCCATCGGCGGTGAACAACAAAGGCCTTTCTGCCAGGACGCCTTCTGCATCGAAGGGCGGAACTTCGACGATGCCCTTCAGGGGTTTTGCGACAGGTGTCTCGGCAGGTGTGGCGATCAGGCGGAAATACTGTTCCTTCGGCACCTCAGGTGCGGCGCAGCCGACGAGGGTGAGGACCGACAGGATCAGAAGGTGGCGCGGCATTCCCGGCTTCATATCACTGATCCTTGGACTGATCCGGAACCGGTGTCAGGCCGCGATCTGGAGATGGGCTGCCACCGGAAAGAAGTAGGCCAGGATTCTGCCGGATCAGACGGCTGAACTCGTTCATATTGCGCGTGCTTCCTTCCAGATTATGCGTAATGGCATCGATATTTTGCGACAGCGTCCGCAGGATATAAGCGAGATCTGCCACGGATCTGTCGACATTCCGCGTATTGCCCTGCACCAGATTGTTCAACTGATCCGCCAAGGCCCTGGCTTTCTGCGACAGCGTTTTCAGATCTTTGGTGGCCGCCGCGGCATTGGCGGAGGCATCCTCGACATGGCCGAGGGAACGCTGGATTGTCGCAACATTGCCGTCGGAAAGGATTTTGTCGATCTGGCCCATTTCGGTGTTCAATTGCGCAGTCAGCCTAGCGATATCATTGGCGATCTGCGGTGTCTTGTCCTGCACCGATTTCGCGATGCTATTGAGCGAGCCAAAGAGCTGATTGAGATTGCCTTCAGTGGCCATGCCGATCCGGTCGATCGTATCGCTGATCTTCGCCAGCATCGGCTTCAGCGAGGAATTGCTAAGATCGCCGATCTCGGCGGCGACGGAACTCATCAGCGTGAATATATCGGCTGGCGATCCTCCGGGGATTTCGCCCCCTGGCTGGATCACTTCCGGCGCCCTGCCGCCGGCAATCTCGATCGTCTTGGCGGCGAGGAAGCTTGACGCGGCAATGCGCGCGACTGAATCGGCCGGGATCTGCCAGCCCTTTTTCACATCGACGAAGACGCGAAAGTGGTAGCGGTTGTCCGAACGCTCTGGCTCGATCTTGTTGACTTCGCCGATCGTATATCCCTCATAGCGCACCACCGTGCCGTATTTCATATCGCTGACATTGTCGAAAACGATCGAGTAACGATCCGTCGGACCACTGCGGCCGCTCAGCATCAGCACCACGACAATCAGTGCGATCACCATGGCGGAGACGAACAGCCCGACAGCGGTATAATTCAGAAAATGACTACGCATATGACGTTCTCTCGTCGCTCCGCTGGTCGGTTCTCAACCACCCGTCAGACGCTTGAGATATTCGGTCGGATCGACCTCGATCTCTTCCGCCTGGCGGTTGAGCAGATGTTGCACGCGTTCATTCTTGTTGTTGCGGATCGTCTCCACCCGTTCGCTCGCCAGGATGCGGCCCTTGTCCAGGATGGTGATACGATCGCCGATCTTGAAAGCACTGTCGATGTCATGGGTGACGATGACGACGGAAATATCCATCGCCTCGCGGAGCCGCAGGATGAGATCGTCAAGCGCCGAGGAAACCGCCGGATCGAGGCCCGAGGAGGGCTCATCGAGAAACAGCAGCTTCGGATCCATGATAATGGCACGGGCGATCGAGGCACGCTTCACCATGCCGCCGGAAAGCGCCGCCGGCATCAGATCGCCGAAACCGGAGAGATTGACGACCTCCAGTTTTATGCGCGCCATGATGTCCATGGTTTTTTCGTTCAGCTTGGTCAGCTCCCGCAGCGGCAGCTTGACATTCTCGGCGACATTCATCGAGCTGAAGAGAGCGCCGAACTGGAAGGCGACGCCGATCTTGCGGCGCAGATCCAGTTTCTCCATCGGCTTCAGGGTGCCGAAATCCTTGCCCAGTAATTTGACCTTGCCCGGCAAGGGCGGCATCAGACCAACCAGATGGCGCAACAGCGTGCTCTTGCCGCTGCCGCTGCCCCCCATGATCATCATGATCTCGCCTTGGCGCACATCGAGCGAGATATCGAAGAGGACTTGCCGCTTGCCGTAAGACCAATCGAGATGATCGACTTCGATCACCTTGGGCCGGGCGGCGAGTTCCGCTTCGCTGGGGCGACAGACGACATGTTCACCAGGCGGCACGGCTGTTTGTTGATGGGATGGTGCGGGTTGCTCGCTCATGGCGGTCAATGGGTCGAGATATAGGCAAAGATCATGTCGGCAAGCACAATCAAGGTGATCGACTGCACGACGGCGCGTGTGGTGACCTGACCGACGCCTTCGGCGCCGCCGGTGACGCCAGCGCCATTGATCACCCCGACCAGGGCAATCAACACGCCGAACAGGGCCGACTTGCCGATCCCGTGCCAGATATCATGCGTGGTCAGGACACTCATCGTGTCGCGGATATAGGCCATGAAGGAGATGTCGAGCGCGGCGGAAACATAGAGCCCCGCGCAGGTGATCGATACGAGATTGGCCCACATCGCAAGACAGGGCACGGTGATCACCAAAGCAATGAGCACCGGCGATACGAGGAAACGCACGGGATTGATGCCAATCACCTGGAGCGCATCGATTTCCTGATTGATGGTCATGGTGGCGAGGCGCGCGGCGATTGCGGAGCCGGATCGGCCGGCGATCAGGATGCCCATGATGATCGGCGAGAATTCCCGTACCACCCCGAAAGCGATGCCGATATAGGCGAAGCTTTCTGCGCCGAAGAGACCAAGGGAATAGAGGCTCTGGATCGCCAGCATCAATCCGATCGTGCCGGAGAGCAAAGTGGCGATGGGCAGCGCGCTTACACCGAAACTGAGCATGGCGAGCATGGTGGCTTCGACACGAACCGGCTGACGGTAGCGCCGGCCCATCGCCAGCCAGAACAGGCTCTCGCCCAGCAGGCTGGCGCCGTAGCCGACTTCGTCCAGGCTCTGGACCGTGCGTCGGCCGATGGTTTCGAAGAAGCGCGCGACGGCTGTCATTCTGTTGGCTTACTGCTGCGCAGTCTTGTCGTTCACCGCCAGGGCCGAAGCGAGATCGGCATGGATGGTGAAGACTTTGTCGAGCCGGGCCAATTCCAGCACCCGGAGCGCGCGCGGGCTGACCGCGACCAAAGCGACGTCATGGCCCTGTTTGCGCGCGAGCTGCAAACTCTCCACCAGGCTGGCGATGCCTGATGAATCGATATAGCTCACCTGGGCAAGATCGATCAGCAGATCCTTGCCGCCCTTCAGATTGTCGAGCAGCGCTTTGCGAACCGCCGGCGCGGTTTCAAGATCGATCTCACCCCTGAGTGCGATGACGATGCGACTATTCGCCTCGCTAATTTGATCTACCGGCATATGCTACGTCCCCATCCCCTATTCCTGTCCGGTCCGCCTGCGTTTCACCAGCTCCAGCAGATTTCCTTCGCCTTCAGGCATCGGAATGAAGCTTGCATCATCCATGACGGTACGGATGAAATGCGTGCCCAACCCCCCGGGACGCACATCTTCCAAGAGCCGAGGCTGTATCTTAGCCGGATCGACCCGGGGTGCGAAGTCTCGAATCCGCAGCATAATGCCATCGGGCAAACGATGCATTGCCAGCGTGATCTCGCCGGTTTTCCCGCCGCCATAGGCGTGAATCATGATGTTCTCAACCGCTTCGACGGCGCCGAGCACGAAATCATGCGCATCTTCCGTCTCGAAACCGCAGGCCGTCGCGGCGGCCAGCAAAGCGGGACGTAGGATTCTCAGACGGTTGGGGTTGGAAATCAGGGTGAATCCCACCAGAAATTCCCCGTCTTCGAAAGCTGCCGTCATCTGGCGGCCGTTGGCATGGGCGGCCAAGCGGTCATCTATGGCAAGCAAGGTCAGATCGTCGCGCGCCTGACCGCCCGTTTCATCCAGTTCCTGCAGCACCGCCGCCAATCGGTCGGCCAGCCGGGTATCGGTTTGTTTGGCGAGTATCCGGTCGAGGCCGTCGATGCCCAATTCATCATAACCGGCGGGAAATTCGGTGAGGCCGTCGGAGTAAAGGAAAAACTGGCCGCGATCGAGCGGCAGGTTCTGGGTCGCGTATCTGGCTTCGCGCAGGATGCCTAAGGGCGGCGCCTCGGCGGCGAAAGTTTCGGTAACCCCATCGGCGCGTCGAAGGAGCGGGGGCATATGGCCGGCATTGGTGAAATTCAGCATGCCGGTCGCCGGGTCGTAGATGCCGATGACCATGGTGACGAACATGCCAAGACTGGCGGTGTCGCAGATTTCCCGATTAAGCACGCCGGCCAAGCGTGCCGGATCATGCATGGTCTTGCCGAGGCAGCGGAAAAGGCTGGCTGTCTTTGCCATCAGCAAAGCAGCATTCATGCCCTTGCCGGACACATCGCCAAGACAAAAGGCGATGATGCCGTCCGGCGTCTGGAAGAAGTCATAGAAGTCCCCGGACACTTCGCGCATCGGCCGATTGATCCCCGCGATGGGCAGCGTGTCATCCGCCGGCGGCAGCAGACTGCGTTGAATCGCGGCGGCCAGTTCCAGTTCCCGCTTGAGGCGTTCCTGCTCCACCAGTTTGGCGGCCAGGCGCGCATTGGAGATCGCAAGCCCCGCCGAGCTCGCGACCACCTTCAGCATGTTCTGGTCGGCGTCGTCAAAAGGCTGGCCGTCATACTTGTTTAAAACCTCAACGGCACCGATCCGGTTGGAGCCGACAGTCATCGGGGCGCAAAGGATGGAGCGCGTGATGAAGCCGGTACGCTTATCTGCTTCGGCATAGAAGGCCTCGTTGTCATAGGCATTCTCGACGACGAGCACGACATCGTCCGCAACTGACCGCCCCACGATTCCGTGGCCCTGGGGAACCACCAGCCCGTCGATATTCACCGGGCCTGCGCTCGCCCGACAGATCAGATTGCCGCCAGTTTCGTCGGTCAGAAAAATTGCCCCGGCCTCCACTTGCATCAGCTCGACGATGTGGGTCAGGGCATGGCGGATCGTGGCATCGACATCCCGAGTCGCCGCGAAGGAGCGGCTAAGCGCGGCGGCGAAGTCCAACGGATCATGCGGGGACCGGCCGGCACTTGCTGACCTCTCTGTTGCTACCATTGGAGGAGGAGTCTTTGCCAATTATCGAACCCGATTGTGCTAGCACGTATGGTTAAGCGCGGGCCATAGTGCGGGTTCTTGGGCGAACTGCCAAGCTTCTCGGCAGGGCTCGCTGACCGCCTTGTGATGTAAAGCACAATTTAAGGTCGCATTTCCGGGCCTTCATTGGCGCGTTCCGATGGCGCATGGCGATCACCTCCACTGGCATATTTTCCTGCGACAGTTTGCCGCGGAAATAGCAAGATGATAGCTTACTTGCGGTGTGGAGAGGGGAGAAGCCGGTCGATTCGACCGACACGAACGGGCAGGACCGACCGGTCGTCGGTAATGGCTCCGCAAAGGAGCGGCCCATCGATGCGTCAAATTTAATCGGGAGGTACTCTTGGCCAATGCAAGCTTAGCGGCAATTCGCGAACCGACCAAAAGCGAGCTGCGAACCGTGGTGTTCGCGTCTTCACTGGGGACAGTATTCGAATGGTATGACTTCTATCTCTTCGGCTCCCTGGCAACCATCATCAACAAGCAGTTCTTCTCCGCGGTCAATCCGACAGCTGGCTTCATCTTTACCCTATTAGCTTTCGCGGCCGGCTTTGCCGTACGTCCATTCGGCGCACTCGTCTTCGGTCGGCTCGGCGATCTCGTCGGCCGTAAATACACCTTCCTCATCACCATCCTGATCATGGGCCTGTCGACCTTCCTCATCGGCTTGCTCCCCAACTATGCCAGCATCGGCATCCTGGCGCCGGTCATCCTGATCGGTCTCCGCCTCCTGCAGGGCCTGGCCCTCGGCGGCGAATATGGCGGTGCGGCAACCTATGTGGCCGAGCATGCACCGCACGGCAAACGCGGCTATCACACAAGCTGGATTCAGACCACGGCCACAGTGGGCCTGTTCCTGTCGCTGATCGTGATCCTGATCGTGCGGACCTCGATGGGCGAAGAAGCCTTTGGCGCCTGGGGCTGGCGCATCCCGTTCCTGGTCTCGGTGCTCCTCTTGGCGATCTCGGTCTGGATCCGGATGCGGCTAAGTGAATCGCCGACCTTCCGGCGCATGAAGGCCGAGGGCAAAGGCTCCTCTGCGCCTCTTACGGAATCCTTTGCGCGCTGGGACAATCTGAAGATTGTCTTGCTGGCGCTGTTCGGCCTGACCATGGGACAAGCAGTCGTCTGGTATACGGGGCAGTTCTATGCGCTGTTCTTCCTGACCCAGACGCTGAAGGTCGATGCGGCAACGGCGAATATCCTGATCGCTGTCGCTTTGCTCATCGGTACGCCATTCTTCCTGGTCTTCGGCTGGCTCAGCGACCGGATCGGCCGCAAACGCATCATTATGGCGGGCTGCCTCTTGGCGGCGGTGACGTATTTCCCGATCTTCAAAGGGATTACCCACTTCACCAACCCGGCCTTGGAAGCGGCCCTCGCGAACGCACCGGTAACAGTGGTGGCCGATCCGGCGACCTGCTCGTTCCAGTTCAATCCGGTGGGGACTTCGAAATTCCTCACCTCCTGCGATATCGCCAAAAGCTTCCTGGCGAAAGCTTCCGTGAACTACGGGAACGAGGCCGCGCCGGCTGGCACGGTAGCGAGCGTTAGAATCGGTGACAAAGTCGTTCAGAGCTTCGAGGGCGAAGGCCTGCCGAAAGAGGATCTGGCGGCCAAGACCAAAGCTTTCACCGTGGAAATGACCGCCTCGATCCAGGCCGCCGGCTACCCCGAAAAGGCCGATCCCGACCAGATTAATTACGTCGTGACGACGTTGCTGCTCGTGATTCTGGTGCTCTATGTCACCATGGTCTACGGTCCGATCGCCGCGATGCTGGTGGAATTGTTCCCCACGCGGATCCGCTACACATCCATGTCGCTGCCTTATCACATCGGCAATGGCTGGTTCGGCGGCTTCCTGCCGGCAATCTCCTTCGCTCTGGTCGCGGCGAGAGGCAATATTTATTACGGCCTCTGGTATCCGATCATCATCGCCGTGATCACCTTCATCGTGGGGGTCGTCTTCATCCGCGAGACCAAGGACCATCGGATCGACGTCTGGTAACAAACGGCGTCAGCGGATTGTCAGAAGGCCCGTTCGGCTTGCCGGACGGGCCTTTCCCTTCGAAAGTGCCGGCAATCGGGGCTTTTCCTGCGGCCTGCCCTGGGCTAAAAACCTCAGCAATCCCCTAAATCAGGAAGTTGGAGTGCCAGATGGCCGCGTATCAGTACATCTATGTCATGAAAGGCCTGACCAAGGTTTATCCGGGCGGCCGCAAGGTGCTGGATAATATTTGGCTGAGCTTCCTGCCCGGCGCGAAGATTGGCGTGCTGGGCGGCAACGGTGCCGGTAAGTCCACGCTGATGAAGATCATGGCCGGCATCGACAAGGATTTCAGCGGCGAGGCCTGGGCGGCGGAAGGCGCCAGCGTCGGCTATCTGCCGCAGGAGCCGCAGCTCGATCCGGACAAGGATGTGCTGGGCAATGTCATGGAAGGCGTCGGCCCGACCAAGGCGCTGCTGGAAGAATTCGAACAGGTCTCGCTCGCCATGGGCGATGAGAATGCCGATTTCGATGTCTTGCTGTCGCGCCAGGCGGAGCTGCAGGAGAAGATCGATGCCGCCGATGCCTGGGATTTGCAGCGCAAGGTCGAGATCGCGATGGATGCCCTGCGCTGCCCGCCGGGTGATGCAGATGTGACGAAGCTCAGCGGCGGTGAAAAGCGCCGGGTGGCACTCTGCCGCCTGCTGCTTTCCAATCCGGATATGCTGCTGCTCGACGAACCGACCAACCATCTCGATGCTGAATCCGTGGCCTGGCTGGAGCGCTTCCTGGAGGATTACAAAGGCACCGTCGTTGCGGTCACGCATGACCGCTACTTCCTCGACAATGTTGCCGGCTGGATTCTGGAACTGGATCGCGGCCAAGGCTTCCCCTTCGAAGGCAATTACTCCGGTTGGCTCGAACAGAAGCAGAAGCGGCTCGAACAGGAAGAGAAGACTGAGACCGCGCGGCAGAAATCGCTGGAGCGCGAATTGGACTGGATCCGGCAATCGCCCAAGGCGCGCCAAGCCAAGTCCAAGGCCCGTATCAGTGCGTATGAAAGCCTGCTGGCGCAGAGCAATGAAAAGACGATGGGTACTGCCCAGATCACCATTCCCGCCGGTCCCCGTCTTGGCAATGTGGTGATCGAGGCGGAGAACCTGAACAAGGGCTTCGGCGACCGCCTCCTGATCGAAGATCTTTCCTTCCGCCTGCCGCCCGGCGGCATTGTCGGCGTCATCGGTCCGAACGGTGCCGGCAAGACAACCTTGTTCCGCATGATCACCGGCCAGGAACAGCCGGATTCAGGCACGTTCAAGGTTGGCGATACGGTGGTGCTCGGCTATGTCGATCAGTCGCGCGACAGCCTCGATGCCAACAAGACGGTGTGGCAGGAAATCTCCGACGGCCTCGATGAAATCGAGCTTGGCAAGACCAAGATGCCGAGCCGCGCCTATGTCGGCAATTTCAACTTCAAGGGCGCCGACCAGCAGAAGAAGGTCGGCCTGCTCTCGGGCGGTGAACGCAACCGGGTGCATCTTGCCAAGATGCTAAAATCCGGCGCCAATGTCCTGCTGCTCGACGAGCCGACCAATGATCTCGACGTCGATACATTGCGGGCCTTGGAAGAGGCACTGGACAACTTCGCCGGTTGCGCCGTCATCATCAGCCACGACCGCTGGTTTCTCGATCGTATCGCGACCCATATCCTGGCCTTCGAGGGCGATAGCCATGTCGAATGGTTCGAAGGCAATTACCAGGATTATGAAGCCGACAAGCATCGTCGCCTCGGCACCGATGCCGATCAGCCGCACCGCATCAAATACAAGCCGCTGGTGCGGGCGTAATCACACCTTCAACGACCCCTCCTCAGCTCTTGAGGAGGGGACACCCTCCGGGACAGAGCATGAGGATGCGGCCGCAGGTTCTCGTCGTTGGCGCCGGTCCGGTCGGTCTCACCATGGCGGCGGAACTGGCGCGGTATGGCGTCGGTCTCCGCATCATCGATAAGGCGCCGCAGCCGACGGACAAGTCGAAGGCCGTGGTGGTCTGGAGCCGAACGCTCGAGATGCTCGATGGCATGGGTTGTGCCGAGAGCTTCATTCAGGCCGGCATCGCCGCGAGAGCAGCGCATCTGATCGATGCTACTGAACAAGCGGTTCAGGTCGATTTCTCGCTGCTGGCCAGTCCGTTTCCCTATGCTTTGATGTTGCCGCAGAGCGAGACGGAACGCTTGCTGCGAGAACATCTAGATACCTTCGGTGTTCAGATCGAGCGACCGACCGAGCTGCTCTCGCTGCAACAGAATGAAGGCAGCGTTGACGTCACCTTGCGGCATGGCGATGGCAATCAGGAAAAGTTCCCGGTGGATTGGGTGATCGGCTGTGACGGTACACGCAGCACCGTGCGAGATCTCATCGGTCAGTCCTTCGGTGGTCGAAGCTTCCCCACCGAATGGTTGATGGCGGATCTTCGTTTGACGGGCTTGCGCACACCTTCCGGCGAACCGGCGCTCTATTTCCACAGCGATGGCATTCTTGCGCTGTTTCCCATTGGTCCCGACAATCTGTTTCGCCTCGCCGCCAATCTTGGCTCAGTGGTTGAAGAGCGACAGGGCGACAACATGACCTTGGCCCAGATACAGGAATTGATCGAACGCCGTGGCCCCAACGGACTCAAGGCGACCACCGCCTATTGGCACGGCACATTCCAGGTCCATGAACGGCAGGTGCGCAGCTATCGCAGCAAGCGCGTATTTCTTGCCGGAGATGCCGCCCATGTTCACAGCCCCGCCGGTGGACAGGGAATGAATACCGGCATGCAGGATGCCGCGAACTTGGCCTGGAAGCTGGCGATGATCTGCCGCGGCGACGCCGATAGCAGATTGTTGCTGGAGAGCTATCACCCGGAGCGCAGCGATGTCGGCGAGCGCACGCTGCGGGTGGCGGGCCGCATGACCTGGCTCGGCCTGCTACGCCATCCCGTCGCGCAATTCCTCCGTAACCGCATCGCGTCGGCGATCATGGAACGACGACTGGTCCAACGCTTTCTGGCGCGGCAATTGGCGGGTCTGACGGTACGATATCGCCGCAGCCCACTGAATGGATATGGGTTGAACGGTTCGGCACAGGAGCCGAAAGTCGGATATCGCTATCCGGCCTGGAGCAGTACAACGATCAAGCGGCAGCCACGCTTCCATCTTGCCGGACGGATCGCGCCAATGGCGATGACGCGGCTTGCCGAACGCTTTCCGACCTTGCTGCATCCTGATGTCATCGCATCAGCAGAAAACGGGTTATGGCTGCTGCGGCCCGATGGCTATGTGGCGGTGGCTGCGGCCGAAGGCGATATTATCGCCATCGAACGCTATCTCACCGCCCTGCAGCCTAAAGCGGCTTAGCCGCGCCGCCGCCGCCGGCGACCGCCGGTCTCGTCGTCGCCGCCCATCGCCGCCACTTTCGGTTCCGGCAGATTGACCGCCTTGGCGAGATGCGGATAGGGCGCCGTCTTGTGGGGCAGGGCCATGGCGCCGACGAAATGCTCCTGGAATTTCGGCTCGACGGCGGTTTCGACTTTCTCGACCTGCTTCACCACCCGGGCGATTTCGTCGCGGGCGGAGCGGTTCAGCAAGGCGATGCGGGCGCCGGTGCCGGCGGCATTGCCGGCGCTGGTCACCTTGGCGAGATCGCAATCGGGGATCATGCCGAGCACCATGGCGTATTTGACGTCGATATGGCTGCCGAAGGCGCCGGCCAGCGTGATGCGGTCGACCCTGTCGATGCCCATGCGGTCCATGAGCAGGCGAGCGCCGGCATAAAGCGCCGCCTTGGCCAGCTGGATGGCGCGCACGTCGTTTTGGGTGATCTTGAGCTGCGGCGAACCGTCATGCAGCAAATAGGAGAAGGTACGGCCATCGGCTTCGATGCGGGGCGAGGTCGCAGCCATCGCGCCGTCAATGACGCCGTCCTGGGTGATGACACCGGCGAGGAACATTTCCGCGAGGCATTCGATGATGCCGGAACCGCAAATGCCGGTAACGCCGATCGCATCGGTTTCCTTGGCAAAATCCGGGTGATCCGACCAGAGGTCGCAGCCGATCACCTTGAAGCGCGGTTCGAGGGTATTGCGGTCGATCCGCACCCGTTCGATGGCACCCGGCGCGGCACGCTGGCCACAGGAAATCTGCGCCCCTTCGAAAGCCGGACCGGTCGGCGAGGAGGCGGCCAGCAGCCGGTTCTTGTCGCCCAGCACGATTTCCGCATTGGTGCCGACATCGACAATCAACGTCATCTCATCTGATTCATGCGGCGTCTCGCTGAGAATGACGCCGGCCGTATCGGCGCCGACATGGCCGGCGATGCAGGGCAACACATAGATACGGGCGTTGGGATGGACCTTGAGGTCGATCTCGGTCGCCCAGAACATCGTCGGCCCGTCGGTCGCCAGTGCAAAGGGCGCGCCACCAAGCTCGATGGGATTAATGCCGAGCAGCAAATGATGCATGATCGGATTGCCGACGAAGGTGCATTCGAGAATGTCGCGCACCGTGCATTTGGCTTCCTTGGCGACTGCTTCGCAAAGATCGTTGAGAGCTTCGCGAACTGCCTTGGTCATCTCCTGTTCACCGCCCGGATTCATCATCACATAGGAGACGCGGCTCATCAGGTCCTCGCCGAAGCGGATCTGCGGATTCATCAGGCCCGAAGAGGCGACAACCTCGCCGGTGGAAAGATCGCAGAGATGGCCGGCGATGGTCGTCGAGCCGATATCGACGGCGAGGCCATAGGCCTTGTCATGGAAGCCCGGCCAGACGGCGGTGATCTGCTTGCCCATATGCACGGCGACGGTGACTTTCCAGCCGCCCTTGCGCAAAGCTTCCTGCAATCCCTGGATGACCCGCAGATCAGTATCGAGCTTCGGCAGATTCCATTGTTCCGTCAGGGCCTTTTCCAAGCGCTGCAGATCCCCGGTCGGATCGTGCATGTCGGGTTCGTGCACCTCGACATAATAGAGCCGCACCACCGGATCCAAGGTGATGTCGCGCATCTCGGCGCGCTTGCGAACAACCTGCTTGTGAACCTGGCTGTCGGCCGGCACGTCGATGACGAGATCGCCGAGCAGATGGGCCTGGCAGGAAAGCCGGCGGCCCGGCTTCATGCCGCGCTTGTCGCCGTAACGCTGTTCGACAGCGCTGAAATCACTGAGATGGTCGCCTTTCGAGGTGACGCCGAGCTTGGCGAATTCACCTTCCGAGACAACGACCTGACAGCGCCCGCAAATGCCGCGACCGCCGCAAACGGAATCGATATCGACACCGAGCTGCCGGGCCGCCTGGAGCACCGGCGTGCCGAGCGGAAAGCGGCCGCGTCGACCCGAGGGCATGAAGACCAGCAAGGCATCTTCGCCGCCATTGCCGCCATTGCCGTTGGGGTGTGTCGTCTCGGTCGTCACTGTCTCGTCCACGATCTGCTCTCGCATCTACGCTGTGAAGGCTTATCCGCCTGCCGCCAGAATGGCAGCACCCGCCGATCGGCGGGCTGGGTGGTCGGGGGGTTGTGTGGTCGGGCAATCTAAACCCTCTCCCGGCGTTCCGGGAGAGGGTAGTTGTCGGTCCTGTTTAGACGCTGACGGTTTCACTGCCGGCTGCGCCGCCGCCAGCCGCACCGCCGCCACGACGACGGCCTTCACGGCGGCCACGGCCACCGGCCGCTTCACCT
The DNA here is from genome assembly GCF_034044715.1 of Dongia soli. NCBI lineage: Bacteria > Pseudomonadati > Pseudomonadota > Alphaproteobacteria > Rhodospirillales > Dongiaceae > Dongia > Dongia soli. The sequence goes on along the minus strand of NZ_JAXCLW010000003.1, from coordinate 431,252 downwards.
TCCGGCGCCGGCTCACGGAAACGCTTGATCCAATAGGCGCAATGGGCGTCATGGCCCATCATGACATCGGCACCCCAAATACCGGTCATCTCTTCCATATGCAGCGGGTTCATGATGGCGCTGGTCATGCCTGCGCCGATCGCCATGGAAAGGAACGCCTGGTTGAGGCCGTGGCGGTTGGGCAGGCCGAAGCTGATATTCGACGCGCCGCAAGTGGTGTTGACCTTCAGCTCCTCGCGCAGGCGGCGGATCAGGCTGAAGGCGGCCCGGCCGGCCTGGCCGAGCGCGCCGACCGGCATGACCAGCGGATCGACCACGATATCGGAATGATGGATGCCGTAATCGGCGGCGCGGTGAACGATCTTCTTTGCCACTTCGAAGCGCACATCGGGGTCTTCCGAAATGCCGGTCTCGTCATTGGAGATGGCGACGACGGCGGCACCATATTTCTTCACCAACGGCAGCACGACTTCCAGGCGCTCCTCTTCGCCGGTCACGGAATTGACCAGAGCCTTGCCCTTGTAGACAGCAAGGCCGGCTTCCAGCGCGGCAACGATCGAGCTGTCGATCGAGAGCGGCGTATCGGTCAGGGACTGCACCAGCTGGATTGCCTCGGCCAGGATCTTCGGCTCGTCGGCGAGGGGGATGCCAGCATTGACGTCGAGCATATGCGCGCCGGCCTCGACCTGGGCCAGGGCGTCGGCCTTGACGCGGCTATAGTCGCCCGCCGCCATTTCCGCAGCCAGCAATTTGCGGCCGGTCGGATTGATGCGCTCGCCGATGACGCAGAAGGGGCGATCGAAGCCGATCACGACTTCCTTGGTGGCCGAGCTGACGACGGTATCGGTCATGGGTCTTCCTTTCAGACGAAATAACGTGGTGTTTCTGTAACGGTTTAAGCGGCCGTAATGGACTCGTTTGCAGCCCCAGCCGGCTCGGTCTCCGGAGCCGGGCGCGGCGCACGGCGCGGCTGGCGATTCTTCATGATGCCCGAGGCCTGGATGATCTCGCTGACATATTCTTCCAGGCGGTAGGCCATGACATGTACGCCGGCAACGCCTTCGATCTCACTGATTTCCTGGATGAGGTCGATGCAAAGCTGCTTGCCTTCAGCCTTCTGATCCTTGGCCTTCTCGATCCGCTCGATCACGGCATCGGGAATATGTACGCCCGGCACATTGCTGCGCATCCAGCGCGCGGTCTTGGCCGATGGCAGCGGACCGACCCCGACCAGGAAAAATGCCTTTTCATGCAGCCCCTGTTCGCGAACCTGGGCCATGAAGCTCTTCAGCAACGGCACGTCGTAGCAATACTGGGTCTGGATGAACTGCGCCCCGGCATTAATCTTCTTGGCGATATGAACGCCGCGATATTCATAAGGCGGTGCGAAGGGATTGGCGGCGGCGCCCAGGAAGACGCGGGGCGGCGTGGTAAGCTTCCGGCCCGACAGGAACTGCCCCTTGTCGCGCATACCGCGAATGCATTCCAGCAGCGAGGTCGAATCGAAGTCGAAGACGGGCTTGGCCTGCGGCTGGTCGCCGGCCTGCACGCCGTCGCCGGTCAGGCAGAGGATGTTCTGCACGCCCATGGCGGAGGCGCCGAGCACGTCGCCTTGGATCGCGATGCGATTCCGGTCGCGGCAGGAGATCTGCATGATCACGGCATAGCCGGCGCGGGTCAGCAGCGAGCAGATGCCGACGGAGGACATATGCACATTGGCGCCCGAAGCGTCGGTCGCATTGATCGCGTCGCAGACCTCCGACAGCACCAAGGCGCGCTCATAGACGTCACGCGGGTCGGCGGAATCGGGCGGGTTGAGTTCGGCCGTGACGGCAAAGCGGCCGGAGCGCAATACACGTTCCAAGCGACCCTGGGAAGAATGACCGGGCTTATGCGGCAGCGGTGCGCCGGGATCCCAATGCGGCGGCAAATCCTGGTTCATGCCGCTTTCCCTTCAGTCTTCGCGGTCTCGGATGAAGCGGCCGGCGCTGCCGGTTTGGCAGCGGGCTTCTTCGGCGGCTTCGGCGCAAATTCACCAATCTGCTTGGTCATGCGGATGACGCGCAGCCAGGAGGACTTGCCCTTGATGCTGTTGTCGACCGGCTTCTGCACATCGACGATGGCATCGGCGCCGGCCTTCACGGGCCGGCCGGCCGCCATGCGCTCAGCGCCGGCCCAGGCCTGCACCCAGACGCATTTCATTTCCGGCTTCACTTCGCAATGACCATTGGGGCGGACACCGCCGCAGGGCCCGTTGCGCAGATTCTTCGGGCAGTTCATCGGGCAGGACATGCCGGTGGAGGACAGCGCGCATTGACCGCACATCTGACAATCGAAGAGGAAGCCTTTCACCGCCTTTTCAGTCACTTCGAAGGGTTTCTCGAGCTTGTCGTAGCCGATCTTGTTCCACAGCGGATGAAGCGCGATCAGCGCCTTCTCGAAGGTCTTGTAAAACAGGTTCAGGCCCCGCGCGTGGCGCACCGACCAGAGACGAACGGCATACATGGCGCTTAACCCTCGGCCTTGGCGGCATCGAGGCCGCCAGCTTCGACAAGAACCTTCAACCGGTCATCCGGATAGGCCGCTTCCAGTTCCGCGGCCTTCTTATCGGCCTCGGCTTGAAGGTCGTCGCTGACATCCACCGGCGTGCCGCGACGCCATTCCGCCAGATACGAATCTGTATCCCGCAGATGGGCACGCATGGCCGCACGATCGATCGCTTTCTCGAAGCGCTCGGTCAATTGGATCTTGGCCGTGTCGCGACCTTTCTTGACGATGACCTGGGCGGGTATGTCCCGCCAATAAACGATGGTCAAACTCGCCATAATTCTCCCTCTCATCCCTCTTGCCGCGGTCCGCTTAATTGCTGGCCTTCGCCGCCATGAATGTCGCCAAGTCCCCATAGCCGGTCCGGCGGTGCATGAATTCCAGCCCCAACCGTTCAGCGGCAACCTTGGCCTTCTCCAGCAAGCGCGGATCATCAATCTGCGCCAGATAGACCAGCCGCCGGTAATTGCCGAAATAGGCATCGCGCAATTCCGGATGGCGGTCCAGCGCCAATCCCTGCCAGATCAGCCGATCAAAATGGCGGACCATGTAATCCGTCAGGAAGAACGAGCCCGGCTCGTCATCCATCAGCTTGTTGAAATCGACACTGCCCGTGAAGAACTCGTAACAATGCGGTCCATCGATCCGCTCGACACCTTCTTCGGCCAGTACCTTGTCCAATTCGCCGCCGGTGCCGCAATCCCCATATAGCACGAAAATGCGGCCGAACTTCCGTTTGCCGGCCTGGATCTTGGCCTTCACCCCTGCCGGGATCCGGCTCGGATAATTGTGCCAGATGGCCGGCAGGCAGGTCACCTCGACTGTATCATCCCAGCCATAGGCCTTCTTCAGGGCGACAATTTCCCTGGCGAGTGCCCCGCAGGCAATGAACAATGTGCGATCTGCTGTTTCGGCCATGATCCGATCCCGACCCGCAATATGAAGGTCGATGTCATCTAAATGGGATTACTAGGCTTCAGCCGACAGGCCGGCTGCTATTGCCGCGACTGAGGATCGCCGAAAAACGACGCGATAAAACGTCGCAAATGCGCGGGTTTTGACGGCCAGGCGTCAGAAAGGAGATTGTGAACAGGATCGGCCTGAAAAAGGGCCATTTTACCTGATTTTACGTATTATCGTTTACACGTATTTCCGCAGCTCGCGGAACGACGCGTTCTTCGCCGAGACGACGCGTCGGGCTAAAGCGTAGTGTTCCATGGAATACGAACAGCGACCGCGGAGTCTTCTTAGTGACAGTTTCGAATGACGGGGAATCCGGATTGGAAAATCAGGACGAGCAAGGGAAGCGCGACAAGCTGATCCGGCGCAAACAGGAATGGGCGGCAGAAGGCCGACTGCTGACTGGGAACAATGGCAATCGAGAAACCGATCGCCTGCCGCCGGGCCAACGCCTGGTGCAGAACTGGCCGGTGCTGGACCTTGGCGTTCATCCGGACATACCGCGCGACAAATGGCGACTCTGGATCGATGGCGCCGTTGCCAACCCGCAGAAGCTGGACTGGGCCGGGTTCCAGGCCCTACCGCAATCGCAATCGGTCAGCGACATTCATTGCGTCACGGCCTGGTCACGTTACGATAATCGCTGGCGCGGTGTTCTTGTGCGCGACTTGCTGGATCTCGTGAAACCGCGGCCGGATGCTCAACATGTCATCCTGCACAGCTATGATACCTACACCACCAACATACCCTTGGCGGAATTCGCCGATGAGGATGTGCTGCTGGCCACCCATTGGCAGGACGAGGAATTGACCCTGGAACATGGCGGACCGCTGCGGCTCATCCTGCCGAAACTGTATTTCTGGAAAAGCGCCAAATGGCTGAAGCGAATTGAATTCGCTGTTTTTGATAAGCCAGGTTTCTGGGAATTACGCGGCTACCACAATCACGGCGATCCGTGGGAAGAGGAGCGTTATGACGATTAAACATCTCCTTCGAAGCATTCCCCTGGTGCTGGGGCTCGTTTCCACGCAACCCATTCCGCCGGCGGTGGCAGCCATGAACAGCGCTTTCGAGTTCGATTTCAAAGCTCTTAAAGGCGGCGACCTGCCCCTGAAACAGTATGAAGGCAAGGCGATGCTGGTGGTGAATGTCGCTTCGAAATGCGGCTTCACGCCGCAATATGCCGGCCTGGAAAAACTCTGGCAGCAATATCGCGATAAAGGCCTGATTGTTCTCGGCGTGCCGAGCAACGATTTCGGCGGGCAGGAACCGGGCACATCGAGCGAAATCCAGCAGTTCTGCGAACGCAATTACAGCGTCGATTTTCCGATGACGGAAAAGGTCGCTGTCACCGGTTCTGAGGCGCATCCGCTCTATAAGTGGCTGGAAGCGAAGCTCGGCGACGATGGCCGGCCGCGCTGGAACTTCTATAAGTATCTGATCGCGCCGGACGGCCATGTGGTCGGCGGTTTCTCCTCCAAGGTCACGCCCGATGACCCGAAGCTGATCAGCGCCATCGACGCCAATCTGCCAGCACACTGAAGACAAGGATATTGATCATGAAAATGCCATTTCAGCAGGTTATTTTGAGTCTGGCCCTGGTCGCCGCCTTGCCGGTGACGGCGGCTTTCGCCATGGGCAGCGACAGCACCCCATCGAACAGCCAGGCGGATCGCTATAAGCAGGCCAAGGAACTGGTTGACGACAAGGAATATGCCGAAGCTATTCCGCTGCTGCGGAAGACCATCGAGGAGAAAGGACCTTCCGCTGACGCACTCAACCTTCTGGGTTACTCCTATCGCAAATCCGGCAATCAGCAAAAAGGTTTGGACTATTATCTGCAAGCCTTGAAGCTGGAGCCGAACCATCTTGGCGCCAACGAATATCTCGGTGAACTTTATCTCGAGATGAATGACCTGCCGAAAGCGCAAGAGCGTCTGCGGGTGCTGAAAAGCGCCTGTGGCGATTGCGAGGAATATGAAGACCTGGAAGAAGCCGTCGCCGATTATAAGAAGGCGCACGGTCAGTCGTAACGACGACTTCAGGAAGATTCCACTGGGGCAAGGCCGGGCGCAGCGTCCGGCCTTGGCGTTTTACCCTTTAGCCCTTCGGCCTTAAGCGTTCTCGCATCGTCGAAGGCATAAGCCATGACATTTTTACTGCGTCCACGCAAAGGGATGTCGTGCGGTGTCAGATCGTCGAGCCGCAATCCTGCCAAGGCGGCGACCTCCGAAGAGAGCAGGAGCTGGCAATCGAATTCCTTGGTCGCGTTTTCCAGCCGGCTCGCCGTGTTGACCGTATCGCCGATCGCCGTCAGCGCCTGCGCGCCGGCGAAGCCCATTTCGCCGACAATGACCGTGCCCACATGGATCCCGATGCCGATGCGCAAAGGTTGCTTCAGATCTTGGTCGAAGAGAAGATTTAGCTGGTCGAGATTGATCGACATGCGGGCGGCAGCGTCGACGGCCTGCCTGCAGGCTTCCTGGGGTGTTCCGGTCAATCCGAACAGCGCCATGACGCCATCGCCGATGAATTTGTCGACCCGGCCGCCACTGGCATTCACGGCTTCGCCCATCGCACGGAAATAGCGGTTGAGGAGAAACACCACATCATAAGGCAGCCGGTGTTCGGCAAAGCGGGTAAAGCCGCGCAGATCGGCAAAAAGCACGGCGATCTCGCGCTCCTGGCCGTGATGTTGCACGGAATGGCCGAGAGCGGCACGAGGGGCGGCCATCGGCGGCAACAGCGGAGCGACAGCCACCGGTCCGATCGGCCGGGTCTGGCAGGCCAGACGCGTTCCCGGCGCCGCGCCGATCCGTGCCAGCAATTTGCTCTCATCATCATTGGCCGGCGGCAGGTGTTCGGCGCCGCTGATGACCTTGATCCTGCAGGTGGAACAACGGCCGCGGCCGCCGCACACCGCCGCATGGGGCACGCCGCCGATGCGGCTGGCTTCGAGAACGGTGGTGCCGGGCTGAACGGTGACCGTATGGCCGTCGGCATAACGGATCTCAATGGCGCGGCGCCGTCGCAGCCAAATACGTAGCAGGCGGGCGATGAGGACTAATGCCAGCGCGATGACGTAGCCGATCAGCGCCGCATTGAGCCAGGCATATAAGCGGGCGACGCCGGCAGCGTCGGGCAGCTTCGCCGCCGCCAACATGGTGCTGACCCAGCCAGGCGATGAAGCGAGTTCGGCAACGGCGCGTCCGGCGGAAGCGAAACCCAGCAGGCTGAGGATCGGCACGATCAACGCTGCGGCATAGAGCGCATCACGCCACCTTGCATAGCCGTCTTTGAGATGCAGCCAACTGCGCAAGCCGATACAGCCGTGAATCCACGCCACCAGCAATGCTGCTGTCTGCAGCAGGCCGTAATGGGGTTGCGCCACCCAGATCGACCAGACGACATATTCATAATCGGGATCGACACCGAAGGTCAGGTTGGCGACGGCCGTCCCCAACACGTGCAGGGCGAGCAAGGGGGGCAGAGCGAGGCCGAGGGTGAGCTGGAAAAAATCGCCCGGCGGCATCCGCAGATTGCGGCGCAGGAACAGCGCCCGCAAGGCGATCAGCATATGCAGCAGAATGCTGAGATAAAAGGCATAGCGGATTGGCGGGAATTGCCAGAAGGCGATAAAGATATGGCGCCCGGTTTCCAGGGCGGAAAGCGAGATCAGTCCCAACGCGTGATTGAGATCGTGGCTCAAGACATAAGCAAACAGGATGAGTCCGGTGACGAGGCGGGTTGTTCCGATCAATCGCTGCGGCGTCATGGGCACCCGTCTCTATCCGATATCCGCCTGCCTGTTCAGGCCGGCGAGGCTATGATAATAAACCGTTACAGCGACGGAAACAGTCGGATATGGCTTCGGCCAGGTTGAGCGAACAGAGCGGATGACAATGGAAGGCGATGCCGAAAAGCGCGATGCAGCCGAGCCGGCGACCCGGTCGAGAGCAGACCGTGAGAAGCGGCGCGAAGAGCGGCGACGGTTGCTGATGAGCGGCCCGCCATCACCTTGCATCAGTGTTTGCCAGATCGACAACAAGACAGGCTATTGTATCGGCTGTTATCGGACGGTCGATGAAATTCGCGACTGGATCATTTCGACGCCCGATCAACGTCATGCGATCCTGGCGCAGCTTGCCGAGCGCAAGGCCGGCAAATAACGCCCAAAAACGCCAAGCCCTTCCCCGGGCGGGGAAGGGCCGAGGGCGATCAAAACGGTTTGGTCGACTTAGGCGGCGGTGCCGCCGACGGTCAGTCCATCGATACGCAGGGTCGGTTGACCGACGCCGACCGGGACACCCTGGCCTTCCTTGCCGCAGGTGCCGACGCCCGGATCCAGCGCCATGTCATTGCCGATCATGCTGACCTTGGTCAGGACATCCGGTCCATTGCCTATCAAGGTGGCACCTTTCACCGCCGGACCGATCTTGCCGTCTTCGATGAGATAGGCTTCCGAGGCTGAGAAGACGAATTTGCCAGAGGTGATATCGACCTGCCCGCCGCCGAAATTGACGGCATAGAGGCCCTTCTTCACCGATTTGACGATTTCCTCGGGCGCCAGATTACCGCCCAGCATGATGGTATTGGTCATGCGCGGCATCGGGTTGTGCGCGAAGCTCTGGCGCCGGCCGTTGCCGGTCGGCTTCATATTCATGAGCCGCGCATTCTGCCGGTCCTGGAGATAGCCGACCAATTTGCCGTCCTCGATCAAGGTGGTGCACTGGCTTGGCGTACCTTCATCATCGATGCTGAGCGAGCCGCGGCGTTCATGCAGCGTCCCGTCATCGATTACAGTGACACCCTTGGCGGCGACCTGTTGCCCCATCAACCCGGCGAAGGCTGAGGTCTGCTTGCGATTGAAATCGCCTTCCAGGCCGTGGCCAATCGCTTCATGGAGCAGTATGCCTGGCCAGCCGGAGCCGAGGACCACCGGCATTTCGCCCGCCGGGGCGGGGATTGAGGTCAGGTTGACCAAAGCCTGGCGCAACGCCTCATCGACACTGGCCTGCCAATGCTTCGGATCGATCAGGAGATCGTAAGTGAAGCGGCCGCCAGATCCGTGGCTGCCGGTTTCCATGCGGCCGTTCTCTTCCACCATGACCGAAACATTCAGGCGTACCAGCGGGCGGATATCGGCGACACGGTGGCCATCGCCGCGCAGAATCTGCACGGCCTGCCAGACGCCCGAGATCGAGGCCATGACCTGCTTGACCCGCGGATCCTTGGCGCGGGCATAGGCGTCGATCTCGCCCAGCAGGGAAACCTTGCGGCCGAATTCCAAAGCGGCGAGCGGATTTTCATCGCTGTAGAGCGCCCGATTGGTGCCGATCGGCGGCAAAGCCAGCTCGCCACTATGACCGCCGCGCACCGCTTGCACCGTGCGGGTGGCCCGTTCGATCGCCGCGTCACTAAGATCGCTGGCATGGGCATAACCATGCGCTTCGCCGGCCACGGCCCGCAGTCCGAAACCCTGAGTCGTATCAAAGGCCGCAGTTTTCAGCTTGCCATCGTCGTAGCTGAGGCTCTCCGACTGGCTATATTCCAGGAACAGTTCGCCATCTTCGGCGCCGTTCAGAGCCTCGGCGACCCGCGCTTGGGTCCGGGCGAGATCCAGGCCGGCGCGTTCAAAAAACAGGTTATCCGTAATGGCGAGAGAGGACATGGGGCACTCCTGAAGCGGTTAACCACGTAGCGGTCCGGTCGGTCGACCAGGCATTCGATAAAATGCGGGACATCCACAGTAAATATAGGGTCCGCGATCCCGGTGTCAGTAGGCAATCTTCGATATGTCGCCTGGGCCTGCGGAATCTGGGGACGAGCGGATTGTCTGCAGAGGCAAAGACCGCAGCGATTTATGCGGCGGATCGTCGCATTGCTCTATTGTGCCGTTGCCAGCCGCCCGGGCGCGGGCCGGCAAGCCCGCGAAATGCTTGAGATATGTCAAAGGCAGGTGTAGCTTCCCGGTAATTCGGGCCGGGTCGGCTTTCGTCTGCCGTTGCGCGTGCGGAAACGGGCGTGTCGGAGCAGAATGTCGCCAGGCCTCGAACAGATCGGATTTCTTCTGGCCGCCATCTTGCTTTCGGCCCCGCCGGGCTCGTTCCCGGAGAGCTGGCGAGTGTCAACGGCCGGACGCTTGATCCGGGTATGAAGTACAGGCCGATAGGTCGGTTTCCGGATCGGCACAACTAGGGATGGGATGATTGGACATGAGCTTGAAGCAAGGACTCGCCAAGCTGTTTGCCCTGATCGGTACGATGATGCTGGGTTCCGGCGTCGCCGTGGCCGATGAAGTGGTGGGGGCGCCACGACCGAAGCAGCTGGGGTTGCAGGAACCGGCAACCGATTTGATGCGCCAGTTGGAAACGGTGCATAACCACATTCTCATGCCGATCATTACGATCATCACGCTTTTCGTGCTGGTTCTGCTGTTGATCTGCATCTTCCGTTTCAATGAGAAGGCCAATCCGGTTCCGTCCAAGACGACGCACAACACCCTAATCGAAGTGATCTGGACCGTGGCGCCGGCGCTGGTCCTGGTCTTCATCGCCATCTTCTCCTTCCCCCTGCTTTACAAGCAGCTCGATCTGCCGAAGCCGGATCTGACGATCCGCGCGATCGGTCACCAGTGGTATTGGTCCTACGAATATCCTGATAACGGCAATTTCACCTTCGACGCCAATCTGGTGGAAAAGGAACAGCTGCCGGCGGATAAGAAGGATCTCTATCTGCTGCAGGCCGATAACGAGGTCGTTCTGCCAGTTGGCAAGAATGTCCGCGTGCAGATCACCGCGACCGACGTGATCCATTCCTGGACCGTGCCGTCCTTCGGCGTGAAGCATGACGGCGTCCCCGGTCGCGTCAACGAAAGCTGGTTCAATATCGAGAAACCCGGCATCTATTACGGCCAGTGCTCAGAACTCTGCGGCGTGCGCCATGGCTTCATGCCGATCACCGTCCGCGCGGTAACCCAGGAAGAATTCGCCAAGTGGGTCGCCGATGCGCAGAAGAAATTCGCCAAGGTCGACGGCACGCCGCCGGTCACCGATGTTGCGCAGACGGCGCCGGCCGCCGTTGCCAGCACTGCGAACTGATAGATCAAGAAGATAGAGGGACGACACATGAGCCCGGTAAGTACTCACCACGCCGCGCATGATCATCACGATCACAAGCCCGGTTTTGTCGCGCGTTGGCTCTTTTCGACCAACCATAAGGACATCGGCACGCTCTATATGATCTTCTCGGTCTGCGCCGGTTTGATCGGCGGGGCCTTCTCGGTCTATATGCGCGCAGAGCTGATGCATCCCGGCATCCAGTTCTTCGGCACCGATGCCAATCCCGACGGCCAGATGTGGAACGTCATCATCTCGGCTCACGCTTTGATCATGATCTTCTTCACCGTCATGCCGGCCATGATGGGTGCCTTCGGCAACTGGTTCGTGCCGCTGATGATCGGCGCGCCGGATATGGCCTTCCCGCGCATGAACAATATCAGCTTCTGGCTGCTCGTCGCGGCTTCGGTGCTGATGTTCTCCTCGCCCTTCGTGGATGGCGGCGCCGGCACCGGCTGGACCCTCTATCCGCCGCTCTCCAGCGACGGCCAGCCCGGCCGCGCGGTCGACATGGCGATCTTCGCCATGCACCTTGCCGGTGCATCGTCGATCCTGGGTGCGATCAACTTCATCACCACCATCTTCAACATGCGCGCGCCGGGCATGACCCTGCATAAGATGCCGCTGTTCGTGTGGTCGGTGCTGGTCACCGCCTTCCTGCTGCTGCTGTCGCTGCCGGTTTTCGGCGGTGCCATCACCATGCTGCTGACGGACCGGAATTTCGGTTCGCACTTCTTCAAGCCGGAAGGCGGCGGCGATCCGCTCCTGTTCCAGCATCTGTTCTGGTTCTTCGGCCATCCCGAAGTCTACATCATGATCCTGCCGGGCTTCGGCATGGTCAGCCAGATCATCTCCACCTTCTCGAAGAAGCCGGTCTTCGGTTATCTCGGCATGGCCTATGCCATGGTGGCGATCGGTGTGGTCGGCTTCGTGGTCTGGGCGCACCACATGTATGTGGTCGGCCTGGATGTCGATACCCGCGCCTACTTCATGGCGGCGACGATGGTGATCGCGGTGCCGACCGGCATCAAGATCTTCTCCTGGATCGCCACGATGTGGAACGGTTCGATCAGCTTCAAGACCCCGATGCTGTGGGCGACCGGCTTCATCTTCCTGTTCACCATCGGCGGCGTGACCGGCGTGGTGCTGGCCAATGCGCCGATCGACGTTGCGATGCATGACACCTATTACGTGGTGGCGCACTTCCACTACGTGCTGTCTTTGGGTGCCGTGTTCTCGATCTTCGCCGGCTACTACTACTGGATCGGCAAGATGTCGGGCCGGCAGTATCCGGAATGGGCGGGTAAGCTGCACTTCTGGACGACTTTCATCGGCGTCAACCTGACCTTCTTCCCACAGCACTTCCTGGGTCTGGCCGGCATGCCGCGCCGCTACCCGGATTATCCGGTGGCCTTCGCCTTCTGGAATGAAGTCTCCTCGATCGGTGCCTTCATCTCCTATGGCTCCACCTTGTTCTTCTTCGTCGTCGCGCTCTACACGATCTTCGCTGGCAAGCGCATCGGCGTGAACAATCAGTGGGGCGAAGGGGCGACGACTCTGGAATGGACGGTGAGCTCGCCGCCGCCGTTCCATACCTTCGAAGAACTGCCGCGGATCGAAGCCTCCGCTGGGCACTAAAACTGAGCGCGACGGCGGGATTTCCCGCCGTCGCTGCTCTGACGGAACGTGATTTTGAGCGAAACTGTAGAATTGGGGATTCTTGTGGCCGACGAGAGCCTCGACATTGCCGCCAATACTGATCACCGCGTGCGCGAATTGTCGGGTGCGGTTGCCGGTGCGCGTGTCAGCGACTTCATTGCCTTGCTGAAGCCGCGCGTGATGTCACTGGTGGTCTTTTCCGGCTTGGCCGGTCTGGTGGTCGCGCCGGGCCATATCCATCCTCTGATCGCGGCGGTGGCGGTTCTCTGCATTGCGGTCGGCGCCGGCGCCTCGGGCGCCATCAATATGTGGTACGACCGGGATATCGATGCGGTGATGACCCGCACGCGCAACCGGCCGATTCCCAAAGGCAATGTCGATCCCAACGAAGCCTTGGGCTTCGGTTTGGTGCTGGCGCTGTTTTCCGTCGTGCTGATGGGCATGGCGGTCAATTGGACGGCGGGATCGCTACTTGCTTTCACGATCTTTTTCTATGTCATCATTTATACGATGTGGCTGAAGCGACGGACGCCGCAGAACATCGTTATCGGCGGTGCAGCCGGTGCTTTCCCGCCGATGATCGGCTGGGCCGCCGTGACCGGCGATATAAGCCTCGCCTCGATCTCGCTCTTCCTGCTGATCTTTATGTGGACGCCGCCGCATTTCTGGGCGCTTTCGCTCTATCGCGAGGGCGACTATGCCAAGGCGGGTGTGCCGATGATGCCGGTTGTCGCCGGTGCCCGGTCGACCAAGATCCAAATGCTCGTCTATACCCTGGTGCTGCTGCCGATCGCTTTGGTGCCGGCTGTGCTCGGCGTGGCGGGATCGATCTATGCGGTGACGGCCCTTCTGCTGAATATCGGTTTCATCACCCATGCCCTGCGCGTGCTGGGCAGCAGCGATCTGCGCCGGGCCCAGGCGATGTTTAAATACTCGCTGCTCTATCTTTCCCTGCATTTCGCGGTGCTCATGATCGATCGCGCACCCGGCTTGCTGCATATCGACTCCCTGTCCGGCTTGATCGATCCGGCCTGGCTGCACATGCTGGTGGGCTGAATGATGGCGAGCAAAACCGAAGGCCATAATGACCGCCAGGCCATCGATGCCGAAAGGCGACGTCGCCAGCGCGGCCGCAACTGGGCGGTGCTGCTCGCGCTGGTCGCATTTTGCGCCATCGTCTATGGGATCACGTTGGTCCGCCTGACAGGACATTGAGAACATCGCATGAGCAGCCCTGTGCAAAATAGCGAGATGCCGCCGCAGAATTCCAAACCGGCCCGTCCCGCGCTGTCGCAGCGTGAGCGCCGTAACCGGAACGTCATGCTGATTCTGGCGGGTGTGGTGTTCGGGATGATCGGCCTCGCTTATGCCTCGGTGCCGCTCTACTCGCTGTTCTGCAAGGTGACGGGCTATCAGGGCACGCCGCGGCAGGTGGCGGCCAATACCTCCGATGCCAGCACCCGTGTCGTGACAGTGACTTTCAATGCCGATGTCGCAAACGGCCTCGGCTGGCGTTTCCGACCCAAGCAGAAGTCGATGGAAGTTCAGGTCGGCAAAAGCTATCTCGCTTTCTTCGAAGCTGAGAACATGGAAAGCAAGCCGGTGACGGGAACGGCGACCTTCAATATCTCGCCCGATCCGTTCGGCGCCTATTTCGATAAGACGGCTTGCTTCTGCTTCACGCTGCAAACGCTGCAGCCGGGCCAGAAAGTCGATATGCCGGTGAGTTTCTATATCGATGCTGGGGTCCTGAAAGATCCGACGCTGACGAAAATCAACGACATAACTCTGTCCTACACCTTCTTCCGCGCGGCGGACCAGAAAGCGGCCACCACCTTGGGAGCTGCCGAAGAGGCTGCGGGCAAAAGCGGAGCTGCGACTGCCGGTGCGTCTGGCAGCGGACAGAAGAGTTCGGTAAATTGACCATGATTGCCGACCCGTTCGGCGCATGTTTTATGGGGATGTAGCCGTCCTGATTTCCAGGGGCGGTCAAGAAGGGAAGAGTGGAAATGAGTGCAGCAGATAGCGCCCACAAGGCCAATCATCCGTATCATCTGGTGAATCCCAGCCCGTGGCCGTTGACCGGCTCTTTGGGCGGCCTGATGTTCGCCGCGGGCATGATCCAGTTTATGCATGATCAGCCATTGGGCGGTTTGCCGCCGATCTGGTGGATTGCGCCGGGTATCGTCTTCATCCTCGGCACGATGTTCTTCTGGTTCAGCGACATCGTCGATGAAGCCGAGCATCAGGGGCACCACAATCCGGTCGTGCAGATCGGCCTGCGCTACGGCATGTCGATGTTCATCGCTTCCGAAGTGATGTTCTTCGCCGCCTTCTTCTGGGCTTTCTTCGATGCCGCGCTCTTCCCGAAGGAAGGTATCGGCGGCGTCTGGCCGCCGAAGGGCATTCATCCGTTCGATCCGTTCGAACTGCCGCTGCTCAACACCCTGATCCTGCTGACGTCGGGTTGCACGGTCACCTGGGCGCACCATGCGCTGCGTGAAGGCGACCGCAAGGGCCTGATCCAGGGCCTCGCGCTGACGGTCCTGCTGGGTCTAACCTTCACCGCCTGCCAAGCTTATGAATATGCCCATGCGGCTTTCGGCTTCAAGGACACCGTCTTCGCCTCGACCTTCTTCATGGCGACCGGCTTCCACGGCTTCCACGTGATCGTCGGTACGGTTTTCCTCGCGGTTTGCCTGTTCCGCGCGATCCGCGGCCATTTCAAGCCGGAGCATCATTTCGGCTTCGAAGCCGCCGCCTGGTACTGGCATTTCGTCGACGTGGTATGGCTGTTCCTGTTCATCTTCGTCTATATCTGGGGCGGTGGTTCCGGTCCCTATGCCAGCCACTAAGCCCGGCACTCGTTCCATCGGCTTGATTGCCGGGGACATCATTTAATTGGCCGGCGGCGTCTCCAGACCGTCGCCGGTCAGCACCGGATTAGCCTGCCGTTGCCCGCGCTGTGGGCGCGGCGGGCTTTTTTCCGGCTTTCTTACCCTGGTCGAGCGCTGCGAGATTTGCCAGCTTGACCTGCGGGCCGCCGATAGCGGCGATGGGCCGGCGGTCTTCGTCATCTTCATCGTCCTCGCCATTGCGGTTCCCTTCGCCTTTTCCATCTGGACGTGGTTCGGCTGGCCGGCCTGGCTGGTCATGCTATTGACCTCGGTCCTGGTGCTCGGCGGTTCGCTTGGCCTGTTGCGGCCGGCTAAAGCCATTCTTATTGCCCTGCAATTTCGTCATCGACCCCAGGACAGCTTCCGCCAGAATGGCGGCAGCAGTCGTGGCGTCGGCGACCATTGAGACTGAAGACATGTTGTTATCACGGCTGAAATTCCGTCCCACCCTCGGGCCCACCCTGTTTACGGTGCCGGCCGTCCTGATGATGATCGGTCTTTCGATCTGGCAGGTGCAACGTCTGCACTGGAAGGAAAACTTGATCGCCGATCGCCAGGCGCGCGTCACTGCCGCGCCGGTTGCGCTGCCGGCCGCCGGTGGCGATCTCGGCGCCGCCGAATATCGCCGGGTGAGTCTGACGGGCCAATACCAGCACGATCATGAACTTTACCTGGCGGCGCGGTCGATGAACGGCAATGTCGGCTATCACATCCTGACGCCTTTCGTCCTTCAGGGCGGGGACACGGTGCTGGTCGATCGCGGTTGGGTGCCGACCGAAAAGAAACTGCCGGAATCGCGCCAAGCCGGGCAGCAGGCAGGTACGTTGACGGTCGATGGCATTGTCCGTCTCTCGCAACAAAAGGCCTGGATGCAGCCGGATAATGAGCCGGATCAGAATGTCTGGTTCTTCATCGACCTGCCGGCCATCGCCAAACATCTCGGCGCGCCTGCGATGCGCCAGGATATATATGTCGACGCGGGTCCCGCTCCGGTGCCCGGAGGCTATCCTTTAGGCGGGCAAACCCATATCAATCTGCCCAACGATCATCTGCAATATGCCATCACCTGGGCTTTGCTGGCGGGCGCGCTGATCGTCATCTATATTCTCTATCACCTGCGACTGCAGCGGGAGCAGCAATGACCGTTCTCGACGCTTATAAAAGCCTGGAAACCCGTTTCCGACGCTGGTCGGCCCTGCGGGAAGCGGCCGGCATGTTGACCTGGGATATGGCGGCGGTGATGCCGGAGGGCGGGCACGGCGCACGCGCCGAGCAATTGGCTGCACTGGATGTCGTCAGCCACGAAATGCTGACGGCGCCCGAAACCGGAGAGCTTCTGGCCGCGGCGCAGGAAAGCAACAGGCTTGATGTCTGGCAGATTGCCAATCTGGCCGAGATGCAGCGGCTCTACGTCCATGCGACGGCCTTGGACAGCGATCTGGTCGAAGCACTGACCAAAGCCTGTACTACCTGCGAAGGCATATGGCGCAAGGCGCGGCCGGCAGCGGATTTTGCTCAGGTGAAACCCTATCTGCAGGAAGTGCTTTCGCTGACCCGCCAGGCCGCGGCCGCGAAGGCCGAGCGGCTCGGTTGCTCGCCCTATGAAGCTTTGATGGATCAATACGAGCCGGGCGCCAAGGTCGCCGCAATCGATGCGATCTTTGCCGATTACGCGGCTTTCCTGCCGGATTTTCTCGCTGAGGTTCTGGCCCATCAAGCGCAACAGCAGGCCCCGGTCGAGCCCCGCGGACCATTCGCGATCGACAAGCAAAAGGAACTCGGCCAGCGGATCATGGGAACCATGGGGTTCGATTTCACCCATGGGCGTCTCGACACCAGCCTGCACCCGTTCTGCGGCGGCACGCCGGACGATGTGCGCATCACCACGCGCTACGACGAAAGCCAGTTCGTCTATGCCCTGATGGGTATCATCCACGAAACCGGCCATGCGCTATACGAACGGCAATTGCCGGCCGATTGGCGTCTGCAGCCGGTCGGTCAGGCGCGCGGCATGACCATGCATGAAAGCCAGTCGCTCCTGATGGAGATGCAGGCTTGCCGCAGCGAGGCTTTCTGCGGCTATCTCGCGCCGCTCCTGATGGACGCTTTTCCGGGGAACGAGGCGGCTTTCGCGCCGGACAACCTGCGCCGGCTCTATACCCGTGTGAAGCCGGGCTTCATCCGGGTCGATGCCGATGAGGTTACTTACCCGGCGCATGTCATTCTGCGCTATCGCCTGGAACAGGCGCTGATCGCCGGCGAGCTGAGCCTGGACGATTTGCCCGGGGCCTGGAATGACGGTTTCAAGGCCTTGCTTGGGCTCGATGTGCCCAGCGACTGCGAAGGCTGTCTGCAGGATATTCACTGGTATGATGGGGCCTTCGGCTATTTCCCCTGCTACAGCCTGGGGGCGATGACGGCGGCGCAGATCTTCGCGGCTGCCGTTGCGGCCAGGCCGGAAATCCCGGCAGCGATCGGGCGGGGCGATTTCGCACCGCTGCGGAATTGGCTGGCCACGAATGTTCACGGCTTGGGGTCCAGCCTGTCGACGCCGGAAATCGTAACCCGCGCGACCGGCCGGCCGCTGGATATCGCCGTCTTCAAGAACCATCTGCGGCAGCGTTATCTAGCCGGCTGACGGCTGGAACAGGTGCGGAACATCCGGTGGCATTGGCCGCCGCCGGACCGCTTATTTCGCTGCTGCATCGGTGGGCTGACCATTTCTCATTGGCCTTCTTGGTGACTTGCACCGAACATGCCCGGCTACTAGGTTCGGCACGTTGTTAAGAGGATTGACCCTGTGCGTTATATCAGTACCCGCGGCGCGGCGCCGGCATTGGAATTCGACGATGTTCTTTTGGCCGGCTTGGCGCGCGACGGTGGCCTCTATGTGCCGGAAACCTGGCCCAGCCTGACGACCGAAGCCATTCGCGCTTTGCGCGGCAAGTCCTATGCGGATATCGCCGTCGCGGTCATGCAGCCTTTTCTCATTGGCGAGACCGGGGGCAAGATCGGCGATGGTGATTTCACCGCTATGGTCAAAGATGCCTATGCCGCTTTCCGGCACCAGGCCGTCGTCCCGCTGAAACAGATCGACCAGTCGCTCTGGTTGATGGAGCTATTCCACGGTCCGACCTTGGCCTTCAAGGATGTCGCCTTGCAGTTGGTCGGCCGCCTCTATGATCATGTGCTGAAAGCGCGAAAGCAGCGTGTGACGATCATCGGCGCGACCTCTGGCGATACCGGCTCGGCGGCGCTGGAAGCTTGCCGCGACCGCGATGCGATCGACATCTTCATCCTGCATCCGAAGGGTCGCGTCTCGGAAGTGCAGCGCCGTCAGATGACGACGATCGATTCAGCCAATGTGTTCAACATCGCGCTCGAAGGCACTTTCGACGATTGCCAGGACATGGTGAAGGCGATGTTCAATGATCACGCCTTCCGCGACCGCGTGAACATGTCGGCGGTGAATTCCATCAACTGGGCGCGGGTAATGGCGCAGATCGTCTATTATGTCGTCGGGGCGGTGGCGCTCGGCGCACCAGATCGGCGCATCGGCTTCTCGGTTCCCAGCGGGAACTTCGGCAATGTCTATGCGGGCTATGGCGCGCGGCAAATGGGCCTGGACATCGCGCCGCTCATCATCGGCTCAAATCGCAATGATATCCTTGCACGCTTCTTCAATACCGCGGCGATGCAGATCACCCAGGTCGAGCCGAGCCTGAGCCCGTCCATGGATATCCAGGTCTCCAGCAATCTCGAAAGGCTGCTATTCGATCTCTATGGCCGAGACGGCCAGGCCTTGGCGGCGGCCATGGGTGATTTCCGCAAGGCGGGCCGCATGACCGCGCCGCGGCAGAGCTGGAAACAAGTCGAAACGCTGTTCGCCGCTGCCGCCTTCGATGACAAGGCGACCCTGGCGGCGATGGGCGATCTCTATAAGCGGACCGGCGAACTGATCGATCCGCATAGCGCGATCGGGATTGCGGCCGCGGAAGCCAAGCGGGCGGATCCGGAAATCCCAATCATTGCCCTGGCAACCGCCCATCCGGCAAAATTCCCCGAGGCGGTTGAACGGGCCACCGGTCGCCGGCCGGACTTGCCGGACCACCTTGCCGACCTTTACGATCGGTCTGAGCGCATGACGGTTCTGCCCAACAACCTCGAGCGCGTGAAGGATTTTGTGCTCGCGAGTCGGCGGAATCAGTAGTTATCTCAAAGCGTTATGAGGAAGACGAAACTGACTAAGACATCTGGCACGACAAATACCCGCACGAAGCAAGCCTCGAACAGCGCAGGGTTGGATCCCGCATCCACGGTTCGTATCACCACATTGCCGAACGGCTTCCGGATCGCCACCGACCGCATGGAATCGGTGGAGACTGCGGCGATCGGCATCTGGGCTGCGGTCGGAACGCGCCACGAACCCGCAGAGCATAACGGTGTCGCGCATCTCTTGGAGCATATGGCATTCAAGGGGACGAAGCGGCGCAGCGCCCGCGACATCGTTGTCGAGATCGAGGCGGTCGGCGGTTATCTCAACGCCTATACCGGTCGCGAGCAGACGGCCTATTATGCCCGTGTGCTCGCCAAGGACGTGCCGCTGGCGGTCGATATCATCGCCGACATCATCCAGAACTCGACTTACGAGGAAGCCGAGCTGGCACGCGAACGCGCCGTCGTATTGCAGGAAATCGGCCAGGCCGAGGATACCCCGGACGACATCATCTTCGATCACTTCCAGGAAATCGCTTATCCCGACCAGTCGATGGGTCGCCCGGTTCTGGGGCGTGCGGAAATCGTGCGCGATCTGCCGCGCGACGTGGTGGCCGGTTATCTGGAAAGCCGCTATCGCGCCGACCAGATGGTGCTTTGCGCGGCTGGCAAGGTGGATCACGACGTGCTGGTCGATCTGGCGATCAAGGCTTTCGACCGTTTACCGACCGGCGCGCGGCCGCTCGTCGAAGCGCCGAGCTATCGCGGCGGCGATCTGCGGCTCAACCGCGATCTGGAACAGGTGCATGTGGCCTTGGGCTTCGATGGTGTGGCCCAGGACCATCCCGATTATTATACCGCCTCGGTGATGTCGCAGCTTTTCGGCGGCGGCATGTCCTCACGGCTCTTCCTTGAAGTGCGGGAAAAGCGCGGTCTCGTCTACAGCATCAATAGTTTCTCGACGTCCTTCGACGATTGCGGGTTGTTCGGTGTCTATGCCGGCACCGGCGAAGAGGAAGTCGGTGAGATGATGCCGGTAATCTGCGATGAGCTGGCGCGCCTGCCGGATGATCTCAACGACGAGGAGGTCGTGCGTGCAGCGGCACAGTTGAAGGCTGGTACGCTGATGTCGCGGGAAAAGACCAGTGCGCGCTGCGAGCAGTTGGCCAATCAGGTGCTGGTTTTTGACCGGGCGATTCCGGTGCAGGAGATCGTTTCGAAGATCGATGCCGTCACCACCGATGACATCCGGCGCATCACCCGGCAGTTTCTTGTTTCACCGCCGACGTTGGTCACGCTCGGCCCGATCGGGCAGGTGATGCCCTACGACGATCTCCGGAAGCGCTTGTCCTGACGCGCGGGGCGGCGGCATGTTCGGAAAGGGCCCCCATTTCTCACCGCCGCCGCCATTATTGAGGAACGCGCGGGTCTATCTGCGTCCGCCGCAATTCGGCGACTTTCGGCAATGGGCCAGACTGCGTGGCGAGAGCCAAGCTTTTCTCGAACCTTGGGAGCCGAGTTGGGGAGAAGAGGCGCTCAGCCGCGCGACCTATCGGGATCGGACGACGCGCATGGCGCGCGACTGGCGCGCCGATGTCGCTTATAGCTTCCATATTTTCGAGCGGACCAATGACAGGCTGGTCGGCGGCGTCAATCTCAACAGCGTGCGACGCGGCGTTGCTCAGGCGGCCAGCATCGGCTACTGGCTTGGGCAGCAATATGCCCGCCAGGGCCTGATGTCCGCGACCTTGGCGCTGGCCCTGCCATTTGCTTTTCACGATCTGCATCTGCACCGGGTGGAAGCCGCCTGTCTCGGTGGCAATGACGCCAGCCGGACCCTGCTACATAAATTCGGCTTTCAGCCGATCGGCATCGCGCATAGCTGTCTCAAGATCAACGGTTTCTGGCAGGACCATATGCTGTTCGATCTGATCCTGGAAAACCTGCTGGTCTCCCGGGGCATGGCGGAACCAGTGAAATAATCTGCAGTGGAGGGAAGACTAGGCGCGGCCGGCGTCGCTCGAAAGAAGCTTGTAATCGACCCCCAGCTTGCCGATCGATCGTTCCCATTTATCGGTGAGCTGATCATCGAAAATAAGATCGTCATCCGCCGGCACGCAGAGCCAGGCATTGGCCTGGATTTCGGCGTCGAGCTGACCAGGTCCCCAGCCGGCATAGCCCAGGGCCAGCAAGCTGCGCTTCGGACCGCTGCCGGCGGCAATATCGCGCAGGATATCGATGGTGGCGGTCAGGCCGACATGCTCGCCCACCTGGAGGGTGGCGTCTTCCTGGTAATCGGCAGAATGGAGCACGAAACCTCGCCCGGTCTCCACCGGCCCGCCGCTGCGGATGCGGATGTGTTCGGCGTTGACAAGGCCGTCAATGCCAAGCTGTTCCAGAAGATCGGGGAAAGTGAGGGAACCGACCAGCCGGTTGATCACCAAGCCCATCGCCCCGTCGCCGGTATGGGCGCAAACATAGATGACCGTCCGGGAAAAACGGGCGTCCCGCATCTGCGGCATGGCGACCAGTAATTGGCCGGTCATAAAGCCTTGATGTAAAAGCCCTCTGGTCATCCGCTAAATGTAATTCTCCTGGCCGATGGCGACAAGATGGCAGGCTTCTAATATTCCCGTGAGTGATCGGCGGCGAAGTGGCGTATAAGCCTCGTTAGGCACGCGATATGCAAAGCAACTGACAGGATAATCAGCCCAAGTGATTGGCAAATGGTGAATCCCGCATGATCCGACGGGCGTGGCGCATAAAAGCAATCAATCGGCTGCTGGCCGGATTCGTCCTGCTGGCGGTGGCGGTCCAGGCCTGCCCGGCTCCTGCCAAGGCCGAGTCCGTGTCCAGCGAGACCGTGACGACGGATCAGACGGAAGTAAGCCTGATCTCGGCCGTGACCGGAACCGGTGATCTGAAGACGATCCCGCTCGGATTGCATTTCACACTGAAACCTGGCTGGAAGACTTACTGGCGAAGCCCCGGCGATGCCGGTTATCCCGTCACCATCGATTATCAGGGCTCCCGTAATCTGGCTGGCGCGGATATCGCCTGGCCCGCGCCCCATAGATTCCAGCTTTTTGGTTTGCAAACCTTCGGTTACAGCAAGGAAGTGGTGTTCCCGATTTCCGCCCGGCCGCAGGAGCCGGGCCAGCCGATGACGATCCGGGCGCAGATCCGCTATCTGGTCTGCGAGACTGTTTGCATCCCTTATACTGCCAACCTGACCTTGGCCATGCCGGCGGCACCGGCCGATCTCAGCGACGATGCGCCCCTCATCAACAAGTTCCGTTCTCTCGTGCCAGGCGATGGTGCGCGTGCCGGCTTCCGCCTCACCCAATTCGGCGTCGCAACCGATGGCCGATTGGTTGCCGATCTCGCGTCTGACGGGCAACCTTTTGCAATGCCGGATATCGTCATTGAGGGACCGGCTGGCTTCGATTTCGGTGCACCGAATACGGAAATCTCCGACGAGGGAATGCGGGCGCGGTTGATCGTGCCAGTGACGCGCAGCGCCAAGGCGCCGCAGCTCAGCGAAAGCGATCTGACGATCACGGTGGTCGATGGTGAGCGTGCGCTGGAACAAAAGGTTCGGCCGAGCGTGACCGGGATCATTGCCGACAGCGACGCGCTGGGTTGGACGCGATGGGTACGTCTCTTGCCCATTCTGGCTATCGCCCTCGTCGGCGGCCTGATCCTTAATGTCATGCCTTGTGTCTTGCCGGTTCTGGCCTTGAAACTGGCGGGTGTGGCCGATCATGCCGGGGCCGACCGACGCACCATTCGTCTCAGCTTTATCTCGACCGCTGCTGGCGTACTGGCAGCCTTCCTGCTGCTTGCTTTGGCGCTGGTCGGGTTGAAAGCGGCGGGAGCCACCATCGGTTGGGGCATTCAGTTCCAGCAACCGCTCTTTCTGTTACTCCTGATACTGGTCTGCCTGACCTTCGCCGCCAATCTCACCGGCTGGTTCGAAATTCCCCTGCCGGCCTTCATCGGCTCGGCGAGCGAGACACTGGAGAGATCCGGCACCAGCGCACTCGGCAAGTCCTTCCTGACCGGGATGTTGGCAACATTGATGGCCACGCCCTGTTCGGCGCCTTTCGTCGGCACTGCCGTCGGCTTTGCGCTGTCGCGCGGGGCCGGCGATATTCTACTGATTTTCGCCATGCTCGGCCTTGGGCTTGCTCTGCCTTACATCGTGGTGGCGTTGCTGCCAGGGGCGCTTACGTGGCTGCCGAAGCCCGGCCGCTGGATGCTGTGGTTAAAGCGCGTCCTGGCGTTAGCCCTGATCGGTTCGGCCTTGTGGCTCGGCTCGATTCTAGCCATTCAGCTTGGCCTTCTTCCGGGGCAACAGGCCGAAGCGAGTCGTAGCGGGGGGCTCGCCTGGCAGCCCTTCGAGGAGGCACGTATTGCCCCCCTCGTGCGTGACGGCAAGGTGGTTTTCGTCGATGTGACAGCGGCTTGGTGCGTGACCTGCCAGGCCAATAAACGGCTGGTAACGGACCGCCCGCCGGTTATCGACCGGCTCCAGCGGGCCGGTGTTGTGGCCATGCAGGCCGATTGGACCAAACCGGACGACACGATCGCCCGCTATCTTGCCGATCACGGCCGTTACGGAATTCCCTTCAACATCGTCTACGGCCCGGGCGCACCGCTGGGAATCGTCTTGCCGGAGCTGCTGACCAGCGATGCGGTCATCTCGGCGCTGCAACGCGCCGGGGCCGGCTCGTCAGCGGCGATCGAGCCGTGACCATCAACCGTAGGTGTCAGCAGACTTGGCTTTGATCGCCGGCTTGCCTATCTTGGCGGCATCGCGACAAGGTTAAGAAAGGACCATGTTATGAGCATCAAGGTTGGCGATCGCATCCCCAATGTCACGCTGAAATACATAGACAAGGACGGCATGCAGACGGTCAGTACCGATGACCTTTTCAAGGGGAAAAAGGTCGTGCTTTTTGCGCTGCCGGGTGCCTTCACGCCGACCTGCTCGGCAAAGCATCTTCCGGGCTACGTGACCCATGCGAGCGCCATTCGGGAAAAGGGTATCGATACCGTCGCCTGCCTGTCGGTCAATGATGCTTTTGTCATGGATGCCTGGGGCAAGCAGCAGAATGCGGAAGACAAGGTGCTGATGCTGGCCGATGGTAATGCGGATTTTTCCAAGGCGGTTGGCCTGACGATGGATGGCACGGCTTATGGCATGGGTTTGCGCGCCTGCCGTTACGCCATGGTGGTGCAGGATGGCGAGGTGAAGGCCTTGCATGTCGAAGCGCCGGGCGCTTTCGAGGTCTCCAGTGCCGAAGCCTTATTGAAGGCGCTCTAAGATCGCTGTATTCCGCGATGGGGCGGTAGCCTGGCTGCCGCCCCATTTTGATTCCATCGATGGATAAAATGTTCGATCAGCCGGATACAGCGCAACGTGCCCTCGATCTATTGCACAGGATCTATGGGCACCAGGCATTTCGCGGCCAGCAGGCCGCGATCATCGAGCATGTTGTCGAAGGCGGCGATGCTCTGGTGCTGATGCCGACGGGCGGCGGCAAATCCGTCTGCTATCAAATTCCGGCCTTGCTGCGTGATGGCGTCGGTATCGTCGTCTCGCCGCTGATTGCCTTGATGCAGGATCAGGTGGCGGCCTTGCAGCAAATGGGCGTTGCAGCTGCCTTCCTGAATTCGAGCCTGACCCTGGACGAGCTGCGCGACATCGAACGCCAACTGCGCCGCGATGCGCTGAAGCTGCTTTATGTCGCGCCCGAACGTCTACTGACGCCGCGTTTCCTCGACCTGTTGCGCGATCTGAAGATCGCGCTTTTCGCCATTGACGAGGCGCATTGCGTGTCGCAATGGGGGCATGATTTCCGGCCGGAATATATCCAGCTTTCGGTGTTGCATCAGCAATTCCCCGATGTGCCGCGTATCGCCCTGACGGCGACGGCCGACCGCGAAACCCAGGCGGAGATACGTCATCGCCTGGCCTTGGAAAATGCGGAAATCTACCTCGCCAGCTTCGATCGGCCGAATATCCGCTACCGTGTAGTGGAAAAGACCGACGGCAAGCGGCAGCTGCTGGAGATCCTGCAACAGGAACAGGCCGGCAATGCCGGTATTGTCTATTGCCAGTCGCGGAAGAAGGTCGAAGAGGTCGCAGAATGGCTGTGTCAGCGGGGAATCTCCGCCTTGCCATATCATGCGGGCATGAGCGCCGAGCTGCGCCGCCTCAATCAACAGCGCTTCCTGCGCGAGGAGGCTGTGGTCATGGTGGCGACGGTCGCCTTCGGCATGGGGATCGACAAGCCCGATGTGCGGTTCGTCGCGCATCTCGACCTGCCTGCGAGTATTGAAGCTTATTACCAGGAAACCGGGCGCGCAGGCCGTGACGGCGCACCGGCCGAGGCCTGGCTGGCATTCGGTCTCGCCGATGTGGTCATGCTGCGCAAACGCATTGCCGAATCGGCTGCATCCGAGGAGCGCAAGCGGGTCGAGCGCCGCAAGCTGGATGCCTTGCTGGGCTTCTGTGAATCGACGCAATGCCGGCGCCAGGCATTGCTCACCTATTTCGGCGAGACCGCGGGGCGCTGCGGCAATTGCGACATCTGTCTTGATCCCGGCGAGACCTGGGATGCGACGGTAGCGGCGCAGAAGCTTCTATCGGCCGCTTGGCGTACCGGCCAGCGCTTCGGCGTCACTCACCTGATCGATGTCTTGCGCGGCGAGACGACGGAAAAGGTGACGCAATACGGGCATGACAAGCTCTCGACCTTCGGCATCGGCGGTGACCTCGCCGTCGCCGATTGGAAGTCGCTGGCGCGGCAACTGGTGTCATTGGGTTATTTCACGGTGGACGGCGATGGCTTCAACACGCTGGCCGTGAGCGAGACGGCGCGTCCGCTGCTCAAAGGCGAAGAGCGGCTCAATCTGCGCAAGGCGACGGTGAAGCTGGGCGGCGGCAAACGTGGCCGGCGCAGCTTTACGGCACAGCTCGGCCCGGGCGGGGTCGATGCGAAACTCTGGGAGGCCTTACGGGCGCGGCGGCGCGATCTGGCAGCAGCGCAGAACGTGCCGCCTTACGTGATTTTTCACGACAATACCCTGATCGAAATCGCCCATCGTAAGCCGCAGACCCTTGATGAGTTTTTGGAGATTCCCGGAATCGGCGAACGTAAATTGGCGCGTTACGGCGACGACTTCCTGGAAGTGCTGTCGGACTTCGTGTGATGCCCACAGCATGTCCGCTGTTTACATGATGTCCTGGGTTTTCAATGACTGAATGGCTTCGCGGGCGAGAAGATCGGCGCGCTCGTTTTCGGGGTGGCCAGCATGGCCTTTCACCCAATGCCAGGAAACCCGGTGCGGCTTGATGGCATGGTCGAGACGCTGCCAGAGATCCGAATTCTTCACCGGCTTCTTATCCGAGGTGCGCCAGCCGTTGCGTTTCCAGCCGGGCATCCATTCGGTGACGCCCTTCATGAGATATTGGCTGTCGGTGTAGAGGGCCACCTGGCTTGGACGCTTCAGCGTTTCCAGGGCGATGATCGCGGCCATCATTTCCATGCGGTTGTTCGTGGTCGGACTTTCACCGCCGGATAGCTCCTTTTCGACCGCGCCATAGCGCAGGATCGCACCCCAGCCGCCGGGGCCGGGATTGCCGCTGCAGGCGCCATCGGTGAATATCTCGACGACCTTGACGGTCTCGGTGGGAGACGTGGTCTCGGAAGATGCAGTCATGGGTACCGCTCAGCCGATACCATAGGCGCCGGCCGAAGCGGCGCCCTGATGGAAACGAAGCTTGCGCAGATATTCGCGCGGATCCTTCGGCTTCACGAAAGCGCCGGGCGGGTGGTTCAGCCAGTCGTAAAGACGGGTGAGAAGAAAGCGCAAGGCGCTGCCACGGCAGAGAAGCGGCAAGGCCGCCGTTTCAACCGAGGGCACGGGGCGGACCGACTGATAGGCCTGCACCATCAACCGTGCCTTGGTGATGTTGAAGCTGTGATCCGGCTCGAAGCACCAGGCATTGAGACAGACGGCGAGGTCATAGGCCAGGAAATCGGTGCAGGCGAAATAGAAGTCGATCAACCCCGACAGGCGATCGTTGAGGAAGAAGACATTGTCCGGAAAGAGATCGGCATGAATCACGCCGATCTCCAGATCCTTCGGCCAATGCGCGTTGAGGAAGGCCAGTTCGTCGACGATGACCTTGCCAAGACCCGGCTCGACCTCGTCCGCGCGATCTTTCGTTGCCTCGACCAGCTTCTGCCAACCGGCAAGTGACAAGGCATTAGCGCGGCTTAGGGTGAAGTCGCGGCCCTTCAGATGCAGATCAGCAAGCGCGGCGCCCAATTGCTGGCAATGGCGCTCGGTCGGCCGACGCGGCCACATCCCTTCGAGAAAGCTGACGATCACCGCGGGCCTGCCGCAAAGCTCATGCAGGGTCTGTCCGTCGCGGGCGTGAATCGGCGTGGGGCAACTCAACCCTTTAGCCGCCAGATGTTCCATCAGTCCCAGGAAGAACGGCAGGTCCTCGCGCGCGACGCGTTTTTCATAGAGGGTCAGGATGTAGGTACCGAGCGTCGTGCGCAGCAGATAGTTGCTGTTCTCGACGCCTTCGGCAATGCCCTTGCAGGCGACGACATTGCCGAGATCGTATTGCGCGAGGAACGTATTCAACTCGCCATCCGGCACTTCTGTATAGACAGCCATGGGATCTTGGACGCGATCTGGTTTCTGTTTAAAGGCCCGGCAACGTGTTTGTCACCGGGCCGGGCTGATCATCAGCATGCTGTTGCGGCCGTCATGCCGGCTGCGGTGCCGCTCACGCGGTCAATGCGCGCGGCAATTTGAAATGGATGGTTTCGGTGGTGACCGGAATTTCGTCCATCTCGATCGTGTAGCGCAGCCGGATCGCGTCCAGCACATCCTGTACCAGAATTTCCGGCGCCGAGGCGCCTGCGGTGATGCCGACCGTTTTCACGCCCTCGAACCAGTTCCAGTCGATCTCGGCAGCCTTTTGCACCAGATGTGCATTGGTGCAGCCGGCAACCCGGGCGACCTCCACCAGACGCCGTGAGTTGGAGGAATTCGGTGCCCCGATCACCAGGACGAGATCGCAGCGACCGGCGATGGCCTTCACCGCCATCTGCCGGTTTGTCGTGGCGTAGCAGATATCTTCCTTGCGTGGCCCGTGAATCGCCGGGAAGCGCTGCCGCAAGGCGTCGATGATATCGACCGTGTCATCGACCGAGAGCGTGGTCTGGGTAATATAGGCAAGCTCTTCGATCTGCGGCGGTTCGACCTTGGCGACATCGGCAACGGTTTCGACCAAGGTCACCGCGCCGGGCGGCAACTGGCCGATGGTGCCGATCACCTCTGGATGGCCGGCATGGCCGATCAGGATGATGTGACGGCCGATATTGAAATGGCCTTCGGCCTCGCGATGCACCTTGCTCACCAATGGGCAGGTGGCGTCGAGATATAGCAGGTTGCGCTTTTCGGCTTCGGCTGGAACGGCCTTGGGCACGCCATGGGCGGAAAAAACCACCGGGAACTGCCCGGGAATTTCGTCCAGCTCTTCGACGAAAATGGCGCCCTTGCGCTCCAGCTCCTCAACCACGTGCCGATTGTGGACAATCTCATGGCGGACATAGACCGGCGCGCCGAACCGCTCCAGGGCTTTTTCGACGATCTGGATCGCGCGATCGACGCCGGCACAAAAGCCGCGCGGTGCCGCCAGAAGCAGGGTCAGGTTGGGTTTTTGCATGCTTAAATCCCGGTTTTGCTTTCCTGGAATATAGAAGTTTCAACCCGCCGGGCAACCGCCAAATCCGCTGATCGGATCCGCGGTTAGACATGTCGGCGGCAGTCTGCGCTGGTCCCCAAGCATACCCCATGGGAAGCCGGCGGCGATTTTGGAGCCGGACCAGGGTTATTAACCCGATTCGCTTGTTAATCTGCGGGCGCTTCTCTAGAGTCGGCATGAACATTAAAAGATCTTCCCGTAACCGGCCAATCCGGCGGCAGGGAGGTCGGACTGAACCGGGGGAAGGTCGATGGCCGAACCGCAGATCGCGCAGAAATCGCCCTATAAGGTCGAGGTGACGGCCGGCAAGACCTATTTCTGGTGTGCCTGCGGCAGAAGCCAGAAACAGCCTTTCTGCGACGGCTCGCATAAGGGCAGCGAGTTCTCGCCGATCAAATACGATGCCGCCGAAAGCAAATCGGTGTACTTCTGCGGTTGTAAGCATTCCGGCAAGATGCCGCTTTGCGACGGTACGCA
This sequence comes from Dongia soli, assembly GCF_034044715.1. Lineage (NCBI taxonomy): Bacteria > Pseudomonadati > Pseudomonadota > Alphaproteobacteria > Rhodospirillales > Dongiaceae > Dongia > Dongia soli. Next base: position 401,580 of record NZ_JAXCLW010000003.1, on the reverse strand, counting down.
TAGCCGCCTCTAAGCACCTTCCCCCTCCATGATGATGTCACACAAAAAGAGCAAGGATCGTCGATGACCGACTGTTCCGGTACTTCCCCCAGCAAGGTTCTTCGCAACCTCGCATCCTTCGGCCTGCTGGCCATCGCGCTTACCGGTTGTGCCAGCAAGGAGAAGGGCCCGCCCCAACCCTGTCCCATGGTGATGGCGCCGCGTGAGTTGGCTCATGTCACCAAATTCGGTGGCGGCGGGAACGATCTGTCCGATATCTCCTTCGAGGCCGGCCTCGACACCTTCTCGAGCTACTGCAAATACTCCGCCAATGCTGAGCCGCCTTATATCCGGACGGCCATCAAGATACAGTTCATCGCGGCCCGGGGGCCGAAATTTACCGGTGATAAGGCCAGCTTCAAATATTTCGTCGCCATCACCGGACCGGGCGGTGAGCCGATCAAGAAGGAAGTCTTCGACTCCGATATCGATTTGAGCGGCGACAAGGTCAAAAACATCACGGTGGATGAAATCGATCCGATCAAGGTCTTCCCTAAGGAGAAGGAAAACGGCGATTTCTACCGGATCTATATCGGCCTCGATCTCACCAAAGAGCAGCTCGAATACAACAAGCGCAATCCACGCTGAGGTCACGGCTTGGGCGACTGAAGGGATCGTCTGTCGTTTGGCGGCGCATTTGAATGACGTTTCCAGTCAGAAAAATGCCGCTTGACGGAAAATAGGACGGGGATCATCCTCTCAGCCGACATGTAATCCCGCTGTTGGGAGAGATCGTCCGGTGACCAGAGTGATCATCGGCCGGCGCCGAAGGAGCAACCGCCCCCGGAAACTCTCAGGCAAAAGGACCGCTGCGGGTTCGACACTCTGGAAAGCGGGCATCCCGGGGCTGGGATGCCTCACCGACGGAGTAAACCAGGCTCTCTTTGCCATGCGATCGGGCGATCTGCCGGATCCGGTTGAGAGAGCGGCCAATCTCTCAGGTTCCAAGGACAGAGGGGGGAACGATGCAGGCCAAGCGTCTGTGTCGACCCCAATGAATTCTGTCGGAGGATATCTTGACCACCAATGCTACAGCGTCCAAGGATGCATCATCGTCGGCGGGCTCGTCATCGAGCGCGGGAGCGTTGCAGCGCACGCCGCTATACGACCTGCACCTGGAACTCGGCGCCAAGATGGTGCCTTTTGCCGGCTATGAGATGCCGGTCAATTACCCGGCCGGCATCATAGCCGAGCATCTGCATTGTCGGTCTGCTGCCGGTCTATTCGATGTCTCCCATATGGGCCAGATCAGGTTGGCCGCCGAAAGTCATGATGCGGTTGCCGCCGCTCTTGAGCGGTTGTGTCCCAGCGATTTCCTTGGCCTCCAGCCGGGCCGCCAACGCTACAGCTTCTTCACCGACAACCAGGGCGGCATCCTGGATGACCTGATGGTCAGCCGACTGCAGGATGTGAAACACGGCGATCATCTCTTCGTGGTGGTCAATGCCGCCTGCAAGGCTCAGGACCTGTCGCATCTGCAGGCCAATCTCAATCACCGCTGCGAGATCACCGAATTGGCGGATCGCGCGCTGCTCGCCTTGCAGGGTCCTGCTGCGGGCGAGGTCCTGGCGCGGCTGGCGCCGGATAGCGCGGCCATGACATTCATGACCGCCCGCGTGCTGACCATTGCCGGCATCGATTGCTTCGTTACCCGGTCCGGCTATACCGGCGAGGATGGATTCGAAATCTCCGTATCCAATGCAGCGGCGGCAGATCTCGCGCGACGGCTTCTGGCGGAATCCGAGGTCAAGCCGATCGGTCTTGGTGCCCGCGACTCGCTGCGGTTGGAAGCAGGGCTCTGTCTCTATGGCAATGACATCACGCCGCAGACGACGCCGGTCGAAGCCGACCTCAGCTGGGCAATCAGCAAGCGCCGCCGCGAACAGGGCGGCTTCCCGGGCTCCGGTGTGTTGCAACGGCAGTGGAAAGACGGTGTGGCCCGCAAGCGTGTCGGCATTCAGCCGGATGGCAAGGCGCCGGCGCGTGCCCATACCGAAATCGCGGATGAGGCGGGGCAGGTGATCGGCGAGATTACCTCGGGCGGCTTTGGTCCCAGCGTCAATGCGCCGGTGGCCATGGGTTATGTCGCAGCGAGCCATGTCACGCCGGGCACTAGGCTGAACCTGCTGGTTCGCGGCAAATCCTTGCCGGCCAGCGTTGTCGCTCTGCCTTTTGCGCCGCATCGCTATCGTCGCGCTTGAAGCAAGCGTGTTTCACTGCATCAACGGGGCCTGATGCAATGCAATGGAATACTCAATATCGAAACAGGGAGTGAATGATGAGCGATCTGCGTTACACCAAGGACCATGAATGGCTTCGCGCCGAAGGCGATATCGTGACAGTCGGCATCACACCTTATGCCCAGGAGCAGCTCGGCGATGTCGTTTATGTCGAATTGCCGGAAGTCGGCCGCAAGGTTGAGCAGGGTAAGGAGATGGCCGTGGTTGAATCGGTCAAGGCCGCCAGCGAGGTCTATGCGCCCGTCAGCGGCGAAGTGGTCGAGGTGAATAACGCGCTGACCGATGCACCGGCCACGGTGAATGAAGACGCCTTGGGCAAGGGATGGTTCGTGAAGCTGAAGCTCGCCGATCGCAACCAATTGACCGGCCTGATGGACGAAGCCGCCTACAAAGCGCTGTGCGATAGCGAACACTGAGCCGGGTCCGATCCATGCGCTATTTGCCGCTGACTGAGTCTGACAGGCGGGCGATGCTCGCCAAGATCGGCGTTCCGTCGATCGACAGTCTCTATGCCGATGTTCCACCAAAGGCGCTTCTCAAGGCGCCGATTGCCGAGCTGCCCAATCATCAGGGGGAAATCGAGGTCGAACGCCAGATGCAGGCTTTCGCCAATCAGAATCTCGGTACTGCTTCGTGTCCGAGTTTTCTGGGCGCGGGAGCTTACCGGCATCATGTACCGGCGACCGTGGACTATCTTATCCAACGCGGTGAGTTCCTCACCTCTTATACGCCGTATCAGCCGGAAGTCACGCAGGGGACGCTGCAATACCTGTTCGAATTCCAGACGCAGGTGGCCTTGCTGACCGGCATGGATGTCGCAAATGCCTCGATGTATGACGGCGCCAGCTCGACTTGCGAGGCCGTGCAGATGGCCAATCGCATCACGCGCCGCAAGAAAGCGGTGATCTCCGGCGGCTTGCATCCGCATTACCACGAGGTCATCGCTACCTTGGCGAAGTTCACCGGCTTTGACATCGTTTCGCCGCAGCCGGCGCCGCAAGGTGGTGAGGATCTGATGGCGATGGTCGATAAGGATACGTCCTGCATCGTCGTGCAATATCCGGACGTCTTCGGCCATGTGCGCGACTATACGAAGCTGGCGGAAGCGGCGCATGCCGCCGGCGCTCTGTTGATCGTTGCCGTGACCGAGATCATCTCGCTCGGCCTGCTGACGCCGCCGGGCGAAATGGGCGCCGATATCGTCACGGCAGAGGGCCAGTCGCTGGGCAATCCCCTCGGCTTCGGGGGACCTTATGTCGGGCTCTTTGCCACGCGCGATAAATATCTGCGGCAGATGCCGGGCCGCCTTGCCGGCCAGACCGTAGATGCCGAAGGACGGCGCGGCTGGGTGCTGACCTTGTCGACCCGCGAACAGCATATCCGCCGTGAAAAGGCGACCAGCAATATCTGCACCAATTCCGGTCTCTGTGCCCTGGCCTTCACCATCCATCTCAGCCTGTTGGGTGAAGCCGGATTGCGGCAACTGGCCGAGCTCAATCATGCCGCAGCGTGGCGCCTGGCGGATCGGTTGAGCGCCATTGACGGTGTCGAATTGCAGATCGCGCAGTTCTTCAATGAATTCACCGTCAAGCTGTCGAAGCCCGCGGCCCAGGTGGTGGAAGATCTGGCACAGCGCCGCATTCTGGGCGGTGTGCCGGTCTCGCGGCTTTGGCCCGGCCGGCCCGAGCTTGAAAACCTGCTGCTGGTCGCCGCGACGGAAACGGTGACGGATGACGATATGGCGGCGCTGGAGACGGCGCTGAAAGAGGTGCTGCGATGACAATGCCGAGCATGCCGCAAGCCGGCACAACGCTTTCCGGCAACAAGGCTCTGCAGATCGAAGAGCCGTTGATCTTCGAACAGGATGCCTCCGGCCGCACGGCTGTCGATCTACCGGCGGTGCCAGAGCATCAGGAACGCCTCGGTGGGCTGAAGCGCAAGCAGGCGGTCGGCTTGCCGGGCCTGTCTGAGCCGCAAGTCGTCCGGCATTACACCAAGCTCAGTCAGAAGAACTTCGCGATCGACATGAACGTCTATCCGCTGGGTTCGTGCACCATGAAACACAATCCCCGCCTGAACGAGAAGGTGGCGCGGTTGCCGGGCATTGCCGATCTGCATCCATTGCAGCCGATCTCGACTGTGCAGGGCGCCTTGGCATTGATCGACCGGCTGGCGCATTGGCTGAAGACTTTGACCAATATGCCGGCGGTCGCCATGTCGCCGGCTGCCGGTGCACATGGCGAGCTTTGCGGCATCATGACCATTCGCGCGGCCTTGCTGGCGAAGGGCGATGCGCGCAAGCGGATCCTGGTGCCGGAATCCGCCCATGGTACCAATCCGGCCACCGCAGCGGCCTGCGGCTATGAAGTGGATCCCGTGCCCGCGGATGAGCGCGGCCGAGTCGATCTCGCGGCCTTCAAGGCCAAGCTTGGCCCCGATGTCGCCGGCACCATGATCACCAATCCCAATACTTGCGGCCTGTTCGAGAACGATATCATCGACATCGCCGATGCAATCCATGCAGTCGGCGGCTACTTCTATTGCGACGGGGCGAATTTCAACGCTATCGTCGGTCGGGTGCGGCCGGGCGATCTCGGCGTTGATGCCATGCATATCAATCTGCACAAGACCTTCTCGACGCCTCATGGCGGCGGCGGGCCGGGTGCCGGACCGGTCGTGCTCTCAGCGGCACTGGCGCCCTATGCGCCGTTGCCCTACGTCACCCATGGGCCGAATGGCTTCGATCTCAAGGAACAGGATGAAGGCGGCACGGCTTTCGGACGCCTCAAGGGTTTCCATGGCCAGATGGGCATGTTCACCCGGGCGCTTTCCTACATCCTGAGTCATGGCAGCGACGGGCTACGCCAAGCTTCGGGCGATGCAGTGCTGAACGCCAATTACATCCTGGCCGGCCTGAAGGATACGCTGACCCCGGCTTTCCCCGGCACCTGCATGCATGAAGCCTTGTTCAACGACGACTTCCTGCAAGGCACGGATGTGACCACCTTGGACTTCGCCAAGGCGATGATCGATGAGGGTTATCACCCGATGACCATGTACTTTCCGCTGGTCGTCCACGGCGCTTTGCTGATGGAACCGACGGAGACGGAAAGCAAGGACGGGCTCGACCGCTATATCGAGGTGGTGAAGGGCCTAGCCGAACGGGCGAAAGCCGGGAATACCGCTTACTTCGAAGGCGCCCCGTACCATACGCCCCGCCGGCGTTTGGACGAGACCCTGGCGGCCCGTCAGCCGATCCTGAAATGGAAGCCGCCGGTGGAGAAGCAGGCCGCGGAATGAGCGAGCGATGAAGAAGACAGCCTTGCTGCTGATCGATCTCCAGCTCGGTCTCTTAAGAGCGCCAAGCTGTGTCTATCGCGGCAGTGAGGTTGTGGCCTTGGCGGCGGGACTTCTGTGGCGGGCACGGCTGGCGGACGTGCCCGTTTTCCATGTCCGCCACGATGGGGGACCGGATGACGACGATCTGGCGCGCGACAGCTCGGGCTGGTTCCATCATCCGGATGTTGCGCCCCAAGCCGCTGAGCCAATTGTCGACAAGACGACATCCAGCAGCTTCGTCAGTGGAGAGCTTGATGGGCGACTGCGCGAGCTGGGCGTCGACTCACTTGTCATTGCCGGTTTGCAGACCGACTTCTGCGTCGACTCCAATTGCCGGGTGGCGTGCAATCTTGGCTATGACGTCCTCTTGGCGGAAGACGCGCATTCCACCTACGATGGTCCGGAGCTGACCGCGGCCCAGATCATCCGTCACCATAACCGCGTCCTCAGTCGCAGCGGGACGGTGCGCCTGAAGCCGGCAGCCGAGATCAATTTCTAATATCGTGAGGAATGCCGTATGAGCCTCGATATTGCCGCCTTGCGGGCGGAGACGCCGGGTTGCCGCCACGTGATGCATTTCAACAATGCCGGTGCCTCCCTGCAGCCACAGCCGGTCCTCGATACCATGATTACGCATCTCAAACTTGAGGGTGAGATCGGCGGATATGAAGCGGCCGACCAGATGGAAGAGCGGCATGAAGCGGTCTACGGCTCGATCGCCAAGCTGATCAATTGTGCCGCCGATGAAGTGGCCTTGATCGAAAATGCCACCCGAGCCTGGGATATGGCGTTCTATTCCCTGCAATTCCGGCCTGGCGACCGCATCCTGACCAGTATCGCCGAATATGCCAGCAACTATATCGCCTTCCTGCAGGTGGCGCGGCGGAGCGGGGCGGAAATCATCGCCATTCCCAATGACGCCCATGGCCAAATATCGGTAGCAGCTCTGGAAAGCCTGATCGATGCACGGGTGAAATTGATTGCCGTCACCCATGTGCCGACCAATGGCGGATTGATCAATCCGGCTGCCGCCATCGGTACTGTCGCGCGGCGACACGGGATTCCATTCTTGCTGGATGCCTGCCAGTCGATCGGCCAATTGCAGATCGATGTCCAGGCGATCGGCTGCGATATGCTATCGGCCACGGGGCGCAAATATCTGCGCGGGCCGCGCGGAACCGGTTTTCTCTATGTGCGTCGCGCCATGCTGGAGCAGCTGGAGCCGCCGTTTCTCGACCTGCATGCGGCGACCTGGGTGGCGGAAGACCGCTACGAAATGCTGCCTGATGCCAGGCGGTTCGAAAATTGGGAGAGCGGGATTGCGGGGCGGCTCGGCCTGGGTGCAGCGGTTGACTACGCCCTTGCCCTGGGCATGGGAGAGATTGAAGGGGAATTGCGCCGAAAGGCTGCTTTCCTGCGACAGCAACTGGCGGCACTGCCCGGCATTACGGTGCATGATATCGGCGAGCAGAAAGGCGGTATCGTGACCTTCAGCAAGGCCGGTATCGACGTGACGGAAATCAAATCGGCCTTGAACAAGGCTCGCGTGAATGTCTCGATTTCCGGCCAGTCCTCGACCTATCTCGACATGACCGCTCGGCAGCTTGATCAAATCATCCGGGCCTCGGTTCACTACTTCAATACCGAGGAAGAGATCGAACAGCTCTGCCGCGTGGTTGGCGAGCTAACGTAGATTGCGAATATAGGCAAAGAAAAAGGCCGGCTGACTAGGCCGGCCTCTCTTCTTGCAGAGTACTCTTGGTATCGTGCTGCTTAATGCAGCTTTCGATTCAGTTCCGAGATCGATTGATCGATCAAGGCATTGGCCTTGCTGTCGTCCAGCGTGCGGCCAAGCAATTGGATCGTGGCGGCACTGGCGATATCGACCGCTTCGCGACGAACTTCGGCCAGGGCATGTGCTTCGGCCTGAGCGATCTTTTCCAGGGCGGCGGCCTCGCGGCGTGCCAGGCTGGCATCGAGATTGGCCTTGGCTTCCTTGATCTCGCGCTGGGCCTGGGCCTTGGCGCTGGAAAGGATTTCCTCCGCCTCGCGAAGGGCGTCGCGCTGCTTGCGTTGATATTCCGCCAGCAAAGCCTGCGCCTCGTCCTTCAGCTTCTGGGCTTCATCCAGGTCGGCCTTGATCTTCATCGACCGCTGGTCGAGGAAGCTGGTCAGGGCGCGCCAGATCTTCGGGCCGGCGAAGATGACGAAGATCGCCAGACCGATTTCGACCCAAAAATGCGGCTCTTGGAGCATCTCTTCCATCAGGCACGCTCCTTCAGGATCTCTTCGACCGCACCGACGGCATCACTGCCATTGACCGTCACGCCGGTCAATTTCGCCGTCATGGCCGAGGCCAGATCGCCGGCAACCGTGCGGATATCGGCCAGAGCCTGCGTCTTGCTGGCCTTGATCCGGTTTTCCGCCACCACCGTCTGTTCCGCCAATTTCTTGGCGAAGTCGGCTTCGCGGGCGCCCGTCGCTGCCGCAATTTCCGCCGCTGCCTGGTTCAGAGCTGAATGAGCTTCGGCCCGGGCATCGGCAATGGACTTGTGATAAGCGGCCAGGACCTCTTCGGCCTCGGCCTTCAACTTAACCGCCTTTTCCAGGTTGCCCTGGATGCGTTCTTCACGCTGCCCCAGCACCTTGCCCACGCGCGGCAGAACCAAGCGGGACATCAGCAGATAAAGCAGGATGAACGCGATCGCCAGCCAGAATAGCTGCGGCGAAAAGGATGTTGGGTCGAGCTGTGGCATCGCTCCCTCTCCGCCACCGCGAGACGGCCTTCCGTTGAACAGGTCGAACCAGTTGCCGGAAGGCCGCGCGCGAGCGGCCAGATCATCAATCTAGCGTGGTCTTAGGCGGCGAACAGGATCAGCATCGCCACGACGAAGGCGATCAGACCGGTCGCTTCGACCAGCGCGAAGGTCAGCATCATGTTGCCGAACAACTTGGCCGAGGCGGCCGGATTGCGCAGCGCGCCGTTCATGAAGTTGCCGAACAGGATGCCGAGGCCGATACCAGCGCCACCCAGGGCGAGAGCGGCAATACCGGCACCGATGTACTTCGCAGCTTGTGGATCCATTTGTCAGTTCCTCTTTTCCGAAAGTTAAAGGTTGTAACTCGTGACTTGGAACGCGCGCAGGCCATGCCTCAGTGATGCATGTGAACGGCGTCGTTCAGGTAGATGCAGGTTAGGATGGTGAACACATAGGCCTGCAGGCAGGCGATCAGGAATTCCAGGCCGATGATGGCGGTGATCGCCGCGACCGGCACGATGCCCGAAATGTAAGCGCCAGCCAGGCCGAGCGGCAGAACGAAGCTGCCGAGCACCACCAGCATCACGTGGCCGGCGACCATATTGGCGAACAGTCGGACCGACAGCGACATCGGGCGGATGAAATAGGAAATGACCTCGATCGGGATCATGAGCGGCAGCAGCCAGACCGGTGCGCCCTTGGGAACGAAGAAGGACAGGAAGTGAAAACCGTGCCGGATGAAGCCGATCGCTGTCACGATGAGGAAGACCATCATCGCCAGCGCGAAAGTGACGATGATGTGGCTGGTGACCGTGAACGACTTCGGCAGCAGGCCGAACAGGTTGCAGAACAGCACGAACATGAAAATGGAGAACACCCAGGGGAAATACTTGCGCCCCTCGCTGCCTACATTTTCCTTCAGCATATTCGCGACGAAATCGTAGAGGAATTCGACGAGTGCCTGCCAGCGGCCGGGAACGACCGCCTGCTTGCGAATGCCGATCAGCATGAAAACCGTGATCGCCGCAACCGCGATCAGCATCCACAAAGCCGAATTGTTGAAGGAGATATCATAGCCCCCGAGCGACAGATGGCCACCGATATGCTCAATCCTGAATTGCTCAAGTGGGCTGTGATGTTCTTGCGCCGCCACGATGCCGACCCCATTCTCATAAGGGCCAGCCGGCCCCGGTTTCATCTTCATCCGGCCGATCCGCCTCGGGCTACATCCCCGGAGGGCTTGCCTCAAGGCCAAGCGGCCGCTCAATTCTTTTCAGCGCTGGCGCCGCTCGAGATCCCGCGCGGTGCGCATGATGTTCGAAATACCGGCCGCCAATCCCAGGAACATGAAGATGATCATGAACCACGGTTTGCTGCCGAGGCTGTAATCCACCAACCAACCCAGGCCCAGTCCAACCACGATGCCGACGACCAGTTCGAGGCTCATGCGCCAGCCGACTGCTGCCATTCTGCTATCAGCCGCGCCTTGCCGCTGATCGGCGCCGGAACCGCCTTCAATGCGCTCGCGCGCCGCTTTCAGCCGCGCATCAAGCTCTTGCAGCCGTTCCGGGTCGTTCTCGGCCATTCCGCATTACCTCGAAACATCCCCAGGCAAACGCCACCCCGCATCACCCCTCAGCAACGCGCAGGCGCGCGAAACATACGGTTGGGCCTGACTCCTGTCAAGTCGATTCCCGGAAAAGTAACTGTTTGAAAACGCTAACAAAAAGGCGTTTTGTCGCAGCCTGAAAGCCACCCCTATGTAAGGTGGCCGTCATCCGCGATGGCGACATCCCGCGGTGATTGAAGCCTTTAACTGGCGGCCTTCAATTCCTCGACCTGCTGCAGATCCACCGAAACCAGCTGGGAAATGCCGCGTTCCACCATGGTGACGCCGAACAGCCGATCCATCCGGGCCATGGTGAGGCGGTGGTGGGTAATAACCAGGAACCGGGTCTTGGTGCGGTGGCTGAGCGTTTGGACCAGGTTACAGAACCGCTCCACATTGGCATCGTCGAGCGGCGCGTCGACCTCGTCCAGCACGCAGATCGGTGCGGGATTGACCAAGAAGACCGCGAACAGCAAAGCAAGAGCCGTCAACGCCTGCTCACCGCCGGAGAGCAAGGACATGACCTGCAGCCGCTTGCCCGGCGGGCTGGCCAGAATTTCCAGGCCGGCTTCCAAAGGATCTTCGGCCTCGGTGAGCTTGAGATGCGCCTTGCCGCCGCCGAAGAGATCGGTGAAGAGCTTTTCAAAGTGACCGTTGACCAGCTCGAAGGCTGCCAGCAGACGTTCGCGGCCTTCCCGATTGAGGCTGTTAATGCCCTGGCGCAACCGCGAAATGGCGTTGATCAAATCCGATTTCTCGGTCTGCATGCCGGTCAGCTGCTGATCGAGTTCGTTTGACTCGGCCTCCGCGCGCAGGTTGACGGGACCGATATTCTCGCGCTCGCGGCCCAAGCGGTGCAGGCGCTGCTCGGTCTCGGCACGGTCGGGCAACGGCTCGCCGGGCTCAAGTTCAGCCAAGCCAAGCACTTCTTCGGGCGAACATTCGAGCCGTTCGCGAATGCGCTCGGTCAGGGTCTGATAAGCCTCCTCAGCCTGGGCGATGGCAGCTTCGGCGCGGACCTTGAATTCACGCGCTTCGACCAGCTTGCTTTCTTCGCCCTTCAAATTCCGGTCGGCCGCGGCAAGGGAGCTTTCCGCCTCAGCCAAGGCATCGGCCGCCTGTTGGCGCGCGATGGTCGCCGTCTCGATCAGATCCAGCAGCGTCATCTTCTGCTCGGCGATCTGCTCCGGCATCATCGCCAGGCGCTCAATTTCCTCAATGATATGTTCGCGGCGCTGCGCATAGGTTTCAAGCTGCCGCTGGGCATTACCGGCCCGGTTCTGCCAGGAGTCGATATCGCGGGCGATCGACAGCAGGCGCTGTTGCCGCTGATCGGCTTCGCGTCGCAGCCTTTCATCGGTTGCCCGGCACTCGACCAGCTTGCTGCGGCGTTCTGCCAGCAGCGGCCGCAATTCGGCAATGCGCAGCTGGGCGGCGTGAAGATCCGGCAGGTTGGCGATTTCGTCTTCCGTCGCCGCCTGTTCCATCGCGGCTTCGCTGATATCGCCTTCAACCGCCTCCGACTGCTGATCCAAGGCTTCGCGGCGTGAGCTCAGGCGCGACAGGGTTTGTTCCGCGCGGCTCAACTGCTCGCGTGCTTGACGCGCAACATTATAAGCATTCTGCACGGCATGACGCGCGGCCTGTTCACGGCTGGCCAAATCGGCAGCCGCGAGCTTGGCGGCCTCGTAAGCCTCCTCGGCAGCCATCCAAGTAAACTCGCTCTCTTCCAGGGCGGTCTGCAATTCGGCGAGGCGGTTTTTCTGTTTCAGGCGCTGCACCGCGGCAGTCGGCGTGCCGGAAGCCATGCTGAGGCCGTCCCAGCGCACCATGGCGCCGTCGCGGGTTACCAGACGCTGGCCTTGGGCCAACTGTGTCATCAGATTGCGGGCGGTCGCTTCGTCGGCGACCACGCCGATCTGGCTCAGCCGGCGCAGCAAGGCAGCAGGACCGGTGACATGCTGCGCCATGCTCTCGACGCCAGCTGGCAAGGTGGGGGCATTGGGATCTACCGGCAGGTCACGCCAGTGGACCGGCGCACCCTCGGTCAGCGAGGCTTGCAGATCATCGCCCAGAGCTGCGCCGAGGGCAGCTTCATAGCCGCTTGAGACCTGCAGCACATCGACGACCGGCGGCCACATATCGGATTCGGCATGGGCGAGCAGGGCGCTCAAGGCCTCAACCTCTGCCTTCTGCCGGGCGCGCAGGGCTTCCACCGACTGCAATTCGCTGCGCAACTGCGCCTCGCGTTCGTTGGCGGCGCTCCGGCTGGCTTCCAGATCGGCCGATGCCTGCTGGGCCTGCTCCAGTTCCATTTCCGCCTGGCCAGCGGCATCGCGCGCAGCCAGCATCTCAATGTCGTTCTCGATCTCGGCGGCGAGGCGTTCTTTTTCCAGTGCCACTTCCGAGGCGCGCATGCGCAGCCGCTCCAGGCGCTGGGCGAGATCGCTCATGCGGCGCTGCAAGGCCGATTGTCGGGCTTCGCCGGTCGCCACATTCTGCGTCAGCTGAGAAAGCTCGCTCTCGCATTCCTCGACCTCAGCACTGGCAACCGTGACCGCGCGCTCGGCCTCTTCGGCCAAAGCCGCTTCGCTGCCGGCAGTGTCTTCAAGTTCGGCACGTTCCTGGAGGAGGCGTTCCTGGGCCTGGACGGCGTCTTCGGCCAGAGCGGTTTCGCGCGCCGTATCGTTCTCGATGTCGCGCAATTGACGATCGGCATCGGCCCGGGCGCCGGCGATGCGCTGCTCTTCCTGATCGAGCTGCGCGCGGGCGATGGTCAGGCGCTGCAATTCGGCCGCCGCTTCCGCTTCCGTCCGGCGCAGATCGGGCAGGATGAGTGCTGCTTCGCTCTGCTGCGTGGCGGCGATGACGGCGGAGCTCGTCAAGGAGACGACGGCGTGTTCCGCTGCCGCCAAGGCCTGTTCGGCGGTCTGGCGGCGCTGCGAGGCGTCGGTCCATTGCAGGTGGAACAGGACCGCTTCGGCGCGGCGAATCTGATCGTTCAGATTGCGATAGCGCGAAGCCTGGCGGGCCTGTTTCTTCAAGCCGGAAAGCTGGCTTTCCAACGTGACAATGACGTCGTCCAAGCGGGCGAGATTGGCTTCCGCCGCCTTCAAGCGCAGTTCCGCTTCGTGGCGACGGGAATGCAGGCCGGTAATGCCGGCAGCCTCTTCCAGCAGGCCGCGGCGATCGGTCGGTTTGGCATTGATGATGGCGCCGATACGGCCTTGGCTCACCAGTGCTGTCGACTGGGCGCCGGTGGCGGAATCGGCAAACAGCAATTGGACGTCTCGGGCACGGGAATCCTTGCCATTGACCTTGTAACTGGATCCCTCGCCGCGATCGATGCGGCGAGAGACTTCCAGATCATCGCTGTCGTTAAATTGCGCCGGCACTTTGCGGTCGCTGTTGTCGAGGCAAATGGTCACTTCGGCAACATTGCGGGCGGGACGGTTGACGCTGCCGCCGAAGATGACGTCGTCCATCTCGCTGCCGCGCATGCGCTTGGCCGAGGTTTCGCCCATGGCCCAACGAAGGGCTTCAACCAGATTGGATTTGCCGCAGCCATTGGGTCCGACAATGCCGGTCATGCCCGGCTGAATCAGCAGCTCGGTGTGGTCCACAAAGGACTTGAAGCCATGCAATCGGAGTTTCGTAAACTGAACCAAGGCAGCGTATTCCCGTCTGGATATAAGCGACGGCCGGAGCCGGCGCGGATGGACCTTTCTTACTTCGCGAGCTGGGCGTCGATCACAGCTTTGAACACCTCAAATGGCCGCGCGCCTTCCAGCTTCTGGTCTTTGATCAGGAAAGTCGGGGTCGAATTGACCTTGAACTTATCCTCAGCCTCCTTGCGCGAATTGATGATCTTTTCCTGCGAGGCCTTGTCGTTCAGGCATTGCTCGAACTTGGCCTGATCGATGCCGGCGGTCTTGGCGATATTGGCCAGTGCCGTTACCGAATCGTCCACCAGCCAGGTGCTCTGTTGCTTGAACAGCAGATCGGTCATGCTGAGGAAGCCGTCCTGCGGCAGGCAATGGGTCAGCAGGGATGCCTGCAAGGCTGGGCGGTTGAGCGGGAAGTCGCGCAGGACCAGCCTCACCTTGCCGGTGTCGATATAGGCGCTCTTGATCTGCGGCAGAATTTCTTCATGGAAATGCGCGCAATGCGGGCAGCTCAGCGAATAATATTCGACGATTGTCACCGGGGCTTTGGCATCGCCCATCACGATGTCGTCGGGGCGAACCTGCGGGGCCTCTGGCACAGTCGTCGTATCCACCGTCTCGGCCACCGTCGGCTTAGCCGGCCAGAATTGCCAGGCAACTAGGCCGGCAATGACGACAACCACGACGGCCGCGAGGGCGATCAGAATTTTTTTGCTCACATCCACACCTTTGTAACATCGACCGGCACATCCCGGCCGGTTGAGCGGCGATGCGCATTCCCCGATATGCCACCCTGCGCCGACTCTATCTCGGGTCAATTCCCACCATGCCCGGTTTTGGCAGGATTCGGAGAGCGGCGCAAGCTGCGCCAGGATCCATGGGGAATGGGCCGGAGTCGATTTTTACGAGTCATTACGGCCGGTTAGGGATTCCGCCGAGTCGGCGGATTTCAACGGTTTTCCGCCCGCTTGTTGCGCCGATGGATCGCATGACCGAGTCGCCGCAGCACATCCTTCAGATCGCCATCTTGAACCCGCGCGATGGTCGTCTCCGTCACGGCGGCATCCGCGGCACTCAAGGCCGGCAACGGCGGTTTGGGGCGAGGCCTGCGACGCCGCAGGGTTCCCTGAACAATCTGCAGACGCGCCACGGCGCGATAGCCAAAATAGCCGTTAATGCGTTCCAGGAGATGCGGCGCCTGATGCTGCAGCTCCAAGGCCAAGGCGCCGATACAGCGCAGGATCAGGGTGCCGTCCCGCCGCTCGCCCTTGGAAAAACGCAGCTTGTCCGGCTGGCAGCCGCGGGCCAAGTTGGCCCCTGCGATCTCCGGCCAATGGGTCAGCAGGCCGGCTTCCGCGAAGCCCCGGCTGCCCAAAGCGGCGCGGGTGATCGCCGGGACATTGACGGCGAGGGCGGCGACACCGCCCCGTCGCGTTTCCTTGCGGCGTGTTTCCTCGCTCCGGGTCTTTGCGGCCACGAGCGCTTTAGTGCCCGAAGCGAGCGTTTTGGGGTTTGTCGTCATCTTGTCCCAAGTTTATGGTGCCGCTCGCAATGGATACAAGCCAGACAATATCAGGCCGCCGCAAAGACCAGATCGCCGAGGAATTGCCGCCAAGCTTGCTCGCTTGGTATGACCGGCACCGGCGGCTCTTGCCGTGGCGCAGCCTGCCGGGCCAGCATCCCGATCCTTATCATGTCTGGCTTTCGGAAATCATGTTGCAACAGACCACGGTGGCGACAGTGAAAGGCTATTTCGACGCCTTTCTCGCGCGTTGGCCCAGGGTCGAGGATCTGGCGGCGGCCGATCTCGACCAAGTGCTCACCGCCTGGGCTGGGCTCGGTTACTATGCCCGGGCGCGTAACCTGCATCGTTGCGCCCAGGCAGTCGCGGCGCTTGGCCGCTTCCCCAACACCGAAGCCGAATTGCTGGAACTGCCCGGAATTGGCCCCTATACCGCTGCAGCGATTGCCGCCATCGCCTTTGACAGGCCGGCAACCATCCTGGATGGCAATGTCGAGCGGGTAATCAGTCGCCTGCACCGGGTGCAGACACCGCTGCCGAAGGCCAAGGAGGAATTGCGGGCGCTGGCGGCTAAGCTGACGCCGCAGCACCGGCCCGGTGATTACGCTCAGGCGGTGATGGATCTTGGCGCGACGATCTGTACGCCAACCCGGCCCAAATGCGTTCTTTGTCCCTGGCGGCCGGCTTGCGCGGCCTTTGCCGCGGGCGACGCCGAGACGTATCCGCGCAAGGCGGCAAAAGCGGTCAGGCCGGTCCGCCACGGCGTCGCTTTCTGGATGATCAATGACAAGGGTGAAGTCGCACTGCGCCGCCGGCCGGAAAAGGGATTGCTGGGCGGCATGATGGAAATCCCTTCGACCGAGTGGCGAACCGAAAACTGGGCAGAGGCGGAGGTGCGGGCACAGCTTCCCGCAGCCGGGAAATGGCAGATGCTGGACGGGCAGGTGCGACACGTATTCACCCATTTCGAATTGCGGCTCGGCGTACAGCGGGCGCTGATCCGTAAATCACCGGCTGCCGATCTCATCTGGGTCTCACCGGACCGATTGTCGGACTACGCCTTGCCCACGGTGATGCGCAAGGTGGTCGATCTTGCGATGAACCGTAAGGTCTCAGATGTGACCTAGCTGCTCTTCTTGGCGGTTGCCAGGAAGAGGCCGAGCCCGATCATCGTCAGGCCGGAGGCTTGCGACAGGCGTCGCTGAAATCCGAGATGACGTCGCAGGTAACGGCCAAGCGGCGCTGCCAAAGCGACGATGACAAGATCGGCAGCGGTATTGAGCGTGACGGAAATGGTGCCGAGAAGCACCAACCGCGGCGCCAGGGGGGCTGCATCCAGCACGGCGAATTGTGGCAGCAAGGCCAGGAAAAAGAGGGCCGTCTTAGGGTTAAGCACTTCCGCGAGCAAGCCGTCCCGCAAGGCGTGCATAAGACTTCTTTGCCGCGTGGCATCTGCGGCTGCGGCCGGCGCGCCCAGCATGGCATGGCCGTCCTGCCGTGCCTGTATCAGGTTGCGGATGCCAAGGAAGATCAGGTAACCCGCGCCGACCCACTTCAACGCAGTGAAAGCGCTGGCTGAAGTGGCAAGGATCACAGAGAGGCCGAAAGCGGCGGCCATGACATGCACAAAGCCGCCCAGGCCGGTGCCCAAAGAGGACAGCAAACCATCGCGGCTTCCCGATTGCAGCGTGCGGGCAAGGACATAAAGCATGCCGGGGCCGGGAAAAGTCGCTAGGACGATCGCCGCGACCAGAAATGCCTGCCAGTGAATGCCCGAGTGGATGCCGCTGAACATAGACCGATGCTTTCCGTTATTTGCAGCATCTTTCGATAATCTCGCGCGGCGAGGTAGGACCGGAATGACCGGTGCTTGCCATCCACTTGTATTCTCGGTGTATAGTTCCCGGCGACGGCGAATAAAAAGATGCCCGACCGACCTTACGGTCAGCCGGGCAGTTCAGGCACCTAACTCTAAAGTCGAAAGCCGTCTTCAGTGCATTTCGGCGCGAAGCTGCTGACGCAGATAATCGATCGGCACCAACTGGCCTTCGCGCTGGATGCACCAGAATTGCCAGCCGTTGCAGGCCGGCGCGCCTTGGACGGCAGCACCCACCTGATGGATCGAGCCGCGATGATCGGCGGAGATCAGCGTGCCGTCAGCGCGAACCTTGGCGGTCCAGCGGCCGTTCAAGCTGTGCAGCACTTCGCCCGGCGGCAGAAGGCCGCGCTCGATCAGCCAACCGAAGGGAATCCGCGGCTCTTCGCGCTTCGATGGGGTATGCAGCAGGCTCGGATCGGTGACCGGCTGTACGGCGGCAATGCGCTTCTTGGCCAGGCCGATATAGGTTTCATCGCGTTCCAAACCGATCCAGCGGCGGCCCAGGCGCTTGGCGACCGCACCGGTGGTGCCGCTGCCGAAGAAGGGATCGAGCACCACATCGCCCGGCTTGGTCGAAGCCATGATGATCCGGTGCAGCAAGGCTTCCGGTTTCTGGGTCGGATGGCCCTTATTGCCCTTTTCGTCTTTGATGCGCTCATTGCCGGTGCAAATCGGCAGCAGCCAGTCGCTGCGCATCTGCAGATCGTCATTCAGCGCCTTCATTGATTCGTAGTTGAACTGATGCCGGCTGTCCTTCGACTTCGAGCACCAGATCATCGTCTCATGAGCGTTGGTGAAGCGACGACCGCGGAAATTCGGCATCGGATTGGTCTTGCGCCAGACCACGTCGTTCAACATCCAATAGCCGAGATCCTGCAGCTTGGCACCGACCCGGAAGATGTTGTGATAGGAGCCGATCACCCAGATGGTGCCGTCATCCTTCAGGATGCGCCGGGCTGCCTTCAGCCAGGCCTCCGTGAAACCGTCATAAGTCGCGAAATCCGCGAACTTGTCCCAATCGTCATCCACTGCATCGACCTTGGTATTGTTCGGTCGATGCAACTCTCCCTCGAGTTGGAGATTATAGGGCGGATCGGCAAAAATCATGTCGATCGACCCTTCCGGCAGGGCATTCATGGCGGCAATACAATCGCCGCGCAGGATGCTATCCAGCGGCAGGGATTTAAGGTCGGATTTGGGCGGCTTCGTTTTCATGCGCCCGATCCTGAGTCAGGCGACTCGCTAAGTCAAGCGCAAAAAATGTGAAGAGTCAGTCTGTTATGCTAAGACTCTGAGATATTGGTCTAAATGTCTGCCGGTGATGGGCACAGACCCCGTGACGCTTAATTCCGGCCAAATGCTCCGGCGTTGCATAGCCCACATTGGTCTCCCACCCATATACGGTGTGCTCCAAAGCGAGATCGTACATGATCTTGTCACGCACTACTTTTGCGATAATAGAGGCCGATGCAATCGTCAGTGAAATGGCATCCCCGCCAATGAGGCAGTGCGTTTCACAACCCAGACGCGGCGGGCGGTTGCCGTCGACCAGGGCTATATCCGGCTTGGTGGGCAAGGCCTCAACGGCGCGCTGCATGGCCAAGAAGCTTGCCTGCAGGATGTTGATCTCGTCGATCTCGTCGACGCTGGCCTGGCCGATGCCATAAGAAACGCAATCCAGCAGGGTGTCGTGCAGCGACTGCCGGACGGCAGGCGCCAGCTTCTTTGAATCATCGATCTTCTTGGCGAGGCCCCGCGGCAGGCGCGCAGGATCGATGACCACCGCGCAGGCCACGACGGGCCCCGCCAGCGGGCCGCGCCCGACCTCATCGATACCACAAACGATCCGGCCACCACTCAGACCGGGAAGCAATCCATGCGCTTTCTCATGCTTGAGATGGGGCATGGGCTATTTCCAATTCTCATAGAACTGGAAATGCGCCTGCAGCGCCTCGTAGGGCAGGCCGAGCGCTTGGGAAACGTCTGGGTCGGATGCCGCTACCTTCTTTTGCAGTTTGCGCATTTCGAGGAAATGGGCATGCGCGACGTCAAGCAAGATATTGGCGGCCTTTTTTGCCTCTTCCTGCTGTGCGGTGCTGCCGCTTGATCCAGCATCCCAAGCCTTTTGGGCCTGCAGATTGATTAGGGCCCATGTCTCCGCACGGAGACCGAGAAGATAGCTATCCTGGGCAGCTTTGCCAGCCTCCGGCTGTTTCACATGCTTGTCGATGCATTGCTGAAATGCCTGCAAACCACCCTTCGAATCCTGTGGCAGACAAGCTGCACCATCCTCAGCGCCCTGCTTGAAAGCAGTATCGACAATCTTCGAGGCGGCATCGGCCGATGACGATCCGACGATCAGCAGGGTGATTGCGGCAAGGAGGCGAGATCGGCTGGACATGGGCACCCGGCGGTGGCGGAGACGTCTTCGACTTCCCAGCCATGCCTGAATTTGTCCCATCCTGCAACTGCCTGGATGAGTCCCAGTGGCACCGACCGGCCTTGAAAGCTTACCGGCTGTCCGATTCCCCAATCATGGAAAAGAGATCCGGCTGGGCCGGTATCGCCTGAGGTACGGCAAAGCGTGACAGATCCAGCCGCCAGTCGCGGGCACCGATCCCATGGCGCTTGGCGGCCTGCTCGACCCGTTGCCGGATCATTTCGGCATAGGGACCCGAGCCTTTCATGCGGCTGCCCCATTGGCTCGAATAAATCTGTCCCCCGTGACAATCCTTGACCAGACTAAGCACGTGATCCGCCCGGTCCGGGACATGGGCCTCCAGCCATTCCTTGAAGAGGTCTTTGATTTCCAGCGGCAGGCGCAGCAGCGTCCAATTCACGCCGCGCGCGCCGTTTTTGACCGCCGCTTCGATGATCGCTTCGATCTCATGATCGGTCAAAGCGGGAATGATTGGTGCGACGGAGACGCTGACCGGAATGCCGGCAGCGGCAAGCTGCTTGATCGCGGCAAGCCGTCGATGGGGTGCGCTGGCGCGCGGCTCGAGCTGGCGCGCAATATCGGCATTCAGGCTGGTGACGGAGATGGCGACGTGCACCAGGCGCCGGCGTGCCATATTGGTCAGCAGATCGATATCGCGCAGCACATTGGCGGATTTTGTGGTGATGCCGACCGGGTGATTGAAGTCGGAAAGGACCTGCAGAATACTGCGGGTCAGGCGGTAACGGCGTTCGATCGGCTGATAGGGATCGGTATTGGCGCCGAGGGCGATGAGCGAGGGACGATAGCTCGGTCGCCGTAGCTCTTTCTCCAGCAATTTAGCCGCATTGGGCTTGTGATAAAGCTTGGTCTCGAAATCCAAACCGGGAGAATGACCGAGATAAGCATGGGTCGGCCGGGCGAAGCAGTAGATACAGCCATGTTCACAACCCCGATACGGGTTGATCGACTGGTCGAAGGGAATGTCGGGGGAATCGTTACGGCTGATGATCGTTTTGCTGGTGTCGAGGCCGACAACGGTACGCAGAGGCGGCAGGGCCTCTTCTTCTTCGGAGCGCGGCCAGCCATCATCCTCCGCCGGCCGGTCCCCTGGTTCGTAGCGTCCAGGCCGATTGCTGATGGCACCGCGGCCTTTGCGCACCTGGGCCGGCAGCGCCGTCTCGGGCGCCGGCGTCATGTCGCCGAAGTCGAAATCTGGTCTGGATTGTTGTGGCGCACTCATGATGCCAGATCTTGGCATCAAAATGAGAACAAATAAAGAACAAAATCGGGGATGTGCTTTCACCCAAATGGCGCGTCGATGCTGGGCGATGGCCGGGTGAACCAGGCGGCGCCGGTCTCGGTGACATAGAAGTGGTCTTCGAGCCGGATGCCGAATTGATCGGGAATGACGATCATCGGCTCATTGGAAAAGCACATGCCCGGCGCCAGTGGCGTTCGGTTGCCGCGAACCAAATAGGGGGCCTCGTGAATGGCAAGGCCGATGCCGTGGCCAGTCCGGTGCGGTAGACCGGGCAGCTTATAATCCGGGCCGAGGCCGGCTTTGACCAAGACCGCGCGCGCGGCATCATCGGCCGCGTGGCAGGGAAGACCCGGTTTCACCGCATCAAAGGCGGCCTGCTGGGCTTCCTGTTCCAAAGCCCAGACCTTTCGCTGCTCGGCGGTGGGCGTGCCGAAGACATAGCTGCGGGTGATGTCGGAATGATAACCCTGCACCCGGCAGCCGGTATCAATCAGCACCATGTCGCCTTCCTGCAGGCGTTGCTCGCCGGGCAGGCCGTGGGGATAGGCGGTCGCGCGGCCGAATTGTACGATGCAGAAGGTCGATCCGTTATCGGCGCCGATCGCCCGATGGGCTTGATCGATGAAACGCTTGACCTCGGTTGTGGTGATGCCGGGCGCCAGAATGCGGGCGGCGTGTCGGTGCACCTCGAGCGTCATTGATTTCGCTTGCTGCATCAGCGCTAACTCGGCCGGTGATTTGCACGAGCGGCAACCGTCGATCACGCTGCCGGCGTCGCGAATATCGATATTGGCGCCCGTTTGCTTGAGGCCGGTGTGGATGGCGAAGCTGGCTGCGGGATCAAGGGCGAGCGTTGTACCACCGCTCTGCCGCAATGCATCGATCACCAGCGCATAAGGATCTTCATCTTCTTCCCATAAGCGCAGATCGGCTTCGATACGGAGCTCGGCTTCCAACGATCCGCGTTCGAAAACGGGGCAAACGATGATGGGTCTGCCATTACGCGGCAAGACCAGGGCGAGCAGCCGCTCGCTGGCGCCCCAGCTTATGCCGGCGAAGTAGTCGAGGCTGGTGCCGGCATTGACGAGCAAGGCATCGGCGCCCATCGCCGAGGTCAAATGCCTCGCCTCGTCGAGGCGCGTCTGACGCTCGGCGGGTGAGATAGGCGCGGCTTGATCGGTCCAGGCGCCAATATCTGCAAGTTCGACTGCTGCCGAGGAACCGCCGATACCCTTTGTCATATCGATGACCGTCTCATTTTTGACGCAGATGCTCTTGCAAGCGCGGCATTAATTCTACCAAGTTGCAAGGCCGGAAGCGGTTGTCGAGCTGCCATTTCAATATCTCATCCCAGCCGTCGCGGCAGGCACTGGGCGATCCCGGCAGGGCGAAGAGATAGGTTCCGCCGGCGACACCACCTAAAGCGCGCGACTGAATAGTGGATGTGCCGACTTTTTGAAAAGACAGCCAACGGAACAATTCACCGAATCCATCGATGCGCTTTTCAATGACCGTCTCGAAAGCCTCGGGCGTGACGTCACGGCCGGTGACGCCGGTCCCGCCGGTTGAAATCACCACGTCAATGGCGGGATCGGCAATCCAAAGGCGCAACTGGTTGGCGATCGCCGCGATGTCGTCTTTGACGATCTGGCGGTCGGCAACCTTGTGCCCATCGCGGGAGATCATCTCGACCAGGGCCTGGCCGGACCGATCATCGCTGGCTTGGCGTGTGTCGGAGACCGTGAGTATGGCGATATTGATGGCCAGGAATGGCCTGCTTTCGTCGATCTTTGGCATGGCCCACCATCCCGCGGATGACGGGCCGCCGTCAACTGGCGTTAATTGATCGACTTCTTGCGCCTGTCGGGGATCACTTTGGCGACGTCCTGACGGTGGTATTTTGGCCATTCGCCGCTGGCGATCGCATCGATCGACGTGGCATCCTGACCAAGCCGCTGGCGATAGATCCAGTAAGCCGCCACCACCCGCTCGACGAACAGCCGGCTTTCGCTGGACGGCAAGGTTTCGACAAACAGCAGAGGGTCCTTCTCGGCATCGGTGGATTTGAACCACTTCGCCAGATTGCCGGGGCCGGCATTATAGGCGATCACCATCTTCAGCAGATTATTGCCGACATTTTCGTCAGCTGTCAGCTGATTGATATATTGCTGGCCGATTTCCATCGACACAATCGGGTCTTTGATATTGGCGGTCTTGCTGCCGGCTACGAGTTTCGCAGTGGACGGCATGAGCTGCATCAATCCAGCGGCGCCAGAACTTGAATTCACCGCTTCCGGATTGAACCCGGATTCCTGGCGCATGATCGCATAAAGCAGGGCGCGGTCGACGTCGAAGCCGTCGCTCGGTCGCCAGGAAGGCAGCGGATATAGGGCAGCCGAAATGATCTTGCCTTCCCTCATGCGGGTATTTGCGCCAATCCGGAGCGCTAGCGAGGGCATCCGCGAAGCCTGGGAGAGCGAAAGCAGCGCTTCGGAGAGCGTATCATCTGCATCCTGCTGTAGAACCAGCAATTCCTTCTCGGCTTGGTTCACCTGACCGACTTGCAAGAGGGCCAGCGCCCGCTTGCCGCCCCGCGTTCCCAGAACTGCGCGCGCATAACGTTCATTGAAAGACGGGGTACGCCAGTCGAAAGTATTTTCGGTGCCGAGGGCGCGAATCGCCAACTGCCCATAGAACGTGCGCGGCTGCTTGGCGGCCTTTACCAGCCAGGCGCTGACCTTCGCCGGCTGCTTGGCCCGCAGATAGGACCGGCCGACCCAGTAGGCCGCCGCCGACTTGTTCCAAGGATCATCGCCCTTCTCGTAGGCTTCGGCGAAGCGGGCGGCTGCGGTTGTGTAATCACGCTTGCGCCAAGCCGCCAATCCGGCCTGCCAATTCGAATTGGTATCGATGACGCTTTCATCCGGGGATCCCATGCGCACCACCGTGGAGGCGGTCGGCTTCGTCAGCTTGCCGGCACCTTTCCGCTGGGCCAAGGCATAGACAGCCGGCGCATCCGGCAGGGAGCTATAGTGCTTCAGCCAATCCGAAAGCTCTTTGGCGCTGCTCTTATAATCCCGCGACAAATAGCGGCTGGCGAGCACATTGCCGACGAGAGACTGATCTGTCAGCTCGCTCATCACATTATCGGCGGCCTTGTAATTGCCGCGCGCTTGGGCCCGGAAAATTTCTCGGTAGCGGTCTGCGTTGATCGCGTCGAGCGGGCGCGGTAACTGGGGCCCACTGACATCAATATTGTTCGTCGCATCGGGGAGGGCAGCCGTCTCGTCCGACGCCCGGTCGTCCCGCTCACTGCTCGCCGCGGTCGTCGCGCGGGCGATGCCGTCTTGTGACCAGGCTTGGCTCGGCAGGGCGGCGGCACTAAGCAGTACCACTGTCAGCGCGGTCATTGCCAGCGAGGCCGGCTTGCCGTGTCGGCAATGTTTGCTCATCAAGGTGTCGTCCCCTTGACTTGTGCCCCAGCCCGGCTAGGACACGGTTGAAAGAAAAATCTCTACGTGCGTTTCTAACGCCAGACTTAGAGGATCGTGCCAGGGGAGTCCAGCTTTTCAAGCCAATGTGATCTACAGATATGGGGTCAACTGCGAGACGATCTACTACATATAGCATTTGGCCGATAAAATATTCGTGGCCCGCCTCTTAACTATAACGTGAAGGACTTAGTTGGCATGGTTAATGCGACCCGAGTCATAGGAATTTTCGGTTGGTCCTAAGGGACTGAAACTCAGCTAAAGGATTTCAATTTAGGCAAGCGAGGCGAGGCGCATCTTCAGCTTCAGCAGATCACGCCAGGCTTCTCTTTTCAGCCCGGGCTGGCGCAAGAGATAAGCGGGATGGAACAGCGGCAGGGCCGGTATCGGAGCCGGCAAGCCCGGCGCGTGAAATTCGAACCAGCGGCCCCGTAAGCGGGTGATGCCGTCATTGGTACCCAGCAAGCCCTGGGCGGACGAGCCGCCGACCATTACCAAGACCTTGGGATTTACCAATTCGATATGCCGGATGACGAAAGGCATCAAGGCGGCGAGTTCCGCTTCGGTGGGCTTGCGATTGCCGGGCGGGCGCCAGAAGCAAACATTGGTGATGTAAAATGTGCTGCGGTCGAGACCGATAGCGCCCATCATGCGGTCGAGCAATTGACCGGATACGCCTACAAACGGTTTGCCCTGACGATCTTCGTCCGCGCCTGGCGCTTCGCCGATCAGCATGACCGAGGCGGCGGGATTGCCATCGGCAAAAACCAGATTGGTGGCCGTCTTCTTCAAGGCGCAGCCATCAAAGTCCCGCAGGGCCTGTTGTAAGGCGGCAAGATCGGGCACCGCCTTGGCAGCTTCGCGGGCGCTGACGACGGCGGCCGGCTCGCCGGTCGAGGCTATATTATTAGGATTATCAGGCTGGGCCTGCGAAGCCGCTCTGGCAATCCGAGCGGCGGCTGGAGTGTGGCCGGCTGCAGCGCCCATGCCTGCGCCGGCCGGATGAGGACGAGGTGGCAACTGGTCTGGCCCCCCCGCATTGCGGCCAGGCATGTCCAGCGTTGCCAGGGTCGCCCCGAGGCGGCTTTGCGGCGTCTCTTCCAAAGCCTCGTCGGCTCCCCACTCGATATAGAGTCTGAGGAGAGCGAGGGGGTCCAGGATATCGCCCGAGGTCTGCATGGCGGGGAACCTAGCACCGGCGGCGTCGCCTCGAAAGTGGCAGCGCGCCAAAAGTCTTTGCCAGGCCCGCCGAGCTATGCGTTCCGGGGCAAAAAAAGGGCGGTGTGAGCAGTTGTCAGCACCCCTGACCACATTGTAACACCTAGCCCGACCTAGGCTGGCCGATCGGGCGCCGGCGGGATTGGACTGACTGACTGGGCCGAGAGTGCCGGGAGGGGAGAATGGACCGCGAGGTGATGGAATATGATGTCGTAATCGTCGGCGGCGGGCCATCGGGCCTGAGCGCAGCGATCCGGCTCAAGCAATTGGCGGCTGAGAAAGAGCACGAGATCTCGGTCTGCGTCATCGAAAAGGGTGCCGAGATCGGTGCCCATATTCTCTCCGGTGCGGTGCTCGAACCCCGCTCGCTCAACGAGCTCATTCCGGATTGGAAGGAAAAGGGCGCACCCCTCAACACCCCGGCCAAAGAGGATTTCTTTCTGTATCTAACGGAGAAGAAATCGTTCCGCCTGCCGACCCCGCCGCAGATGCATAACGAGGGGAACTATATCATTTCGCTCGGGAATTTCTGCCGCTGGCTCGCAACGCAGGCGGAAGAGTTGGGCGTCGAAATCTATCCCGGTTTCGCTGCCGCCGAGGTGATTTATGATGAGAGCGGCGCGGTCAAAGGTGTTGCGACCGGCGACATGGGGATCGGCAAGGACGGCGAGCCGACGGCCAATTTCACCCGTGGTGTCGAATTGCATGGCAAGCAGACGATCTTCGCCGAAGGTTGCCGCGGTTCCCTGACCAAGACGCTGTTCGAGAAGTTCAATCTGCGCGACGGCGTCGATCCGCAGACCTTCGGTATCGGCATCAAGGAATTATGGGAAATCGATCCGGCGAAGCACAGTCCGGGCAAGATCATCCACACCACCGGCTGGCCGATGGATGCCAATACCTATGGCGGTTCCTTCCTCTACCACCTGGAGAACAATCAGGTGGCGGTCGGCTTCGTGATCGGACTCGACTACGAGAACCCGCATCTGTCGCCGTTCGATGAATTCCAGCGCTTCAAGCAGCATCCGGATATTCGTCCCTATTTCGAAGGCGGCCGGCGCATTGCCTATGGCGCCCGCGCGATCAATGAAGGCGGGTTCCAATCGATTCCGAAACTGACCTTCCCCGGCGGCGCCTTGATCGGCTGCACTGCGGGCTTCCTCAATGTGCCGAAGATCAAGGGCACGCATACGGCGATGAAATCGGGCATGACCGCCGCTGAAGCGGTTTTCAATGCGCTGGTTTCCGGCGCGGCAGCGGAAAAGCCGGTCGAAGTAACTGCCTATCCGGAGCAGCTGAAGAAAACCTGGCTATGGGACGAGCTCTACCGGGTGCGCAATATCCGGCCCAGTTTCCATCGGGGTTTTTGGTTTGGCCTGCTCTATTCCGGTCTGGATACCTATATCTTCAAGGGCAGGGCACCCTGGACCTTCCATCACCAGCCGGATCATCTGCAGATCAAGAAGGCCTCGGAGATGCCGAAGATCAACTATCCGAAACCGGACAATGTGGTCAGCTTCGATCGCTTGTCCTCGGTTTTCCTGTCCGGCACAAATCATGAGGAAAACCAGCCAGCGCATCTCACCTTGAAGAACAAGGACGTGCCGATCCAGGTCAACCTCGCTTTGTATGACGCGCCGGAACAGCGTTATTGCCCGGCGGGCGTGTATGAGATCGTGCGGGACAGTGACGGCAGCAATCCGCAGTTGCAGATCAACGCCCAGAATTGCGTCCACTGCAAGACTTGCGACATCAAAGATCCGACACAGAATATCAATTGGGTGGTACCGGAAGGCTCGGGTGGACCCAATTATCCCAATATGTAAGGTATTTGGCGGCTAGGCCGCCGCACGCCGATCGCCGCATCTGGCGGCGGCATGCTATCCAAAGCCAATTGTTCCTGCTAGAAGTGAGTGTCGACAGACACCCACTTCCGTTTGGTGACAATGGCTTCCTTCCTGTCCAAGATCGATTCACGGCGCTCTCGCTTGCGGTCGCGCCTGACCACCAGCTTCTTGACGATCGTGATAGCGACCACGCCGGTCGTCTCGGCCGTTACACCCGCTTTGGCAGACGCGCCGAAAGAAAACTGGTCGGTGGCCGGTGCGTTCCTGGCGGGGATCAACGCCAAGGAAACCGGCGATATGGCGACGGCTTCCGATTTGCTGCCGATCGCCCTCAAAGCCAACCCGGGTGACCCCAGCCTGTTGCAAACGACGCTGATCGCGCTGATCAGTGCGGGCCGCGTCGATGAAGGGATTCGACTTGCCCGGCAATTGACCAAGGAAAAGCCATCGCTGAAAACCGATGCGCCGCTTTCCATGATGCTGTTGATCCAGGGTGAGATCAAAGAAGGCAAATATGAGGAAGCTCTGGCATTGGCCCGCCAGCTTCCCGATCAACAGGTTGGAAAATATGCAGGGCCGATGCTGCGTGCCTGGCTGGTCGCCGCCAGCAAGAAGCAGGTCGATGCCGCGGTCAAGGAATTGCAACCGCTGGAATCACTTGATGGCTTCGCGCCTTTCGCGCTGATGCAGCGCGGCGCGATCGAGGATTTCTTGCAGAAGCAGGAAGCAGCGCAGAAGAGCTATCAATCAGCGGCGGATTCCGCGAGCGAGTTGCCGACATTGTTGGTGCAGGCCTATGGCAATCTGCTCCAGCGCCGGGGCGACAAGGCCGCGTTGAAACAACTGGTCGATCGCTTCGAGAGCGAGAATACCGGACGCAACGATTCCATCGCCGGGCCGCTCATTCAATCGCTGAAGCGCGATGTGAAGCCGAAACCGATCATCAATTCGGCCAAAGAAGGCATCGCCGAGGTCTTGTCCGGCATGACCATCCTGCTGCTGCAGGAGAACATCACGGGCGAAGCCTTGCTCTTCGGGCGCCTTGGCCTTGATCTCATGCCGGATCAGGAGATGGCGAAGATTCTGATCGGCGACATTTATCGGCGGACCGATCATTTGGACGATGCGGTGGCAATGTATCGGATGATCGGCAAGGATTCGATCTATCGATGGTCTGGCGATCTCTCGATCGCAGAATGCTTGCGTCGCCAGAACAAGATCGACGAAGCCGAAAAGCAGCTGCGGCAAATGGTCACCCGCGACAAGAAGAATGTCGAGGCACCCGTCCTGCTTGGCGATCTGCTGCGGGGCGCCGATCGGTTCGACGCGGCCGCCGCTGCCTATAGCACGGCACTCGAGCGGATCGGTACGCCGATGCCCAATGACTGGTCGATCTTCTATTTCCGCGGCACCTCATATGAGCGGGCAAAGCAATGGCCCAAGGCAGAAGCGGATTTCAAGAAGGCGCTGGAACTCTCGCCGGATCAGCCTTATGTGCTCAATTACCTCGCCTATAGCTGGGTGGAGCGGCGGCAGAACCTCGATCAGGCACTCAAGATGCTGGAATCGGCGGTCAACCAGCGGCCGGAAGAAGGCTTCATCGTCGACAGTCTCGGCTGGGCGCATTACCAGCTCGGTGATTTCGCCGATGCGGTGAAGTATCTGGAACGCGCGGTGGAATTGTCGCCACAAGATCCCACCTTGAACGATCATCTGGGCGACGCCTATTGGCGTGCGGGTCGTTTCAATGAGGCCCGTTTCCAGTGGAGCCGCGCCTTGAGCTTCAAGCCGGAAGCCGATCAGGCAAAACAGATCGAAGCGAAAATTCGCGATGGTTTGCCGGAAAAGAGCGACAAGAACGGCGGAAAGAGCGATAACGGCAATAACCGGGGCGCCAGCGACGGTGCAAGCAGTGAAAAGGCGGGCTGATATCGGCGCGCTCTAACCACCATGTCCAAGCTTTCCCCTTTGTTGGCGCCGGCCAAGATCAATCTCTATCTGCATGTTGTCGGCAAACGGGCTGATGGTTTTCATCTGCTCGACAGCCTCATCGTGTTTGCCGAGACCGGCGATTATCTGTCGATTTCGCCGCATAACGATTTAGCCTTGGATATCGACGGACCTTTCTCTGCGGGATTGAAGCACGAGGCTAACAATCTCGTGCTGCGGGCGGCGCGGGGTCTGGCGGAGATTGCCGGTGTCGATGCGCGTGCCCGTATCCGCCTGACAAAAAACTTGCCCATTGCTTCGGGGATCGGCGGCGGTTCGGCCGATGCGGCTGCGACGTTGCGGGCACTGGTGGAGTTTTGGCAGTTGGATGTTGACACCCAGGCCCTGCTGGACCTCGCCTTGCGGCTCGGAGCCGATGTTCCCGTCTGTCTCGATGGCCGCTCCAGTTTTGTCGGTGGCATCGGCGAGGAACTCATGCCGGCCGGTCAATTGCCGCCTGCCTGGCTCGTTCTGGCCAATCCGCGCGTGCCGACCCCGACCCCAAAGGTATTCAAGGCGCGGCGCGGTGACTTCTCGGGCGAGGCCCGCTGGTCGGTGCCACCTACGGATGCCGCCGCTCTGGCAACCTATCTCAAGGGACGCCGCAATGATTTGACCGAAGCGGCCATCACGGTGGCGCCGGTCATTCGCGACGTGCTCACGCTGATCGAGACAACCGGGGATTGCCTGGTGGCGCGCCTTTCCGGCAGCGGCGCCACCTGTTTCGGGCTCTATGGCAATGCCGCTGCGGCGGAAACCGCGGCCGCCGAGATTCGCCGCCGGCGTCCCAATTGGTGGGTCGTCCCGGCGCCGCTCAAAGTGCATTGAAGCCAGTTTGCTCAGTCGATCTACTGGGCAAAACAATTGCCGAATTTGCGCTGTCCGGGGTTGCAGTTCGGCTGACTTTTGCTATGTTACCGGCCGTTTCGCCGGCGCAGAGCCGCCCGGCTGATGGGGCGTAGCCAAGCGGTAAGGCAGCGGTTTTTGGTACCGCCATTCCCAGGTTCGATCCCTGGCGCCCCAGCCACCTTCCCGATGCATAGCTCACGCCAAACAGGCCGCTATATCGACCGCGTCGATCTGGCAGGGCTCCAGGAAACGTTCGGCATAGCGCCGATAAATACCTGAGCGCAGGAAGAGATCGAAGAGATCGGGATCGATATGACCGGTCCTCTTCATCTCCGCCATGATGCCGATCGATTCGGACAAGGTCTTCGGCGCTTTATAAGGCCGGTCGCAGGCTGTCAGTGCCTCGAAGATATCGGCGATCCCCATCATGCGTGCAAGCCAGGACATTTCGTGCCGCTTCAATCCCTTGGGATAGCCGGTGCCATCCATCTTCTCGTGATGTCCGCCGGCGATTTCCGCGACGTTGCGAAGATGTTTCGGGAACGGCAGCGTTTCAAGCATGCGGATGGTATGAACGATGTGGTCGTTGACGATCTTTCGGTCAGCGGCGTTCAAGGTGCCGCGACGGATCGACAAGTTTTCCAATTCCTCTTCCTCCAGCAGCGGCTGCGGTGCTGCTTGAAGAGACCAGGACTCATTGGCGATCTGGCGAAGTCGCTCGATATCCGCATCGGCCATGAATTCGCCGCCGATATTCGCCTTGGCCAGGAAGGCGGACATGGAATCGAGCTCCGTCAACCGGGCGTCGCATTCCGCTTCCGCAAGCTCGCGGGATGTACCGGCTAATTGCGCCTTGAGGCAAGCGATCTCGGCATCGCGGCGTAGGAGCTCGAGCCGTGTCTTCACCTCATGAATGCGATCGTGAATCTTTTCCAGCTTCGTCGCCTTGTCGAGAATATGAACCGGCGTCGTCACCTTGCCGACATCATGCAAGCCGCCGGCGACGCGAAGTTCGTACCACTGCTCGGCCGTCAGTGAGAAATCGGCAAGCGGGCCCTCGCTCTCATAGCAAGCGGCCTGAGCCAGCATCTCCGTCAGAACCGGCACGCGCTCGCAATGGCCACCGGTATAAGGTGATTTGGCATCGATCGCCTGCGCCATCATGGTGATGAAGGCATCAAAAAGCTCGCGCTGCTCCTGCAAGAGACGCTGATTGTCGAGAGCGATTGCCGCCTGGCTCGCCAAAGCGTTAATCAGTGGCAGGATCTCGTCGTTGAAGGCAATGCAGTCGGTCGTCTCGGGTGACGTTCGCGCCGGCCGGGCATTGATCAACTGCAGGACGCCAAGTACTTCATGCTTGTTATTTTTCAGTGGCACCGCAAGCAGACTCTTCGAGCGGTAACCGGTCCGCGCATCGAAGGCCCTGATTCCGGAAAAGTCGAAGCTTATGTCACCGTAAGCATCGGCAATCGTCACCGACTTGCCTGTGAGCGCAACGTAAGTCGCGAGATTGTTGTGGTTGGCTCCGCCATCGTCGAGATGCAACGGCAGCGGCGGAAAGGAAGCCGTGCATTGATCGTCGCCGTTGAGTGCAATCTTCAGCGAGTCATTATAAATCAGTCGGAACTGCAAGTGGTTATCGGACAGAAGGTAGAGTGTGCCACCATCTGCCTTGGTCAAATGCTTGGCGCCAAGCAGAATTCGTTCCAGCAGCCGGGCATGATCATGTTCCGCAGACAGAGCAAGACCTAGATCGATCAGCTGCTTCAAAGCTTCGCTGTCAGTCGCGCCGCTTTGGGAAAGGGGAGCCTCGATCGGATCTTGCCGGTTTGAGATGGCGGTCATGGCATTATCTGTCGTTGGTCTTTTTCGTGGTTATCGGCGGCACAATTGCCGCGTAGACGGCATCCATTGGCTATGGCCATCGATACTGTCACACCTTCGCAGAATCAATCTCCGCGATAAGCTTTAACGAAGACCTAAGCATTGGCGTTCTGTGATTTTAATCACAATTCCCTTGCGGCAGCTTACGAGCTGACCGCGCGCCCAGCCATTGACTGGCGGTTTCATGGCCGACCCGGCGTAATCGGCTGATGAATTCCAGATCCGGCATCAGCTTGCTGGAATCGTCCAGCTGGCCCATGAAATCGTCGGCGCTCAACGACTGTATATGTAAGTGCTTCAGCCGCTGGCCCACCGGCGTCAATGGCCGCGCCGGCCCGTTGAGCTCGTGCCGTAGCCAATCGATGAAACGCAATTCGGCATTGAGCGGTGCGTTGAACATGATGCGATTAAGGCGGCTGCGGATGCCGTTTACCGTCATCGGCACGCCTGCGACCTGTTTCGGATCGATGCGCACCAGCAAGATTTCCATCGCCGTCGTCTCCATGAGGAGCGGCAGCAACGCTGGATTGCCGCTATAGCCGCCATCCCAATAATAGGTATCGTCGAGTTTGATGGCCTGATTGAACGAGGGGAGACAGCCCGAAGCCAGAATGGTTTCTACCGTAATGGTCTCGTTGCCGAAAATACGGAGATCGCCGGTGTCGAGCTGTGTGGTGGAGATGAAAAGTCGGATCGCTTCGGGTCGTCGCAACGAATCGAAGTCGATCAGATCCTGCAGGAGCTGGCGAAGTGGATCGATGCCAAAGGGATTGAATTGGTAAGGTGAGACGAAGCGCGAAAAGAAGTCGAGCAATAGGTGGCCCGGTGACCAATCGCTGCGCCAGCCGGGCGCAAGGCGTTCCATCGGCGTGGGCTGCAGAAGGCTCATGCTGGCCAGATCTGCGATGCGGTGCCAGAGCTTGCTCAGCATCTCCTGCGCACCGGCCCTGCCATCCTGCATATAGCCGGCTGCAAGGGCGACTGCATTGAGTGCACCGGCGCTGGCACCGCTGATGGCATCGATGGCTATGTCGGATTCGTCCAGCAAACGATCAAGTACGCCCCAGGTGAAAGCGCCATGGGCACCACCACCTTGCAGGGCCAGAGCCAGTCTACGGTCGGCGGCTTTTTGGGGATCGGTCGTTTGCGCTGGGCCCTTCGATTTTTCAAGTGCGGCTTCAGCATCGGTGAGCTGTGCCGGTTCGAGGAAAGAATTGAGAACTGTGTGCGGCGGCGGTTGAAAGGGCGGAATGGCAGCGGCTGATCTCATCGCAGATGCATTTGTAGGCATGTCTGACACCGCGGATAATGGCGCCGCCTCACCTTCCGGCTGTACCATTCCTGGCGCGACAGTTGAGTCTGCCGGCGAAGGTTTTGGCGAATAGCCGAAATGTGATGTGAGACGCTGCCATAACGGGCCGCTCATTCTGTCAGATCGTGAAAGCTTATGCTGCATTGCAGCATGATCTTCTCTCGGCGTTGCAGGGATTCGCAACTCATTTATTGCGTTGCAGCATAAATTTCCTTGAACTGTTATCAGATCCAAGCATATCGGTGACAGAGGTCACACGGTAAGGATGCCTCACGCGGCACGATACCTTGCCGACAGCATGTTATGGTTATGACATCCGATTTTCAGGCGATCTGGAATAAAGGCGGGAATAAGCGAGTCCTCGTTCCAGATACCAAATGTATCGGCGGAGGCTGGGTTTCGTGGATCAGGTACAACGTGCGGCCTTCGAGCGCCTCATGCTGCCGCATCTGGATGATGCTTATAATCTCGCGCGGTGGCTAACCGGTAATCGCAGCGATGCTGAGGATGTGGTTCAAGAGGCTTATTTGAAGGCGATGAAGCATTTCGGCACCTTCCGCGGCCCGGAAGCCCGGCCCTGGCTGCTGACCATCGTTCGCCGCTGCTGCTTCAGTTGGTTGCGGGTCAATCGACCCCATCAACTGGTTTTCACTGATAACGACGCCGCCATCGAAATGGCCAACCGATCGACTGTGGTGACGCTGTATCCCACGGCGACGGAAACACCGGAAGCGACGCTTGCGGACAAAGAAATGCGCGAACAACTGCATCAGGCGGTGGCCGATCTGGCGCCGCATTATCGGGAGGTCATCGTGTTGCGGGAATTGCAGGGCTGTTCTTATCGCGAGATCAGCGAAATTGCCGGTATACCGATCGGAACGGTAATGTCGCGGCTGGCGCGGGCGCGGGAGCATCTGACCACCGCTATGGAGCGGCAGGTCGGCCATGGGGCGGCTCATGGATTGTGATCGGATGGTTGGCCTGATCGATGCCGATGTCGATGGTGAGCTCGATCTCACCAGCATTCTGGCATTGGAGGCACATTTGGCGGCCTGTCCTCATTGCCGCAAGCGCCGGTTGGAACGCCGGGCATTGCATCTCCGGCTGCAATCGACCCTGGTCCGCTATCGGGCGCCAGAGGGGCTGCGACAGCGCTTGGGCGTCGCCATGGCGATGCAGCCGAATGCAGATACTGTTGTGTTGTCCCGGCGGCGCGCCCTGGCCGTCGCTGCTTCGGCGGTAGGATTGCTCGTGGCCGGCGGCGTGGCTTACCGGCTGACACGGCAGCAGGTAGAACCGGATCTCGCCGAGCAGGTTGTGGCAAGCCATATCCGGTCGCTGATGCCGGGGCACCTTACGGATGTAGCGTCCGGTGACCCCAATCAGATCGTTCCCTGGTTCAATGGCAAGGTTAGCGTGGCGCCGGTGGTTGCCGATCTTGCATCACAGAATTTCGAGCTGGTGGGCGGCCGGCTTGATTATGTTGCCGGCCGCGCCGTGGCGGCTCTGGTCTATCGTCATGAGAACCACTGGATCAATTTCCTCGCCTGTCCCCCGATGCCCGGTGAAGTGCATGGGCATGGTACCGAGGCGATGACCATCAAGGGATACCATCTGACCTATTGGACGGCAGGCCGGGCGACCTATTGGGTGGTCTCGGATGCCGAGCCGACGGATCTTCAGCTCTTCACCGCCTTGGTCCAGCGGAACGCCCAGATCAAGCCGGGCTGATTCATCGCGGTTCGTCTTGCCCTCCCTAGTCATGTCCCAGAACCGGATGCGGGCGATAGCATTCTTCGAGTGCTGCCTTGTCTTCGATCGACAAGGTGAGCTGTAACGCTTCCAATGCGTCATTGAGATGCTCGATCCGGCTGGCACCCACGATCGGTGCGGTCACCGCCGGATTGCTGAGCACCCAGGCCAGGGCGACCTGCATCGGTTTGGCATCCAGCCGCTTCGCCACTTCGACATTGCGTTCGGCGACGGCGAAATCGTCATCGCGGTAATAGAATCTGCCGGCGGCGTCGTCACTGCGGGCGCGGGTCGTACCGCCACCGCCCTGACGGTCGCGGTTGCCGGCCAGGAAACCCCGGGCAAGCGGGCTCCAGGGGATACAGCCGATGCCTTCCGATTGGCAAAGCGGCATCATCTCCCGCTCTTCCTCCCGATAAATCAAATTGTAATGGTTCTGCATCGACACGAAGCGGGTCAGAAACTGCCGGTCGGCCAGATAGAGATATTTGGCGAATTGCCAGGCATACATTGAGGAAGCGCCGATATAGCGGACCTTGCCGGCGCGGACGAGATGATGCAGGGCTTCGAGGGTTTCCTCGACCGGAGTGTCCGGGTCGAAGCGGTGGATCTGATAGAGGTCGATGTATTCCATTCCCAGTCGGCGCAGCGACCGGTCGCAGGCATCCATTATATGCTTGCGGGAAAGGCCCCGCCGGTTGGGCTTGTCGCCCGCCGTGCCGTAATAGCATTTGGTCGCGATCACCACGTCCTCACGATCCGAGACGAGATCGCGCATGGCGCGGCCGACGACCTCCTCGCTGACGCCATTGGAATACATGTCAGCGGTGTCGAAGAAGTTGATGCCGGCGTCCAAAGCACGCTCGAAGAACGGGCGCGAGGTCTTTTCGTCCAGCACCCATTCGCGCCAGGCAGGCGTGCCATAGGTCATGGTGCCGAGGCAGAGGCGAGAGACGCGCAGGCCGCTCTTGCCGAGACGGGTGTAGGACATTTTCGCGGACATGCAGCTCTCCTTTATTTTCTCTTTACGTCGTGGTCTCGAAACAATACGCGAAGGTTATGACGATCGGCTGGCTTGGTCGATAAAGTGTTGCGCGCGTGACACGCCGCCGCCATTGACGAAAAAATGAGGACCTTTCCTCTTGAAGATAGGGGCGATCTGCGTCATATCGCAAATCGCGGGACGGTGCGGAGGTCGCGGCGCCCGACCCGCTGTCCGTCCGCGCCGAGATCCCCAGGAGGGGCGGCCATGCGGCGTTCTCTGAACCGCAACGTGCCAGGCACGCAGGACCGAGTTGTGCCATTCCATGGTAACCGGGCGGCAGCACCAACCAGCAGAACAGTCTCCGTCGATATTGAGGTCGATCTCATCCGGCAGTGCCGGGAAGATTGGCGGCGCGGCGAGACCGAAATCTGGCGTCACGTTACCGTCGAGGCCGAGCTGCGCCGGGCGGCCGATGGCAGCCTGCGTCTGCACGGCATTCCCGGTCGCGCTGATGGGTTGACCGTGCCGCCAGCCGAGCCGGTCGAAGCCCTGACCCGCTTCGAGGAGCCGGGCATCTGCGTCACGCTGGCTTCCGCCGCGATCAGGGATGCGGAGCTGGCCTTGCCATCGGCGATCGTCATCTCTCTGCCGTTTGCCCGGGCCAGCTGACTGCGGCAACTTCACCGCGGCAAATTGACCAGGGCAAGCTACCTGGGACAAGCCGACGCGCTTCAGCTCAAGTTGACGCTCTTTCGACACACCAGACTGCTTCGGCGATAGACAGCCTGTGCCATAACGGGTTATCGGACTGGCACGGTGCGATAGGGCGCCGTTAAACGTGTCTGCGTATCGAGGAGCGACAATGAGCAAGAAACTGGTCCGCATGTCGAAAGACGGCCCGGAGGGCAAGGGCCTGAAACAGGGCGGTGTCACGACATTGGGCAAATTGGTGGACGGCAATCCGGTGGAAGCCAGCCACAACTACTTCACTGATAAGACCGGCAAGTTCATGACCGGTGTGTGGGAGTGCGCGAAGGGCACGCTGAAGCTGACCGGCTATCCCTTTGATGAGTTCTGCCACATCCTGAAAGGCGAGGTGCATATCACCGATCAGCGCGGCAATACCGAAGTTTTCAAGAAGGGCGACACCTTCACCATCGCCAAGGGCTTCAAGGGCACCTGGCATATGCCGAAGACGGTGCGCAAGTTCTACACCATCTTCCTGGAGCAGGACGGCAAGTAATTGCCGCTCGGTTCAGCGCCACGTTGCCTGACTAGGCGACGTGGCGCTTGCCGTTTCGATCTTCACACCCATCATCAGCCATCAGCGCGATCGAGCTGCCACCTGTCCGCCGACTTTGGCGCAACAGATGACCGGCGTCGGTCCCTGTACGGCCGAAACCGCGGCTCAAGCCCGACGGCGCTCGCCGTCGGTACGTGCCACGTATGCCTGCGAGGTCAGGGGGCGTTTCGCGACCAAGTCCAACCAACGGTCGGTCATGATGCGGCAGAAGGCAGCCCCCTGGTCGAAATAGAGATCGGCCTCACGCAGGGCGCGGGCCTCCTGTGCCGGTGCCCGATTGCCGAAATGCCGGCTCATCGAAGCCCAGCAGTCGCGCGGGAAGGATCTTGCTTCCTGCAAGGTCACTTCCGGGTGGAACTGGAAGCCATAGGTCGTCATGCCGATGCGGAAGCCTTGGTTGGCGCAAACTTCGTTCTGCATCAACAGCACCGCTTCCGGCGGCAGATCGAAACTGTCTTCATGCATCTGCATGATGCGCTGCTCCGCGGCCAGACCGGACAGCAAGGGATCGCTCTTGGCCGCCTCGGTCAAATAGACCGCCGGATAGCCGACCTCGAGGCCGCCGAAGCGATAGACGCGCTGGCCGAAGGCGCGGGCAATCAATTGCGAGCCAAGGCAGATACCGAGAACCGGAACGGCTCGTTCATGGCAATCGCGGATGAGGGCCATGATATCGACGAAAGCCGGATAGCCGATATCGTCACCCGCATGCATCGGGCCGCCCAGCACGATCAGGCCGTCCATATCGGCGCCGTTCGCGGGCAGCTTTTCGCCTTGATGGGGAAAGACAGTGCGGAGTTCCGCACCGCGTTCTTCTGCGATCCGGCCGACGAGGCCAGCAGGCGTGACAGGGCAATGTTGAATGACAAGCAAATGCATAACGCAACTCCTTCCGCGAAAGGAGCCGTCGGCCTGGATGTCGTTGGCAGTCGGAATCCGTTTGCTTGCATCAGCTCCTGAGGAGCCGAGGCGCTGGCGGGGCTTCCGATGACCTCCTTAGTGCCAGTTGGAACGGCAGTTCAAACCACACAAAGGACGCCAACTCTTGTTTGCTTAACCACATCCGCCGCGCATGCGCGACGCGGATAGCCAGGGGCTTGCTTGCCAGCGTCTGCCGCAAAATTAGGTAAATTTCCCGGCAATGCAAGTGATTGTTGATTGCGTCTATTGCATAGCGCTGCACCATCAATTGTCATGATCCACTGCTATGATGTGTTGCAATATTTGCCAAAAAGTGGCAATTTATGGCAAATCATCATCTAAGAGGATGGCATGACGTCACCCGGATCCAGCAAACTGCCTAAATCGGCCCGCGTCGTCATTGTCGGTGGCGGCATTGCGGGGGTGAGCGTCGCCTATCATCTGACCAAGCTGGGATGGCGCGAGGTGCTGTTGCTGGAACAGGGGCAGTTGACCTGCGGCACGACCTGGCATGCGGCCGGGCTGGTGGGGCAGTTGCGGGCCAATCGCAGCATGACTCGCATGAGCATGTATGGCACGCAACTCTATGCCGAGCTGGAACGGGAAACGGGTCTTGCGACCGGCTGGAAAAAATGCGGGTCGATCACCGTCGCCCGCACCGCGGACCGCCTGACGCAGCTCAAGCGGAGCCTCGCCAGCGCCAAGAGCTTCGGCCTCGAAGCGGAATTCATCACGCCCGCCGAAGCCGGCAAGCTGTTCCCTTTGATGCGTACCGACGATCTTGCCGGTGCGGTCTGGCTGCCGAATGACGGCAAGGCCAATCCGACCGACTTGACCCAATCGCTGGCTAAAGGTGCCCGCATGGGTGGCGCGCAGATCGTCGAGGGCGTCAAGGTAACGGGCGTTCGCTTGACCTCTCACGCCCGCCCGCAAGTCATCGGCGTGTCGACCGAGCAGGGCAATGTCGATTGCGACTACATCGTCAATTGTGCCGGGCAATGGGCGCGGGAATTCGGCCAGTTGGCGGGCGTCAATGTACCGCTCTACTCGGCGGAGCATTTCTATCTGGTGACCGGGAAGATCGACGGCGTGCACCCGGATCTGCCGGTCGTGCGCGATCCCGACGGCTATATCTATTTCAAGGAAGAGGTCGGCGGACTGGTCATGGGCGGTTTCGAACCCAAGGCCAAGCCCTGGGATGTCGCTCGCATCCCGGACAAATTCGAATTCCAGCTTCTATCGGAAGACTGGGACCAGTTCGAAATCCTGATGCAGAACGCCCTGCAGCGGACACCGTGCCTGGAAAGCGCAGAGATCAAGCAATTGCTGAACGGGCCGGAGAGCTTCACCGCGGATGGCAATTTCATTCTGGGTGAAGCCCCTGAGGTGGCGAACTATTTCGTCTGCGCGGGGTTCAATTCCGCCGGCATCGCAAATTCGGGCGGTGCCGGACGACTGACCGCCGAATGGATCGTCGACGGTGGGCCCAGCCAGGATCTCTGGGATGTCGATATACGCCGCCTGGCAGCCTATCTCGGCAATCGCCGCTTCCTGCGCGAACGCACGGTTGAAAGCCTCGGCCTGCATTATGCCATGCGCTATCCCCGGCAGGAATTGCAATCAGCCCGCCCGTTGCGGCGTTCGCCGCTTTACGATCGTTTACAGGCCAGAGGTGCGCGTTTCGGCTCGCGCATGGGCTGGGAACGCGCCAATTATTTCGCGCCGCTCGATGCCGCACCGGCGCGCGATACCTTCGGTAAACCCGACTGGCTGCCATATATGCTGGCGGAACAGCGCGCGGCGCGTGAGGCGGCGGCGATTTTCGATCAAAGCTCGTTTTCGAAATTCCTTCTGCAAGGCCGCGAGGCTTTGAGTGTCCTACAGAAGGTTTGCGCCAACCAGATGAATGTGGCGGTGGACCGCATGGTCTATACTGCCATGCTGAACGAGCGCGGCGGTTTCGAATCCGATCTCACCGTGATCCGCGTGGCGCCAAACAGCTTCCTCATCATCACAGGCACCGCCCAGACCACGCGCGATTTTGCCTGGATCGAAAGCCATATCGCCGATGCGCATGCGGTGCTGACGGATGTCACCTCGGCCTATGGCGTGCTCTCCCTTATGGGGCCGCGTTCCAGCGCCATTCTCGCCCGAGTCTCGCCTGAGATTGCAGCCGGCGACATCTTCTCCGGCAACCAGACGCGGATGATCGATGTCGGTCCGGCGCGCATCCGGGCAGCACAGATCGCCTATATCGGCGGCGCCGGTTTCGAACTCTATGTGCCGAGCGAGATGATGGCGACCATCTATGAAACGCTGGAGGAAGCTGGGCACGATCTCGGCCTTGCCGATGGCGGCTATTATACGATCGATGCCTTGCGCGTCGAAGCCGGACGACGGGCCTTCGGCTCCGAGCTGGGGCCGGATGAGACGCCGCTGGAGGCTGGCTTGATGTATGCGGTGAAAATGGAGAAGGGGAGCGACTTCATCGGCCGGGCTGCGTTGCAGGAGCAGGAGGCACGTGGCACGCATAAGCGGCTCGCCATGTTCACGGTCGATGACAGTGCTGTGTTCCCTTGGGGTGGCGAGATCCTGCTCAGGGACGGCGCGCCGGTGGGAGAGGTCTCCTCGGCGGGCTATAGCGCCTGTTTGGGCCGTGCCGTGGTCATGGGCTATGTGCGTTCCACAGCACCCATTGATACGGTATTCCTGGCGCAGGGCCGCTATCAGCTCAATATCGCCGGGGAGATCGTGCCGCTGACCCGCCTGACCCGCCCGGCCTATCCTCCGAGATAACGCCTATAGGTCGCGTCGTTCGGGATCGGCCAGCCGCTCCAGAAGGTCGCGGGCAAAGCCTTCACAGCCCCGTTCCATCTCGCGCAATTGCGGCAAGCCCACGATATCGTGAAAGGCAGTGAAGCCGACCATGTCCTTTTGCAGGCTGGCGGTGTCGCCACTTTGCAGCAGGACCGTATAGAGCCGCCGCAGCGTCTGGGCGATAG
This sequence comes from Dongia soli, assembly GCF_034044715.1. Lineage (NCBI taxonomy): Bacteria > Pseudomonadati > Pseudomonadota > Alphaproteobacteria > Rhodospirillales > Dongiaceae > Dongia > Dongia soli. Next base: position 360,274 of record NZ_JAXCLW010000003.1, on the reverse strand, counting down.
CGTAAGTGGCGGCAACCGGAAAGGCGACGGCGGCATAGCCGATTTCTTCCAACTGGGCAGCGGCCAGCAAGGGCGTTTTGCCGCCTTCGACATTGTTGGCCATGCAGGGTGCCGGTACCTCCGAACAGATGCGCATCATTTCGTCGACGGTCAGTGGCGCTTCGACGAAAATGACGTCGGCTCCTGCCTCGCGATAGATCTGCGCCCGCTCGATTGCGGCTTCGAAACCCTCGATGGCACGGGCATCCGTGCGCGCCATGATGACGAGATCATGGTCTTGGCGGGCATCGAGGGCAGCCTTCAATTTGGCCACCATGTCCGCCACCGGAATCACGCGCTTCCCCTCCATATGGCCGCAGCGTTTCGGCGCCACTTGGTCTTCGATGAACAAGGCGGCGACACCGGCCCGTTCGAAAGCACGTACAGTCCGGGCGACATTGACCGCATTGCCATAGCCGGTATCGGCATCGGCCAGGATCGGCAGGCTGACGCAGTCGCAGAGCCGGGCATAGAGATCGGCCATCTCGGTCATCGACAACTGGGCGATATCCGGCGCGCCGAGCAGGCTGGCCGTCGCGGCATAGCCACCGCAGGTAATGGCCTGATAGCCGACTTCTGCAGCGATTCGCGCCGAGAGGGCGTCATGCACGCCAGGCAGGAGCAGGATTTCGGTAGCTTCAATCAGTTCACGGAAACGTGTCGTGCGGCGCATCTGCATTCCTCGATCCGACGGCATCCAGCTGTAATACTTCGCGTTACTGGCATGTTATTGCGGGTATTCCGCCGCCGAAATCGACACTTTTACTGCAAAAAGGAGTTGCAAAGGCGGCCTTGACACCAGAGACTAACCGCAGTTTCAACACCCACCAAGGGGGATCACCTAAATGTCCAAAAAGACTCTTTCCCGGTTGTCGCTGGCCGCGCTGGTTGCCGCGGGCGTCGCAGGTGGCGCTACGCTGGCCACAGCCCAAGATATGGCGGGGACGTTCAGCAAGTACTATCAAGCGATTCGTGTGACGGAGCTCTGCCGCGACACGACGTTCGATGCCGCGCACTGGCGGAAGATGGCGACCTTTATCGACACCAAGGTCAATCATGAGATCGGCGCCGGCGAACGCCTGACCCTGATCGAAACCGCGAAGACCGATGCGCGCAAGTTGGTTGATTCCAAGGGTTGCCAGCATCAGTCCGTCGCGGACCTCATGAAGGTCTATGACGACGAGCTCGCCAATCTGTAATCACGGGATTCCCGTTTGATCGGCAATCGGCCCCGCTGCTAGCGGGGCCGATTTGCTTTGGACGTCAAAACGATCGGTGCTGTCGACACCTTGTTTCTAGCGCCCTTCTCGGCGCCAAGTTAGCAGCAAAAGCAGCAAAGCCAGGCCCAAGGCCAGCCAGATCGGCAACAGCGGCACCTGACGTAAGCCGGCCACGACATAGTCGCGATTTTGGCGCAGGCCCAACCAGCCATTGCCGGCCATTTCGCCGCCGGCAGCGATCCGCCGAATATCCGGTATTGTTTGCTTGGTCAGGCTGAAAATGCCGCCATCGCTGGCTTTGGTCAGGGGCGTCAGCGGCGCCGCATTGGCCCGTGGATCGCGAAATTCCAGTGAATTCAAACTGCCCGACGCGGCGAAGGCTTGGCGCTGGCCGTCGCTGACCCGGTAGAGACCGGGCAGGGGCGCGGATACCGTTGCGGTGGCATGGCCTCGGCCGGCATCTTTCAATTGCAGATGATCTTCCGTACCATCAGGCCGGCTGACGGTGATGGTGGGCAAGTCGGTGCTCAGGCTTTGCCGGGTGATCTCCAGTCGGCCATCCACCACGGCCGTGCGCAGATCCTCTTCCTCCAATTCGGGTTCCTTCATCAGCCAATGACCGATGCGTCGGATCAATTCGGCATGCGGACCGCCACCTTCGAAGCCATGCGACCAAAGCCAGATCTGATCGGAAAAAAGCTGCGCGACGCGGCCCTTGCCGACCCGTTCGAGCACCAGCAGAGGAAGACCATCGAGGCCGGTCATGACCGTGGTGCCCCGGCTGCTGGTGGCGGCGATCTGCCGGAACCAGCGGCCCCAATTCGGATTGGTCTTGGCGCTCGCATCATTGGCCAGATCGGGCGGCAGCAGATCCGCGGTGACCGGATGGCGACGTCCAAGATCGGTCAGGCTCGGGCGGAAACCGCCGGTCAAAACCTCACCGGTCGGTGTTGCGCCGAAAATCTCCTCGACCGGCGTGCGGTAGAGACTGAACTGGCCGGCCGAACTCGGCCCGTCGACCTCCAGGACCGCGCCCCCACCTTCGACATAATCAACGATGTGGTGGAAGTATTCGTCGGGAAGGATGTTCAAGTGCTGGAACCGATCGAAGATGATCAGATCGAATTCCTTGAGCTTGAAATTGAAGAGCTCGTCAATCGGGAAGGCGATCAGGGCCAGTTCGTTGATGGGCGTCGCATCCTGCTTCGCGGGCGGACGCAAAATGGTGAAGTGAATCAGCTCAACCGCCGGATCCGATTTGAGCAGATTGCGCCAGGTACGTTCGCCGGGCGAGGGCTCGCCGGAAACCAATAGCACGCGCAATCGGTCACGTACGCCATTGACGGTGATGACTGCGGAATTGTTGATCCGGGTGAGTTCCTCGGGACCGTCATTGACCGCAAATTGGAACACCGTCTGGCCGCCATGGCTGAGCGGTAGTTGCACAGTTTCTTCCTGGCCGATGCGGACGTCCTGGCTGGGCATGGCCACGCCGTCGCGGCTGATCGATATGGTCGCCGTTCCGTCGGCCTCCGCTTCCCGCCCAAGATCGTCGACGCGCAATTTAACTTCGACATTCTTGCCGACAAGGCCGAAGCTCGGTGCTTCGGTCAGCATCAGCCGGCGATCACCGGCATCGGGATTGCCGGTCATCAGCAAATGCAAAGGCGCGTTGATGGCCGGATCCTTGCCATCGGTGGGCGCATCATGCACCTGGCCATCACTGATCAGGATGCTGCCCGCCACGCGATTGGGCGGAAGATCGGCAAGGGCGCGATGCAGCGCTTCCATCAGCTCGGTGCCTTTTTCCGCCGGGTCGCTGCCGCCGCTCGATTCGACGATGCGCGTTTCCAGATCGTCGAAGCGCGCCAATTTCTGTTTAAGCTCGGTCATCGCCTTATTCGCGTCGTCGGTGCGATGTTCGAGGGCCTGGCTGGGGGAGCGATCGACCAGCACCACCGCGACGTCTTTCTGGTAACGCCGCTGCTCTTCGATGATCGAGGGGTTGAAGAGAATAGCAATCAGCACCGCGCCCAGGAGAAAGCGCAGCATCGAGCCATGGGCATGACGCCAGAAACCGAACAAGGCGAGGATCAGGAGCAGGGCGCCCAAGCCCGCGATCAGCGGCCAGGGCAACAGCGGATCTGTGGTGATCGAATAGGCGTCGAGCGACAACTGGCCCATCATTGCCCGAGCCTTTCCAGAATCGCCGGGACATGTACTTGATCCGACTTGTAATTGCCGGTCAGCGCATACATGACAAGATTGATGCCGAAGCGATAAGCCATTTCCCGCTGGCGCTCCCCGCCCGGCGAGACGGGGAACATCGGCCGACCGATATTGTCGATCGCCCAGGCCGCGGCATAGTCATTGCCGCCGACAATGATGCCGGCGACGCCATCATTGACCTGATCCTGGCCCACTTCAACCCAAAGTGTCGAGCCAACCCACCGACCCGGGAAGTCTTTCAGCAGATAGAAGGCCCGGGTCAGGACGTGATCGGCCGGGACGGGGCGCAAAGGCGGCAGGTTCATGCCGGCTGTCAGTTCTTGCAATCGCGCCGAAGCGGCACTGCCATCGCCACCGGAAAAGCCGCTGAGATTCTGATCGGCCGTATCGAAGAGAATGAGCCCGCCATTTGCGAGGTACTTGTTCAATTTGGCGATGGCGGCCTGGGAAGGCGTCGGCTGGGATGCCGTCACGGGCCAATAGATGACGGGGAAAAAGGTGAGATCGTCGGTCTCAACGTCGATGGCAACGGGATCACCTACATCCGCCGCCGTGCGCTCCAGCAGAACCGAGGTCAAGCCGACGAGACCAGCTTTGCTGACGGCATCGACTTGCGGGACGCCGGTGCGGATATAGCCGAGATGCGCCGTCTGCGTAAGTTCGATGATTTGCGAATCCGGTACGGTCGCCGCTTGCGCCGGACGATAGCCGAGCGTCATGGCTAGGCCGAATGTCACGGCGATTGCGGCGGCAGTGGACCATCGGCCACGAATAAGACCGCGCAAGGCAAGGGCGATAGTCTGATCCGTCAACAGCAGAAGAAGCACAACCAACAAAGCCAAGGGCTTGAGATCCACGGTCGCGCCTAGACGCATTTTTTCGCTGGCGAGGCCGAGCGGTGCAAGGCGGGGAATGGCCGGGCTGAGATTGAGCGCCCGGCGCGCCGTGGCAGTACCATAGAAGCCTGGCGGGTGACGCGGGCCGACCACACCTTTGGCAAGCTCGGCGGGTGTGATGGGCAAAGCGGTCGCCGTTGCCGGTCCCAGGCGGCCGAAACCATCCAGCATCGCTGCCGGCGGCAAGGGCTTGGTGTCATTCTCCTGGACGGGTGGAATGCCTTCGGAGGTCAGCACCAGCCGGTCCAGCATCTGGACGAACAAACCAGACAGGACAAGATCTGACCAATCGGCATTGGCGCTGGTATGAAACAAGACGACATAGCCTTTGCCGCGCTGCGCACCAGTCACCAAAGGTGTGCCGTCGGATAAGCGGGCCCAGGTGCGGTTGCCGAGATCGATATCCGGCTCCGCCAGAACCTGCCGCCGCACTGACACGTCCTGTATGGGCTGCAGCCCCGCGAAGGGTGACTTATCGGGAAAAGCGGCAAGATGCAGCGGGGCACTCCAGGACAAGGCGCCACCAACCGCGCGATCGCCCCGCCGCAGCCGCACCGGCAGCAATTCGCTCTGGTCATCGGCAACAGTCGCCAAGCGCTCACCGGCAAACCGGACGAGCGTGCCGCCACGTTCGACCCATTGCTTCAGCTTGCTTACCTCGTCGCCGGTCAAGGCGGTCTGATCCGGCAGAATCAGCATCGACAATGGCTGCGCCGTCAAGGTGGCCAGATCGCCGATGCGGACCTCGTTGTTTGGCGCCAGAGCGCGCTCGATGTAATAGAGCTCGCCCAGCAAGGGCTGTTGGCCTTGTGATGGATTATCGGAAATCAGGCCGATCGGTTTGTGACCACCGCTGTCGCTGAGCAAGGCGACGGCTGCGGCGGTGGATTGCCCATCGATCGACATTTGGCTGACGCGATTCTTGAGCTCGAGGGGGAGGGCCATGTGTGCGGTCGCTGTCGCCTGATCGGCAGCGAAGGCAACTTCAGTCGTCCCTAGGCCATGGCCTTCGCGATCCTGGGCACGTACCGAGACCGATTGCCCGGCGCCAACCATCGGACGCACCAATTTGACAGTAATTCCATCGGCGTCCCGGCGCGGCGGCAGTTGCAGGATCGGCAAGCCGGCATCGCTGGTGGCGAGAATGCGCGGGGCGCCTAGTTCGCGCAACCGGCCGGCCAGTGACTCGTCGAGATCCGCCGATGTCGAGGCGATGCTGTCGGTCAACCAGACGACCTCGGTATTGGCCGCCATCGAGAGACTATTCAGAGCCTCCCGTGCTGTTTTGCGATCGCTCGGCCATGGTTGCGGCGTCAGTGTGGAAATCAGGCTGGCAGCTTCACTCGCCGCCATATTGCGCAAGGCAATCGCGCTGCCATCGGCATGGGGTGCGGTGGTCAGCAGCATTACTTTGCCGCCGCGGCGGCCGGCGGCGCTGATCAGATCGGTCGCAACGGCCTGGCGCTCTTGCCAACCATTGGCACTGGCCCAGCCGTTATCGAGTACCAGCAGGAGATCGCCGAGCTTTTCTGTCGTTGGATTGCTGTTCCACACCGGCCGCGCCATCGCGAGAATGAGCAAAGCGGCAATGGCGAGACGGAGCAAAATAAGCCACCACGGCGTCCGATCCGGTGTTTCCTCGCGCGGTTTCAAGCCGAACAGCAGCCGGATCGCCGGAAACCCGATGCGCTTCGGGCTCGGCGGCGTCAACCGCAGCAGCCACCAAAGGATCGGCAGGACGATCAGCGCCGCCAAGGCCCAGGGGGCTGCGAAACTCAATGCGCCGAACGATAACATGCCGGATCGGTCTTTCGTGCAATCGTCTTAGGGCTCATATGACCTCGCATCATCGGCGCAGCCTGTAATCGGCCGCAAGCCACTGATAGAGCTCAAGCAAGGACCGGGTCGGCGAATCGCCTGTCACATGACGTGAGCAGCTCCAACCGGCGCTGGCGACCAGATCACGCAGCCCCTGCCAGTGTGCTGCCAGGCGGTCGCGATAGGAATCGCGCAACAGATCGGCCTTGCTCACAAGGTAATCGCCTTCCGTTTCCAAACCCTGGAACCGCACCCGGCCGCTGAAAGGCAGGTCGACTTCAGCCGGATCCAGCACCTGCAGCAGGTGGCCGTGGATATCCCGGTCAGCGAAGCGATCGATGATCTTTTCAAGCTTTTCGAGCGGTACGAGAAAATCGCTAATCAGCACCACGTGAGCATGGGCCGGGAGCAATATCTGTGGCGGCAAACCGTCAGGGGTGATGTTTTGTTCCGACCGGCCGGTTAGCAACAGCCGTTCGCCCAGCCGCTCCGCGACATTGCGCCCGGCAATCGGCGGCTCGCCGGTGCCGAGCAGGGCGACCCGTTCCCCCGCCTGGGACAGGACCGTCGCCAGGGCCAGCAACATGATCCGCGCCCGCTCGAGCTTTTCAGGGAGGTTGCGGTTGCTGGCATAGGACATCGAGGGGGAATCGTCGCACCACAAATAAACCGATTGCGCCGCCGACCACTCCATCTGTCGCAAATAAAGCCGGTCCGATTTCGCCGATTGGCGCCAATCGAGCCGGCGCAGATCGTCACCCGGATAATACTGCCGGAACTGCCAGAACGATTCGCCGCGGCCGACCCGCCGACGCCCATGCACGCCTTGCTCGACAGTGACGGCGATGCGTTCCGCAGCCACCAGCAGAGGGGGCAGGCGGCCAGCAATATCGGCGGCCTGAGCCTTGACGCGCTCGGCCTGTTGTGCACTAGGCGCGGCTGTGCCGGGAAGGGATGCCATCCGGTCGGGTTACCCCAGCAGCCCGATCAGGCGGTTGATGACGCTGGTGAGGGTGACGCCTTCGGCCCGAGCGCCGTAATTGAGCGCGATACGGTGACGCAAGACGGGATGTGCAAGGGCGACGACATCATCGATCGACGGGCTGAGACGCCCCTCGATCAAGGCGCGGGCCCGGCAGGCCAGCATCAGCGCCTGACCGGCACGAGGTCCGGGCCCCCAGGCGAGCTGTGTTTTCACTTCCGGCAATTCGCTGCCATCGGGGCGACCGGCGCGGACCAGGCGCAGAATGGCATCAACGACCTTGTCGCCGATCGGCAGGCGCCGCACCAGGCGCTGCGCTGCCATCAATTCCGCCGCAGAGAGCACTGTTTCGGGTGCCGCTTCTTCGGCACCAGTCGTGACGATCAGCATGCGCCGTTCGGCATCGATATCGGGATAATTCACATCGATCTGCAACAGGAAGCGGTCAAGCTGGGCTTCCGGCAGGGGATAAGTGCCTTCCTGCTCAAGCGGATTTTGCGTCGCCAGGACATGGAACGGCACCGGCAGCTGATAGGTCTGACCGGCGATCGAGACCTTCTGTTCCTGCATTGCCTGCAGCAGCGCCGATTGTGTGCGCGGGCTCGCGCGGTTGATTTCATCCGCCATCAGCAATTGGCAAAAAACCGGACCCTTGATGAAACGGAAGCTGCGATGGCCCGCTTCGCTCTCTTCCAGCACCTCCGATCCGAGAATGTCGGATGGCATCAGGTCGGGCGTGCATTGCACCCGTTTCGCATCGAGTCCGAGGACCCGCCCGAGGCTGTCCACCAGCTTGGTCTTGGCAAGACCGGGCACGCCGATCAGCAGGACATGCCCGCCGGCCAAGATAGCCGTCAGGGATTGCTCAATGGTTTCTTCCTGGCCAAATATAACTTTGGCGAGATTGGCGCGGACATTGGACAGCCGATTGCTCAGTAGCTCGATCTCGCCGGCCAGATCCGACGGGCGTTGGCTATGATACCCGGCCGCAGTGGGGGCTGAAGGTGTTCCGGTTGTGTCGTCGGTGTAAGAGGCGCTGTTCGTCATCTTGCTGACCGCTGGATTGTGACGGCGTAAGTTATTGATTACGGAGGGTAAACCCTTGACTGGGGCAATGTCCAACCCAGACTTCGCAGACCTGCCGCTTTGCGGCGATTTCGATATGCGCATCGCCCGCGACGGTACCTGGTTCTATCGTGGATCGCCGATTGCCCGGAAACCGCTGGTAAAACTATTTTCCACCGTATTGCGGCGAGAAGATGACGGCGCGTATTGGCTGGTGACGCCAGCGGAGCGGGGCCGCGTGCAGGTCGATGATGCCCCTTTCACCGCTGTGGAATTGACGGCCAGCGGCACCGGCCTGCAGCAGGTTTTAACCTTTCGGACCAATGTCGACGACGTGATAACGGTGGGCGCCGAACACCCTATCCACGTCGACTACGTGACGGGCAAGGCCGAGCCGAGCCCCTATGTAACGGTTCGCGATGGTCTCGATGCCCTGATTTTGCGGCCGGTTTTCTATCATCTGGTCGAATTGGGCGAGGTGCGCCGGACGGAGGAGGGGGCACTCTTCGGCGTTTGGAGCGAGGGCGACTTCTTCCCGCTCGGTAATCTCGATCGGCTGGAGACGGCGCGATGACAATTCTGCGCGATGCGATCATCAGCCGTTTTCAGACGAAGCCGGCCCCCGGCCGGCGCTCAAGTCCCGGCACGACGCCGGAAGCGACCCTGGATTCCGTCATTGCTCGGCGGTCGGGTCGCGGCGATCATGATCTCAATCCGGATATGCTGCCGCGCCAGCCCTTGACGGCCGCAGCGGTACTGGTACCGCTGATGGAACGGGAGACGGGCACGACCGTCTTGCTCACTCAACGCTCGGCGCATCTGTCGGATCATGCCGGTCAGATCAGCTTTCCCGGCGGTCGCATCGATCCCACGGATCGCGATGCTGAAGACGCAGCCTTGCGCGAAGCGGAAGAAGAGATCGGGCTGCCGCGGGATCACGTGCATCTGATCGGCCGGCTGGACACTTATGTGACGCGGACGGGCTATGAAGTGATCCCTTGCGTCGGATTGGTGAAGCCGCCTTTGGAGCTGCATCCCGATCCCCGCGAAGTGGCGGCGGTTTTTGAAGTGCCGCTTGCCTTCTTCCGGGAACCGTCAAACCGTCGCAAGGAAAGTCGGATGTTCAACGGCCGGGAGCGGTTCTTCTATGCCTATCCCTGGGAAGACCGCTATATCTGGGGCGCTACTGCTGGCATGTTGTGGAATCTGGCCGAGGTTCTGGGACCCGACGATGCCGGCCAGGCTTAGAATTATCCAGCAGCTTCTATCGATCTATTCGGGTCGAGAGCACGATCGATGTGGTTGTGCGTTCGACGCCGTCCAGTGCACCGATCCCGTCGATCAGTAAATCGAGCTCGCGCACGGTCGGGGCGGCCAAGACGGCGATGAAATCATAGACGCCGCTCACCGAATGCAGGGTCCGCACCTGCGGCAATTGCCGCAACGCGGCTTCTACCGCGGGGGTCAGTTTCGGCACAGCGGTGATCATCACATGCGCCTTGATGTAGCTGCGTTCATCGGCGCCGCCCGCTTTGACGGTATAGCCGGCGATGACCTTTTGCCGTTCTAAACGTTCGATCCGGCTTTGCACCGTGGTGCGGGACAAATCGAGGCGCCGCGCAAGTTCCGTGGTGGATAACCGCGCATTCTCCCGCAAAAGGGAGAGCAAATGCTCGTCGGTGGAATCGATTTCCATAATGCCATGTTCTTTCGGCGATCTGCCGATAGTATTTTGATAATTCGTCGAAACGGCAAGTGCATTTCGCCAAAATTTCTACGAGACTGCGAGAGATTTCAATTGGATGAACATGCGCTGGCATGACCTTGGGGATGACGATGCAGGATGTGGTGATTGTTGGTGGCGGCCATAACGGCCTGGTCTGTGCGGCCTATCTGGCGATGAGCGGGCTAAAGGTGACGGTGCTGGAACGCCGCGGCGTGGTCGGGGGTGCGGCGGTGACCGAAGAGTTTCATCCCGGTTTCCGCAATTCCGTCGCCTCCTATACCGTTTCGCTTCTCAATCCGAAGGTGATCCGCGATCTCAACCTCGCTGCCCATGGCCTGCGCGTGGTGGAACGGAAGATCTCCAATTTCCTGCCTTTGGATGACGGCCGATATTTGAAAGTCGGTGGCGGCAAGACGACGCAGGAAGTTGCAAAATTCTCCAATCGCGATGCCGAACGGCTCGACGCTTATGGCGAAAGGCTTGATGTCATTGCCGATGTGTTGCGCGATCTGGTGCTGCAGACGCCGCCCAATGTCATTCAGGGTCATCCCATCGCGGCGCTGGGTGAGCTCGTGAAGGCCGGCAAGATCGGCAACCGTATCCGCAAACTCGATATTGAGATGCAGCGCGAGTTGCTGGATCTTTTCGCGAAGTCCGCAGGAGATTATCTGGACGGCTGGTTCGAGAGCGCGCCGATCAAAGCGGCCTATGGTTTCGACGGCATCGTCGGTAATTACGCCAGCCCCTATACGCCCGGCTCTGCCTATGTGCTGCTGCATCATGTCTTTGGTGAAGTGAATGGCAAGAAAGGCGCCTGGGGACATGCGATCGGCGGCATGGGCGCGATCACCCAGGCCATGGCGAAGGCGGCCACGGCGCTCGGCGTCGATATCAAGACTGCGCATCCGGTCAGCGAAATCATTGTTGAAAACGGTCGCGCCGTTGGCGCCGTCACTGAATCGGGTGAGGCAATACGCGCTTCCGCCGTCGTCTCCAATCTCAATCCCAAGCTGCTTTATCTGAAACTCATCGACCCAGCGGCCTTGCCCACCGACTTCCGCAAGCGCATCGAAAACTGGCGTTGCGGCTCCGGCACTTTCCGCATGAACGTGGCGCTGTCAGAACTGCCCGATTTTACCTGCCTACCGGGCAAGGATGTCGCCGAGCATCATACCTCCGGCATCATCATGGCGCCGAGCCTCGCTTACATGGAGCGCGCCTATATCGATGCCAGGACCAATGGCTGGTCGGCCCAACCCATCGTCGAAATCCTGATTCCTTCGACCCTCGACGACAGCCTTGCACCCAAGGGCCAGCATGTCGCCAGCCTGTTCTGCCAGCATGTGGCCCCGGAATTACCGAACGGCGCATCCTGGGACGATCACCGCGAGGAAGTGGCCGATCTGATGATCGAGACGGTCAATCGCTATGCGCCGAATTTCAAAGCCTCCGTGCTGGCCCGGCAGATCAATTCGCCGCTCGATCTCGAGCGCACCTTCGGCCTGATCGGCGGCGACATCTTCCACGGCCAGCTCGATCTCAATCAGCTCTTTTCGGCGCGGCCGATGCTGGGCCATGCGGATTATCGCGGCCCCTTGGCAGGCCTCTATATGTGCGGCTCGGGCACGCATCCAGGTGGCGGCGTGACCGGTGCCCCGGGGCATAACGCGGCACGGGAGATCCTGCGTGATTTCAAGGCGCGGCGATTGAAGCGGGCCGGCTGAAGCGGTCCAGTTGACGCCGCCCGCGTCGTCCGTCGATAGTGGCGGGCATGTCGACATCCTTATCCTTCCAACCCTTGCCGCAGCCCTGGATGCTCCAGGGCGCGGCGCGGCATGTCTATGATGCGCTGACAGCGGAGGGCGACGAGGCGCGCTTCGTCGGCGGCTGCGTACGTGATGCGCTGCTGGGACGGAAGATAAACGATATCGATATCGCGACACCGCTGCCGCCCGGCAAAGTCATCGAGCTTCTGACCAGCGCCGGCATCAAGAACATTCCGACCGGGATCGAACACGGCACTGTCACGGCCGTGGTGAACAGCGAGCCGATCGAGGTCACGACGTTGCGGCGCGATGTCGAGACCTTCGGCCGTCAGGCGCGCGTCGCCTTCACCGATGATTGGCAGGCTGATGCAGCGCGCCGCGATCTCACGATGAATGCCTTGTCCTGCCGCCTCGATGGCCGGGTGCACGACTATTTCGGCGGCCTTGACGATCTGACGGCAGGCCGTGTGCGGTTCGTCGGCGATCCGCGGACCCGCATGAAGGAAGATTATCTTAGGGTGCTGCGGTTCTTCCGGTTTCACGCCAATTACGCGGCCGGCGAGCCCGATCCGGCGGCGATGGCGGCGGCCAAGGCATCGGCATCGCAACTCGCCCATCTCTCCGGCGAACGCCTACGCCAGGAAACGCTGAAGCTGCTGGCCGCGGGGCGAGGTCCGGAAACCTGGGGACACATGCTGGAAGCGGGCATCGTTTCGGCTTATCTGCCGGAAGCAACGGATCAGGCGCGTCTCGTTCTAGTGGCGCAACGTGAAGCAGCGCTGCGAATCGCGCCGGCCGCCATTCGCCGGCTGGCGGCGCTGCTACCTGGCAAAACCGAGGCCCTGGCGGTAGGCACCAGATTGCGTTTGTCGCGCCGCGAGCAGGAACGTCTTTCCGGCATCGCTGCCGGGCCTGAAATCATGCTGGAATTGGAGCCCGTCGCCGTTCGGCGGCTGGTCTATCGGCATGGCAATGACCTGGCCCTCGATCTGCTGCTGGTACATGCGGAGGACGATGCTGACCTCGTGCAGGTCGCGGCGATTGCCGAGTCATGGCACGCACCGCGCATGCCGGTCGGCGGCAAGGATCTCGCGGAACTCGGGCTGCAACCCGGAGCAGCGATGGGCCGCTGGTTGGCTCTGGCCGAAGCCTGGTGGATTGCGGGCGATTTCCGGGCCGATCGTGCCGCCTGTATGAGCTGGCTGAAGGCGCAGCTGACGACCGGTTAAGGCCATATCACTTCCGGCGGCATCGACATCAGGATGGCATCGGTATTACCACCGGTTTTCAGGCCGAAGGTGGTGCCGCGGTCATAGAGCAGATTGAATTCGACATAGCGGCCACGGCGGATCAGTTGATGCCGACGCTGTTCCGGCGTCCAACTTTTGTTCATATGCCGGCGGACGATTTCCGGATAGATGGCGAGGAAAGCTTCGCCCACCGCCTGGGTGAAGCCGAAATCCTTCGCCCAGTCGCCGGTGTTCAGGGTATCAAAGAAAATGCCGCCGACACCGCGCGGCTCCTTGCGGTGTGGCAGATAGAAATAATCGTCGCACCATTTCTTGAAGCGCTGGTAGTAATCGGCATCGAAACGGTCGCAGGCACCGCGCAAGGCGGCGTGAAAATCGCTGGCATCCTGCTCGTGCAGCTCGGGATACATGGGGGTCAAATCGGCGCCGCCGCCGAACCAGGCATGACTCGTGGCGATGTGGCGCGTGTTCATGTGCACCGCGGGGACCAGCGGCGAGCGCATATGGGCAACCAGGGAAATGCCGCTGGCCCAAAAATGCCCGGTATCCGCTGCGCCGGGGATCTGCTTGCGGAATTCCGGGCTGAAGGTCCCATGCACAGTGGAGACATTCACGCCCACCTTCTCGAAAACTCGGCCGCGCAGCACCGACATCACCCCGCCGCCGCCATAGCCGCTCTCGCTGTTCTCATCCGGCCGGTGCCATTCCTGCCGCTCGAAACGGCTGGCTGGAAGTGCGGCATGCTCGGTGCCGGCGAGATCGTCTTCCAGCTGTTCGAATGCCGCGCAGATCCGGTCGCGCAAGGTGACGAACCAGGTGGCGGCCTGGTCCTTGTGATCGATCGGGTAGTCGCTCATGATCCGTGCTCTTCGGTCGTGCCAGTGGATGTCGTAGCGGGTGCCGGAAAACCGGTTTGGCGCAGGGCCTCGCCGATCACCATGGCTGCGGCAACGGCCACATTCAAGCTGCGAAAGCCGCCGCGCATCGGAATTTTCACACGGGCATCGGCGGCTTCGTGAACGCTCGGCGGCACGCCACTGCTTTCGCTGCCAACCATCAGGGAATCACCCGCCTTAAAGGCGAAACCCGTGTAAGGCATGGACGCCCGCGTGGTTAAAAGGATTAATCGGCCACCAGGAACGTGAAGGCGCGACCGAGTCTGGCAATAGGCCTCCCAGGAGCTATGCCGGGTGAGATCGACCGCGGCAAGATAATCCATGCCGGACCGGCGGAGGCGCCGGTCGTCAAAAATGAAGCCACAGGGTTCGATCAAATCGACCGATAGCCCGAAACAGGCGGCGAGGCGTAGGAGCGTGCCGGTGTTCTGCGGGATATCGGGTTGGTACAAAGCAAGGCGCATATCGGGTGTCGGATGATTGCGGTCGGGGTCGGGCAGATGCTCGAAACAAGGCTATTCTTAACAGAAGCCTGAGCGGAAAACCGCTGCTGCGATGCCGCATTGTGGGGCTGGATCGCGGCGTCTGCGACCTCCCGGATGCTTTGCAAAAACAGGGAATTCCTATATACCCGACGCGGATCATCGCCGAAGGCTGCGGATGGGGTAGCGGCTTGCGGGCGGTTTCGTGCGGCGGTTTGTCGCAAGGTGCTGTCCGATCACCCAACTTTTGACGTGGTATAAGGCGTCCGACCAAAGAAAGGTCCGGGACTCCTGCATCGGCATTAAGGCCGCCGGTGCCAGGGGATAGCGACCGCAAGAGGGATGTGAATTATATGGCCGATCAAGCGCATGCGGTGCCCAAGGATGGGCATTCCGGCGGCACGCGCCGCGAATTTCTCTATTTGATGACGGCTGCAGCCGGCGCCTATGGCGCGGCGACGGTCGCCTGGCCCTTCATCAGCAGCATGAACCCGTCGCAAGACGTGCTGGCACTGTCGTCCATCGAAGTCGACATCAGCAGCATTCAGCCGGGTGAGGGCATCACCGTCAAATGGCGCGGCAAACCGTTGTTCATCCGGCGCCGTACGCCCGAGGAAATCAAGGCGGCCGAAGGCGTCAATGTCGCCCAGCTGCGGGATCCCCAGGCCGACAAGGACCGGGTCCAAAAGCCGGAATGGCTGGTGCTGATCGGTGTCTGCACCCATCTCGGCTGCGTGCCCCAAGGCGAGAAGTCTTCCGAACCGCGTGGTGAGTATGGCGGCTATTACTGCCCCTGCCACGGTTCGCAATACGATACATCTGGCCGTATCCGTAAAGGTCCTGCGCCGCTCAATCTGGCGGTCCCGCCCTATTCGTTCACCAGCGATACCACGGTGAAGGTCGGCTAAGGGGAGCATCAGACATGAGCAAACATTTTAAGAACCCGGTCGTCCGCTGGATCGACCACCGCCTGCCGGTCTTCTCTTATCTGGATCATGAGGCGAACGAATATCCGACGCCGAAGAACCTGAACTACTGGTGGAATTTCGGCTCGCTCGCCGGCTTCATGCTGATCGCCATGATCGCCACCGGCATCTTCCTGGCGATGCAGTATACGCCGCATGTCAGCATGGCCTTCAACTCGGTTGAGCGCATCATGCGCGACGTCAATTTCGGTTGGCTGCTGCGCTATCTGCACATGAACGGCGCGTCGATGTTCTTCATCGTCGTCTATATTCACATCTTCCGCGGCCTCTATTTCGGCTCCTATAAGGCACCGCGCGAATTGCTGTGGCAACTCGGCGTCCTCATCCTGCTGCTGATGATGGCGACGGCCTTCATGGGTTACGTGCTTCCCTGGGGCCAGATGAGCTTCTGGGGCGCCACCGTCATCACCAATCTGTTCTCGGCCATTCCGCTGGTCGGCGACAAGATCGTGACGCTGCTCTGGGGCGGTTTCGCCGTCGACAATCCGACGCTGAACCGTTTCTTCGCCCTGCACTACCTGATGCCCTTCGTGATCCTGGCAGTCGTGCTGCTGCATATCATCGCGCTGCACCGTTTCGGCTCCAACAATCCGATCGGCATCGACACCAAGGGCAAGCAGGATACGATCCCCTTCCACCCCTATTACACCACCAAGGACATCTTCGGCCTTGGCATCTTCCTGATCTTCTACGCCTTCTGGGTGTTCTACGCCCCGAATGCGCTTGGTGATCCCGACAACTACATCCCCGCCAATCCGCTTTCGACGCCCGAGCACATCGTTCCCGAATGGTACTTCCTGCCGTTCTACGCGATCCTGCGCTCGATCCCGGACAAGCTGCTTGGCGTCATCGCCATGGGTGCCTCGATCGCCATCCTGTTCGTGCTGCCCTGGCTCGACCGCTCGCCGGTCCGCTCCGGTACGTTCCGGCCGGTCTTCAAGTGGTTCTTCTGGATGCTGGTCTTCGACTGCGCCATCCTGATGTTTGTCGGCAAGAACCCGCCGGACTGGTTCTGGCAGCCTTTCGCCCTGCGCGTGACGCCGGTTGAGGAAGTCGTCGCGGCGGCCGGCGTACCGGATGCCGATTCCCTATGGTCGATCACCTTCGCGGGCGGCACGCTGGGAATCCGGATCCTGCTCCTCGGCCAGTTGGCGACCCTGTACTACTTTGCCTACTTCATCGTGATCCTGCCTTTGCTGTCGATCTTCGAAACGCCGAAGCGCCTGCCGCTGTCGATCAGCGAGCCGGTTCTGAAAGGCGGCGGCAAAGCAGCCGTTGCTCATGCCCATAGCAAGCCGATGGAGAAGGCGTAATGAGTATCCGTTCTCTTGTACTCAAGGCTTCCACGGTTCTTGTCGGGGCTGCGGCAGTCCTGTTCATCGCGGCTGAACCCGGTGGCCATATCGATATCCCGAAGGAAAATTGGTCGTTCCAGGGGTTCTTCGGTCACTATGACCGGGCGCAGTTGAAGCGTGGCTTCCAGATTTATTCGCAAGTCTGCTCCGGCTGCCACTCGATGAATCTGATGTCTTACCGCAACCTGCAAAGCATCGGCTTCACGGAAGACGAAGTGAAGGAAATCGCCTCCAAGGTTCAGGTTCAGAACGAAGACCCGAACGATGCCGGGGAAATGTTCGAGCGTCCGGGCAAGCCGTCCGACCTCTTCCATCCGCCTTTCCCGAATGAGCAGGCTGCCCGCGCGGCCAATAACGGTGCCTTGCCGCCGGATATGTCACTGCTGGCGAAATCGCGGGCCGGCAAAGGCTTCGGTGGCTATTCCGGCGCCGATTATATCCATGCCTTGCTGACCGGCTATGGCGAGCCGCCGGCGGATATGAAGCTTAACCCGGGCATGAACTACAATAAGTTCTTCAAGGGCCACCAGATCGCCATGCCGCAGCCACTGCAGGACGATTCGGTGACCTATGCCGACGGCACCAAGGCGACCCTGGACCAGGAATCCCGCGATATCGCAACCTTCCTGACCTGGACGGCTGAAGGCGAGATGGAACAGCGCAAGAAGACCGGCCTCAGGGCCATGCTGTTCCTGGTCGTTTTCACGCTGCTGGCCTATGCCGCCAAGCGGAAGGTGTGGAAAAACATCCACTGAAGCTAACTGTCATCATCCGGTCTTGATCGGATGAGATAAACATGACGACCGCCGCCGAATGTCATATGCTCGGCGGCGGTTTATTTTTTGACGGCAATGCCGTTGAAAGAGAGTGGCTTTTAGGTGGGTTAGGCTGTGCGTCGCGCGGCCGAGATAGGGGATCTAGATGATGACGCCGGGATGCGGCATCACCGGAATCGACCACGCATTGATCGGCGTTCGCAATTTGGAAGCCGCGCGTGAGATTTGGACGCGGCTTGGTTTCACCGTCTGTCCACGCGGACGGCATATCGGCTGGGGTACCGGCAATTATTGCATCATGCTGGATAGCGGCTATGTCGAACTGCTCGGCATTATCGATCCAGCCCAATTCACCAACAATCTCGACAAGTTCCTGGAAACCCGTGAAGGACTCATGGGTCTGGCCTTCGCCACCGACAATGCGGAAGCCTGCCGCCAGCAGCTCGCAGAAGCCGGGCTACATCCCGACGGCCCAAAGGACCTCGCACGCAAATTGGAATTGCCGGAAGGCGATGTCACGCCGTCCTTTCACCTGATCTTCCTGCCGCCGGAAGAGACCCCTGCGTTACGGGCCTTCATTTGTCACCACCGCACGCCGCAACTGCTACGCCGCCCCGATTGGCAGATACATCCCAACGGCGCCACCGCCCTCATATCGATGACCGTCGTCTGTGACGATCCCGTGGTCGCCGCCTTCGGTTATCTGGCGATCTTCGGGCCAGACCGGATCAAGGTGACGGATCGCATGACCGTGGTGAATTGCGGTTTCGGCGCCCTTCGCTTCGTGACGCCGGACGGTTTCCTGTCATTGCATCCGCATATCGCCAATCTGCCGAGCTATCCGACACCCTGGGTGGCGGCGATGAAGCTGGAAGTCAAAGACCGCGCCCATTGCCGGGACTACCTGCAAAAGGCCGGCATCGCTGCTGCGCGGACGAATGAAGGGTGCCTGGTCCATCCCCGGGATGCCAACGGCCTGGTCTTGGAACTGGTCGGGCGCTGACGTCACCGACCGCCTCTCGAGAGCAGCCTCAGGCGAATGGCTTGATGCCGCAATATTGCCGGCGGATCGCCGATGGCAGGTAAACGCGCCGCCTTCTACACGTTGAAGCGGAAATTGAAGATATCGCCGTCCTGGACGACGTATTCCTTGCCCTCGGCCCGCATCTTGCCGGCTTCCTTCGCGGCGGCTTCGCCGTTACAGGCGATAAAATCGTCATAAGCGATGGTTTCGGCGCGGATGAAGCCACGCTCGAAGTCGGTATGGATGACGCCGGCCGCTTCAGGCGCTTTAGCGCCGGCCCGGACAGTCCAGGCGCGGGCTTCCTTCGGACCCACCGTGAAGAAGGTCAGCAGGCCAAGCAGACCATAGCCGGCGCGGATGACGCGGGCGAGGCCGGTCTCTTCCAATCCCAGAGTCGAGAGGAATTCGGCCTTTTCTTCTTCGGTCGGTAGCTGCGCCACCTCAGCCTCGATGGCGGCGGAAATGACGACCGTTACGGCGCCTTCCGCCTTCGCCTTGGCGGCCACTTTCTCCGACAGCGCGTTGCCGGTGGCTGCGTTGCTTTCCTCGACATTGCCGACATAAAGGACCGGCTTGCCGCTCAGCAGCTGCAATTGCTTGAAGAGAGGCATCTGCTCGGCGGAGAGTTTGGCGGCCACGGTGCGGGCCGGCTTGCCTTCACGTAGCGCGGCCAGAACCGGCTCGGTGATCTCGACCAGGGCCTTGGCATCCTTGTCGCCGCCACGTGCCTTCTTCACTGCATTATCGTGGCGCTTCTCGAGGCTCTCGAGATCCGCCAGCATCAGTTCCGTCTCGACCGTCTCGGCGTCACGGATCGGATCGACCGAGCCCTCGACATGGGTCACTTCGCCCTCGAAGCAGCGCAGCACATGAACGATCGCATCGGTCTCGCGGATATTGGCGAGAAACTGGTTGCCCAGCCCTTCGCCCTTGCTGGCGCCCCGCACCAGGCCGGCGATATCGACGAATTCCAGCTGGGTCGGAACGATCTTCGCGGATTTGCCGATCGCGGCGATCTTGTCGAGACGGGGATCGGGCACCGCGACGCGGCCGACATTGGGCTCGATGGTGCAGAAAGGATAATTGGCCGCCTGGGCCGCAGCTGTGGAGGTCAGCGCGTTGAACAGGGTGGACTTGCCCACATTAGGCAGGCCGACGATGCCGCAATTAAAACCCATGACTGCAATCCCAGATAACGGTGCCGAAAATCCGGCTGAAACCCGCAAAATCCGGGTTGTCGCGACGCCGGAACGGGGCAGTTCGCAAAGGTCAGCCAGCGCGGGTGACCTATCAGGAAAGCCTTGGCGGAACAACCGTTTTCCCAAACGCGACCGGCATCCCCTCCCTGTAAGCCGGTCATAGAGGCCGGCCATGGCTGCAATGCAATCTACTTATTTGAAATGCGACTAATTCGCATTTACATATTAACAGGTGATTGGAAGCATTCCCCTGGATCGAGATTGCCATGACCGAGCTTGTAATCCAGACCTTACGCAGCACCACCCGAAATCTGACCGGCCGGGCCGGCCTCTCGCAACTCCTGCGGCGCCTATTAGCTTTTGCCGGGCCGGGCTGGATGATCGCTGTGGGCTATATGGATCCCGGCAATTGGGCGACCGATATCGCCGCCGGCTCGGCCTTCGGCTACAAGCTGCTTTTCATCGTCGTTTTGGCCAGTCTGGCGGGGATGCTGTTCCAGGCGTTGTCGGCGCGGCTTGGTCTGGTCAGCGGCCTGGATTTGGCTGAAGCAAGCCGGCATCGATTCCCGCCCTCGGTCAATTATGCGCTCTGGCTGCTGGCCGAGATCGGCATCATTGCCTCCGACGTCGCGGAAATCGTCGGGACGGCCATCGCCCTGAAGCTGCTTTTCGGCGTGCCTTTGCTGGCGGGCGTCGCGGCGAGCCTCGGCTTGACGGTGCTGATGCTGTCGCTGGAACGTCACGGGCTGCGGTTTCTGGAAGTTGCCATCGCCCTGCTGGTTCTGGCGGTGATCGGCTGCCTCGTCTTCGAAGTTCTGCTGGCGCGGCCCGATTGGCTGGCGATCGCCGGTGGTCTCATGCCGGATCGCACGATTCTCGCGATGCCGGGCGCTACCATCTTGGCGGCCGGCATTATCGGCGCGACGGTCATGCCGCATAACCTTTATCTGCATGGCGCATTGGTGAAGCGTCATCGGCCGGCAGAAGGCAATTCCGCCAACGCGATCTTGAAAGCCGTCACGGCGGATTCCAATTTCGCGCTGATCGGTGCCTTCACAGTCAATGCGGCCATCCTGATCCTGGCCGCTGCCACGTTCTACGCGACCGGGCAGGGGGATATCGCCGGCCTGGCCGATGCCCAGGCACTGCTCGAGCCGATCCTGGGACCGGCCGCTGCCATCGTCTTTGCTCTGGCCTTGTTGATCGCCGGCCAGAATTCGACGGTGACTGCAACCCTGGCGGGGCAGGTGGTGATGGAAGGATTTACTGCCTTTCGTTTGTCACCGGCTTTGCGGCGGCTGATCACCCGAGCCATCGCCATCGTGCCGGCGGCGGCAATCACGGCGATCGGTGGGGAGCACGGTGCGGAATCGCTGCTGGTCTTCAGCCAGGTGGTGCTGTCGCTGCAACTGCCATTCGCCGTCATTCCATTGGTTCTTTTCACGGCGGATCGCCGCATCATGGGCAACCTGCCGGCGCCGCACTGGATGACGATGGGCGGGGCGATCCTGTCGCTTGGCCTGATCGCCGCCAATGCCACGTTGCTCTATTCGCTGGTCTAAATTCCGCGTTCCTGCAGGCGCCAGCGATCGTTTTCGAAGGTAAGGACCTTGATGCGCTCTATCTTGACCTCAATGGCCGCAAAGAGCGCTGCGCGGCCATCGGTGGGGCCCGTGCCCTCGGCGACATAGTCTCGCTGTGCCGTTTGGCTTACCTGGGTCCAATAGCGGTCAAGCGATGTTGCATCACTAATATTCTCGGCGCGGCCGGCCAAGCGGATCTGGCAGTCCGGATCGCGCCCATAGACGACCAGCTCGACCTGTGGGTTGGCGAGGATCTCGCGATACTTGGCGTCATCCGACCTGCAAAAGAAGGTGAGTATCAGCCCGGTCGCGGAGAAATTTCGAATAATGACGTTGCGAACCTGCGGGCGATCCTCGGCGACGGTTGCCAATGCCGCCAGGCAGAAGGCACCGCGGCGCAACCTGACCGCCTCTTCCAAGCGAGCCAGAGCGGCGTCGATCGTCACGACTCTGCTTTCGGTTTGTCTTTGTCGGCGGATTTTGCCGGCTTCGGGGACGGGGGATTGAGGATCAGGCTGGTCTTGGTCATGAAGGCGTTGTCGCCCCAATTGCCGCCCTTGCCGATCAGGATGGGCAGGGCATCGACTACCGCATCGACAACCGCGATGACTTGTGGCTGCTCGGCCTTGGTGAAATCCTGTAGCACGTAATGCTTGACCAGATCTTTGACGCCAGGATGGCCGATACCCAGCCGCAGCCGCCAGTAATCGTTGCCGAGATGGGCATCGATGGAGCGCAGGCCGTTATGACCACCGGCACCACCACCACGTTTGACCCGCAAACGGCCGAGGGGCAGATCGAGCTCGTCATGGATGACGGCGACATCGTTGGGCTGCAGTTTGAAGAACTGTGCCGCTGCCTGAACGGCGCGGCCTGACTCGTTCATATAGGTCAGTGGACAAAGGACGATGATCTTTTCGTCCTGGACGCTGCCTTCCCAGGTCACGCCATGAAAGCGTTCCCGCCGGCCGGAAAAGGAATGGCGGCGGACGATCTCGCCCGCCGCCATGAAGCCGATATTGTGCCGGTTACCTGCATAAGACGGACCGGGATTGCCCAGGCCGACGATCAGGCGCATGACCGGCTACTTCGTCCTTACTTCTTTGCCGGCGCCTTGGCGGCCGGAGCAGCGGCCTTCGCCGCTGGAGCCGGGGCAGCAGCCGCGGCTGGAGCCGGGGCCGCTTCCGCTTCGGCCTTCAGGCCGCTCGGCGCACCGATCGTGACGACGGTGAAGTCACGCTCGCGAATGGCCGGGGTGGCACCCTGGGGCAATTCGAGCGAGCTGATATGCACGCTGGCGCCGATATCCAGACCGGTGAGATCGACGACGATCTCCTGGGGGATGTATTCCGGCGAGCAGATGAAGGGAATTTCGTGACGGACCAGGTTGAGCACGCCACCACGTTTAATACCCGGCGCCGCGGCTTCGTTCTTCACGACGACCGGCACGTTGACGTGGATTTTGGTGTCCTTGCCGATGCGCTGGAAATCCAGATGCTCGGTCACATCGGTGACCGGGTGGAACTGCACATCGCGGGGCAGGACGCGGTGCTTCTTGCCCTTAATGTCGATGTCGAGCAGGGTGGCGAAGAAAGCCTTCTTATGCACCAGCCGATCGAGTTCCTTCGGTTCCAATGAGATCAACATTGGTTCCTGCTTATCGCCATAGATTACGGCGGGAACGCGGCCTGCACGACGGGTTGCGCGAGCGGCCCCCTTCCCGGCGCGGTCGCGAAGTTCCGCGCTGACGGATTGAACTGCGGACATGTCTATCTCCTCTTATCTCGCAGTCGCCGAAAATCCGGGATCGAATTTTCGGACCGATCGGCCTCCAGGGGTGCCTGATCGGATTTTCGGCCGGTCACGGCCTCTGCCGCAGCCGACCGTTTTCACGGCCTCAGTCGAACAGACTGGAGACCGAACGCTCTTCGCTGATCCGGGCCATCGCCTCGGCCAGCAGCGGTGCAATCGAAAGCTGGCGCACGGTCTGTGACACGCGCACGGCTTCGGTCGCCTGAATGCTGTCGGTGATCACCAGGGATTCCAGGGGCGAAGCGGAAACGCGGGCAACCGCGCCGCCTGATAGAACACCATGGGTGACATAGGCGGCAACCGAGGTCGCGCCCGATTCGCGCAACGCCACGGCGGCATTGCACAAGGTGCCGGCGGAATCGACGATATCGTCGACCAGGATGCAGCGCTTGCCGCCGACATCGCCGATGATGTTCATGACTTCGCTGACGCCAGCCCGTTCGCGGCGCTTATCGATAATTGCGAGTTCGGCATCCAGGCGCTTGGCAATGGCGCGGGCCCGCACCACGCCGCCGACATCCGGCGAGACGATGACGAGGTCGCCGTTCCCGCCCTGGGCGACGAAGCGCTCATTGATGTCCTTGGTCAGGACGCCGGCCGCGAACAGATTGTCGGTCGGGATATCGAAGAAGCCCTGGATCTGGCCGGCATGGAGATCGACCGTGAGCACGCGGTCGGCGCCGGCCTTGGTGATCAGATTGGCGACCAGCTTGGCAGAGATTGGGGTACGGGAGCCGGACTTGCGGTCCTGCCGGGCATAGCCGTAATAGGGGATGACGGCGGTGATGCGGCGGGCCGATGCCCGGCGCAAGGCGTCCAGCGTCACCAGCAATTCCATCAGATTGTCATTGGCCGGGAACGAGGTCGACTGGACGATGAAGATATCCTCGCCACGCACGTTTTCCTGGATCTCGACAAACACTTCCATGTCCGAGAACCGCCGGATGCTGGCATTGACCAGTGGCAGGTTCAGATAGGCGGAAATCGCCTCGGCCAGCGGCCGATTGCTGTTCCCAGTCAGGATCTTCATCAGATTCCGTTCCTCGACGCCGCATCCCGAAAACCGGGACCAGCCGCACGCAAGACATCGTTCATACAACAATCGGGCGACTGGCTCTCGGCCGGTCAGCCCGTGCGTTCAATGCCAATAACCCATGCCGCCCATAACGGGCAGGGCGAAAAGCGCGCGGAATGTATCAAGGCGGCTCGGGGCTGTAAATGGTCCCAAGCTGAATCCGTCATATTTGTTTAACCAGCTGACAAATATGACATTTTCCCCGGAAATCGACGGTTCTGCGGTGGCTGGCCTCACGTTGCCAGAAACAACACGGCCAAGCCGACCGCAAAACCGATTCCCATCAACCAAAAATACGGCACGGCCGAACCCGCCGACCGTCAGCGGATGACCAGATCCGTCGGCCGCTGGGACAGCGTTTCACAGGCACCTTCGGTTACCAGACAGGTCTGCCCGCTGGTCATGGCCAGACGATTCTCGCTGTCGAAGATGATCAGATGGATGAAGTAGACCATGCCCGGCTGCAGGATTTCCGGGTTGCCGTGATAGAACATCGGCCAGTCCATCCAGTTCGGTGCAAAGGTTGCGCCCAGGCTGTAACCGGTCGCGTTCATGCGATGCGCCTGATATCCGGCTTTATCCAACACCTTGGCATGGGCATCGAAAACAGCGCCGAGCGTATTGCCCGGGCGCAAGGCGGTCTTGCAGGCTTCGAGCGCATCAACAGCGACCTTGTGCATCTCGACCTGCCGGGCCGGTGGCTGGCCGATCGGGATCGTCCGCATCAGGCAGGAATGGTAGTGGCGGTAGACGCCGGCAAATTCCAGCGTCAGCTGGTCCTGGGCCGAAAGCTTGCGCCGGCCGGTCTTGTAGCGGCAGAGCAATGCATCGTCACCAGAGCCGATGATGAATTCATTGGCGGGATCGTCGCCGCCACCGCGAATGATGACGGATTGCATGGCGGCGAGAATTTCACCTTCATCGACGCCGGGTGCGGCCAGACGATGCGCCTCGTCCAAAGATAGATCGGCCAGTTCCGCTGCCTTGCGGACATAAGCGAGTTCCGCCCGACTTTTGATGAGACGCAGCCGGCTGACGAGATCCGAAGCATCGACCAGATCGGCGAAACCGTCGAAGGCTGCCTGAAGTCGCATGCCGCTCCGCGCGGTGAGACCGTAGGATTCCCATTCAACGCCGAAAGTTTTGCCGCCGAGCCCCCAGCGCCGGAGATATTCGCGCAATTCTGAAGCCGGATCGGCATTCGGCGCATCGATCCAGACGCGGATATCCTGGATGTCCGAGGTATGCTGGGCCTGCCGCAAATCCGGCGCCCGGGTCAGCAGCATCATTCGACCATCGGCGCCGAGATAGAGGCACTGGAAATAGACATAACCGAAGGTGTCGTAGCCGGTCAGGTAGTACATGCTTTCCTGACGGAAAATCAGCAAGCCATCGAGGCCTCGCTTTTCCATCGCTTCGATGGTGCGGCGGCGACGTTCTGCCAGTTCCGTTTCGGCGAAATGCAGGGCCATTCTCAACTCCGTCCGGCGTTGCCGGTTTCAAAAAGATATCAGGAAAGGATGGATTAAAAGAGGCGTCCGCCATTGGGGATCGCTTGATCCGGCCCGATCATCACCACTTCGCCATCATCATCGGGAAACCCGAGGACGAGGACTTCGGACATGAACTTGCCGATCTGCTTCGTCGGAAAGTTGACTACCGCGGCGATCTGCCGACCGATCAGCTTCTCCGGCGCATAATGATGGGTGATTTGAGCGGAACTCCGCCGCTGTCCGATGACCGGTCCGAAATCAATGGTAAGCTTGATGGCGGGCCGGCGGGCTTCGGGGAAGGGTTCCGTCGCAACGATGGTACCGACGCGGATATCGATCCGCCGAAAATCCTCATAGCTGATTTCCGGAGCGATCGCTTCTAACGTGTCATGCACGAGCTTTACCTTGACTCAACTAAGCGCCGTGGGCCACGCTAGCAGCCGTCAACGTCACTGGCAATGCCAGAGGCTCAAGTCGATTGGAGGCTGGTCGATGACGTAGGCGCGGATGGCTCCGATATCTCGCAGGATATCGTAGAAGCCGCCTAAAGAGAAGCCCGCCGGGACTTGCGTCCAGGCGGGCAAGCTGCCTGTCCTCGTGCGGGGAGGCTCTAGGACACTGGCAGGAACTCGGTTCAAGGCCCCGCCTCGGCGGGGCCTTTAATCTTGCTTCTTCGCCTTGGTTACTTTTTCGCCTTGGCGAAAGCGTCCTTCAGCTCGTCAAAGCTGGCAGCAACGCGCTTGTTGATCAGGCTCGCGGCTTCGCTATTGGCGCGCTGCAGCGTTTCGTTCAGCTCGCGCATATTGGTGATGGCCGCCTCGAAACCCGACTTGGCGAGTTCCGTCTGCTTCAGGAGCTTCTCTTCCGGCGTACCGGCGCTGCCCAATTCCTTGGTCGCCTTGGTCAGGTCCTCGACGACGGTGCGGGCAATCTCGGCTTGCCGCTGCGCTACGGCCTTGACGCCCTCGAAAGCCACCTGGTTGGCAGCGGTCAGGGCTTCAACGTTCTTGCGCTGAGCAGTAAAGATACCATCCAGGTCGAGGCTCGGAACACGGCCGTTGACGAAGAACTTCGAGCAATCATTGACCCACTTGTTGAAGTCGGCCTGGACCTGCGTGAAATCCGGGAGTTTCACGAAGTCATTTTCAATTGTGTTGGCCTTAGCCATATGTCTCATCTCCAGACTTAGGGGAACGCGCCAGCTCTTTTGCGGCGCACAATCTGGAGACTAATATGTTGCGGTGCAGCACAAACGTCAAGGAGTTTTTGCTGCGCCGCAATAAAAAACTTGCCCTAGTTATTTCAGTTATTTATCGCGATCCCGGCGCTTCAGCAGGCCGAGCAGGCGCTCGGTTTGATCGAGTCGCTTGTCCAGCAGAGCCATGGTTTTCGCCGCATCCTCGCTGTCATCTTTTAACCAGGTTCGCAAGACATGCATATAAAGGCCGACGAGCGACTGGGTGCGCAAAAAGCCGCGGAGACCGCTGGTGGAAATACCAGCCATTTCGAGCATCAACCCCATAGAACGGCCAAGGCGATCGGCAACGCACAGAGCATCGGCTGGGCTCCGGGAGAGATCGCGGAACAGGCCGTCGAGGGCGGCCTTGTTGGCTTGCTGGAGATCGAGCCGCCGCATGATGAGATCGAACAGTTTGTCGCGGGTGGTGCCGTCGAGCGCATCCGCCTCCAGCGTGCCGAGCAGTTGTTGATCGATTTCGCGCATGAACCCGGTAAGGATAGCGGTCTTCGACCGATAGACACGGTAGGCCGACGCCAATGAAAGGCCTGCAGAGTCGACGATTTCGGCATAGCTGAGATCTTGCCAGCCAATCGTGGCCAGTTGGGTCAGCAGCGCTTGATGAAGGCGGCCGCGAATATCGCCGGTTTGCTGGCTGCCCGTCCCGTTTGCAGTGCCTGAGGTTTCGCCTCGGTCGGTCCTCCTATCCGCCGATCGACCGCGCCCGGCCGAACCTGTTTGGGTCTTGCTACCAGCCCGCGTTTTGCTACCAGTCCGGGTCTTGGCACCCGTCTGCGCCTTGGGGCCGGGGGTCGTCTTGCTACCTGTGCGGATCTTGGGTCGCTGAGCCATAGCCGCCTCCTCAGGTGGTCAAAGATTGATCTAATACCCGCGTGATCTATCGGCAAGCATCCGCAGTCACCGCCGCGCGACCGATCACGCGTAAATGAAAGTCAAGGTTTGATATCGATTACCTGTCCGCCAGTTATCCGCTCCAACTCCGAAGGGCTCACGCCAAACACGGCATTCGGCGAACCGGCTGCGGCCCAGATAACGTCATATTGCTGCAAGTCCCGGTCGATGAATATTTTGACCGGGCCGGTATGTCCCACAGGCGCCACGCCGCCGATGGCGAAACCCGTCTGATCGCGCACGAAAGCGGCATCTGCCTTGGCGATACGATCGTGAAGCGCGGTCTCGATCTTATTTTCGTCAACGCGGTTGCTGCCGCTTGCAATGACCAATACGGGCTGATTGCTGGTCTGGGCGCGAAAGATCAGGGATTTGGCGATCTGGGCGACGTCGCAGCCGATCGCAGCGGCGGCGTCTGCGGACGTGCGAGTGGACGCACCGAAATGCTTGATCGGACGATCCAGGCCAAGGTTTCGCAATGCCTGTTCTACCCGGGCAATGCTGCCGCTCGTGCTGCGGTGTGTCGTGTTTCCCTCGGCCATCTCGACTATCCGGCTGCCAGTTCGCGCGATCGCGCGGTGGCGGCGGCAACGGCGCGTGTCATCAAAGGTTGCAGGCCATCGGGCGCCATAAGCACGGCAATCGCCTGTTCCGTGGTGCCCTTCGGACTCATCACGGCCTTGCGCAAGGCCTCGGCCGATTCGCTGGATCGATAGGCAAGCTCGCCGCTGCCGCAGACCGTGGCGCGGGCGAGCTGCATGGCGAGATCCGCCGGCAGGCCGGCGGCGCGGCCGGCCTCGGCCAGGCAGTCGATCAACAGGAAGACATAAGCCGGTCCACCACCGGAGACGGCAGTGACGGCATTGATAAGATCCTCGTCATCGACCCAGGCGATTTCGCCGACGGCTGATAAAAGCTCAGCGCAGAGACGGAGATCGGCTGCAGCGACATCCGGCTGGCGGACGATCACGGTCATGCCGCGACCAATGGCGGCCGGGGTATTCGGCATCGATCGGATGATGGTCGCGTTGCCGAGCCGGTGGCGCAGATAATCCAGGGTCTTGCCGGCTGCGATCGATAGCAAAAGCACGCCGGGCCGCACGAAACGCCGGTAATCAGGCAGGGCGTCATCCATGAACTGGGGCTTGATCGCCAGCAAGATGACGCCGGGTGCGAAATCAGCCGGCAGGTCGCCGGGTTTGGCGACGACCGTGACGCCGGCCGCGATGACATCGTCAAGCTCCCGGGGCGAGGGGTCTACCACGAAGATCTGAGGGCCCGCGACACCACGTGCCAGCCAGCCTCGGAGCATGGCCCCGCCCATCTTGCCGCAACCGACAAGCAACATCGGTCCCGGCAAGCGCAACGCCTGCCGTTGCTCAGTCTTTTCAGTCATGTCTCCTCAGGCTTCGCCGACAGTCTCCATCATGGCGGCTTCAACCGCCTCTTGAGGTTTCTTACCGCCCCATACGACGAATTGGAAGGCGGGATAGAAGCGTTCGCACTCATTGACGGCGGCTTCCACCAGGTCTTCCAATTGTTCGACGGCCACGCCGGCAGTGCCGCGCAGCAGGATGGTATGGCGGAACATTGGAGCCATTTCTTCCGAACACAGATCGAAATGGCCAAGCCACAGGCGTTCATTCACCAGGGTGAGCAATTCTGCGGCTTCACGGCGCTTGCTTGGCGAAATGCGCAGGTCGAAGAGGCAGGAGAAATACATCGCCCCCAGATCTTCCTGCCAGACGAAGAACATACGATAGTCGCACCATTGACCCGAATATTCGACGATCATCTCCTCATCGGTCGAACGGTCATAGCGCCATTCATTGGCGTTAACCAATTCTTCCATCACATCGATTGGATTGATGTCGGCCCGGGTCGACTCCGCTTGGAGTAATGCCATTGCAGCGCCCTCCTTGGTCGGCCCCTGGGTGCCCGCGCAAGGTGGAGCGGGTGGCCCCCAGGATCTAGATACAGATATACGAAGCCCCACCAGATTTAGACTCTCAGATTTGAGATTCCGGTGCAAGGCCTGATTTTAATAAGTTTTAATTGCGGCCAGTCCTCTGCCGGGCGATTGGCAGTTGCGGCTCTTGCTTTTCAAGCTGTCTGGTTGGGCGCTTTTTCCGGCTGCATCAAGCGCGCTTCCAACTCGGCGACGCGACGCTCAAGACGGATCTGTTCTTCGCGCGCGGCCTGGGCGACGGCCCGCATGGCTTCGAATTCCTCGCGGCTAACCAGATTCATGCGCGCGACGATGCGTTCCAGTTGCTGCTGCAATTTGCCCTCGACTTCATGGCGCATGCCGGTAAGCGATCCGATAGCACCGGTCGCTACTTTTGCGAGATCATCGAGAAGCCGGTTTTCTGTCTGCATTTGGAACTCCTGTCTGGGCGGTAAATGTCATGCCCACACGCATCTTGATGTTTTAGATCATAACTTGCCGCTATTCATGCGGCCACTATATAACGGAACGCCCATCCTTTGACGAGTATTCCACGCGACTATCCCACAGGCGAGTATCCCATGGCTGCCGATCCTTCCGGCTATTTCGTGTTCCCCGATTTCAATCCGGTCGCCCTGTCATTGGGGCCGCTTGATATCCGCTGGTATGCCCTGTCCTATATCGCCGGCATTCTGCTCGGCTGGTGGTATTGCGTGAAGCTGATTTCGCTGCCGCCGCGCCGGGTGAAACGCGAACAGTTCGACGATCTGGTAACCTGGATCGTCGTCGGCATCATCCTGGGCGGTCGGCTGGGCCAGGTGTTGCTCTGGGCGCCCGGTTACTATTTCAGGCATCCGCTGGAAATTGTCATGATCTGGAAGGGGGGCATGGCTTTCCATGGCGGCCTGATCGGGGTCATCCTGGCCATGTATTTCTATGGCCGCCGCCAGAAGCTCGGCTTCTTCACCTTGTCGGATATTGTCGCCTGCGGCACGCCGATCGGCCTTTGCCTTGGGCGGATCGCCAATTTCATCAATGGCGAATTGTGGGGCCGCATCACGGATGTTCCCTGGGCGGTGATCTTTCCCAATGCCGGTCCCGAACCGCGTCATCCCAGCCAGCTTTATGAAGCGCTGCTGGAAGGGGTCCTGCTTTTCCTGCTCATGCATGTCAGTTCGCGGAAGCAATGGATTCGCGAACGGACCGGCACGCTTAGCGGTATTTTCCTGATCGGCTATGCCATTGCGCGCAGCATCTCGGAAATTTTCCGCGAACCGGAGGTCAACCTGGGTGCTAACGCAGCAACGACCTGGGGCCAGATCCTGTGCATACCGATGATCCTGTTCGGCCTTTATCTCGTGTTGCACCGTCGGCAGAAGGCCGCCGCGTGAGGCGGCCGTGAGGCAAAGGCGGCGATGAGCGCAACCGATCGGGAGCGCGATCTGCGCCATCAGATCGCTCAGCAGATCACCGCCCAGGGTGCGGTCACTGTCGCCGAATTCATGCGTCTTGCTTTGGCGGCGCGGCATCTTGGTTATTATGCATCCCGCGATCCGCTCGGCCGCCAGGGCGATTTCATCACTGCGCCGGAAATCAGCCAGATGTTCGGCGAAATGATCGGCTTCTGGTGTGTCGATACTTGGCATCGGCTGGGAAGCCCTAGCCGCTTTCGCTTGATTGAATTGGGCCCCGGCCGCGGCACGTTGATGGCGGATGCCCTGCGCGCGGCGCGGCTGGCACCGGACTTCCTGGGAGCATTCGATCTCCATCTGGTGGAGATCAGCCAACCCCTGATCGCGACACAAGGCCAAGCCCTCGGCGCCTATCATCCGCAGTGGCATGAAACGCTCGACACGGTTCCCGCCGGGCCGGCCATCCTGATTGCCAATGAATTCTTCGATGCCTTGCCGATACATCAATTTGAAATGACATCGTCGGGCTGGCGTGAGCGTGGAGTGACGCTGGCGGAAGGCTCGTCGTCAGATGACGATGACGTGGCCTTCGCCTGGACGCTATTACCGTGCGGTCCGCAACTGGCCTTCCTGCGGCCGGTGCATCAATCCGCAAAGCCGGGCGATATTGCCGAAGTATCGCCGGCCTCGATGGCAATCTGCGATCAGATCGCGCGGCGATGTTCGGCCGATGGCGGCGCGGCTTTGTTGATCGATTATGGCCCGGCGAAAAGCGGCTTGGGCGATAGTTTGCAGGCCTTGCGCCAACATCGCTATCACGATCCATTGCAAGATGTGGGCGCGGCGGATCTTACCGCTCATGTCGATTTTGCGGCTCTGATGGATGTTGGCCGTCTCGCCGGCTGCGCTTGTTTCGGACCGCTGACGCAAGGCGCCTTTCTGCGCGCGCTGGGGATCGAAATGCGGGCGGCACGGTTGTCACGAGGACAAGGGGATGAAGTCGCATCGGAAATCGCAAACGCATTGCGTCGCTTGATCGATCCAGCAGAAATGGGCAGTTTGTTCAAGGTATCGGCATTGGCAGGGCCGCAACTCAGCGATCTGGCGGGATTTTTGAATGATTGAACTCCAAACACTGGCCGAGCTGTCGGAAATCCGGCATGGCTTTCTCACCCGGCAGGGCGGTGTCAGCGAGGGCATCTATGCCTCGCTCAATTGCGGCATCGGTTCGAAGGACAATGTCTGCCATGTCCTCGAAAACCGCGCACGTGCGGTCGCCCGCGTCGGCCTGCCGGCGGAATCCTTGGTCACGGCCTATCAGGTGCACAGTGCGAAAGTAGCGGTGGTCGACCGTGTCTGGCCGCGCGAGCAAGCGCCCCAGGTCGATGGTCTGGTGACCACCTTGCCCGGTATCGCACTCGGCATTCTGGCGGCGGATTGCGTGCCTGTTCTCTTTGCCGATGCCAAGGCCAAAGTGGTTGGGGCGGCGCATGCGGGTTGGAAGGGCGCGCTCGGCGGCGTGCTGCAGGAAACCGTGCATCAGATGACCGAAAGCGGTGCCAGGCGCGGCCGGATTCAAGTCGGTATCGGACCTTGCATTGGCCAGCTGTCTTACGAGGTGGGCCCCGAATTTCCCGCACCCTTCCTGGCGCAGGATCCGACCAATGCGCGCTATTTCATCCCCTCGGTGCGCGATCAGCGTTACATGTTCGATCTCGCCGGCTATGTGCGCAGCCAGCTCCAGGGGATGGGGCTGTGCTCGGTGGAAATGGCCGGTAACGATACCTGCGCCGAAGAGGACAAGTTCTTCTCTTACCGCCGCGCGACGATCCGACAGGAGCCGGATTACGGCCGACAGATCTCCATCATCGGTTTGCGGCCCTAGGTTATTGCGGCCATTACTGCCGAATCAGAAGGGCAGGCGAAGCTTCGCGCGCAATCCACCTGTGGGCGACTCGGCCAATGTCAGATCGCCGCCATGGCTGCGCAGAATGTCGCGGGCGATGGTCAGGCCAAGCCCGGTGCCGCCGGTTTCGGTATTGCGTGACTGCTCCAGCCGGAAGAAAGGCTTGAAGACATCTTCGCGGCTATCTGCGGGAACACCGGGCCCGTCATCATCGACGAAAATATCGATGCCGTTTTTGGTCTGGCGGAGCCAAAGGTGTTGGTTCTTAGCATAGCGATGCGCATTACCAATGATATTGGCCAGGGCACGCCGGAAGGCGTCGCGGCGCAGGGGCAGAATGAGTGACCGCTCGGGGAGATCGAGCTTCACCCTGGCACCCTCCCGCCGGGCATTGGTGACAACCTCTTCAATGACATCGACAAGGTCGGTCGGGAAGCTTTGCTCGGCCCCTTCGCCACGGGCGAAAGCGAGATAGGCGCCGATCATCCGCTCCATATCGGCGACATCGTTTTTCAGTTCGACGATTTCCGGCGCAGATCCCATCATCGCGAGTTGCAGCTTCATGCGTGTCAGTGGCGTGCGCAGATCATGGCTGACGCCCGCCAGCATCTCCGTTCGCTGGGCAATCTGGCGTCTGATACGATCGCGCATCAGGTTGAAGGCGCGGCCGGCCAGCTCGACCTCGGCCGCGCCTTCGGGATGGAAATCGGTGATATCGCGCCCCTTACCGAAATCATCGGCTGCTTGGGCCAGGCGCTTGATCGGCTGAACCTGCCCGCGCATGAATTGCGTGGCGATGGTCAACAGGGCAAGCGACGTGCCGACCATCCAGAGGAAGAAGATGTAAGTGGTGGAGCTGAAGAGCCGCCGGCGGTTGACCACCACATGCAGAACGCCGTCGGCGAGCTGAACATGAATCTCGACATACTTCTCCAGCGACCGGCTGTCGATCAGGAAAGGCCGCTCGACGCGATCCTGCAAAGCGTTTGAAAGCTGTCTGTCGACCAGGTTCTGCCGCATAATCGTCGGATCGTTCGGCAGGATTTCACCGGGTTTATAAGTGATGCTTATCCGCATATTGTCGTTGGCGATCTGGAACAGCCGGTCGGTTTGTGCGGTGTCCAATGGTTGCGGCAGCAATTGAATGATGGTGGCAATGTCACCGGCAACAGATTGCGCTAGCCGGCGGGTAACGGTGTCCCAATGGCTGTCATAGAAGACCCAGGCTGAAATGACCTGTAGCAGCACGATCGGCGTGACGATGATCAATACCGAGCGGCCGAGAAGAGATCTCGGCAGCACGCGTTCGAGATTGGTCACCGCTTCCGCGAGATAATCGCCCATTTGATCTCAATCCGGCTGCAAGGCGTACCCGCGCCCGCGCACGGTCTGAAGGTAGCGTGGGAATTTGGGGTCGCTTTCAATCTTCTTCCGCAATCGTGTCATTTGAATGTCGATCATCCGGCTGGCGCCGAGATCGTCGCCTTGCTCGGACAGTTCTTCGCGCGACCGAGGCTCGCCGGGATGGCTCGCCAGTTGCGCCAGAAGATCGATCTCGGCTTCGGTGAGGTAGACCGGTTCGCCGTGACGGGTCAGGCGCCGCCGCTCGAGATCAAAAATGAAATCTCCGAACTTGACCATCTGGCTTGGTAACCTGTCACCCGCCTCGTTACGCGTGCGCTTGAGGATGGCTTGGATCCGCAATACCAGTTCGCGCGGCTCGAAGGGCTTCGGCAGGTAGTCGTCGGCGCCAACTTCCAAACCATTGATCCGGTCGTTGGATTCGCTCATGGCGGTCAACAGCAGGATCGGCACATTGCTGTCCCGCCGCAGGCTGGAGGTCAATTGCAGGCCGGTTTCGCCCGGCATCATGATATCCAGAATCAGCAAATCGAAGGTAAAATTGGCGAGCCTGTTGCGCGCTTCACCGGCGTCGTTCGCGGTACTGACACGAAACCCTTGTTCGGCCAGATACCGGCCCAGCAGATCGCGCAGCCGGTTGTCATCGTCAACTACGAGGATATGCGGCTGCGTGCCGGGCATGGCTTCCTGGCTGTCCTGAGGCATATCGCTGGCGGACATTGCGGTCTTACCTTTTTCAGCGTGTGGTGGGGCGGAAGCGGGAACGGTCGCCCTCGTTGATCATGCCAAGCGCCACCTTACGGAAACCATCCACGGCTTCGGCGCCGGCGGCCTTATAGGCCCGGGCCACCAAGGCGCGCTGTTCCTCGGTCAATTTGCGCTCCAGATCAGCGCCCAGCTCGGTGAGGCTCAGCAGGCGCTGCCGCCGGTCGATGGTGCCCGGACGCTGGGTGATGAAACCCTGCCGGACAAGTTGGCCAAGCACACGGCTCAGGCTCTGTTTGGTGATTTTCAGGATGTCGAGCAGATCGGACACCGTCATGCCCGGATTGCGGCCCACAAAATAGATGACCCGGTGATGCGCGCGCCCGAATCCATATTGCGCCAAAGTCTGGTCCGCTTTTGCGGTGAAATCGCGATAAGCGAAAAACAATAATTCGATTCCCTGGCGCAAGTCATCGTCACGCAGGAATAGCGGATTAGCTGGTGTTTTTATGTCAGCCATGTTGACTTATTTTTCCGAATGTTTTAAATCTTGGGTCGATTAAGATCACATTATAACCCTATACCCATCCCCGTTTGGAGTAATCCCTGATGAGCATCCTGCCTTTCGATGATCGTGACGGTTATATCTGGTTCGATGGCAAGATGGTGCCCTGGCGCGACGCGAAAATCCACGTCTTGACGCACGGGCTGCACTATGCCTCCTGCGTCTTCGAGGGCGAGCGCGCCTATGAAGGCAAGATTTTCAAATCACGCGCTCATAGCGAGCGGCTGCACAATTCCGCCGCCATCCTCGGTTTCAAGATTCCCTATTCAGTGGATGAGATCGAGAAGGCGAAGACCGATCTGGTCGCCAAAATGGGCTTCAAGAACAGCTATGTCCGCGCCGTCGCTTGGCGTGGCAGCGAGATGATGGGCGTCTCGGCGCAGCAGAGCACCATTCATTTGGCGATCGCCACCTGGGAATGGCCGTCCTATTTCTCTCCCGAATTGCTGGAAAAGGGCATTCGGCTGAAATGGGCGAAGTATCGCCGCCCGGCACCGGATACTGCACCCACGGCGTCGAAGGCTGCCGGCCTCTATATGATCTGCACGATATCCAAACACGAGGCCGAAGCCGAAGGGTTCCAGGATGCGATGATGTTGGACTATCGCGGTCAGCTTGCTGAAGCG
The DNA here is from genome assembly GCF_034044715.1 of Dongia soli. Classification (NCBI taxonomy): domain Bacteria; kingdom Pseudomonadati; phylum Pseudomonadota; class Alphaproteobacteria; order Rhodospirillales; family Dongiaceae; genus Dongia; species Dongia soli. The sequence goes on along the minus strand of NZ_JAXCLW010000003.1, from coordinate 323,929 downwards.
ACTGGCGCCAATGTCTTCCTGGTGCAGAACGGCGAATTGCACACGCCGACGCCGGATTGCTTCCTCAACGGCCTGACGCGTCAGACGGTGATGGAATTGGCGCGTCGCCGCCAGCTCAAGGTGACCGAGCGGGCGATCATGCCGGAAGAACTGGCCAAGACCGACGAAGTCTTCCTGGTCGGCACGGCAGCAGAAGTGACGCCGGTCGGGCAGATCGGCGATTACAGCTTCAAGGTCGGTCCGCTGACCAAGCAATTGCGCGAGGACTATCTGAAGGAAGTCCGCGCCCATGTTGCCAGCGCGGCGGCGGAATAACCCGTCCAAGGAATTAGAGATTACGAAGCGCCCCGTCCTCTTCAGGACGGGGCGCTGCCATTTCAGCTCTTCGATAGCTGTCCGGCGCGGCGCTGCGCGACCGTCGCCAAAACAGCGAAATCACGGTCGCCATCGCCGGCGGCAATGGCATCCAGCATATTGTCACGCAGCAGGCTGGCCATCGGCAAAGGTACATTAGCGCCGTCGCCCGCCGCGAGGGCGAGGCGGATATCCTTGAGGCCAAGTTTCAGCTTGAAAGCGGCAGGCTCGTAGCGTTCCTCGGCAATGAGCGCGCCATATCCTTTATATACGGGGGCCGCGAACAAGGTGTTCGAGAGGATCTCCAGCAGATCGCCCGCGGACACACCATAGCCGCGGGTCAAGGCTGTCGCTTCCCCCATCGCCTCGATCGCTGCACCGAGCATGAAATTGCCGGCGATCTTGACGATATTGGCGCGGATCGGCTCTTCGCCCACACGCCAGGTCTTTTGCCCCAGCACATCGAGAACCGGCTGTGCCCGGTCGAGCAAGTCGGTGGGGCCGGCGGCGACGATGTTGAGATTGCCGGCCGCCGCCACGTCGGGACGGCCGAAAACCGGCGCGGCGATATAGCCGAGTTCGCATTCCCGATGGCGAGTTGTCAGCTCGGTTGCCAGGGCAACGGAGATGGTCGCCATATTGATATGCAGCAATCCTTTCGGCGCTGCTGCGATGGCACCATTATCCAGCAAGGTCGCCCGCACGGCGCCGTCTTCGGCCAGCATAGAGATGACGAGGTCCCCGCGGAAAGCATCACCCGCATTCGCGGCGGCTTCCGCTCCAATCTCACGCAATGCGGCGGCCGGACCTGGCGATCGATTCCACACGCGGACGCGATGACCCGCTTTGACCAGATTGGTCGCCATGGCCTTGCCCATGGCACCGAGGCCGATAAAACCGATTTCCATGACTGCCTCCTCTCAAATCATGACCAATGTTATCGGCAAGTAAGAGAGTGGCAAAGCGGCGATCATATGACAGTGCGAAATGCGCGGTGGTGAACCGACCGGCGATGAAAGGTCCATCGCCGGTCCTGTGTCGCTTACGTACCGGCTTTCTGAGCAGCCTGGCGTCGTGACTTGGCCCAAAGATTGAGCCCTTCGACCAGCGCCGAAAAAGCGATGGAGAAGTAGAGATAGCCTTTTGGAATGTGGAAGCCGAGGCCTTCGCCGAGCAATGCCACGCCGACCAAGAGCAGGAAGGCTAGGCACAGCATCTTCACCGAGGGATGACGATCGACGAAATTGCCGACCGGTCCCGCCGCCACGATCATGACGATCATCGCGGCAACGACGGCGGCCACCATGATCGGCAATTCATTTGTCATGCCGACCGCGGTAATGACGCTGTCCAGCGAGAAGACGATATCGAGCATGGCGATCTGAACGACCGCAGAGCCGAGACCGAGATAGCTCTTGTTCGGATGGTCGCCTTCCTCGAGCCCCTCGATGTGATGATGGATTTCCGTGGTCGCTTTGGCGAGCAGAAAGAGGCCACCGGCGAGAAGGATGATATCGCGCCAGGAAAGGTCGAAGGACCATCCGTATTTTGGCCAGTTAATGCTCCAGATCGGCGTGGTGAGGCTAGCGATCCAGGAGATCGAGGCCAGCAAGGCAAGTCGCGTCAGCAAGGCAAGCGCCAAGCCGGCACGCCGCGCAACGGTGCGGTGTTTCGGCTCAACCCGGCCGGCGACAAGCTGCACGAAAAGCAGGTTGTCGATACCGAGGACAATTTCCAGGACGGCGAGGGTGATGAAGCTCAGGATGATGTGGGGATCGGTCAGAAGATCGATCATGGCAGGGGTCCGTTCGGGCCTCTTTTAGCTGCGAAGGGGTTGGAGATGTGGATGCCCCTGCAGAAAATCAATAGCTGACATGCATGATTCGCGACCGGCGGCTGCGGCATGCGACAATATGTACACGTTAACCGTGCTTTTCGGTGTGTCCTTCCGAGCGCGCCCAACGCTCCGCAGCGGCATCGTCAGTGGTCTTGGCCTCGACCCATTGGGGACCGCCGGGGCCATCTTCCATTTTCCAGAAGGGCGCTTTGGTCTTCAGCCAGTCGATCAGGAAGGCGCAAGATTCCAGAGCTGCCTGGCGATGAGCAGAGGCAGTGGCAACCAACACGATACGGTCGCCCGGGGTCAGCCGGCCGTAGCGGTGAATGATCAGGCTGGCTTGCAGCGGCCAGCGGCGATGGGCTTCGGTCTCGATCGCGGCGAGCTGCTTTTCCGTCATCCCCGGATAGTGTTCCAGGGTCATTGATCCGATAGCTCCATCTGGCGCCATATCCCGCACCAGACCGACAAAGCTGGCGATGCCGCCGACGGAATGATCGCCATCCGATAATCTCGCCAGTTCGGCGCCGATGTCGAAATCTTCCTGCTGCACGCGGATCATGAAACTATCCTAGCCGCCGGTAACCGGCGGGAAGAGAGCAACCTCGTCTCCCACATGCACCGGATGATCGGGATCGACATATTCCTGGTTGACGGCGGTTTTGACAACCGCCCGCGCTTTCAGGGCCTCGGCATAATTGGGGCCGCGCGCCGCCAGCCAATCCAGCAACGCCCCCACGGTGGTTACCTCGGTAGGTGGGGCAACTTCTTCCTCGGCGATGCCGATCTTCGAACGGATCCAGGCGAAATACAGCAGTTTCATGACCTATCTCTAGCGCAGCCCGCCACCGGATGCAAAGAGTGGCATCCTGCCCTCAGATTTGGGTAAGCTGCCCCAGCAAATCCAGTCAGCAAAGCGAGCGAGCATGAGCGTCACGATCTTCCACAATCCCAATTGCAGCACGTCACGCAAGGTGCTGGGCTGGCTCAAGGAAAAAGGCATCGAGCCCAAAGTGATCGAATACCTGAAAACGCCGCCGAGTGCCACGGAGCTAAAGCGCATCTTGAAGCTGATGGGCGGGGCCAAGGCGGCCGATATTCTTCGGCGCAAGGGCGATGCTTATGAAGCCCTAGGTGATGTCGCCAAACTGAAGAATGACGATCTGATCGCGAAAATGGTGGCAGAGCCGGTCCTCATCGAACGGCCGATCGTCATCACCGACGAGGCGGCGGTTCTGTGCCGCCCGCCGGAAAAGGTGTGGGAAGTCGTCTGATCCTTTAACGCCCAATTCTTATTTAGCGCGTGGCGTCGCTATCGCCCGCCTGCAGGCAGAGATACTGCCAGGCGATGGTGGCCGCCGCGAGCGAGGTGATCTCGGCATGGTCATAGGCCGGCGCAACCTCGACCACATCCATGCCGACAAAGCGGATGCCGCGCAGCTGCCGCAGGATCGCCAGGATCTGCCAGGTCTGCGCCCCGCCGATTTCCGGCGTGCCTGTGCCGGGCGCCTGCGACGGATCGATGCAATCGATATCGAAGCTGAGATAGGTCTTGCCGGTGCCGACCTTCTCCTTGATGCGCCGCGCGATCTCGTCAGGCGTGGTCCGATGCATTTCCGGACCGGAAATGATTTCGACGCCCTTGCCGGTGGTCCAGTCATGGACAGTCTTCTGTACCGGTGAGCGGATGCCGACCTGGATCATACGCTGCGGATCGACCAGACCTTCGTTGATCGCGTGATAGAAGACGGAACCGTGGCCGTGGACCTGGCCGAAAGTGTCGGGCCAGGTATCGATATGTGCATCGAAATGAACGAGACCGACCGGTCCCTGCTTCTTCGCCAGAGCGCGCAGCAGCGGCAAGGTGATGGAATGATCACCGCCCAAAGTGATCAGATGATCGATCGCCGAGGCCTGGGCCTCGATCATCTTCATGCTTTCAGGCACATCGCCGATGCGGATGTCGAAATCGCCCAGATCGGCAATGTCCAGATCGCTGATATCGCTCCAGTCATGGGGATTCTCGCCATCCAGCAGCATGCGGCTGATCTGGCGGATTGCATTAGGGCCGAAACGGGCGCCGGGACGGAAGCTGGTGGCAATGTCATAAGGTATCCCGGCAACGCAGAAACGCGCATCCGGCGTCGTCTTGCGCACCGACAAAAAGCTTGGATAGCTGGCGAAAGTCGGTACACCGGCCATGTGACATACTCCTTTAACATCGCATCCGGGCGCATCATAGCGATCATGATGGCAGGCGCAATCGCCGGCCGAAAGCTGTCACAGCTTGTTCATGGCAGCCAGCTGGCGATAAAGCGCGCTGTGGTCGAGCTCGCCATCGCCGCGCTCGGCTGCTCGCTGGAACAGCTCATAAGCAAGCCGGATGAAGGGAAGATCGAGATTCAGGGCCGCGGCTTCGTCGAGGATATTGCGCAAATCCTTGATCTGGGTGGCGACGGTGCCGCCCGGCTTGAAATTGCCCGTGATCATGCGCTCGCCATGCACCGCCAGGATGCGGCTATCGGCGAAGCCGCCGGTGATGGCGTGGCGCACCGCGGCCGGATCGGCGCCGCCCTGTTTCGCCAGCAGCAGCGCCTCGGCGACGGCGCCGATGGTGATGCCGACAATGGCTTGATTTGCAAGTTTGGCGAGTTGGCCGGCGCCATGGGGACCGACCAGCGTCGATTTACCGAGGGCCGCAAAGACCGGCTGGGCGCGCTGGAAGATCGTCTCGTCACCGCCGGCCATGACGGCGAGCTTTGCTTCCACGGCGCCCACCGTGCCGCCGGAGACGGGGGCGTCGAGATAGTCGATGTGCCTTTGTGCCAGGCGATGAGCGTGGCCGCGCGCCATGCGCGGGGCGATGGAGCTCATATCGATCAGCAGCTGGCCGGGTCGCAATTGCGGCTCGATCTCCGCCAAAATCTGCTCAACCACATCGCCATTGAGCAGCATGGTGATGATGATATCCGCATTCGTTGCGGCGTCGGCTGGGCTGGATGCCGCTTCGCCGCCCAAGGCCTCTAATGGCGCGAGCTTCGCAGCGGTGCGGTTCCAGGCGATCAAGGGAAAGCCGGCGCGGAGCAGGTTCTCGGCCATCGGCAACCCCATCAGGCCGATTCCGAGAAACGCGATCTTTGGCTTGGCGGGCATTTAACTACCGGATGGAGATGCTTGATGCCGGAACCATGTCACGCGAGACAGTTTGAAACAAGTTAGGCCGAGGCAAGATACCGACATAAGAAAATAGTCTTATCCATTGACCCGGGAAAAAGGTGGAAATGGCGGATTGCCTCCGATAGGTTGGCGCCACCGCAGGAGGGAAGCTGGTGCGCCGGTTTTGATCACGTCACGGGTGATCGTCCGCCGGCTAGGCCGGCACTGCCCCCGCAACTGTAGGATCGTTCAAGCGACGGCCGCGACCAGTGGCCGATCGGTGGAATGGCAGCGCGACAGCCACTGGCGCCGCAAGGTGCTGGGAAGGTGCTCCATTCTGGTTAGGGCGTCAGCCCTTGCCGGCGATCGAGTCAGGAAACCTCGGCGGCCCGAAACCAAACTCAGCCACCTCGGTGGGAGGAAAGGACTGATTCCATGTCGCGTGGGACATCCAAAGCCGCCTATGCCATGACATCCGCCAGCTTGCCGCCGGTGACGCTGGTGCTTGGCGGCGCGCGCTCTGGCAAGAGCCGGTTCGCTGAGCAGCTTTTGCATCGCGAGGCACGGCAGCGCGTCTATCTGGCGACGGCGGAAATCTATGACGAGGAAATGGCGGAACGCGTACGCCTGCATAAGGCGCAGCGTGGCGACGGCTGGCGCACCATGGAGGCGCCGCTCGATATTGCCGGCGTCATGGTCCGAGAAACCGAGCAAGGCGATGCCATCCTGGTGGATTGCCTGACGCTCTGGCTGAGCAACCTGATGGGTGCCGGACGCGATATCCAGGCGGAAACGGCGCAGTTGATCGCGGCCCTGCCGCAACTGGGCGGGCCGGTCGTCTTCGTTGCCAATGAAGTAGGGCTTGGGATCGTGCCGGATAATGCCTTGGCGCGGGCGTTCCGCGATCACGCCGGACGCCTCAATCAGCGGCTGGCGGCGGCGGCGGATCAGGTGTTTTTCATCGCGGCGGGATTGCCGCTGAAACTGAAGTAATCCGAAGGGGCTTAGGACATGAGCACAAAAATTCCGGCAACCGTGGTGACCGGCTTTCTCGGCGCCGGCAAGACCAGCCTGATCCAGAACCTGCTGAAGAATGCAAAGGGCCGGCGCATTGCCCTCATCATCAATGAATTCGGTGAAACCGGCGTCGACGGCGAAATCGTCAAGGCCTGCAAGATCGAAGGCTGCCCGGAAGAAAACATCGTCGAACTCGCCAATGGCTGCATCTGCTGCACCGTCGCGGATGACTTCCTGCCGACCATGCAGATCCTGCTCAACCGGCCGCAGCCGCCGGAACATATCGTTATCGAAACCTCCGGCCTCGCTTTACCAAAGCCGCTGGTCCGAGCCTTTAACTGGCCGGAAGTGCGCACGCGCGTGACGGTCGACGGTGTCGTGGCTGTGGTCGACGGGCCGGCCGCTGCCGCCGGCCGTTTTGCCGACAATCCGGATGCGGTCGATCAGCAGCGCGCCGCCGATGACAATCTCGACCACGACAGCCCGCTGGCCGAATTGTTCGAAGACCAGATCAATTGTGCCGACCTCATCGTCCTCAATAAGAGCGACCTGATGGACGATACCGCCCGTCAGGCGGCGGAAGCGGCGATCAACAAGGAATTGCAGCGTCGCGCCAAGATCTTGCCTGCCAGTTTCGGCGCGATCGATCCGGCCATTTTGCTCGGCATCGGTGCCGGTGCCGAAGACGATCTCGACAGCCGGCCTTCGCATCACGAGTTGGAAGGCGAGGATCATGATCATGATGATTTCGAGAGCTTCCATCTCGATCTGCCGCAGCTCACCTCGCCGGATCAATTGCTGCAAAAGCTCCTGCCGACCATCGAACGCCATGACATCCTGCGGGTGAAGGGCTTCCTCAATGTTGCCGGTAAGGAGATGCGGCTGGTGCTCCAGGGTGTGGGCAGTCGGGTGCAGCATTATTACGACCGCGCCTGGGAGGCCGGTGAAGCACGGAACGGTCGTCTCGTCGTCATCGGCCTCAAGGGGCTCGATCGCGACTCCATCGCGCGCGCGCTGGCTCTCTAAAAGCGCGATTGGACGGGGAAGGGCAGACCGATGCATCTTCTGGCGGCCAAACCGGGTGTCATCGCCGACGGGTCGGAAGCGATTGATCTCGGTCAGACACCGGGTGATATCGTCGTTCTCAGTGCCGCCGATACGGAGCTCGCCTGCCTCGCTGCCGCTCAAGCGGAGATCAGCAGGCAGGATGCTTCGACGCCCAGCCTGCGTCTCGCCAGCTTGCTGCAGCTTGGCCATAATCTCAGCATCGACACCTATGTCGAAGACATCATTGCTCATGCCCGCCTGGTGGTGGTGCGTGTGCTGGGTGGCGTGCGCTACTGGCCCTATGGCATCGAACAGGTAACAGCGATCTGCCGCCAGCGCGGCATCGCTTTGGCCTTGCTGCCGGGCGACGATCAGCCGGATCCCGAACTATCCGAGCAATCGACCTTGCCGGCGGAAGCCGTGCATCGCCTCTGGCAGTATCTTGTGCAAGGTGGTGTCGAAAATGCGCGGCAATTGCTGGCTTATGGCGCCAGCCTGACCGGCCGAGAGAGCGATTGGCAGGAACCCCGACCGCTGCTCCGTGCTGGCCTTTATTGGCCGGGCCGCCAGATTCTGCGTCTCGATGATTTGCAGGCTGTTTGGAAGCCGCAGCGCCCGGTAGGGACCATCGTCTTCTATCGGGCGCTGCTGCAAGCCGGCAATCTAGCTGCCATCGATGCCTTGATCGCCGCTTTGCAGGCGCGCGGCCTCAATCCCTTGCCGATCTATGCCACCAGTTTGAAGGAACAGGTGGCGGCGGATCTGATCGACGGCTTCTATCGCGCCGCGGCACCCAGCGTGACATTGAATTGCACCGGCTTTGCCTTGTCGCAACCCGGCGCCAGGACGGCACGCACGCCCTTCGACATCGCCGATGCGCCGATCTTGCAGGTTGTCCTGTCCGGTGATCGGCTGGAGGATTGGCGCGACGGCACGCGCGGGCTGAGCCCGCGCGATCTCGCCATGCAGGTCGCTTTGCCGGAGGTCGATGGCCGGATCCTCAGCCGCGCGATCTCTTTCAAGACGGCCGCACGATTCGACCAAGCCACGCAGTGTAATATCGTCGTTCACGCACCGGTCCCCGATCGCGTGGCGGCGGTGGCCGAGCTCGCAGCTGCCTGGACTGATCTCCGCGCGACACTACCATCCGGCCGCCGGTTAGCCTTGATCCTGGCGAATTATCCCAATCGCGATGGCCGGATCGGTAATGGCGTCGGGCTCGATACGCCGGCCGGCACCGTCGCCGTGTTGCAGGCTTTGCAAGCCGCCGGCTATGCCATTGCCGACGTGCCCACGGATGGCAATGCCTTGCTAGACCGGCTGCTGGCCGGCCGCACCAACGCCGCCGACAGTCGGACACGGCCAAGTGAGATCACTTTGTCCTTGGCTGATTACCGGCAGTTCTTCGATGCGCTACCGCCCACGACGCGGGAAACTGTCGCGGCGCGCTGGGGCGAACCGAGCGACGATCCCTTCTTTGCCGATGGCTTCTTCCATCTGCCGATGATCCGGCTGGGCGCGATGCTGGTCGGTATCCAGCCGGCGCGCGGCTACAATATCGATCCGGTGAAATCCTATCACGATCCGGATCTGGTGCCGCCGCACGGCTATTTTGCCTTCTATGCCTATCTGCGGCGCATCGCCAAGGTGCAAGCGATCGTGCATATGGGCAAGCACGGCAATCTGGAATGGTTGCCCGGCAAAGCGATTGCGCTCAGCGAAGCCTGCTACCCGGAAGCCGTCTTCGGTCAGGTGCCGCATCTCTATCCCTTCATCGTCAACGATCCGGGCGAGGGTACCCAGGCCAAGCGCCGCACCGGCGCGGTCATCGTCGATCACCTGACGCCGCCGCTGACCCGCGCCGAAAGCTACGGGCCGCTGCGCGATCTCGAATTGCTGGTCGATGAATATTACGAAGCATCCCAGCTCGATCCCCGGCGCTGCCGCGACCTGCGCGAGCAGATTCTCGATCTCGCCCGCGCGAGCGGTCTTGCCGAAGATTGTGGCATCGGTGCTGGCGACGATACCGATACCGCTCTCGGCAAGCTCGACAATCATCTCTGCGAATTAAAGGAGCTGCAGATCCGGGATGGGCTGCATATCTTCGGCCGGTCGCCGGACGGATTGCAGTTGACTGATCTCCTTGTCGCTCTGACCCGCTTGCCGCGTGGGCGCGGCGAGGGAGGGGATCAATCCCTGATCCGCGCTTTGGCAGCGGATCTTGCACTCGGTGAGGAAATCGATCCTTTGGCCGTGCAGATGGGGGAAATCTGGTCGGGCCCGCGCCCCGCGGTGCTGCAGCGTCTTCTTGCCGACAGCTGGCGGACAGCCGGCGATATGGTGGAGCGGCTTGAGATCCTGGCGCAGCGTCTGGTGGCGGGGGAAATGCAATGCGATGCCGGCTGGCTCCGAACACAGGCCGTGCTCTATTTCATCGCGACGGAATTGCGGCCGATGGTCGAAGGCTGCGGCGCTAGCGAACTCGGAGGCTTGCTGAAAGGCCTCGACGGCCGTTTCGTCGCACCCGGTTCTTCCGGTGCGCCAACGCGCGGGCGCCTGGATGTCTTGCCGACCGGCCGCAATTTCTATTCCGTCGATACGCGTGCCGTGCCGACGCCCACCGCCTGGGCGCTGGGTTGGAAATCCGCCGGACTGGTGCTGGCGCGGCATCGCCAGGAACATGGTGACTGGCCACAGTCTTTCGTACTTTCCGCCTGGGGCACGGCCAATATGCGCACCGGTGGTGATGACCTTGCCCAGGCATTGGCGCTGATCGGTGTGCGACCGATTTGGGATGCCGGCGCGTCAGGTCGTGTCAGCGGCTTCGAAATTCTGCCGCTCAGCCTGCTCGATCGGCCGCGCGTCGATGTCACATTGCGTGTTTCGGGTTTCTTCCGCGACGCGTTCCCGGCACAGATCGATCTTTTCGACAGCGCCGTGCGCGCAGTCGCCAAACTGGATGAGCCCGACAACCTCAATCCCATCGCTGCTCGGTTCCGCCGGGACCGGGATCAGTTGATTGCCACCGGCCTGACGGTGGGTGAGGCGGAGCAGCGCGCCGGCTACCGGGTTTTCGGCTCCAAGCCGGGCGCTTACGGCGCCGGGTTGCAAGCCTTGATCGACGAACGCGGCTGGTCGGAGACCGGGGATCTGGCGCGCGCTTATCTTGCCTGGGGCAGCTATGCCTATGGTGCCGGCTCGGAAGGCAAGGCGGAGCGCCAGATGTTCGAAACACGGCTGCGCCAGGTCGATGCCGTGCTGCATAACCAGGACAACCGCGAACACGATCTGCTCGACAGCGACGACTACTATCAGTTCGAAGGCGGGCTCGCCGCGACGGTGAAGCATCTGACCGGCCGCAAGGCCGTCGTCTGGCACAACGATCATTCGCGTCCGGAAGCGCCGCGTATCCGCAGCCTCGATGAAGAAATCGCCCGCGTGGTCCGTGCCCGCGTCGTCAATCCGAAGTGGATCAAGGGTGTGATGCGTCACGGCTATAAGGGCGCCTTCGAAATGGCGGCGACGGTCGATTATCTGTTTGCCTTCGCCGCGACGGCGGATTGCGTGGCGGATCATCATTTCGATGCCGTCTTCGATGCCTATCTGGGTGATGAGACGGTGCGCGACTTCATTGCATCGAACAATCCGGCAGCCTTACGCGAGATCGCCGAACGGCTGCTGGAGGCGCAGGAGCGCGGTTTGTGGAAAGCCCGGTCGAACACCGCTTTCGGCCAGTTGGGTGAATGGGCGGGAAGGAGTCTGGCATCATGAGCAGTGAATCTCAATCGGCAGAGGACATCAATCGCCGGGCCAATGAGAAATCGGCCAAGCGCAAGGAAGCACGCGACAAGATGATGGCGGAGAAAACCCGCGAAAAAGGCCTGGTCATCATTCATACCGGCAAGGGCAAAGGCAAATCGACCGCCGCCTTTGGCATGGTGATGCGTTGCATCGGCCATGGTATGAAGGTCGGTGTCGTGCAGTTCATCAAGGGTGCCTGGAATACCGGCGAACGCACGGTGTTGGAGCGGTTCCCCGATCTTTGCGAAATCAAGGCGATCGGCGAAGGCTTTACCTGGGAGACGCAGAACCGCGAGCGCGACATCATGTTTTCACGCCAGGCCTGGGACGAAGCCTGCCGCATGATGGATGATCCGAGCTTCAAGCTCGTCCTGATGGACGAACTCAATATCTGCCTGCGTTACGATTATCTGCCGCTGGATGAGGTGATCGCCAAGCTGACGGCCAAGCGGCCGGATTTGCATGTCATCATCACCGGCCGCAATGCCAAGGATGAATTGATCGAGATCGCCGATCTGGTCACGGAAATGACAATGATCAAGCATCCTTTCCGGGATGGCGTGAAGGCGCAGCAGGGTATCGAGTTCTGATCGGATCGACGCTGAATGGGTAAGGCCGCAATCATGTTCCAGGGGACCGGGTCCGATGTCGGCAAATCGCTGATCGTCGCTGGCCTGGCGCGCGCCTTTACCAGACGCGGAATGGCCGTCCGGCCGTTCAAGCCTCAGAACATGTCGAACAATGCGGCGGTGACGGCCGATAGTGGTGAAATCGGCCGCGCCCAGGCCTTGCAGGCGCGCGCCTGTTGCATCGCCTCCAGCGTGCATATGAATCCGATACTGCTGAAGCCGCAAAGCGAGATCGGTTCGCAGATCGTGGTGCAGGGCAAGGTCTTCGGCCAAGCCAAGGCCGCCGACTATCATCTGTTGAAGCCGCAATTGATGGAGAAGGTGCTGGAGAGCTTCCGGCATCTGCAGGGTGAGGCGGATCTGGTGCTGGTCGAAGGGGCGGGCAGCCCGGCGGAGGTCAATCTGCGCGCCGGCGATATCGCCAATATGGGGTTTGCCGAGGCGGCGGATCTGCCGGTGATTCTGATCGGCGATATCGATCGCGGCGGTGTCATCGCCAGCATTGCCGGCACCAAGATGCTGCTGCCGGAGAATGAAGCGGCCCGGCTCAAAGGTTTCCTGATCAATAAGTTCCGTGGCGACATCGCCTTGTTTACCGATGGCCTGCGGATCATCGAGCAGAAAACCGGTCTGCCGGGGCTCGGCGTCATACCTTGGTTCGAGCGGGCGCATCTCCTGCCGGCAGAGGATGCGGTGGCGCTCGATAGTTATGAAGCGCGGCGGAACGGCTATATCAAGATCGTCGTACCGCGTTTGCCGCGCATCTCGAATTTCGACGATCTCGATCCGTTGCGAGCGGAGGCCGATGTGCGGCTGGAGATACTCTCACCGGGGCAGCCATTGCCGGGCGATGCCGACCTCGTGCTCTTGCCGGGCTCAAAATCGACAATCGGCGATTTGCAGGCGCTGATCGCCGCCGGCTGGGATATCGATCTGAAAGCTCATGTCCGGCGTGGCGGCTGGGTGCTCGGTTTGTGTGGCGGCTATCAGATGCTGGGTATGCGGCTGGATGATCCGGATGGCACGGAAGGGCCGGCGGGAAGCTGCGCCGGGCTGGGCCTGCTCGATATCACCACCGTCTTGTCAGGCGCCAAGACGCTGACGGAAGTCAGTGGCCGTGACATTGTGACTGACATGCCGGTACGGGGCTATGAGATGCATATCGGCGTCACATCGGGCCCTGGTCTGGCGCGGCCGATGCTGGTGCTGGGTAGCCATGCCGATGGCGCGTGCAGCACCGATGGCCGGGTCATGGGCTGCTATGTTCACGGCCTTTTCGCGGCTGACGAATTCCGCAACGCCTTCCTGAACCGTCTGCGGAAACGCGATGCCAGCGGTCTTTCTTATGATGCATTGGTGGATAGTCTCCTCGACGGTCTGGCCGATCATCTCGAAAGGCATGCCGATCTCGACCGGATGCTGGAGATCGCTAATGGCTAAACCAGATCGCCGCCATCAGGATGACGCCTTGGATAAGGCACGCAATGACATAAAGCAGCAAGGCGCGGCGGATGTCATTGGCGCTGGCATAGGGTGTACCGCCCGATCCCATCCAGGCATCCATCACCAGCTGGTTGTGGTAGCGGCGCGGCCCATTCAGCGCGAGGCCCAGCGCCCCGGCCATGGCCGCTTCCGGCCAGCCGGCATTGGGCGAGCGGTGACGGCGCGCATCGCGCCACATGGCGCTGAGCGCTTTGCTGGGATTCGCCCCAGGCACGAACAAAGTAGCCGCGGCCAGCAACAGGCCGCTCAAGCGGGCGGGAATGAGGTTAAGCAGATCGTCCACTCGGGCCGCGGCCCAGCCGAATTGCTGGTGGCGTGGCGTACGGTGGCCGATCATGCTGTCGGCAGTATTGATCGCCTTGTAGGCCAGGATGCCGGGCAGGCCGAGCAAAGCCGCCCAGAAGACCGGCGCGACGATGCCGTCGGAAAAGTTTTCCGCCAGCGATTCGATCGCCGCCCGGCTGATACCGGCCCGGTCCAGGGCTTCCGGATCGCGGCCGACGATGCGGGAAACGGCAATCCGGCCGCCCTCGGCACCGCTCGTCTCCAGGCCGCTGGCGACGGCGGCGACGTGATCGTAAAGGCTGTTCTGGGCGATCAGGCTGCTGATCGCGATCGCCAGCCAGAGGCCGCCGCCGGGCAATTTCAGCAACATAGCTTGCAGCAGGGCGCCGATCACGAGAGACCCCAAGAGCAGCGCGGCGGTGGCGGCTATCCCCATGATCTTGCGGCGACTAGGCGTGTCGCTGGCGCGATTGAGCTGCTCGTCCGCCCGTGCGATGACGCGGCCGATCCAGACCACCGGATGCGGCAAACGGCGATAAAGCCAATGCGGATCGCCCACCGCTGCGTCGATCAGCAAGGCGATCAGCAAGGAACCGAGATGGTTCCAGTGGGTAAGCGCATCGAACATGGCAACTTTCATTGGCCGATTCACGGGATCGCGTCAATAACGGCGTGACAAGGAGAAGATGATGGAGAAGCTTGGCGTCATGGTCTGCGGCCATGGTAGTCGCGATCTAGAGGCGATCACGGAATTCAAGGCCGTTGCCGCCGGTATCGCCGAGCGCCTGCCGGAATATCCGGCGGATTACGGCTTTCTGGAATTCGCCCGCCCCATCATCCGCGACGGCCTGGACCGGCTGCGTGAACGTGGCGTTAACCGTATTCTCGCCGTGCCGGGCATGCTGTTTGCTGCCGGCCATGCCAAGGACGATATCCCATCGGTCCTCAATACCTATCAGGCACAGCACCCGGGCCTGACCATCAATTACGGGCGGGAACTGGCGGTCGATACCAAGCTGCTGCAGGTAGCGGCAGAGCGGATTGAAGCGGCGGAAAAGAAGGCGGAGCGTCAGGTGCCGCGCACCGAGACGTTGTTGATGGTCGTCGGCCGTGGCACCTCCGATCCGGACGCCAACTCCAATATCTCCAAGGTCGCTCGCATGCTGTGGGAAGGCATGGGTTTCGGCTGGATGGAAGTCTGCTATAGCGGTGTCACCTTTCCGCTGGTCGGTCCCGGCCTCGAACATGCGGTGAAGCTGGGTTATAAGCGCATCATCGTTTTCCCCTATTTCCTGTTCACCGGCATCCTGGTGAAGCGGATCTATTCGATTACCGATGAAATGGCCGCGCGCCATCCGGAGATCGAGTTCCTCAAGGCGGATTACCTCAACGATCATCCTTTGATCCTTGATGCCTTTGCAGAACGGGTGCGGGAAATCCTGAGCGGCGAGAACAAGATGAACTGCCAGCTCTGCAAGTACCGCACCCAGGTGCTGGGCTTCGAGGCAGAAGTGGGGCGCGTCCAGGAAAGCCATCACCATCACGTCGAAGGCATTGGCACGGATGGCGATCCTCATGCCCGCGGTCACGCTCACCACCACCATGATCATCACCACCATGATCACGGCCACGATCATGACCATCATCATCACCATGCACATGACCATGATCACAACCATCATCATCATCATCACGGGCACAGCGATGGCCATGATCATGGCCATGGTCATACTCACACGCATTTTCCGCATCCCCATGCCGATCACCCGCATGGCCCCGGGAAGCGCAATCCGGAACGGCTGTGAGGTAAGCTGCTAAAGGAGCAGGCTGTCATGGCATTTGTCTATGAGCGTGATCCGCAGGCGATCTATCGGCAGTCCTATGCGACGATCGAGGCGGAAGCTGATCTGGCGGCCTTGCCGCAGACTCTGCGGCCTGTGGCCATTCGCATGATTCACGCTTGCGGCATGACTGATCTGCCAGGCAATATGGCCTGGCGCGGTGACCCCATCGGCGCGGCGCGCCAGGCGCTCGCTGCCGGCGCGACGATTCTTTGCGATGCTCAGATGGTGGCTTCCGGCATTATCAAGCGCTTCTTCCCATCGACGGATATCCGTTGCGATATCAACGCGCCCGGCCTCGCCGATTTGGCAGTTAAACTCGGCACGACACGTTCGGCGGCCGCGGTCGAGATGTGGCGCGATGTCCTGGCGGGCTCCGTCGCCGTGATCGGCAATGCGCCGACCGCCTTGTTTCATCTGATCGAAATGATCGAATCGGGCGGCCCGAAGCCGGCGGCGATCTTCGGTTTCCCCGTCGGTTTTGTCGGCGCAGCCGAATCCAAGGATGCCTTGATTGCCGCCGATCTTGGCGTGCCCTGTCTGACCCTCAGCGGTCGGCGGGGCGGCAGCGCGATCGCGGCGGCGGCGATCAATGCGCTCAGCAGCGAAGAGTTGCGAGGCAATCTATGACAGCCTGGCTCAGCATCATCGGCATCGGTGAGGACGGCATTGAGGGCGTCGCTCCCATGCTTCGAGGCTTGATCGAGCGCGCCGAACTGATCGTCGGTGGCGACCGGCATCTGGCCATGCTGCCAGATATACCGGCCCGCAAGATCACCTGGGCCTCGCCTCTGCGATTGACGGTCGACGAGGTGCTCGGCTGGCGCGGAAAACCTGTCGTTGTCTTGGCGACCGGCGATCCGATGCATTATGGGATCGGCGTCACCTTCGCCAAGCATGTTGGGCGGGACGAGATCGCCATTTATCCGCATCTTTCCGCTTTCACATTGGCAGCCGCGCGGTTGGTCTGGCCGCTTTCCGAGGTCGAATGCCTGACCCTACATGGGAGGCCGCCTGAATTGCTGGCGGCGGCGGTCGCGCCGGATCACCGGCTGATGATCCTCAGCAATGACGGCCAGACGCCGGCCGAAGTCGCTCGGCGCTTGACGGCGCTGGGTTATGGCGACAGCGATGTCATCGTCCTCGAACATATGGGCGGACCACGCGAGCGCATCGTGACCGGCAAGGCAGCGGAGTGGCAGGATCAGTCGATCGCCGATTTCAACACGGTCGCGGTCAGATGCAAGGCAGGACCCGGCACGCGTCTGTTGCATCGCGGTTTCGGCTTGCCGGATGACGCCTTTCTCCATGATGGCAAACTGACCAAGCGCGAAGTGCGGGCGGCGACCTTGGCCGCCTTGCAGCCGATGCCGGGGCAGTTGCTCTGGGATGTCGGTGCCGGCAGTGGCTCCGTTGCCATTGAATGGCTGCGCCAGCATCGCACTGCTAATGCGATCGCCATCGAATCCGATCCCGAGCGCCAGCGCGTGATTGAACAGAATGCGCTCAACCTCGGCGTGCCGCAGTTGAAATTGATCGCCGGCCGTGCGCCGGAAATCTTTGCCGGCCTGAAGCAGCCGGACGCCATCTTCATCGGCGGCGGGTTGAGCGAGGCCGGTCTCGTCGAAGCAGCCTGGGGCGCACTGAAGCCCGGCGGGCGGCTGGTCGCCAATGCGGTGACTTTGGAAGGCGAGGCAACTTTATTGGCAGCCTGGCAGAAACTCGGCGGGGAGCTTACCCGCATCGCGGTGTCGCGGGCCGCGCCGATCGGTCCCTATCATGGCTGGAAGCCTTTAATGCCGATCACGCAGTGGTCGATACACAGGTGAAACAGAGTTCGAAGTGATGACAGGTATTATTTACGGCATCGGTGTTGGACCGGGCGATCCGGAATTGCTGACAGTGAAGGCGGCGCGCCTGATCGCAGCAGCGGATCTGATTGCTTATCCGGCGCCGGAAACCGGCGACAGTTTCGCCCGGACAATCGCGGCGCCTTATCTGACGGCGGGCCGGCCGGAATTGGCGATCCGCATGAATATCGGCGACGGCCAGTTTCCCAAGGACGATATCTATACAGGGGCAGCGGAAGAACTCATTCGCGCCGCGCAAGCGGGCAAGACTGTCGTCGTGCTCTGCGAGGGCGATCCGTTTTTTTATGGATCGTTCATGTATCTCTATGCTCGCATGGCCGGCCGTTGCCGCGTCGAAGTCGTGCCGGGTGTTTCGTCATTGATGGCTTGCGCGGTGGCGAGCCGGGGGGCTTTGGCGGCACGCAACGATGTCCTGACCATCATTCCGGGACCCTTGCCGGAGGAGCAATTGCGCGAAAACCTGGCGAGCGCGGAAGCGGCGGCGATCATCAAGGTCGGCCGGCATTTCCCCAAGATCCGTCGCGTGCTGCGTGAGCTCGGTCTTGAAGCCAATACGCGCTATGTCGAGCGGGCAACGCTGGATAATCAGAAAGTGATGAAATTGAACGAACTCAGCGAGGATGCGGTACCGTATTTCTCCATGCTGCTGATGCATCGCCGGGGGGATGCCTGGTCATGATGATGCAAAACGACATGCGCGCCGCGATCATTGTGCTGTCGCGCGGCAGCCTCGCTCTCGCGCAACGTATCAAGGCCGCTGTGCCGGCTGCGGAAATCCATAGTCTCGCCGCGCGGATCGACGATGCCGATCTCACCTTTACGGAAACACCAGCACATTTGCGGAACTTGTTCCTGGCTGGCCGGCCCATCATCGGCATCTGTGCCGCGGGTATACTCATTCGCGGCCTCGCCCCGGTGCTGACGGATAAAGTATCGGAACCGCCGGTCCTTGCTGTCGCTGCCGATGGATCCAGTGTGGTGCCGCTGCTTGGTGGTCATCATGGCGCCAATCAATTGGCGCGCGATGTCGCTGCTGCCTTACAGGGTCACGCAGCTATTACCACGGCCGGCGATCTCAAGCTGGGCATCGCCCTGGATGAACCGCCGAGCGGCTGGGTGATCGAGGATATCGCCCAGGCAAAGCCGGTAGCGGCGGCGTTGCTCGCCAGCGAGACGGTCACTCTGCAGATCGAGGGCGGCGCTGAAGCCACCTGGCTGAGCGGGGTCAACGGCATCGTCCCTAGCGGCGGCCGGAAGACCATTCTGATCAGCGATCGCAAGGATGCTTCGGCCGATCTCGTCTATCGGCCGAAGACCGTGGTTCTGGGCATCGGTTGCGAGCGGCTGGCGCCCCTCGAAGAAGTGAGCGATCTGGCGCGGCGTTCCCTCGCCGACGCCGGCATCTCGCCGCTATCCGTCGCCTGCATCGCCACCATTGCTTTGAAAGCCGCGGAGCCGGCCATTCATGCCTTGGCTCGCGAGCTTGGTGTGCCGGTACGGGTCTTCACCGCGGCGGAATTGGAAGCCCAGGCGCCCCGTCTCGTCAATCCGTCGGAGATCGTGTTTCAAGAGACCGGCTGTCATGGCGTTGCCGAGGGCGCGGCCCTTGCCGGTGTCGGCGCGTCCGGTGCGTTGATCCTGCCGAAACAGCGCAGCAATCGCGCGACCTGCGCCGTTGCTCGCGCTACCGGCATCGTCGATCCGACGAGCATCGGTCGGGCGCGCGGCAGCCTCGCCATTGTCGGCATCGGGCCGGGTGCTGCCGCATCGCGCACCCATGAGGTCGATGCCGCCCTGCGCAAAGCGAGCGATTTCGTCGGCTACAAGCTCTATCTCGATCTGCTGGGGCCATTGACGCAGGGCAAGGGTCTGCACGATTCCGATCTTGGCGCCGAGGAAGCCCGGGCGCGGATTGCGCTCGATCTCGCGGCCCAGGGCAAGGACGTCGCACTGGTCTGTTCGGGTGACGCGGGTATCTATGCCCTGGCGACCTTGGTCTATGAACTGATCGATAAGGAGCGCAATCCGGATTGGGAGCGGCTGGAGATCACCGGCCTGCCGGGTGTGTCGGCCATGCAGGTGGCAGCCGCGCGTATCGGCGCGACACTGGGCCATGATTTCTGCGCCATCTCGCTTTCCGATCTGCTGACGCCCTGGCCGGCCATCGAGCAGCGGTTGAAAGCGGCGGCGGAAGGCGATTTCGTCATCTCCTTCTATAATCCGGTGTCGCAGCGCCGCCGCACGCAACTTGCCGCGGCCAAGGAGATCCTGCTGCAGCATCGGCCAGGCGACACGCCGGTCCTGTTGGCGCGCAATCTCGGCCGTCCTGGTGAGACCTTGCGCGTGGTGCATCTGACCGATCTCAATGTCGATGATGTCGATATGCTGACCTTGGTCCAGGTCGGCAGCAGCGCCAGTCGTGTGGTACAGCGGCCCGATGGCGGTGTTTGGGTCTATACGCCGCGCGGTTATGAGAAGAAGATGACTATTCGGTCCGATGGCGGACAAAAGCTGGCTGGGGGCAAAGCATGAGCATGGTTCATTTCATCGGTGCAGGGCCGGGCGATCCGGAACTGATCACCGTCAAGGGCAAGCGTCTGATCGAAGACGCGCCGGTCGTGCTCTATGCAGGTTCGCTGGTGCCACCGGGAATCGTTGCGCTAGCGCGGCCCGACGCGGTGGTGATCGATACCGCGCCCCTGCATCTGGACGAGATCATTTCGCATATCAAAGAGGCGATCGACGCGGGCAAGACGGTCGCCCGCGTGCATTCTGGCGATCCGTCGATCTATGGCGCGACAGCCGAGCAGATGCGCCGGCTGGATGAGCTTGGCATCACCTATGACGTAACGCCCGGCGTGCCCGCTTTCGCTGCAGCAGCTGCGGCGCTCAAAAGCGAGCTGACTTTGCCGGAGATCAGCCAGACCATCATCATCACCCGGACCGATGGCGAAGCGTCGCCCATGCCTGAGGGCGAAGATCTGGCAACGCTCGGTAAATCCGGCGCGACCTTGGCGATCCATCTGTCGATCCGCAACATCCACAAAGTGGTTGCCGAGTTGACGCCGCATTATGGCGAAGATTGCCCAGTGATCATCGCTTTCCGTGTCGGCTGGCCGGACCAGGAAATCGTGCGCGGTACGCTGGCTGATATCAAGGCCAAGGTGAAAGCCATGAAAGTGACGCGAACGGCGCTCATCTTTGTCGGGCATGTGCTGGGCCGGCGCGATTTCAACGACAGCCGGCTCTACCACGTCGATCATCAGCACGTCTTGCGGCCGGGAAAGAAGAAGGCAGCCGGCTGATCCGCCATGGCGGATCGCGATTTCAGATATCTGCTGGCCGCCTTCGCCACCTCAAGCATGGGAACGAAGGTAGCGCGAGAGGCGGTGCCGCTGACTGCCGTTCTGGTTCTGCAGGCGACGCCAGGCGAGCTCAGCCTGATCGGCGTCGCCTCCACCTTGCCGGTCCTCGTTCTTGGCCTCATGGCAGGCGCTTGGCTGGACCGGCGGCGACGGCGACCGGTCATGATCGCTTCGGATCTCCTGCGTTTCGCCGTCTTAATGTCAGTGCCGCTCGCGGCCTGGTTCGGCCTGCTCGGACTAACTCAGCTAGTTGTCGTCGTTGCGCTGGTGACGACCTTGTCACTGTTCTTCGACATCGCCGATCAGGCGCATTTGCCCTCGCTGGTCGATCGGGTCGTTCTGCTGCGGGCCAACAGCCAGCGTGAGACCGTGGATGCGACGGCGGAAGTGATCGGCCCACCGATCGGCGGCATGCTGGTCCAGATCATCACTGCGCCCATGACTTTGTTGATCCATGCGCTCTCCTATTTGCTCTCAGCCATCTTGCTGTTACGCATCCGCCGGCCAGAAGCGGCGGTCGCCATCGACCGCCAACAGCGGCGCGATCTCTGGGGCGATATTCGCGGTGGCTTCAGGGCGCTCTGGCAGCAGCCATTGCTGCGGCCATTGCTGATCGCGCGCGGCTTGCGGACGTTTTTCGGGGCGATGATGGGACCCTTTTATGTCTTGTATGTCATCCAGCATCTGCATGTGTCACCGGGAGAACTTGGGTTCATCATTGCCGCCGGCGGTCTCGCGTCGCTTCTGGGAACGTTTCTTGTGCGCTGGACCGCAGGCTGGCTGCCGGTAGGGCCCGGCATCATTGCTGCCTTCGCGGTCAAGACTCTGGGCCTCGCCTTATTGCCGACGGCCGGGCTGTTGCCCGTGGTTGCAATTCCACTCCTGATCGCTCAGCAAATCCTGCAGGATGGCGTGACGAGCTATTTCGCCATCCACGAGCGGCATTTGCGGCAGAGCCTGATGCCGCAGGAACAGCTGGCGCGCGTCAGCGCGACGGTGCGCGTCGTCAATGACGGGCCGGTGCCCCTCGGCGCAGCAATTGCGGGTCTGCTGGTGCCGGTCCTCGGCCTGGATGGTGTTTTGTGGCTGGCAGTCGGCGGCTATTCGCTATCGGCTCTGGTTGCCTTGTGCTCGCCTGTGCGTCACTTGCGCGCTGCACCCGCCTCGGAACTTGCCCAGGCGGCCACGCAGGTCAGCGCCTGATCGATATTGTCCGCGACCGGGCAGCCCGGCTGTTTCGCGATGGCCGGCCGGTCGATCATGACGACTGGAACTGCAAGATCGCGGGCGACATCGATCTTGGCATAGGTCGCGAGGCCACCGCTGTTCTTGCTGACGATCAGGTCGATCTCGTGTTCCATCATCAGGCGCCGCTCGTCGATCCAGGAAAATGGACCCTTGCTTAGGATCAGCTCGTAGCGTTCGAGCGGCGGTTCTTGCTTCGGCGGGTCAACCATGCGAACGATGAAATGGCTACGGGTATTTTTTGCGAAGGGCGCCAGATCGGAGCCGCCGAGGCTAAGAAGAATCCGCTGCCCGTGCCATCTGCAGATATCGGCTGCGGCAGCAGTCGATTCCACCTCAATCCAGATATCCAACGGATCGCGCCGCCAGGCCGGCCGCAACAGGCGCAGCAACGATACGTCCGCAGCCGTGGCTGCAGCTCTGGCATTCTCGCTCATCTGCGCCGCATAGGGATGCGTGGCATTGATGATCAGGCGGATATCATGGCGCCGCAGATAATCGGTCAGACCTCCGACGCCGCCGAAGCCGCCGACGCGAACCTCGCCATCGGGCAGGCGCGGGGCGCGGGTACGGCCGGCCAGCGAAGTGACAACCGGCAGGTCGGTAACTTCGCGCAGCCTGGCGGCCAATTGATTGGCCTCGCCGGTGCCGCCGAGCAGGAGAATCTTAGGCTGCGAAATCGGCATGGCCGGCCAAGACACCCTTGCGGTCGTAGATCAGGATTTCGATGCTGACGGCATGATCGCAGGCTTCGGCAGCAACCGCCCGGGCCTTCTCTGCGATCGCATTGGCCAAGGGCAGTTCTGCGGCCTGTGCAAGTTCCAGGACCTCCATCGCCGTATTCGCTTCGCTCATGCGATCGACCAGTTGCGGGACGGCACCCAACGCCGCCGCGGATTTGGCAAGACTGTCGAAGCTGACCTGGCTACGGCCGGAATGCAAATCGAGGCAGCCATCCGCCAGCTTGCAGATCTTGCCGAAGCCGCCGGCAAGCGTCAGCCGCGGTATCGGATGGAGCCGCAGATATTTCAGCGTGCCGCCGGCAAAATCCCCCATATCGATGAAGGCGAAATCGGGGAGGCCGTAGCGTTGCTGCACGGCAGCTTCCGTGGTCGAACCGGTACAAGCGGCGGCATGCGGTAACCCCGCAGCGCGGATGACATCAATGCCGCGATGGATCGAGGCGATCCAGGCCGAACATGAAAACGGATTGACGATGCCGGTGGTGCCGAGGATAGAGATACCGCCTAGAATGCCGAGCCGCGGATTCCAGGTTTTCTCCGCCAGTTTCTCGCCATGCGGCACAGAGATTTCGATTTCGACATCGGCCTGTTTTCCATGCGCCGTCATCAGTTCGTTGACGACATCACGCATCAGCTTGCGTGGAACAGGGTTGATCGCCGGTTCGCCGACCCCGATGGGCAATCCGGGCTTGGTCACCATACCGACACCAGGGCCGCCGCGAAAGACGATGCCCTGGCCTGCAGGCAAGAGGCGCAGGCTGGCGCGAATCTCGGCGAGATGCGTCACATCGGGATCGTCCCCGGCATCCTTGATAATGGCCGCCATGTAACGCCCATCGGCCAGTTTTTCGGTGCGAGCCAGGGTGAAGCTCGGCTGTTCGCCTTTGGGCAAGGTTATGGTTACCGGATCGGGAAATTGCCCCGTCAGCAGCGCGGTCAAGGCGGCCTTCGTCGCTGCGGTGGCGCAGGCTCCGGTGGTCCAGCCGCGCCGCAGGGCCTGGGGAAGGTCTTTTGGCTTGCGAGTCATGACGCTATTCTAGCGGTCGATGTCCAAATTTGACTAGTCTGGCCGCGGCGGAAAACTAGGATGCCCGCATGAACAAATTGCTCGATAGCTTACCGGAATTGCAGCCCGGCTGGGTCTGGCTCACCGGCGCCGGTCCGGGGGCCGCCGGATTGTTGACCTTGCTGGCCGTACGCGGCCTCAGCCAGGCGGATGTCATCGTCTATGATGCGCTGGTCGATCAGGCGGTGCTCGATCTGGCACGGCCCGGCGCTGTGCTGGAATATGCCGGCAAACGCGGCGGAAAGCCTTCGGCCAAGCAGCCCGATATTTCGCTGCGCCTCATCCAATTGGCGCGCGAGGGCAAGCGGGTGTTGCGCTTGAAGGGGGGCGATCCTTTCGTTTTTGGACGCGGCGGCGAGGAGGCTCTGAGCCTGGTCGAAGCCGGCATTCCGTTCCGCATCGTGCCGGGCGTCAGCGCCGGTATCGGCGGCCTCGCTTATGCGGGTATCCCGGTGACCCATCGGGACTGCAATTCCGCCGTGACCTTCATTACCGGCCATGATGCATCGGGCGTCGTGCCAGACGGTATCGACTGGATGTCGCTGGGCAAAGGGTCGCCCGTCATTGTGCTCTACATGGCCTTGAAACATATCGGGCAGATTGCGGAGAGGCTGCAACAGGCCGGCCGCAGGCCGGATGAACCGGTAGCGGTGGTCAGCAAGGCGACGACATCGGAGCAACGGGTGCTGGAGACGACACTGGCGGCCTGCTCGGCTGCGGTCGAGGCAAGCGGGATCGAACCACCGGCCATCGTGGTGGTGGGCGAGGTCGTGCGTCTGCGTGCGGCGCTCGATTGGATCGGTGCGCTGGACGGCCGCATCCTGACGCCCGATCCCCTCGGGCACCGAAACAAGACACAGGTTGGATAAAGCGTGGATGTCGGCGCTGACAGCCGGCCCCGAGCCTCGATCCCTCGCGGCCTGATCATTGCCGCCGCCGCTTCCGGCAGCGGCAAAACAACGCTGACGCTGGGGCTTCTTCATTTGCTGGCGAGGCAGGGTATCGCGGCGCGGGGCTGCAAAATCGGACCCGATTATATCGACCCCGCCTTCCATGCCGCCGCCAGCGGCGCGGATTGCTTCAATCTCGATCCCTGGGCCATGCGGCCAGCCAGCCTCGCAGCCTTGATCGATGCATCCACGCCGGCAGACCTGCTGGTTGTTGAAGGCGTCATGGGGCTGTTCGACGGCGCGGCCATGCCGGCGGGCGCGGTGGCCGATATCTTGCCGATCGGCTCGACGGCGCAGCTCGCGGCAATGACGGGTTGGCCAGTCATCCTGGTCTTGAATGTCAAAGGCCAGGGAGCAACGGCGGCAGCCGTCGCGCGGGGGATGCGCAACCATCACCCGGGCGTGCATATCGCCGGCGTCATCTGCAACAATGTCGGCGGCGCCCGGCACGTCGAAATCCTGCGCCAGGCTTTCGATCAACTCGGCCTGCCGGTTTTCGGCTTCGTGCCGCAAATAGCCCATCTTGCTTTGCCGGACCGGCATCTCGGTCTGGTCCAGGCGGCAGAACATGGTGATCTGCCACGCTTCCTGCAGAGGGCGGCCGATCACATGGCGACCCATGTGGAGATCGATCGCTTGATCGCCGCCGCTCAGCCGATCGCTATCGACTCGCCAGATACGGGAAAGCCGCCACGGGCTTTGCTGCCGCCGCTCGGCCAGCATATCGCCATCGCCAAGGATATCGCCTTTGCTTTCGCCTATTCAGGGCAGTTGCTGGCTTGGCGCAAAGCGGGTGCGGAACTCAGTTTCTTCTCGCCATTAGCCAATGAAACGGCAGCCAAGACGGCCGATGCCATCTTCCTGCCGGGAGGCTATCCGGAACTGCATGCCGGTAAGCTGGCATCTAACACCTGTTTTCTCGACGGCTTGCGTGATGCGGCCGCGCGCGGCGTGACCATCTATGGCGAATGCGGCGGCTATATGGTCTTGGGGCGGGCGGTTACCGATGCGGAGGGGCACCGTCACGCAATGCTCGGCCTGCTGCCGCTGGAAACCTCTTTCGCACAGCGCAAACTGCATCTCGGTTATCGAGAGCTCCGGCTTCTCGCCGCTAATGCGCTCGGACGTGCCGGCGACTCATTCAGGGGCCATGAATTCCACTACGCCACGATCCTGCAGGAAGACGAGGGCGGCAAGCTCTTTGAGATGCGCGATGCACAGGGGCGGGAGCTTGGCATTGCCGGCCATCGGCATGGCGTGGTTTCCGGATCGTTCATGCATCTCATCGATCGTCGCTAGTTGAAGCGGTTAAGCCTCTTCGACGGCGCGCGTCGCAAGTGATATCTGCCGTCGATCCCGGACCAGCGTTACGAGCATGACGCCAACGACCATGGCGGCAAGGGAGCCCCAGATCCAGGCGGTATGCATCTCGCCGAAGACCAGCCATCCCCAGAAAGTGCCACACAGTGTGATGGTATAGGCGTTCTGCGACGCGAAAACGGGACTGATGACCTGGATCAACCAGACAAAGGCGATGGTGAAGAGGGCATTGATCACCATCATGCCGAAAGCGCAGTAGGTCACGATATCCCAGGCGCGAAACGGCGAGATGAAGCCGTCGGTTGCCCAGGCGAAGGGTACAATCACCAGGCCACCGATGAAAAGCATGGCAGCCGTCTGCGACAGGGCATCGGCCCCGGGCGGACATTTCAGCGCGATATAAACATTCTGTGACGCATAAAGTACCGAGGCAACCAGACCGATCAACACCCAGCCGACCATCGACGTATCAGGCAAGCTGTTGCGCGGCAGCACGATCATCAACACCCCGGCAAAGCCCAGCAATACGCCAAGCGCGCGCAAGGCGAGAAACCGTTCGAGCCGCAACAGAACGACGAAAAGATAGGTAACCACCGGTGCCAGGGGAATCAGCAGGGTGGTGATACTGACTGGCAGGTGTGGTGAAACCCAGAGCAGGATGACCGAGGGCAAGGACAACCCGATCAGGCCGTTGATCGTATAATAAATCAGATGCCGGCGATCGAAGCGTGGCCAGCGCCTGATGAAGGCGCAGACCAAAAGCAGAAGAAGGCCGCTACCCAGCCCCTCCCAAATCGTCATGCCGAAGGGAGATGCGCCGCGCGTCGTGGCGATCTTTGCCAAGGTATAGCTGCCGCTCCAGCCAAGGCCCATGGCAAGTAGGAAAAGCGGCCCCACGACATACCGAAACCAGGTTGACTGATAGCGCGTTTCCATCGCCACGGAGCCGACTGTCATGGTTCAGGAACGCTGATCCTGGAATTCGTACATCTGATACATGACCCGTTGATAGACGCGGCGGAATGCCGGAAAGGGGAAACGCGGCAAGGGCACGCGCAACAGGCTGCTGGCCTGGAGCGTCTTGGAGCCCGTCAATTGATGCGCGAGCAACCTACCGCAATAAGTCGACAGCGCGACGCCGGTCCCGATATAACCCAGGGCATAATGTACGGTGCCTTCATCGCTCGTGCCGACATGCGGGTTCTTGTCGTAGGTGGCGCAGACCCAGCCATTCCAGAAATACTCGATATCGACCTTGGCCAGCGGCGGAAACATCTCGCCCAATCGGCGGATCAGCCAGGCCCGGCGTTCTGCCCGGCTTTCGGGCGTATCCTCAATGCCGCCCCGCGCACCGAAAAGGATGCGATTGTCGGGCAGCAGGCGATAATAGAACAGCAGATGGCGGGTATCCCAGATTTTGCGATAGGTCAGCCAATTGACCGATTGCCGTTCGGCTTCGGTGAGCGGCCGGGTCACGATGATATTGGAGAGGACGGGCAGCAGCCGGCCGTTGATATGCGAATGCAGGCGGTCACCGGTATAGCCATTGCCGGCGATCACCACTTGATTTGCCCGGACAATGCCGCCCGGCGTCGACAGCAGGTGACGTTTGCCATCACGCCGCCAGGCTTGAACCGGCGAGGAGCTGTGAAGGATTGCACCGTGCTTCTGTGCCGCGCGCGCCATGCCCCGGGCATAACGCAGCGCATGCAGAGCGAAACCTTCTTCGTAGAACAGCGCGCCATGCGCCTCGCGGCTGATCAAATGGTCGCGTTCCAGTTCCTGCTTGCTCAGAATCCGAGTTTCGACCCCGAGTTTTTCCTTCATGAAACGCTGATCTTCGATCAGATTTTTGACCCGGCTGGGTTGATGCGCCAGTTCCAGGCCACCGTCAGGGGTCGGCTGAGCATCAATAGCCTCCTCGCGTAACAGGCCGTGAACCAGGCGGACGGCATCGCGGCTCTGCTCGAAACTGTTGCGCGCGCCTTCCAGGCCCCAACGCCGGATCCAGCCGTCGATGCTGCTTTTGCCGATGCCGATCGAGGCGAAGCCGCCATTGCGGCCGCTGCAGCCCCATCCGATCTGGTTGGCTTCCAGCACATGGGCCGTCTGGCCGAATTCCTTGGCCAGATGATAGGCGGTGGAAAGCCCGGTATAGCCACCGCCGATGATGGCGACGTCGATGTCGATATCGCCGCGGATCGAGGGGGTATTTTCGACCTCGTCGCCAGCTGTCTGAGCCCAGTAGCTGTCCACATGTGGCCGGCCGGGCGACTGCGGGTCGATGATATTGATAGCCATGATTCCCCCTGATGATCTATGCGCCGGCCAGGGTCCTATGGGGACCGGCGCGCCGGATTGGTTTGCCGACACTATCCAGCATTAGCCGGGGGGCTGTCGAGGTTGCAAATGACCGGCATGTCCCACATGAAAATCCTGCATGCCGGGAGCAGGTTTCGCTTTTCAGGCGAATATCAGCGTCCGGCGCGTTGTTCCGGCCAATCGAGCGCCAGTTCGGTTGGAATTAACGGGCGTGGTTCCACGCAGCGCGCATCGTCGTTGCGAACGCTGCTCACGGCATTGCCGACCGGTGTCTGCGTGATCGGCTGCACCTCGTAAGGCTGAAGCAGGTCGCGCAGGAATGCCTCCGATGTGCTTGGATCGAGCCAGGCGGTATAGGCCTGCGGCGGCAGGATGACGGGCATTCGATGATGCAACTGCTGCAAATCTGGAATCGCCGTCGTGGTAATGATGGTAAAGCTGCGCAGGATCGTCCCGTCGGGATTTTTCCAACCTTCCCATAACCCCGCGAAAGCGAAGCATTGCTGGTTCGGCAGGGTGAGCAGTACCGGGATCTTGCCCAGCCTCTCGGCTTCCTGCTCACCGGGCTTCTGCCATTCGTAGAAGCCGTCCACCGGGATCAGGCAGCGGCGCTTGGCAAAAGCTTGGCGGAAAGCGGGCTTTTCGTGCACGGTTTCCGACCGGGCATTGATCATCGACCCGGCCATCTTGGTGTCCTTCGCCCAGGCGGGAACCAGGCCCCAGCGGAACAAGCGCAATTCCCGCCGCCCTTCCTGGCCAAGCCCGATGACGGGAGCCTCCTGAGTGGGCGCGATATTATATCGTGGCGCGAGATTGAGCGTGCAGCGAATCTCAAACAGAGCTTCCAGCGCATCGGGTGGGGTGGTGAGTTTAAAGCGGCCGCACACGTTGCTCGATCCTTTCCTCAGCCCTCATCACTGACATGTCGTGCGAGTCGGCTGCAACTCGGCATGATTGGAAAGCATGAGGCGATGAGTTCCGCGCCGGATAGACGGTTTATTGCAAATCCCCTATCTGTCACTGGATCTCCGGCCTTCCGGACAGCTCCAGAAGCGGGCGGCGGAGAAATCTCAGGGAAAGAGCACCTTCATGCCCGCACATCGTCTGGACCCTTTGTTGAAGCCAGCCAGCGTGGCGTTGATCGGGGCTTCGCCGAAGCCGGACTCGGTCGGCCGTGGCATGATCATTGCAGCGACGGCACCGGGAACGCCCAGCCGGATTTATCTCGTCAATCCGGCCTATCAGGAAATCGACGGGCAGCGTTGTTATCCGGATCTGGCGTCGCTGCCGGAGCAGGTCGATCTCGCAGTGATCGGCGTCGCCAATCATCGCGTCGAGGCCGCCTTGCAAGAAGCGGTGGCGGCGGGTGCTCGTGCAGCCACCTTGTTCGGCAGTTGCTACCTTCCGGAAGATCGCGATCCACCTTTGACGAAGCGACTGGCGGCAATCGCGCGCGCGGCCGGCATACCGATCTGCGGCGCGAATTGCATGGGCTTCTACCATTTGAAATTCGGGTTGCGGGTTTGTGGTTTTCCGCCGCCGGACTGGATCAAGCCCGGCCGGATCGCCCTCATTACCCATTCCGGTACGGTCTTTTCCGCGCTTTGCCATAACGACAAGCGGCTGCGCTTTGGCCTGGCCGTCTCATCCGGCCAGGAATTGGTGACGACGGCCGCCGATTATCTCGATTTCGCTCTGGCGCAGCCGGATATACGCTGCGTCGGCCTGTTCCTTGAAACGGTGCGCGATCCGGCCGGCTTCGTGAAAGCCTTGGAACGGGCACGGGAACGGCATGTCGCCGTGGTTGCATTGAAAGTTGGCCGCACCGCTGCCAGCGCCGCCATGGCCGCCAGTCATTCGGGCGCCGTCGCCGGCAACCATGCTGCCTATCGCGCCTTGTTCGATCGTTACGGCGTCATCGAGGTCGATAACCTGGACGATTTCGCCAACACCTTGCGTCTTTTTTCCGGCCTCCGCGACCTGGCTGCCGGTGGCCTGGCCAGCATGCACGATTCCGGCGGGCTGCGCGAATTGATGGTTGATCTCGCCGAAGACGCCGGCGTGCCGTTTGCGGAGATCAGCGCGGAAACGCAGTCGAAGCTTGCCGCCCGGCTCGATCATGGCCTCGATCCGATCAATCCTTTGGACGCCTGGGGCACGGGGCATGATTACGAAGCCGCTTTTGCCGATATGATGACGGCGCTCATGCAGGATCCGGCTAGCGCGCTCGGCGTGCTCTGTGCCGAAACGCGTGATGGTTTTCATCTGGTGGAGGGCTATGCCCGGGCCATGCGGGAGGCCTTCGCGCGCAGCGACAAACCGATCGTCATCAGTACCAATATCGGCAGCGCCGGCAGCGACGTCCTGGCGGCCGGACTGACGGCGGACGGCATCCCGGTTCTCAGTGGTATCGCCTCGACCCTGCGGGTGATCGGCAAGGCCATGACCTATCGCGATGGATTGCGGTTTCCCCCACCGAATCCGGCGGCGGCCCCGGCGGGCCTGCGGCAGAAATGGCAGGAGCGGCTGACAAGCGGCGAGGTTCTGAGCGAAGCGGAAAGCCTGACGCTGCTCGACGACTACAACATTCCGACTTTGCCCTTCGCTTTGGCAGAGACTGCATCCGATGCGGCATCAGCGGCGCGTCGGCTTGGCTTCCCAGTCGTCATGAAAACCGCGATGCCCGGCATTCTGCATAAATCCGATGTCGGCGGTGTGCATCTCAGCCTGCAGGACGATGACGCGGTTGCCGCCGCCTATGAGGATCTCACATCACGGCTGGGCGCCAAGGTACTGCTGATGCCGATGGCGGCGCGCGGTTTGGAATTGTCCTTTGGCGGGCTGCGTGATGCGCAATTCGGTCCCTTGGCGATGATCGGTGCCGGCGGCACATTGATCGAGCAGCTGAGCGATCGCCAATTTGCTTTGGCGCCGATCGATCGGCTGTCCGCCGGACGCCTGATCGAGCGTCTCTCGCTGCGCAAGCTGATGGGCGGGTATCGCGGCATGCCGGCAGTGGCAAAGACGGCAGTGGCCGAGGCTTTCGCGAATTTCTCGGTGATGCTGGCGGATCTTGGCGACCTGATTGCCGAATGCGATCTCAATCCGGTCATCGCTGACGCCGATGGCTGCGTCGCCGTCGATGCCTTGATCGTTCCTGCCAGGTCATAAAAAGGGCGGTATCGTTGCCGATACCGCCCGTCTCGGGGAGATAGAAGGTTACTTCACCCGGCCCTCTTTCCAGGCCTGCAGCAAAGTCTCATAGGCGACCGTCTCGCCTTTCGGTTTCTCGTTATCGAGCTTGGCTTTCGGCGCGCCCGGTGCATCGAACCATTCCTGAGCGCTTTTTTCCGCATTGAGCTTCGGCGCGCAGTTTTTCATGCCGGCCCGCTCCAGGCGCTTCAGGGTGCGGTCCATTTCCTTGGCGAGATTGTCCATGGCTTCCTGCGGCGTCTTCTCGCCGGTGACGGCCAAAGCGACATTCTGCCACCAAAGCTGCGCCAGCTTCGGATAATCCGGCACATTGGTACCGGTGGGCGTCCAGGCGACGCGGGCCGGGCTGCGGTAGAACTCGACCAGGCCGCCTAGCATGGGCGCCGCTTTGGACATCGCGTCGGTCTTCAAGTCGGATTCGCGGATCGGCGTCAGGCCGACCAGCGTTTTCTTCAGTGACGTCGTCTTGCAGATGCAGAACTGCGCATAGAGCCAAGCGGCCTTGCGCCGCACCGGATCGGACGAGGTCAGCAGGGTCCAGGAACCGCAATCCTGATAACCGAGCTTCATGCCCTCTTCCCAATAGGGGCCGTGTGGCGAGGGCGCCATACGCCATTTCGGCGTGCCGTCGTCATTAACGACCGGCAGACCCTTCTTGGTCAGGGCGGCGGTGAAGGCCGTGTACCAAAAGATCTGCTGGGCGATATTACCCTGGCCCGGCACCGGTCCGGCTTCCGAGAAGGTCATGCCGGCGGCTTCTGGCGGTGCGTATTTCTTCAGCCAGTCGATATACTTCGTCAGCGCATAGACGGCGGCCGGGCCGTTGGTGTCGCCGCCGCGGGTGATCGAGGCGCCTGCGGGTGCACAGCCCTCGACCCGGATGCCCCATTCATCAACCGGCAGGCCGTTGGGAATGCCCTTGTCGCCGGCACCCGCCATCGACAGCCAGGCATCGGTGAAACGCCAGCCCAGCGACGGATCCTTCTTGCCGTAATCCATGTGGCCATAGACCCGGACGCCATCGATCGTCTTTACCGTATTGGTGAAGAAATCGGCGATGTCTTCATAGGCCGACCAGTTGACGGGGACACCCAGCTCATAGCCGAACTTGTTGCGGAACTGCTCCTGCAATTCGGGCCGGCTGAACCAGTCGTGGCGGAACCAGTAGAGGTTGGCGAATTGCTGGTCGGGCAATTGGTAAAGCTTGCCGTCCGGCGCCGTGGTGAAGCTCTTGCCGATGAAGTCATTGACATCGAGCGTCGGCAGCGTGACGTCCTTGCCTTCACCGGTGATGAAATCGGAAATCGGAATCGCCTTGCCGTAGCGGAAATGCGTACCGATCAGATCGGAATCGTTGACATAGGCATCATAGATGCTTTTGCCGGACTGCATTTCCGTTTGCAGTTTTTCGATGACATCGCCTTCCTGGATCAGATCATGTTTCAGATTGATCCCAGTGATTTCGCTGAAGGCCTTGGCGAGGGTCTTGGATTCGTAGACATGGGTATCGATGGTTTCAGAGACGACATTGATATCCATGCCCTTGAAGGGCTCCGCCGCCTTGACGAAGAATTCCATTTCCGCCTTCTGCTCGTCGCGTGACAGGCTGGACGGCTGGAATTCCGAATCAATCCACTTCTCGGCCACGGCCATGTCGGCTTTCGCACGGATCGGCCATAGCAACCCGCCGACGGAACCGGACACCGCCAGGGCCGACGCCCCTTGCAACACCCGACGCCGAGAGACGAGCAATTTTCTTTTATTGCTCATTGATCCACTCCCTCATCCCTTCTCATTGCGAGACCGGATTTGTATGCCCGACAGGCGGAAGGGTTACCCATCGCTTCCGGTAGAGTGATGCGCCGGTCGCACTAACCCCAGCGCATGATAATGACGAGCAAGACAACGGCGATGCCGAGCGCCCACCAGAGCGGCGCGGTCAGCAGCATCAGCCAGACCAGATGAATATAGGCGGCCAGCAGCAGGCCGATAAAAAGCCGGTCGCCGCGCGTGGTAACGATTGGCAGAAAGCCCTTGCGCGGCAAAGAGGGCGAGACGACCTGCCAGATCGTCATGCCGAGCAGCATCAGGCCGATGACGACGAAGAAGATCGCCGTCGGCATTGTCCAGGCCATCCATCCCATCGTGATTTCCTCCCGTGCCGCTTGTTAGACGCGGCCCAGGGCAAAGCCCTTGGCGATGTAGTTGCGCACAAAATAGATCACCAGGGCGCCCGGTACGATGGTGAGCACGCCGGCGGCGGCTAGGACTCCCCAATCCATCCCGGCAGCGCTGACCGTGCGGGTCATGGTGGCGGCGATCGGCTTGGCTTCGACCGAGGTCAAGGTGCGCGCCATCAGTAGTTCCACCCAACTGAACATGAAGCAGAAGAAAGCTGTGACACCGATACCCGCCCTGATCAGCGGCACGAAGATCAGCAGGAAGAACTTCGGCAGGCTGTAGCCATCCATGAAGGCCATTTCATCGATCTCCCGCGGCACGCCGGACATGAAGCCTTCGAGAATCCAAACAGCGAGGGGGACATTGAAGAGCATATGGGCCAGGGCAACCGCCCAATAAGTGTCCAGCAGGCCGATCGTGGAATAGAGCTGGAAGAACGGCAGCAGGAAGACCGCCGGCGGCGCCATCCGATTGGTCAGCAGCCAGAAGAACATATGCTTGTCGCCGATGAAGCGGTAACGCGAAAACGCATAGGCGGCTGGCAGGGCCACCAGAAGCGAGAGCACGACATTGATGAGCACGTAGCTCAGCGAATTGATATAGCCGTTATACCAAGAGGGATCGGTGAAAATGATGGCGAAGTTGGCGAAAGTCAGGTGCTGTGGGAACAGGGTCAGCACGCTTACGATTTCCTGATTGGTCTTCAGGGACATGTTGAGCAGCCAATAGATCGGCAGCAGCAGCAGTAAGAAGTAAAAGACCAAAGCGACATGCCGCTTTCTCATGATATCCCCTATCCTTGCTTGCTGCGCTCGACGTTTTGCAATGCCGTGTAGAACAGGAAGCAGAACAGCAACACGATCAGGAAATAGATGATCGAGAAGGCTGCCGCCGGTCCGATGTCGAACTGGCCGATGGCCAGCTTGGTCAGATACTGGCTGAGGAAGGTTGTGGCATTGCCCGGGCCGCCGCCGGTCAGCACGAAGGGCTCGGTATAGATCATGAAACTATCCATGAAGCGGAGCAGCAGGGCGATGGTGAGTACGCCTTTCAGTTTAGGCAACTGAATATAGCGGAAGACGGCCCAGGCGCTGGCGCCATCGATCCGCGCGGCCTGGTAGAAGGCATCGGGAATTGCCCGCAGGCCGGCATAGCACAGCAAGGCGACCAGGGGCGTCCAATGCCAGATATCGATCACCAATACGGTTAGCCAGGCATCCACGGAATTGGCCGCATAGTTGTAATTGATGCCCATCGCATTCAACAGAAAACCGGCAAGCCCAATATCGGCACGGCCGAAGATCTGGAAGATGGTGCCCACCACGTTCCAGGGAATAAGCAACGGCAGGGCCAACAGAATTAGCGAGAGCGACGAGGCCCAACCGCTGCGCGTCGGCAGGCACAGGGCGATAGCAATGCCGAGCGGAATCTCCGTCAGCAAGACGCAAGCGGAAAAGAATATCTGTTTGAAGAGCGCGTCCTGCAGGTCACTGTCCTGCATCACCTCGGTAAACCATTCGGTACCGACCCAGACGCGGTTATCAGCGTCGAAGATATCTTGAACCGAGTAATTCACCACCGTCATCATCGGGATGACGGCGCTGAATGCGACGGTGACGAAGACCGGCAGGACCAGGAGCCAGGCGCGGTTGTCATAGATCTTATTCATGCGCTTTCTCCTCAGGCCGCGATCAGCCGGTCATCGGCATAAAGCCTGGTTCGGGCCGTTGGAAAGCAGAGTTGCGCCGGGCCGGGGGTGATTTCGACGGTCTCCGGCAGTTTCGCTTTCAGGCGATGCGTGCCCAACCGCGTCGTGGCGATCTTGAAATTGCCGAGGTCCTCGACGCTTTCAATGACGGTCGGGACACCGATCGTGCCGCTTGGCGTGGTTTCAGTCTTGACGACGCCAAGGAATTCCGGGCGGATGCCTAATTTCAAAGGACTGTTCGTCGCGGCGGCTTTTTGAGCGCGCTCGGGATCCAGCGGGATCCGGATATTGTCAATAACCGCTTCGTTTCCCTCGATTGCACAAGGCAGCAAATTCATGCCGGGACTGCCGACAAAGAACCCGACGAAGGTATGTGCAGGTTCTTCGAACAATTCCTGGGGAGAGCCCATCTGGACCACTTCACCGCCATACATCACCGCCACTTGTTCCGCAAAGGTCATGGCTTCGACCTGATCATGCGTGACATAGATCAGACTCAATTTGAGCTGCGCATGGATCTGTTTCAGCTTGCGGCGCAAGGTCCACTTCAAATGCTGATCGATGGTGGTCAAGGGTTCGTCGAACAGGATCGCGGCCACATCCGGCCGCACCAGGCCACGCCCCATGGAAATCTTCTGCTTGGCATCGGCGCCGAGACCGCTGGCGCGATTCTTGAGATCGCCGGTGAGATCGAGGATTTCGGCGATCTCTTCGACACGCTTTTGGATATCCGGCCGCTTCCAGCCGCGATTGCGCAGCGGAAAAGCGAGATTATCGAACACCGTCATGGTGTCGTAGATCACCGGGAACTGGAAAACCTGGGCGATATTGCGCTGCTGCGGCTGCAGCGATGTCACGTCCTGGCCGTCGAACAGGACCTTGCCGGCACTCGGCTGTATCAAGCCGGAGATGATATTGAGCAAGGTTGTTTTGCCGCAGCCCGATGGCCCCAGCAAGGCATAAGCGCCGCCATCCTTCCAGGTCATGTTCAGCTTGGGCAAGGCATAATCGTCGCGCGATCGGGGATTCGGTCTGTAGGAATGGCTGAGTTCGACCAGATCAATGCGTGCCATGGCCGCTTCCTTCACGAATATCTCCGATGATGGGCGCACCCACCAATTTGCCACCACCGTCAAAGGCATAAAGCCGGGCACGATTCAAGTAGACGGTAACCTGTGCGCCGAGGCCAAAGGGATGCACGCCCTCGACCTGCGCAATGAAGTTGAGCGGACCGTGGCGCAGATGCAGAAAGGTCTCGGAGCCGCTGATTTCTGCCAGGTCGACATCGGCAAGGGCCGGAATGGCATCTGCGCCGTTCGGGGAAAGAGAGACATGTGTCGCCCTAACGCCGATGCGGTATTGGCCGGCGGGCAGATCTGCCATATGCGCCGGCAAGCCAAAGGCGAGATCGGCGGATAAGTGCAACTGCGCCCCCTCGATCTTGGCATCCAGAAGATTCATAGAAGGATCGGAGAAGATGGTGCCCACTCGCGTTGACACCGGATGGTGATAGGTCTGCAATGTCGGTCCGAATTGCAGCACGCGCCCTTGATCCAGGACCATTGTCGAGCCGCCCAGCAGCAGCGCCTCGCTCGGCTCGGTCGTGGCATAGACGACGATCGTCTTGCGTTGAATGAACAGGTTGCGCATTTCGGCGCGCAGTTCCTCGCGCAGCTTGTAATCCAGATTGACCAGCGGCTCATCGAGCAGCAGGAGTTCGGCATCCTTAACGATAGCGCGGGCAATGGCCGTGCGCTGCTGCTGGCCGCCGGAAAGCTGTGAGGGCAGCCGGTCCAGCATCGGCTCGATATGCAGTAACGCAGCCGCCTCGCGTACTCGCCGGTCGATCTCCCTGGCGTCATGGCTTTTGCCCTGCCGCAAAGGCGAGGCAATATTATCGTAAACCGTAAAAGACGGGTAATTGACGAACTGCTGATAGACCATCGCGGCATTGCGTAGATTGACACCGAGGGCGGTGATGTCACGACCGTCCAGCAGTAATTTGCCGGCAGTCGGTCGGTCAAGACCGGCGATTAAGCGCAGCAGGGAGGTCTTACCCGACCCTGTCGGTCCCAGAACCACATTGAGGCCGCTCGTCAATTCGGCGGAGATATCCGCGAGATGCATTTCTCCGCCGACGGCCTTGCCGATGCCTTGCAAGCTTAATTGCATCGCTTCATTCCATCCTGCCTGCAGCCGGCATTGGCCGGTTCTGTGGAGCGGCGGATGGGAGGAGGGTGATAGACTCGATGATCTTGCTGAACATGCCTCCCCTTTCCACGCACGCTGGTCCTAATCAGGCAACCATCGGCTGGCTGCTTCTTTTGGTTGCGCCGACGCATCGCGCGAAAAATACGCTAACATGTGCGCTTGGTTGTCGCAATCGAAACCATTTAACGAAAAAATATTCGATTGCGAACGGTCCTCTGCGGTCGCGTCCTCAAAAATGTTCGGTATCGAACATTTAATCTTCGATGAGTCCTCACTCCACATGGCCAAGGAACGGCGCCGAGAGGCTATGGCTCGCGGCGGTCAGCCCTGGGACGGTGACTGGTGGACGTGGTGACGGGGGCGCCGGCTTTCGGGTCGATGCCTACTCATCGCCTACAATTCGAGGGGGCGGGGAGAATGCCCGAGCTTTCTTTGTCGGACATTCTCCAAACGCTTCCTATTCGGAATAAATCGGTGGCTAGAACGTGCCGGGATAAGTCCCGCCATCTAGCAGCAAATTCTGACCGTTTATATAACCCGAGGTCGCAGCGCAGAGGAATGCGCAAGCGGCGCCGAATTCGGCCGGCGTACCGAAGCGGCCCGAAGCCTCACCTTCACGCCATTCGTCATAGACTTGATCCACGGTCTTTCCCGTTGCCCCCGCTGTTGTAACAGCACCGGATTTCAGCCGGTCAGTGTCAAAGGATCCGGGCAGCAGATTGTTGATGGTGACGTTGTGCCGTGCCACTTGCCGGGCCAGGCCAGCAACAAATCCGGTCAGGCCGCTGCGCGCACCATTGGAGAGACCCAAGGAGGGGATGGGCGCTTTCACGGCCGAAGAGGTGATGTTCACGATGCGGCCGAAACGGCGGCTCGTCATGCCGTCGATCGTGGCTTTGATCAACTCGATCGGCGCCAGCATATTGGCATCTAACGCCTGCATCCAGTCGGCGCGTTGCCAATCGCGAAAATCCCCCATCGGCGGGCCACCCGCATTGTTGACCAGGATATCAGGATTGGGACAAGCCCGCAGAATGGCCTCACGTCCTTCGGATGTCGTGACATCGGCAATCACCGTTGTCACGTTGACGCTAGTCGCTGCCTTGATCTCCGCTGCTGTCGCTTCCAACTCGGCTTTCGAGCGGGCATTCAAGACGACCTCGACGCCTTCCTGCGCCAAAGCCATGGCGCAGCCTTTACCGAGGCCCTTGCTCGAAGCGCAGATGATCGCTTTGCGGCCGGCGATTCCAAGATCCATCGAGTGATTCCTTATTTCGTGCTTTGGACGCAACATTGGTAACGTAGCAGAAGGCGGGAACAAAGGATGCCCTCGCCACTTGCCATCCGGCACGCGCAGGCCCCTTATGCAACAAAGGCGGCGCGGCTATGATGGACTTTGTATCAGACTATATTCATAGATAAGGCGTCAGGGGAGTCCCGCGCCACATGTCCGCCACGCCACATCCGAATGCCACCCGGGGCCTATTGCTCGCGGCCTCGGCATATCTCATTTTTACCATTCAGGATGTCCTGGTACGGCTATTGGTGAAAGCCAATATCCCCATCTGGCAAGTGCTATCGGCGCGCAGCGCGATCATCCTGCTGGGATGCCTGTTCTTGGCAGGTCCGCGGGTCGTCGTCGACAGCATTCGAGCACCCAGCAAGTGGAGCCTGATTCTGCGCGGCCTTTTCATTCTTGGCGCTTGGCTCTGTTACTACACCGCGTCGAAGACACTGCCTTACGGCCAGCTTGTCACCATTTATTATGCGGCGCCCATCATCATCACCGTACTCTCGATCTTCATGTTGAAAGAAACCGTGGGGATCGGTCGCTGGTCCGCTTTGGCTTTGGGCTTTATCGGCGTCAGTATTGCCTGTGAGCCGGGCAGCGTCGGTTTCTCTCTGTCGGTTTGGCTCACGCTCGGCGCTGCAGTCTTGTGGAGTTTTTCGAACATCCTGCTGCGCAAAGCGGGTCTGACCGAAAACGTGTTGATGCAGATGTTCATGTCCAATGGGATTTTCTTGATTGGCTGCTTTGTGCCGACGCTCATTTTCTGGCAAGCAATGACGCCATTTCAATGGCTGTTGATCGCCGGTGTCGGCAGCCTCGGAGGCATCGCGCAATATTTGCTTTTCAAAAGCTTTCGCCTGGCACCCGCCTCGGCCATCGCGCCGATGGAATATTCATCCCTCGTATGGGCTTTCGGGCTCGGATATCTGGTCTGGGGCGAGGTGCCGAATAATGGAGTTTTCCTCGGTGCCGTCCTCATTGGTGCCAGCGGTGTCAGCAATCTCTATATCGAGCGATGGCGGCGAAAGGCGGAATTGCGAGCTGCCGCCTCGGCCATGAAATAGCGGAGGCGGCAGCCTGCGTACTTGTGTCGATGCCGCACAAACTCGGGTCAGATGTGACCGGTGGAAAGCGCAAAGATCAGAATCACGAGCAGCAGAACAACGATGCCGCTCGGCATGTAACCCCATGAGCGGCTGTAAGGCCAAGCCGGCACTGCGCCAATCAGCAGCAGGATGAGGATAACCAGGAGAATTGTACCAAGCATGAGAAGCTCCTTTTCAAGGCGTCACGACGTTGGCGTCACACCTTTTGGGGGGACGTCAAAACTGGCTCGATCAGGCCAAACGAAAGGTTAACTCAGGGCGATGCTGAGCCCCGGGCGGTCGCGGCTGCCGCACGATCGACACATCGAAAGTCCGCATAAAGCGGCATCAGCATCACAGGCCTTGATGCGATCAACGGAAGAACAGCCAGATAAGCAGCAGGACGGGGATCGGAATCCCCAAGAGCCATAATAGAGCATATCTCATTTCACCTCCCACGCGGTCGCGTCCGCGGCCGCACGCCGTCAGAGTCAAATCGAAAGACGTTAGATCAGGGAGATATTCCCGAATCTGGCATAGAAACATGAGCAGGTAGCCAGGGTTCCCGTTACAGTGGGTTCCGCTCTTCAATGATCTGTGACTCGGGCAAAAACGCTTGGTTTAAAGCGCGTTACGTAAAACCGCCTTTTCAAAGAAACGCGAGTGCGGCGTGGAAAGCCCCATCTACTCGAGCGTGCCGCTCGTATCGCAAACCGCGGGATCGCCACTTTTCCACCCCGTCTTGAACCATTTCACCCGTTGTTCGGAACTGCCATGGGTGAAGCTGTCGGGGACGACATAGCCTTGAGATTGTTCCTGTAACCGGTCGTCACCAATGGCGGCTGCCGCATTCAGGGCTTCCTCGACATCGCCTTCCTCCAGCAGGTTCCGCTCGCTGTCGGCGTGATGCGCCCAGACGCCGGCGAAACAATCCGCCTGCAACTCGATGCGGACCGAGAGTGCATTAGCGTCCGCTTTGGACAGACGGCTGCGTTGACGATCGACCTGATCGGTGATGCCGAGCAAATGCTGCACGTGATGCCCGACCTCATGAGCGATCACATAAGCCTGCGCGAAATCGCCGGGCGCGTGGAACCGGCGCTGCAACTCGTCGTAAAAGGAAAGGTCGATATAAACCTTGGAATCTGCGGGGCAGTAAAACGGGCCCATGGCAGCCTGGACAAAGCCGCAGGCCGATTGAATTGCGCCGGAGAATAGGACCAGGGGAGGATCCTGGTAAGTCCTCCCGAGCTGCTGGAAGAGCGCGTGCCAGGTGTCTTCGGTGTCGCCCAGAATGTGCGAGACGAATTCTTTCTTCTCGTCGGTTGTGGTTACGTTGTTGCCCGTCTCGCCTGGTTGCTGATTGTCTTCGGTCTCGTAGCCACCCGTACCGTTGAGACCTTGTAGCAAGGCGGTCGGATCGACGCCGAACAGCAGTGCCAACACCACAATAACGATCAGGCCCAATCCGCCGCCGATTCCAACGCCGCGCCGCGGGCCGCCGAAGCCGCCACCAAATCCGCCGAAACCGCCTGCACCACGCCGGTCTTCGACATTGTCACTGCGCCTGCCACGTCGCCACAACATGATGAAACCTCGCCCAGCGGTCCAGATACCTCGGTTTATGAGCGTTATTCTAGCAGGCTCCAGGAAATTCTCTAACAAGGGGAAATCTTGGACAGGGCACAAATTTTTTACCATAGAGTGGTATAGGGTGGGTTCCTAGATAACGCCGGCTTCGAGGCTGGCAGCCATGGTCATGCCGAGCTCGCGGCATTGATCAACGAATTCTTCCTGCCAGGGACCCCGACAAATGAGCGGCGGCTGGACGGCGCGCCACCGCAATCCGGTCACAATTGTTTCGACACCACGACGCGTTCCCGTGCCGTCATGACCGGCGCGGATATAGAGGGCATAGGGCTTGCCTTGGGTATCGTCGAGACAAGGATAATAGACACGGTCGAAGAAGTCTTTCAGGGCACCGCTCATATAGCCGAGGTTTTCCGTCGTTCCCAGAATAACGGCGTCCGCCCATTTGACATCCAGTGGCTCGGCGTCGAACGGGATAAGCGCGCGCAGTTCGACATCGGTAATGTCGGGAAACGATGCGCCTTCAACCACAGCTTCTCGCAACCGCCGGGTATTGTCGGAGGGAATATGGGCGACGATCAAAAGCTTCTTTGTTGCCATCCTCTGCTCGATGCTCTCGGATCCCTCGCCGCCTGGGCCTTAAGCCTCCGCGGGATCGATGCTGGTTTCGATCCGTATATCGGAGGTCAGGGTGCGATGCACGGGGCATTTATCGGCGATCTCCAGCAGGCGGCTCCGCTGCGCCTCATCCAGCGCCCCTTCGAGACGAAGCTTGCGTTCGATGAGATCGATCTTTTGCTCTGACTTTTCGCATTCGGCGCAGTCGAGCGCGTGGATCTTGCTGTGGCGCAGGGTGACCTCGACATTTTCCAGCGGCCAGTTCTTCTGTTTCGCATAGAGGCGCAAGGTCATGGCGGTACAGGCGCCGAGGCTGGCCAGAAGGAGATCGTAAGGGCCGGGGCCGCTATCTGTGCCGCCAACCTCCACCGGCTCATCGGCGCGCAGGAGATGCCCGTGAGCTGAGATTAACTGCGGGAACTTGCCTTCCCCGGCGCCGGTGACGACGACGGTGCCGGGCGCGGCGATAGGTGCCTTAATCTGCGGCCCCTCTGTTGCGAGATAGCGCTGAGCCCAGGCAGCGATCATGCCGGCGACATAAATCGCATCCGGCCGCTTGGAAAGGAAGTGATCGGCGCCATCGATCGCGATGAAGGTCTTGGGATGGCGCGCTGCCTCAAAGATCGACCGTGCATTGTCGAGGCCGACAATCTGATCGGCGGTCGAATGAAAAATCAGCAAAGCGCGCCGCAAATCGCGCAAGGTGTCGGTTGGTCGATGAGTGAGGAGGTCATGGAGAAATTCGCGTTTGATGGTGAAG
This sequence comes from Dongia soli, assembly GCF_034044715.1. Classification (NCBI taxonomy): domain Bacteria; kingdom Pseudomonadati; phylum Pseudomonadota; class Alphaproteobacteria; order Rhodospirillales; family Dongiaceae; genus Dongia; species Dongia soli. Next base: position 280,920 of record NZ_JAXCLW010000003.1, on the reverse strand, counting down.
CTGCGGCCGGCGAGACTGACGGTCGAGGCACCGTCTGATTCGATATCTGGAATCGCATCTGCAAAAAGATGGCGGACATGTGCGGGCTCGAAGGGAGCATTGACGGTCGCGACACCAAGACACTCGGGAATACGCAGCGCCGCCTGCAGCACGGCCGCGCCACCCAGGCTATGTCCGATAAGAAGTCCTGGCGCCTGCAATTCATTGCGCAGGAAATCCGCCGCCGCGACCAGATCCTCGACATTTGACGAGAAATTCGTATTGGCGAAATCACCCTGGCTGTTGCCGAGCCCGGTGAAATCGAAACGCAACACGGCAATCCCCATTTCGGCCAAGGCGGTGCTGATGCGCTGGGCGGCGAACACGTCCTTCGAACAGGTGAAGCAGTGTGCAAAAAGTCCCACCGCTTTTGCTGGCCCAACCGGCCGGTCGAGCCGCCCTGCCAGCAGATCGCCTTGTGCGCCCCGAAATTCGACCTTTTCCGAACGTGTCATCCCGACCTTCCTTTTATTGACCGATCTGGATGATAACGCAGATAAAGCGGAATGTTATGACCGTGATGCGCAATCCTTCGTCCGCACGATCTCCAGGAAGTCATGGAAGGCAGACGAGGATTCGTTTCGGCGATACAAAGCCAGCAGCGGATGAGAGGGCGGGCGGTCGCTGATCGGTTTAACCACCACGCCTTCGCGTCCCTGGCCGGCGAGGGAAAGGGGCACGAGGCTGATGCCAAATCCCGCGGCAACGGCGCCAAGCGCAGTTTCTGGCTGATCCACTTCCATCGCGATTTGCAACTTGATACCGGCATCCTTACACAGCCGGCGCAGATAATCGCAGAAGTTCGGCTGCAAATGTCCACCATAAGCGACAAACGGTTCATGCCCCAGCAGATCGAAGGTGACCGACGTCGCCTTGGCCAGCGGATGAGTGCTTTGCAGCGCGATCGCCAGGGTGTCGAACTGCACCACCTCCTGCTCGAATTCATCCGTCTCGATGCGGGGGCGCAGAAAGCCGATGTGAATGCGCCGGTCCCGCAAGGCGGTCACTTGCTGGTCGGCGCTCATCTCCGTCAGGTTGATTTCAATTTTCGGGTGTTGCTGGCGAAAGCGACAAAGGATCTTCGGTAAAAAACCGTACATTGCCGATCCAAGGAAGCCGATCCCAATCCATCCAGCGTTGCGCACGCCGATCCGGCCGGCGCCATCCAATGCGCGATCGAAGGCGACCAGTATTTCGCGAGCTTCCTCTCGCAGGAACTGGCCTGCTTCGGTCAGTTTGAGAGGATGTGTGCTGCGATCGAAAAGAGATGCGCCGATATCGTCTTCCAGGTCGCGGATCTGCCGGCTGAGAGGAGGTTGTGCGATTCGCAAGCGCTCCGCCGCGCGGGTAAAATTCAATTCCTCTGCGACGGCGAGAAAGTAACGTAGATGACGAAGGTCGGCCATATCATTTAGGTATCAAATCAGATAAACTAAATCTTAGACATATGGACAGCAAAGCGCAACAAAGCGCGGGGAGTCCGTCCAGACTTCAACATCAACGGCGATGCTTCCGATGTTCCCCAAACATCGACATCGTCAATATTGGGGATTTGAATGAAAAAGGCTTTGTTGGGTACCTCGGCCTTGTTGGGTGTCGGTCTTGCGGCCAGCCCAGCTTTCGCGGCCGATGGCATCAAGCTGTCGCTTGGTGGTTTTTTTCAAACCGCCGTTCTGGCCAATTTTGACGATGACGGTAAAGGCGATCTAGGTCACGGCCGTTATGACTACGGCGTTTTTAACGATAGTGAAATTTATTTCTTGGGCGAGACGACACTGGATAACGGCGTGACGGTCGGCGTCCGGGTCGAATTGGAAGCAGAGCAAAGCAACGACCAGATCGACGCTGCTTATGCTTATTTCTCCGGCGGCTTGGGTGAACTCCGCATCGGTTCGCAAACCGGCGCTTTGGAAACGATGTGCGTGACGCCGGTAGGCGGCACCGCCAATTTCGGCGCCTTCTCACAAGACCAGGTCATCAACAATGCCTTCAGCGGCTTTTCCGCCGGTATCTGCGAAGGGGTCGATAGCTTTCGCGGCCAAGAACGCAGTCAGAAGATCGTTTATATGACGCCGAATTTCAGCGGCTTCCAGCTCGGCGTCTCCTGGTCGCCCAATGGCGGCCACGAATCCGGCGAGGTGACCGATTTCCACAGCGGCATGCCGCATTCGGTCGATGGCGAACAGCGCAATGTCGTCGATGTCTATGCCACCTATAACAAGGATTTCGACAATTGGTCGCTCTCCTGGGGTGGGGGTGGTTCCTGGGCTTTGAGCAGCGGAGGCAACAGTCCAAGCCACAATAAGGGCGACTTCTATCAGACCGCGTTGAACCTGACATTCGGGTCATTCTCGGTCGGCGCCGCCGGCCAATATTATGGCGACGGCATCGCTGCCGATCAGAATGGCTGGGTTGCGGGCGCCGGCATGGCCTACAAGCTCGATGCCTGGACCTTCGGCTTGCAGTACAGCTATAGCGATTTTGAATTCATTGCCCCCAACGTCGATCGCCGGATCAATACCGTTGCTCTCACGACCAATTATGATCTGGGCCCGGGTATCGCGATTGATGGCACGTTGCAATATGCCTGGGCACATGCCGATTCGGAGGACGAAGAGGCCCATGGCTACGATTCCTTCGGTATCGGCCTCGGTACGTCGTTCAATTTCTGAGGCCCATGATTGACCACAACCTGAGACATCTCGAGCAGGACGTGGCGATACGGCCGCGTGATCTTCGGATCGCGCGGCCGTTCTTCTATTCGGCGTGACATAAGAATCGCAGCGCAGCCCACCCCACCGATATTCCTGTGGGGAATTTCTCCTAGTCGAACCGCCCGGCTACCCCCTCCGGTCGTGCGCCGTAACGTAAGGCGCATGTTTCAGCGGAAACATATCTCGCGATTCAAGGAGGAACTGCAAATGTCATTGCAAGCCAAGCTCGACGCCTTCAAAGCCGATTTCGAGGCCGGCGAGCCGCCTTATAGCGTGCCGCGCTCGGTGATCGAGACGATGCATCGTACGACCGGGGAGCTCATTGCCTCCGGGGCCGCCGAACGGGCGCTCGGTGTCGGCGACAAAGCGCCGAGTTTCACGCTCAAAGACCCTGGAATTCTCCGTGCCGCGTGCGCTGGAGCGGCACGAAATTCCAGGCATTGTCGAGGAATTCAAGGCCAGCGCCGAACGCGCTTTGCGCGCGGGTTTCGATGGTGTTGAGATACATGGCGCACCGATGATTATGGCGGACCCATCGAGAACCGCGCGCGCTTCATGCTGGAGGTCGCGGATGCGGCGGTTTCCGTTTTAGGGCGCGGATCGTGTCGGCGTCCGCCTCGCGCCGAGCGACACTTACGGCTCGATGTCGGACAGCAATCCGGCGATGACATTCGGTTATGTAGTCGAACAGCTCGATCGCCGCGGGATCGGCTATCTCCACGTCATCGAACCGCGCATCAAAGGCATCGAATTGATCGCCGAAGGCCAGGAGCCGGTCCAGCCGTTCACTTGCGGCCGAAATTCTCCCGCACTCTGATCGCAGCGGGTGGATTCGACCGGGATTCGGCAGAAGCCATCGTGGCGGCCGGTCATGCTGATCTCGTCGCTTTCGGCCGCAGCTTCATCGCCAATCCGGACTTACCCGAAAGGCTGCGCCGCCGCCTGCCGCTGAACGCTTACAACCGATCGACCTTCTATGGTGGCGACGCGTGCGGTTACACCGACTATCCGGCTTACGGCCGGGCGATGGTTGCGGACATGCCCACTCTCGGACAATAGGCACCCACCTTTGCAAGGGACCTCGTCGAGACAGACTGCCGCCGCTCAGACCTACGTCGTGCTTTAACCTTCTGTAATATATGGAGAATCAGATGGTGGGTGCGACAGGGATTGAACCTGTGACCCCTACCGTGTGAAGGTAGTGCTCTCCCGCTGAGCTACGCACCCGGGTCATCAATGGCCGCGATCGCCGTATGGCGAGCAGCGCATGCGGCGGTTCTTTAGCGGGGAGCGGCGCGGCTGTCAACCGCTGGCGGCATCGTCCGGCGCCGCAGCCGGCGAAAAGCGTTTCACATCCTCCTGACTTGACAAAGGCGCGCATCGTGGAGATTTGAAAGTCTTGCCAATCAAGGCATTGGCCATCGTCCAGGAGAAGTGCATGGCGAAACAATGGGGTGAAGGTCTGGGGCGGCGAGCGGCCAGCTTCCTGGGAAAACGGCTGTCCCTGTTCATGATCGTCGCCGGGATGGCTGCCCTGCCGGCGAGCGCTTTCGCCAAGCCGACGATCCTGACCTATGTGGGCTATCTAGCGGGCTTTCCGGTTATCGATCTCACAGTCACGGTGGACGTCCCCGTCGCGGCGGGCGCCGTTGGCGCAGCGGCCGGCTCGGGGACTTACCAGGTTGATGCCGTCATGGCGACCAGCGGCAATTTCGCTGCGCTCTATCCCTACCGGCAGGAGATGAAAGCTCAAGGCGGCATGGTGAAGGCCAAACCGGTGCCCCAGCAGTTCCACTCCGAAGCGACGATCTGGCAGCGCCGCGAAACCATCAGCCTAGCTTATGGCGCCGGCGGACAGGTGACCATCAGTGCCACTCCGATGAGCCAGCAGGCGCGACAGGCGGTGCGCGAAGGCTATGCCAATGGCACGATGGATCCCGCCAGCGCGGTGGTGGCGCTTGTGGCCGCTTTCAGCCAGCGCCAGGATTGCGGCGGCGCCTATGCGGTTTTCGATGGTGTCAGGCGGTACGACATCATGGTCGAGAAAACGGGCGGCGCCACGGTCAATAAAATGCAGCGTTCCGTCTATCAGGGACCCGCTACCGAATGCAGCGCTGTCCCCAAACTTGTCGGCGGGTTCCAGCAGGCGGCCGTTCAATCGCAGCTCTATCCGCAAAAGGCGCGGCTTTGGTTGGCTCCGGCTTTGAAAGGCTTTCCGGCCGTTCCCGTCCGTATGTCGGCGACCAATGCCTTTGGTGAAATGGTCCTCGATCTGGTGGCGATCCAATAGCGGCGCTGTCGAAGCGCCGCTTCTCTATGTATCAAGTTGTCGCAACACATCCGGCAGATCGGCAAAGCGGGTGAAGCCCGGCGTTGCCGCCACCTCGGCCATGCCATAACCAGAAGGCAGAATCAGCGCCGGTATGCCGGCCGCTTGAGCGCAAGCGAAATCGACGGCGCTGTCGCCGATCATGACCGAGGTTTCGGTCGTGCCGCCCAATTGCTTGATGGTGGCCCACAGCGGTTCCGGCTGGGGCTTGCGCTGTGGCAGCGCATCACCGCCAATCACGGCTTCAAACACCTCATCGATGCCGCCGGCTGCGAGAACGGCATGGGTAGCCTTGGTCGGCTTGTTGGTGCAAACACCCAGCCGGCAACTTGCCGCTTTCAACCGGCGCAATGTCTCTGCCACGCCCGGATAAAGGGTGACCTGCCGTGTCGCGTAGCGGTCATAAAAGACCATGAAACGCGGCATGATGTCGGCCACGGTTATGGTCAGGCTCGCGGCCGCCAAGACCCGCTCCATCAGCTTGGGGGTGCCATCTCCGATCATTTGCTTGATCCTGGATAACTCCACCGGCGCGGCACCCAGTTCCGCCAGCATTTGGTTGACGGCGGCGGCGATATCGGGCGCGCTGTCGACCAGAGTTCCATCCAGGTCAAAGACTAAGGTGTGGCGTTTCTGAGGCATATCTGTGACCTGACCGTTCTTGTCCATTCGGTGCTTGGAGCCAAGCCGGGGATATGGCATTTTCCGCTTTATCTCAATGACTTTTGCGGGACACCCGCTGGAGCCGCCGATCCGATGCCGCAGAATTCATCGTTGTCCGTCGCTGCCATCATCCTTGCTGCCGGCCAGGGCACCCGTATGAAATCGCGCCTTCCCAAGGTCATGCACCGCATCGCCAATCGCACAATGATCGGCCATGTTCTCGATAACCTGACGCCGCTGGCGCCAATTTCGGTGACGGCGGTGATCGCACCGGGAATGGATGACGTGGCCTGCGAGGTGGCGCCGCATAATATCGCCTATCAGACCGAAGCCTTGGGCACCGGTCATGCTGCGAAATCCGCGCGTCAGGCTCTTGCCGATACGGGGGCCGAAACGATCCTCGTCCTATTCGGGGATTCGCCTTTCGTCTCGACCGCGACATTGCGGAAAATGGTGGAGCGCCGCCAGGAAACGGATAAGCCGGCAGTGGTTGTTCTCGGCATGCGTCCTGCCGATCCGACCGGCTATGGCCGCATCATCATCGAGGCCGATGGCAGCGTTGCGAAGATCGTCGAGCATAAGGATGCCATTGCGGCGGAACTGGCCGTCGGCCTGTGCAATTCAGGCGTGATGGCGATCGATGCCGCTGTCATCTGGTCGCTGGTCGAGCGCATCGGCAATGACAATGCCAAGGGCGAATATTATTTGACCGATATCGTTGCGCTGGCCCGGCAGGCCGGCCGGCGCTGCGCCTGTGTCGAAGCGCCGGCAGAGGAATTGCTGGGCGTCAACAGCCGCGCCGATCTTGCCGCCGCCGAGAAACTCTATCAACACGCCCGGCGCCATGCAGCGATGAGCGAGGGAGTGACGCTGCAGGATCCAGAGACGGTCTATTTCAGCAGCGATACGAAACTCGGCCGCGATGTGGTGATCGGACCCAGCGTGGTTTTCGGTCCCGGGGTCAGCATTGCCGACAATGTCGAGATTCGTGCTTTCTGTCACATCGAAGGGACATGCATTGCCCAGGGCGCGGTAATTGGTCCTTTCGCGCGCCTGCGGCCCGGGAGCGAGATCGGCGAGGATGCGCATGTCGGCAATTTCGTCGAAACCAAGAACACGAAACTGGGCGCCGGCGCCAAGGCCAATCACCTCACCTATCTGGGTGATGCCGAGGTTGGCGCAAAGAGTAACGTGGGAGCCGGGACGATCACCTGTAATTATGACGGCTTCCTGAAAGAGAAGACACTGATTGGGAAAGGTGCTTTCATTGGCTCCAATTCCTCTCTGGTGGCGCCCGTCAAGATTGGCGACGGCGCCATCGTGGGCGCCGGCAGCGTCATCACGCGCGACGTTGCCGCAGATGCCTTGGCTGTGGCGCGTGGCGCGCAGGTCGATAAGCCGGATTGGGCCGTACAGTTTCGTAAGGCCAAGGCGGCAGAAAAGGCCGCGCGTAAAGCCAAAGACTGACGGCAGGATACGTTGAGTATGGGGGCTCTTGATGCGACAACAGGAGAGCTAGAACAACATGTGCGGCATCATCGGAATTCTCGGCAAATCGCCGGTCGCCTCGCTTTTATTTGATGGTTTGAAGCGTCTGGAATATCGCGGCTATGATTCCGCCGGCATTGCCACACTTGTGGACGGCCGGATCGATCGTCGTCGCGCGGAAGGCAAGCTCGGTAACCTGGAAAAGCTTTTATCTTCTGAACCGCTGAGCGGCACAACCGGTATTGGCCATACCCGTTGGGCAACCCATGGCCGTCCCAATGAGGTGAACGCCCATCCGCATGCCACCGAGAAGGTCGCCGTGGTCCATAACGGCATCATCGAGAATTTCCAGGAACTGCGTGACGAGCTCCGCGCGGCCGGTCATGTCTTCGTCACCGAGACCGATACGGAGACCGTGGCCCATCTGCTGACGCATTATCTCGATCACGGCAAGACGCCGGAAGAAGCGATGTCGATGGCGATGACCCGTCTGCAGGGTGCGTTCTCGCTGGCCATCCTGTTTGCCGGGCGGCCGGACCTGATGATCGGTGCGCGGCGGGGTTCGCCTCTGGCGATCGGCTATGGCAATGGCGAGATGTATCTCGGTTCCGACGCGATGGCACTGGCGCCCTTCACCAGCCGCATCTGCTATCTGATGGAAGACGACTGGGCCGTCATCACGCCGGAAGGCGCGACGATCTATAACCAGGATCGCCTGGTCAATCGCGAAGTCAAGCAGACGGCGTTGTCGGGCGCCCTGATCGGCAAGGGCAATTATCGCCATTTCATGATGAAGGAAATTGCCGAGCAGCCGGCGGTGATCGGCGATACGTTGCAGGTTTTCTTGAATCCGCTGGAACGCCGGATCGAGTTGCCGGCAATGCCATTCGATTTCGCAAAGCTCAGTCGGCTGACCATCGTCGCCTGTGGTACCGCCTATCTCGCCGGCTTCGTCGCCAAATACTGGTTCGAGCAGATCGCGCGGCTGCCGGTGGAAATCGATGTCGCATCGGAGTTCCGCTATCGCACCGCGCCGTTGCCGCCGGACGGCGCGACCCTGGTCATTTCGCAATCGGGCGAGACAGCCGATACGCTCGCCGCATTGCGCTATGCCAAAAGCGAGGGCAACAAGATCATTGCCGTCGTCAACGTTCCCGAAAGCACAATCGCGCGGGAGGCAGATGTCGTCCTTCAGACCCTGGCCGGGCCGGAGATCGGCGTTGCCTCGACCAAGGCCTTCACCACACAGCTCGTCGTGCTTGCCACGCTGGCAATCGCAGCGGCGCGGGCCCGCGGCGCCATCGATGCCAAGCGAGAGGGCGAGCTTTCCGGCGCGTTGATCGAAGTGCCGGCGCGGGTCTCGGAAGTTCTCAATCACGATCAGCGATTGAAGGAAATCGCCCTCAAGGTGGCGGAGGCACGCGACGTCCTGTTCCTGGGCCGTGGGACATCCTATCCGATCGCTTTGGAAGGGGCGCTGAAGTTGAAGGAGATCTCCTATATCCACGCCGAGGGCTATGCCGCCGGCGAGATGAAGCATGGGCCGATCGCTTTGATCGATGAAGAGGTCCCGGTCATCGTCGTGGCGCCGTATGACGACCTCTTCGACAAGACCGCCTCCAATCTGCAGGAAGTGCGCGCCCGCGGCGGACGTGTCGTGTTTTTCTCCGATGCCGAGGGTGTCGCCAAGCTGGGCGGCGACGCCATGGCGGCTGTGACATTGCCCAAGGTCGATCCTTTTGTAGCACCGATCCTTTATGCCGTGCCGGTGCAGCTCCTGGCCTATCATGCAGCTGTGGCGAAAGGGACTGATGTCGATCAACCGCGCAATCTAGCCAAGAGCGTGACCGTCGAATGAAGTTGTGATCCTCAAGCGTGGCGTCACCTGATCACCACGCTAGAGGATCAGCGCTTTCCCGCCCCTGGATAAAAACTGCCGCACATCTAGCTCCCCGCTCGTAGAGGCCATGTGAAGACCAATAATGCTAATGGTGCGGCAGATTCCTTAATTGGGCCATCTTTGGTTTTGTTGGCCGCAATTATTTCTCAATCTTTCAAGCGCATGATTGACCGATGCCGACCCGCTCGATATTGAATTTGGTCGCTGCGATAACAAAAACCGCCGGTAGTTGAGAGCTCGACCTGCCGCAGGGCGGCGCTACAATCGCCGCTGCTTGCGCGCCGGGCTATAAAACGCTGGTAAATAAAAAATATCCCGCAGGAATCCGGTTGCAATTTCACAAATCGGGGTTAACCTGCGGGAAATAATAATTCGTAAAAGGAAAGTTCTGGAGGAATTAAATGCCGAAGAGTTGGCGCTTTTCCGTGCTCGCAGATCGTCACCGCGCCTTGGGCTCGCAGCTCGAGGATTGGAGCGGCATGGGAACAGCCTGGACCTATGATTCCGATATTCTGGACCAGCACGCTGCTGTGCGGACCAAAGCTGGTCTAATGGATGTTTCTGGTCTTAAAAAGGTTCATCTGGTCGGTCCGCATGCGATCGCCGTATTGGATTACATCACCACCCGTGATGTTTCCAAGCTCTATCCCGGGAAGTCGGTTTATGCCTGCATGCTCAATGAGCGCGGCCATTTCACCGATGACTGCATCGTCTACCGCACCGGCCCAAATTCCTGGATGCTGGTCCATGGTTCGGGTTCCGGACATGAGGAAGTGGTGAAGCAGGCGCAGGGCCGTAATTGTGCCGTGCTGTTCGATGATGACCTGCACGATCTTTCCCTGCAGGGTCCGGTGGCGGTCGACTTCCTGGCGAAGCATGTGCCGGGCATTCGCGACCTTCGTTACTTCCATCACATGCAGACCTCGCTGTTCGGCGCGCCGGTGATGATTTCCCGCACCGGCTATACCGGCGAGCGCGGCTATGAAATCTTCGTGCGCGGCCAGGATGCGCCGTTGGTCTGGGATACCATTCTCGCAGAAGGCAAGAGCATGGGCATCATCCCGGTCTGCTTCAGCGTGCTCGACCTGCTGCGCGTCGAAAGCTATCTGCTGTTCTATCCCTACGACAATTCGCAGATGTATCCCTTCGCGAACGAAGGCCCGGGCGATTCGCTTTGGGAACTCGGCCTCGACTTCACCGTCAGCCCCGGCAAGACCGGCTTCCGTGGTGCAGAGGAACATTATCGCTTGAAGGGAAAGGAGCGCTTCAAGATCTTCGGCATGCTGATCGATGCGGATAAGATGACAGATGCCGGTGATGAAGTTTGGGCCGACGGCAAGAAGGTCGGTGTCATCACCTGCCCGTCTTATTCCAAGCTCACGAAGAAATCGATGGCGATCGCCCGTCTCGATACGCCCTATGCCAAGCAAGGCGTGAAGCTGGAAGTCCGCGGCAAGAACGTCAAGGCAAATGCGATTGCGCATACCATCACTTTCGACGATCCGGAAAAGAAGAAGCGGACGGCTGTCGGTTAAGTTCAAGGAAAATGTTGAAGCCGTGATGCTCGCAAGAGCGTCACGGCCCTAACGGGATCAAGGATTATGCTGGTTTCGGGTATCAAAAGCCGGCCCGAATATACGGGCTTGCATATTGATCCGCACGCGCGACGGCATCTGGTTGCCCTTGAGGGCGAAGGGGCTTTGGCGCTGCTGGAAAAGGCGGAAACGAAGGACCCCGGGTTCTTATCGCGCCTGGAAATCCTGCATGTAAAGGGCGGCAGCAATCACGCGGCCGCCCTTCGTGCTTTGAACGCCGATTATTGGGAAGCGCCGACGATATCGACAATGCTCACTCGGCTGGGTGTCATCCTGTCGACGGCGCATATGGGTCTGCGGCTTTACGCCGCCGGCACCGAAGGCTTTATCGGGCAGGTGATGAAGGTCGGTACCGATGCCGGCATCAACTTCCTCTCCATCCGCACCGAACATCGCGGATCCTTGGCGCGGCGTGTCTCCTGCGTGCACTGCAAGGGCATTACGGAAAATGTCACGACCAACCCGGCGACATGCAGCCATTGCGGGCTGACATTGCTGGTCCGCGATCATTATTCCCGGCGCATCGCGGCATTCCAGGGTGTTTGCATCGATGCCGAGGTGCCTGGCGAGGTTCCACCGGTCGAGGAAGCGTTCAGATGAGCAAGAATACGGGTATGCAAGTCGTCGTGACATCGATCAAAAAGGTGGCGGACGCCGTCAAATGCTTTCGCTTCGTTCCGGTCGATGGTTCGGACGCAGTCCTGCCACGATTCTCTGGTGGATCGCATGTCGTCGTGACAATGAAGGGCAGGGATGCGGCGGGAAACACCGTCACCTATCGCAATCCCTATTCCCTGATGTCGTCGCCGGATGATTCAAGCTGCTTCGAGATCAGCGTGCTCCGCACCGAGGCTTCGCGCGGCGGATCGCATTTCATGCATGATCAGGTCAAGGAAGGCGACATCCTGACCATCAGCAATCCGGTCAATCTGTTCCCCATCAGCGCCGGTGGCCGCAAGCACATCTTCATCGCCGGTGGTATCGGCATCACGCCCTTCATGGCGATGATGGATGCCCTGGCCGCGCGGCATGGCAAGTTCGAGCTGCATTACGGTTTCCGCAGTCGCACTCACGGCGCCTATTGGCGCGAGCTTGAAGAGCGTTATGGCCGCAACCGGGTAATGACCTATTGTCAGGCTGAAGGCCAGATGATCGACTTCGATAATCTTCTGGAACATCAGCCTCTGGGCACGCATCTCTATGTTTGCGGCCCTGCGCCGATGATCGAGGCGGTGAAAAAGAAAGCCCGCGAGGCGGGCTGGCCGGATGAAAATGTCCATTCGGAAGAATTCCTCGCACCGCCATCCGGCAAGCCTTTCATCGTCAAGCTGAAGAAATCGCAGCGCGACGTCATGGTCGGCGAACATCAGAGCATTCTGGAAGCTTTGGAAGCCGCGAATGTCGATGCGAACTTCCTCTGCCGTGGCGGTGCTTGCGGGCAATGTGAGACGGTTGTCTGCAGTGCCGATGGAGAGATCGAGCATAACGATCACTACCTCAGCAAGGACGAGCGCGAGTCCGGCAAGAAGATCATGATCTGCGTGTCACGCCTCAACGGGCGTGAGATCGTGCTCGATCTTTAATGACGCCATCGCAAGCGCGCCGCAAAGAAGCGCGCTCGGATAACGCATCTCTATGTGAAGCCGGACGGGACCTGAGGGGCCGACGGCACGGGAGGGTAAGATGGGTATTCAGTTCAAGGACGAAACGTTCCGCGACAGTTTTACGTTCAAAAACAGTCCGCAGGCGATCAAGCGCTTTCCGTTCCCGTTCCCCGAAGACAAGTACATGTACTCGGTCAATATCGAACCCCATGTGCCGGGGGCAAAGGGCTCGGTCTATGAGCACCTTTTCGATGTCGACGAACATTACGTCTCCGAGATGCGTGACCGGGCGCTGGTGTTGAAGGAAGATCCGCTGCGCTGCCAGGCCCTGCCGCATATGATGACGGCACAATGGGACCTGCTTGAACTGATCATGGAGAGCAAGTCGAAGAGCTATCCGGAGCTCTTCAGCCTCGATAAGCAGGGCGACAAGTGGCATTGGATCAATCGCCCGCTCGGCATCGACGATACCTTCACCTTCGGCGATGTCAGCACGCTTCCCTATGAGCCGATGGAATACATCACCCGCCAGACTCAGGGCGATTTCGCGATCATGGATCAGCGCGACAATAATCTCTGGATGGATGCTGGCATGGTGACCACCCAGGCCGATTGGTCGCTGGATTTCGACATCGGTATGAATTTCATGGAATGGCATGGGCCGGTGCCGCTGGCCCATCAGATGGGCGTTTTTGAACGCGCGCTGAAATTTCTGCTCAATCTGCAGCATGGCCATCCGGTGCGGCGCTTGAACTGGACCATGACCATCAATCCGCGGCTCGATACCAGCCCCGAGAATTATCACAAATGGGGCAAAGACCGGACCGAGGTGACGCCGGAAAATGTCGGCGACAAGGTCCATCTGCGCGTCGAACTGCAATCGCTTTGGCGTCTGCCGCGTTCCAATGCGATCGTTTTCCCGATCCGGTGCTATATGATTAAGATGGACGAGCTGGTCACCGAGCCGAAATGGGGGCGCCGTTTCCATCGCGTGCTGAAATCGCTGCCGCCGGAACTGGCCGATTACAAGGGCCTGACCCGCTATCGCGATACGGTAGTGGAATGGCTGTCCAAGTATGACGACGGCAAGCCGACTTCCGTCGGCTTTGACCTGGATTGATCGATCGTCTTATCGGCGCCTGGGAGCAGCAAGAGCCGGCAATGACCGCCGGCTCTTGCGCTTTTAGAGATCGGCAATCCGGCGGCGCATCACAAACAATAGCGCCGCCAGCAGGGACGCCGCGCCGCAGAACAGGCCGACGAATTGATAGCCGGCACCCTCGAAAACCAGACCCATCGCCGATGAACCGACGGTGACTCCGATATAAGTGGTGCAGCTCAGCAATGCGGTAACGGAGCCGCGCAATTCGGCGGATTGTTCCGTCACAATGCTGGGCAGGCTGACCATGACGCCGCCTTGGAAGATACCCCAGATACACATGGCAATGGCCAAAGTGATGGCACCATGCGCCGCGACCGGCAAGCTGGACAACACGACCGCGAGGCAAAGCAGAGCGATGATCAATGTCCGCGGCTTGCCGAGCCGGTCGGCCAGCCGGCCGTTGATACTCGAGATCCCGAAACCCAGCCCGTAGAAGCCGGCATATAAGGCAGCACCGCCTCCGCCGGTCTGCAGTGCGCCGCGCAGATCGGTGCCGAGATAGGTGTAGACGCCATAGAAGCTGAACATGTTGAGGAAGTTGACAGTCAGCAGCAGCAGGATCTTGCCCTGGCAAATCAGTCGCCAGAGATTGCCTGCCAACCTCTTCAAGGCGCCCGGCTCGGTATTCGGGCGATGGCGCGACGGCAAACGCCACAGCATTGCCAAAACCAAAAGACCCAGCAGTGCCAGCGCCGCCAAGGCGCCCCGCCAGCCAACAATCTCGCTGAGAAGGCCGCCGAGCGGAACGCCAAGAACCATGGAGATCGACCAGCCGAACATCACCCGGCCCATAACCTGGGCGCGCCGGTCAAACGGCACTTCATCGCCGACATAGGCATAGCTCGACGGCAGAAACAATGCGGCACCGACGGCGCAAAGTGCGCGCGCAACGAGCAGGATCTCAAAGCTGCTGGCGAAGGCAGCGACGAAGCCGGCACAGCTGAAGATGATGAGGCCGAGGCGCAAGGCCCGCTTGCGCGACAGCCGATCGCTGATCAGCCCGGCAAAAGGCGCGACGGCGGCCAAGGCGATGCCATAGATGGTCACGGCGAAACCCGTTTGCGCGGGGCGGAGGGCGAAATCCCGGCCGATATCGGCCAGGACCGGCGAGAGCAGGAGGGCTTCCGAGCCGACAGCGCAGACCCCCGCTGTCAAGCCCCAGGTGGTCGACCAGCGCAACGGCGGATTGGCGTTGAAGGCAGTGTCGGCCACGCGGGTTTCTCCGAATAGAATTCGGCTGAAATTATGAAGGCTCGAATGGGAATAAGGCAAATGCTATAATGGCGGAATGATATAAATCGAATGGCATTCAGCCGTGTGGAGGCGAAATGACCGAGCTCGATCCTGTCGACAGAAAGCTGTTAAGCCTGTTGAAGCGGAACGCGGCCGCGAAATACGCGGAACTGGGGCAACAGCTCAATCTCTCGGCGCCGGCTGTTTTTGAACGGGTCAAGCGGCTGCGTAAGTCCGGTGCCATTCGCCGATATACGGTCGATGTGAGCCCGGCGGCCACCGGCTTCGGTCTTGGAGCTTATATCCTGGTCTATTTGAAGCGGCGCACCTGCGAAGAAGTGTTTCAGGATCTCGGTGATTTTCCCGAAATCGAAGAATGTCACAGTCTGGCCGGGGAGGCGAGCATGATGCTGAAGGTCCGAACGGGCACGTCGAAAGACCTGGAAACCCTGATCTGTGCGCTCTGGCATGTCGACGGCATCGACCGCACCGTCACCATGCTGATGCTCGATACCTATCACGACGATGGTGTGCGGGTGGCTTAACCAGAGATATCGGGCTTAGCCGCCGATATCCCGGCGCAGCACGATTGAGGTTGTCAGATCCGCAACGGCCGGATGGCGAGCGATTTCATCGCGCACGGCATTCAGGCGCTCGATGGTTTCGGCGTGAAGCTGGATGATCAGATCAATGTCGCCGGCGACCGAGGCGCAATCCCGCACTTGCGGCATCTTGCGTAGAGCCTCGATGAAATCGAGTGCCGGCGTCCGCTTCAGCCGGGCCAGCAAATACGCAGCGACGCTGCCACTCGCCTCTGGCGCAATGTCGATGCGATAGCCGCGTATGACGCCATCGGCTTCCAGCCGCGCCAGTCTTTCCCGCAAGGTGCTGCGCGCGAGGCCGATCCTGGCTGCCAGGGTTTTCAGTGGCAGGCGCGCATCTCGCCGCAACAAATCGAGAATCTGGCGGTCGCGGTCGTCAAGCGGGCGCATTGCAGTCCTGATCAGCTAGTCGATCGGCCGTCCCGTCAAAATGGCGGTTGCGGCAGCCATAATGGCAGTTGTCTTGTGGCGCCAGAGGTCGCAGATTCCGCAATATTTCGCAAGCCGATAGGACCACCCCAAATGGACCAGCCCGCATCGATCCTGAGCAGCCCGCCGCCTGCCTTCACCCTGGCGCAGATCGGCGATATCGCCAAACGTGTCTATGGTCTCTCGGGCAGGCTGAGCCCGCTGGACAGCGAGCGGGACCAGAATGTCAAACTGGTCGAGACGGATGGCACGGCCTGGATCCTCAAGATCGCCAATGCCCTGGAACAGCCGGATCGCCTGGAATTTCAATGCGCCATGCTGCAGCATCTGGCAACTGTCGATCCCAGCTTGCCGGTGCCGCATATCCGCCGCAGCCTGGATGGCCGGCTGCTTGCGCAAGTCGAGGGAACAGATGGTGTCCGGCATTTCGTGCGGCTGGTCGGCTATTTGCCCGGGGAGCCCTTCGCGCAGGCGGTGAAAACGCCGCAGCTTCTGGGCAGTCTGGGGGATCTCCTTGGCCGCATGGATGCGGCTTTGCAAAGCTTCGGCCATCCCGGCGCCTTCTGCGATCTCGATTGGGATATCCGCCAGGCTGGCAGGTCTCGCAGCCGGCTGCATCACATCGACGATGCCGCGGACCGGGAGCTGGTGGAAAGCTTCTTGAACCGCTTCGATGAAAAGGTTGCAGCGCGTTTGCAGCGGCTGCGCGCCTCGGTCATTCACAACGATCCTAATGACTATAATCTGCTGGTCGATGCGCCCGGTGCGGCGATCACCGGGATCATCGATTTCGGCGATGCGATGCATAGCGCCCTGATCGGTGAGCTGGCGATCGCTTGCGCCTATGCAATTCTCGACAGCGACGCGCCACTGACCGCCGCCGGGCAGATTGTCGCTGCCTATCATCGGCATCTGCCGTTGCAGGAAGCGGAAATCGATCTGCTTTACGATCTGATCGCCATGCGTCTGGTGACCAGCGTCACCATCTCGGCATCGCGCCGCGAACGGGCGAAGGACAATGCCTATCTCAGCATCAGCGAGGGCCCGGCCTGGACGCTGTTGCGGCAGCTTGGCGCCATGAACCCGGTTCTGGCGACGGGTATCCTGCGCCGTGCTTGCGGTTTTGAGGCTGTTGTCGGTGCCAAAAAAACCGTCCAGTGGATCAAAAATAACCATTCTAAATTCGCGGCGATTTTCGATCGGCATCCAGCGCTGTCGGAAAAGGGCCTCGTGCCGCTCGGACGGAAAACCGATGCAATCGCCATTGCCTCGGCCGATAAGCGGCCCGATGAGGCGCAAGCGATCTGGGCGCGCATGGCGGCACAGCACGGCGTCGAGCTTGGCATCGGTCCCTGGGGTGAGGAACGGTCGATCTATTCAAGCCCCGCTTTTGTCTCGCTGCTTGATAAAAGGTCGCGCCGGACGGTGCATATCGGCCTCGATCTGTTTGTCGCACCCGATAGCGTCCTGCATGCACCGCTCGACGGCATCGTGAAGGACATCTATGTCTCGGAAGAGCCGCTCGATTATGGCTGTGCGATATTGCTGGAGCATGAGCCAGAACCCGGTCTGCGCTTCTTCAGCCTATGGGGACATCTGGCGTCGAAGACGACCAAGAGGTTGAAACTGGGCGCTCGGGTTGCGGCCGGCGAGGTTTTTGCCTGGATCGGCGATACGCATGAAAACGGCAACTGGCTGCCGCATCTGCATTTGCAACTCGTAACCTACGAACCGGCGAGCGCGGCGGAGACTATCGGCGTTGGTGAAAGCGCCTATCTCGATGTCTGGGCCGATCTCTTTCCGGATCCCCGCTATCTCGCCGGCCTGTCGGACGAGGTTTTCGATCAGACCGGCCGCGAGGTTGAAGAGATCGTTACGGCGCGCCGCCAGCAATTGCTGCGCAATCTCAGCATCTCCTATCGCCAGCCGTTGAAGATCGTCCGCGGTGATGGCGTCTGGCTGATCGATGCGCAAGGCAGGGCCTATCTCGATTGCTACAACAATGTCGCGCATCTCGGTCACAGCCATCCGGAGATCATCGAGGTCCTGGCGCGGCAGGCGGCGCTGCTCAACACCAATACCCGCTATCTGCATGACACGATCATCGATTATGCCGAGCGTCTGACGGCCACATTGCCGGCCCCGCTGCGGGTTTGCGGCTTCGTCTGTACCGGCAGCGAGGCCAATGACCTTGCCCTGCGCATGGCGGGTGCCCATACCGGCAAGCGGGATATGGTGGCATTGGATTGGGCCTATCATGGCCATCTCAGCTCGCTGATCGAAATCAGCCCTTACAAATACAAGCGCAAGGGTGGCGCGGGGAAACCGGATCATGTCTGGGAAGCGGCTCTGCCGGACAGCTATCGCGCACCGGCCGACTGGCCGGTCGCAGAGCACGGCATACGTTTCGCTCAATCGGTACGCGACCGGCTTGCGGCCATGGCGGCGCAGGGCCGTAAGCCCGCCGGCTTCATCGCCGAATCGATGCCAAGCGTCGGCGGTCAGATCGTACTGCCGCCGGGATACCTCAAGGAAGTCTATCGCGATATCCGCGCCGCCGGCGGCCTGGTCATCGCCGATGAGGTACAAGTCGGCTTCGGCCGCATCGGCACCCATATGTGGGCCTTCGAGAGCCAAGGTGTCGTGCCGGATATCGTCACCATGGGCAAGCCGATCGGCAATGGCCATCCGCTGGCGGCTTTGGTGACCACGGCAGAGATCGCCGATTCATTTGCCAATGGGATGGAATATTTCAACACCTTCGGCGGTAATGCGGTGTCCTGTGCGATCGGCCTGAAAGTGCTGGAGATCATCGAGCGGGACCACCTGCGGCAGAATGCGCTCAATATCGGTAACGACCTCATTGCCCGGATGCAGCGGTTGGCGGAACGCTATCCGGAAATTGGCGACGTGCGGGGATCGGGTCTGTTTCTCGGCCTCGATCTAGTGGAAGACCGGGCCAGCAAGAATCCGGCGACGGAGCGTGCCGGACGAATCGTCCAGAAGGCCCGCGAGCTCGGTGTGCTGATGGGAACCGACGGACCCTATGACAACGTGATCAAGCTGCGGCCGGCAATGATCTTCTCGCAGGCGAATGCCGATCACCTGATGCAGGTGCTGGAAACCGCGTTTGCGGAAGCGTGACGGCCGGACAGCGGTCGGACGCCGCCACCTCAGACGCCAACACAGGGGCTGATGCCGCCGACGGGCAAATGCGCGTCATTGCCCGTCGTCATCTTGACGCTGCTTGAGGCGAGATAGGCCTGACCGTTGTCGAAGATGGAAACGAATTGCACGCCGCCATCCGGCCGAACGAACATGATGAAGCAGTTCGGCGCATTGTTGCGGTAATTCGGATAGGCGTAGCAGACCTGTCCGTTATCGATCCACCATTTGCCGGGATAAGTGCAACCTTTCTCCCAATAGGCCGAGCGGCCATCGCTGAGGTGATATTCGATCCAGTCTTCGCCGGTATCGTTGTAGCGGCCGTAAATGGTGATGTTATCGAGCTTGGCCTTGATCGCCGCCGGATCGGTGATCGGTTTGGCCCCGGGTACAACGAGGTCCTGGGGCGAATCGGTGGCGGTCCGCTGCAGGTTGCCGGATGGGCTGTCGGCCGCCGCCGACGAAATGAATACCAGAGCATTGGGCAGCAGGAAATTCGCGAGCAAGAGGGTTCCGACGACCCGGGGTAAAAATCTTCTGAGAAGGGGGAAAGCAACCGGTCGCTGCATCGTCACTTGCTGGTCCATCCGGTTCCGAGTTACCGATCTGCGTCTGATCGCCTTGTTCCATAAGGCTATCAAGGGATTGTTGCGTCTCCAAGCCTGGAGAATCAGTTTATTAAGAAACATGTCTTCGGGGCATTTTTGCGGCAGCTTTGCGGGCAGCCTGCGGCAAAAATTCTCGATTGGATAAAATACTTGTCGCTGATCCTCATTCAGCTTACTCATCGGCATACCACAGTAGGGATTGCGTAAACTTCGATCATGCGGGCTGCCTTCAACACGAGCTGCATTTCCTTTGGACCGGGCAGGGTTACATGCTGTCCGGCGGATAATCGCAGGCGACTGACCATCTCCCTGGTGCAGCCCGCGGCATGATCGATCTTCTCCTGATGCATAGCTGGATCTGGATCCAGGGTGCGGCGATCGGCTTTGCCGTTGCGGCACCGGTCGGTCCGATCGGCATGCTTTGCATCCGCACGACCCTCGAAAAGGGGCGCTTGGCCGGATTCTGCGCCGGATTGGGTGCGGCGGTGGCCGATACGATCTTCGCGGCCGTGGGTGCCCTGGCGATCAGTCTGGTCGGCAATATCCTGCGGATGGAGCAGGTCTGGTTCAAGCTTGGAGCCGGTGTTTTTCTCATCCTGTTCGGCATCTATCTCAGTCGCAAGCGAGTGATTCAGCCGGAAAACGGCGAAAAGGTACCGAGCGGGCTGTTGGCGGAATTTTTCGTCACGATGCTGCTGACGCTGGCCAATCCCTCCACCATCCTCTCCTTCGCAGCCGTTTTTGCCGGGGTGACGGCGGGTGGCGGTTATGCCCTGGAAACGGTGCCAGCGCTGATTTTCGGCGTGTTCATCGGTGCCGCCGCCTGGTGGCTTACGCTGTGCGTGGTGGTCGGCCTGATCCGCCACCGGATCGGCACCCAGGGGCTTACCCGCATCAACCGCGGGGCCGGTTTGGCCCTGATGGCCTTTGGTGTCTTTACCCTGGCCCAGCTCTACTGGCAGCAATAGACGCAGGCTGGCGTCTGTTTCCGGCCGCGCGGCGGTTGCGGAAAGGGCCGGCCGGATGCTAGGTTCCGCCGCGCTTTTTAGCGTTTCTCGAGACTTGAACAGAACGGGTTGCCCGATGTCATTGGACACCAAAGCTGTCGCCCATATCGCCACTCTAGCGCGCATCCGCGTGCCCGAACAGGATCTGGCCGGTCTGGCCAAGGAACTGAACGGAATCATGACCTGGATCGAGCAATTGAACGAGGTCGATACGACGGGCGTAGAACCGATGACGGGTGTCGAGCAACGTGGCCTGCCGCAACGGCAAGATGTGGTCAATGATGGCGCCATGCCGGACAAAATCCTGGCCAATGCGCCGGAGCCGGCCCATGGCTTCTTCACCGTTCCCAAAGTTGTCGAATAACGGATCGATCCGATCATGAGCGAACTGACACATTTGACGATGGCCGCCGCCCTGGAAGGGCTGAAGGCCAAGAAATTCTCGTCGCGCGAGCTGACGGATGCCTATCTCGCGGCGATGGAAAAGCATCGCGGCCTCAACGCCTATATCACCGAAACGCCGGACAAGGCGCGGTCAATGGCAGAGGCTGCCGATCAGCGCCGCGCCAAGGGCGAGGCCAATGGCCTGATGGACGGTCTGCCGATCGGCATCAAGGATCTCTTCTGCACCGAAGGTGTCCTGACCACGGCGGGCTCGCATATCCTCGATGGTTTCAAGCCGACCTATGAATCGACCGTGACGGCCAATCTGTGGCGGCACGGCGCGGTGATGCTGGGCAAGCTTAACATGGATGAATTCGCCATGGGGTCCAGCAACGAGACCTCCTATCATGGTCCGGCGACCAATCCCTGGAAGCGCCGAGGGAGCGCCCAGGGCGGCAGCGATGTGAAGCTGGTGCCGGGCGGTTCCTCCGGCGGCTCGGCGGCGGCGGTTGCCGCGCGGCTCGCCATGGCGGCGACCGGTACCGATACGGGCGGCTCGATCCGCCAGCCTTGCGCCTTCACGGGTACGACCGGCATCAAGCCGACTTATGGCCGTTGCTCGCGCTGGGGCATTGTGGCTTTTGCCTCGTCGCTCGACCAGGCAGGTCCGATGGCGCGTTCGGTTGAGGATTGCGCCATCATGCTGAATGCCATGGCGGGCCATGATCCGAAGGATTCGACATCGGTGGATGTGGCCGTGCCGGATTTCCGCAAGGCGCTGACCGGCGATATCCGCGGCCTCAAGGTCGGTATCCCCAAGGAATACCGGCTCGATGGCCTGTCGCCGGAAATCGCCAAATTGTGGGATGACGGCGTTGCCTGGCTGAAGGCGGCGGGGGCGGAGATCAAAGAGATCAACCTGCCGCATACCAAATATGCCTTGCCCACCTATTACATCATCGCCCCGGCGGAAGCCTCGTCGAATCTCGCGCGTTACGATGGCGTGCGCTTCGGCCTGCGTGTGCCCGGCAAGACGCTGGATGAGATGTATGAACTGACGCGCGCCGCCGGCTTCGGCAAGGAAGTGAAGCGCCGCGTGATGATCGGCACCTATGTGCTCTCGGCCGGCTATTACGACGCTTATTACCTGAAGGCGCAGCGTCTGCGCGCCTTGATTGCCCGTGACTTCACCGAAGCCTTCAAGGATGTCGATGTGATTCTGACGCCCTCGACCCCGTCGGCGGCATTCGGTGTCGATGAGAACAGCGATGATCCGATCGCCATGTATCTCAACGACGTCTTTACCGTGACGGTCAACCTCGCCGGTTTGCCTGGCATTTCGGTGCCAGCCGGTCTTGACAGCCAGGGCCTGCCGCTTGGCTTGCAGCTGATCGGCCGCGCCTTTGATGAGGAAACCTTGTTCCGCGTCGGCCAGGTCGTCGAGAAGTCGGCGAATTTCACTGCCGTTCCGGCTGGTTACTGAGATGCCGGAGGGAAAGACGATGAGCGATAACACGAAGAACCTGATCGAAGGCCGCACCGGCATGTGGGAAGTGGTGCTGGGTCTGGAAGTGCATGCCCAGGTCATCTCCAAGGCCAAGCTCTTCTCCGGCGCCGCCACCGCATTCGGCGCCGAGCCGAACAGCCAGGTCAGCCTGGTCGACGCGGCCTTTCCGGGCATGCTCCCGGTGATCAACGAGGTCTGTGTGGAGCAGGCGGTGCGCACCGGGCTTGGCCTGAATGCGCAGATCAATCTGAAATCGGTGTTCGATCGCAAGAACTATTTCTATGCCGATCTGCCCGCCGGCTATCAGATCTCGCAGTACACGCAGCCGATCGTCGGCAAGGGCACGATCATTCTCGACCTGCCGGATGGCTCGCGCCGCGAGGTCGGCATCACGCGCCTGCATCTCGAACAGGATGCGGGCAAGAGCCTGCACGACCAGCATCCGTCGAAGAGCTATATCGATCTCAATCGTGCCGGTGTGGCGTTGATGGAAATCGTCTCCGAGCCGGATATGCGCTCTTCGGACGAAGCGGCGGCTTATCTGAAGAAGCTGCGCTCGATCCTGCGCTATCTCGGGACCTGCGACGGCAACATGGATGAAGGATCCATGCGCTGCGATGTCAATGTCTCGGTGCGCAAGCCGGGCGAGCCTTATGGCACGCGCTGCGAGATCAAGAACGTGAATTCGATCCGCTATGTCGCCCAGGCGATCGAGCATGAGGCTCGGCGTCAGATCGAAATCATCGAAGATGGCGGCACGATCAAGCAGGAGACGCGCCTCTACGATCCCAATCGCGGCGAGACGCGGTCCATGCGGTCGAAGGAAGAAGCGCATGATTATCGCTACTTCCCCGATCCTGACCTGCTGCCGCTGATTCTGGAACAGGGTTTCGTCGATGGCATCAAGGCCGGCCTGCCGGAATTGCCGGATGCGAAGCATGATCGTTTCGTCAAGCAATTCGGCCTCAGCGATTACGATGCCGGCGTCCTGGTGGCGGAGCGCGAAACTGCGGAGTTCTATGAGGAAGCCGCCAAGGGCCGCGATCCGAAGCTGACCGCCAATTGGGTCATTTCGGAACTGTTCGGCCTACTCAACAAGGAAGGAAAGTCGATTACCGAGAGCCCGATCTCGGCGCCGCAGCTCGGTGAGCTGGTCGGTCTCATCCAGGACAACACGATCTCCGGGCGTATTGCCAAGGAAGTCTTCGCGGCGATGCTGGAGACCGGCAAATCGGCCCCGGCGATCGTCGAGGAAAAGGGCCTGCGTCAGGTGACGGATACCGGCGCCATTGATGCGGCAATCGACGACATCCTGGCCAAGAATGCCGACAAGGTCGCCGAATATCGCGGTGGCAAGGACAAGCTGTTCGGCTTCTTCGTCGGCCAGGTGATGAAGGCGACCGCTGGCAAGGCCAATCCGGCGATGTTGAACGAGCGTCTGAAAGCGAAGCTCCAGGGCTGACGCCCGGACGCACAACTCCATCTGGCGAGAAAAAAGGCGCGGCACAAGTCGCGCCTTTTTTCTGCAAACCTGAGGGGTCAGTTCGCGCTGTGAGCGGGCGGCGATGTATTGCCAAAACCGGTAATGTCCAGCCCCACCGCAATCGTTATGCCGATGGCTGTCAGGAACAGACCAATCAGGAAGGTCTTCTTGGCGCGGTTGTAATGTCCAAGATACAGGGACGTGACGGAAAGCAAGGCGGCGAGAGCCATTACCTGCATGATAACGCCCAGGATCAGCGGGCAGACGGCCAAGAGATCATAAATATCCCACGGTGACGGGTCGGATACCCATTGGCTGACATAGCCTAGGGAAAAGCCGGTGAGGATACCGACCGCTGTGATGGAGCCGTTGCGAAAGGTGGCATCTATTCTTTCGTCGCTGGATGAGGCTCTCGGCAGGATCATGTGTCGCTCGTTGTCGGGACTGGGAGGGCCGTCGTATATTTCATTTGCTCCATGGCGAAGCTGGAACTGACATCGGTCAGCTTCACGGATTTGATCAAGCGTTTATAGACCCGGTCGTAATGACCGATATCCCCCACCACGACCTTCAGCAGATAATCGATATCGCCGCTCATCCGGTAGAACTCGACAACTTCTGGAATTTGCTGCACCGCTTCGGCGAATTGCCGCAGCCAGACATCGTTATGTTCGTTGGTGCGGACGGCAACAAAGACAGTGACCCCGAGGCCGATCTTTTCGGGATCCAGGAGCGCGACCCGACCGCGAATGATCCCCAGCTCTTCCAGCCGCTTGACCCGACGCCAGCAGGCATTGGCTGACAAGCCCACGGTCGCGGCCAGATCGGCGATTGCCTGTCCTGCATCGGCCTGCACCGCGGCCAGGATCCGCGCATCGAGGCGGTCAAGGTTAGCATGATGATTTTGAACCATGATATCCCGGACTATTGGGATGAAATCTCAAACTTTCCGCTAATCGTGGATCAAAACGGGAAAAATTTCCACATAAATCGATGTAGTATCGCCGCTACCGCATCACCAGAAGGAAGAGTTCTGATGTTCGACAAGCTGTTTCTGAAGCATCCGCGTTCGGTCGAGGAAGGTTATTTCGAGCATTTTTGCGTCGCCGCCGGATTTGGCAGCCGGATGTTCGTAGCGAGCTTGGCCTGCTTGGTGCACGCAGCCGTTCCTGGACTCTTCATGCGGACGGGCAGCAATGCGATCCGCGAACTCCACGAGCGAATGGTCACCAATCGGAAACGCAAATCCGCCGACGACCGTTATACCAATCTTACGCAGCGCGAGCGGTGATGCGATCCGATAGCTCGTTTCGTCGCGATCGTTAGCGCGTGAGCATCGTGATCTCGTGACCCTTATAGGTCACTTGCCGCAATTCCCGATATCCGCATTTCGCCGCGACCCCGAGCGAGGCCCGATTGGCGGGATCGATGATGCAGGCGGTCGTGCCGCCGGCGAAATGTTCATCGCCCCAGGCCAGAGCGGCGCGGACGGCTTCCGTTGCATAGCCCTTGCCATGCGCAGCGGAAGACAGGAGCCAGCCGAGTTCAGGGAACTCGATCACCGGTTGGATGTCCCGCTTGAACTGGGCAAAGCCGAGTTCGCCGATGAGGCGTTTCGACGCTTTCTCCTCAATTGCCCAATAGCCGTGTCCCAAGACTGACCAATGCCCGATATGTCTTAACAGCCGGGCCCAGCATTCCTCGCGGGTGAGGGGACGGCCGCCGATATAGCGCGTCACGACAGGATCGCCCCAGATAGCGGCGTAGTCTTCGAATTCTTTCACCTGGTGCCCGCGCAGCAGCAACCGTTCGGTCTCAAGTTGGGGTATGGCGATGGCATCCGCCGTTGCTGGCATTTCAATTCTCCTTGGCGCGGCTTTTCTTCGCGATGTCACGCACTCAGATGCTCGATCAGGATGCCGGCACCGATGGCGATGAGGGCGACACCGCCGACCGCTTCCGCCTTGCGGCCAAGCAGCGCGCCGGCCTTCTTGCCGATCATCACGCCGATTGTGGACATGCCGAAGCTGACGACGCCGATCACGACGCAGGCATAAAAAAGATTGACCTTGATCACCGCCAGGCTGACGCCGACCGCTGTGGCATCAATGCTGGTGGCCATGCCGGTCAGGAAGAGCTTGAGCGGGCTGAAATGATTGCGCGGTGCTTCTTCCTCGGCCTCATCCGCCGGAGAGAGGCTTTCCTTGATGAGATGGAGGCCGACTGCTGCCAGCAGGATGAAGGCCACCCAATGGTCATATGAAGCGATGTAGCGACTGAGCGCCGTACCGAGCAGCCAGCCGATCGCCGGCGTCAGAGCCTCGCAGGCGCCGAAAGTGGCGCCGACTTTCAGCGCGTCGCGCAAGCGATGCTGACGCGCCGCTGCACCCTTGGCAATGGCGGCGGCAAATGCATCCACCGCAAGCCCGAGGGCCAGTACCAAAAGAACGGGAAAACTCATCGCGGAAACATCCCCAAGCCGGTATGACCATGACGCACCGCACCCCCGGCTATTCGGATGCAGCAACGTCATTGGTCTCGCCAAGCTGCCGGGGCGTCGGAAACGCCGGACCGGCCGTCGCTCGCACCACAGCCGTTTCGGCCGAGTCTGTTGATGCGAACCCCTCTCACTGGAGGGCGGCTACTCCCCAAAGATGGTGGGGATGTAACGGATATAGGACGATACGTCAATCTACCAATATTTGCATAACCAGTACGCCATTCTGCATCTGCGAGTGCAGGAAGCGCACTTGCATGTAGCCGATTGCACGGCAAGATAAGACAGAGCCGACGAAGGGCGAGATTGAGAATCGAGGTCAAGCGCCATGGAAATGATGAAAGCAATCGGCATTCGCCGCCATCTGCCGACGGACCATCCGAGCTGTTTCGTCGAGGTCGAGACGCCAAGGCCGGTTGCCGAGGGACGGGATCTGTTGATCGAGGTGAAGGCCGTTTCGGTCAATCCGGTGGACTACAAGATGCGCGGGCGCGTAGCCCCGACCGATGGTGCGCCTCACATACTTGGCTATGACGCCGCCGGCATTGTCAGCCGGATCGGGCCGGAGGTGACGATGTTCCGGCCGGGCGACAAGGTATTTTATGCCGGCAGCATTAAGCGTCCGGGCACCAACAGCCAGTTCCATCTGGTGGATGAGCGTATCGTCGGGCCGATGCCGAAATCACTGGATTTCGCCACCGCGGCAGCACTGCCTTTGACCACATTGACCGCCTGGGAAGCCTTGTTTGACCGGCTCGATATCGACCGTACCGGCAAACATGACGGCCGGGTCCTGCTGATTATCGGTGGTGCCGGTGGTGTCGGTTCGATGGCGATTCAGCTCGCGAAGAAACTGGCGCGGCTCTGCGTCATCGCAACGGCATCTCGTCCGCAATCCGCGGATTGGTGCCGCAAGCTGGGTGCAGATCACATTGTCGATCACAGCAAGGACCTGACGGCGCAATTGAAAGATATCGCCCAGCCGGTCCCGGATTACATCCTTTGCCTCAGCGATACCGCGACCTATTTCCCCGTCATGTCCTCGCTGATCGCACCGCAGGGGCGGATCTGTGCCGTCGTTAGCGCGACCAAGCCGCTGGATCTCCAGCCGCTGATGGATAAGAGTGCCAGTTTCCACTGGGAATACATGTTCACGCGGTCGGCGCATCAGACCCCGGACATGATCGAACAGCATCGTTTGTTGCGTGAGACCTCCGTGCTGATCGACAAGGGCGTGCTGACACCAACCGATACGGAGATCTTGCGCCCGATCAACGCCGCCAATCTCGCCCACGCGCATGGCAAGTTGGAAGCCGGCCGGACGATCGGCAAGATCGTGCTGGCGGATTGGTAACGAGAAAGGGCCGGCTCTTGCGAGACCGGCCCCCTTGATGCAGTTGTCGCTATGCCTTAAGCAGAGAGCTTCCCGTCCAAAGCAGCGACAAAGATCTGCCGCAATTCGGCGGCACCGACCTTGATTGGATTGCCGCCGGCGGAAGGATCAACCGCCGCCATCTCCGCCACCTTATCGACCTGTTTGTCGTCGACCTTGATGTCACGCAAGGTATGCGGGATGCCGATTTCCTGGCGCAGATCCAGCACCCATTTCTGCACCGCCTGGAAGGACGGATTGGGCAGGTTCAGATAACGGGCAAGAGCGGTCAGTTTTTCGTCGATCACCTTGCGATTGAATTCCAGCACATAGGGCATGACCACCGCATTGGTGAGGCCGTGATGGGTGTGATAAAGCGCACCCAGCGGATGACTGATCGCATGCATGCCGCCAAGGCCTTTCTGGAAGGCAGTGGCGCCCATGCTGGAGGCGGCCATCATCTGCGCGCGGGCGACGAGGTTCTTCCCGTCCTTCACCGCGACCGGCAGCCATTCCTTGATCAGCCGCATGCCTTCAAGCGCGATACCGTCGGCCAGCGGGTGATAGCCGGGGGCGCAGAAGGCTTCGAGGTTATGCGACAGCGCATCCATGCCGGTGGCGGCGGTGATATGCGGGGGCAGGCCGACCGTCAGCTCCGGATCGTCGATCACGATGGAAGGCAGCATCTTCGGGTGGAAGATGATTTTCTTCACATGATTGACCTCATCTGTGATGACCGAGGCCCGACCGACTTCCGAACCGGTGCCGGAGGTGGTCGGTACGGCGATGATCGGGGCAATCGCATTGGCATCGGCGCGGGTCCACCAATCGCCGATATCCTCGAAGTCCCAAAGTGGCCGAGTCTGGCCCGCCATGAAGGCGACGGCCTTGGCGGCATCGAGGCCGGAGCCGCCGCCCCAGGCAATGACCCCGTCATGCTTGCCGGCCTTATAGACCTTCACACCTTCTTCGACATTCTTGCCGATCGGATTGGGCTGCACGTCGCTGAACAGGCCGGTCGGCAAACCGGCCGCTTCGTTCCGGGCGATGGCGTCCTTGATCATCGGCAAGCCCGCCAGGCCGGGATCGGTGACCAGCAGGGGGCGCTTGATCCCCAATGCCTTGCAATGATCCGGCAATTCGACGATGCGGCCGCAGCCGAATTTGACGGAAGTCGGATAATTCCAATTGCCGCGCAAGGCGGCTGCGTCGTTGCTCATGGAAGGTCCCAATCCTTGATCGCGGTGATGGCGGCATTCTAGCCGCTTCGCCGGGCAGGAAAAGCGGTTTTCGCCAGCCGACAGCGCCCCAGTTACATCCAGTACAGACATATCGCAGCCCGGTGCGCAACAGCTGTCGGTAGTCGTCCCGCCATTCGTTTTTATCAGGTGAGCACGGCCGGTCTGACCGTTAAACTCGACAAAAATGTGAGGAAACCATGTCGGCGGTCGACGTCTGTATAGCGATACTGGTCCAGGTGCTATGGGGTGCGGTCCTGACCCTGGCCAAGCCGTTGGTCGGGCAAATCTCGCCGATCCTTCTGATGGCGCTTTCTTACAGCATGGCGGCGGTGGTGCTCTATCCGGCAGCGCCTCGCTTGAAAACGCGGCCACTGCATCTGCTTCTTATATCGGCCTCCGCCGGCACCATCCAGGCCTCGATGCTGCTGTCGGGTCTCGCCATCCTGCCGGCCTCCACCGCTATGCTGGTCCTGCAACTGCAAATCCCTTTCGCGGCGGTGTTGGCCTGGGCGGTGGGTCGCGACAAGCCGAACCTGCGCAACTGGCTGGGCATGACACTGGTGCTGATCGGCATCGCCATCGTCATCGGCAAGCCGGATGCCGAAGGGCGGCTTTTCGGCGTGGCGCTGGTAGCGGTCAGCGGCATGTTCTGGGCGAGCGGCCAGGTCGGTATCGCTGTTTGGGGAAAGGATTCCGGATTGGCGATCTATGCCGGCTTGCTGCGCTATGCCGCACCGCAGCTTTGGGTGGCCACCCTGCTGTTCGAAGGCAATCCGTTGTCGGTGCTGCAGGCGACTTCGACAGCGAGCTGGATCGGCGTGGTGATCCTCGCCTTTATCGGCTGCGTTCTGCCTTATACACTGTGGTACCGGCTGCTGTTGCGATACCGGGTCGACGAGGTAATGCCGTTTTCGGTTCTGATGCCGGTGGTCGGCGTTATCCTGAGCATCCTGCAACTAGGCGAGCCCGTGACTTATGGCTTGGCCCTCGGCGGTTCCGTCCTGATGATCGGATTATGCATCATCGCCTTCGGCGGCCGGTTCTCGCGCCGCCGGCCGGCAACCCCGGCATGCAATAGAACGTAAAGCTTTTTTTGGTCCGATCGGGCTATGATGCGGCGAGTCATTTGACCGCTCGAAGAGAATGGAATGCCCGACGCAACCCGCCAGAAGACTTCGCCCAGCTATCTCCTGCCGGCCGAAGATACCGATTTCATGCTCAATCGCCGCGAATTGCGCGGCCTGCGTTTCGCACTGGAATACAGCAAGGCCGATCTGCTGCTGCGCGATTGGCATGTCCGGTCGACGATTATTTGTTTCGGCAGCGCCCGCACACCATCGCCGGAACAGGTCGAGGCATTGCGGGCAACGGCCCGGAACGGCGATCCTGCTGCGGAAGCGGCGGCGACGCGGGCGGAAAAGCTGTCACGTTTCTATCAGGAGGCCCGAGCTTTTGGTCGGCTGGTTTCGGAACGGGGCGGTGCTCTCGCTCCAGTCGATGGCTGGCGCGACAATGTGATCGCCACAGGCGGTGGACCTGGCATCATGGAAGCCGCCAATCGAGGCGCGATGGAAGCCGGTGCCCCGACCATCGGCTTCAACATCACCCTGCAGCACGAGCAGGAGCCCAACGCCTATTCGACGCCGGAGCTGACCTTCCGCTTCCATTATTTCGCCATGCGGAAGATGCATCTGGCGATGCGGGCGAAGGCCTTGGCCGTATTCCCCGGGGGCTTCGGCACGATGGATGAATTGTTCGAAATTCTGACGCTGGAACAGACCGGCAAGGCCAAGGCCTCACCGGTCGTGCTGGTAGGGAAGGATTACTGGAGCCGGGTGATCAATTTCGACGTGATGCTGGAATACGGCGTTATCTCACCGGCGGATATCAATCTCTTCGACATCGTCGATACCGCCGAAGAAGCCTGGCAGGCTCTCCTGCGGCGGGGAGTCCAGGTTCCCGCCGCGCTCTAATACTCAAGCCGATTGGTCAGCCGCGGCGGCGATTCCGGTCGCTGGTTCCGACCGGATCGTTGCTATTGGCGACCGGCACGTTCATTTGCGCCAGATGCTGCCGGATAGCGATATCCAGCGGACGCCGGTAGATCGGCAGCAGATGCTCGCACAGTTTCCCGGTCGTAATGAGATCGCGCGCACAATCCTGGGCTTCGACCAAGCGAATGAGCCGGTAAACGGTCATAGCCAGCGCAGCAAGAATAGCGGTGCCAAGAAGCATTGGGGAATCACGAGGCTGGTCAAACAGCGCCACACCCAGACCACCGGCAAGAATAACGGACCAGAGAACCAGCTCCGATAAGAAGAGGCGAAGATAAAGGGCAACCCAGACAGCGGGGGGAGGTAGATCGACAGACTTCTCGGCGAGACGGACAGCTTGTGCATAACGGTCCGGGCCAGCTAACTCGATCAGGCGGCGTTCCTGTGCCGCACGATCTGGATGCGACATGATGGAAGCTCCAGAATGGCCGGATTCAAATCCGGCAGCAATGACTGAGCCGACGCCTCAGATTGGGGGATCAGTGCTCCACACTGGAATGATGTGGGGAGGCTATTGCTTGGGCGCAAGACTGCCCCAGAGATCGTAATCCTCCGCGGCCTCGACTGTGACGCGCACCACATCGCCGGGGCTCAGCGAAGCACCTTCATCGCCATTAATGAAGACATTGCCGTCGATTTCCGGGGCGTCGGCCGAGGACCGGCCGATCGCGCCATCCTCATCAACCTCATCGATCAGGACGTCAACCACCGTGCCGACCTTGCGCTCCATCTTGGCTTCGCTGATCTGGCGCTGGGTTTCCATGAAGCGGTCCCAACGGTCCTGCTTCTCATCCTCATCGACATGATCTTCGAGATTGTTAGCGGTCGCGCCGTCGACATTCTCGTATTTGAAGCAGCCCGCGCGGTCGATCTGCGCCTCATCCAACCAATCAAGCAGGAAATTGAAATCATCCTCGGTCTCGCCAGGGAAGCCGACAATGAAGGTCGAGCGAATGGTAAGATCAGGAACCGCCTCGCGCCACCTGCGCAGGCGTTCCAGCACTTTTTCCTGGTTGGCGGGCCGCCGCATGGCTTTCAGAACCTGCGGGCTGGCATGCTGGAAGGGAATGTCGAGATAGGGCAGGACCTTGCCCTCTGCCATCAAGGGCATGATCTCGTCGACATGCGGATAGGGATAGACGTAATGCAGCCGCGTCCAGATGCCGAGTTCGCTCAAGGCATCGCAAAGCTCCGTCATGCGCGCCTTGACCT
The DNA here is from genome assembly GCF_034044715.1 of Dongia soli. NCBI lineage: Bacteria > Pseudomonadati > Pseudomonadota > Alphaproteobacteria > Rhodospirillales > Dongiaceae > Dongia > Dongia soli. The sequence goes on along the minus strand of NZ_JAXCLW010000003.1, from coordinate 248,632 downwards.
TGCGGCCACGCCAAGTGCTTTCGGCATGTTTGAGGTCGAGGCCATAGGCGCTGGTATCCTGGGAGATGACCAGCAATTCCTTGACGCCGGCCTTCGCGAGATTCTCCGCCTCGATCAGCACGTCGCGGGCCGAACGGCTGGCAAGATCGCCGCGCAGGCTGGGGATGATGCAGAAGGTGCAGCGGTGATTGCAGCCTTCGGAAATCTTCAGATAGGCGTAGTGGCGCGGCGTCAGCTTGAGGCCGGCAGGCGGCACCAGATCCATGAAGGGATCGTGCTTTGGCGGCACCGCATTATTGACCGCTTCCACGACGGATTCATATTGCTGCGGGCCCGTGACCGACAGAACGCTAGGATGCACCGAGCGGATCGAATCCTCATTGCCGCCCATGCAGCCGGTGACAATGACACGGCCGTTTTCGGCGATCGCTTCGCCGATCGCATCGAGCGATTCCTGTTTCGCGCTGTTCAAAAATCCGCAGGTATTGACGATGACCACATCGGCGCCGTCATAGGAATCCGTGATTTCATAACCCTGGGCGCGCAACCGGCTGAGGATGCGTTCGGAATCCACCAGTGCCTTGGGGCAGCCGAGGCTGACGATGCCGACGCGCGGATCGCGGCCTTTCGGCACTCGTTTCGTGGGCTGACGATTGGCGGCCGTCTTGCGCACAGGCGCATGGCTGGCGGTTTTGGTCATCACATTTCCGATCTGATAGCGGCCGACCGGGGCTGATCAGCAAACCCGGCTATCGCGGCGAAGGACGTACCCGGATTTGCCCGCTAAAGCAAGTGCAGCCAAGGTCGCAGCCCGGTCATATCACCGCGCCATGAAGAGTGAAAGACCCGAGATTTCAAGCCATTAGGCCGAAGTCGTGCAGCCCCGCAGGGGCAGATACGCGCAGCCGGAATGGTTCAAATCCTTATACTTCATACGGCCAATCCCAGGCGGCGACCCTCCAGGATCGCTGCGGGTGCATGTCGGGGTGCCAGACTGTCACCGATGACCTGATGGGCGATCCCGCCTGCCCGCAAGGCGTCGGTCAGTGCGGTATTGGCTTCGTTCGCCAAAGCGAGGACCAGGCTGTCGGCAGCAATCCGCTCCGCTTCGTTATCGAGAATGCTGGTGATCGTGGCGCCATTGCCGTGCCATTCGCTGACCACCGCTTCGGTTCTGAAGACGACGCCCATTTTCTTCAGCCGGCTGCGGAGCGGCCAGTCGGCCGAGGTGCGCTGGATTTCCTGGCCGATATAGGTCGCTGGCGTCACCATGATCACCTCATGGCCCTTTTCCGCCAGATGCCAGGCGGTGCCGCAGCCGCGCCAATTGCTGCCTTCGTCGATGACGATCACGCGCTTCCCGAGCTTCGCTTCACGCCGCATGACATCTTCCGCCGACCAGACATTGCCACGGTCGATCCCCGGCATCTGCGCGACCATCGGCAGCGCGCGCTGAAAGCCGGTGGCGCTGGGCAGTGAACCAGTCGCGACGATAACCGCGTCGGCGGCGAAATCGCCGATCTCATCGGCTTCCATCAAGCTATTGTAGCGGATCTGCACCTGATGTTGCTGCAATTGCCGTTCGTACCAGTCGATCAGGTCGAGAATTTGCTGGCGTCGCGGTTGCATGCCGGCGAGACGGAACTGGCCGCCGAGCTTGTCGGTCGCTTCCGCCAAAGTCACCGAATGGCCGCGCTCAGCCGCGACGCGGGCGGCTTCCAGACCGGCGGGACCGCCGCCGATGACGAGTACTTTCTTCGGCTGTTCGGCCGGCTTGAAGGTGTCGCCCTCCCATTGAAATTCGCGGCCCGAGGACGGATTGACCAGGCAGGAAATCCAGTAATCGCGCGAGCGGCGGCCCCAGCACATTTGGTTGCAGGAGATGCAGGGGCGGATATCTTCGGCGCGGTCGTCCTTGGCCTTGTTCGCCCAATGGGGATCGGCGATCTGGCCACGCACGATGCTCACCATATCGGCCTGCCCGGAAGAGACGATATAGGCGGCGTTGTCCGGCGTGCGGATATGGCTCTCCGCTTGGACTTTCACATGCTTCACCACCTGCCGGATCTTCTCGGCATACTGCGCGCCGAGCTTGTCTTCATAGAGGAAGGTCGGGATGATCCGCGGGAAATCGTAATAGCCGCCGGTACCGCAGCTTACGTAATCGTAAAGGCCGCGCTCGTCATGCCAGGCGGCAACCTCCTGATGCATCTCGATCGACATGATATCCGGCTGGCTGTCATCGACGCTGATTGCCATGCCGATGATGAAATCCTCGCCCACGGCCTTGCGCATGCGGGTCAGCAAGGTCTCGCTGAACCGCATGCGGTTCGCGAAGCTGCCGCCATATTTGTCGTCGCGGCGGTTGCTATAGGGCGACCAGAACTGTTCGATCAGGGCGTTATAGGCGGCCATCATTTCGATGCCATCGAAACCGGATGCCTTTGCGCGCAAGGCCTGGGCGACGAAACAATCGATGGTGGTTTCAATCTCCGCCTCGGTCATCGCATGGCTGACATCGGAATCATGCATCGAGGGCAGGCCGGATGGCGACCAGGAGGCTTCGAAGGAATTGTCCCAATCCCCATGGGCACCGACATGAAACATCTGGCCAATGATCACGGTGCCATATTCATGCACCGTGTCGGTGATCTTGCGGAAATGCGGGATGACGGCGTCGTCGCCGGCGCGAAATTGCCGTCCGGTGAGCACGGCGGTCTGATGCACGGGCACCGGTTCAACCACAATCATGCCGGCACCGCCGCGAGCCCGTTCGCGGTAATAGCCGAGATGCCGTTCCGACGGCAGGCCGTCGATGCTCATATTCGCCGTATGGGCGCCGAAGGTGATGCGGTTCTTCAGGGTTTTATGGCGAATGGTCAGCGGTTGGAACAGTTTCGCATGATCGGCCTTCATGATGTCCCTGACTCCCTTTGCTGCAGCTCTCGCATGCCACGTTATTTTTCGTGGATGATGGGCAATTCTGCATGGTGGGTCAATGCCGACAGTCTCTTGCTCCTCCCCGCTATTGAGGGCACGATGCGCAAAACGCGATATGAGGCCAGGGCGCAAAGAAACCTAGCCGCGGGAGGAATGAAGGACAATGCTGACTATCGATGCGGCGACCCTGCATGACCTGGCCGATTATCCCGGCTTGGTGGCGGCTTTGCGAGAGATGAACCGCATGGGCGTCGATCAGGTTGAGCGTCTCTACCTGGGTCAGCCGCGTGCGGATGGCGGCAGCAATGACTGGCTGCTACTGCCCGCCTGGTGGCATGACCGGATCTTCGGCGTAAAACTGGTCAGTGTCTTTCCCGGCAACCAGGCCAAGGGATTGGAGACGATACTGGGCAGCTATATGCTGTTCGATGGCACCAACGGTGTGCCGCTCGCTTATCTCGATGGCGCTGCACTGACCCTGCGGAAGACGGCGGCCAATTCCGCTTTGGCGGCAGATTTCCTGGCGCGGCCCGACGCCGAAACGCTGACGGTGATCGGCGCCGGTGCTTTGGCGCCTTACCTCGCCGCCGCTCATGCCGCGATACGGCCTATCCGGCGCATTCTCTGGTGGAACCGCAATCTCGCTAAGGCCGAAGAGGTGGCGGCGCAATGCCAATTGCCGGGCGTCGAGGTCATCGTTGCGGAAGGCCTGGAGGCAGCGGTGCGGGCCGGTGACATTGTCACCTGTGCCACCCGCTCCACCAAACCGGTCGTGCGAGGCAACTGGCTCAAACCCGGCAGCCATCTTGATCTTGTCGGCGGCTATCTGCCGGAGATGCGCGAGGCCGACGACGAGGCGATTGCGCGGGCGGCCCGCCATTATGTCGATGCCCGGCTGACCACCCTGACGGTTGTCGGCGATGTCTGCCAGCCGCTGGCTGCCGGATTGCTGCAGGAAACGGCGATCATCGATCTTGGCCAGGTGGCGCGCGGGGAAAAGCCGGCGCGGCTATCCGCCGATGAAGTCACCTGGTTCAAATCTGGTGGCGGGGGACATGAAGATCTGGCGGTCGCGGATTACATCATCCGCCAGGCGATGAAAACGAAACAAGCTTGATGGGAGACGTGTCAGATGGCTGATCCGTTGCTGCAACCGTTTCAGCTGAAACATTTGCGGCTGAAGAACCGCGTCATGAGCACCAGCCATGAGCCGGCTTATTCGGAAGAGGGCAAGCCGAAGCTGAAATACCAGCTCTATCACGAAGAGAAGGCAAAAGGCGGGCTTGCTATGACGATGATCGGCGGATCGTCGATCGTGGCACCTGATTCGCCCCAGGCTTTCGGCAATCTCGATGTCAGCAATGACGACATCATTCCCTATTTCCGCCAATTGGCCGGCCGCGTTCATCCATATGATTGCGCCGTCATGTGCCAGATCACCCATCTAGGCCGGCGCACCAATTGGAACAAGGAACATTGGCTGCCGATCATTTCAGCCTCCGCGGTGCGCGAGCCGACCCATCGGGCTTTTCCCAAGGAGATGGAGCTGTTCGATATCAAGCGCGTGGTGAAATCCTATGGTGCTGCTGCGCGCCGTTGCCAGGAAGGCGATCTCGACGGCATCGAGATCGAAGCCTATGGCCATCTTTTCGATTCCTTCTGGTCGCCCCGCACCAATCTGCGGCAGGACGATTATGGCGGCAGCCTGGAGAACCGCATGCGCTTTGGCATGGAGGTGCTGGGCGAAATCCGTGAGCAGGTCGGCAAGGACTATATCGTCGGCATCCGCATGACTGTGGATGAGGATGTCAAGAATGGCATCAACAAGAGGGAAGGCTTGGAGATCGCGCGGCGCCTCGCCGAATCAGGCCTGGTCGATTTCATCAATGTGATCAAGGGACGGATCGATACCGACGAGGCGCTCTCCCATGTCATTCCCAGCATGGGAACGCCAGCCGGCCCGCATCTCGAACTGGCGCATTCAGTGAAAGAGATCGTCACGCTGCCGGTCTTCCAGGCGGCACGTGTGGCGGAACTTGCAACGGCGCGTCATGCGATCGCCGCCGGCCTTGTCGATATGATCGGCATGACCCGCGCCCATATGGCCGATCCTTATATCGTCAAGAAGCTTGAGGCCGGCGAAGAAGATCGCATCCGTCCCTGCGTCGGCGCCAGCCACTGCATCGATGGCATCTATCTCAGTGGGGCGGCCTACTGCATCCACAATGCCGCCACCGGCCGCGAAGAAACCATTCCGCAGCAATTGACGAAATCCACTGGCCCGAAAAAGAAAGTCGTGGTGGTCGGTGCGGGTCCGGCGGGCCTGGAAGCGGCCCGGGTCTGTGCCGAGCGTGGTCATGAGGTGGTGCTGTTCGAAGCGGGCGACCGGCCGGGCGGCCAGGTCAATCTCGCCGCCAAGATCCAGCGGCGCAAGGAGATCATCGGCATCACCGACTGGCTTTATGCTGAAGTACAGCGTCTCGGCGTTGATTTGCGTTTCGGCGTCTATGCCGAGAAAGCGGAGGTGTTGGCCGAACAGCCGGATATTGTGATCGTCGCCACCGGCGGTATTCCCCATGTCGGTTATCTCGATGCCGGCGACGATCTGATCACAACCTGCTGGGATGTGCTGTCCGGCCAGACCAGCCTGGCACCGGATGTGCTGTTGCATGACGATCACGGCGGCTATGAAGCCGCAACCTGCGCCGAATATGTCGCCAAATCCGGATCGAAACTGGAGATCCTCACGCCGGACAGGATGATCGGTCCGGATGTCGGCGGCATGAACTATCCGGCTTTCTATAAGGCGCTCTATGCGGCCGGTGCGGTGCTGACGCCGAACGAGCGGATGACCGGCGTGCGGCGCGATGGGAACAAATTGGTGGCGACGATCTATAACGAATACACCCATACCGAACGCGAGCGTGCGGCGGATCAGGTGATCGCCACCAACGGTACCTTGCCGGCGGCCGATCTCTATTTCGACCTGCAGTCGGATTCAAGCAATGGCGGCGAGGTCGATATCGATGCGTTGATCGCCGGCAAGCCGCAGACCATCGTCAATAACCCGGCGGGCAGCTTCCAGCTTTTCCGCATTGGCGATGCCGTCGCCTGCCGCAGCATTCACGCGGCGATCTATGATGCGATCCGCCTGTGCAAGGAATTTTGAGTCAGCGTAACGAGGCGTGGCGATGGCAGCGACAGATAAGATCAAGATCTCGCAAGGCGACATCACGAAGCTCGAAGTCGATGCCATTGTCAATGCGGCGAATGAAACGCTGCTGGGTGGCGGCGGTGTCGATGGTGCCATTCATCGTGCAGCTGGTCCGGAGTTGCTGAAAGAATGTCGCAAGCTCGGCGGTTGTCCGACCGGGCAGGCCAAACTAACAAAGGGCTATCAGCTTCCTGCCAAATACATCATCCATACGGTCGGGCCGGTCTGGCATGGCGGCGGCCATCATGAGGCGAAGCTCTTGCGGAGTTGCTACACCACCAGCTTCCAGCTCGCTGCGGATTACGATATTCGCAGCATCGCTTTTCCGGCGATCAGTTGCGGGATCTATCGCTATCCGATTGAACAGGCCGTGGCGATCGCCGTCGATGAAACGCTCGCCTGCCTGAAGCGGCATCCGTCGATCGAGCAGGTGATCTTTGCCTGTTTCGGCGATGAGATTTTCAGCGCTTACCAGCGCGACGTCAACGCCAGGCGCGGCACCGTTTAACGGCCTCACCGAAGCGGCTATGCAGTTCCGCTGCCAGCGGTTGGCCCGGTTCGATCACCTGGCCCGGTGGCGGTGCGGGCGGCAGTGTCTCCATCGTGGCGAGACCGGCGCCGATCATCGCCAGTTGCGCCGCGCCGAGGCCGGTCAATTCGGCGGAGGAGGGGATCGTCAAACGCCGAGCAAGCGCCGCAGCGAGGAAGCGGCAGAAATAACCGTTCCGCACGACGCCGCCATCGATCGACAATTGATCGCCGGGCGGCGTCAATGCCGACATGGCGCGCATGACTTCGCTGGCACGCAGCGCGATCCCTTCCAACACGGCCTGCATCAGATCCGATTTGTTCGTATCGAGACCGAGGCCAAGCCACATCCCGGCAGCACTCCGATCCCAATAGGGACAGCCAAGACCTGACAGAGCCGGAACGAAGACGATGTCCCGGGCGATGGCGGCTTCGGTAGCGAAGCTGTCGATCTCGGTATAATCCGCGAAAAGCCCCAGGCCGCGCGCCCAGTTGACCGCCGAGGCGGCATTGTAAACGCCGCCATCCAGTGCATAGGTGCAGGGCTCATCCGCTATTTGCCACGCGACGGTCGGCAGCAGGCCGCTCGCAGCGTCGCGCAAGGGCTTATCGCCGGCGATGGTCAGGGCAAAGGCGCCGGTGCCGAAGGTGATCTTGGCATCGCCACGCTCGCGGCAACCGTGTCCGAAAAGCGCCGCCTGCTGATCGACGACATTGGCGGTGAGCGGTATGCCATTCATCTCGCCGAGTTCACCGGCCGTCGGTCCGATCTCCGGCAGGCAGTCCATCGGCACGCCGAAGAGATCGCACAAGATCGGATCCCATTCCAGCGTTTCCAGATTCATCAAGCTAGTTCGCGATGCGGTGGTGACATCGGTGATGAAGCGATCTGTCAGCCGGTCGAGAAAGAAGCTATCGCTGGTGCCCAGACGCAAGCGTCCCTGGCGGCGCAAGTCCTGCGCTTCAGGCGCATTGTCCAGTAGCCATTTCAACTTGCTGGCGGAGAAATAGGGATCGAGCGGCAGGCCGGCCCGCTGCAGCGTTTCCGTTTCGGCGCCAGTTGCTTTCAGTCGTTGGATCTCGTCTTCGGTGCGAGCGTCCTGCCAGACGATGGCATTGTAAATCGGCTGCTTGGTCTTGCCGTCCCAGGCAATGACGGTCTCGCCCTGATTATCGAGGCCGATGGCGCCAGCGTCTTTTCCAAGCGCGAGGCAGCGGGTGAGATGGTCAACCAATTCATTCGGATCGTGTTCGACCCAGGCGGAGCGGGGGAAGATCTGCCGATGTTCGAAACCGCCCAGCGTCTCGAACTTGCCGTCGAAGCCAAGACGATGAACCTTGGTACCGGTCGTGCCCTGGTCGATGGCGATGACGGATCTTTCCCCCATTGATCCCCTATCCGGCGAAGTTGTTCTTATAGACCTCGCCATTCTTCATCACGAAGCCGACTTCGGATACGGCCTTGATATCATCCAGCGGGTTGCGGGCATAAGCAACGATATCGGCGAAATAGCCTTCCTTGATCTGGCCCAGCTTATCGCCGCGGCGGATCAGCTTGGCGGCGTTGACCGTGGCGGCGCGGATGCTGTCGATGGGCGTCAAGCCGCCATCCCGCACCATGACGATCAGTTCCTGCCAATTGTCGCCATGATGATTACCGGGCGTGCCGGCATCGGTTCCCATGGCGATGGGCACGCCCAGTTCATAGGCCCGCCGGATCATCTCGGCGGAGATCTTGCTGCTTTCGATCATGCGATCGACCTGATGCGGGGGCATTGTCGCCATAGCGGCCTTGTCATTCAGCATGCCATCGAGGGTGCATTGCGTCGGCACCAGGAAGACGCCTTTGGCAGCCATTTCGCGCAACGCCGCTTCATCGGCATAGGTGCCGTGTTCGATGCTGCTGCAGCCGGCGGCGACGGCGTTCGAAATGCCACGGCAGGCATGGGCATGAGCGGCGACATGCTTGAAGTTGTCTTCGCCGATCTCGACGGCCGCCTTCAGCTCTTCCAGCGAATATTGGATCGAGCGCGGATCTTCGCTTTCCGGTGACAGCACAGCACCGGTTGCCATGACCTTGATCAGATCGGCGCCATGGGCAAGCTGCTTGCGGGCTGCGGCACGAACCGCATCCGGCCCGTCGGCAATCTCATACATGCCGGGATAGAGATCCATCCCTGAGGTCGTGATGGAAAGAATGCGTCCAGCCAGGACCATGCGCGGGCCGATATAGTCGCCGCGCTCGACAGCAGCGCGAATAGCCATCTCGACATAATTCCAGCCCCCGACATCGCGCACCGTGGTGATGCCGCACAACAGCGTACGCTCGACGGCCTTCGCGGCATAGAGCGTGACTTCGGCATCGGTGCGATTGCCGTAATCGCAGTTATCGGTCGGCAGGGTCAGATGGACATGGCAGTCGATCAGGCCGGGAACCAGCCAAGCTCCCTTGAGGTCGATGACTTGATCGCCTTTGGCAGGCGCACCATTAGCACCGAGCTTGACGATCTTACCGCCATCCACGGTGATATTGCCGCGGCGAAAGGCGCCGGCTTCGACATCCAGATACTGACCGTTTATCAACCACTGCATACTGACAAATGCTCCTACCGCGCCGGCGAGGGCTTCTCGCCGGTAATCTCTACATGAACGTTTTGGGCGCCAGTTAGCAGACGGGCCGGCAAATGCCAGGCCAAGCGACGTTCCGGCAGCGCCTGTATACAGCGAGACCAGACCACTTTGCCATCAATACTCACCTGGAGGCGGCCCCGCGCAGGGCGCATAGCGCGAAATTTGAACAGCAGAGGCTGATCGGTTGTACCGAGCGGGTCGATCCGCTGCGGATAAACGTAGGCGACCGGCTCGGCATGTGTCACCGGAATATAAGCCGGAGCCGGCGGTAGATTGCCCCGGAGCGTCTCGAGGATATTGGATGCGGCCGCCCGGCCTTCGCGAAAACACTGTCCCGCTGTCTCGATCCCACGCAGCAGATTGCCGGCGGCAAAATAGCTGGGATCGCTACAGCGCATGAACTGGTCGATCACCGGTCCGCCGGTTCCCGTTTCATTGACGACGCCGTCCAGGGCGAGATGGCTTGGCACCACCAAAGCCGTCTCCGGCCGAAACTGACCGGTCAGAATGACACCATCGCAATCGATGCGCTCAATGCCATTGCCCCGATCGATCTCGATGCCTTCGACACGCTCGGTTCCGAGAATGCGATGCAGTTTCGTATTCAGCAGGACTGGTACCCGGAAGCAAAAGCGGGTGATCAAATCAGCCGGCCGGCGCGCGGTAATGCGGTGGCAGGGTTCGATCAGCGCCACCGGCTTGATACCGGCATGGCGCAAGGTTAGTAGAGTCGAGAAAGAGACCAGCTCAGTTCCGATTACGACCGGCCGCTCGAAGGGCTTGCGGTTCTGCAGATAGATCATCTGCTGCAGCATACCGGTATTCATGACACCCCAGGGACGCGCCCCGGTCAGCAACCTCGCGCTACGTGGCGTTTCGCGTGCACCCAAGGCTAGCAGCACGGCTCTGGCGGAAAGCGTTGCGGGTCCATCGCGATCGGTGATCTGCAAAACGCCATTCGGTTCCAGACGCAAGACGGTGGTCTTGGTGCGGAGATCGAGTCCGGCGACCCCATCCACCAATCGACGCGCATAGCCGGGACCAGTCATCAAGCGACTGAATTCAGCCAAGCCATAGCCTGTATGGCCGCAATGCCGCGGGATGCCGCCCGCTTCCGCTTCGCGCTCGAGAATGACGATGTCGCGCAAGCCTGCTTTCTTCAAGGCCTGCGCGCAGGCAAGTCCGGCCGGTCCAGCGCCAATGATCGCCACTTCCGCCGAGATCGATCTGTGGCCGCTCATGAAGCGGCCTGCGCATTATTAGCCGACCACCGTTCATCAGCAAGCCGACTAGCCTCAGCGCCACAATAGAAACCCTGGCAGCGGCCCATCATGCAACGGGTCCGCCGCTTCAAGCCGCCAAGATCGCCGGCGGGAAAAGGACCCGCCAAAGCCTGTTCGACTTCCTGCCGCGTCACCCATTCGCAATGGCAGAGGATATCGCCGCCGGCTGGCGTCTGATAAGGCCGCTCACGGTATTCGCAGAGATTGGGAACCGGTGTCCAGATCGGTCGCGTTGTTGTGGTGCCATCGAAACGCTGCTGATAGAGGGCAGCAACATGCTGCGCGATGCCGAGCGCCGCCGTCAGCCCTGTCGATCGGATGCCGCCAACGGTGATCCAGTGACGCTCCGGTAGAAAGTCGATCTGATAGTCCTTGAACTGTGTGGCCGGCCGCAAGCCGGCATAGACGGCATTGACGGTTTGCTGAGCCAAGGCCGGCAGCATCTCCGTGCCCTTCGCAATCAGATGTTGGAGCATTGCCTGATCGACCTCTGCCAGCGCGCGATCCTCCTGGTCTTCCGCCGTTGGCCCAACCAGCAGGTTGCCGAAAGCAGTCCGGCTGATGACGATTCCCTTGGTGCGTTCCGTCGGCACCGGCAGGATGATGGCATGAGCCAGTGCCGCGGCCGGCTTATCGAAGACGACAAACTGGCCTTTGCGTGGTGTGATCTTGAACGGGCTTGTCCGGCAGATCGCCTCGACGATATCGCCATAATTACCGGCAGCATTGATGACCAGGCCGGCCGCCATCTCGCCATTTGTCGTTTCCAACCGCCAATGATCGCCATTGAAATCGCCGCCGGTCACGCGACAACGGCGATGGATGCGACCGCCATGGGCGAGGCCCTGATGAACATAGGCGAGGGGTGCCGACCAGGGATCGATGATATGCTCGCCCGGCACCAGAACGGCGCCGCGCGCCGTATCGGCCAAGTGGGGCTCGCGCCGGCGCAGATTGTCTCTGCCGATCTCGCGCACATCGCCGACACCGTTGCGATGGGCCTTGGCCACGATCTCGGGCAGCTTTGTCAATTGCTCGTCATCCCAGGCGACGACCAAAGCGCTGCTTTCCACCAAGGGCAGATTGAGGTGTTCCCGGATCTCGAGGTATTCGCGATAGCCGGCCTGCATGCAGGTGAGTTCGAGGCTATCCGGCAAGGCATCGAAGCCAGTATGCAGCAAAGCGCTATTGCCCTTGCTGGCGCCGGAGAGGATATCGCCGCCTGCTTCCACCAGCAGCGGTTTCAGCCCCATCAGGGCAAAGCGCCGGAACAGCGCGCAGCCGACGACACCGGCGCCGATGATGACGATGTCGGAACGGTCGATCTCAGCCATGTCTGACCCCGATATCAAAGCCCCTGTCTCTTGCAAGACAGGGGCCTGAACATCATCGACAGTTACCGGCCGAAGTCAATTCGGCCAAGCTCGGTTAGATCTGTCGCAAATGGAAGGATTTCGGCCGGGTCAGCATCTCATAGCCGACCTTGCTCAAGGTGGCGCCGCGCCCGGAATCCTTGACCCCGACCCAGGCCAAAGCCGGGTCGAGGTAGTCGCAGCGATTCATGTAGACCGTGCCGGTGACGACCTGGTCGCCGATCTTGAGAGCCGCCTGCTCGTCCTGTGTCCACAAAGCGGCGGTCAGGCCGAACTTGCTGTCATTCATCAGCTTCACGGCTTCGTCGTCTGACTTCACCTTCATGATGCCGATAACCGGGCCGAAGCTCTCATCTGACATGACCGACATCGAATGATCGACATTGACGAGAACCTGGGGCGCCAGATAGGGCGTGCCGGGCTTGTCGGCGGCGAAGGACTTCGCGTCGACCAGCGCCTTGGCGCCGCGCTTCACCGCGTCCTGGATCTGGCCGCGCACGAATTCGGCTGCCGAGGTGCGGACCATCGGCCCGAGATTGGTGTTGGTGTCGAGCGGATTGCCCAGGCGATATTTCTTGGTGAGATCGACGAAGCCATCGACGAATTTGTCGTACAGGCTTTCATGTACATAGATGCGCTCGATGGCGCAGCAGCATTGGCCGGAATTGAACATCGCGCCGTCGACCAGGTTTTCGACAGCGTGATCGAGATTGGCATCTGCGCGCACATAAGCCGGATCCTTGCCGCCGAGTTCCAGGCCGAGGCCGATGAACTTGCCGAGGGCTGCTTGCTGCACCGCATGGCCGCCAGCAACGGAGCCGGTGAAGTTGACATAGGCGACTTCCGGCGCGGCGATCACCTTGGCGGTATCGTCATGGGTGAGCACCAGATGCTGGAACAGACCCTTGGGCAGACCGGCCTTGTCGAACGCGTCCTGGAAGCTTTCGGCGCAAAGCGGCGTCTGGGCGGAATGCTTGAGGATGACCGCATTGCCCGCCATCAGCGCCGGGATGACGCCGTTGACCGAGGTCAGATAGGGATAGTTCCAGGGCGCAACGATAAAGACCACGCCCAACGGCTCGCGACGGATGAACCGGGTGAAGCCCGGCTTGTCTGTAGCCTCGATATCGGCCAAAGCTTCCGGGCCGATCTGGATCATATAGCGGGCCCGTTCCTCGAAGCCGCGCATTTCCCCGGGGCTTTGCGAGATCGGCCGGCCCATCTGGCGCGTGATCTCCTCGGCGTGCTGGTCCTTCTTGGTGAGAAAGATATCGACGGCCTTGGTCAGGATCGCGGCGCGCTCGGCGACCGGCGTGTGCTTCCAGGCTGCTTGTGCCTTCTGCGCGGCGCTCAGCACCGTCCGGATTTCGGCGGCGCTGTTATAGGGCCGCTCGACATAAATGGAATTGTCGATCGGCGTGATCGTCTTCTGCACTGCAGGCATGATGCTTCCTTAGATGATCTCGAAGTAGCGGTTCAGTTCCCAATCGGTGATGTGCTTGCGGAACTCGCGCTCCTCCCATTCACGGGTCGCGGTCCAATGTTCGACGAAGGCTTCACCGAACAATTCATTGGCCGCTTTCGATTTTTTCAGGCGCTGGGCAGCTTCCCACAAAGTCCGCGGCAGGTCGAGCTTCGCGGGATGCTTCTGGTCATAGGAATTGCCCACGATCGGCTCGGTCGGCTCGATCTTGTTCTCGATGCCGTATAAGCCAGACCCGATGGCGGCCGCCAGAGCAACATAGGGGTTGCAGTCGGCTGCGGCAATCCGGTACTCGACCCGCTGGGATTTTTCCGAGCCCGGAATGACACGCAACGCGCAGGTCCGGTTCTCAATGCCCCAGGTCGAATTGGTCGGTGCCCAGAAGCCGGGGATCAGCCGGGAATAAGCGTTGACGGTATTCGCGACCATGCCGAGCAATTCGGGCATCAGCGCCTGCTGTCCGCCGATGAACCAGCGCATCTTGTCACTGATATTGTGCGGCTTCTTGGGATCGTGGAAGGCGTTCTTGCCGTTCTTGTCCTTCAGCGACAGATGGATATGGCCGCTCTGGCCGGGCCAGTTGTTCGACCATTTCGCCATGAAGGTCGCCATCATGCCGCGGCGCTGCGCCAGGACCTTCATGAAGGTCTTGAATAAGGCGGCGCGGTCGGCGGCTTCCAGGGCCTTGTCATAGGTGAGTGCCGCTTCCAGCACGCCGGGGCCGGTTTCCGTATGCAGGCCTTCGATCGGCATCCGCATGATCTCGCAGGTTTCGAGGATCTCCTTATAGAGATCGGCCCAGACAGTATTGCGGATTACAGAATAACCGAACCAGCCGGGGGTCATCGGCGTCAGATTGCGATAGCCTTTTTCGCGAATGCTCTCCGGCGTCTCGTCGAACATGAAGAATTCGAACTCGCAGGAACCGTAAGCTTCGAATCCCATCTTCTTCGCTTTGTCGAGCACCCGGCGCAGGGTACCGCGCGAACAAACTTCTTCCGCCTTGTCGGTGAATTCGGCCAGGAAGAAGAGCATATTGTCTTCGAAGGGAACCTCGCGGCAGCTTTCCGGAATAAGCCGGACGAAAGCATCCGGATAAGCGGTGTGCCAACCGGTATAGGTGGTGTTGTCGAACAGCTGGTCGCTGCTGTCCCAGCCAAGTACCACGTCGCAAAAACCGAAACCGCTTTCCAAAGCCGAAAAGAATTTTTCTTTGGACATGTATTTGCCACGCAGGATGGCATCGCCGTCGAAGACGCCGACCTTGACATGGGTCAAACCGCGTTCCTCGACGATCTTCTTTGCATCAGCGACCGTCTTAACCTGCTCTGGCTTCAAAGGCATGTTTCCCCCGGATGACTTGAAAGGTTTAAGTGGTGATTTCGATACCGTCGATGCGCAGTCAGGCTGCGATCGTCTTCCCCCTCGATGGCACGTCGCGTGATGGTGCGTGGGGCCCAATGACAGCCGTGGTGAACAGCCGCTTGCGGTCTTCACTGGGCCGCGTCCCATAGGCTTCCGTATAACATTTGGAGAAATGGGAAAGCGAGTCGAAACCGACATCCCGGGCGATGGAGGAGAGGGTCGCCGTGGTGCATTGCATCAGTTCCCGGGCGCGTTGCAGGCGAAGGCGCAAATAGAACTCACGAGGGCTGGTTTCCAAATGGCGCCGGAACAGCCGCTCCAAATGACGCAGATGGACACCGGCCCGCATGGCGATGACGCGCAATTCGACCGGCTGTTCGGCATGCCGGCGCATGACCTGCATGGCACGCTGCAGGGCTTGGCTGCCGGCGGCATGCTGGACCAGTTGGGCGCGGGGCTGAATCTCATCGGCATCGCGCGCGCGGTCGCGCAGAAGCTGGCCGGTAACTCGCCGGGCGGCATCGTCGCCAAGGCATTGCCGGATCGCCCGGAGCATCATGTCGGAGGTGGTGCAGCCGCCCGCACAGGTGAAGCGGTTGCGGTCGATGACGAAGAGATCGGGATGCAGCCGGGCCGGGCCTCGCTCACGGCAAAACAGCTCATCATTCCGGCTGGGTGCAGAATCCGTGAAAGCCAGTTGTGTCGGCGTCGCACAAGCATAACCACGCAAGAGGCCGATGCGAGAGAGAAGGATGGCGCCGCTCGATAGCGCACCGATATGAGCGCCGGCCCGGTCGGCCTCATGCAGCCACTCGATGAGCCCTGGCAAAGCAGGCAAATCCGGCGGCAGGATTTCCGCAAGGACGAGGATATTGGCGGCCGCAGGACTGTCGGTCACGCACGTTACCGGATGGACATCGATGTCGCTGGCGGACGGGACGGGGCCGGGTTCCAGGCCGACGGTTTGCCATTGAAAGATATCGCGACCGCTCACGGCATTGGCGGCCGCAAGGGTATCCACCACGCGCGCGAGATCCCCCAGGGCAAAGCCCGGTATCAGGACCAGCGACAGGAGGACCCGCCCATCTGCCTCGGGTCGCAAAATCAGCGTGTTGTAGGGTCCGGCCTCGCCTGCCGGACAGCGGTCCGGCAGGTGGTTAGGCAATGTGATGGGATCGACAAAAGATGCAGTCACCAGACTCTCCGACAGCGGTAGAAACGGCTGCCCGGCCGGTGGCCGAACGGCGCTTCCCCCCTCTGTCTCGGTACCTGAGAGATTGGCCTTGTCCCACGCCGAGTGGCGGGAACAGGTTTACTCCGTCGGTGGGGTATCGATTTCTCGCGACCCGCTTTCCAGAGTGTGGTGCCGCCCTGGTCCTTTTGCCTGAGAGTTTCCGGGGGCGGTTGCTCCTTCGGCGCCGGTTGTCCCGAAGGATACCGATCTCTCCCAGCGGCGGGATATGATGACGGTAGTCTCCGGTGCCGCCGCTGCGGCGTCAAGCCGGATTCCTGCAAGCCACTGGACAGAAAAAGGGGAGGCTGAAAGCCTCCCCTTTGTAGGCTAAGTGTAAGCCGGTTTGTCGGTTTATGACTGTGCCAAGGCGGCTTCTTCGCGGGCGATCTCCGATTGCCGCGCCTTGACAGCCTCTTCTGTCAGCGGTGGGCCGGGGAAACGCTTGCGCTCATAGCCGAACCAGATGATGACCAGCAGAACGATAACGACCGCCAGGAATTGCCCGACCAATTGATAGGGCGGCTGGAAGCCGACAAAAGCCAGCACGCCGCCGCCGATGACCGCGAGCACGGCGACCGGCTTCGACAGGCCGCCCAGATTGAACGGCCCTTTCTTCGTCCAGCTTTTGCCTTCGGCCAGGATGCCAGCTCCGATCGGCATGATGTAGGAGACATAGAGGAAGACTGCACAGCCCGACGCCAGGACGATATAGGCATTGGCATCGGAGCCGGCCACCCAACCCAGGAGGAAGCACAGGATTGCACCGACCCAGATGGCGACGCCCGGGGTCCGGTAGGTCGGGCTGACGCGACGCAGATATTTGGAGAAGACCGGGATGCCGCCATCACGCGCGAAGGCGAAGATCATGCGTGAGAGCGAGGTCATGCCGGCGAGGGCACAGAGATAGTTCGAGACCACGATGCCGATGGAAATGAGCGTCTTCAGCCAAGCCGGCATGCCGCTGGATTCCAGGACATAGAAAAACACCGACCAGCCCCTTTTGGCGCCTTCGCCCATATCGGGCATGGCGAGCAAAACAGCCACCACCAGGAACCAGCCGAACAGTCCCGACCAGAAGACGGCCGTCAACATGCCCCGGGGAACGGCACGCTGGGCGTCGCGCGTTTCTTCGGATGTATGCGCCGAGGCGTCGAAACCGGTGATCGTGTAGCAGACATGCAGCAAGCCCAGCACGAAGGCGAAGAACAGGCTGGAGGTTGCCGGCCAAGTGCCGCCACCGACATCGCCGGTATTGTTGGTGAAGGTGACAAGACGCGAGAAATCAAGGGGCACCGGCGAGCCGGCCAGCAAGCCGACAATGATCGCGATCGATACCAGGAAGATCAGATAGCCGGAGAAGTCGGTCAGGATCGTGGTTGCCCGGATACCGACGAAGTTCAGAAACGCCTGCGAGACCGTGATCAGAGCGACGGCGATGATCAGATGCGTGCCGGTGAAGCTTTCCGGTGCGGCGCCGAAGATGCCGACGAAGACCAGATCGCGGGCCAGCAGATAGACGCCGTAATTGACCGAGGCGACAACGAAAAGCAGGCCGATCAGATTGATCCAGGCCGTACCCCATCCCCAGCCTTTGCCGCCCAGGATCGAACCCCAGTGATAGAGACCGCCGGCCGTCGGATAGGCCGAGGCGATCTGGCCCATGGCCGCGGCGACAAGCAATGCGAAGATCGAGCCGACGATCCAGCCGATGCCGATGGAACCGCCCCCGGCCGCGCTGAAGGCAACGGTATAAGCACCGATGCCGCCGGCCAGAATGCAGATGATGGTGAAAGAAATCGCGAAGTTCTGGAAGCCGCCCATGCGTCGGGACAGTTCTTGAGCGTAACCCATGCTGTGGAGGACTTTGACGTCCTCCTCATGCGTATGATCATGCGTAGACATGACGTTTCCCCTTATGTGGTCGCCGAGACAACGAGCCGAACCGGCCCTTTCGGTTCGCGAGACCGGCGGTGCCGGCGGAGCGACCCGGACACCCCCAGGATTGTCCCGAATCGACATTTTTGCGACATTATGTCGCTTTACGGCGCAAGTATGCGGCGGCATTAAGAATTTGTAAAGACAACCATTCTTTGCAGAGGGTTGTCCGAATGGGAAGAAATCGCTTTAGATTTCAATAGTCTAGGCAAAATATCCCGATTCACCCGAGCGTTTCACTGCGCGCGCTTCGCGAAGTGGGTCGAGCAGAAGTCGATAAAAGCGGCTGCCTTGCGAGTCGGCCGCGATCCAGCCAAACGGGCGAGGCCAAGCTGGGTTGGCCGCAGTGATTCGGCCAGGGGACGGTAGGCCAAGCGTCGGCCGTCCAGGCTCAATTCGCTGGCCGGCCGCGAATGCATGATGGAGAAACAGTCGCTGTTCGCGACCAGGCCTCGCATCATTTCAAAGCTCGGCGTTTCGTATGCGATCCGGGGCTGCAGACGCTGGCTGTAAAGGATCGACAGGAAGTAGTCGCGGCTTTGCGGCAGCGACAGCAGGACCATGGGGTAGTCGACGAGGGCACGGAGTGACACGCGATCCTCCTTCGCCAGCGGATGGTCCTCGGCAATGAAAGCGTAAAGCGGAACCTCGGTCAGCGGACTGAAATCGATGCCCTCGCCCAAAGCGAGATCGTAAGTCAGCGCGAGTTCCGACTGGCCGCCGCGCAACGTATCCAGCACGCCCTGCACGTGATTTTCGTGCAGATGGATCGTGATATCGGGAAAGGCGACGGCGAATTCCCGGAGGACCTGCGGCAGGACTAACGGCGCGAAGGTTTGGAAACAACCGACATGCAGGTCACCGGCCAGATCCTTGCCGAGACCGATTGCTCGTTGCCGCAAGTCTTCCGCATGGTCGAGCAGGGCTTTTGCCTCCGTCAACAGCCGCCGGCCGGCCGCAGTCAGGCTGAGGCCCTGGGCATGGTGACGAATGAAAAGGGCGACGCCGAATCGTTCTTCCAACTGGGCAATCGCCGCAGAGATCGACGGCTGGGAGACGTGTAACCGTTGACCGGCGCCCGTCACACTGCCGGCTTCGGCTGCCGCCACGAAATATCGAAGCTGCTTCAGCGTGTAGCTCATTGGAAAATCCGATCTACATTTAATTATAAAAATATTTTCCCTTTTCAGAGCCTCCCGTCAAGATTTCCGCAGCAACAGCCCGATGGGGAGAAAAGAATGCTAAGGACCGGGGAGCAATATCGCGAGTCCCTGCGTGATGGCCGGCAGGTCTGGATGAACGGCGAAAAGGTGGCGGATGTGACGAAACATCCGGCCATTAAGCCGATTGTGGATATCCGCGCCCGCATTTACGACATGGCGCATGAGCAGGGCAGCAAGGAGATCATGGCCTATCGCGATCCGGCGACGGGCGAAGAAAACAATATCGGCTACAAGCTGCCCCATAGCCAGGATGACTGGCATGCCAAGCGCCGCGCCGTCGATACGGTGATGAAGGATATCAAAGGCTATGCCGTCCGTGTCGGTGACGAAACGATCGGCGAGATGTGGTCGCTTTATGACGGCCGCGATGTCCTCAATGAAGTCGATCCGCAATTCTCCAAGAATATCGAACATCACATCCAGCATGCGCTGACCTCCGACACCTTCCATGTCTCCGCCAATACCGATCCGAAAGGCGACCGCTCCAAGCGGCCACAGGATCAGGATCCGGACATGCTGTTGCATCTGGTGAAGGAAACAGACAAAGGCATCATCGTCCGCGGCGCGAAATACGAAACGGCGGCGGCCTATGCCAATCAGGCTTTCGTCAAGCCGACGATCGCCAATTGGGGGGACGACAAGCTCAGCGACTATGCGCTTGGTTTCATCTGCGATATGGGGGCGCCGGGCCTGAAGCATATCTGCCGCACGGGCTTCACCGGCCGCGCCCCTGCCAAGGACTATCCGCTGTCGAACCGCTGCGATGAAGTCGACACGTTGCTGGTCTTCGACAATGTGCTGATACCCTGGGAGAATGTGCTCTTCTATCGCCATACCCGGGCAGCAAGCTATATTCGTGGCACGCTGCATCGCTATAGCGCCTTCCCCTTCACCCAGCGCGTGCTGACCATCGCCGATCTGCTGATCGGCACGGCGATGTTCAATGTGAAGCAGACCGGCCTCGACGCGCAGCAGGCAGTGCGTGAGAAGCTCGCGGAACTGATCTGCTATCGCGAATCGATTAATGCTCATCTGACGGCCTCGATCGCCACGGCGCAGAAAAGCCCCGGCGGTCTGCTGATGCCGAACCAGTCGCTACTCTATACCGGCCGCAAGCTGGCCTGCTCGCAACTGCCGGCCATGATGCATCTGACCCGCGAATTGTGCGGCGGGCAGATTTGTGTCACGCCGGATTCAAGTTCCTTCGAAAGTCCGGAAATCGCCGAATGGCTGGAGAAGTACTATCACGTCAATGACTTCTGGTCGGCTGAGGATCGCCGCCGGTTACTGGCTTTTGCCCGCGATCTGGTCAATTCCGACCGCGCCGGCCATATGGTGACGTTCGAGCTGTTCGCCCAGTCGCCGCCCTTTGCCCACCTCAACGCCGTCTATATGAACTTCGATCCGTCGAATGCGTTGACAATGGTGAAGAATGCCGCAGATCTGTCGGATAATGTCATGGAGCAATGGGCGAAGCGCTAAGCGCGGATCGCTGTCTGTAACGAGTGCCTATCGGGGGAATGATGGCTTACAACCATGTTCGTTTGCGTAAGTTCAATACCAAGATCACCTATCCGGAGCAGAACCTGGACAATGATCTTTCGATGTCGGTGCGGGCCGGCAACCAGGTTTTCCTGCGCGGCCAGGTTGGCCAGGATCTGCAGGGCAATATGGTGGGCGTCGGCGATGCCCGGGCGCAGACCGAACAAGCGATGAAGAACGTCAAGCAGCTTCTGGAAGAACAGGGCGCACGCTTGGAGGATATCTGCAAGATCACCATCTACCTGACCGACCGTGCCTATCGCGACGATGTCTATCAGGTTGTCGGCAAGTGGCTGAAAGGCGTCTATCCGGTATCGACCGGCCTCATCATCGATGGCTTGGCGCGACCGGAATGGGTGATGGAGATCGATGTCTGGGCCGTGATTCCCGATGAGCGCATGGACAAACTGCCAGCGCCGCCGGCCAGCCTCGAATGGCGCGATGCCAAGAACAAGGCCGCGGGCGCCAAAGGCGGGACGGGACGGGGTGCGGGACGTGGGGCTGGCCGCAAGACGGCCGGCAGGAAGGCAGCGAAGAAATGACCTTCTCCGTCGCAGGCCGCTGCCCGAAGACGGGCATGTTCGGTGTCGCCATCACCACCTCATCGATCGCCGTCGCCAGCCGGTGCCCCTGGGCACGAGCGGGCGTGGGTGCTGTCGCGACGCAGAACGTCACCGATCCCAGCCTCGGCCGCAAAGGGCTCGATTTGCTGCAAAGCGGCCTTTCAGCACCCGAGGCCTTGGCAAAGTTGATGCGGGACGCACAATTCGCCGATTACCGGCAGCTCACCATGATCGATACGGCCGGCCGGACCGCGGTCTGGAGCGGGAGCAAGACATTGGGTACCTATGCGACCGCAGAAGGTCGCGACTGTGTCGCCGCGGGCAATTTGCTGCGGACCACCGATATTCCGGCTGCGATCGTAAAAGGCTTCGAGCAATCGAGTGGCGGACACCTCGCCGATCGTCTCCTGGATGCTTTGGAAGCGGGGTTGAAGGCCGGAGGTGAAATGGGGCCGGTGCATTCCGCCGGTCTTCTGGTCGTTGACAAGACCGAATGGCCGCTGGTCGATCTGCGGATCGACTGGGATGATGAGAATCCATTGCCGCCCCTGCGCAAGCTATGGCAGGCATTCGAACCGCAGGCGCAGGACTATATCACCCGCGCGCTCGATCCGCGCAGCGCGCCCGCTTATGGCGTGCCGGGCGACCCCTGATCGATCGTGTCATGAGAATGAAACGGCGGCTTCGGTGGAGCCGCCGTTTTGCTTTATGGCATGATTTTTTTCTTCTGCAGCGGTACTAATTGCGCATGTCGGCGCAGCCGGTAAGGCACGTCGATCACGATGCGATTCTCGCCATTGGCACCCTTGCGGAACAGCAGCTCCGCTTTCAGCAACAAGGCGGTCTGGTTGTGCAGCAGAGTCTGCCACCATTTCGCCGGCATGAATTCCGGCAGGACGACGACTGCCTGACCACGATCCTCGTCGCGGCGGTCCTGCTGTTCCAGAAAATGCATCACCGGCTCGATCACTGCGCGATAGGGGCTTTCCAGCACCACCAGCGGCTCCTTCAATCGCATGGCGCGCCAGGCCAGACGAAGATTGGCCGTGTCCCTGGGATCGACATCGACAGTGACGGCGGTGACGTCATGGCTGATCGCACGGGCCAGTTCCAGCGCCGCCAGTGTGCCAGGATGCATCTTGGAGATCGGCACCACCACCTTGGGACGGAATTCGTGGCTCCAGGGCAGCCACTCGCCGAGCCCGCCCATGCGCGGCGATAACTGCAATTCGACCACATCGTAATGTTTACGAATCGATTGGAAGAGCCAAAGAAAGGCGGGGATCAGCAACGCAACGATCCAGGCACCGGCAAGGAATTTCGCCTCGACGATCGCCAGAAAGGCGATCGTCGTCGTGATCGCGCCGACGCAATTGATGGCAGCGCGGGCTTCCCAATTGGCGAGCTTTTTCCGGATGAAAAATACGACCATGCCGGTCTGCGACAGCGTGAACGAGAGGAAAACGCCGAGCGCGTAAAGCGGGATCAGGCTGTGTACGTCGCCCTTGAAAATCAGCAGCAGGACGATCGCCGCGACGGCCAAGGCGACGATGCCGTTGGAGAAGGCGAGGCGGTCGCCGAGATTGGCGAGCTGCTTCGGCAGGAAGCCATCCTTGGCCAGAATCGAGGCCAGACGCGGGAAGCCGGCGAAGGAGGTATTCGCCGCCAAGACCAGGATCGCCATGGTGAGAAACTGCGTGATGTAATAAAGCGGCCCCGTCCCGAAAACCAGACGGGCAATCTGTGAGAGGACGCTTTCCGTTTCGCGCGGCACGATATCCAGATGATAGGCAAGGAATGTGACGCCGATAAAGATGCCGCCGAGTATCGATGAAAGCAGGAGCAAGGTGCGTGAGGCATTGCGCGGCTCCGGCGATTTGAAGACGGGCACGCCGTTACTCACCGCCTCGACCCCGGTCATCGCGGTGCAGCCGGAGGAGAAAGCCTTGACCAGCAGGACGACCAGGGCGATCGGCCCGAGATCGCTTTCCGTCGGCAGCGATGCCGGCAGCGGCAAGGGATGCAGTTCGCCCGTCGCCAAGCGGTATCCGCCGAGCAGCAATAGCGATATCATGATCAGGATGAAGCCCCAGGTCGGTATCGACATGAGCCGCGCGGATTCCCGGACACCGCGTAGGTTGGCCCAAGCCATCACCATCACGGAAAGCACGCAGAGCAGAACGATATGTTGCTGCAGGAGGGGAAAGGCCGAGATGATTGCGCGGATGCCGGCCGAGATGCTGACGGCAACCGTCAACACGTAATCGATAAGCAACGCGGCCGCCGCGACCAGACCGGGCCAGCGTCCCAGATTCTCCAATGCGACTACATAGGCGCCGCCGCCATTGGGATAGGCATAGACGGTCTGCCGGTAGGAGATCGTGACGATCGCGAGCAACGCGCAGATCACGAAGGCAATCGGCAACGAATAATGCAGGACGGCAGCGCTGGCTCCCGTCAGCACCAACAGAATTTCTTCCGTCGCATAGGCAACCGATGACAAGGCGTCGGAAGCAAAAATCGGCAAGCCGGTAACGACCCCCAGGCGTTCATGCTTTTGGTCTTCGGTCTGCAACGGATTGCCGAGGATAAAGTGACGCAGGCCCATGGAGCTACATTCCAACGATGGTTTGGAGATCGCCGCGAGTCAGTTTGATGACAGCTTAGCGCGCAGCTCACAGGCTTCGCGATTGGCGGCGATACGAGCCTCGATCTCTCGATTATTGGCGGCAAGGAGGTGCTCGATGCGATTGCGCGCCTCTGTCAGGGCCGCCAGCAGCCGGGGAATATCGGTGCGGGCATGGGCGATGAATTCCGCCGTGGCCTTATTCTCCTCGGCACTGCGGAAATCCAGCAAGGCGATCGGGAGATCGTCATCCTCGGTCTCGGCATTGATCCACGCCGCCTCGACCAGTTCTTCGGTCAGTACCTGCCACGGACCGGAAACCGCCCTGGCACAGCGTTCGGCGATTTCCTGCAATTCCTGCGCATCCAAATCCGTCTGCCGATTGTCGGTGACGTTATTCATCTTCATCCCCGGGATATCATTGAGCTTGCAGCCGATACCATCTGCATCTGCGTCAACCACGACAGGTGGAGCAGTCTCATCTCCAGCAGCGGTAATCCGGTATGATCTCGTTCCCGTCGCTTCCGGTGATGTCACTGACGGGCTCACCGGCCAAGGCGCCGAACGGGCCGGGACTATAGGCGGTGGCCCGTAGGGCTGCAAGCGGAGTCGGGCGGTGATTGAGTCATGCTTTGCTGCGGCCCAGGCGGGCGATGTAAAGGCAGCAGGCGATCACTATCGCGGCTCCTAACAGCATGATATTGCTGGGAAAATTAAACCAGATCACGATATCGAAGAAGATTGCCCAGATCATGCCGCTATATTCGAAAGGAGCAAGCAGCGAAATCGGCCCATATCGATAGGCCTGGTTCAGGAAAAATTGACCGAAACTGCCAAGCACGCCGACCAGCAAGAACAGGCCGGCATCGACCCAGGTATCGGGTGTCCGCCAGAACCAGGGCATGGTAGCACCCAGCACGATGACCACGGTCAGCGCATAATAGAAGAGGATGGTGTAACTGGATTCCGAACCGGACAGGCGCCGCGAACTCACCAATGTCAGCGACCAGGTGATGGCCGAAATCAAGGCCATCAATTCTCCAAGGCCGATTCCGGTTTGCATATTCGGCTGCACGATCAATGCAATGCCGACAAAGCCCAGAAGGACAGCGATCCAACGGCTCAGTGGAACTTTCTCGCGCAGCATCGGGATGCTGAGCAGGGTCATAAAAATGGGCGAGGCGAGATTGATGCAGACCGCATTAGCAAGGGGGATTTCCCGCATCGCTATGTAGAAAGTCAGCATGGTCGCGATATTGAAAGCCGAGCGCCAAAGGTGACTGGGCAGGCGTCGGGTTGCCAAACCGCCGATGCCGGCGGGACTGGCGCGGGCTAGGCCGAGTGCCACGAACAGGCCGACGACATAGCGTAAGAAAGCGATCTGGGTAACGGCATAATCCGCCGCCAGCCATTTGATGACGGCGTCCATCGTCGTGAGGAGAAAGCCTGCCGTCAAACTATAGGCCACAGCCCGCTTCGGATTGATGTGCAGGTTGGCCAAGTCAGCTTGCATCAGATTTGCTCAGACGGGTCAAAGACGGTAATAGTCGAATTGGAGTATTCGCGATTATGCAGATTGAAAGCCGAGTCGGCTATGCCGCTGGAAATTGTTCACAGTGCTTGTCCGCATGACTGCCCCAGTACCTGCGCGCTGGAGGTAGAACGACTCGATTCGCATCGCATCGGCCGGGTGCGCGGTGCGGCCGAGAACAGCTATACCGCCGGAGTCGTTTGCGCCAAGGTGGCGCGCTATGCCGAGCGGCAGCATCATCCCGGCCGGTTGGCGACGCCATTGCGACGGGTCGGCGATAAGGGAATCGGCCGTGATGCCTATGCGCCGATTGCCTGGGACGATGCACTGGACGAGGTGGCGGAGCGACTCATCCTAGCGGCCCAGCGTCATGGCTCGGAAGCGGTCTGGCCTTATTACTATGCCGGGACGATGGGCTTGGTTCAGCGCGACGGGATTCACCGTCTGCGCCATGAGATGAAATATTCGTTGCAGAAGGACACCATCTGCGTCGCCCTTTCGGATGCCGGCTGGCAGGCCGGCGTGGGCACCATCAGTGGGGCCGACACCCGGGAGATGGTCGAATCGGATCTGATCGTGATTTGGGGCGGGAATCCCGTGGCGACTCAGGTCAATCTCATGACGCATGTAACGCGGGCGCGCAAGGCTCGGCGGGCCAAAGTCGTGGTGGTGGATCCTTATCGGACCGGCACCGCGGAAGCGGCCGACCTGCATCTGATGTTACGACCGGGCACCGACGCCGCTTTGGCTGTCGCCATGATGCATGTCCTGTTTCGCGATGGTCTCGTCGATCGCGATTACATGACCCGCTATACCGACGATCCCGAGGCCCTCGAAGCCCATGTCCGATCCCGCGATCCTCATTGGGCGGAAGCGATCACCGGCGTGCCTGCCGCGCAGATCGAAGATTTCGCCCTGCTTTACGGAAGGACCAAGCGCAGCTTTATCCGCATCGGCTATGGCTTCTCGCGCTCTCGCAATGGTGCTGCAAGCGCGCATGCGGTCAGTTGCCTGCCAGCAGTGACCGGCGCTTGGCAATATGTCGGCGGCGGCGCGCATTATGCGAACCGCACGATCTATCATATCGATAATTCGCTGATTGTTGGCGCCGATTTGCGCGACCCCACGATTCGTGCGCTCGACCAGTCACGCATTGGCGCCGTGCTGACCGGTGAACGTCGCGATCTCGGGGACGGTCCGCCGGTCACCGCCATGCTGATCCAGAACACCAATCCCGTGGTCGTTTGCCCTGATAGCCTCAAGGTGCGCGAAGGGTTTCTGCGCGACGATCTCTTCGTCTGCGTTCATGAGCAATTCATGACGGATACGGCGGCGATGGCCGATATCGTGCTGCCGGCCACGACGTTTCTGGAACATGACGATTTCTATCGAGCCAGCGGCCATACCCATCTGCAGGTGACGAAGAAAGTGGTCGAACCCTATGCCGAGGCGCGCTCCAATCACGATGTCATCTGCGCTTTGGCAAAGCGACTCGGCTGCAAGCATCGCGGATTCTTCATGAGCGTCTGGGAGCTCATCGACGAAACGCTAAAGGTTTCCGGCTGGCCAAGTGCCGATTCGCTTTATGAAAAGCACTGGCAGGATTGCGCCTTGTCGTCGGAAGAGATGCGATTCCGGGATGGCTTCGGCCATGCCGACGGCAAGTTCCACTTTAAAGCCGATTGGTCGGCAATCGGACCGCAGGGAAAGGCCTTGTCGAGTCTGCCGGATTTCGCAGCGGTGATCGATCAGGCGGATGCGGATCATCCGTTCCGGCTGGTCGCTGCACCGGCGCGGCAGTTTCTTAACTCAACTTTTACCGAAACCCCGACATCTCAACGACGGGAAGAACGTCCGACGATTCTCATCCATCCGGATGATGCGGCCCGCCTCGACCTTGCCGATGGCGACAGGGTTCGGGTCGGCAACCGTCAGGCATCGATCGTCGTGCATGCGAAGTTGTTCGATGGATTACTCAGTGGGGTGGTGGTGATCGAAAGCATCTGGCCGAATCATAGCTTCGAAGGCGGGATCGGCGTAAACGCACTGACAAGTGCCGAGCCGGGCCTGCCGAATGGCGGCGCTGTATTTCACGACACGGCTGTATGGGTACGCGCAGCATGAGCAAGACCGATCGACGCCCGCATGTGATCGTACTGGGCAATGAAAAAGGCGGTTCAGGCAAGTCGACCACCGCCATGCATCTTGTCGTTTCCCTGCTGCATGACGGCCATCGCGTCGGATCGATCGATCTCGATGCACGCCAGGGATCGCTCACGCGTTATTTCGAGAACCGGCGCAAGACGGCCGCGGAAATGCTGGTGCCGCTGCCTTTGCCGCAACATGTGCCGATCCTGCGCTCGCAGGCCGATAGTGCCGCTGTGGCGCAGCGCGAAGACGAAACGAAAATGGCGCAAGCGCTGCAGGAGCTGGATGCTTGCGACTATATCGTCATCGATACACCAGGCGCCGATACCAGCCTGTCGCGCCTCGGTCACACCCTGGCCGATACCTTGATCACGCCGGTCAATGACAGCTTTCTCGATCTCGATCTGCTGGGTCGCATCGATACCGACGGCGCGAAGATTCTGAAACCCAGCGTTTATGCCGAAATGGTCTGGGAGCAGCGTAAGACGCGGGCAATTTATGGCGGCAAGCCCATCGACTGGATTGTCATCCGCAACCGCTTGAGCAGTCTCGATGCCAAGAACAAGCGCGATATCGGGCAATTGCTGGAGCTGCTGGCAAAGCGTGTCGGTTTCCGCCTTGCGCCGGGCTTTACAGAACGGGTCATCTTTCGCGAACTCTTCCCGCGCGGGCTGACCTTGCTGGACCTCAGCCGGAAGGATTCCGGCGTCGCCTGGCGCATGTCCCATGTCGCGGCGCGCCAGGAGGTCAGAGACCTGATCGATGCTATCGGCTTGAAACCGGCGACCACTCGGATGAATGAAGCCGAGGCGCATGTTGCCGCCGCCGAACCGGCAGCGTGACAGCTAGGTAACTTTTCCGTGCCGTCCCGGCCCCGGGCTTGATGACCTCGAATCGGCATGGCACAAGAGCACAGCCGTCATTTCGAATATTCATGAGGCACTGAATATGCGCAAACCTTTGCGTAAAGCAATTTTCCCTGTGGGCGGTCTCGGCACACGTTTCTTGCCGGCAACCAAAGCCATGCCGAAGGAGATGCTGTCGGTCGTCGACAAGCCCCTGATTCAATATGCTGTCGAAGAAGCCAAGGCGGCTGGGATCGAGGAATTCATCTTCGTGACCGGGCGTGGCAAATCGGCGATCGAAGACCATTTCGATTATTCATACGAGTTGCAGCACACCCTGGAAGTGCGCGGCAAAAAGGCCGAGCTGGAACTGATCACCGGCCTCCTGCCACTGCCGGGCCAGGTCGCATATATCCGGCAACAGGAAGCCAATGGCCTCGGTCACGCCGTCTGGTGCGCCCGTAATCTTGTCGGTAATGAACCTTTCGCCGTCTTGCTGGCCGACGACCTCGTGCAGTCCGACGTTCCCTGCCTGCGTCAGATGGTCGAGGTCTATAATGAAGTCGGCGGCAATGTCGTTGCTGTCATGGATGTGCCGCGCGAGCAAACCAATCGGTACGGCGTGTTACAGATCGGCAAGGAGCAGGGCCGGGTCGTCGAGGTTGAAGGCTTGGTCGAGAAGCCGAAGCCGGAGGAAGCTCCCTCCACCCTTTCCATTATCGGCCGCTATATCCTGCAACCGGATACCTTTGCCCATCTGGAAAAGCAGCAGCCCGGTGCCGGCGGCGAAATCCAGTTGACCGACGCCCTGGCGCAAATGACGGGCCGCAGCCGTTTCCACGGTTATCGCTTTGAGGGACGGCGGTTCGATTGTGGCGATAAGGCCGGCTTCATCGAAGCGAATATCGCTTTTGCCCTCAAACATTCGAAGATCGGGCCAGCCGTGCGGCGGACGATCATGGAATATGCCAAACAAATCGAGAAGTGAGCCGATAGACCGATCGGCTTTCGAGCACGGACCAGCGGCGGCATCTTTGATGCCGCCGCTTTTATATCCGGCATGACATTCCGATGTCAGTCGCCCCATAGGAAAGACTTTGCACTTGCCTTATCGCCGTCTTGGAATTCAAATATCGGTAGCATTGGTAATATGCTAGACATTCTATTGACGGTTGTAAGGCGCTGGAAACACGTTGTGTTTAGAAGATCGTCGCAGCATTTTCAAATGGGAGGACTAGGCGCCATGGGACGGCATTATCCGAGCCGGCCGGGCTATCGCCGGCTGGCAGTACTGGCGGCTGTGCTGACGCTCTCTTGCGCCGGACTTGCCG
Organism: Dongia soli; assembly: GCF_034044715.1. Taxonomy (NCBI): domain Bacteria; kingdom Pseudomonadati; phylum Pseudomonadota; class Alphaproteobacteria; order Rhodospirillales; family Dongiaceae; genus Dongia; species Dongia soli. Next base: position 218,837 of record NZ_JAXCLW010000003.1, on the reverse strand, counting down.
AGGCAGATCCGGCGAAGATCGGCAATTGCGAGTTGACGGGTGGTAAAGGAACGATGCCTTTCTCGCCGGCCAGGTCCGGCCAATTGACCGTGGAAGTCAATCTGCCAGGTCCCGGATGGTGGAACGGCGAAACGGTGGACAGCATCAAGGACGGCTATGAGTACTGCATGGCGGCGAATATTGCCTGGCGCGCGGGACTCGAAAATCTCACTGTGGTGAATGTCTCATGGGATGCCCTGGTTGCGGGCCAGACCAAGAATTTCGATCTCGCGCTGTCGCAAATCTCGATAACCGAACCTCGCAAGAAAGTGGTGGAGTTTTCCATCCCCTATTTCGATTCCGATATCGGCGTCTTGGTGCGACAGGGAACGAAAGTCAACGAGACGTCGATCAAGGACATGCGCTTCGGTGTGCAACAGGCAACGACCGGTGCCGATTTTGTCATCAACCGGATAAAGCCAGCACATCTCAAGGTTTTCCCCGATACGCCCAGCATGTTCACCGCCTTGATGGCCGGCCAGGTTGATGTTGCATTGACCGATACTGCCATCGTCCTGGGGCAGGCAGCACATTCAGATGGGACTCTGGAAGTGGCTGGCCAATACTCCACCGGCGAAAAGTATGGCGCGCTCTATCCCAAGGGATCGCCCAACAAAGATGTTCTGAACAAAATTATCCAGTCGCTGATCGATGATGGGACTTTGCAGAAATTGGCGACGCGGTATCTAGCCGAAGCCTGGGGCGCGGACCCCACCAAGATTCCCTATTTTAAACCCTGATCGACGCTGGCCGTCACGGAAGTCTTCAGGGCTTGGCAGGCAGATCGATGATGAAGGTCGATCGGATGCCAAGCTTGCTTTCCACATAAATGTCACCGCCCATGGCGTGACAGAGCTTTTGGCTGAGCGCAAGACCAAGGCCGGTACCACCGAACTCGCGGGTAATACCGGGATTGGCCTGATAGAAATTCTCGAAAAGATGCGGCAAATCTTTCGGTGCTATGCCGATGCCCGTATCGCGCACGATGAATTGGATACGATTGCCATGGTGATCTGACACGTTGCACCGAGAGCGCCACATCGCCGTCCTTGGTGAACTTTGCCGCATTGCCAAGCAAATTGAGAAGGGCTTGTCGTGCTTTTACTTGGTCGATCTGGGCCGAGCCTAGAGTCGCCGCGCAATCCACTGTAAAGCGATTGCCATTTTGTTCGACGACGGGGCGGATGGTCATGGCGATTTCACTCACGAAACTGCAATGGCCGCTACATCCCTGGACCGGCCAGCCAAAGCATGGCCATGATCGCGCGCAATTACTACGGGAAGTCTAGCGTCAGCGGTGACAATTACCTGTAGTCTTGAAAGAACATGTTAAGCGGTCGCCACCTTGAGCGCTTCGGTCTCGAGTCGGAATTCGAGAGGCAATATGCTGAACAAATACGAATTTCCGGCTTGCGAGCGACGGCCGGGGTATGCGGCATCATATTCCCGTGAGAATACAGATTTCCCTGGACTTTTCTGTTAAATTTGCGTCTCAGAGGAAGATGCCTCTTCCTACGAGGTCTCACAGCGAACTAAGATGGTAAAACCTCAGCTAACAGGACTTATTAGAGGGCAATTCGCGCATATGAGGAGCAGCTGGGGGATCATCTGCATGATAGCCGGTTTGGGCTGCGGCGCCGGTTTTGCCATCGCGCAGACGGCCGGTGATGCAACGCCGCCAGCACAGGAAAACCCGGCCCCATCGGCGCCAGGGGGTGTTGCGCCTGCGCCGAACATGCCGACGCCGGTCGATCCGAATATCGAACTGCGCGACAAGCTGGCGAAGATCCGCAAGGACAATGACGATCTCGCGGCCAAGCTCAAGGAACTGCAGCTTCTGATCGATCTCAATGTCTGCGATCCGGCGACCAAATCGAAGATCGAAGCGCTGTTCCAGCAGGCCAGCCTGACGCCGCCGGCGGATGCCCAGATGACACCGATGGCGGCGGAAGTGACCGATACCGATACCGCCGGCATGGTTCAACAATCGCTGCGGACGCCGTCCGATACGGCGGCAATCGGCCCCGCCTCCAACCCGCTCGATCAGACGAGGCTGCTCAAGCTATTAAATTCGATGACGGTCTTTGTTATAACGCCGAATGCCTTCGGTTCCGGGATCGTCGTCGCGCCCAATCTGGTGCTGACCAACCGCCATGTCGTCGAGCAGTCCAAGGGACAGGTCGTGGTAATGAACAAATCCGCTGGCTTCGCCTTGCAGGGCAGAGTGGTGGCTACAACCGAGACCTCGAATTTCAATCAGGAGGATTTCGCCTTGGTATCCGTCGACGGCACCTTGCCGGCGGTGGCGCCGCAATTGGCGGCCGAGCCACAGCCGCTGGACCGGGTGATTGCTGCAGGCTATCCAGGGACCGTGATCTCCAACGATCAAAATTTCCGCAAGCTGCTGGAAGGCGGTGTGGGCGATGCGCCGGATTTGGTGCTGAGCAGCGGCATCATCAATACCGTGCAGAACAGCAAGTCGGCTGTGCCAGTCGTCGTTCATACGGCAGATATCGCACCGGGCAGCAGCGGCGGACCGTTGGTCAATAGCTGCGGCCAGATCGTCGGGATCAACACTTTTCTTCGACAGGGCGACGGCGGCACCGCGCGCTTTGCGATTTCGGCAGATGTAATCGGCCACTTTCTCACCGCGCATCACGCCGTTCTGCCGGTAGGGCCCAAATGTGGCGCCGATGCTGGTTAATCGGATTTTCCATCTATGCATCGCCAATATCAATGCACTGATCGGACTGTTGGCCACATGCCCAGTCGAGTGAGCATCCTTTCGTCACCGCTGAGGTGGACACCATGCGGCGCGTGAGATTGGCGCGGCTGCGTGCCGATCAGGCGCAGCCGGTGGCGGTCAATGGTCAGCCGGCTTTCGCGAATGCGGCGGCTATCGCGGCTTTCCTGCGGCAGAGCGGGCCTCCGGGGCTGGATGGATTTCTCGCCCAGCCGCAGTCTTCGGCGGATGGCAGCGAGATCGATTGGTATACGAGTCATCCAGGCACGGCAGTTCCGCTCTCGACCTTGAACGGCCATGACCGCTTGGCGATCGAGGAGCGTTTGGCGATCCGCCTCGGCCAGATCAAGGCACTGGCGGAAGCGAATGAAACACCGGCCGACATGAAGCAGTTTCTGCAGGCTGCGATCAATTATCCCGGCCCCGATCAAGTCTATGCCGTTGGGCGCGAGCCGGTCCTGGTCATGTGGGGCCATCGCAGCGCGCAGGCAGCTGTTCCGCCGGCGCCCCCTCCGGCCACCGCGGCAATGGCGACGGCGGGCACGGCTGCCGCTGCGGAAACGGTCGCGGCGCGCAGCCCGTGGCGCCGCTGGCTTCTGCTTGGCTTGCTGGCATTGCTGCTGCTCGCGGCTTTGTTAACCTTGGGCTATTGCTGGCGTCGTGAAGCGGTCGAACCGCCGCCGGCACCGGTAGCTGAGCCGCAAGCGCCACAGATCGATCCCAATCTCGTCAAGGAGCTGGAGCAGGAACGCGACCGGGCCGACGATCTGCACAAGCGGTTGGCGGCTTTGCAGCAACAGTTCGACGACAAGCTGAAGCAATGTCCGGCCGAACAGCCGGCGCCCCAGCCTGAGCCGCAGATCACGCCGCCGGAAACGCCAAAGGTCGAAGAACCGAAACCGGAACCGCCGAAAGCCGAGGTGAAGCCGGAACCCAAGCCCGAGGCCAAGCCAGCCAAGCCGGAAAAGAAGACTGAAAAGCCGCCCAAGAAAGAGTCGCCGAAGGAAGAGCCGCCCAAGCAGCAGGCCGCAGTTCAACCGCCCGTACCGGCCGAACCCAGCAAGGCGCAGTGCCAGAAGCTGGTGCCGCAGCGAAAGAAGTGGGAAGCACCGGAAGTCGTCTTCGTGGTCGATGCCTCGGGTTCCATGGAGGATCGCGTTGGGGGACAGACCCGTCTTGACGCGGCGAAGGATTCCGTCTCCTTCATCGCCGATCACCTGCCGGCGGATATCGACACCGCGCTCGTCAAATTTACCGATTGCGGTGCTGTCGATAACGATTACTTCCTCAATCGGTCGCAATTGAAGCAGAAGGTCAATCAATTGCAGCCAAGCGGCGGGACGCCCCTCGCACGATCGATCGAACGCGCGGCGCGCATCATCAGCCCGACCAAGGAGACTGTGATCGTCGTGGTAACCGATGGGGATGATACCTGTAGGCAAAAGGATCCCTGTCAGGTCGCCGCCGAGGCCAAGGCGACGCATCCCAATTTAACGATCAATGTTGTCGATGTGTCGGGGCAGGGCCTCGGCTCTTGCATCGCACGCAATGGCGGCGGCCGCGTTCTGCCGGCAAATACGCCGTTGGAGATTCAGAAGGCGATCAAGGACGCGACCAATCAGGTGATGCTGCCAACAAGCTGCATTGAAGGAAAGTGACATGCTGTCAGGACAATTGATCCGTTCCGGCAATCTGCGCGACTATACGGCCCTGGGCGGCGTCGGTTACCCGGTCTATGCTGCGGCGGCGCAGATCCGCACTGCCGTTGCCCGACAGCTCGGCCAGGAATATGCGGATTTTCTCGCTATTCCGCAGTTCGACAGCAAGGGCGAGACGATCGATTGGTATGCCGCTGCGGATGGCGACATCGTGCCCTGGCAGGCCGCCTCGGACTCGGAGCGCAATTTCATGCGCCAGCGCGTGGCTGAGCTTTGCGCCGGGATCGAGAATCATGCGCGGCAGATCCAGGCATCGCCGCGCAGCAATGATCAGCAGGTCTTCGGGCGTTTGCTGGAGCTCTGCACCCGCATTCCCGATGAAAGCCATCTTTATCTGATCAACGGCAAGCCGCTGGTCACCTTTTGGGGCTTTGTTCGCGCCGGCGCCGATGCCACCAAGCATGTTCTGTCGAGTTTGGCGACAGCACCTGCCATTGGCGCATCGGCGCCCGCTGCCGCACCGGTGGAAGCGCCCCTTGAAGCCGAGCGCCGTCGTCCGTGGTGGTGGTGGCTGCTTTGGCTGTTACTGCTCCTGCTTCTGCTGGCACTCCTGCTGTTCGGCCTGCGGAGCTGTTCGGCGGTGCAGCCTTACGTGCCGATGCTGCCTGACTTCCTGCAAGGGATCGTGCAGGCGCCCAAGGAAGAGCAGGCCCCTGTCATCGGTCCCGATGGCAAAGTGATCGTGCCAGGGAACGGCGTCGTGATAGGCCCGGACGGCAAAGTGGTTCCCGGCACAGGTATGGAAACCGTACCCGGCGCGACGGGCAATGGAGCCGTCGAAGGCACGCCGCCGGGCGGTGAGGCGACGCCCCCCGAAGCTACGCCGCCCGAGGGCACGACACCGGAAACGAACCCACCGACACCGAAGCAGCCGGGCGAGGAACAGAAGCCGGAAGACAATCAGCAGCCGGATCAACAGACGCCCGATCAGCAGAATCCGGATCAGCAGGAGCAGAAGGATCAGCAGAATCCGGATCAGCAAACCGGCGATCAGCAGAAACAGGATGAGCAAAAGCCGGCCGATCAACAATCCGGTCAAAAACCCGGCGACCAGCAGAAGCCAGGGGAGCAATCGCAGACCGGCGATAACGCGCCGCCGATCAAGCCGCTTGATATCCCGGATCAGGCATCTTCCAAAGGCGATCCCAGTTTCATGGAAGGGGATTGGCGCTCGAAAACCGGTCTCGTCGCGAAAAATTCCAAGGGACCGGTGACGATGGATTATAAATTCGATAAATCGGGCAAAGGCACGACGACCCTCCGCATGCAGAATGGCGTGACTTGCAGCGGTTCCTCGGTTGCGAGCACATCAAATGGCAAACTGACCGTCCAGGACCAAGGTCAGTTGAGCTGTTCCAACGGCCAGAGCTTCGCCGGCTCGACCGTGACCTGTGCCAAGGATTCGGGCGGCCAGACGAAATGCACGGGCCGTTACCCCAATGGACAGACCTATGACATCATCCTGGGCCGATAGGGGCAATGTGATGCTCCAACCAGCGGCTTATGATAAGAACAAGTCCCCGGAGGAACGATGCTGGCGGAACTGACAAGATTTGGCGACAACGCGACACTGATCGCCGAAAGCGGCGTCCAGTTCATGGATTTCGGTCTGGACCTATCAAAGGCCAGCCGGCTGCCTGCCCATGGTTTCTCAAAAGATGCGAATGGTATCGTCGTTCGGTTGGATTATGACGATTCCGAAGACAGTTATTTCCAGCCGGGTGGCCCCGAAGCGGCCACGCCGGGTCTGCGGCGCAATCGGGTGAAGCCGCAATTCGAGATTTCGGTCGAGGATAGCTTGACGCTGCTGGACAGTGTCTGGCTTCCCATCCCGATGCTGCGCGTGCGGCCCGGCCGCAGTTTCGATGCCGGTCCCAGCAACTGGGCACGGGCACGGCTGGTGCGCCTCGATGTGCCGGATGATGAAGGGCGGACGCACCGGCTGACAATCGCCTTCGACACGACATTGATGCCGCAGACCGATGATGCGGCGGTGAGCTATCTCGCACCGGAGCGCAAAGATGTCGGCGCCGGTCATGCCTTTATTCTTGCTGCGCGCGGATTGGAGCCCTTGCCCTTCGTGCAGATGCATTGGGTCTCCGAATGGATTCGCGATGCTTATCGCAGCAATGCGACGGCCCGGCTGAAGCTGGATGCGGATGAAGCCGAGGCGGAAATCCGTCGTTCGATCGATGTTGCGCATTATCTCGGCTTCCTGGCCACGGTGGACCAGTTCGCCAAAGTGCCGCGCGTCACCTTGCGCAGCAGCGGTACCGACCATATCAGCGAGCCGATCAATGTCGATCTAGTGCTGGACGTCGGCAATTCGCGCACCTGCGGCATCCTGATTGAGGATCATCCGCAGGACGATAGCTGGATGCGCAATCGCTATGAGCTGACCTTGCGCGATCTGTCGCGGCCGCATCTGGTCTATAGCGAACCCTTCGAAAGCCGGATGGAATTCAACAAGGCGAGCTTCGGCGACGATAAATTCTCCAGCCTCAGCGGCCGCGGCAATGCCTTCAACTGGCCGAGCATCGCCCGAGTTGGGCCAGAGGCGACACGGCTCGCCGCCAATCGACGCGGTATGGAAGGTGCGACCGGCCTCAGCAGCCCCAAGCGCTATCTCTGGGATGAAGACCGCTACGTGCCGGGCTGGCGTTTCAATCATACCTATGGCCTGGAAGCGCATGAGCCTTTGGCGACGGCGCAGCCCTTCTGCAAGTTCATCAATGAAGCCGGCGAGGCATTATTCCGCCTGACCGGAGCCGATGACGACGCAACACCGGTCTTCGAACCGCATTATTCCCGCAGCTCACTGATGGTGATGATGCTGTCGGAAGTGCTGTTGCAGGCTTTATCACAGATCAACAGCCCGATGCAGCGCATGCGCCAGGCCCAGGCGGACCAGTCACGACGGCTGCGCCGCGTTGTCCTCACCGTGCCGCCATCGATGCCGCTTCCGGAACAGCGCATCCTGAAACAGCGCATGGATGATGCCGTGGTGCTGATCTGGAAGTCGCTCGGCTGGCATGCGGAAGATGCCGATCCGGAAGGCGAGGGCAGCCGACCGGTGCCCGAATTCCCGGAAGTCGTGATGAAATGGGACGAAGTCACCTGTGCTCAGGTGGTCTATCTCTATGCCGAATGCAATAACCACTTCGGCGGCGACCCGCGGCGTTTCTTTCAGGTGATGCGCCGCCGGGACGTGCCATCACGCTCCGATGAACGACTTCGTATCGCCTCCATCGATATCGGCGGCGGTACGACCGATCTGGTGGTCACGGATTACGTGCTGCAGGAAGCGGAAGGCAATGCGGTGAAGATTGAACCGCGGCAAATCTTCCGCGACGGCTTCAAGCTCGCCGGTGACGATATCCTGCTGCAGGTCATTCAGCGCACCATCCTGCCGGCGATCGAAGCGCAGATGGAATTGGCCGGCGTGCCGGAGGCGAAGACGATCCTGTCGCAATTGGTCGGTGCGGAGAACCTTGATGTGCAGCGCCTTGCCCTGCGTCATCAATTCACGCTCCAAGTGCTGCATCCCGCCGCCCTCGCGATCCTGCATCGCTATGAGAATTTCGACCCGGTCGCCGGTGAAACGGTCGAGGCGCTGACACTGGCTGATCTGCTGCCGCCGCATTTCCCGCCGCAGGAAAGGGTCCTCGCTTATTTCAATCATGGCATCCGTCGCGCGGCCGGCATGCCGGATCTCAATTTCAATGTGCTGGCAACACCCGTCCAATTGAACCTGGAGCGGCTGCATCGCCTGTTCCTCAGCGAGGATTTCGATCTTTACGGGTCGCTCAGTTCGCTTTGCGATGTCGTCGCTTATTATAGCTGCGATGTTCTCTTGCTGACGGGCCGCCCCTCGCGCCTGCCGGGCATTCCGGAATTGCTGCGCGCCTTGCTGGCGGTAACGCCCGACCGGGTCATACCGTTGCATAATTATCGGGCGGGAACCTGGTATCCGTTCCATCGTCATGGCTGCATCCACGATCCGAAGACGACGGCGGCGGTCGGTGCGATGATCAGCGTACTGGCAGCCGGACGTTTGCCCAATTTCAATCTGCTGTCGAACCAGTTCGATCTTAGATCGACTATGCGCTATTTCGGCCGATTGGACGAACGCAACCTGATTAGCGCCAATGACGTTTTCCTGTCGGATCTCAATCTCGACGATCCGGAATACACGCTGCCGGAACGGCCTTTCCCGATGTCGGGCCCGATGCGTCTCGGTTTCCGGCAGATCGCCACGCCGCGCTGGACCGCCACGCCGCTTTATACGTTGAATTACAGTGATGAAGCGCGCCAGGAATTACATGAATATGTTTTGCTGGTGACCTTGGAGAAGGATCGCAGCAGGATGAACCGGCGGGCGAAGTCGGCCCGCGACCAGGGATCGGAACGTTTCCGTATCGCCCGTGTCGCGATTCGCGGCGCCGATGGTAAGGAAGCGGCATCCGTCGGCAAGGATAAACTTGTACTGCGGCTCAATACCTTGAACAGCAGCAGTGACGGTGCGACGGGTTATTGGCTCGATACCGGCTCGGTCTATCTGTAAGGGGGATATGGTCATGACCGAAGCATTAGTGAATGGCGGCAAGGCACTCAACGAGGCGATCTCTCATGCGATCGACTGGGTGAAGGATGTGCGTCGCACCGCCGGCTCCGTCAATCGCGTCGCCGACGCCCTGATCGAGGATCTGCGCCGCGGCCGCATCAAATCGAAACGTCTGACGCGAGCAGCGAAAAGCCCGCTCTCCATTGGCATCTTCGGCATCAGCCAGGCCGGCAAGTCGTTCCTGGTGGATTCCCTGGCGAAGGGCGCCAATGGCCGCCTGGAATCCCAGATGGGATCGGTCCGCCTGGATTTCATGAAACACGTCAATCCGCCGGGCGGCGGCAAGGAAGCAACCGGCTTGGTGACGAGGTTCACACGGTCGCCGTCGCAGGCGCCGGCAGATTTCCCCGTCGAGGTCGGCCTTCTGTCCGAAGCCGATGTGATCAAGATTCTCTGGAACAGTTTCATGAACGATTTCGATCAGGAGACGATCGGAATCGGCCTTGATCCAAAAAGCATCAGCGAATTGCTTCGGGGACTGACCACCAAAAAGCAGCCACATCAGGTGCCCGGTCTCACCGAGGATGACGTGATCGACCTGATGGATTATTTCCAGCGCCTGTCGCGACGGATTGGCCAGCAATTGAAGGGCAATTTCTGGCCGACAGCCTGCGAGATCGCGCCTTATTTGTTACCGGTCGACCGGGCCAAGCTGTTCGGCCTGCTCTGGGGCAATATCGAGGCGCTGAGCCAGATCTATCTGAAGCTGCAAGCGGCTTTAACAGCGGTCGATCATGCTGAGACGCTTTACTGCGAGCTCGCCTGTCTGGTCGAACGCGATGCGAGCGGCGAGCTGACGCAAGCAAAATGCATCAATAATGTCGATATTCTGAAACAGCTGAATACCGATGGCGGGGATGAGATTCGCGTCCAGCCGCTGAAGGGCGATCAGCCCAGCGGTGTCCGTACGATCCGGCGCGGCATGTTGGCGGCACTGACGACGGAACTGCGCTTCATCCTGACGGAGCGGCCGGAAGCGACGGTCCTGGAGCAGGTCGATCTCCTGGATTTCCCCGGCTATCGCGGCCGCTTGCAGATCAAGGACGTCAACCAGATCATCGAGCAGCCAATCGAAGGCCAGGCCGGCGTCGGCTCCTATGAGCTGTTGCTGCGCGGCAAGGTCGGCTTTCTGTTCGAACGCTATACCGAAAACCAGGAAATGAACCTCCTGATCATGTGTGCGCCCAGCACCAAGCAGAGCGACGTCACCACGATCGGCGCGGTGGTCGATACTTGGGTGCGGCAAGCCCAAGGCGAGACCGCGGCTATCCGTGCCCGGCGTCCGGCCGGCTTGCTGATGGTCACCACCATGTGGGACCTGAAGCTGCAGCCGGCTGCTAATGAGACGCCCGATATTCTCAGCGTCATGGGCGACAATGTCATCCACATGGTGTTGGAGAGATTCCGCAATCTCGACTGGGTGCAAAACTGGAACGGCCAGCCCTTCAACAATATATTTCTGGCACGCAAGCCGGGCGTGCCTGGCATCCTGTTCGAACAGAAGGACGGGCATGAAGTAGGTATCGCGCCGGCACAACAGGCGCGTATGAATCAACTGCGTGATTATTTCCTCGCAAGCGAGGAAGTTGCCCGTCATATCGCCCAGCCGGCAGAAGCCTGGGACGCCATGCTGAAGGCAAATGATGGCGGTGTCGGGCGGATTGTGCGCTACTTGTCGGCGACCGCTGATCCCAACCACAAGCAGCAGCGTATCCATGAACAATTCGCCGATCTGGCACGGGATCTTCATGCCAAGCTCAGCGTCTATTATCGCGGTGACGCCGGAGAGGCTGCCGAGATCAAGCGTCAGCGGGCCGATAAATTGGTCGAAATCCTGTCGGGCAATTTCGAAGCCCAGCGGTTCCCCGAATTGCTGAACTCGATGATGCCGGATACGGAGCAGATGCGCTCGATCTATATGCGCGTGGATACTTTGGTCGATCGGGGAGAGACAGCGTCAGCCAATGGCGCGGATGGCAAACCGGCCGCTCCGGCGCCACGCGCTGGCACCTCCCTGAAGTCGCTGATGGCGGCGCGGGGGATGACCAAGACTAAAGCCGGCGACGCCAAGCCTTCGAGCGAGATCGTGGTAAGCGATCGGGCCCGCCGTTTCGCCGATGCCGTCGCCGGCAACTGGATTGCCCAGTTGCGGGCGATGTCGCGCTTGCCCGGCCTGATGCGTTATCTCGCCATGGAGAGCGAGATCGCCGAGATGTTGAACGAAGAACTGGTTGCCGCGGCCCTGCGCATCGGGTTGCCGGATCGGATGGCGCAGACCTGCAGCACAGCGGAACTGGTTGCGGCGAAGCGCCGGTTGCAATTCGTCGATGAACAGGTGCTGATCGCCGAACGCGTTATCGCCGATTTCATCATGTATCTGGGTGCCCTGGAAAATCGGTCCTTGCAGAACAGCTTCATGCCCGAACGCAAGGTCTTCACCGTCGAGCCGAGCCGCGACGGCTTGCCGGAGTTGGAGGAGGGCCGGGAGAATCAGCAACAGATCATTTTCATGACTGATTGGCTGACGGTGCTGCATCAGGCCGTGATCGAAAATGCCGGCTTCCAGGAGGGCGCGGAAATCACCTTGGAGCAGAATGCCCGATTGGGCGGTATCGTGCGTGAGCTTGCGGCGCAGAGCCAGTCATGAAGCTTTGCGGAAGATTCTTTGACATGCGGTGGGTAGTGGCAATATGGCGGTGAAGGCGGAAATATTCGGCGAAGGGCCTGGGCGTGGCGAAATTAGGCTGACCGGCATGGCCACCACGCCAGTTGGGGACTGCTCGCTTCGGATTCAGCGGAACCAAACGCCAGATAGCTATCTCGGCTTGAACGGACGCTGGCAATCCGCGCCGGAAAGCTGGCATTCCTTGGTGACCGGGGATGTCGTTGCCATGCCGGATGGTATTGCCTTCAAGGTCGGGCCGCTTCTGGTCGATGCCATCCTGGCGACACTCAGCGAGAGCGCGTTCCGTCTGACCCTTCGGTCATCCGCCGGCCAAACCACGGTGCCTCTGGTTCCGTCGACTCAATTCCCGCTTCTGGCATCCAGTGCACGTCAGGAGGAGGTTGCGGCGCAGTTGCCTCCCGCGCCGCCACCGCCACCACAACCTGCGCCCCTACAGCCAGAGCCAATGCTACAGCCCGAGCCGATGACGTTGCGGGTCGATCCGGAAGATCAGCTCCGCATGGCCGGTGGCGACGAGAAGGCCGAGAAAACCGTCGAGAAAAAGTCCTCGGCCAAGGGCATGCTGATCCCGGGAGTCCTTGCCGTGATCGTTCTGGCAGCGGCCGGCGCAGGTGCCTATTTCTACTTTCATAAGACCGGCCCGACGGCTGAAACGGCATCGACAACAGCGGCCCCCCAGTCGACCCGGGAAATGCTGCAAACCTTCATGAAGGACAATCCCGATACGTCGAAGATCGTCGGCAAGGCTGACGACATGATGAAGTCGGGCAATGTCGAGGCGGCGCTTTACCTTTATCGCCAAGGCGCAGATCACGGCGATGCGCGTTCCGCGCTGCAGCTCGGCATTCTCTATGATCCCAGCGAGGCGACACCGGGCTCGACACCAAACGGTACAACAACGGCTAACACCGCGGCGTTGGGCGGGACGACTTCAAATGCTGCAGCGAACACGGTGACGAAGAGCTCGGATACGGCCGCCTTCTGGTATGGCAAGGCAGCTGATGCCGGGCTGGCCGAGGCACAGCGGCGCCTGGGATTGCTCTTGACCAAAACCCATCCGGCCGGCACCGGCGAATTCGATAATGGCGTGGCGATGCTGCAGGCTGCCAGCAAGCAGGGCGATGCGGCAGCAACCGCGAAATTGAAGGAGCTTGGGAAATGAGCCGATCTGTCTCTTCGGTCGGGCATAATGCATATCGCCTGAGCCGGCTTTTCTTGGGCGTATTCCTGCTGCTCTGCGCCGCCATGGCGATGGATATAGGGCCAGGATTTGCCGATGCCGTGCGCAAGCCATTGCTGCAACAAGGCAAGAAGACGATCTACGAGCGGGTCCTCACCCAGCCCGGCGCCATTGTGCAAACGGCGGCCGGTCAAACGGGCGGCAAGTCCCTGCCGGCAATGAGCATTCTTTATGTCTATGCGCGGCAGGATGTGAGTGGCGCTAGCTGGATCGAGGTCGGAGCGAATGCGGATGGCAAGACCATCGGCTGGCTGGCGGAACAGGATACCTTGCCCTGGAAACAACAGCTGACCTTGGCCTTCACCAACCCGGCGGGACGGGATCGCGGATTGATGTTTGGGCAGCGCGATGCGCTCGACAGGCTGCTGATGGCCGACAAGCCGGGCGACGAGGCGTCGAAGCTCCGTCAGGTGATTGCCGCTGGCAATGTGCCCGACGACTTCCCGGTCATTGCTATGGAGCCGCAGAACTACGTCGATATTTCGAAGCAGTTCTATCTCCTGCCGATTCTGGAAGCGCAGGATGCGGCGATGGGTGCCGGTTATCCGGTGCGCGAGTTGCATATCGCGTCGGTCCCGGCCGATCCGACCGCCGGCAAGACGAATGCCCCGCCGCAGAGTTCCGAAGCGGATATGTTGTCAAATTTCACGGCCGGCGTGGTCTTCGTCATCGATTCCACCAAGTCAATGGATCCCTATATCGACCGCACCCGCCAGGCGGTCGAGAAGATGTATGATCAGATCCAGGGCAAGATGGTCGGCAGCCGCGCCAAATTCGGCCTGGTCGCCTTCCGCGCCGGGGCGCAGAAGGACAAGGCGATCGGCTATACCTCGAAGGTTTTCGTCGACCCCAACAAGGTGACGGACAAGAAGACCTTCCTCGCCGCGGTCAAAGAATTGTCGGCCGCGAAAGTATCCACACCGCGTTTCAACGAAGACTCCTATGCCGGGATCATGACGGCATTGAACGATATCGATTGGTCGAATTTCGGGGCGCGCTATATCGTTCTCGTGACCGATGCCGGCGCCCTTAATGGCAATGATGAATATTCCAGCACCAAGCTGAATGCCGATCAGGTGCGGCTGTTCGCCCAGGAACGTGGCGTCGCCATCTACACGCTTCATCTCTTGACCAAGGAGGGCGCCAGCGACCACGCCAGCGCCGAAGCGCAATACAAGACCGTTTCCGATTATCCCAACCTGTCGAAACCACTGTATTACCCGATCGCCGACGGATCGGTGGGGCAGTTCGGCAAGGTGGTCGATCTGTTGTCACAGGCGATCGTGCAGCAAGTATCGGATGCCTCAAGCGGCAAAGCGGCGGTTGGCGCAGAATCGCCCAGCAACAGCGGCAATTCCGTGGAAAACCAGGTGGAGGCCGATACGGCAGCCGTCAGTTATGCGATGCGGCTTGCCTATCTTGGCCGTGTCGCGAAAACCACGGCGCCGAAACTGGTACAGGCTTGGACGGTGGACCGCGATTTCGCCAAGCCCCAGGTTGCGACGATGGATGTCCGCGTCCTCCTCACCAAGAGTCAGCTGAGCGATCTGCAGCAGGTCTTGAAGACCGTGCTGGATGTCGGCAAGGCGAAGCAGCTTGACCCTACCGGCTTCTTCGATGCCATCCGCTCGGCGGCGGCAGCCCTCGGCCGCGATCCGGCGAAACTGAAGGACCCCAATGCGACCAAGCTCGGCCAGCTAGGCTTGATCGGCGAATATATCGATGACCTGCCTTACAAGAGCAAGGTGATGGGAATCGACCAGGATATCTGGCAAAGCTGGTCGATCTCAGAGCAGCAATTCTTCCTGGATGAGATCGAGCGCAAGCTCGCTCTGTATCAGAAGATCAATGACGATGCCGATCGCTGGGTCGCCCTGTCGCCGAGCGCGCCGGCCAGCGAGTATGTCTACCCAATACCGATCGACGCGCTGCCATAACGCCGCGCCGGTTGCCTTACCAGATGAGCGAGACTCAAGGCATTTCCGATCGTTCCATGAGCCGCGCCGGTGATGCCACCGCCGATATGCCCCAGCTCGTCCTCACTATCGCCGGTTTGACGGCGTGCCGCAGTCACGGTGGCGCACGCTTTTGCCTGTCGATGGGGCGGCTTGATCTCGCGTCACTGCAGCCTGCTGCCCTGGTCGGCCCCAGCGGTTCGGGCAAGAGCACGCTGCTCGACGTCCTGGGTCTCGTCATGACGCCGACCAGGCTGGCGGCATTTATGTTCTTCCCCAGCAGCGAACAGCCGGTCGACCTGGCAAAGCTCATCGAGAAGCGTCATGAAGCGGGACTTACCGATATGCGCCGCCGGTATCTCGGCTATATGCCGCAGACAGGTGGGCTTCTGCCCTTTCTGTCGGTCGGGGAGAATATCCGCATGTCGGCGCGGCTCAATGATCGGTTGGATGAGGCTTATCTCGATCAATTGGCGCAACTGCTCGATCTGCCGGCGGCCTTGATGCGGCGTTTCCCAAAGGATCTTTCGATCGGCCAGCGCCAGCGTGTCAGCCTCGCCCGCGCCATGGCCCATCGGCCCCGTTTGCTTCTGGCGGATGAGCCGACTGCATCCTTGGATGCGGTGACCGCGGGGGCGGTGACCGGTCTCCTGTTGGACCTGTCGCCGCGTTTCGGTATCACGCCAGTCATCGCGACCCATGATGAGCGGCTATTCGGCAGGGACGGCGTGAGGCGTCTCCATGTCGAGGCCAGGGCAGGGGCCGAACCGAATACAGTGGATGCGAAGGTGCAGATCTGATGCGCCGATATCTCTATATCCTGCGCCTCGCGGCCCGCAGCCTGATCTTCGATCTGCGCCTCACCTTATGCCATGTCTTCGGCTTGATCGCGGTTCTGGTGCCGCTGATGCTGGTCGTAGGGCTGAAATACGGTGCCATTCAGGGCCTCACCGACAAGCTCAATCAGGATCCCCGCAATCTGGAAATCCTGATCATGGGCAATCACGATTTGAAGCCCGATTGGTTTGCTTCCCTGCGCCAGGCGCCGGAGACGGCTTTCGTCGTGCCGGCAACACGTTCCCTATCGACCACTGTCAATCTCGTTGCCGATCGCGCAGGAGGTGCTCTGCTGCGGGGCGTGCAGCTTTATCCGACCGGTGAGGGCGATCCTCTGCTGGCCGGATTGCCAGTTCCGAAGAAGGATGGCGAGGTGGCTCTGACCGCCAGCGCCGCCAAAGCCCTCGGCGTTGCGGTCGGGGATGGCATCAAGGCATTAGTGCCACGGCGCATCAATAACGCGGAGGAAATTGTCAACCGTCCGCTGCGTGTCATTGCCATTGCACCGGAAACGATTTTATCCCAGGACGTCGCCTTCGTGACCTTACGCTTCCTGGTGCGGACCGAGGATTTCCGCGACGGCAAGGCGGCGGATTTGCAATCGGAGCAAATCTCCGCAGACGAACTCGCTGCTCGTCACTATGCCTCGGCCCGTTTGTTTGCCCGAACATTGGATGATGTCGCACCACTGGCAGCGATTGCCGGTCAAGACGATGTCGCCGTGCAGACAAAGAGTCATGAAATCGCAACGGTGAAATTGCTCGACCGCGCTTTGACCTCGATCGCCGCAGTCATCGTCGGATTGGGAGCCGCCGGAGCGGCCTTTTCTGTGGCCGCCAGCCAATGGGCTAATGTCGAGCGCCAGCGCAAGGATATCAGCATGCTGCGGCTGCTCGGCCTGCAGCGCAGCGAGGTGCTGCTGCTGCCGGTCGCGGAATCTTTGATGGTGGCGATGACCGGCTACGGCATCTCGGCCCTGTTGATCATCGGCGTCTCGATCATGGTGAACAAGCTTTTCTCCCTGACGGGCATGAGCGATAGCCCGGTCTGCCGTCTGGAGATCGTGCATTTTGTCTGGTTCTGGGCCGTGACGGTGGCCGTCGCCGGCCTGGCTGCTTTGGTTGGAGGGGCGCATGTGGTCAAGATTGACCCCAGCGAAAGTCTTCGCGCCGTCTAGGCGCCTGGTTGGATTTATCACCTATGCGCTGCTGTTATCTGCCGGCAATGCCGGCGCCGATGACGCTTGGCCAGCCAAATTGTTCAATCCGGCACCCATTAGCGAAGATGTGATCCTGCCGATGCCCTGCGGCGGTTCCATGGTATTCCGCAAGGTCCAGGTCCCCGGCAGCGGTATCTTGGATGATTACCAGGTGAAACTGGGTGACCCGGACCAGGCTTTAGCCTTTTCTGAATATGCTCATCCCGATTATATCGCAGCGCCGTTCTCCGGCGCCGGCTCGGGGCGCTATTACCTGATGGCGAAGTACGAGATCAGCAAGCTGCAATATGATGCCATCATGGGGACGAATTGTCCGGCCGCCAATCTGATCGGCCGGAGCCCGGTTTCCGATGTTACCTGGCTGGAGGCGGTGGAATTCGCCGCCAAATATACCGACTGGCTGCTCACCAATGCGCGCAAATCGCTGCCGTCGGCGGGTGATGCTATTTCCTTCCTGCGTCTGGCGACCGAGGCGGAATGGGAATATGCCGAACGCGGTGGTATTGCCGTCTCGCCGACGGAATTCGCCGCCCGCACCTTTCCCATGCCGGACGGTATGGAGCGCTATGTCTGGTTCGCCGGCAGCAAATCCGCCAATGGCAAAGTGCAATTGACCGGCCTGTTGCAACCCAATCCGCTCGGGTTGCATGACATGCTGGGCAATGTCGACGAATATGTGATGGATGCTTATCGGCTGAACAGGGTCTCGCGCGCCCATGGCCGGGCTGGCGGCTATATTGTCAAGGGCGGCAATTATCTGACCTCGGAACAAGACATTCGCAGTTCCTATCGCAGTGAGGTCAGCCCCTATAGCGATAAGGGGCCGCGCAAATCCAAGACCACCGGTTTTCGCCTCGTGATCAGCGCACCGGTCCTGACCGACCCGCAGGATATCTCAGATGCCAAGGCCGAATGGGCCAAGCTCGGCACCGGCGGGGCAAAGCCAAGCGATGCCGACAAGCCGCTGGAGGACCCGGTGCAGGAACTGGCGGCCTTGGCGCAGCAGACGGACGGTAATACAGCGCTAAAATCACGCCTGGAAAATCTCGAGCAGAAGGTGAAATCCGTGCTGCTGGCGCAGCAGGATCAGCAGGCGCGGGCCAACCGCACCATGCTGCGCCTGGGCGCCTGGTTAGGCCAGAAGCTGCATGACGATCAGATCAATACCAATATCGTGCGGGAGACCTATCAGGCTCGGGTGGCGAGTTCGTCGGAGCAGGATCAGATGGCCGAACGCTATAAGGAAATGCTCAATCAGAACGAGCAAGCCCTTGCCGCCAATATGAAGTTCTATACCGATCTGGTGATCCGCGTGGGCGACGACTACAACCCCGAGCAATTCACCAAGCAGCAAGAAATTCTCAAGACGGAGTTAACCAGTGCGGGTGTGACCCAGCTCTCGCACTACGCAGATGTGTTTTTGCAGCATATTCGGCAATATGCTAACGATAAGAAGGTGCATTCCGCGGACTGGCTCAAGGATTTGGCTGCCGTCGCGGATAAGTAGCACCGGGCATCGGGGGCGATGCTCCGAGAGAATGTTTGCCAGGGACTGGAACATGGCTTTCCGAATTTGGATGAGTGGCGTCGGCGCGCTGGCACTAGTGCTGTCGGGTTGTACGACGCCGTATGAAGACAATCCCGGCGCCACAACGCAGAGCGCGGCCAATGGTCCATCCGCCTGCATGCAGATCAACGCGGATAATATCGACACCAACTATGGTGGCACGGTTGCCGAAGGTGCTGCCATCTGGAGCCTTGTCGGTGCTGCCGTGGGCGCCCTGGCGGGAGCCGCCACGGGCGGCGGCAGTGGTGCTGCAACGGGGGCCGCGATCGGCGCTGGCGCCGGCGGTGCCTATGGCGCGGTCAGCGGCGTTCAGACGGCCGAGGCCAAGAAGCAGTATGCTGTGCAGGAAGCGCAGCTGGATTGCCAGATCACCGCAGCCAAGGCGGATAACGAGAAGCTCGCCAAGATGGTGACAAGCACGCAGGCCGCCGTGCAGCAGACGGAAAAGAAATTGGCCGATCTCGAAAGCGCCTATGCCAATAAGCGCATGACGAAGGAGCAGGCGCAAAAGGA
This sequence comes from Dongia soli, assembly GCF_034044715.1. Taxonomy (NCBI): domain Bacteria; kingdom Pseudomonadati; phylum Pseudomonadota; class Alphaproteobacteria; order Rhodospirillales; family Dongiaceae; genus Dongia; species Dongia soli. Next base: position 199,696 of record NZ_JAXCLW010000003.1, on the reverse strand, counting down.
ACTGGCATCGGTTGATGAAAGCGCCGCCCAGATCCAACGCAGCGTAAATGCCATGAAGAAGCGGCGCGATGAATATCTCCAGGCGCGCGACAGCACACAGAATGCCGCCAATAATTCGTTGAATACGGCCGAACTGGATAAGCAGATCAGCCAGCTCAACAAGCAGATCGCCAGCGCCGAAAGCGATCTCAACCGACTGATGGCCCAGCGCAAGGTGGCGCAGGTCGGCTGATCGAATGGGTAATGGATAATATGGTGCGGACGGAAATGCGGAAGTTCGGTTGGTTGCTTGGCGCCGGCATGTTGTTTCTTGCCGGCTGTTCCTGTACGGGAGATCCCCGGCTCGATGGATATAGCTGTGGCCAGGCAGGGATCAATGGGGGGCTCTACAATCAACGCGTGACGCAGAAGCAGCAGTCGCTTGAAGATGCCCAGGATCAGAAGGTCCAGCAACAGCGGCAGCTCGACGATCTGAAGGCGCAGCAGCAATCGCAGCAGCAGGATATCGATAAGATCTCTACGCAGCTCGCCAGCCTCGATCAGGATCTGAATCAGCTCAATGCAAAGATCAAGACGGCGCGGTCGAACAAATCCGTCAATCAGACCAGGCTCTCGCAATTGCAGCAGGACATCGACCAGGTGAAGTCGCAGACCTCGCTGGCGAAGGCCGATACGTTCAGCTCGGATGCGGACCGTCAGCAGGAATTGCAGCGTCTTCAGAAGAAGTACGACGACCTGCAGAGAGAATTGATGCTGATCACGGGTGGCACCTGATCACTGATGCAGTTGACGATCATCTTCTTGCCGTTTCTGCAATAACCCTTGAGAAATCCCGCATGGATTTTTGCCGGCGCGGGGTCGACGGTCTTGCGCGCCGAGAGCAGCCAGCGGCGCGCGATTGCTTGTTGCTTGCGATGATTTTGCGAAGTAAGGCCGGGAGGCCAAAATAGCGAATCCTGTAACTGCCGCCGAATGCTGTGCAAAAAGAGCGGAACAGGATAGTGGGAGATTGATTTATGCCGCAGATGTTTCCGCATCTCTTCTCGCCCTTTCGGATTAAAGGGATCGACATCCGCAACCGCATCGTTTCCACCGGTCACGACACCGACCTTGCACGTCATGGCCTGCCGAGCGAAGCGCTGATTGCCTATCAGCGCGCCCGGGCAAGAGGCGGTGCCGGGCTGATCATCGTCCAGGTGGTGGGCGTGCATGACACGGCGCGATACACGTCCGAAGTGCTGATGGCTTCGGACGATGCCTGTATCCCGTCCTTCAAGGCTTTGTTCGATGCGATCAAGTCAGAAGGCAGCCGGGTTTTCGTGCAACTGTTCCATCCCGGGCGGGAATTGCTAGGGCGGCGCAATGGCGTCCAGCAATCCGCTTATTCGGCTTCGCACGCACCAGCCGAACGCTTCCGTATCGTGCCCCGGATGTTAAGTGAGCAGGAGATTAACGACATCGTCCGGGGCTATGGGACGACCGCCCGCCGCCTTGCTGCAGCCGGCGCCGATGGCGTGGAGATCGTTGCAAGCCACGGTTACCTGCCGTCGCAGTTCTGGAATGCGAAGGTCAATGCACGTCAGGACGGCTATGGCGGGTCGCTCGAGAACCGTCTCCGTTTCACGCGAGAGATCGTCGCTTCCATCCGTGGGCAGGTGGCTCCCGAGCTAATCGTCGGCCTGCGCTTCTCCTGCAACGAATTCGATGCGGACGGCCCGTCCGAAGAGGATATGTTGGATGTCTGCCAGGCCCTGCAGCACGATCTCGACTATTTCAATGTCATCGGCGGCACCTCGGCCTCGGCTTCCGGCGCCGTGCATATCGCCCCGCCGATGAGCGTTGAACATGCCTATCTGGCGCCGTTCGCTGCGGCCCTGAAGAAAGCGGTGAACAAGCCGGTCATCGTGGCGGGCCGGATCAATCAGCCGCAAGACGCTGAAAAGATCATCGCTGCCGGTGCCGCCGATTTATGCGGCATGACCCGGGCGATGATCTGCGATCCGAAGATGCCGGGTAAGGCCGAGGCGGGCCGTGTCGACGATATCCGCGCTTGCATCGCCTGCAATCAGGCCTGTATCGGCCACGCGCAATTGGGTCTGTCGATTTCCTGCATTCAGCATCCCGAAAGCGGGCGGGAATTGGCCTATGGAACGCGCATTGCGGCCACGCGGCGCCGCAAGGTGATGGTGGTCGGTGGCGGGCCGGCGGGGATGAAAGCCGCTGCCGTGGCGGCGGAGCGGGGACATGAGGTTACGCTTCATGAGAAGTCATCGCGCCTCGGTGGGCAGGCCTTGTTGGCACAACTTCTGCCCCATCGCAGCGAATTCGGCGGCATCGTCACCAATCTCGCGCGGGAAATGGAACTGGCCGGCGTGACGGTCAGGATGAACAGTTCCGTCACGGCCGAGATGATCGCTTGTGAAAAGCCAGATGCGGTTATTCTGGCAACCGGCAGCCTGCCTCAGCTGCCGGAAATCGAGCAAGGCGAGGGTGCTTCCCTCGTGCTTGGCGATGATCTGTTAGCCGGCAAGACCCGGACGGGCAGCAGGGTCGTGGTCTATGACTGGCTTGCCGATTGGCGTGGCATGGGCATTGCTGAAAAGCTCGCGACTGAAGGCGCGCATGTCCGGCTTGCTGTCAACGGCGCCTGCCCTGGGATCAGCATTCAGAATTACGTGCGGGATGCCACGATCGGTCGGCTGCATCGGCTCGGTGTAGAGATGCTACCTTTCATGCGGTTTTACGGCACGGAGGGAAAGACGGCTTTCTTCCTGCACACCGCATCGCAGGAGCCGGTCATGTTTGAGGATGTCGATACGGTTGTCGTGGTTGCACCGCACCGGCCGTTGGACGATCTGTTGCATCCGATCGCGGCGCTTGGAATTGAGGTGTTTCCGATCGGCGATGCCGTGACACCGCGTACCGCCGAGGAAGCGGTGTTCGAAGGACTTGATATTGCGACCAAGCTCTAGGAGCCATGATGCTAGAACCAGCGAAGCCCCTCATAGAGCAGGCCGATCCGCGCCTGCCTACTGTTACCGCGCTTATCGCCGAATTGGACGCCTACATGACGGCGCTTTACCCGGCAGAGAGCAATCATCTTCTGGATATCGATGCCTTGGCGGCGCCAGATATCCGGTTTTTTGCGGCGCGGTTCGAGGACGATTATCTTGGCTGCGGCGCGATCAAGATCCACGAGGGCGCGTTTACCGAGGTCAAGCGTATCTTCGTTTCGCCGAAGGCACGCGGGCTTGGTGTCGGTAAGTACATCATCGCGGCACTCGAAGCGGAAACACGCAAGCTTGGCCTGTCGCTGATGCGGCTCGAAACCGGCATCTATCAGCCCGAAGCCCTTGCTTTGTTCGAACGCGCGGGTTTCACGCGTTGCGGACCGTTTGCCGATTACCCGACGGATGATCCCTTCAGCGTCTTCATGGAAAAGCGGATTACCCTCTGAGCGCTGCGGCAGATTGTTGCTGTTGAGCGGCCGCGATGATCCAGTCGCGGAAATCGAGCACGACAGCATTGGCGGCGTTGCGGTGCGGATAGACGAAATAATACATGTGCTCACCGGCAATGGGCCGGTTCAACGGCACATGCAAGTCGCCCGCCCTAATTTCCTCCGCGAACAGGAAATGGGGCACGAGGCCGATGCCCAATCCGGCCTTCGCCGCCTGGGCAACCATGGAGAACTGATCGAAACGGGCGCCAAGCAAAGGTGAGCCGACGGTCACGCCCTGCTGCTCGAACCAATGCTTCCACGACCATGGCCGGGTCACTTCATGCAGCAGGGGAAGCTTCATCATGTCCTGCGGCGTCTTCAGCTCACGGAGTCCCGGCAGCCTGCGACTGCAAACCGGGATCAGTTGTTCGCCAAAGAGCGGTTCGACACTGGCGCCCGGCCAGATCGGTTCGCCGTAATGGATGGCGGCATCGAGCGGGTCTTCGTCGAATGAAAAAGGCTGCGGCCGCGCATAGCAGGAGATGACCGTATTGGGCCGCGTGGTGCGGTAGTCTTCCAGCCGGGGGATCAGCCATTTCATGCTGAAGGTCGAGAAGACCCCCAGATTGATCGTGCCGGCCTGCCCGCCGGATCCGTAGGCCATCACCTGCAAGGTGCTCTGCTCGAAGCCGCTCAGCAATTTGCGGACATCTTCGGCATAGGCGTTGCCGGCTTCGGTGAGGATCAGGCGCTGGCGGATGCGGTCGAAGAGCCGGACCTGGATGGCGTCTTCCACCTGTTTCACCAGACGGCTGACGGCGCTTTGCGACAGATGCAGCTCGTTGGCGGCGCGCATGATGCTGCCATATCGAGCCACACTTTCGAACGCGATCAGGGCATAAAGGGGTGGAACCAACGAGCGGCGCATAGACCATACCGAAACCAGCGAATCGGGCAATTCTGTTGGTCGCGGCGGGTCAAGTCAATGGCGGGACAGATGCCCGGGCAGCGCGCAGTGGCCGCCTGGGTAAACAAGGTCAACCAGCCTCGACAATCAGGGCATCGGCCGCCACCACGCCGCGCCCCTTCGGTAGAACCATGATCGGATTGACGTCGATCTCGACGGTCTTATCGATGTGATCCACGGCATATCGGGCCACCGCTTCGATGGCCTCGACCAGCGCCGGCAGGTCCGCCTTCGGGCGGCCACGGAAACCGTCAAGCAGCGGGAAGGTCTTCAACCGGCATATCGCCATTTCGATCTCTTGGCGGCTGGCCGGCAGCAGCAGCCGGCTTGCATCGCGCAACAGTTCGACCAGGATGCCGCCGGCGCCGATCACTAGGACCGGCCCGAAATGCGGATCGATGGTCACGCCGACAAGCACCTCGGCCAGACTATCTTGCACCATCGGTTCCAGCAGGAACCGGTCGAGTTGCAATCCGGGCTTATAAGCGGCCACCCGGCGGCGCATTTCCTCTGCCGCCGCGACCACGGCTGCAGCATCGGCCAGATTGAGGGCTACGCCGCCAGCGTCGGTCTTATGCGGAAGATCGGCGCTCAGTGCCTTCAGCACAAAGGGACCGCGCATTGCCTCGACGGCCCAGCGCAGATCTGCCAGGGCCACCTCGCAGCCTGCCGGCACCGGCAGACCATAGGCCACGAGCCGGGTTTTGCTCTTGCCTTCATCGAGAATCCGTCGGCCCGCCGGAATATTTTTCGGTGGGGCGGCCGGCGGCAGCGGCAGGTCGCCGGCATCGATGCGGCGGCGAAACGCCTCATAGCTGGCCAGATGACCCAGCACGGCGAAAGCATCATGCACGCCCTGCAGGGGAATAAGCCCTTCCTCGATCACCTGTTGCCGCATGGGCTCCGGCATCGATTCCGAGCTGACGCAGGCCACGGCGCCCGGAATGCCGGTCGCCCGGCTGGCCTTGGCCATGGCGCGTACCATCGCCTGCATCGGCTTGCCCATATCGGGGCCAAGCTCCGGTCGGGGATGGTCGATGACCAAAGCGCCCATATCATAGCCGGTGCTCAGCATATGGGTGAACATCGGTGTCAGCAGCTCTTCCTGCCCCCAATAGCCGGCGGTGAAGTCCAGTGGATTGGACGTGCTGCCGTAATCCGGCAACAGCGCATTGACCGCATCGGTTTGCGCCTTTGTCGGTTCGGGTAGTTCCAGCTTTGCGGCCGAGGCGAAATCGGCGGCCATGCCGTTATCGCCACCCGAACTTGAAAAGACGGTCAGCCGCCTGCCTTTCGGCAGGATGCCGATCGAAAGAGCTTTCAACAGTTCCAGGAAACGCGGCACTGAATTTGCTGTCTGGATGCCGAGACGTTCGAAAAGTGTGTCATAGAGCTCGTTCTGCCCCGCCAGCGAACTGGTGTGGCTTGCGGCCACTTTGGCCCCCAGATCGGAAACGCCGACCCGAAACGCTGCGAGCGGGATCTTGCGGGCATGGGCCTTGAGACAAGCGGCGGAGAAGGCGGCAATGTCGCGGATGCCTTCCATGAAAATCCCGATCGCCGTCACATTCGGATCTTCGATCAGCGCCTCGATATAATCTTCGAAACCGAGAACGGCCTGGTTGCCGGCACTGATGATATAGCTGAAGGGCACCTGGCGCTGGTTCATCGAGAGATTGATGCAAAGATTGCCGCTCTGTCCGATGACGGTCGCGCCGCGGGTCGTCTTGCTGCCGAGATAGGGGACGGACCAGAGGCTGCCATGATTGACGTAATTGATGATGCCGAAGCAATTGGGGCCCACGACGGCCAGATCGCCGGCTGCCGCGAGCAGCTTTTCATTGCGTCGGCGGCCGATCTCGCCCAGTTCCGCAAAGCCGGAGGCGTAGCAGACCGCGCCGCCGGCACCCATCTTGGCCAATTGGCCGACGATCTCGACAGTGGAATCCGCGGGAACGCTGATAAAGGTCGCGTCGGGCGCGACCGGCAGATCCGTCACCTGTCGGACGCAAGCGACGCCCTCGATCTCATCCTTGCGGGGATGGATTGCATACATCTCGCCGGCATAACCGGCGGCACGGCAGACTTTGATCGCCCAGCCGGCCCGGTCGCCGCCGATAAAGGCGATATGCCGCGGATTGAGAAGCCGCGTGATATTCAACTGCCGCGCCGACCGGGATGTTTCAACTTTCGCCAACATGCTGGCTTCCCCCTTTGCGTTATTTCTTCGGCCGTAAGGCCTGCCAATCGTCTTCCGACATGTGTTGGCCGATGAAATTGAATTGACCGGCGCCCTGCAGCCATTCCCCGCCATCGATGGTGACCACTTCGCCGTTGATATAAGCGGCTTCCGACGCCATCAGATATGTCGCCAGATTGGCAAGCTCTTCATGCTTGCCGGCGCGCTTCAGCGGATTCTTGGCTTCGAAAGCGGCGGCCAGTTCGGGCTTCGGCACCAGCCTCTCCCAGGCGCCTTCGGTGGGAAAGGGGCCCGGCGCGATCGCATTCAAGCGGATGCCGCGGCCACCCCATTCGACCGCCAGGGAGCGCGTCATCGCCAAGACGCCTGCCTTCGCCATGGCCGACGGCACGACATAGGCCGATCCGGTCCAGGCATAGGTGGTGATGATCGAGAGGACACTGCCCCTGCGTCCCTCCGCCAGCCATCTCTTGCCGCAATTGAGCGTCATATAGGCCGAGCCATGCAGGACGATGTTCAAGACCGCATCGACCGCACGCGGGCTTAAAGTTTCACTCTGTGCGATGAAATTTCCGGCCGCATTGTTGACGAGGCCGTCGAGCGGTGCTGTTTGCCAGATCCAGTCGCAGAGTGCGTCGACCTGAGCCGGATCGCGTACATCACAGCTTTTGTAACTGACACGGCCACCGGTCTCTTTCGTCAGCATTTCCGCTGTGTCGGCAAGCACGTTCTCGCGCCGTCCGCAAATGACGATCTCAGCGCCAAGGGTGAGAAAGCGACGTCCGATCGAGAGGCCGATGCCGGTGCCGCCGCCGGTGATCAAAATACGTTGGCCCGCCAGAAGACCATTCTTGAACATCATATCCTCACGTTCGAGTGGGCTTTCGCCGAGGCTTCGCGCGTTCTGCAGTTGACGTTGCCGATGAGGGAGCCGCATCGGCTGACTCGGCTATCTGCTTATCGTTGTCGATTTCCGCCGCAGCTTTGGCGATACGCCCCTGAACGGAATCGGTGGCAGCCTTGATTGCCGTCGCCTTGCGCTTGGAGGTGGGCTTCTCGCCGAAAAGGTTGAGAACCCAATCGCTGACGATCTCCGTTGCCTCGTCGAGGGAATAGGCTTCCCCATCCATGATCCAGCCCATCCAAAAGCCATCGACCATCTGAGCATAGGTCAAGGCGGCGCGCTTCGCATCGATCTCGATGCCACGCTCTTCCGCCGCCTGTTCCATCATGCGCTGAATCCAGGAGCGATAACGCCGATAGAGCTTGGCATGCAGTTCTCCCATGCTGCTGTTCCAGGGAACGACACCGCAGAAGGCAAGCCAGACGAGGGCATGTTCGCGGCTGGTCGCCGAGCGCATGAAGGTGACCGATGTCGCCGCCAGAAGTCGCTGCACCGGATCGGTGCCGACGGCCCGGATCGCCTGCTTGGTATCCTCGTCGGCCTCCGCCGTCTGATGGCGGAAAGCTTCTAGCAGCAGATCGTCCTTGCCCTTGAAGTAATGGCCAATCAATCCACGGGACAGACCGGCCGCTTCGCAGATGGTCTGTACCGTCGAATTGTGATAGCCGATGGTGGCGATCGATTTGATCGTCCCCGTGATCAGGTCCTGTCGTCGCGCAATGATCGTTTTCGTGCGTTTGGCAGCTGTGGCCATAGACTAGCTCCGGTATCCCCTCAGAATGTCCCGCGCAATGATGTCGCGGTGGATTTCCGACGTACCTTCCCAGATTCGCTCGATTCGCGCATCCCGCCAGAAACGCTGGATCGGGAACTCTTCCATCATCCCCATGCCGCCGAAGATCTGGACTGCATGGTCGGTGACGCGGCCGATCATTTCAGAGCCATGCAGATTGACCATCGAGGCCTCGTGCCGGGTGAGGGTACCTTGGTCCATCTTCCAAGCCGCTTCCATGACCAGCAGATAGGCCATCTTAATATCGGTCGCCATATCGGCGATCTTGAAGCCGGTGCCCTGGAATTCCCCGATGGTCTTGCCGAAGGCTTTGCGGGTCCCGGCCCATTCGCAGGCCATGTGCATGACGCGTTCGGCCCGGCCGACGCAATGGGCGGCCAGCATGACGCGGCCGGAATAGAGCCAGTCATTGGCGAAGTCGAAACCCTTGCCTTCCTCACCGAGAATCTTGCTGGACGGCACGCGCACATTATCCAGATAGATCATGTTCGGGTTATAACCCCGAGTGCAGATCGACAGCATCGGCTTCACGGTAACGCCCGGTGTGTCCTTGTCGATCAAGAAGGCCGTGAAGCGTTTTCGCGGCCCCTTGGGGGTATCATCCATGCCGGTGACGGCAAAGAGGATGATGAAATCGGATACATCGGCGTGGGAGATGAACTGCTTCACCCCATTGATGATCCAGTCATCGCCGTCCCGTTTGGCGCTGGTGACGATGGCGCGAGCATCGGAGCCGCCGCCCGGCTCGGTTAAGGCGAAGCAGTCAGTCTTCTCGCCGCTAATGACGGGCATCAGATATTCGTCGACCTGATCACCCTTGCAGCCCAGCAGGATCTTGGTCGGCCGCTTGATCAGCAAGGATAGGGCAGTGGATGGCCTGCCGAGTTCGCGCTCGACCAGAGCCATGGTCTGGTAGTCGAGACCACCGCCGCCCAGTTCGGCAGGCATGTTCATGGCGGTGAAACCGGCAGCCTTGGCTTTGCGCTTGATGTCCTGGGCGATTTCGGCAGGGACGGCACGCAATTCTTCGACAATGTTTTCGTGGGGATAAAGTTCTTTCTCGACGAAATCAGCCAGTGACTCGATCAGCGCCTGCTGCTCGAAGGTTAATGAGAAATCCATGGTAACCGATCCTTCCGTATTGCGCCTGATTAGACATCGGCGCGATCAATGTCCGGCGAATTGCGGAGCGCGTTTTTCGTTTGCTGCAGCAAGGCCTTCGGCATGATCTGCTGTTTTGGCGCAAACCTTCCCGGCGCGTTCCTCTTCGGCCAATTGCTCGGCGAAGGTGCGGCGATAAGCGGCATCAAGCAGCTGTTTTGCCAAACCTGTGGCGACGGTTGGGCCGCTGGCGAGCTTCTCGGCCAGCGTCATGGTTGCCGCGTCCAATTCTTCCGGCGACACGATCTCGGTGACCATGCCGACAGATTTTGCCTTCGCCGCATCCCAAAGATCGCCGGTATAGACAAAGAGCTTCGCCGCTTCCAAGCCGATCAGCCGGGGCAGCAGCCAGGAACCACCGCAATCCGGCGGATAGCCGACGCGTGTATAGGCGCAAATGAACTTTGCCTTGGTCGAGGCGATGCGGAAGTCGCAGGCGAGAGCAATGTCCAATCCACCGCCCACGGCGGCACCATCGATCATCGCGATGGTAGGCTTTGGCAAGCGGGCAATTTCCTGAACCAGTTGGATCGCTTCCTCGACCCAATCGTGATCCGGATGCGGATCGATGCCCTTTTTTTTATCGGACCATTCCTTGACGTCGGCACCGCCCGAGAAAGCGCCGCCGCGACCGGTAATGACGATGGCCCGGACCTTTTCATCTCTTGCCGCCTGCTTGATCGCGTTGCGCAATCCCAGCAGGACGCCGGTATTGATGGCGTTCCGGACTTCCGGGCGGTTGATGGCGATGATCCGGACCGCCTTGCGATCCTCGATTTCGACGAGTTCGGTCATATCGGTTCCTTTCGGGCGAAGCTCAGCGGCGCTGGCGTTTCAGTGATAGAATGTGAACAGCAAGTGGCGGGATCGTCGTCAGCACGATCATCAAGGTTGAGATCGCCGCGATGGTCGGATCGACCTGGTCGCGCAGGCTGGAGAACATCAGGTTGGTGAGCGTCGCGCCTTCACCGCCGGACATGAAAATCGCGATCACGACTTCATCGAAAGCGATGATGAAGGCAAAGAAGCCGCCCGCCATCACCGAAGCGCGGATCTGCGGCAGGGTCACGGTCATGAAGGCCTTGAAGCGATGGGCGCCCAGCGAGCGCGCCACCTGTTCCTGGTTCATGTCATAGCCCTTGAAGCCGGCTGCGACAGTGACGAGAACGAAAGGCACCGCGAGCAGCGTGTCGCAGAGAACCAGGGCCGGAATGGTGTTGATCATGTCGAGCTGCGCAAAAAGGAAAAACGCGCCGACGGCGATGAGGATAACCGGCACCATGAGAGCGGCGATCAACATGCCATAGATGACGGGCGCAAAGACGAAGCGGCCAACATGTAGCCCATATGCGGCAGCCGTCCCAATCGGCGTCGCCAGCAAGGTGGTGAAGAAAGCCACCCGCACCGAGACCCAGGTGGCTTCGAGCCATTGGGGCGAGTGGATGAAATTGTCATACCAGCGCAGGGACCAGGTCTTCGGCGGAAACATCAGCGAATTTGCGCCGGAAAAGGACATTGGAATGACGATGAGGCTCGGCAGCACTAGGAAGCAGATGACGAGAACGGTCAGCAGATAAAGCCAGAGGCGCTGCTGATGGGTGACGTGGCTTTCCATCTCTCCCTCCTCAGCCGAGACGCCTGCGCCAGCGGCCAAGCAGCAAATGGCTCGCGAGCAGGATCAGTGTGGTGAGGAGCAGCAGCACGGCGCCGAGCGCACTTGCCGGACCCCAGGTAGGGTAAAGGTGAACCGAAGCCTCGATCCGCTGGGCGATCATCTGGACGCGCCCGCCGCCGAGAACGGCGGGCGTGATATAAAAGCCGAGACAGAGGATGAAGGTCAGGACAAGACCGGCGAGCAGCCCCGGCAGGGATAGGGGCAGATAGATCTCCCAAAAGGCACGCGTGGGTGAGGCACCTAGATTCGCGGCGGCCCGGAGATAAGAGCCGTCGATCGATTTCATCGAGGCATAAAGCGGCAGGACCAGGAAGGGGATCATGATGTGAACCATGCCGATGATGGTTCCCGTCATGTTGTGCATTAGCGGCAATGGCTGCTGTACGATGCCGAGATCGATCAACGTATCGTTGACGATACCGCGCCGTTGCAGCAGGACGAGCCAGGCATAGGTGCGTACCAGCAGCGATGTCCAGAACGGCAGCAGAATGCCGATCAGCAGCAGGCCGGACCATTTGGCTGGCAATTGCGACAGGCAATAGGCAACTGGATAGCCGAGCAGAACGCAAATTACGGTCACCAGGATGCTGATCTGGAAGGTGATGACAAAAATCTGCACATAGGCACCTTCCGTCCAGATCCGGCTGTAATGTTCAAACGTGGGATTGCCGTCGGCATCGATGAAGGAAAACCAGAACAGCCAGCCGATCGGCAGGAAGAGCAGAAGCATCGTCAGCAACAGGCCGGGCGTGCAGAGCGCGAAAAGCTGCCGCTTCTCGCGGCGCGCATCCTGTTCAAGTTCCGTAAGGTAATGGGCGTCGCCCGGTAGATTTGCAGCGGCGGTGGATATGGCCATCAGCGATCTCCCGGCACCAGCAGCGTGTCTTCGGCAGCAAGGCCCAGCTCGATCGGCGCGCCGATCTCCGGCGCGGCGGCATTATCGATCTGGCGATTGGGCAGGCGCGTATGAATTTCGTGGCCGCCTTCCAGACGAACTGCCAGCAGCACGCTTTCGCCCTGGAAGACGGCTTCGGTGACCATGCCGCGCAGCCGGTTTATCGTGGTGGAATGGCTGAATGCCTGACCATCCAGGAAGAGCAGCTTCTCCGGCCGCAGCAGTAAGAGCTGAGCGGCGGCGCCGGGTGGTGTCTCCGCCAGCGACAAGACAGTGTCGCCATAGCGAGCGGTCCCATTCTCGACGGAGACCGGCAAAAAGCTGGATTCGCCGATGAACTCGGCGACGAACCGGTTGGCGGGCCTTTCATACAGGCGGCGCGGCGTATCGAATTGAGTCAATCGTCCTTGGTGCAGGACGGCAACCCGGTCCGACATCGTCAGAGCCTCGCGCTGATCATGAGTGACGGCAATCGTCGTCATCCCCAGCCTGTCATGCAGGCGGCGGATCTCGATCTGCATCCGCTCGCGCAATTGCTTGTCGAGAGCGGAAAGCGGTTCATCCATCAGCAGAATGCGGGGCTCGAAAACGATCGCCCGCGCAAGGGCGATGCGCTGGCGCTGGCCGCCGGAAAGTTCATCGACCCGACGGCTGCCATAGCCGGCCAGTTGGACCAGATCGAGAACCTGCTCCACCCGTTCGGCGATCTCCGCCTTTGGCTTGTTCCGTAGGCGCAGCGGATAGGCGACATTTTCCCCGACGGTCATATGAGGGAAAAGGGCATAATTCTGGAAGACCATGCCGATATCGCGCTTATGGGGCGGCAGGCGCACAACCTCGGTATCGCCGACCACAATCGATCCGGCGGTGGGGCGCGCAAAACCCGCGATGGTCATCAGCAAGGTCGTCTTGCCGGAACCGGAGGGGCCGAGCAGGGTGACGAATTCACCTTGCCCAACCGTCAGGGAGACATCGTCAAGGGCGCGGACCGCGCCGTAATGTTTGACGATATTGCGAATGACGACGGGCAATGCCCGAGCCGCCGTCGACCGGCTGCCGCTAGTCTCCATGGTCGTTCCAGACTGTAAGTTCAGATACGAGTGATGCGTCGTTAGGAATGGGCGGCCGGTCATCGGCCGCCCATCCTGTCTCACTTTTGCAGGAAGGCGTCCCAGCGTTCCTGTGCCGCCTGGCCGTTCTTGGCCCAATAGGGCTTGTCCTGGATCACCTGCTTGGCGAGGTTTTCCGGGGTCGAGTTCGCGTTCTTCAGGAGATCCGGCGTGATCTTGCCCGTCTTATAGGCGTCCTGGTTGACCGGGCCGTAAGGCACATATTTCGGCAGGTCGGCCTGATGTTCCGGCTTCAGGAACTCATTAATGACCTTCATCGCGAGGTCCTTATGCTTGGCGCCTTTGGGAACGACCAGGCATTCAATATCGACAACGCCCTCGTTATAGGTGAAGTCGTAGGGGGCGCCTTCCTTGATGGCCGCGTCGATACGCGCCACCCAGATCGCCAGCATGTCGGCTTCCTGATTGACCGCCAATTGGCCGGATTGCGCGCCCGAATTCCACCAGACCGTGATGTCCGGCTTGATCTCTTCCAACTTCTTGAAAGCCCGGTCCATGTCAAGTGGATAGAGCTTGTCCGTCGCGACGCCATCCGCCATCAAGGCGATTTCCGCATTCGTGGACGGGCCGTAACCGGAGAGCGCACGCGTGCCGGGGAACTTCTTCACGTCCCAGAAATCCGCCCAGCTCTTCGGCGGATTGTCCTTATAGACATCCTTGTTCCAGGCGAGGACGGTGGAATAAGCCGTAAAGCCGACCCAATGGCTTTGCACCAACTGCTTCGGCACGCCGTCGGTTTTAATGACGTTGTAGTCCAATGGCTCGATCAGGCCTTCATCAGCCGCCTGCTGGCATTGCCCGGCATATAATTCCACGACATCCCATTCGACCGCGCCGGCTTTCACTTGTGTGCGTACATCGGTAATGCCCGAGAGCGTGAATTCCTTGATGTCGATGCCCAGGGTCTTTGCCGTCGGTTCGTAAAATGCCTTGTGCAACGCCTCCTGATAGGCGCCGCCATAGGATGCCACCGCGACGCTATCGGCCGCGAAAGCGGGTGCTGCATTGGCAAGGGTAACAAGCGACAGGGCTGCCGTGGCAGCCGTCGTAAACCGCTTCATGGATCTCTCCTCCGCACAAGGCCTGGCCGGCTTCTTCCGGAGCGTTCCGGCGGCCGGCTCATATTGGCCTGACCCGGCGACTGTTCCATACATTTGTTGGACGTTCAACAAATTTTTGGGCGGAAAACCGCATCAATCAGCGGCCGCGCCAGACCGGTTCGCGTCTTTCGAGGAAGGCGCGGGGACCTTCCTTTGCATCCTCGCTAGTCCACATGCGCTGAAAGATGGGCATGCGCGCATCCGGCGCCCGCGTAACCTGAATCGCCTCTTGCACCGGCAAGTGGTCGATGACCTGCATGACTTCCTTCAAAGCCTGCAATGCGAGGGGCGCGCCTTTCGCAATTTGCGTGGCCAGCGTGACCGCCGTCTCCCCAAGCTTTGCCTGCGGTACAACATCATGCACGAGTCCCCAGCCTTTTGCTTCAGCTGCTGACATGCGTCGGCCACTCAAGATCATCTCCATAGCGACATTATAAGGTATGCGTCGCGGCAGCCGCTGGACGCCCCCGGCATCTGGTAGAAAGCCACGCTGCATCTCAGGCAGTTCAAAATAAGCATTTTCTGCGGCAATAATCACATCGGCTGCCAGTGCGATCTCGAAGCCGCCACCGATCGCAGCGCCATTGACGGCAGCGATCAGCGGCTTCTTCAAGTCCCAATAGCGAGTGATGCCCGCAAAGCCGCCGGGGCCGTGGGTCATATCGAAATCGCGGTCGCCCGTCTCCGCATCCTGCTGCACGCTGTCGCGAAAATCCCAGCCGGCGGAGAAGACCCGGTCGCCCTTTGCGGTAATGACGCCGACGCGGAGATTGGGGTCCGTTTGTAGATGTTCGGCGGCCGCGTGAATGGCGCGGCTCAAGGCGCGACTGATTGCATTCACCTTCGGCCGGTTGAGCGTGATGACCAGGACGTGGCCGATTTGTTCGGTTTCGACGAATTGCTCTTTCATCTTTTCCCCCCAGAACATTGGACGTTTGTCCAATATTTGGCGGGGGTGCAGGACAGGTTGTCAAGAACGATCGAGAATCTGTATTGCGTTTAGCTGGTCGATCACGCTAGTTGGCACTGCCGGACTCTGCATAGGGGAGGAATGTCGAGATCGCTGTCTCACTCTATCGATCCTGCAAACGACCGCCCATCGCAGAAGGATGTCAGGCGGCGCGGATGTCCAATTTTTGAGAGATAGATCATGAAGTTCCTGCATGCCAATGCGCCGCGTTTCCCGGTTTCAGAGATCGAACGTCTGGCCGAACAGCATTTCGGCCTCAGGGGCACCCTGGAACCGCTTTACAGTGAGCGCGACCAGAATGTCAGATTGCGCGAGGCCGACGGCACGGCCTGGGTTCTCAAAATCTCCAATACGGAGGAGCCCGAAGACATTATCAATGCGCAGATCGAGACGCTTCGCCATATCGCTGCCGTCGATCCAACGCTGCCGGTGCCGCGTGTCCGCTCTGCGAGGAGTGGCGACACTACCGTGCGGATCGCATCGCCGGGCGGTAAATCGCAACATCTCTTCTATGTGCTCTCATTCCTGGAGGGTCGGATCGCCGATGCCTCGGTTCTGGACACCGCGCTGAACCGCAAGATCGGCACGATGGTAGCCCGGCTCGGGCGGGCGATGCGCGGCCTCTCGCTCCCGGCAATCGCCAATCGCGGGCTGCTGTGGGATATCCGCGAAATCTCGAAATTCCAGCCTTACGTCGATCTGCTGCCGGCGGCGCATCGCGACATGGTCCGGCGCATCGTCGGCACCTTCGATAAGAATGTGCTGCCATCGCTGGCACGCTTGCGAACGCAGGTGATCCACGGGGATGTCCACGCACATAATCTGATCCTGACAGCTGGCGCCTCGCCGGAAATCGCCGGGATCATCGATTTCGGCGACATGGTGCATGGACCGCTAGTCATCGATATCGCCGATACGATCGCCGATTTCATCATCGCGCCGGACAAGGCGGTGGATGTGATGCAGACGATGCTCGCTGCCTACCACGCGGTGACACCGCTAGAGGATGAAGAAATCAACCTTCTTTATGATCTCGTCCTTGCGCGTCTGCTATTGACTCCGCTCACCAATGCCGTGCGTTCCAAAGAGACGCCGGATGAGGCCAATTACCTCGCCGAATATGGCGAAACGGGCCTGGATGCCTGCGCCTCAATTATCGGGATCGGACGCGAGGCCTTCACACAGGCCGCCTTTGCCGCCTGCGGCAATTTCAAACACAAAAACGCGACTGTCAGCGTCGATCGGATGATCGAACGGCGCAAGGCGGTGATGGGTTCTCGCCTTTATGTCTTCTACGATCCGCCCTTGCATATGGTGTCTGGCGACGGTGTCTGGCTCACAAGCGTTGAGGGCCGGCGCTATCTCGACTGTTACAACAATGTGCCGCATGTCGGTCACTGCCATCCTCACGTGGTCAATGCGCTGACGCAGCAGATCAAGACTCTCAACACGAACACCCGGTATCTGGGCGAACAGGTCCTGGAATACAGCGAACGCCTGGGTACGACGCTGCCGGGAAAGCTGAAGGTCTGCGCTTTCGTTAATTCCGGCAGCGAAGCCAATGACATTGCCTGGCGCATGGCCAAGGCTTACACCGGCAATACCGGCGGCCTGACCATGGATTTCGCCTATCACGGCATCACCGATGCGGTGGACGCCTTCTCTCCTTCCGGCAGCCTGACCGGCGCCATCGCACCGCATATGCGGACCTTGATGGCGCCGGACGGCTATCGCGGCATTCATAAATATGGCATGCCGGATCTAGGCCGCCTGTACGCGAAGGATGCCGACCGCGCGATCGCGTCCCTGGCCGAGGCGGGGATGAAACCGGCGGCCTTCATGGTGGATTCCGCCTTCATGACCAATGGCGTGCTGGAGCCGCAAAAGGATTATCTGGCGAGCGTTTTCGCCAATGTGCGGGCGGCCGGTGGCCTTTGCATCGGCGACGAGGTGCAATCTGGCTTCGGTCGCATGGGCGATACGATGTGGGGCCATATGCACCATGATGTCGTGCCCGATATCGTCACGATCGGCAAACCGGCGGGTAACGGGCACCCGCTCGGCGTGGTCATCACGACGCCGGAGATCATGGAATGTTTCCTGAAAGAAACCGCGTTCTTCTCCACCTTCGGCGGCAATAACGTCTCCTGTGCCGCCGGCCTCGCGGTGCTCGACATCATCGAGCGGGAGAATCTGATCCAGAATGCCAGTGTGACCGGGCGATACCTGAAAAACGGCATTAAACAGCTGATGGAAAAACACGATCTGATCGGCGATGTCCGCGGCACGGGCTTGGCCCTTGGCGTCGAGCTGGTAACGGACCGCAAGAAGCTGACGCCGGCCAAGAACGAGACCTCGCGCGTCCTAAATCTCATGCGAGACGAGGGCGTGCTGATCGGCAGCGAAGGTGTGTTGGGTAATATCCTGAAGATTCGCCCACCGGTCGTCTTCCAGCGCGACCATGCGGATATCGCGATTACGGCCCTGGATCGGGCGCTGTCGAAGATCTAGCCTATGTCTTCCTGGATGCCCGGAAAAGCGCCGGGCATCCAGATCATATCAATTCTGGGTCTTGCGAATCCATTGCTCCGCCGCTTCGGCGGATAAAGGACGCGAAATATAGAAGCCCTGGCCGTAATCGCATCCCAGATCGCACACGATCTGCAGGGCCAAGGCGTCCTCGATGCCTTCGGCGACGACGGCCAATCCCAGATTCTTGCCGAGATCGATCATCGTTTTGACGATGATTTCGGACTGGCGGGAACTGCCGCAATCGCGAATGAAAGCACGGTCGATCTTTAGCTCCGAAAAAGGCAGCAAATGCAATTGCACCAAGGATGAATAGCCGGTTCCGAAATCGTCAATCGAAAGCCGAAACCCCTTAAGGCGGAGGCGCGTAAGGATATTCATCGCCACGGCAGCATCCATCATCGCCGCAGTTTCTGTCAGCTCGACGATCAGGCATTCCGGTGGTACCTCGCATTCGCGACAGCGCGCGAGGAGATGGTCAGTGAAGTCCGTGGCATGAACGTTCTGCGCCGATATGTTTATGGCGACGGATATCCGGATTCCCCGACCGCGCCATATACGCTGTTGCTGTAGCGCGAGGGAAAATACCAGATCGGTGACATCATCCATCATGCCCGCCGCTTCCATGATCGGCAGGAAGTCGGTGGGAGAAATCACGCCTCGCGTCGCATGCGTCCAGCGTAACAATGCTTCAAAACCCACCGTGCGATGCGCGGTGTTCGCTTCGACCTTTCGCAAATCGATCTTCGGCTGGTAAACCAGATGGAAGGCGTTGGCCTTGATGGCGTCCCTGATGGATGTCTCATCAATGATATCCGGGTTACGCCTCAGGCCGATCAACACCTTTTCCAGTTCATCGGCGATCCACGGCTTATCTACCAGCCGAGGTGGACGCGTTGGAACCGGTCGATGCGGAAGGGTCGCATATCCAGGCCGGGATCGCGCCCTGCGGCAAGATCGGCGATCAACCGCCCGGTCAACGGCCCCAAAGTCAGGCCGATATGGCCGTGCCCATAGCCGAAATAAGTATTGGCCCATCGGGTGCCGCGTGAAATCACGGGCAAGGAATCCGGCATTGAGGGGCGGAAGCCCATCCAGTCGCTGCGCCCGGTTTCATCCAAATTGCCGAACAGCCGGCGGCCGTGTTTCATCAGGATTTCCGCCCGGCGATAATCGGGTGCGGCCTCAAGCCCGCCCAATTCCACCGTACCGGCGAAACGCAGGCCCACATCCAATGGTGTAATGACGAAGGAATGATCGCTGGAATAGAGCGGCATGCGCGGCATGCGCCCGGCATTGGGCAAGGTCACATGATAACCGCGTTCGGTATCCAAGGGTACCTTATGGCCGAGTTGCCGCGTGAGTTGCTTCGACCAGGCGCCGGCTGCGACCACCACTGAATCAGCCGCATGTTTGCCGGAGGCGGTGTTGACATGGGTGGGTCCATTCAGGCCGATATCGAAGCCGGTCACCTTCTCTTTGAGAATGACGCCGCCACGGCGGGCAAAATCGGCAGCCAGCAGTTTGACCAGCCGGTAGTTGTTCGCCGCATAGGCATTTTCGGGATAATAGACGGCATGCCGGATGATCGGCTCCAGGCTTGGTTCGAACTGACGCACTTCTTCAGCCGGGATGATATCGAACTTAACGCCGCGACGCCGCTGGATATCGAGATCCCACTGGTAGGATTGGAATTTCTTGTCTGTTTCGAAAATTGCCAGCCAGCCGGTCTCGCGTAGGATTTCCGGCTCCCCGGTTTCCTTCAGGAGGGTTTTGTGCGCGCCCAGCGCCTGGAGCATCAAGCTGCGCAGGGCAATCGAGATTTCCTCGACCCGGTCGGGCTTACTGGCGGCGATGAAGCGGATGAGCCAGGGCGCGATCTTTGGCAGATAAGACCAACGGATCGCTAAAGGTCCCATCGGGTCGGACAGGTAACCGGGCACATCCCAGGCGACACCAGGTGTCGCCATCGGGATGCAGGATTCAATGGCGATGATGCTGGCATTGCCCTTCGATGTCCCATCGCCCGGATCACGTTCATCGATCACCGTGACGCGGTGGCCGTCGCGCTGCAGATACAGGCCTGCCGAGATGCCGACAATGCCGGCGCCGATGACGATAAAATGCTGAGCCATTATTGTTTACCTCGCCCCTGACTTTTCCACGCGCGAATGTTGCTTTGGCGCGGCTTCATCCGCTTTACTTCCGTGCCCGGCGTGCGTCTACCATCGGCTTATCATCGGCCCAGGCTCTGAACAACAATTCCAGTTGTTTGCGCGCCAGGGACAGCGCTCCTTCGACCGTTAAACCCGGTTCCATACAGAAGTGTTCAAAATTTTCGGAATGGACGATGTGAATAATATGGGCGGCGAGAGCAACGTCGAGCGATGGCGAAATATTGCCTGCTTCCTGAAAATGGCTGAGCAAGGTCTCGAAATAGGAGGTGAACATATGGCGGTAACGGCGAAAGCGTTCATCTCCCCGCTCGCGCACCGTGACCGCCATGATTTCAAGCCATAAGGCCCTTTCGCCCGGCAACAAAACATCGCCGATATCGGCTTCCATCAGCCTTACCAAATCGTCGATCGGATTGCCGAGCGGCGTTTCGATGATTCTTTCAAATTCCGATATCGCTCTTTCGCGATCGGCGACGAGGAACTCGATAAGAATATCGCGCTTGGTCGGAAAGTAGTTATAGACCGTCTTGGTGGAGACCTCGGCTTTCGAGGCAATATCCTCCATACGGACGGCTTCATAGCCCCGCTTCTTGAAAAGCCGAACCGCAACCTCGATCAGATCAAGCCGCTGCTGCGCCTTCTTGCGATCGCGAAGACCTAAAGCTTCGCCGGGCTTTCCCCTATGCGGCAATACAATGGGCCTATCTCCCATCCGCTTTTTGCCAGTGTTGCCGCGATTAGCACTCATCATCTGCTCGAATACTGAAGGCCCTCATTATCTATGTGAAGCGTTTTATGCCGGGTACGAGTCCGGGGCAAGGGGGAGGGGGCTTCCCAACCGCCGACCGAAAATCTTTGAAATCGACATTTCAAGAACTAGCTTGAAAAATAGACGCCGTCCAATATAATTATTTAGTCGAATATAAAAATTTATCGGGAGGAGAGTTTCATTATGAGTTCGGATAACCTCAAATCGCTCTTCGGCGGTAAGGAGCTTACTCGGCGGCATTTCCATACATTGCTCGCCTCCGCGGGCATCGTGGCAGCATCGACCAGGTCACGGCTTGCTTATGCCGACCAGAAGCAATTGGAAGTCTTCACCTGGGCGAATTATGACCAGAAGGAACAATACGCAGCCTATATGGCCAAGCATCAGCAGGCCCCAAGTTTCTCGATCCTGACGGAAAACGATCAGGCGCGCGCCAAGATTCGCAGCGGCTATCATCCGGATGTTGTCACGCCGACCGAAAACTATGTCCCTTTCTTCGTAAAAGATGGCTTGTTGGCGCCGATCGACACGACCAAGCTCACCCACTGGGACGAGATATTGAAGCCGCTGCGCGATCAGAATGCGGCGGCCGGGCCGAATGGCGAGCGTTACTTCGTTCCCTGGGTCTGGGGCACGAATGGGGTGGTGTTCCGCAAGGCTGCGGCACCGGAATATGTCGACAATCCGACCTGGAACATTCTCTGGGACCCCAAATTAAAGGGCAAGATCGCGCTGCGCGACGCGCCCAATGCAACGATCATTCCCGCCGCTCTGATTGCCGGGGCGAAGGATCCCTACGACCTGACCGACGACGAATTGAAGGCGGTAGGCGAGCTGCTGCGCAAGCAGCGTGAATTGGTCCGCTTCTATTGGACGACCGAGGCCGAAGTGCAGCAGGCACTGTCCTCCGGTGAGATCGATGCGGCCTATGGCTGGAATTCGACGTATGCCGGTCTGAAAGAGCGGAACGTTCCTGTCGATTATCTGGTGCCGAAGGAAGGCATGCCGATCTGGATCGACGGCTTCTCGCTGGTCAAGGGTGGTACGGCGGACGAACAGCTCAAATACGATTATCTCGATGCCGTTCTGTCGGCGGAAACCGGAGCTTTCAATATTTCGAAGCTTTACTACGGCTCGTCCAATGAAAAGTCGTTCAGCATGGTGTCGCCGGAGATCCTGGCGCGTCTCGGCTTCGACAAGCTGGATCAGATCATGAAGCACGGCCTCTGGGCGAAAGCTGTACCCCAGGCGACCTTGCGTAAGATGGTTGCCTTGCATAACCGGATCAAATCCGGCTTCTGACATGACATCCGCTAGAGTTCTGGCGCGATCGGGCGGCCGTCGGACACGGCTTGCCCGGTTGTCGGATATCTTGCCACCGCAATGGCAGCGATCCGATGCGTTCATCAGTCTGCTGCTGATGGCGCCAGCTTTTCTGTTCATCGCCGTGATGCTTTTTGCATCGGTATCCACCCTGGTCCTGGTGAGCTTTAGAGAGCTTACCGATCCGGGCATGCCAGTCGTATATACGTTGAACAATTATCTCGCGCTCTTTGCGCCGGAAGGCGATATCTACCGGGCGCTTCTGCTGCGGTCGCTGTGGATTCCGCTGCTGACGACCGTCGCCGTGATTCTCGTCGCCTACCCCTTTGCCTACGTCCTGGCATTTCATGTTCACCGCTATAAAGCGGTTTGGCTGATCCTCGTCACCATACCCTTTTGGATCAGCTATTTCCTGCGCGTGGCCTCCTGGAAGGTGATTCTCGGCGAGAACGGTGTGGTTAACTCCTTCCTGGCGTGGCTCGGGGTTATCGATCATCCGCTGGAATTCCTCCTCTACAACCGGGGTGCTGTCATCATCGTGCTGACGCATTCCTGGCTGGTCTTTGCCATCCTGCCGATCTATGTGTCCCTGGAGAAGATCGATCGCTCCTTCCTGGAGGCGGCGAAGGATCTTGGTGATGATGCGATACAGGTCTTCCTCCGCGTCACCTTGCCTTTGTCGCTGCCGGGCGTCTTCAGCTCGGCGATTCTGATCTTCGTTCGTGCAGCCGGCGATTACGTGACGCCGTCCCTGTTCGGGGGCATCTCCGGTACGATGATCGGCAATCTGATCGTTTCGCTCTTTACCGCGGAAGATAATGCGCCGATGGCGGCGGCCGTGTCCGTCTTCCTGATGCTGGCACTCGTGATCGTGGTTTGTGCCGTGGCGCTGCTTTATTGGCTCTGGAAGAAATGGAGGGCCAGCTTATGAGCGCGACCGCCCGGCGAAGCCGCCTGCCCATGATCTTATCCGTGATTCTGGCGTTTTATGTGCTCGTTCTATATGGGCCGGTCGTGTTGCTGCCGGTCTTTTCCTTCAACGACAACATCTATGCTGTCTTTCCGCTGACGCAATTCACCACCAAGTGGTATCACCAGCTGACCGATAACGAGGCCATGCTCTCGGCTTTATGGGCCAGTATCAAGATTGCCGCGGCATCGGCCGTCATCGCGACGATCCTCGGCTTTCTCGTGGCAAAGGCGATGACGCGATACCGGGTTCCGGCGAAGAACTTCTTTTACGCCGTTTTCATGTTGCCGCTGATCCTGCCGACCATCATCAAGGGCGCTTCGCTTCTCAGCTTCTTTCGGCAATATCTCGATATTCCTCTTTCGTTATGGACGATCGGTGCAGCGCATGTCACGGTGACAATCCCCTTCGCCATGCTGATCCTGATCGCTCGGCTTGAAAGCTTTGATCGAAGCCTCGAAGAGGCATCGGCCGATCTGGGCATGAATGCCTGGGAAACCGCCTGGCGCATCACGCTGCCTTTGGCCATGCCGGGGCTCATCGCCAGCCTGCTGTTATGCTTCATTGTTTCCTTCGATGAATTCATGCTGGCTTTCTTCCTCAGCGGCAGCCAGCCGACATTGCCGATCTATATGTTCGGCCTCCTGCGTTTCCCTGAAAGCATGCCAATGATGCTCGCTCTGGGAAGCTGTATTCTTTTCTTCTCCATCATCGCAGTGACGATCACTGAAATGCTGCGCTTAAAGCGGTCGGAGGCTTTATTGTGAACGCGATCTCCAAAGATCCGATGATTGTCGTCTCCAATGTCAGGAAGTCCTTTGGATCGGTTCATGCTGTCGATGGCATCGATCTCACCATCGGTACCGGCGAATTCTTTGCCCTGCTTGGCCCGTCCGGCTGTGGGAAGACGACATTGCTGCGCATGCTGGCCGGTTTCGAAGCGCCGACGAGCGGTGAGATCTATATCGATGGGGAAGGGATGGCGACAGTACCGCCTAATCTTCGGCCCACCAATATGGTCTTTCAGAGCTATGCGATCTTTCCCCATCTGAATGTCCGCCAGAACATCGGTTACGGACTTTTGAAGAAAGGTCTCTCCAAGTCTGAAATAAGGTCGCGGGTGGATGAGATGCTGGAGTTGACCCGCCTGCCGGGCCTTGACAATCGGGCGGCTACTCAACTCTCCGGCGGCCAGCGCCAGCGTGTCGCTTTGGCGCGTGCTTTGATCTGCCGGCCGAAAGTGCTGCTGTTGGATGAGCCGCTGGGCGCGCTCGATAAGCAGCTTCGCGAGGAGATGCAGATCGAATTGCGGCAGATTCAGCGTTCGGTCGGCATCACGTTTGTCTTCGTGACACATGACCAGGAAGAAGCACTGGCCATGGCAGACCGTGTCGCGATGATGTCCGCCGGCAAGGTTGCACAAGTCGGTACGGCAAGCGATCTATATGAACGTCCCGTCTCAACTGAGGTGGCGCGTTTTGTCGGTACCATCAATCTATTCCCCGGTCAGGTCCGCGAAGTGCGCGATCACGTCACTGTCGATGCAGGCGCCGCCGGTATGATCGTGGTGCCGACTGGTGGGCGAACGGTCAGGGCCGGCGACAGGGTCGTCGTCGCAGTTCGACCGGAAAAGATGTCCCTCGACGCCCGGGAAACGGATGCGGGCAGCAACACCGTAAAGGCGCGTGTTCTGTCGGCTTCCTATGTCGGTGATCGAACCTATTACCACCTAGAGCTCGCGAATGCCGTCCAGCGGCTGGCAGTCGCAAGCTTGAACAGAAGCCCTGTCAATGGCGGCGCTGTGAATACGGGCCAGGAGATGCGGGTCACCTGGCCGCATCAGAACGGCATCCTCCTCCAAGCTTGAGGGATAATCAGATGATACATGATCTGGAGACACTGCCGGGCACGCAGGCAACGGGCCGTAAAAGCTATCGCCCGCCGATCGTGGGCCGCGATGTCGCCGCCTCGACGGGCCATCCGCTCGCAACCCTGGCCGCCATGCGCATTCTCGACAGTGGCGGCAATGCGGTCGATGCCGGTGTCGCCGCCGGCATGGCCTTGGGCGTGTTGCAGCCGGATATCGTGGGCTTCACCGGCGTTGCACCGATTATTCTTTATCTTGCCAAAGAAAAGAAAGTCATCTCGATCAGCGGTCTCGGACGCTGGCCGAAGCGCACCGATGCCGACTATTTCCGCCGCGAGACAAATGGGGAGTTGCCGCTCGGCGTCTTGCGTACGGTGGTGCCGGCATCGATCGACGCCTGGGTGACGGCTTTGGCCAAATACGGCACCAAGACCTTCGGCGAGACGGCGCAGGCGGCTTACGACCTGGCGGAGCGCGGATTTCCCGCGCATGCCTTGCTCTGCCAGACGATTTCCGATGAGCCGACGGAATT
Source organism: Dongia soli (assembly GCF_034044715.1). Classification (NCBI taxonomy): domain Bacteria; kingdom Pseudomonadati; phylum Pseudomonadota; class Alphaproteobacteria; order Rhodospirillales; family Dongiaceae; genus Dongia; species Dongia soli. The sequence goes on along the minus strand of NZ_JAXCLW010000003.1, from coordinate 174,292 downwards.
TTCGCATTGGCCAACCAATGCCGAGGTTTTCATGCCAAAAGGTCGGCCGCCAATGGTTGGAGAGGTTTTCCGCCAACCGGATCTCGCCCGGACGATCGCACGTCTGATTGCCGCCGAGAAAGCCGCCGGCGGCAGCCGTATCGCCGGCTTGGAAGCAGTGCGGAAATGCTTTTATGAAGGCGAGATCGCGCAGGATATTTTGTCCTTCTATGAGCGCGAAGGCGGATGGCTTTCAGCCGAGGATATGCGCGATTTCCATGTCGGCATCGAAGATGCGCCCTCGACCACTTTCGGCGCCTATCAGGTCTATAGCTGTGGTGCCTGGTGCCAGGGTCCGGTCCTGCTCGAATTCCTGAATATGCTGGAAAACGATGATTTGCGGCGGCTCGGCTGCAATTCACCCGACTACATCCACCTGGTGACTGAGGTGATGAAGCTTGGCTTTGCCGATCGCGAGGCGTATTTCGGCGATCCTGAATTCGTCGACGTGCCCATGGACGTGCTGTTGTCGAAAAGCTACGCGCAGGAACGGCGGCGCGCCGTTTCCATGGATCGCGCTTTTCCAGACATGCCGCCGCCCGGCCATATTGCGCGCTTGTCGCCCCATGCCAGCAAGGCGAAGGAGCGGCCTTCGGAAGACCGGGCCCGAGATACCACCTATCTTTGCGTCATCGACAAGGACGGAAACGGTTTCTCCGCAACGCCCAGCGACGGCTATTCGACGACGCCGGTGATTCCGGGACTGGGTTTTGCGGCGTCGGATCGCGGTACACAATCGCGGGTGCAAGCCGACCATCCCAGCACGATCGCACCTTGGCGTCGCCCGCGATTGACGCCCAATCCTGCGCTCGCTTTGAAGGACGGCAAGCTGGCAATGGTCTTCGGCACACCGGGTGGCGATGTCCAGTGTCAGGCCATGCTGCAGTTCTTCCTCAATGTGACGACCTTTGGCATGGATGCCCAGCAGGCTATCGAGACGCCGCGCTTCTTTACCTCGAGCTTCCCAAGTTCATTCTATCCGCATCACAGCGAGCCCGGCATGCTGCGGCTGGAGCATGCCTTGCATCATACAGCGGACGCGCTATCAAGCCGCGGCCATCGCATTGGCATCTGGCCGGCCCTGCATTGGCGTGCCGGCGGCGTCTGCGGGATTACGGTCGAAGCGGCGACGAACTATCGGTCGGCGGGCGCTGATCCGCGGCGCGAATGCTATGCCATGGCATGGTAGTGCAGAGGAGCGGGTCGATTAGTCGTGCCCTAGGCCTTGGGCGCTAAGTGCCGAGCGGCGACGGCGGTTTGAACGCGACGTCTTGACAGCGTCTGTCAACGGCGGATGATCGTCAACCAGCTATCACTGTCCGAGGCCTGGCTGATGGGACTTGACCGCGCTTATTGGAACTTTGGTGTCCTCGCGTCGCAGACCGGTGTGGCCGCCATCACTGAACAGACCCAGCTCAACGGAGCGCTATTGGCAATTGAGGAAATCAATGCCAAAGGCGGTATCGCGGGTCGGCCAATACGGCCGATCATCTACGATCCGGGTTCAATCCCCGCCAATTTCGCAACCTATGCGCGGCGCATGCTCGCGGATAACAATGTGAACATCATTTTCGGCTGCTATATGTCGAGCCAGCGGAAGGCGGTTCTGCCGATCATCCGCGAATACGGAGCCCTGCTTTGTTATCCGACGATGTATGAGGGCTTCGAGTTTTCCGACAACGTGATCTACTCGGGGGCGGCGCCGAACCAGAACAATATCCCCATGGCCAAATATATGATGGAACATTGCGGCGAGACGTTCTGTCTCGTCGGATCGGACTATCTGTTTCCCCGCGAAGCCAATCGTATCTTTAAAGAAACGATTCAAGCACTTGGTGGGTCCGTCCTGTCTGAAGACTATCTGCCGCTGGAAGCCGATGCGGCGGCGGTGGAACCGGTGATCGACAGGCTGGTTGCCCTGGAGCCGGATGCGATCTTTTCGACGATTGTCGGCGATTCCACCATCCCCTTCTATCGCGGCTTGGCAAAAGTGAGGGCGGGCCGAAGGCATATTCCTGTGGGCAGCCTCAATACCAGCGAAGCGGAGATCGCCGTTATGGGTCCTTCCGTGGCCTCGGGCCACCTGATTTCAATGCCTTACCTAAGCCCGATCGATAGTGAAACGAATAATCGTTTCAAGCGCGAATATATTGCGCGCTTCGGCAAGGCAGGCATCACCAGTTGCACGGAAGCAGCTTACTTTCAGGTACATCTGGTGGCCCAGGCCATTGCGGAGATTGGCACGGATGACACCCATGCGGTGGTGCGTGCGCTGCATAACCGACGTTTCGGTGCGCCGGAAGGTGAAGTCTGGGTGGATCCGGAGAACAACCATACCTATCTCTGGCCGCGGATCGCTGAAATCGGCGCAGCGGGCGAACTCAATATTGTTCAAGACTGCGTGGCGCCCGTGAAGCCCGATCCCTACCTGGTTTTCCCGCGGGATCGCGACGATGACGGCCGGCATTTGCTCGCCGAAGTCGTCAGCTAGGGCGTGCCAATGACCCCGACGCTGCTTCGCGATCTGCGCTTGTTGCAGGTTCTCGTCAACCATCCGGAAGACACCGATTGCCAAACACTGGTGCGGCATTTGCATCGGATCGGCTGTCGAGTGGATGTGGAATGGCCCCCGGCCGAGGTGCCGCCGCTTTGGCCGGATGTGATCTTTCTAATGATCAAGCAGGAGATGGTGGCGCAATACAAAAGCGCCTGGGCGGAACAGCACGAGCGCGGTCCCGCTCTGATCATCATTGTCGACTATGAAGATCCGACGACATTGCAGACGGTGCTGGAAATGTCGCCGAATGCGGTGATCGGCAAGCCGATTCAGCCTTATGGTGTGCTCGCCAATCTCGTCGTTGCGCGACAGTCGAAATTGCATCACATCGAACATCATCAGGCCATTGAAAAGCTTGAACGAAAGTTGAAATCGGTAAAGCTGATCAGTCAGGCGAAAGCGGTGCTGATGAACCAGCACGGAATCAGTGAGGAGGAGGCTTATCGTCGTCTACGCAGCCAGGCCATGGCGAACCGTGTGACGACGGAAGATATTGCCATGAGCCTGATCAGTGCCGGCAATCTGCTGAAAAAGTCAGGATTGTCTTGACGACATCGGGTGATCGCGTTCTAATGCGGTCGACTGATCGAGGCTGATCAGGCGAGTAGCATCTGAGTATAGCTGGGCAACGGTGCCCGGCAAGAGACAGCAACGGAGCTCCGAGAGGTATTTACCTCGCGGGGCTTTTTTTGTGTTCCGAAGGCAGCGGTGCAGTTGGCTGCCATCAAAAAAATAAAATCGAACCGGCTAGTGCCGGACTGGGCTTTAGGAAACGCAACCGAACCTAACAGGGGAAGGGCGATGTCTCTCTCAAGACGTAATCTGCTCAAAGGAGCAGCGATATCTGCTGCAGTCATTCAAGCACCATTGGTGTTTCGCACGCTGAGTTCCCGTGCCTGGGCCGCAGACGAAATTCCTGTCGGCATCATGTATTCGCTGTCCGGCACGACGGCGATCGTCGAGAAATCGATGAACCAATGTGCCTTGATGGCGATCGAACAGCTCAATGCCAAGGGGGGCGTGCTCGGCAAGAAGCTGAAGCCGATCGTTGAGGATCCCAATTCAGATCCACGCACCTATGGCGAAAAAGCCCGCAAGCTGATCATCGATGACAAGGTCCGGGTGATTTTCGGCTGCTATACAACAGCCAGCCGCAAAGCGGTGTTGCCTGTCGTCGAACGGCGGAAGAACCTGCTGGTCTGGCCGACCTGGTACGAAGGGGAGGAATGCTCGAAGCACATCCTTTATGCCGGTTCGGCCGTTCCCAACCAGCAATTGGAAAACTCCATTCCCTATCTGGTCAGTGAACTGGGAAAGAAGAAACTGTTCATCGTCGGCTCGGATTATGCCTTTCCGCGCGGCATGGCCAAGACAACGAAGATCATCTGCCAAAAACTGGGCGCCGAAGTCGTCGGCGATGAATATCTGCCGTTGGGGCACTCGGAATGGGCCGCAATGGTTTCAAAAATCGGCAAGAGCGGTGCCGATGCGATCTTCTCCAATGTCGTCGGTGATTCCATCGTCGCCTTTTATCGCGAATTCCGAAATCAGGGATATGATTTCGAAAAGCTGCCACTTTGCTCGTCGACAACCACGGAAGTTGAAATCAAGGCGATGGGCCCGGAATATGCGCTCGGCAGCTATGTCTCCTTGCCATATTTCCAATCGGTGGATAGTCCCGAAAACAAGAAGTTCGTCGCCGACTTCAAGTCTTATGCCGGCGCGGATTCCGTCACGCATGCGGCCATGGAAGCCGTCTATATCGGCGTGAATATCTGGGCCATGGCGGCGGAAAAGGCCAAGGATGTCGCACCGGATGCGGTGGTCGCCAATGCCGGGGGCATCGAATTCGCTGCACCTCAGGGCAAGGTCAAGATCGATCCGGAGAATCTGCATACTTATCTGACGCCGCGGATCGGTCAGACGCAATCTGATGGGCAGCTGAAGATCGTCGATCAATACAGCGAGCCTCTGGTGCCCTTGCCCTATTCCAGCCAGGGCGAGACGGCGGAAAAGCGGCTCTGCACGACGAAAGGCGCAATGCTGTAAGCCGACGAGGCCCCCCTCTCGGGCCACCTCGTCTCGCCAGAGCGGTCGACAGACGATAATGGCTTGTCTCTGGCGAGACCTTTGTTTTGCTGATGAGTGACGGAGCAGGCAGCCGTGGAAACCTTCATCATCGGTCTGAGTATCGCATCAATTCTGTTCCTGGTTGCCCTGGGCCTGGCGATCATTTATGGGGCGATGAAAATCATCAATCTCGCCCATGGCGAAATGGTGATGATCGGCGCCTATGTCACGGTGCTGGCGACCAAGCATCTCGGCGCCAATCTTTATCTGTGCATTCCCCTTGCCTTTCTTGTCACGGCGGCGATCGGTTATGCCTTGGAAGTCGTCATCGTGAGGCGGCTTTATGGACGGCTGCTGGATACGCTTCTGGCGACCTGGGGCGTATCGCTGATCCTGCAACAATTGATCCGCATTCATCCGGGACTCGGGCTCTTCGGCATCCATATCGACGGCTTGGGTTCCGATCTTCAGAATGTGCAGGTGCCCGAATTGCTGCGTCAGACCCTGACGCTGGGCGATGCCAATATCCCGGTCTACCGCGCTTTCGTTTTCATCGTCGCCGCCCTGCTCGGCTGCATCACCTGGTGGCTGGTCTACCGGACGCATTTTGGTGCCCAACTGCGCGCCGTATCGGTTGCCCGCGGCATCGCTTCCTGCTGCGGCATCAACGAGAAGCGTATCAACAGTCTCGCTTTCGCCTATGGGAGCGGACTTGCAGGTATCGCCGGTGTCATGGTGTCCGGCTTCAAGACGGTTTCGCCCGATATGGGTACGCCCTATGTCATCGATGCTTTCCTCGTTGTCGTGGCTGGCGGCGTCGGGCATCTGTTCGGCACTGTCGCTTCGGCCGGTATCCTCGGTGAGTTGCAGAGTTATGTTTCCTCGATTCTGAACGACGTCTATGGCCGCACCGCCGTCTTCGCCACGGTCATCGCGGTCCTTCTGTGGAAGCCGCAAGGCTTGTTCGTCATCCGGAGTCGCTGAGTATGGTCAGGCAGGATTTGGTCGCCCTTCGCAAAAGCCGCATTCAGCTGCAATGCTATCTCGCCTTCATCGCCGTTCTTCTCGTGCTGCCGCTCATGCTCGATGCCTTCTGGCTCAACCGCATCGCCACCTATCTCGTCTATGGCATCTGCGCTGTCGCGATCTGCTTGTCCTGGGGATGGGCCGGCATCTTAAACCTCGGCCAAGGTGCGTTCTTCGGCATGGGCGCCTATATGATGGCGATGTCGTTGACGCTGGCCAGCCCGGATAATAATCCGGTGCCGCAATTGATGCTCCTGAACATGGAGCCGAACGCGCCGCGCGAGCTCTGTTGCGTTACGCCGGGATCGTTCCTGTGGATTCCCTTCCGGTGGCAGGCAGTCGGCGTCGTGGCCTCAATCATCGTCCCGATGATCATGGCCTTGGCTATTGGCTATGCGATGTTCAAGCGTCGCACCGGCGGTGTCTATGTGTCGATCATCACCCTGGCTTTGGCGCTCATCATCCAGCTGATCATCATCAATAACCAGCCTTTGACCGGTGGCTTCAACGGACTAGCAGATTTGGCGCCACTGACGATCGGCAGTTTTGAATTCGATCCTTATGGCAACAGCACGTATTATCTTGTTACGGGCGTGCTGGCGGCAGCGCTTTTCGGCGGTCGCTATCTGCTCAGCGGCAAGATGGGATTGATCCTGCGGGCGACCCAGGAAGACGAAGCACGCTTGCGATTCCTCGGTTACGAAGTCGAGAATTATAAGATGCTGGCCTTTTGCCTCTCTGCGGGATTGGCTGGTCTGGCCGGTATGCTTTTCGTGATGTGTGCGGAATTCGCCTCGCCTGCTTTGATGGCGACCGGCTTCAGCGTCTCCATGGTGATCTGGGCGGCGGTTGGCGGGCGTCACTCGCTGATGGGCGCCTGTGTCGGCGCGGTGCTAGTCAATGTGATCGGCGCCGGCGCCAGCGAAAGCCCGATTTTCCAGCCCATCTGGCCCATCATCCTCGGTTTGCTTTTCATCGGCGTCGTGCTGGTAATGCCGAATGGCATCGCAGGTGTTTTCGATGGCTGGCTCGATCGGAAACTACGCAATGGCGGTGCCGCCGGGGCGACGGGTGCCAAGCGGGTTTCGCCGGGCACGAAGGCTTCGGAGGTTCGCTGATGCAGGAAATCTCTTGCACCGGGGATGAGAGCCAAGCCGGCATGCCTTGGGCACTTGAAACCGCCGACCTGACCGTGAAATTCGATGAGTTTCCAGCGGTCAATGGTGTGAACCTGAAGGTGGGGACCGGGGAGCTGCGTGTCATTATCGGCGCCAACGGCGCGGGCAAGTCGACGCTTTTGGACCTCATTTGCGGCAAGACTCGCCCAACCAGCGGTACTATCCTCCTCCGCGGACGAGATGTCACGGGCATCGGGGAGGCGCAGATCGCCCGGGCCGGCATCGGCCGCAAGTTCCAGACACCGACCGTGTTCAAGTCGATGTCGGTCTGGGAGAACCTGCAGGTTGCAGGCAACAAGCACTTCGGCGTCTCGCGCAATTTCTTTTGCCGAACGGATTCATCCCCCGCAGAACAGCAGGGAAAAGTCATCGATCAAATCGGCCTTGGTAGCCTTCTTCATCGCTCGGCCGCGGAACTATCCCATGGTCAGTTGCAGTGGCTGGAACTCGGCATGTTGCTCATACAAAGCCCATCCATCTTGTTGCTGGACGAGCCCACCGCCGGGATGACGACGGAAGAAACCGACAAGACCGCGGATATCATCCGGTCCCTAGCCGGCAATCACACAATCCTGGTCATCGAACACGACATGGCTTTCGTCAGGCAGATCTGCCGGAAGATCACCGTGCTGCATCAGGGCCGCATTCTTGCAGAAGGCACTGCCGAAGAGATCGAACGGAACGCGGATGTCATCCAGGCCTATCTGGGATCGGCGACGGTGAGCCATGCTTGATGTGAAGAACCTGCACGCCTATTACGACAGCAGCCATATTCTGCATGGCATCGATCTGCAAATCCGACAGGGCGAGATTTTCTGCCTGCTGGGCCGAAACGGCGTCGGCAAAACGACTTTCCTGAAAAGCCTGCTCGGCCTTAAGGTCCGTACTGAAGGGACTGTGCAGTTCGAGGGACGGGAAATTGCTGACCTCGATACCTATGAACGGGCACGACTCGGCATCGCCTATGTGCCGCAGGGGCGGGAGATCGTTCCTGGACTTTCCGTGCTTGAGAATATCCGCCTGGGCTGCTTTGCCCGGCGCGATCGGAAGGTGACGATTCCCGACCATATTTGGTCGATGTTCCCCTTCCTGCGGGAGCATCTCAACCGGCGCGGCACCAATCTCTCGGGCGGTCAGCAGCAGCAGCTTGCCATCGCGCGCGCACTGGCATCGGAGCCGAGTGTCGTGCTGATGGACGAGCCGACCGAAGGCATTCAGCCGAATGTGGTGCAGGAGATCGAGCGGACGATCGTTCGTCTCAATCGCGAATTCGGCCTGACAATCATCCTGGTCGAGCAGAAGGTGCAATTTGCCCGTACCTCCTGTCATCGCTTCGCCTTCATTGAAAAAGGACAAATCGCGGCTGCCGGAGCAGCGGCTGATCTGTCCGACGCGCTGTTACATCGATACATGGCGGTCTGAGTGGAAAAGGAGGCGCATATGCTGATGGCGGAGAAACCTGTTTCCACTAATGCGGAGCCGCTGCGGCTGGACACGATCCTTGGGTTGCTGTCAGAGCCAGCAATGGCGGATCACATACATGATGTCGGTCATCACGGTGTCGTCGAATATATTGATCTGGGTGGGGATGACATCCGGCGCCACCGACTGAGGGTGACGACGGATCAAGGGACCGATTGTGCGATTTCGTTGCCGCGCAATCAGCATCTGCAGAATGGCGCGGTTTTGCTTGCTGAAAAGAATCGGGCCATCGTCGTACGCATGCTCGCACGGGAATGGTTGCGTGTAGAACCTAAAGACGCTGCAGCAGCATTGGAGCTTGGCTATTTTGCCGGGAACATGCATTGGCCGGTCCGCTTTGAATCGGGCCTTCTCCTGGTCGAACTGCAGGGTCCCCAGCGACGCTATCTTGATCGCCTCGACTTCATGGTCACGGCTGGGCAAATCCGCATCCTCGAGGCGGCGGCGTGATAAGCGAGACGCACACATTATTGGCGGCCTTTCAGCATGCCGATAGTTTCTTCCCGGGAGGTGCGACAGCTTTCTCCTGGGGCTTGGAGACATTGGTGTCGGATGGCGTGATCGGTGATGCTGCGGGCGTCGAATCCTACCTGCGTGCTCAAATCACCCATCGCTGGGCGACATCGGACCTGCCGATGCTGCAGGCAGCGTTGGCGGCACATGATGATCAGGCTAGGCTGATCGAGCTGGATCACCTTCTCGATGCGATGTCCCTTGCGGCCCGGCTGCGCACCGGTTCCGCCCGTTGCGGTGCGGCACTGCTGTCCGTTCATATGCGATTGGGCTCGGCCGCCGCGGAACGCTATCGCGAGCTCATCACATGCGGTGAAGCTTTCGGCCACTTGCCCATTGTCCAAGGCCTGGTCTGGGGCGAGATGGGACTTCCTTTGCCGATCGCCAGTGCCGTATCGGCAAATGCTCTTTGCCAATCGATCGTCAGTGCTGCGATCCGTCTCGGCATTCTCAGCCATATCGACAGCCAGCTCATTATTGGACGAATGCGGCCGACTATTGCAGTGGCGATCGAAGGCGACGTCCCGGCTGCGAATCAAAGCCACGCCTATATTCCGCAGAGCGAAATCGCTTTGATGCGCCATGAGATCCAGGACAACCGGCTGTTCGCCAATTAGGGGGAACGAAGAAAACCGTCATGCTTCTTACACCGACCGAATTTGAAAGGTTGACGATTTTCACGGCGGCCGAACTGGCGCGCAAACGGCGCCAACGTGGCTGCCGGCTCAACCATCCAGAAGCAACCGCCATTATTGCAGATGAAATCCTGGAGGGAGCTCGCGACGGCCGTTCAGTCTCGGAGCTGATCAGCTATGGCTCAACCATTCTCAATACCGATGACGTCATGCCGGGCGTTGCTGAAATGATGCCGATGCTACAGGTCGAAGCCACTTTCCCCGATGGAACGAAGCTGGTGACCGTGCATGAGCCGATCCGGCCCGGCCAAACGGTGACGGCGGCCGATGAGGCGATTATCCCGGGCGAGATCATCGCTGCGCCCGGCGACATTGAACTGAATGCCGGACGCCGGTCGATAACCCTGGTTGCCAAGAACAGCGGAGATCGGCCGATCCAAATCGGCAGCCACTACCATTTTTTCGAAGCCAATCGTGCGCTCGACTTCGATCGTGCAGCGGCCTTCGGCCTGCATCTCGATATTCCCGCCGGGACGGCGGTTCGCTTTGAGCCGGGCGAGGAAAAGGAGGTCGCCCTCGTGGCCTTTGGCGGTGCTGGAGAAATCCTCGGTCTCAATGGCCTGACCGAGGGGTCAACCTTGTCCGACGAGAACAAAACTGCCGCCATCGCGCGGGCGCGGGCTGCAGGTTTCAGGGGGGCTTGATTGGCATGGCACGGATTTCGCGGCGCGACTACGCAGCAATGTACGGACCGACCACGGGAGACGCCGTTCGCCTCGGCGATACCTCCTTGTTGGCGGAGGTGGAATTTGACCACGCCGTCTATGGCGACGAATGCTTGCATGGCGGCGGCAAGACCTTGCGCGACGGACTTGGCCTCGCTGCCGGCGTCGATAGCGCCATGGGTTCGCTGGATATGCTGGTCAGTAATGCCGTCATCATCGATCCCGTTATCGGCATCGTCAAAGGCGATATCGGCATCAAGGAAGGTAAGATTGTCGGCATCGGCAAGGCTGGCAATCCGGCCACCATGGACGGTGTCGATAACAAACTGATCTGTGCCGCCGCGACCACGGTGCGCGATGCCGAAGGCTTGATTGCCACGCCGGGCGGGATCGATGTGCATGTGCATTTCGACAGCGCGCAGCTCTGCGAACATGCCATCTCTTCCGGCCTGACGACCATGATCGGCGGATCCCTGGGTCCGATCACCGTCGGCATCGATTGCGGCGGGGCCTGGAACGCCGGCAAGATGCTGCAGGCCGCGGAGAACTGGCCGATCAATTTCGGCTTCCTCGGCAGGGGCAACAGCTCGAAGCCGAAATCGCTGCTGGATCAGCTGGCCGGCGGCGTGATGGGGATGAAGATCCACGAAGACTGGGGCGCCATGCCCTCGGTCATCGATGTCTGTCTATCCGTTGCGGATGAGTATGATTTCCAGGTGCAGCTGCATACCGACACGCTAAACGAAAGCGCCTTCCTGGAAGATACGCTGGCTGCCATCAAGGGCCGGACGATACATATGTATCATACGGAAGGTGCGGGTGGTGGTCATGCGCCGGACATCATTCGTGTCGCCGGTGAGCAATATTGCCTGCCGTCCTCGACCAATCCCACCAATCCGTTCACCGTCAATACTTTCGACGAACATCTCGATATGATCATGGTGTGCCATCACCTGAACCCTGCCGTGCCGGAAGATGTCGCTTTTGCTGAAAGTCGCATCCGGGCGCAAACCATCGCTGCCGAAGATGTGCTGCATGATATGGGCGCGATTTCCATGCTGGGTTCCGACAGCCAGGGAATGGGGCGGATCAATGAGGTGATCTGCCGGACCTGGCAGCTTGCCAGCAAGATGAAGGATCAGTTCGGTCGCCTCGGCAGCGAGAAGAGCCGTATCGGCGATAATGAGCGGATCAAGCGCTATATTGCCAAATACACGATCAACGCCGCGCGCACCTTCGGCATCGATGACTATATCGGGTCGCTGGAAGCGGGAAAGATGGCCGATATCGTGTTGTGGCGGCCAGCCTTTTTCGGGATCAAGCCGGAACTGGTCATCAAAAGCGGATTCATCGTCTGGTCCGCCATGGGCGACAGTGCTGCGTCGCTGATGACCTGCGAGCCGGTGGCGATGCGGCCGCAATGGGGCGCCTTCGGCCGTGCCCCGCAACCGCTGAGCGCCAGCTTCGTCTGTCACGCCGCTTTGGAAAACGATCTGGCGGGGAAGCTTGGCCTGCGAAAGCAACTGCTTCCCGTGCATGGAACGAGAAAGTTGGGCAAGCACAACATGCTGCATAACGACGCCTGCCCCAGCATTACGGTCAACCCCCAGAATTTCGATGTCTTCGTCGATGGCAAGCTTGCAACTTGCGAACCAGCAAAGAGGGTGCCGCTTTCCCAGCGGTATATGATGCGATGATCCAGGATAGTGTTTTGGCGAAGCCTAAGGCGATATCGACAGGTGCCGCGCGGGTCGGTATCGGTGGCCCGGTCGGATCGGGAAAAACGGCCTTGCTTGAGCAGATGATTCCTCGCCTTATCGCGCGTGGCCGGAACATTGCCGTCGTTACCAACGATCTGGTGACCAAGGAGGATGCGGAGCGGATCCGGCGCAGCGGACTGATCGCGCCCGAACGGGTGCTGGCGGTCGAAACCGGCGCTTGCCCCCATACAGCGATTCGCGAAGATCCGACGCTGAACATTCAGGCGGCCGATGACCTGGAAGCCAAGTTCACTAATCTGGAACTGGTTTTGATCGAGAGCGGCGGTGACAATCTTGCATCGACCTTTTCTTTGGATCTCGTCGATTTCTGGATGTTTGTGATCGATGTCGCCGGTGGCGATGATATCCCGCGCAAGCGCGGGCTCGGCATCCTGCAATCGGATCTGTTGATCATCAACAAGACCGATCTGGCACCCCATGTTCGTGTCGATTTGCCGCGCATGGTCGCCGAGGCCAATGAGGTGCGTCGCGGCAAGCCGGTGATGCTGACCAATTGCGCCACCGGCGCGGGCGTCGATGAAGTGATCGATCACTTGTCATCCACCGTTCTGTTCGATCGCTGAGGCGCCATGCCGGAAGATGGTCATTTGCAGCAACAGCCGGTGGCTCAAGCCGAACTGTCGCGGCCGGTTTTTGGTCGGACCGGATATGCGCGGCTGGAAGCCGCCTTGTCGCCGGCCGGAAAGAGCTTTCTGCGGCGGCAGGACGTCTGTTATCCGTTTCATATCTGCCGCCCGTTTTATTTCGCCGGCGATCCGAACGGCATGGCGACGGTTTATCTGCAATCCTGTGCCGGCGGCATCTTCGACGGCGACGATCTTCAGCAAGCCGTTTCGTTGGAAGAGAATAGCGGCCTGCATGTCACCACCCAGGCCTCGACCATTGTTCACGAAACGCCGGTTAGCGGTGCCGAACAGCGGACGGAATTACGCGCAGCCGCGGGGTGCTTTCTAGAATTCCTGCCGGATCCGCTGATCCTGTTTCCCGGCGCTCGCGTAAAAGCGCGATTGGCTGTCGAACTTGACCCGACGGCAACCGCTATCCTGTCCGATTCTTTCCTGTGTCATGATCCGAGCGAGCAGGGCAGGGTATTCGATCACCTGTTCAGCGAGACGAAGATAACGATTACCGGCAAAGGCTTGGTGGCTCTGGACCGCTTTGCCATTTCAGGCAGCGATCTGCAAGGAAGGCTGACCGGGGCAAACGGCCAGTACGTCGCCCAGGGCTCAATGGTCATTATACCGGGCCGGATGGGGCCCGACACGCTGCTCAGTGAGCTCCAAGCGACTCTCGCAAACTGTCCGGGTGCTTATGCCATGGCGTCACGGCTGTCGCGCGATGCAGGTATTTGGCTGCGGATACTGGCCCGTGACGCGGTTGCTCTCCGCCGCATTCAACGGATGGTATGGATCACCACTCGGCGGATGTTGGTGGGGCGGGAGCCGGCGGCCCGGAGCAAGTAACAGCGCTTCACTCGAGGCTCCGCATCGGCGGCAGGAGTGAAGCCGTGTTGCTGCGAAACAGGTCGGCTCAATTGCTATCCATGGCGAGATTGCTGTCGGATTTCAGGACCATGCAGTCCCTCAGTTTCCGGCAGGCGCTCTCGGCGTCATTGCGGGTCAGGCCGAAGACGCGTGCCCGATACAGCGTATTGCTGCTGCTCTTTTGCTGATCGATGACGACCCGGGCATCGGCCAGCAGGTTGGGCAGCGATTTCGTTGCCTTGCCGGCAGCGCGCTGAGCGCTCTTGAACTGCGAATAGGCGCCGATCTGAATGCCGTAATTACCGGTGCTCGACTTCCACACATTGGCTGTCGTCTGGTCATCGACCGTGAGCTGCTTCTTACGCTTGGCCGAGGCGACCTTGGTCTCACTCGCCGATGCCAAGGCCAGCTGGGTGCCGGGCTTCAGGATGGGCTTCAGCTCATCCGCGCTGCCGCCTGTCGTTAATGCTGTCGTTGACGTGCTCACAGTATCCGCGGCTGTCGTCGCCGAAGCGGATGCGAGCATCGGCGTCGCGATGGTTTCTGCTTCCGCGGTTTCCGGCGTATTCGACATCGCTGTGGTTGGCTCGCTCAAAGCAGCAGCCACGGCATCGGACATGCTCTTATTGGTACCGCTCCGATTGGTGCCGCCCTGCAGCTTGGCGATCAACATATCGCCGGTTCCGCCATGCGTGTTGAAGGCGGTCTGCATCAACGAAGCCATCTTCTTGTCGCGGGTCGGGACGCTGTCGCCACCAAGCACGACGCCCACCAGGCGGCGCCCGTCACGTTCGGCGGAGGTCACCAGGTTGAAGCCCGATGCGCGGACATAGCCGGTCTTGATGCCATCAGCACCCTTGAAGCTCTTCAGCAGACGGTTATGTCCGGTATAATTCACGCCATGATAGGCAAAGGTGTAGCGCGAGAAATAAGGATAGTATTGAGGGAAGTCTCGCATCAGCGCGACGCCCAGGACCGCCATATCGCGCGCTGTGGTGCGTTGCTCGGCATCGGGCAACCCTGACGCGTTGTGGAAGTTGGTGCTGTTCATGCCCAACTGGCGGGCTTTGACCGTCATCTGACGGGCGAAACTCTCTTCGGTACCGCCAATTGTCTCGGCGATCGCTGTGGCGACATCATTGGCGGAGCGCACGACGACCGCTAGGATCGCCGTCTCCACACCGATCTTGTCACCGGCCTGCACGTTCAGATTGGTCGCGGCACGACTGGCCGCATAAGATGAAAAGGTGATGTTGTCGCTGAGCTTGAGTTTCCCCTGTTCCAATCTCTCGAACAAGAGATAGAGCGTCATCATCTTCGTCAGCGAGGCGGGTTGTGTGACCGCATCCGCATTCGATTCAGTGATGACCGAGCCGGTCTTGGCGTCGACGATGATATTCGACTGAACGGGTTTCGCCTCCGCCCGCTGCGTAAGGCAGGTGAGCAGCACGAGGGCCGCGCCAACAAGTAATGGATGATGGACGCGTTTCATTGTGCGCTGCAGCATAGCGGATAAGCCCTGCCCCTTTTTCAACCGACCGGCTCGCCGCGCTGATATCATCGGAGATCCCCCATGGAGCGGACACAGAATTGTCCTGAGAATGCCAAAATTTCCATGAATTCTATGTAACCCTACGAATCTTGTCTATACCACAATCGTGATTTAGATTTGATTAACGGCAAAATAATTCAGTTTTTTCCGTCAGGTAGAGAACGATGTTCACGAAGGTTTGCAATTTATGCCTGATCTCGTTGCTTCTTGTCGGTTGTGCTTATCGCGAAGGACAGCGATATGACGTGAATAATCCGATCGTCCGCAAATTCAGCTGGTTCAGCTATCTCGACGGTAATGATATCCGCGAAAGTTGTGCGGCCGGCAGCGCCGACCGCATCCGGCTCGTTTATAACGGCCAATACGATGCACAATTACGGAGTTACGACATATTCGTGGATAAGCATGGCGGGGCTGTCATGAATGTCCGCGCCATGAACAATACCGGCAATCTGGTCAATTGGTCGACCAACAATATCTTCGGTCCCTGGACCTGGACGCAATCGCAGGTCACGCTGACATCGGCGGAAGTGGCGGAGTTCCGTGCGCTTTTGAGGCAAAGCGGCTATGGCGGTCCGGCGCCGCAAGGCTTGAAACTGCATTCGCAGGACTTCTATTGGATCGCCGCAGGTTGCGAGGGCGGTGTGTTTCACTATTACGCCTGGAACAACCGGCCGCAATCTATGGCTCGTCAGGGCTTTGCGGGGATCAAATTTCAGGATTTTCTGTTGAAACGCGACAAAACCGGCGTGACTTTCCGGCCTCCTCATGTGACCAGCCCGGCGGAGCGAGCCTCTTTCCGACGGACCGGCGGTGGTCGCGCGCCGACCGGTGCCTTCGAGTTGACCGTCAGAGAGAATGGCTTGGGCGGTCTGCTGAACGCCTTTTGATGGGGAAACGGCATAATTGCTCAGCTGGCGGTCGCTATTTCTGCAGGTCAGGTCTCTGCCGCTGTCGTATTTTCTTTGCGAAGGGCGGGACTATATGACAAAGCGATCATTTCTTGCTCTATTCGGTCGCCCGGTTTGCAGCAGGTCGCCGAACCCCTTTTAACGAAGCCTTGATATCCAATATTATACCCTGATCAGGAACGAGACTTCCCCGGACAATGCTGAACTGGACGATTACCAACGCACAAAATGACGACGACAATAACGGCGGGCAGCAGGGGCCCGGAACCGGCACCGTCGTCAAGGTACGGCCGAAAACCCAGAAGCCAGCGATGTATCGCGTGCTGCTTCTGAACGACGATTACACGCCAATGGAATTCGTGGTTCATGTCCTTGAGCGGTTCTTCAACAAGAGCCGCGAGGCAGCGACCGAGATCATGCTCCACGTGCATCATCGTGGTGTCGGCGTTTGTGGCGTCTACACCTATGAGGTTGCGGAAACGAAAGTGGGGCAAGTCATCGATTTCGCCCGTCGGCACCAGCATCCGCTGCAATGCACGATGGAGAAAGAGTGATCGGCGGACTGGTCCCGTCGGTTTAGCATGGCATCTACCTGTATCGAGCCGGTGTCGTGGCCGATATGGCTGGTGCTAAGAAAGGATAGATCGGCCGATGTTGTCGCCCAATCTCGAACAGACTCTGCACCGCGCCCTGGCTTATGCAAATGAACGGCGTCACGATTTTGCGACGCTGGAACATCTGCTTTTGGCCTTGGCCGACGATCAGGACGCCATCGCCGTCATGCGCGCCTGCAACGTCGATATCGAGCGCCTGAAAAGCGATCTGACGGATTACATCGACAACCAGCTCGGCAATATCGTCGGCAAGCACAACAACGAAGCGAAGCCGACCGCCGGTTTCCAGCGCGTGCTGCAGCGCGCGGCCATCCATGTCCAGTCATCCGGCCGCGAGGAAGTGACAGGCGCCAACCTTCTGGTGGCGCTGTTCTCCGAACGCGAGAGCCATGCCGTCTATTTCCTGCAGGAACAGGAAATGACCCGGCTCGATGCAGTCAATTACATCAGCCACGGTATCGCGAAGACGCCAGGACGTGCGGAGCCGCGGCGCGTCCGCGGGACCGGCAGCGGTGGCGAACAGGAGGCAGGCGAGGGCGGCGTGAAGACTGGTGCCGAGGCGCTGGATGCTTATTGCGTCAACCTCAATCGCAAGGCGAGCGATGGCAAGATCGATCCGTTGATCGGCCGCGAGGCCGAGGTCAATCGCACCATCCAGGTGCTGTGCCGCCGCACCAAGAACAATCCGCTCTATGTTGGTGACCCCGGTGTCGGCAAGACGGCGATCGCCGAAGGTCTGGCACGGCGGATCGTGCAGGGCGATGTACCCGATGTATTGAAGAATGCGACGATCTTCGCCTTGGATATGGGCGCGTTGCTGGCCGGCACGCGCTATCGCGGCGATTTCGAAGAACGGTTGAAAGCCGTGGTGAAAGAGCTGGAGGCGACCGAGGGTGCGGTCCTTTTCATCGACGAGATCCACACCGTAATCGGCGCTGGCGCTACATCCGGTGGATCGATGGATGCCTCCAATCTGCTGAAGCCCGCTTTGCAGTCCGGCGCGCTTCGCTGCATGGGTTCCACGACCTATAAGGAATACCGCCAGTATTTCGAAAAGGACCGGGCTTTGGTGCGGCGCTTCCAAAAGATCGACGTCAACGAGCCGTCGATGGAAGATGCCGTGAAGATCCTGCGCGGCCTGAAGCCCTATTACGAAAAGCATCACAATATCCGCTATACGACCGAAGCGATCCGTTCGGCGGTGGAGTTGTCGGCGCGCTATATCGGTGACCGCAAACTGCCGGACAAGGCGATCGACATTATCGACGAGGTTGGGGCAGCCCAGATGCTGCTGCCGGAATCGAAACGCAAGAAGACGATCACGGTGAAGGATGTCGAAGCCGTGGTCGCGATGATTGCCCGGATCCCGCCAAAAACCGTTTCGAAGGACGACAAGGCGGCGCTCAAGAACCTGCAGCGCGACTTGCGGACAATGGTTTTCGGCCAGGACAAGGCGATCGATGCGCTCTGCGCGGCGATCAAACTGTCACGCGCCGGCCTGCGCGAGCCGGAAAAGCCGATCGGCTGTTATCTCTTTTCCGGCCCGACTGGTGTCGGCAAGACCGAGGTGGCGAAGCAATTGGCGCGCTGCCTGGGGATCGAGCTGGTGCGCTTCGATATGTCCGAATATATGGAACGTCACACGGTATCGCGCCTGATCGGTGCGCCTCCCGGCTATGTCGGCTTCGACCAGGGTGGTCTGCTGACCGATGCCATCGACCAGCACCCCCATGCCGTGTTGTTGCTTGACGAAATCGAGAAGGCGCATCCTGACCTGTTCAATATCCTTTTGCAGGTGATGGACCACGGCAAGCTGACCGATCACAATGGCAAGTCGGTGGATTTCCGGAATGTCATCCTGATCATGACCACCAATGCCGGCGCCTCGGAAATGTCGAAGGCCGCGATCGGTTTCGCGCGGGAGAAGCGCGAAGGCGAGGATGCGGAAGCGATCAACCGGCTGTTCACGCCGGAATTCCGCAACCGCCTCGATCAGATCATCGCTTTCTCCAATCTGCCGGCGGAAATTGTGGCCCAGGTGGTCGACAAATTCGTCATGCAGTTGGAGGCGCAGCTTGCCGATCGCCATGTCAGCATCGAATTGACCGATGGCGCGCGGCGCTGGCTGGCGGCCAAGGGCTTCGATCCGCTTTACGGCGCGCGTCCGCTCTCCCGGACGATCCAGGAGCATATCAAGAAGCCGCTGGCGGACGACATTCTGTTCGGACGCCTGGAAAAAGGCGGCACGGTTCGCATCGATCTCGACAAGGAAGCCGACAAGCTTGTTTTCGAAATCGTCGAAAGCAAGGGGCAGAGCCGCGAGGAAACGGTGGAGCCGGTCGAGGCCTGAGACCTCCGTCTTCCGGGGTAAGTCAGATAGAGCAGGAAATGGCAGCCGATAGGCTGCCGTTTCTTTATGGCCCGTGAGATAGGGAACCGGATAACAGGCAAATAAAATCAGCGTAAAAGCCTGGAAAATATGGCGATAACAACTTTGCCAGGACGGTTGCATGGGCTTGAGCCGGGGCCTGTCAAAGGCTAGAACAGCGGCCCTGAAAAGGCGCGTTCGCGAGTCGGACCCGCCGGAACGACAATGAGGTAACAGCGTGTCCCTGCCATCGATCGAAGCCAGAATTGCCACCGAATTGAATGCGCGCGAGGCGCAGGTCAAAGCCGCCGTGGAACTGCTGGATGGTGGTGCGACAGTTCCCTTCATTGCCCGGTATCGTAAGGAAGTGACTGGCGGCCTGGACGATACCCAGCTTCGTACCCTGGATGAGCGCCTGCGTTATCTGCGCGAGCTGGAAGAGCGCCGGACCGCAATCCTGAAAAGCGTCGAGGAACAGGGCAAGCTGACGCCGGAGTTGGAAAAGGATATCCGCTTCGCTGACAATAAAGCGCGGCTGGAAGATCTCTATCTCCCCTATAAGCCGAAGCGCCGTACAAAGGCGCAGATTGCGCGTGAAGCCGGCCTCGAGCCGCTGGCCGATATGCTGCTCGGCGATCCGACCAAAACACCGGAAACCGAGGCTGCCGCTTTCATTGATGCCGAAAAGGGCGTTGCCGACACCAAGGCGGCGCTGGACGGCGCCATGCAGATCCTGATGGAGCGCTTCGCCGAGGATGCCGATCTGATTGGTCGCTTGCGCGATTTCGTCTGGGAGAATGCCCGCCTGGTATCGAAGGTGGTCGAAGGCAAGGCCGATGCCGGCGCGAAATTCTCCGATTATTTCGATGCCGCCGAGCCGATCGCCAAGATTCCCTCGCATCGCGCTTTGGCTTTGTTCCGCGGTCAGAAGGAAGAAGTCCTGACGCTGGCTTTGGTGATGGATGAGCCGGAGGATCGCAAGACCCTCAACACGGCGGAAACCACGATTGCCGCGAAATTCGGCGTCAGCGATCAGAAGCGCGCTGCCGATGCCTGGCTGCAGGATGTGGTGCGCTGGACTTGGCGGGTGAAGGCCAAGCTGCATATCGAAATCGAACTGATGACCAAGCTGCGCCAAGCGGCGGAAGAAGAGGCGGTGCGGGTTTTTGCTGCCAATCTCAAGGATATTTTGATGGCCGCACCGGCCGGCGGCCGTGCCACCCTCGGACTCGATCCCGGCATCCGCACGGGCGTCAAGGTGGCGGTCATCGCCGCCACCGGCAAGGTGCTGGAAACCACCACGATTTATCCGCATGAGCCGCGCCGCGACTGGGATCAATCGATTGCAGTTCTCGCGGCGCTCGCCCATCGCCATAAGGTCGAACTGGTTGCCATTGGCAACGGCACCGCAAGTCGCGAGACCGATCGTCTGGTGATTGATCTGCAGAAGCGCCATCCGGAATTGAAGCTGGCCAAGATCGTCGTTTCGGAAGCCGGTGCGTCGGTCTATTCGGCATCGGAATATGCTTCGAAGGAACTGCCGGAACTCGATGTGTCGCTGCGCGGCGCGGTCTCTATTGCGCGCCGTCTGCAGGACCCGCTGGCCGAGCTGGTCAAGATCGATCCGAAATCGATCGGCGTCGGGCAGTACCAGCATGACGTCAACGAATTCCGCCTGGCACGGGCGCTCGATGCCGTCATCGAAGATTGCGTGAATGCCGTCGGCGTCGAGGTCAATACCGCCTCGGCCAAGCTGCTGGCGCGTGTCTCCGGACTCGGTGAGAGCCTGGCCCAGAATGTCGTTGCCTTTCGCGATCAGAACGGTCCGTTCAAGACCCGTCAGGAACTGCTTTCGGTTTCGCGGCTTGGGCCCAAGGCTTTCGAACAATGCGCCGGCTTCCTGCGGATCGGCGATGGTGACGACCCCCTGGATAGTTCCTCGGTTCACCCGGAAGCCTATCCCGTGGTGCGGCGCATCCTCGCTTACACCAAGAGCGAGGTGAAGGCCCTGATCGGCGACACCAAGGTGCTGCGCAGCCTGAAACCGGAAGAATTCACCGACGAGCAATTCGGTGTCCCAACCGTCACCGACATCATCAAGGAATTGGAAAAGCCCGGCCGCGATCCGCGACCGGAATTCAAGACGGCGACCTTCAAGGACGGCGTCGAGGAAATGATCGATTTGCAGCCCGGCATGATGCTGGAGGGTGTGGTGACGAATGTGACCAATTTCGGCGCCTTCGTCGATATCGGCGTGCATCAGGACGGGCTGGTGCATGTCTCGGCACTGGCCGATCGCTTCGTCAAGGATCCGCGCGAAGTCGTGAAGTCCGGCGATGTCGTCAAGGTGAAGGTGCTGGAGGTCGATCTGAAGCGTAAGCGTATCTCGCTGACCATGCGGATGAGCGATCAGCCCGGCGCTGCCAAGCGCGAGAACGCCAACAGCAACGACCGTCCGCTGGCCCAGCGCGACCGGAAATTTATGACCGCCCAGCCGGCCCGCAGCAATGGCAATGCGGGCGGCAATGCCGGCTCCGCCATGGGCGGCGCTTTGGCGGCGGCCTTCGCCAAGGCCGGTCTCGATAAGCGCAAATAAGCGCGGTTACTTCTCGGATCGGCGGAACGGGCCGTAATCGGCAAGTTCCGCCATTTCGTATTCCAGGGCGCGGCTCTCACGGTTGAGGAATTCGGCAACGGCATCGCGAAAGCTGGGGTCGGTGATCCAATGCGCGCTATGGGTCTCCACCGGCAAGTATCCGCGCTGGATTTTATGCTCGCCCTGGGCGCCCGCTTCGACGCGGGCAAGCTTATGAGCGATGGCGTAATCGATCGCCTGGTAATAGCAAAGCTCGAAATGGAGAAAGCGGTAATCGGCGAGGCAGCCCCAGTTCCGACCGTAAAGCGCATCGGCGCCGCGCAGGTTCAGCGCGCCGGCAACCGGCTGTCCATTCTTCTCCGCCAGCATCAGCACGACCTGCTCGTCCATCGTCTCGCCGATCAGGTCGAAGAAGCGCCGGGTGAGATAAGGCTGGCCCCATTTGCGATTGCCGGTATCCATGTAGAAATCGAAGAAGGCATCCCAATGCCGTTTTTCGATCTCATTGCCACTCAATTGCCGGATGGTGAGACCATAATTTTCGACGGCGGCGCGCTCCTTGCGAATCGCCTTGCGCTTGCGTGAATTGAGCGCGGCGAGGAAATCGTCGAAGCTTCCGTAGCCTTGATTGTGCCAGTGATATTGCACGCCCCGCCGATGCAAGAGACCTGACTCGCTGAAAGCTGCGGCCTCTTCGGCCGTGCAGAAGGTCACATGGAGCGACGACATCTTGCTGCGCCTTACGGTGGTGATCAGCGTCTCGATCAATGCCTGCCGGATGGCGGCGCCGTTTGGTCCTGGCCGCACCAGCAGCCGAGGGCCGGGGACGGGTGTGAAGGGAACCGCAACCTGCAATTTGGGATAGTAGCGGCCACCGGCGCGCTCATAGGCATCGGCCCAGCCGTGATCGAAGACATATTCGCCGTAAGAATGGCCTTTGACGTAAAGCGGGCAGGCGGCCTGCAGGCGGCCGCTTTCGTCTTCGATCAGCAGATGCTGGGGCAACCACCCGCTTTTTCGGCCGACCGAGCCGGAACGCTCCAGCGCCGACAGGAAGGCATGGGCGACAAAAGGGTTGGTGCCCGTGCCGTCGCCATTCCATCCGGCGCAGGCATCCCATTCTTCGGCTGTTATCTCGCTGAGAGAGTCGATGATCCGTGCTTGCAAAACGAAATCGCCCAGTTGTTCCGTTTTCCCGATGTCAGAGTATATGGGGCTGACGAGGGATCAAGTCACGTCCTCGAATGCAGAAGGCGGGCCATCACTGACCCGCCCCCGAAAAGCTAGCGGTTGCACCCGTGGCTCAGGCGAACTCGACGATGGCATCCACTTCGACGGCGACATTCAGCGGTAGCACATTGACGCCAACCGCCGAGCGGGCATGCTTGCCGGCATCACCGAACACCTCGACCATCAGGTCCGAAACGCCATTGGCGACCTTGGGCTGTTCGGAAAATTCGGCCATGCTGTTGACGAAAACGCCCAGCTTGACCACGCGCTTCACACGGTCGAGATCGCCGAGTGCCGCCTGAAGCTGCGCCAGGATGTTGAGGCCGCACAGCCGGGCCGCCTGCTGGCCCTCGTCGGCGGTATATTCCTTGCCTAATTTGCCAATGAACTTTCGCTCGCCATTCCACACCGTGACCTGGCCTGCGACGAAAGCCTGATTCCCGGTGAGCACCACCGGCACATAATTGGCGACAGGTGCCGCAGCTTGCGGCAGCTCGATTTTCAGCTCGGCCAGTTTGGCGGCAATCTTTCCCGACATCTCATGCTCCATTTCTGTGTCATATATCCGGCCATTCCTGCAGATAGACGCCCGGAACGGGGATGATCCTGGGTTCCCAGCTGTAAAGCCGGGAGGCAGCATAGCGACAATGATGCGTCCGATCCATCCCTGGCTGCGCCGTCGATTTCACTCCAAGCGTCACCGGTATCTGCTATTATCCGGCAGCCCCCGGTTATAGGGTGACGGATGGCGTGGCATGGCGATATCGAACAAGATCGGGCTCAGTTCGGACGAAATCAGGCATGGCGTGGCAGGGGCGCTCACCGTTCTCAAGACCTGGTCGATAACGGACCAGCAGATATTGGCAATCCTGGGCGCCCGGGACCTGAATGAATTGAAGAACTGGGTCACCGGTCAGGTGCGAAATTTTCCTGCCGATCTGCCGCATCGCATTGGCCTCGTCAGCGGCATTCATGCCGCCTTGCGCCAGCGCACCCGTGACAACGACCACGCGGCCCATTGGCTGGGCAAGCCCAATGCATCTCTGGAAGGCAAGCGGCCGATCGATGTGATGACGGGTGGCAACGTCATCGGCCTGATGCTGGTGCGCGACCATCTTCGGGGCGGGTCGTCCCGCTGATCATTATTGGATCAGCGAAAGCGGTCCGCCATAGCTGCGTCAGGGATGAAGAACGAAAAAACCGGTGACGCCGCCTTCATCATCCGGGACGGATTTGATCGCTCCCTGATCTTCCAATGCCAAGAGCGCCTCGACGACTTCATCGACATCGCTTTCAGGGAATTCCTCAAACCATCTTTCGGTGATCTGTTCGGTGGTCAGAAAGTCGTCATGATGGACCTCCGCCGCGAGGGTCTTGATGATGCCAAGCAATTCCTGCTGGATGGACTGGTTCATCGATAGCCTCCACTGATCCGGTTCATTCGACCTTTGCCATGACCCAATAACATTGCACCAATTAATGATAGCGGGGAACTCTCCGTCGATCCTGCATTATTCGCGCGATACGCGTGGCATATTGGCATTCTTAAGATGTGAGTGAAATCACAATTCGAGAACCGGCCCTTCTGTGTCCGGCCGGTTTGTGGCAAGCTACGCTGCTGCCGTCGGTAGACCGATCCGGTATGCGTGCCGGATATATTGCCGCACATATCGCCGCTGAAGGGAGGATGCTCATGCCTACCTGGAAACCGGATCCCACTTTCTACCCGTCGCCACGTCTTGCCGCCACCGCGCCGGCCGAAACGCTGGCTTATGTCGCCAGCTTCGATCCGACCAGAAAACAGAAGGATGTGCTGGCGGTCGTCGATCTTGATGCAAGCTCCGCCAATTACGGAGAAATCGTCGGCCGTGTCGAGATGTCGGCGCTTGGCGATGAACTGCATCATTTTGGTTGGAACGCCTGCAGTTCCTGTCTCTGCCCCAATGCGCCGCATCCGCATGTCGAGCGCCGTTATCTGGTGGTGCCGGGGTTGCGGTCGTCCCGCATTCATATCCTCGACGTGAAACCGGACCCCAAATCTCCCAAGATTGTGAAAGTGATCGAGCCGGCGGAATTGGCGGAGCGTGCGGGCTATTCGCGGCCACACACCGTGCATTGCGGTCCGGGCGGCATTTATGTGACGGCCCTCGGTAATGCAGATGGCAAGGGGCCCGGCGGCGTTTTCGTGATGGATCATGAGAGTTTCGAGGTTCTTGGGCGTTGGGAAGTCGATCGCGGGCCGCAGGAATTTGCTTATGACATGTGGTGGCATCTTGGCCACGACACGATGGTGACCAGCGAATGGGGCACGCCCGATATGTTCGAAGAAGGGCTGGTACCGGAGCTGCTGCTTGGCGCCAAGTATGGTCGTAAGCTGCATTTTTGGGATCTGCAGAAACGCAAGCATGTGCAGGAAATCGATTTCGGCGCGCAACAGCAACTGGTCTTCGAATTACGCCCCGCACATGATCCGACCAGGGCCTATGGTTTCGTCAACTGCGTGCTGAGTCTGGAAAATCTTTCTTCCTCGATCTGGACCTGGTATCGCGACGGCAACAAATGGGCGGTTCAAAAGATCATCGAAATTCCCGCCGAGCCTGCCGACCCGGAGCAATTGCCGCCGGCCTTGAAGGACTTCAAAGCCTGCCCGCCCTTGGTGACGGATATCGATCTCTCGGTTGATGACAAGTATCTCTATGTCTCCTGCTGGGGCACCGGCGATTTTCTGCAATATGATGTCACCGATCCGCTCAGGCCGAAGCAGACCGGCAAGCTGCGGATCGGCGGCATCGTTTCTCGCGCGGGCCATCCGAAAGCGAAAGGGCCGCTCAATGGCGGTCCCCAGATGGTTGAGCTCAGCCGCGATGGCCGCCGCATCTATTTCACCAACTCGCTATACGGGACCATCGATCCGCAATTCTATCCGGAGGGGATCAAGGGCTGGATGGTGAAGATCGACGCCAAGGAGGGCGGTGGCATGGCCTTGGATCCGGAATTCTTCGTCGACTGGCCAGCGGGACATTTGCCGCATCAAATACGGCTGCAAGGCGGGGATGCCTCGTCGGATTCTTATTGTTATCCATGACGCGATCTGATCGGTAACATGCAGCAGACGTGGTGGCCTTGGCTCGTGCTGATCGGTCTTGGCTTCTATCACGGCCTCAACCCCGCAATGGGCTGGCTCTTCGCGGTGGCGCTGGGCCTGCATCGCCAAAGCCGGCTTACCGTGCTCATGTCGCTTTTCCCGATTGCCGCTGGCCATGCCCTGGCCGTGGGCGCAGCAGTCACGCTGGTGATTGGTGCCGGCTTGGTCATCGACCATGCCCTTGTCAAAATCGCCACCGGTGGGCTGTTGATCATCTGGGCGATGTATCATTTGTTTTATGGCACCCGCCATCGATTGCGGGTCGGAATGCAGACCGGCTATGCGGGACTGCTTGCCTGGTCCTTTCTAATGGCAATCGGTCACGGTGCGGGGCTGATGCTTTTGCCCGTGTTGATACCGCTTTGCCTGCCCACCATGCCGCTACCGCCGAGTGCCGGTCCATCGGCGCCGCTGCTGCTTGCATTCGCGGCGGTCGGTGTCCACACGCTGACGATGCTGCTTGTGATCGGCATCGTTTCCGTGCTGGTCTATGACTGGCTCGGCGTCGGTTTTCTGCGGACAGCTTGGATCAATCTAGATCTGTTATGGTGCATAGCATTGTGTGGTACAGGCATCCTACTTCTCGTCATTTGACTTCCGCACCACATTTATTTGCTGATGCGATAAGTGATGCCTCAGATACTCGCGCGCCGGGCCTGCTGCGCTTCGGACTTAATCCAGGTTCGAAACAGTTTTGCGGCGGCCTTCTCTTGGCGGCCTTCCGGTGCCACGATGTAAAAGGCTTCGCGCGTTTCGATAAAGCTCGAATAGGGCGCCACCAACCGACCGTCGGCCAGCAAATGGTCAACATAGCAACTTCGGCCAAGCGCGAAGCCGGTTCCTGACAAAGCCTGCTCGATTGCCAATATCGCGGTATCGAATTCGACACCTGCACCGATATCCGCCGGTGCCGGAATTCCGGCAGCCGCGAACCATTGAGCCCAACCTTCGCGAAAGCCGATGACGTGCAACAGATCCTGGGCTGTCAATTCCTCTGGCTTTCGCAGTTTTCGGCGTTGCCGCAATAAAGCCGGACCACAGACTGGAAAAACCTTATCCCAGGTGAGCCGCTCCGCCTTAAGCCCCGGCCAGTTGCCGCCGCCGTGGCGGATTTCCAGATCGACGCCCGCGGCCGGATAATCCACCGACCATACCGAGGTGATGAGCCGGAGATTAACGTCGGGATGGGCAGCGCGAAAGTGAGCGAGGCGGGGATTCAACCATAAACCCGCAAAGCCCAAAGTCACCTGGACGACCAATCTATCCACGCTGGACGATCCAAAGATTTCTGCGGTCCCGTCGGACAAACGGCTGAATGTTTCCCGTACCAAAGGCACGAGCGCTTCGCCGGAGGCAGTCAATTTCAACCCGCGGGGGAGACGATGAAAGAGCGCTTGGCCGAGATGGCTTTCCAGAAGTCTGATGCGCTGGCTCACCGCCGATTGCGTGACACCCAGCTCCGCGGCGGCCTCTGTAAAGCTCATATGCCGTGCTGTTACCTCGAAGGCATAAAGCCAGTTTACCGGCGGTAGCGATCTCGACATGGTCAACCAGCCCATTAGAAAAATTAATGGAAAGGCCATAGCTTAGTCGTTTGCGGCCGGAATGGCCAACTTCTAATCTCACCGAAATCTTACTGGGAGGTTGGCTATGTTGAATTTCAGTGCGCCGCAGTCATCGGATGAGCCAGTGGATATGCTCGATCTGGCAAGCTATCGAACGCCGCACCGAATTGTCACAGCAGAGTTGAGCGGCGGCTCGGCAGTGCTGCGGTGGAGCGACGGGCGCGTCAGCCAGTTTCACGGTATCTGGTTACGCGACAATTGCGCTTGCCCGGCCTGCCGCCATCCGAAAGCGCTGGAGCGTCGCTTCTTGCTGATTGACGAGCCTGGCGAAATTGCGGTCAAGGAAATCTTCTTGACCGTCTACGGTGATGTCGAGGTTCGGTTCGCCGCGGATTTAGCCGGCAATATGCATCTCAGCCGTTTTTCCGCCGCTTGGCTGCGCGAGCATGATTATGGCGATGAGGCCCGTGCCGAACGGCAACATCAGCCTAAGCTTTGGAGCGGGATTAGCGGCTTTGAGCTCCCAAGCTTCCAGTACAAGGAAGTTATGGAAAGTGACAAGGGCCTACACGCTTGGCTGGCCGCCTGGAAGGACTATGGCGCCGCACTCCTGCGCGGTGCACCGGCGGAACCGGGGGAAGTCGTCAAGATCGCCAGCCGCATAGGACCCTTGCGCCCAACCAATTTCGGCACGATGTATGACGTCATCACCATGCCCAACCCCAATGCCAGCGCCTATACTGCCATGGCCCTGGAGCCCCATACGGATCTGGCGAATTGGCAATCGCCGCCGGATTGTCAGTTTCTGTTTTGTGTGGCGAATGAAGCGGAAGGGGGAAGCTCGGTCCTGGTGGACGGGTTCAGTGTTGCCGAGGAAATCCGGCGCACCGATCCCGAGACTTTCAAGATTTTATCCACGCGCGAAATCGAGTTCCGGTTCCAGGACGATGGTTGCGATATCCGACGCCGCTCGCGTATGATCCAGCTCGGAGACGATGGCCGCATCACCGCGATCCGGTTCAACAACTGGCTGCGGACTGCCTTCGATCTGCCGTCGGCCGAAGTTGAGTCGACCTATCAGGCCTTACTGGTACTCTGGCGAGCGTTGCGGAATCCCCGCTTTTATGTTCGCCCTCGTTTGGCTGCCGGGGACATGTTCATTCTCGACAATTATCGCATTTTGCATGGACGCGACGCTTTCAACCCAAATACAGGTCGCCGCCATCTACAGGGTTGCTATGTCGACCGGGATTTCGTGTTGAGCAGGCTTCGTCTTTTGGAACGTTGACCGTTCTCCCTGAATGCTCGAGCTGCCGGTAACAGCAGCGACTACACACATCTAGAAGGCCTCCCGGAACCGCAGGTTCCAGGGGGCCTTTTTTGCCTTCCGCATATAGCCGCTCGGGGCACCGGCTTCGACCGCGATGGCCCAGTCCAGTCGCGCCACCTTCCGACGCACGGATGAAGTTGCTAGATTGCCCTTGGGCATCCGGTCGGCGGGGGGACATGACGAAGGCGCAAGGAACGACATTAGGCGTGGTCGCGATCGCCTGCTGGTCCTTTTATGGAGTGTTGCTGGCATCCAATGCCGTCACGCCGCCCTTCCGCTCGATGGCGATCGTATTCACCTTTGCCGCGGCCGTGCTGTTTTTGCGGCGGCTCGCCAAAGGGCATGGGGTGCGCGATCTTTTGCGTATTCCCCTGTCGACCCTGGCTTTAGGCGTGCTGGGGCTTTTCGGCAGCAATTGCCTTTATGTCGTTGCGCTGTCGCTCGGCGGCGAACCGGTCACGGTCAATATCGCATCGCTGAGCTGGCCTGTCTTCATGGTGGCGCTGATCGCGGCCTTCGGCATCGGGCGCCCCGGGCTGTGGGATGTCACTGCCATGATCATCGGCTTCAGCGGCGTCGTGCTGATCTCCCTGAAAGAGGGTCATATCGAGCTCGACTGGCCGATCTGTGTCGGGCTGGTTGGTGCGCTTTGCTGGGCGATCTATTCGGGCTTTCGCACCCGGGTTCCCGCCGGTCCGCCCGATGCCATGATCGCCTTCGTGGGAACGAGCGCGCTGATCTGCTGGATAATCACGCTTGGCTTCGAACAGGGCGAGGTACCCTGGAATGAATTCATCCGCCTGGCGGCGGTCGGGCTCATTCCGGTGGGTTTGGCTAATCTTGCTTGGGATCTGGGCGCCCGGCATGGCGATCCCATTCTTCTCGCCGGATTCAGCTTTGCCGAGCCGGTCATCTCCACCGCGCTCATCGCCCTGATTCTGACGCACCCGATCGGGCCGATGGACATTGCCGCGTTAGTACTTGTCTGTGCCGCAATATGCCTGAGCGTTGCCGGTGAGCGCCAGCGGCGCCTAGCCAGGCAACGCCAACTGGCCCAACATTGACATAGCCGGCTTTCTTTTGTCGACTTAGGGATAGCCTCCATGAGCAGAGATCAGGACCTTCACCGTTTCATCGATGCGCTCGACAAGGCAATCTTCCAGCGGTTGACACCCGGATCAGCGGAGCATGACCTGGCGCGGAAGATCTTTGATGCCTTGAAAATTCCCGGCGAACCGGGTCAGCAGGTGGATCAGGAACCGTTGCCGGCACATCAATATCTGCACAAGGCCCTGGAAACGGCGAGAAGTGGCCCGGCGGATCTCGCCGCCGTAGCGGATGCCTTCGAAGCGCTGGCACCGCGGCTGAACTGGTACCGGCGGAAAGGCAGCGAGTCCGCGGGCCCGGTATTCGCCGAGGGACATGCCAATACCATCATCATCGGAACTGAAGGACTGGAGCGCCGCTCGGATCTGCAGATCGGCGTCAGCCTGCTCGCCCCGCATATCCAGTATGTCGACCATCATCACCCGCCGCCGGAAGTTTATCTCGTCTTGTCGCCTGGCGCCTGGCGCCAGGAGCAGGGCCCTTGGCACGAACCCGGTCTCGGCGGCATCGTCTACAACACGCCGGATATCGTGCATGCCATGAAATCCGGCGACCATCCGCTCTTCGCTGTCTGGTGTTTGGACTGGGCGTGCTGCATCGAACGGAGATGAAATGCGCGCCCATGAGCGATAATCGTCACTTGGTCGCTTCAGCGAAAAGCCATTTGGTCACGGCAGCGACCGGTATCGGATGGCGCGGCTTGCGCGGGGCGACGATATAGAAACCGGCTCCGACATGCAGTTCAGATGGGAAAACGCGCACCAGACGCCCGGTCGCGATATCCTCCTCGACAAAGAACCGGCTTGCCAGTGCAAGACCCTGACCGGCGATTGCAGCATCGATGGCGAGCGACGTCTGATTGAAGCGGATATTTTTGGTAGGCGCGCTCAGGCCGCGTTTGAGCGCCTTATCCAGGAATTGCGGCCAGAAATTGTGGGCGTCGTGCAGCAGCGCGTAGCGGACCATGTTGTCCCCTTTGTCGGGCTTGCCTAGCTTCTCGACCACGAACGGGCTGGCGAGGGCGATGATCACCTCATCGAACAGCAATTCGGCCTTCAGCCCTGTCCCGAAGGGCGGACGTCCGTAGCGGACCGCGAGATCGACCGCATCCGTCTGGAAATTCGAGATACGGTCAGTCGCGACAATGCGAAGGTCGATGTCCGGGTGGCTGGACGTGAAGGCGGATAGCCGGGGAGGAGCCATTTGGCGGCGAAAGTCGGCGTGACGCTGATCGTCAGGTGAAACGGCTGCGACCGCAAAGCCTCGGTGGCATCGGCGATCAGCTCGAGAGCGCGCCGGATATTGGTGATATAGCTTCGCCCCGCCTCCGTCATTTGCAGCGACCGCGGATGCCGGTCGAACAATTTCAGATCCAGCTCCGCCTCCAGGCCGCGGATTTGCTGGGCCACCGCTCCCTGGGTGACGCCGAGCTCCTCTGCCGCCAGGCGGAAATTCAGGTGCCGGGTCACGACCTCGAAGACCCGCAGGCTATTGAGCGGTGGAAATCGTCGAAGAAGATCAGCCATTCGATAGTTTTTCTACTGTATCACGGGAGGGGAATTGGCTCGTTCCCATGCTTCGGAGATGATATCACTTCGCAAAGCGCAAAAAATTTTTCATTTCTCGAAAGTGGAGGGGACCGTGGCAGTAGAAAAAGTAGCGATCGTGACGGCAGGTGGCAGCGGCATGGGGGCGGCGGCGGCGGCCCGGCTTGCAGCGGATGGTTTTAAGGTGGCAATCCTCTCATCCTCCGGCAAAGGCGAAGAACTGGCGCGGAAGCTCGGCGGTGTCGGCGTGACCGGTTCGAACCAGTCGAATGACGACCTTGGCAAGCTGGTTGATCTCACCCTCTCCACCTGGGGGCGGGTCGATGTTCTGGTGAACAGCGCCGGCCACGGCCCACGCAAGCCCATTCTCGAGATCACCGATGAGGATTGGCACAAGGGGATGGATGTCTATTTCATGAACGTCGTGCGCCCGACCCGGCTGGTAACGCCGGTCATGCAAAGGCAGAAGTCGGGTGTGATCATCAATATCTCGACTGCCTGGACCTTCGAGCCAACCCCCATGTTTCCGACATCCGCTGTCTTTCGCGCGGGTCTCGCCTCGTACACGAAGATCTTTGCCGACACCTATGCGGCGGACAACATCCGCATGAACAACATCCTGCCGGGCTGGATCGACAGCCTGCCCGCGACCGAAGAGCGTCGGGAGAGCGTCCCTTTGAAGCGCTACGGCACCAGCGAAGAGATCGCCGCGACTATCGCCTTCCTGGCCTCGCCGGGTGCAGCCTATATCACCGGCCAGAACATCCGCGTCGATGGCGGTGTTACGCGCGCGGTTTAATACAAATAGGGAGGCGAACCGCTCCGGATTGCTACCACTTTACGGGCAAGTTCGTTTCACGGATGGTGGCCGCAGCTGTTATCTGCCGTGGTCGTAGTGTACCCAGCGTATTGGGTGTTGATCTCTATCAGCTTGATAGTCGCGCGGATTCGCCGTCATTCCTGAATCTGCGCAGCCGGCGATAACGAGGAGCAAGAGGCTCAGACTGGCGCGGAGCGGGACAAGCCGTCGATGGAAGCGGCGAGACTGACTTTTCGTCATAAGCGACCTCCAATATCCAGAAGGGCGGCAAAGATGCCGTCAGGGAGCACGGGGATTTCAAAGCGCGCGGGTAATTTGGGCGCAGAGGATGATGCGCTTCGGGGAACGATGCCTGATCGCGGCGAATACGTTCAAGCCTGCGCGCTGATCTGCGACCGGAGCAGCCATTATAGCAGTGCGCCGGGCAATATGGGATCACGATGGCGGCGTCTGCCGGCGAAACAGCAGCGAAGTAACGTGGGCCGGTCGCTCGCCGGGGCTCATCCTCTCTTCCTAAATACGGAGCGTGAGCACTGAGCGCCCTTGCAGAGGCGATTGCCTCCTCCTAAGGGTCAATTCGACATCACCGACGAAAGCTAACAGCCCGGTATCCTTGGTCGCGATTTGCCACATATTTGCTAGACCCGGAATAGCGTGCGGCAGCATGGCGGGAAGCGTGATGCGCCGAAAGATTTTGAGGGCGCTCATACCGAAAGCCCGGCCAGCCTCGATCTCGCCAATCGGAATCGCCTTGATGACGCCCCGGATAATCTCGGTCATATAGGCGCCCTGATCGATTTCCGGCGCTTTTGCTATGTTGAAGCGCGCTGGAAAGAGCATCCATGAAGAGATCTTGATTTACCGTGCTCCGTCCCCTTTCGGAGCCTCGGGCGGGGATTTGCTACCACTGACCAAAGGGTGTGTAGATCGGGATGGCTACCGAAACTAAATCTTCGGGGAAAACCAACCGAAGGAAGACCGATGGTAGACCTGTTCGAAACTCACCTACTTGGTGGCACCGTCCCCCTCAAGAACCGTATCGTCATGCCGCCCATGACGCGCACGCGAACCTCAGAGGGCGGCCTCCCGACCGATGGCGATGTCCCCAACGCGCTGATGGCGACCTATTACGGGCAGCGGGCCACTGCCGGTCTCATCATTGCCGAGGCCGCCGATGTGGACCAGTCCGGCCATGGTTATGCGAGAACACCCGGAATTCATTCGGCAGCCCAGATGCAGGGCTGGCGGCTGGTGACCGATGCGGTTCATCGTCATGGCGGGACGATCTTTCTGCAGCTGTGGCACGTCGGCAGATTGGCCCATTCCTCGATTCTGCCGAACGGCCAAGGCCCGGTGGGCGTCACCGCGCAACGAGCAGAGGGCTCGTCGGTATTTGCCCATGGCCCGGATGGCCGGTTGGGTTATATGCCGGCCGAGGCACCGCGGCCCCTTAGCACCGATGAGGTCTCGGCCATGGTGGGCATCTTCGCCAAAGCCGCCGCCAATGCACGCCATGCCGGTTTCGATGGCGTCGAACTCCATGCCGCCAATGGCTATCTGTTCGACCAATTCATGAACTCGGTACTTAATACGCGCACCGACCGCTATGGCGGGGGCAGCATGGAAGACCGTACGCGCTTCCTGATGGAAGTCGTCGATGCAGTGGTGGCTGAATTCGGACCGGGGCGGGTGGGCGTTCGCCTCTCGCCGTTCGGCAAGTACGGGTCCATGCCGGCGGACCCTCTTACCGAAGAAACGTTTCTGTACCTTGCCGAGCAACTGGGCCAGCGCGGCGTGGCCTACATCCATCTGCTCTACGAGCTGATGCCCGATGGAAACATGGAGACGGCGGAGTTCAAGCCTCGCTATCTCGACCATGCCCTGCTTGCCAAGGCTCGAGCGGTGTTTCGTGGCGCCTTCATCTGGTGTGGCGGCTTCAAGGACCGCGAGCGTGCCCAGGCTTCGCTCGACACCGGCTTGGTGGACCTGATCGCCTTCGGCCGGCCATATATCGCAAATCCCGACCTTGTTGAACGTCTCAAGCATGGCTGGCCGTTGGCCGAAGCGGACCGGTCGACCTATTACACACGACGCGGCGAGGTGGGTTACACCGACTTCCCCGCATATCTGAACGGTGACGCTGCCCGCAGCGTCGCCTGACCGCGGCCGGGAGCAGGCGTTCGGTACGAGCTTCTACCAGCGCCTGCCCATCGACCACAAAACCGCGCGCATCGCAGGCGAAGTCGTGTGATCTCCGATAATTCGGGTTAGGTGCGCTTGCCGCACGTGTTCACGAGAGGTAGAGACATCATGACCAAACTGACATTTCTCGTCACTGGTGCCAGCAAAGGTATCGCGCGTGCACTCTCTAACCGGCTCGCTGCTGGCGGCCATCATGTGGTCGGTGTCGCACGCGGCGCGCTATCTGACCCGAAAGGCCAGGGCAATCAGGAACTACAATTCCGTCGTTCGGACGCTCAGCATCCTGACGGGTCGAACAAGTTCGCCAATCCGGAGGCGCATCGGGTCGCGGCGCTCAATGCCTCCATGACGGCGGGATAGATCGATCCTGCGGCTTTTTCAAAATCAACCCTCCCTGTGCCGTCAGGTTATGAAAAGCTAAGCTACGTATCAAAGAGTAGCCAAGAGAGTAGCTCCCCAAAGATCGAGAACGTGTCATAGCACCCAATCTCCGAAATTCATCCCAGATCGTATCTCTCAACCTGCCTTGATCGTCGAGTGATTGCTTGACGCAGCCGTGCACCGACATCCCGGTAGCGCTGCAGCTCGTCGCAATCCCAGTGCATACCTGCACATTCGCATTCCAGGCTGGCAAGACCTAATGAGCGGAAAACTGGCCGATCAGATGTACTTGACGACCACCCAGCTGACCGCGGCGATCAGACTGTCTTAGCTTCGCATATACCTGGCAAGAAAAGGATGTAGGTCATGACGTTCAGCGATTCGTCACTGCCGCCGGTATCGCCGGCGGATGCAGCGCGGCTCGCGGCAAAGGTTGCGGGTTCGGTTCTACTGCCGGGCGAGGCGGGATACGACGACGAACGCGCCGTCTGGAACCTGAACTACGAGCTGATACCCGCGCTGATCGTGGTGCCGGAGCGC
Organism: Dongia soli; assembly: GCF_034044715.1. NCBI lineage: Bacteria > Pseudomonadati > Pseudomonadota > Alphaproteobacteria > Rhodospirillales > Dongiaceae > Dongia > Dongia soli. The sequence goes on along the minus strand of NZ_JAXCLW010000003.1, from coordinate 138,894 downwards.
GTGGCCGATGTCCAGGCCGCCGTTACTTTTGCGGCGCAGCAGCACCGGCCGGTCCTCGTAAAGGCCACCGGCCACCAGATAGTCGGCCAGGCGCAGGGCGCCGTCGTGATCGCGACGCGGCGGATGAATGACGTGGCCATCGATGCGGCCGGCCGAACGGCCCGGGTCGGCGCCGGAGCAATATGGTCCGATGTCGTCGAGAAGGCCGCCAAGGCCGGACTTGCTCCATTGAACGGGTCGAATCCGACGGTAGGAGACATCGGTTACACCCTGGGCGGCGGGCTCAGCCCGACCCTCGGCCGCTCCCACGGCTACGCCGCCGACCATGTATGCTCGCTCGACGTGGTGACGGCGGACGGCGAATTCCGGCATGTCGACCCGGAATCCGAACCCGAACTGTTCTGGGCGCTGCGCGGCGGCAAGGGCAATTTTGGCGTGGTCACTGCGCTGGAGTTCCGCTTGTTCCCCGTGCCCCGCCTCTATGGCGACGGCATCTACTTCCCCGGTGAGCGGATGGCCGATCTGTTGCGTGCCTGGACCGACTGGCACCCGGCTACGCCGGAGATTATGGTCTCGTCGTTCGCGGTGTTGCGGCTGCCATCGCTGCCGGAAGTGCCCGAACCGCTACGTGGGACGTTCACAGTGTCGCTGCGGATCGCCTATACGGGGACATCCGAGGATGGCGAGCGAATGGTAGCGCCGCTGCGGGCGGTAGCGCCGGCGGTCTTGGACACCGTGGCAGACATGCCCTACACCGCGGTCGCGTCGATCCACAACGAGCCGACCGAACCAGTATCCTATTACGAACGGGGTATCACATTGCGGGCGTTTCCCGCACAGGCGCAGGACAAGTTGGTCGAGCTCGTCGGCCCGGATTCTCAAACCAGCCTGGCGATCGCCGAACTGCGTGCCTTGGGTGGGGCTTGGGACCGGGAGCCGGCGGTGCCGAATGCCGTGGCGACCAGGGGCCTGCCCTATGTCCTGTTGGGGGTCGCCGTCGGTCCGCGGTTGGAGGAGCAGCAGCTTAAGCGCTCGGTCGCCAAAATGCTCGACGGGATGAAACCCTGGCACGGCGACCGGCGGATGGTGAACGGCCTTGCGCCGGAGGAGGCGGCTGATGCCGCAGCGATTTACGGCCCGGAGTGCTATGAGCGCTTGGCATCCATCAAGAAGACCTACGATCCGACCAACATGTTCCGGCTCAATCACAACGTGATGCCGGCCGCGTGATTGGACAGGGGTCCGGGCGTGGCGCGGCCGGCCGTGGCAAGTCGTCGATTCCCAATCCGATCATCGATAACTGCCAAAAGAATCCGTCGGTCGATATCGCCTCAGCGATAGCAGCCGACCGTTGGCGCATCCCGGATGTCACCTTGAACCATTTATAATGGAAGCTGCGCCAGGCCGTGTCTTTCTCTCACAGCCCCTGTGCCATCCCGAAATCCTGGAATTCATGGTTGCCGAAAACGGCATGCGGTGCGATCGAGCCATCCCGTTGTTTCGGCAACCGGTCAACCAGCTCATCCATATGCCGCTGGACCAAGCAAGACTGCATTCAACGTTTCGGCGTGGCCATTCCAGCGCAGAAAAAAAAGTCGCATAACATATCCTAAAGGGAACGCCTCGGAAGACAGCGGGTCTTCCGAGGCGTCAATCGCTACCTTGAGATATGTAGCGGTAAGAGGTGCGGCAGCTGCCAATGCAGCTTTAGCTGCATCCGCTGGTCGAGCCGCAGGTGTTGCACTTCATGCAGGTGCCATTGCGCACCAAAGTGAAGTTGCCGCATTCGCCGCAGGCATCGCCTTCATAGCCCTTCATGCGGGCTTCGCGCACTTTCTCCAACCGGTCGTCGACCTTGGCTATGACGCTGCTGCTGACACTGCTGACAACGGCGGCTTCGGCATGGCTGTGGCCATGGCCACCATGGCTGCCGTGATCGTGGCCACCGTGATCATGTGCGGCGTGGGCTTGGACGGCCAGGGCGTTGTTGCCCGAAGCCGCGAAGGCGGCGTTGCTGAAGACCACCAGGTTGCTGCGCACATAGCCGGTGGAGGCGATGCGCTTCACCGCTTCCATCGCCGCCGGGGTCTGGCGACCCTCCTGGCCGCTCTGCGGCAGGTCGCCCTGGGCGTTGCCGGTGCCGACGCTGTCGGGCATCAGATCGCTCGGCTGGACATGAGCAAGGTCGTTCCGGCCGAGATAGGAGATCGCCAATTCGCGGAAGATGTAATCGAGGACCGAGGTCGCCATCTTGATCGCGTCATTGCCTTCGACCATGCCCGAAGGCTCGAAGCGGGTGAAGGTATAGGCCTCGACGAATTCCTCCAGCGGCACGCCATATTGCAGGCCGATCGAGATGGCGATGGCGAAATTGTTCATCAGGCTGCGGAAGGCAGCACCTTCCTTATGCATGTCGATGAAGATCTCGCCCAGCGCGCCGTCCTCATATTCGCCGGTCCGCAGATAGACCTTGTGGTTGCCGACGATCGCCTTCTGGGTATAGCCCTTGCGGCGTTCGGGCAGGCGCTTGCGCTCCTGCTGGGCATTGACCACGCGTTCGACGATCCGCTCGACAATGCGCTCGGCGACGATCGGCGCGCGGGCGGCGGCCGGCGCCTCCAGCAGCTCGTCGACCGTGTCGTCGTCCTCGCCCAGCACGCTGGAGGCGAGGGGCTGCGACAGCTTGGAGCCGTCGCGATAAAGTGCGTTCGCCTTGATGCCGAGGCGCCAGGACAGCATATACGCTTCCTTGCAATCCTCGACCGAGCTGCGGTTCGGCATGTTGATGGTCTTGGAGATCGCACCCGAGATGAAAGGCTGTGCCGCCGCCATCATGCGGATATGGCTCTCGACCGAGAGGAAGCGCTTGCCGATGCGACCGCAGGGATTGGCGCAGTCGAAGACCGGCAGGTGCTCATCCTTCAGATGCGGCGCGCCTTCCAGGGTCATCGCACCGCAGACATAGGTATTGGCGCCCTCGATATCGGCCTTGCTGAAGCCGAGATTGCCGAGGAGGTCGAAAGTCGGATCCTTGAGCTGCGCATCGCTCAGCTTCAGCGTCGCTTTGCAGAACTCTTCGCCCAGCGTGTATTTGTTGAAAACGAAGCGGATATCGAAAGCGCTGGCCAGCGCATTCTCCACCGCCTGCAGGGCGGCCGAGGTGAAGCCCTTGGCCTTCAGGCTCTCATGATTGATGACCGGCGCGCCGGACAGCGTGCCATGGCCAACCGCATAGGCGGTCATCTCGGCGATCTCGCTTTCGCTATAGCCGAGGGTCTGCAGGGCGACGGGAACGGTGCGGTTGATGATCTTGAAGTAACCGCCACCGGCCAGCTTCTTGTACTTCACCAGCGCGAAATCCGGTTCGATGCCGGTGGTGTCGCAATCCATCACCAGGCCGATCGTGCCGGTCGGCGCGATCACGGTTGCCTGGGCATTGCGGAAACCGAACAACTCGCCCAGTTCCAGCGCCTTGTCCCAGGCGCGCTTGGCGGCGGCGATCAATTCCTGGTCCGGGCAATTGGCGGCATCCAGCGGCACCGGCTTCACGCTCAGCTTCTCATAGCCCTCGGTTTCGCTATAAGCGGCGCGGCGGTGATTGCGGATGACGCGCAGCATCGCCGCCCGGTTCTTGTCATAGCCGGGGAAGGTCCCGAGTTCGCCGGCCATCTCGGCCGAAGTCGCATAGGAAACGCCAGTCATGACCGCGGTCAAGGCAGCGGTGATGGCGCGGCCTTCTTCGCTGTCATAGCCGAGGCCCATCGCCATCAGCAGACCGCCGATATTGGCGTAGCCGAGGCCGAGGGTGCGGTATTCATAAGAGAGCTGGGCGATTTCCTTCGAGGGGAACTGCGCCATCAGCACCGAAATTTCCAGCACGATGGTCCAGAGCCGCACCGCATGTTCATAGGCGGCGATATCGATGCTGCCATCTTCGCGCTGAAAGGTCATCAGGTTCAGCGAGGCGAGATTGCAGGCCGTGTCGTCCAGGAACATATATTCCGAGCACGGATTGGACGCATTGATGCGGCCGGATTCCGGGCAGGTATGCCATTCATTGATGGTGGTATCGAACTGGACTCCGGGATCGGCGCTGGCCCAGGCGGCATTGCCGATCTTGTCCCAGAGATCGCGCGCCTTGATGGTCTTTGCGACCTTGCCGTCGGTGCGGCGGATCAGATCCCAATCGCCATTATCCAGCACCTTCTGAATGAAGTCGTTGGCAACGCGCACCGAGTTGTTGGAGTTCTGGCCGGAGACGGTCAGATAGGCTTCCGAATCCCAGTCCGTGTCGTAGTTGCGGAAATCGATCTCGGTATAGCCCTGTTCGGCGAAGTGAATGACGCGCTGGATGTAGTTCTCGGGAATCGCCGATTTGCGCGCCGCCTTGATCGCGGATTTCAGCGCCGGATTGGTTTTGGGATCGATGCGGTCATTCTCATTGGCGGCATTCGGCAGGCCTTCATGCACCGCCTTCATGACCTCGTTGAGATGCGTGCTGGCGAGCTTGGAACCAGCGACCAGAGCGGCGACCTTCTGCTCTTCGATCACCTTCCAGTCGATATATTCTTCGATATCCGGATGGTCGAGATCGACCGTCACCATCTTGGCGGCCCGGCGGGTGGTGCCGCCCGATTTGATGGCGCCGGCAGCGCGATCGCCGATCTTCAAGAAGCTCATCAAACCGGAGGAACGGCCGCCGCCGGCCAGCTTCTCGCCATTGCCGCGCAGCTTGGAGAAATTGGAGCCGGTCCCTGAGCCGTATTTGAAGAGGCGCGCTTCCCGGACCCACAAATCCATGATGCCGCCTTCGTTCACCAGGTCGTCGGCGACCGATTGGATGAAGCAGGCATGGGGTTGCGGATGCTCATAAGCCGAGCTTGAAGCGACCAGTTCGCCGCTCTTGAAATCGACATAGAAATGGCCCTGGGCTGGACCGTCGATGCCATAGGCCCAATGCAGGCCCGTATTGAACCATTGCGGGCTGTTGGGCGCGCCCATCTGCTTGCACAGCATGACGCGCATTTCGTCATAGAACGATTTGGCGTCGGTCTCGCTGTCGAAATAGCCGCCCTTCCAGCCCCAATAGGTCCAGGTGCCGGCTAGGCGATCGAAGACCTGGGTGGCACTCTTCTCACTGGTATAGCGCTGCTCGGCAGGGAGCTGCATCAGGGCTTCCAGGTCGGCTTCCTTGCGCCACAGCCATTCAGGCACCTCGGCCTCGACCACGGGGCGCAATTTGGCGGGAATCCCGGCCTTGCGGAAATACTTCTGCGCCAGGACGTCGCTTGCCACCTGCGACCAGTCGGCCGGTACATCGATATCCTTCAGCTGGAAGACGATCGAACCATCCGGATTGCGGATCTCGCTCACGGTCTTGCGGAAGTCAATTCCCGCATAGGCTGACTGGTCGGACTTGGTGAAACGACGCTCAATACGCATGCAACCCCCCGGTTCGTAGGCCACTCAAGACAGAATCCCTCTTCCCGGCCGAATTGTTCGTCTAACACTTCAGCTGCTAGGGGTAAGGGACTGTTGAAAAGGCGCTAAATCTTGACAGACAGTCAGCGCCCACACCCAGATATTGGGCGAAAACGGCAGCGGGCTGCAAGCAGGAAATTCAAGAACTAGTCATTCTTTTGGGTTGACGCCACTGGATATTGTGCTCCCCCAGGGAAACCGCCGCGTCGCGACCGAGAAGCCTCGAAAAATGGGCGTTAATACAGGTTAAGATCGAGAATAGGTAGATTTCTCTAATTGAAACAAGTGGTTGCCAGGTGAGGAAAACATGGTGCGTCATCCGAACATCCCGCAATGTCATGCTATAGTTAGACAGACATACTTGCTTTCGCCACAATCCCTAGTTTCAGCCGCGTCCGGCGCCGAGGAGAGAAGAGAGAGCGAGAGCGCCCAGGATAACGCTCATGCCAATCCATTGGGTCGGATGGGTCGGTTCGTGCAGGATCAGCATGGCGGAAATGGTGGCAATGAACGGCTCCAGATTCATCATGATGCCGGTCTGCGATGGCGGCAGAAGCTGGACGGCGATGAAGAAGGTGGAAAAACCAAGGATGTAACAGGCCGAGGCGGCGATGGCACCGAACCAGGCGAGGCCGCCGGCCGGAAGCACAAAATCGCCGAGCAGGGAGCCCATGCCGGGCACGGCGATCAGACCGCTGAAAATCAAGGCCATCCAGACATTCATCCAGAGATTCATCGTAAGCGGCGAGGCGCCACGCATAGCCCGGTTGCCGGAGACGACGGCGATGGCAAGGCCGGTGGCACCCATGAGAACCAGCACCACGCCGCGCCAGTCTGAGGCGCTGCCGATCGATTGGGAGGAGGCGAGCACCACACCGCCGAAGGCCGCGAACATGCAGGCGATCTTCGTCACGGATGGCTTTTCCGACCGGATCGCTAGGGAAAGAAGCATGGTGATGATGGGAAAGGTGTAGAACAGCACAACCTGCAAGCCGACGCTGATATAGGCGACCGAGCCCAGATAGCCGATGGAATTCATCAGCATGCCGATGGCCATGATGCCGGCGCCGCAAAGTTGCCGGGTGGTAAGACGCAGCCGCCGGCGCCGGATCAAGTGATAGGCGCCGATCACGACGACAAAGCTGGCAAACCGCATCCAGACCAAAGTGGTCGGCGTGGCGCCGCTTTCATAAGCCAGCTTGGCGAAGGTCGAAATAATGCTGAGCGAGGCACAGGCGAGTAGGATCAGGCATAATCCGGCCCAGTATTGCCGGCGGCTTGCCGCCATCGAATCGGTCGTCAGGATCTGGCTCCTCGCAGATAAGGCCGCCACCATAACCGAGCCGCCGGACTGCGCCAACGACCTCACAGCATAAGGTGGCAGCCAATGGGAGGCTTATCGTACCAAGTATCAAGTTCTTGTTTCACAAGGAAGATTGGCGGTGACCCTCACCTTGTCACGGGCCTTGCGCACCGGTATAGTGCGCGCCGGAATCGTAACAGCTTCAATTTTCAGGGTTTGGCGCGAGATGTCATTCGGCACCCGTCTTTTCACGATGTTCTACGGCGAATTGGTCGGTACGGACGAATTCGGCAACAAATACTATATCGACCGCCGGACCAAGGGTCAGAAGCGGGAGCGCCGCTGGGTTATCTATAACGGTTCGGTGGAAGCCAGCCGCGTGCCGCCGGTTTGGCATGCCTGGTTGCATCGCACGACCGTGACGCCACCGACCAGCCAAGCTCAGCGGAAAACTTGGCAAAAGCCCCATCAGCCGAATCTAACGGGTACGGATCACGCTTATTTCCCGGATGGACATGCCGTCATGGGTGGCCAGCGGGCCAAGGCGACCGGGGATTATGAACCCTGGGTTCCGAATTGAGCCGTTAGCGGCGATCGATGTTGGGTTGCAACCCGTTCAGTGCGTGTAGCCCACAACGCGATCCTCTGACGCATCGTCATCGCGACGGCGGCATACGGGAATCGCATCAGGTGATTAGGGGTAAAGTATGCAGCGCAACGTTCTGGAAACCGTCATGGGCGCCGTCGTCCTGATTGCCGCTATTGGTTTCCTCTATCTCGCCTCGATCACGGTCGGCTACCGCGAAGCCAGCAACGGCTATGATCTTGTGATGCGCTTCGATCGCGGCGCCTCTGTCAGCCCGGGCACCGATGTGCGCATCGCCGGCGCGAAGGTCGGCACTGTCGTGTCGAAGAGCTTCGATGCGGACAACTTTCAGGCGGTGGTGACGGTCAACATCGACGCCAAGATCAAGTTGCCGAGAGATACCTCGGCGATCATCACCAGCGACGGGCTTCTGGGCGACAATTATGTACTGCTGGAAATCGGCGGCGATGATGAAACCTTGAAGCCAAATGAGCAGATCACCCATGTGCAAGGCGCGCTCAATCTTGCCGATCTCATCAACAAATTTGTGGTCGGCGGCTCGGGCAGCAAGCAGAACTGAAGCGATGGAATAGGCTATGGCTGGCCGCCAGCCGAAGAAACAATCTTTCGAACCGCCGCTCTGGCGCCAGCCGGACGGCAAGCCGGTTTCCTGTGTCGAAAAGATCAAGGTCCTCAACCAAAACCTGACCGAATTGCAGCAGATGGCTCAGGATCTGGTCGAAGACGCCATCCTCATGGGCTGTGACGAGACGCAGATCCGGGCCGTATTGGACCAGATGATCGCCGGCCTCAAGAACCCCTATCGAAAGTCATGACGATGTTCGGATCGCTTGTTCGGCCGGCCTTGGGCGCCATTCTCCTGCTATTGGCCGCGACGGCTGCCGGGCCTGCATCGGCCATCCCGATGAATGAAGCGGTGTTGCAGGCGCTGGACAAGATCACCGCGCGGGTCTCGCGCATTACCGTGCCGGTCGGCGGCACGGTGACCTTCGGATCGCTGCAGATCACCGCCAAGGCCTGCGACAAACGCCCGCCGGAGGAGACGCCGGAAAGTGCGGCTTTTCTCCAGGTCGTCGAAGTGAAGCCCGGCGAGGCGCCGGCCAGCCGATTCTCCGGCTGGATGTTTGCCTCCAGCCCGGCCCTCTCGGCCATGGAGCATCCGGTTTATGATCTTTGGGTGCTCGATTGCATCAACGCCGACAGCGCCCCCTCGGGCAATTCGGAATAGAATCGCGCCGGCAGGGCCATCGCGGCGTTCAATTGCTGGCGGTACTCGTCGCGGCCGATTTCGATCGCCCCGAAACGGGCTAGATGCTGGGTGACGAATTGCGTATCCAGCAGGCCATAGCCGCCAGCCTTCAGCCGTGCCACCAGATGGACCAGGGCGACCTTGCTGGCATCGGTCTCGCGGCTGAACATGCTCTCGCCGAAGAAGGCGCCCCCCAGCGAGATCCCATAGAGGCCACCGACCAGGCGCCCATTGGCCCAGGCCTCGATGCTATGAGCATGCCCCAGTACGAAAAGCTGGCGGCATAGATCGAAGATCGTATCGTTGATCCAGGTCTGGCGGCGACCCGGGGCGGGTGCCGCGCATTGCTCCACCACGGCGGTGAAAGCGCGGTCGCAGGTAATCTCGAAATCGCCGCGCCTCAAGGTTTTCTTCAGGCTTTGCGGGACGTGGAAGTCGTCCATGGGAAGGATGCCGCGCTGTTCGGGGTCGATCCAATAGAGATCCGGATCGTCGCGGCTTTCGGCCATCGGGAAGATGCCGATTGCATAGGCGCGCAACAACATGCCGGGGGTGATTTGTGGCGTCGAACGCCTATTGGACATCCCAGCCTCCGCCGTCAAAGCGCGTCATGATGGCTCGTAGTTTAGCCGTCGTGAATGAACACGCCTAGAGCCGGATCGATCCAAATTGAGTCACTTTGTAGTGCTCTTGGCAAAGCTCCGCAGTGTGTGAATTGTTGCCGCCCAACACTTTAGCTTTCAGGCGCGGGCCGAACCGCCGAGTAAAGAAAAGAGCGGACCGATGCTGGCCCGCCCTGTTCGTTGCAGTTACTTGAACGCCGTCGTCGGATCCCTCAAGTCAGGCCAACGAATTTCTCTAACCAGCGGATGTCGTAATCGCCGTTGATGAAATCCGGCGCCTGGATCAGGCGCTGATGCACGGGGATCGAGGTCTGCACCCCCATAATGACGGTTTCCTCAAGAGCGCGGCGCAATCGCATCAGGCATTCGTTGCGGCTGCGGCCGTGGACGATCAGCTTGGCGATCAAGCTGTCATAATTGGGCGGCACCCGATAACCGGAATAAAGCGCGGAATCGAAGCGCACGCCAAGACCGCCGGGTGCATGGAAGTCGGTGATCTTGCCCGGTGAGGGCACGAAGGTATCGGGGTTTTCCGCATTGATCCGGCACTCGATCGCATGGCCGCTGATCTGTATTTCCTGCTGCGTGAAACCGAGCGGCGCACCCGACGCGACGCGGATCTGCTCACGTACCAGATCGATGCCGGTGATCATCTCGGTCACCGGATGCTCGACCTGTAGACGGGTATTCATTTCGATGAAATAGAACTCGCCGTCCTGGAACAGGAATTCGATGGTGCCGACACTGCGGTAGCCCATCTTTCTCATGGCCGATGTGGCGATCTCGCCGATCTGCCGGCGCTGGGCTTCGTTGAGGGCAGGCGAGGGCGCCTCTTCCAGCAGCTTCTGGTGACGGCGCTGCAACGAGCAGTCACGCTCGCCGAGATGCACGACATTGCCGTGATTATCGGCCAGGATCTGGATCTCGATATGGCGCGGATGGGAGAGGTATTTCTCCATATAGACCGCGTCATTGCCGAAAGCGGCCTTGGCTTCGGCGCGGGCCATGGAAAAGGCCTGGGCCAGTTCCTCGGCGTTGTTGGCGACCTTCATGCCTTTGCCACCGCCGCCGGCGGCTGCCTTGATCAGCACCGGATAGCCGGTCTTCTCGCCCACCACGCGGGCATCCGCCTCGCTGCGGATCTCGCCATCGGAACCGGGTACAACCGGAATCCCCAAACGGATCGCCGCGTCCTTGGCCTGCACCTTGTCGCCCATCAGGGCCAGGTGTTCCGGCGAGGGGCCGATGAAGGTGAAGCCGTGCTCCTCCACCATGGCCGCGAATTTGGCGTTCTCAGACAGGAAACCGATGCCAGGATGAATGGCGTCTGCGCCGGTGATCGTGGCGGCAGATATGATTGCCGGCATGTTGAGGTATGAATCGCGCGACGGTGCCGGCCCGATACAGACGCTTTCATCCGCTAGCCGCACATGCATGGCATCGGCATCGGCGGTGGAATGCACCGCCACGGTGCGTATACCCATCTCGCGGCAGGCACGATGAATGCGAAGCGCGATCTCGCCGCGATTGGCAATCAGGACTTTTTCGAACATCTCGCTTCGTCGTCCAGTTGCTGGTGGCGGGGCTTATTGAATGACCAGGAGCGGTTCGCCGAATTCGACCGGCTGACCGTCCTGAATATGAACCTCGGTGACGGTGCCGGCATTAGGCGCCTGAATCGGGTTCATCACTTTCATCGCTTCGATGATCAGCACGGTCTGCCCCTTCGACACCCGGTCTCCGACCTTGACGAAGGGCGCCGCATTCGGTTCCGGCGCCAGATAGGCTGTGCCGACCATCGGCGAATTCAAAGTGCCGGCGGCGGGCTGGTCGCTCTTGGCCGGTGCGCTAGTGGCCGCAACTGCGGCAATCGGCGTGACCGGAACGGCCGGCGCGGAAGTGCTGATGCTGCTGTTCACCCGAATTCGCTGGCCGTTATTTTCATATTCGATCTCGGTCAGGCCAGTTTCCTGCAGCAGTTTGGCCAGTTTGCGCACCAGGACATCATCGACGTCGAACTTGCTCATCAGCGGTCTTTCTTATTTTTAAGGATCGTCGCCAAGGCATCGAGCGCCAGGAGATATCCCTGGGCGCCCAGCCCACAGATCACACCGCTGGCGGCCTGGCTGACATAGGTATGGTGACGGTAGTCTTCCCGCCGAAAGATGTTGCTGAGATGCACCTCGATCACCGGCAATTCGGCGATCAGCAATGCATCCAGCAGGGCGATCGAGGTATGGCCATAGGCGGCCGGATTGATCACGATTGCGGCCGCGTTGCCGCGCGCCTGCTGTATCCAGGTGACCAATTCGCCTTCGAGATTGGTTTGACGGAAATCCAGGCTGAGACCTAATTCCCGGGCGCGCTGTTGGCAGGCGCTCTCGATGTCCTGCAAGCTATCCCGGCCGTAAATTGATGGCTCGCGAACCCCCAACATATTGAGGTTCGGTCCATTCAAAACCAGGACATGCGGCAGAGTGGCCAAAATGATTGCTCCCAATCGGCTTAAGCTTGTCCTTATAACGACCGACGCCGCAGGCCGCAAGAAAACCGGCGGCAGGCGCTAAGAAGATATTATTCCTATTCGGCCGAGCTGAGCCAGTCCAGGAAAGTGAGGCGGAAGGGGCGAGCAAGGCGGCGGATCAGCTTTTCTGATCCCGAGCCTTGCTGACCAGTTGCTTCATGTCGTCGAGGGTGATTGCGCCCGGCACCTTTTGGGTGCCGATGATGAAGCCCGGCGTTCCGTCAATGCCGAGTTTGTCGGCCATGGCACGATTGGCTTCGATCTCCGCCATCAGGGCCGGGTCCGTCATATCCGATTGCAGCTTGTCGGTATCGAGGCCGACATCCTTGCCGATCTGGACCACGACATCCTTGGTGAAGGCCCCCCGGTGTTTCATGGCGGCCTTATGGAATGCAGAATATCTGCCTTGTTTGTTGGCAGCCAACGCCGCCAGGGCAGCGACTTGCGAATCCGGCCCAAGGATCGGGAATTCCTTGAAAACCACCCGGACGTTGGGATCGTCTTCGATCAGTTTGATCACATCGTCGGCTACGCGCTTGCAGTACGGGCATTTGTAGTCGAAGAACTCGACCATTGTTACATCGCCCTTGGGATTGCCCAGCACTGGCGATGAAAGCGAATTGAACAATTGCTGCTGCTGGCTGGCGATGGTGGTCTGGAAATCTGCATCCTTGGCAGCAGCCTGTTTCTGCTGCAGCCGGCCGACGGCCTTGACGATGACTTCGGGATGATCGAGCAGATATTGCTCGATAATCGGGCCAAGCGCTTCGGCATTCAGAACTTGGCCACCAGGCAGGGTAATGGCGGGAGAAGATTGCGTCGGCGCCGCCTGATTGGAGCCGGCTGATTGAGCTTGAGCCGAAGAAACGAGGGCGCGAGACGTCGCGCCGCTGTAATGCATGACGCCATAGCCGGCGGCCAGGGCAAGCATGAAACAAATAATCAGTCCGGCGAAACGTGTCATCGGTATCTCTTCGCTAGGGCGGCCAGCGCCTGGTCAATGATGTAAGTTAGGTATCGTTTGCAACACGACTGCGCATCACGATTTCGTGTCGTCGGCCGGTGAGACTCAGTCATTGTCGTTTTCCGACACGCCGAGGATATCCTGGGCCCGTTGCCAACTGGGTGATCCCATCGGCAGGCCGTCCATCGCTTTGTTGGCGAAGTATTTCGCCTGCTTCTTCTTACCGCGCGCCAATTGCTCTTCGGCCTGCGCCAGGGCCGCTTCCGGCAGGTTGCCGGCACGGCCCTGCGCAACCGCCATGAAGCGCCACGAAGAGGCGTCGTTCGGCTCGAGCCGGGTCGCTTCGTTGAGATTGGCGATGGCCGATTTCAGGTATTGGGGATCCTCGGTCTCGAGCATTACCTGCGCCACTTCCTGACGCAGCAGCGGTTCTGTGGGTTTCAGGTCCAGGGCCTTCTTATAATAAGGCAGTGCATCCTTGATGCGGCCATTCTGGAACAGGATCTGTCCTTTTTGCTCCAGAAAGAAGGGATCATTCGGCGCATCCCGCAACAAGCTGTCCATCTCGTTGAGCGATTCCGGCAAGCGTGAAACGCGGAACAGCGCGATAGCACGGGCATAGCGTGCCGGTACCGACTGATCGCTTGTTGGATATTGCTGCAACACCTGATTGAGCGGCTTCAGGAAGCCGACCAGCTTCGCCACCATGCGGTCATGCATGATGTCGAATTCCGCTGGTTCCTTGTCATTGCTATAAGGCGACTGATCGACATGGGCTTGGACGGCATCGATACGCTCGGGCACCAAAGGGTGGGTTTGCAGGTAGGGATCCTGATTGGCACCAAGCAGGGCCATTTCGCCTTCGAGAATCTGGAAGAACTCCAGCAGGCCGCGCGAGGATTGGTGCGTGGCGTCGAGGAATTTCATACCGGCTTGGTCTGCGGAAGATTCCTGGGTGCGGCTATATTGCAGGAAGCCACGGCGCGTTATGTCCTGGCCCAGCATGACCGCGCCGGCGCCCACACCCGCATTCCCCGCCGCGACACCGGCGCCGATACCGGCGACCAAGCCGATGATCGATTCGATTGTACGATTGCGCAACTCGTCCTGAAGGCGCGCCAGATGCCCGCCGGCCATATGACCGGTTTCGTGGGCAATGACGCCGATCACCTGATTGGCGTTTTTCGATTTCATCAACAGGCCGGTATTCAGGAACAACTGTTGGCCGCCGGCGACAAAGGCGTTGATGCGATCATCATTGATCAGGTGCACCTGGACGAAAGGCGCGTCGAGCCCCGCCGCAGTGAACAGTGGTTCGGCATAGGCGCGAATGGTCGCTTCGATCTCGGCATCCCGAATCAAGCCGCCGGTCGCCTGCGCCTGGGCGGGAATCACGCCGATAGGACCTGCCAACCAGGCCAGAATCAGCGCGCCGGCAATCAGGCGACGGGCAAAAAGACCATTCCAGCCCCGACGACTCGGCGGTCGTCCAGGCACAGGGGCAAAAGCTCTAGGCCGGCCGAAGATCGATCTGTTGATCACATTGCGGATCCTTCATTATGCTCCGCCAAACCGATCGAGGCGCCACAAGCGGAGTGCATGATGTTACCGCGTTATCATAATAGGCTGAGCCGCAGCGGCAAGGCCGCCAGCGAGACCACGACGAACAAGACCCAGCTGGTGGCTGGCGGATCCGTCCGCAAGGCCGGCAAAATACGTCGAAATTGTGGCTTGGGGCTGGTATCTGTCGCTTTGCTCAATTTGACCGCCTGCAATACGGCACCGGTCAACTATGCCGGCGATCTCTATTCGGTTGCCGATTTCTATGGCGGCGTCGTGGCGGATGAGCCTCGCGCGGCGCTGGTCGGACGGGACATTCTGGCAAATGGCGGTGACGCGGCCGATGCGATGGTCGCCATGTATTTTACCATGGCTGTCACCATGCCTTCTGCCGCCTCGCTGGGCGGCGGTGGCGTCTGCATCGCGCATGAGCCGGTAGGGGATAAGAACAAGTCGAACACCCAGGTGATCGATTTCCTGCCGCGCATGGCGGCGGGCGGCAAAGTTGCCGTGCCCGGCAATGTTCGTGGCATGGCGGCCCTTTGGGCCGGTTTCGGCAAGCTGCAATGGGCTCAGCTGGTGGCGCCCGGCGAGAAACTGGCAACCGCGGGCACGCCGGCCAGCCGGGCCCTGGCGAATGACGTCGCTGCGGCGGGACCGATCCTGCGGGACGATCCGCAGATGGCCGGTCTGTTCGTTACACCGGAAGGCCGGCCGCTGGGCGAGGCTGATAATCTGCGGCAGGCGCAACTGGGCGCCGTTCTCGGTCAGATTCGCGCTCGCGGCGCCGGGGCCTTTTATAGCGGGCCCTTGGCGCAACGTCTGGTGGATGCCGCACAAGCGATTGGCGCCCCGCTGACTGTGGATGATCTCCGCGACTTCAAAGCGAGCATGTATAGCCCGCTGCAGGTACCGCTCGGCGATCAGACCGTTTATCTGCCACAGCCGCCGGCATCGGGCGGTGTCACCACGGCACAAATGCTGAATGTCATGGGATCGGCGCCGAAAGGAAAGGACAGCGAGACGCAGTTCCTGGCCAGCGCCAGCATGCGCTTGATGGCCGATCGCAGCAACTGGATGAAGCCTGGGGGGGAGGCGACACGCGAGGTCGCCGATCTCGTCTCGAGCAACCATACCAGCGAGTTGATGTCGGGATATCAGCCGGGTCGTGTCATCGCTGCCTCTGCGCTGGTGCCGCCGGCGCAGAGGTCGCCGGAAAACCCCTGGTCGGTCAACGCGGTCGCCGCCGATCTTAACGGTATGGCAATCGCGTGTACGTTCACGATGAATGCCTTGTTCGGCGCCGGTCGCCTGGCGGGTGATACGGGCATCATTCTGGCGCCGGCACCGAATGACCAGGGTGCCGGCTTCAGTGCCTTGGCCCCGATGATTGTCGCCAACCAGCATAATGGCGAATTCTATTACGCATCGGCTGCCAGCGGCGGTATGCCGGGCGCCATTGCCCAAGCCGTGATTTTGCATCGGGTCATGGGGCAGGACGTTCCCCTGGACAAGGCCATCCTGGCGCCACGGGTGTTTCACAACGGCGAACCGGATAAGGTCTTCTACGAAGATGGTGCGGATGTATCGGCCCTGACCGCCGCGGGCTTCCAGGTGGAGCAGCGCAATGGCCTGGGCCGGGTCAACGCCATCTATTGCCCTGGCGGTGCGCCGACCAAACCGGATAGCTGCGTCATGCGCAATGATTATCGCGGCAATGGCCTGGCGAGTTTCTACTCGAAGCACTGAGTCGCGGGCAAAGCATCTGACAGTGCAGATCGAAGGACGTAATAGAGGGTCATGCTGAAAATCGCGCGACGTGGCGAGGTGGATTCCTTCATCGTGATGGAGGTGATGCGGGAAGCCAATCTCCGCACGTCGCGCGGCGAGGGCATCCTGCATCTCGAAGTGGGCCAACCCTCGACCCCGGCACCGGGGATCGTCCGGGCGGCGGCCGTCGCAGCCCTCGAGTCAAACCGCATCGGCTATACCGATGCCCTGGGGGTGCCGGAATTGCGCGGCGCAATCTCAAGGCACTACAGGGATTTTTACCAGGCCGACATACCGGCGGAACGCGTCGTCGTCACGACCGGTTCCTCGGGCGCGTTCCTTCTGGCTTTCCTCGCCAGTTTCGACCCGGGCGACCGGGTTGCGCTCGCCAGCCCGGGCTATCCTTGCTATCGCAACATCCTGAAGACGCTCGGCATCGATCCCATCCTGCTGCCGATGTCGGCGGACAGCAAATTCCAGCCGACGCTCGATGCGCTGGGCCAGTATCATGGAACGCCGTTCGACGGTCTGATCATCGCCAGCCCATCCAACCCCGTCGGGGCCGTCATCCAGGCAGCTACGCTCGGTGATCTCTCCGCCTATTGCCGTGCACAGGGCGTGCGGCTGATTTCCGACGAGATCTATCACGGCATTACCTTTGGCGCGCCGGCGGCGACCATGGCGTCGATCGATGATCAAAGCATCGTGGTCAACAGCTTTTCGAAATATTTCTCGATGACGGGCTGGCGGCTGGGTTGGCTCGTTCTGCCGCCATCATTGGTTCAACCGGTCGAGCGCCTGGCGCAAAATCTGTTCATCTCGCCGCCGACCTTGTCGCAATATGCAGCAATCGCCGCTTTCGATGCCCATGAGGAGCTTCAGCAAAATGTCCGGCGTTATGCGGCCAACCGGGACATCCTCCTGAACGGTTTACCGGAAGCCGGATTCGACCGGCTGATCGCCACCGACGGGGCCTTCTATGTCTATGCGGACGTCAGCGCCCTGACCGATGACAGCGTTGCCTTCGCCCAACGTATCCTGGCGGAAGCAGGCATCGCGGTGACGCCGGGTGTCGATTTCGATCCCCAGCGCGGCCATCACTTTTTGCGTTTCTCCTTCGCCGGCGCGACCGAAGACATGGCGGAAGCCGTTCGCCGTCTGAAAAACTGGCGGAAATAATCAGAGGCGCTGCAGGACCAGGGTCACGATCTGGTAGCTGACGGCGACCCGGTCGCTCGCATCCATTTGCTTTAGGACCCGCCGTAAGGCACCGGGAGAAAGCGGTCGGCTACCGGCCGCGGGAAAATCCGCACCGATCAGGCGCAATGATTGCAGAAAGTCCAGGGCTGTCGGATGATGGCTGACAAGCAACTCCTCGCGAGTGAGATAAACTCTCGTGGCGGCAGACAAGTCTGCGGTCAGCCGCTCGACGGTTGGATAAACCGGCGTTGCCGCGACGAGGCCCAGCTTCGCATGAACCGCATGCCATTCTTTGAATGTTTCGCGGCCCAGCGTCGTGACGGCAAGATATCCGCCGGGCCGCAAGGCCGCTGTCAGCCGTGCCAAGCTCTGGGGCAGATCACGGAACCATTGTACGGCGAGGTTGGCGCAGACGAGATCGAAGCTGCTATCGGCAACGGCCGGCAGCTCGCCATCCATCGCGACGAAACGATAGACATTCGCGGCGTCATGTATGCGATTAAGCGTCAGCCGGTCCCGGCAAGCGGCAGCCACGGCAGGCGCGATGTCGCTGATCATGGCTTGCATCTTTGGAAACTGCCGATGTAGCTGTCTGGTCAGGGTGCCCGGACCGCAACCGAGCTCCAGCAACTGAGGCGCATCGGGCAAAGGCAAAGTCGCGATGATCGCCACAAGATCGGCCGCGCTGCGCCGTTGGATATCGGCCGCCTGGTCGTAGGTCGGCAATGCCTCGGCAAAACGCTGGGCGATTGGGCGGGCGATGTCAGCCATGACCGGCACTATCCCAAATCTGCCGAAGTTGCGCGGCAAGCCAGGCTGGATCCTGCCGCGGCAAAGCATGGCCTGCGCTCTCATGCCAGAGTAGGTCTTCGCCGGCGAAAGCCCGCATGGTCATGGCCGGCGAGACGATCGCATCTGCCTGGCTGGCGATGACGCTGAGCGGGCCGTCGAATGCAGCAAGCCGATCGCGTTCGTCCCAATCCTGCAACCAGCTCAACCCTGCGGACAATCGAGATGTCTCGGCTGGTTGCGTGGGACCGGCCGCACCGCAACGTTGCCAAAAATCATCGAGGACCGCTGCCGGTTGCCGCTCAAATTGCTGGCGCATGCGGGTAAGCAGGCGAGGAGCGACGCCAGGCTGGAAATCGGCCGTCTCCGTGAAGCGGGAAAAAGCATTCACGGCGACAAGCGCTTTGCAGATCGGCAGGGCCTGGCGCAGCAACCAGAGAAAGCCCAGAGAATGGCCCACGCCGATACAGGTTTCCCGTGGCAACTCCGTTTGCACCTGGCCGAAGAAACCGAGATCGATCCGCCGGATCGGCAGTCCGGCCAATCGATCCGCCACCTCGTCCCAGATGGTGGCATCATAACCCCAGCCGTGAACCAGCAAGATCATGACGATCGGCCCAATTTGGTAATTGCCGCGATCAATCGGTCGAGATCCTCTTCGCGATGCGCCGCGCTCAAGGAGAGTCTAAGGCGGCTTTGGCCGGCGGGGACCGTGGGTGGGCGGATGGCGATGCCCAGAAAGCCGGCTTCTTCCAATTGCCGCTGAGCCGCGAGCGTGTCGGCGGCTTCTCCGAGGATGACCGGTACGATCTGTGTGTCGGAGCGGCCGGTTGCCAAGCCCGCCGCACAGAGGGCGCTGCGTAATCGGTCCGCCTGACGATGCAGGTGCGCGCGTTCTGCCTCCATCTGCGGAACCAGATCGAGCGCCGCATCGAGAGCGCCAAAGACGGCAGGCGGCAGGGCCGTCGAATAGATAAAGCCGCTGCACCGGGTGACAAGATAGTCGATCAGCGTTTGAGACCCAGCGATATAGGCGCCATAGCCGCCCAGCGCCTTGCCCAGGGTGCCCATGACGATATCGATCCGGCCGGGTATGGTCGCGGTAAGGCCGCGACCCTGCGGTCCCAGCACGCCGGTTGCATGCGCCTCGTCCACATAGGTGATGGCGCCGTAGCGTTCCGCAAGATCGGCCAGAGCGGCGAGGTCGCAGCGATCGCCATCCATGCTAAAAACCGACTCGGTCACGATCAACCGTGGACCGGATTCCGTTGCTTCCTTTCGGAGCAAGCTTTCCAGATGGTTGAGATCGTTATGGCGGAAGCGGATTTGGCGCAGTCCCGCAGCGGCCAAACCATGATGCAGGCTCGCATGATTGAGGCGGTCGGCGAAGACCCGGACCGGACCTTGCACCTGCAGCAGCTCGATCACGGCTGGGAGAACCGTGGCATTCGCCTGAAAGCCGCTGCCCAGAACGAGTGCCGCCTCGCTGCCTTTGAAGGCGGCAAGACGCTGCTCCACCTCACGGTATTTTTCATAGGTGCCGGTCACCAATCGGGATGCTGCAGCGCCAGTCCCGAGACGCTGGGTCCAGTCGATCGCCGCGGCGATAAGCCTGGGGTGCTGCACCAATCCCAAATAGTCGTTGGAGGAAAAGTCGATCAGTTCGCGGCCGCTCTGATCGGTCAAGCGCAGGCCATTGCGGCGAAAACCGCGTAGCCGGCGCAGGCCGTTTTCCTGCGCCAAAGTCTGTAGCTTGGCCGTCAGCAGCGTATCTAGGACTGGCGATGTCATCTCGTCAGGCGCGTTCGCGCGACCAATCGCTCACCACTTTGACAACGGCGGCGGTCAGGCGGTCGAGATCGACTGGCTCGATGACGAAAGGCGGCATGAGATAGACGATATTGCCGAAAGGCCGGACCCAGACACCTTCGGCAATCAAACGAGGCTTCAACCAGTTTGCTTCACCGGCGCGATCCAGCTCGACGACGCCGATGGCGCCTTTGGTGCGTACATCGAGAACACCGTTCAATCCACGGCAGGCAGAAAGGCCGTCACGCAAGCGTGTTTCGATGGCGGCGACCTGCTGCAAACGCGGTTCGCGCTCGAACAAATCGAGTGAGGCGTGCGCCGCCGCGCAAGCAAGCGGATTGCCCATATAAGTGGGACCATGCATCAGCGCGGTCGACGGGCTGTCGGAAAGAAAGGCCTCGAAAACACGGCGTGTCGCCACAGTCGCGGCAAGGGGCAAGGTGCCGCCAGTCAAGGCTTTCGAGAAGGTGGCGATATCCGGAACCATATCAGCTTGCTGGCAGGCGAACATCGTCCCGGTACGGCCGAAGCCGGTCATGATTTCATCCAGGATCAGCAGATGATCCTGCGCGTCGCATGCCTGCCGGATGAAGGCGAGTGTTTCCGCGTCATACATTTTGAGGCCGCCGGCACCTTGCACCAGCGGTTCGATGATGACGGCGGCGATCTCCCCGCGGCGCTGCTTGAGCAATTGACGGAAGGCTGCGCGCTGTTCGGTGCTGCGCGGCACATCCGCGATGATCTGCTCCGGTAGACAGCCCGCGAACAGGCCATGCATGCCTTCATCCGGGTCGCAGATCGACATGCAAGCCATGGTGTCGCCGTGATAGCCGAAGCGGAAGGAAACGAAGCGATGTCTTCCGGCAACGCCGCGATTGATCCAGTATTGAATGGCCATCTTCATGGCGACTTCGACTGAAACCGAACCGGATTCCGAGAAGAAGACATGGTCAAGGTCGCCAGGCAGCATGGCGGTCAGCCGCGTTGCCAGGCGGGCAACCGGCTCATGCACCAACCCGCCCAGCATGACATGCGGCAAATGCTGGATCTGCTCGACGACGGCCTTGCGGATATGCGGATGATTATAGCCGTGGCAGACCGTCCACCATGACGAAATACCGTCGATCAGGCTGCGCCCATCGGGGAGATGCAGGCGAACGCCTTCGGCTGAGACGATGGGCAACGGCGTCGGCAGATTGCGCATCTGCGTATAGGGCAGCCACAGGTGATCCATACCGGCTTGCAGCCAGTCCGGCGCCGTGGGTGGAGCGGCGCTATCAGGCATGGCAAGCATGATCGCCACCATGACCGCAGCCATGGCCATGGTCATGCCCATCTTCCGCCTCGATCTCGACTTCCATTGCCGTCAGGCCGAGCCTGGCAAACAATTGAGCATCGCGATCCTGGGTCGGATTGGCGGTGGTCAGCAGCTTGGTGCCGACAAAAATGGAATTGGCGCCGGCAAGGAAGGCCAGGGCTTGGATCTCGTCGCTCATGGTTTCCCGGCCAGCCGACAAGCGCACCATCGATTTCGGCATCAGGATTCGCGCGACGGCGATCGTACGCACGAATTCAAGCGGATCCAGCTTGTCGCTGCCATGCAACGGTGTGCCGGGCACCTGGACCAGCATGTTGATGGGAACGGATTCGGGATGCGTCGGCATATTGGCAAGGGTTACCAGCATGCCGGCACGATCGCGCTGCTGCTCGCCCATGCCGACGATACCGCCGCAGCAGACTTTGATTCCTGCATCGCGCACATGTCCCAGGGTTTCCAGGCGATCTTCCATATGTCGCGTCGTGATGATCTCGCCATAATGCTCCGGCGAGGTATCGATGTTGTGGTTATAGTAATCGAGGCCGGCTTCCTTCAGCCGCTTCGCCTGATCGCCGGTCAACATGCCGAGCGTGACGCAGCTTTCCATGCCAAGTGCGCGAACGCCTTTGATCATGGCGGCAATCTGATCGACGTCGCGATCTTTCAATTCACGCCAGGCAGCGCCCATGCAATAGCGTGAGGCGCCGGCGGCCTTGGCCTTCTGGGCCTCTGCGAGCACGGCGTCGAGCGCCATCAATTTCTCCGCTTCAACGCCGGTCGAATAGCGCGCTGCCTGCGGACAATAGGCGCAATCCTCCGGGCAACCGCCGGTCTTGATCGAGAGCAATGTCGCGAGCTGGACCTCATTTGGCGAGAAATGCGCCCGATGAATGGTCTGCGCCTGGAAGATCAAATCATTGAAGGGCAGAGAGAACAGCGCCTCTACTTCGGCCAGCGTCCAGTCGTGGCGAGGCTCCGCGCTGATGCCGGCCGTAGCAATGGTCCCAGCCAAGCTACCGGTTCCATTCATGGCGATTACTGTCATCTTCTGCTCCTCGAAATTGCAACCCCGCGCGGCTCGGCTCTAGCTGCGATGGAATCCCAGCTTGCCTGCCTGACGGCAGCCGGTTACAGGATGCCGGACGCTATCGGCGACCTTACTTCCTGTCAAGCAAAGGCCACCAAGCAAATCTCGCTGTAATTAGAAGAGTCTCCTATGAATCAGCCGCTTAAACGGGGTTTTTTTGTGACCGCCACCGGCACGGATATCGGCAAGACCTATGTCAGTGCCGGCTTGCTGCGTCATTGGCGCCAGGCTGGCAAGCGGATCTCGGCGCTGAAGCCGGTCATGAGCGGCTTCGACCGCAGCCAGGCGGCGGCCAGCGATGCCGGCGAGCTGCTCCAGGCGATGGGCCTGCCCGTCGACGACGCGCATCTCGATCGTCTGGCACCCTGGCGGTTCGCGGCACCTTTGTCGCCCGATATGGCGGCGCTGCGGGAAGGAAAGACCATTGATCCCGAAGCCGTCACGGCTTTTTGCCGCCGGCATCTCGAAAACGACCTGGATTATATTCTGGTCGAAGGGGTTGGCGGGGTCATGGTGCCGTTGTCGGAAAGCGGCACCGTGCTTGATTGGATGGCAAGCTTGAAGCTACCGACAATCCTGGTGGCGGGCAGCTATCTCGGCACGATCAGCCACACGCTGACGGCGCTCGCTGTGCTGAAGATGCGGCAAATATCGGTTGCCAGCGTTGTGCTGAACGAATCGCCGGTAAGCCCGGTTCCCCTGAGCGAAACAGCGGCCGCGTTGAAGCAGCATTGGGGCGGGATAGATATCGTTTGCTTGAACCGGCACGCAACCGCAAGCGAATTTTCGCGATTGGCCGAACAGCTCGAGCGGACGGCATAACAAAAAGCCCGGCTCTTTGGCCGGGCTTTTCTTCATTAGCTGCGTTTCATTATTCCATCAAGCGGCGCCACCAGCCGCGACGCTTCGGCTCGCCGTTATCGTCGCTCGGCTTGTCGAGGACGGTGACGGCCGGATCGCCGGAACTGGGAATCTCGATCACCGTAATCGACGTCGAAACCGACTCATTTACCGCGCCCACATTTGCCGTAGAGGTCGCCGCTTCCACGTTGGGCGGCGAGGGCGGCGCATAAGCCGGTTCGGCGGCGACCGCAATGTCGGAGGTCACGTCGGCATCGGATGCTGCCGCGACATCTTCCACCGGCGCGGCCGATGCTGCCGGCGCGGCCGCTTCTTCGCGGCTTCGACGCGGCTTTCGGGTCCGGGGTGCACGCTCACCATCTTCGCGCTTGGCGCGCCGACGCGGCGTTGCCGTTTCCGGTCCAGGCTCGCCAATGGCAGCGGGTGCATCGCCAGCAACCGCTTCTGTCACCGCTTCACCTTCGCCGGTGCCGATCGGTGTTTCGGCCTTGGGTCCAGCGGCGGGTGCATCGTCGGCTTCCACCGTGCTGTCGATGGTGATTGTGGCGTCGCGCGCAGCGACCGGCGTCAGGGTGTGTTGCTGCCAGTGCAGCGGCAGGGCATCCGGCAAATCCGGCTGCTCGCCGAAGCCGACTGCTGGTTCCGGATGCAGGGTCGGTTCGCCTGGCTGGTTCGCATCTTCCTGAGATACATCTTCCTCTGACGCTGCATCGGCCTGTCCGTCTTGCTGACGGCGCGAACGGCGGCGACCGCCGCGTCTGCCACGCCGGCGACGCCGCCGGGGCTGGCCGTCTTCAGTGGCGGCGGCGTCGCTTGTTTCCGCCTCGTCTTCCTCGCCATCACCTTCGGCGAATTCGCCTTCCGCTTCGTCGATCTCGGTTCCTTCCTCGTCGCGATGCGCTTGGGTTGCGCCGCCGCCATTTTCGGCGGCAGCGGCGGCATTTTCGCTGGCTTCGGTGAATTCATCCGCCCGGAACCGTTCGCCACGGCCACCGCGGCGGCGGCGCCGGCGGCGGCGGCCACGGCCTTCGCCGCTTTCGGCAGCAACTTCCTCGGGCGCCTCGGTTTCGCTTTCGGCTTCCTCGTCTTCGGCTTCGATATCGGCTTCGTCCTCGATATCGATGTCCTCTTCCAGGATCTTCGCCGGCGGCAGTTGCCGCTGTTCCACTTCCTCGCCCGGCGCCAGCTGTTTGATCCGTTCAAGGCGATAATCAGGCGGGATCAGGCTGTCATCAGATTGCAGATAAATCCGCACCCCGCGCCGCATCTCCAGTTCGGCAAGCGATGCACGCTTCTGGTTGAGGATATAAAGGGCCACGGCGGCCGGCACGAAGACGCTGACGCCCGGCGAATAGCTGCGGGTGATTTCCTCTTCGACCATGCGCAGGACATGCAGCGCGGTGGAATCCACCGAGCGGATCCGGCCGGTGCCAGCGCAATGGGGGCAAATTTCCGTACTGGCTTCGGCCAGGCTGGGATGTAGACGCTGCCGCGACATTTCCAGCAGACCGAAGGAGCTGATCCGGCCAATCTGGATACGTGCCCGATCGTTCTTCAGGCTTTCCTTCAACCGACGTTCGACCGCGGCATTATTGCGGTTTTCTTCCATGTCGATGAAGTCAATAACGATCAAACCCGCAAGATCGCGCAGGCGCAGCTGGCGGGCGACTTCCTCGGCCGCTTCCTGGTTCGTCCGCAGGGCGGTTTCTTCGATATTGCGTTCCTTAGTCGCGCGACCGGAATTGACGTCGATCGCTACCAGAGCTTCGGTCTGGTTGATGACGATGTAACCACCCGATTTCAACTGCACGACCGGCTGATGGATCGCCGACAGCTGGCTTTCGATTTGATAGCGCTGGAACAGCGGGATCGAATTGTCGCGATAGAGCTGGACGCGCTTGGCATGGCTCGGCGTCAGCATGCGCATGAAGCTCTTGGCCGCGCGGTAGGATTCGTCGCCGGCAACGATTATGTCGCCGATATCGCGGGTATAGAGATCGCGGATCGACCGCTTGATCAGGCTGGCTTCCTCATAAATCAGCGCCGGTGCTGTCGAGCGCAGCGTGACCTCGCGAATCTCATCCCACAGGCGCAGCAGATATTCGAAATCGCGCTTCACTTCTGCCTTGCTGCGTTCGCTACCGGCGGTGCGGACGATCACCGCCATCCCTTCCGGCGCGTCGAGATCGTCGATGATGGATTTCAGCCGCTTGCGGTCATTGGCATTGGTGATGCGTCGCGAGATGCCGCCACCACGATCGGTATTCGGCATCAGCACGCAATAGCGGCCGGCAAGCGAGAGATAGGTGGTAAGGGCGGCACCCTTGTTGCCGCGCTCTTCCTTGGTGACCTGGACCAGCAGGATCTGCCGGCGTTTGATCACTTCCTGGATCTTGTAGCGGCGCATATTGCGCTGCCGGCGGCGGCGAGCCCGCTCTTCGTCCGCCTCGGGATCATCCTGAATGGCCGGCTCTTCACCGCCCACCGTGTCGATCACATCCTCGCGGACCGGCACTTCGACGATTTCGGCCTGGTTCGGCGGTAGTATCTCGCCTTCAACGGCGACAGCTTCCGGACCTGCATTCTCTTCGGCCGCCGAAGGCGGGTGAATGACTTCGGCCTCGCTGCCCTCGGCATTGGCCGGAACAATAATGTCGCCATGCAGCACATCACGCCGCGATTCCAGGGCCATGACAGCCGGTTCGCTCGACGAGGCCGGTGGTGTAGCCGCTTCCTCGGTATTCCGGTGGTCAGACGGCTGACCGGCGGGTTCCGATGTGCCAGGCGCCTCGTCGATTAACGGTGCCGCGACGAACTCGCCGCTTTCGCTGACGATGACGCTCTGTTCATCGCCAGGGTGATGATCGGCCGGATGTTCGCCGACATGCTCGTCGGGGCGGTTTTCATCATGGACATAATCGTCGTCATGATCATGGCCATGATCATCATGATGGTGGTCATCATCATGGTGGTGATGCGAATCCTCCGGGGAAGCGTCGATATCGTCGTCGTCTTCCTCCAGCGCTTCGGCGGCTTCGCGCATCAACGCTTCGCGGTCGGCGACAGGAATCCGGTAATAGTCTGGATGGATTTCGCTAAAAGCCAGGAAGCCATGCCGATTGCCGCCATATTCGACGAAGGCAGCTTGCAGGGAAGGCTCGACCCGGGTGACTTTGGCTAGATAAATATTTCCTTTGAGTGGCCGCCGGGTGGCGACTTCGACATCAAATTCTTCCAGTTTCCGCCCGTCCACCACGGCGACGCGAGTCTCTTCCGGGTGGGTGGCATCGATCAGCATTGTTTTTGCCATGCGACAAAAGCTCCTCGGCGCGCCAAGCGTCATCCGCTGATCTAGCGGACGGCGGCGCGGTATGGGTTAGTGAATTCCAGACGTATGTCATTCTTGCCTGTGACGGTTGGCGGTCAATCGACCGGCCCTGATAATCCTCATGGCCATTCAGGTCGATCTCCTGCCGATAAGCCCCATGCACCGGTGCGCCGCGATGGTCGTCGACGGCGCTGCTGCCTCGGGCGATGGGGCCCGGTTGTCGCGAACCGATTGGGGAGAAAACCAAGTTATTCTCAGGCTTACCCCGAAGAGTCGAAAACGCGACTACAGCCGGAGAATAGTGAGACAGGGGGGTAAACACAATGGCTAATCCAGAATGGTTAACACTTTTTACCCATGTGCCCATTTGGGTCTATCTAAATTTTCTGTTGATTCACATGGAGTTAGCATATTAGATTTAGCCGATCTTTTCGGAGCTGACGCTAAATGCCAGCGATACGGCATCTTTTCGCTATCCTCTTTTTGCTTTTACCCGTCGCGGCCCTGGCCAAGCCGGCCGTAACCGAAGCGCGCATTGGGGTAACCTCAACCGTGACCCGCATCGAGCTGCAAGTGAGCTCGGCTGTCAAATTCCACACTTTTTATCTGGCGAATCCGTATCGGCTGGTCGTCGATCTGGATGAGGTCGATTGGAAAGTGCGGGGTGGCCAGAAACTGCAGGGCAGCGGCTGGGTATCGGGCATGCGCTACGGCCTTTTCAAGCCTGGCACCTCGCGGGTGGTACTCGACCTCACCAAACCGGCCCGGATCGGCCGCTCGAGTCTGGAAGGCGGGAGTGGCAGCAAGCCGGCGGTCCTCGGTATCGATTTGGAGGCCACGACCGAAGCGGATTTCCTTTCGGCGGTAAAGGGCGGCAAGACCGGGCCGGTGATCGCGGCAAAAACCACCGACAAGCCGGCGATGACGGTCGCCATAAGGGATGGCGATAAAGAGAAAGGCGTCGATCCGGCCGATGCCCTGGCGCCGGTCGGCGATCAACCTTCGGCCAGCGATCCGGTGGCCACGACCGGCAAGACCGCCGAGAAAACAAGAACCGCAGCCAAGAAAAGCAAGGTCCTGAAGCCGCTGGTCGTCATTGATCCGGGTCACGGCGGCGTCGATCCAGGCGCTCTTGGCGCCAACAGCGTGAAGGAAAAGAACATCACTCTGGCGGTCGCCAAAGCCTTGAAAAAGGAACTGCAGTCGACCGGCCGCTACCGGGTGATGATGACCCGCGACAGCGACGTCTATATTCCCCTGCGGGACCGCTTTAAGGTGGCGCGGGACAATGGCGCAGATCTCTTCATCTCGCTGCACGCGGATTCCCATAACGATCCGCTGATGCGTGGCGCCTCGGTCTACACGCTGTCCGAGACGGCCTCCGATTCCGAAGCGGCGGCTTTGGCGGCGCAGGAAAACAAATCGGACATCATCGCCGGTGTCGACCTGTCGAAGCAGAGCGGCATGGTGACCGATATCCTGATCGATTTGGCGCAGCGCGACACGATCAACCTGTCGTCCCGCTTCGCCACCGACCTGGTCGGCGAATTGAAGGCAGATACCTTACTTCTGGAGCATACGCACCGCTCTGCCGGCTTCGCCGTTCTCAAGGCGCCGGATGTTCCCTCCGTCCTGCTGGAAATGGGCTATATCTCCAGTATCAAGGACCAGGCCCTGTTGGTGAACAAAGGGCATCAGGCCCAACTTGCCAAAGCCATCAGGCGCGCCATCGATGATTTTTTCGATTGGCACGAATTGGTTAAGCGCTCGTGAGGCGGTGAGACCCGACGCTCGCAAACGGCATTTCAAAGACCAAGCGGACCATAAATTTGCCTTGATCTTGCCCCATGGCTTGGATAAGGCCAAGATCGAGCTAGATAAGGCTGCCGGTGGCGGTCGACCCCGTCGGCATCTTGAGCGAAAGCGAATGAACCGGACGGCAGACATACCGGGAGATCGGGCCTGAACCCGCCTACCGTATTGCAGTAACCAAAGCGGCGAATCGAATCCGTCATGCGCTTTTCGCGTCTTCTTTCCTTCCTGTTGGGCCTGATGATGGTCGTCGCCGTCTGTGGAGCGATCGCTGCCTGGTTCGTGTACAAGCATTTTTCCGAAGGCCTGCCGGATTACTACCAGCTTGCCAGTTATGATCCGCCGCTCGTGACCCGGGTCCAGGCGGGCGACGGTCGCCTATTGCAGGAATATGCGGTGGAGAATCGCGTCTTCGTGCCGATCGGCGCGATCCCCAAGCGGGTCATTAATGCCTTCCTGGCGGCGGAGGATAAATCCTTCTATAGCCATCCCGGCATCGATATTCCCAGCGTCATCAAGGCAGCCTGGATCAACGTGCTGAATTACGGGCGCGATCGCCGGCCGATCGGCGCCTCGACCATCACCCAGCAGGTGACGAAGAACTTTCTGCTGTCGAATGAGGTCTCCTATGGCCGCAAGGTCAAGGAAGCGATCCTGGCGCTGCGCATCGAAAAAGCCTTCAGCAAGGACCGTATTCTCGAGCTCTATCTGAACCAGATCTATCTCGGCTCCGGCAATTACGGCGTGGCGGCGGCGGCGCTGAACTATTTCAATAAGTCGCTCGACGAATTGACGGTTGGCGAGGCGGCTTATCTCGCCTCCCTGCCCAAGGCGCCGAACAACTACAGCATCAAGCGCAATCACGACGCGGCCAAAGCCCGGCGTGATTGGGTCATCGACCGCATGCTTGAGGACGGCCACATCACCGCAGAGGAAGATAAGGCGGCCAAGGCGGAGGAGCTGGTCCAGCGTCAGAGGGGCAATACCGAACGCGTCGATGCTGATTATTTCGCCGAGGAAGTTCGCCGCGAATTGCTGGCGAAATATGGTGAGGACGGGCTCTACAAGCGCGGCCTTAGCGTTCGTACCTCGGTCGATCCGGTGCTGCAGGCAGATGCCGACCGGGCATTGCGCAAGCAGTTGGTGAATTACGACCGGACGCAAGGCTATCGCGGACCGCTGCGGCATCTTGAAACCACCGATAACTGGCAGCAATCCATGGCGCATCTGGCGCCGATGCCGTGGCTCTATGATTGGCAGCCGGCTATTGTGCTGTCTGTGGAAAAGAGCGGCGCCAAGATCGGCCTCGCCGATGGCAGCCAAGGCACCATTCCCACCGGTGATTTGAGCTGGGCACGCCGCCGCACCGTTGACCGCACCGGGCAGGGGCATATCGGGCCGGCGATCAAATCGGCCGAGGATGTCTTCCAGGTCGGTGATATCGTCGCCGTCGAACCGGTCGAGAAAGCCGGCAAGGAAGACAAGGAAGCCGACGAGCCGATCAAGCCGGATACGCAATCTGCCGACGCGCAGGGGAACGACGCGCAAGGCAAGGACGCACCAGGCAAGGACGCACAGTCCGAGAATGCATCGGCGAAGAAGGAAAATGCGATTTATGCGCTGCGTCAGGTGCCGGAAATCAGCGGGGCTTTCGTGGCGATGGATCCGCATACCGGCCGCGTTCTGGCGCTGACGGGCGGCTGGTCTTATGAGCTCAGCGAATTCAACCGGGCGACGCAGGCAATGCGGCAGGTCGGCTCATCCTTCAAGCCGATCGTCTATCTCGCCGCTTTGGAGGCCGGATATACACCCTCGACCATCATTCTCGATGCCCCCATCGTGATCGATCAAGGGCCGGGCTTGCCGTTGTGGAAGCCGGAAAACTTCGAGAAGGATTTCCTGGGTCCGGCGACCATGCGCGAAGCCCTGGAACATTCCCGCAATCTGATGACCATTCGCCTGGCGCAGACGATGGGCATGAAGCGTGTGGCGGAGATGGCGGGCCGCTTGGGTGTCGCGGATAACCTGCAGCAAACCCTGGCCATGTCAATCGGCGCCGGCGAGAGCACTTTGCTACGGATGGTCAACGGTTATTCGATGATCGTGAATGGCGGCAAGAAGGTGACGCCGTCCTTCATCGACCGGGTGCAGGACAATCACGGGTGGACGATTTATCGTCATGACGACCGGCCCTGCGATGGATGCATCGCCGCGAATTACAACAACCAGCCGCCGCCGCAAATTCCCGATACGCGACCGCAGGTGCTCGATCCCGTCAACGCCTATCAAATGGTCTCGATGATGGAAGGCGTGGTGCAACGCGGCACTGGCTCGCTGGTCAAGGCGGTGGGCAAGCCGATCGCCGGCAAGACCGGTACGACCAATGACGGCCGGGACGTCTGGTTCGTCGGCTTCTCACCGGATCTGGCTGCCGGAGTCTATCTCGGTTTCGACCAGCCGCGTTCTCTGGGCCGCAAGGCAACGGGCGGCTTGCTCTCGGCGCCGGTCTTCCGGGATTTCATGATCCAAGCGTTGAAAGATAAGCCGGCGACACCTTTCCGTGTACCCCCCGGCGTGCGTCTGGTGCGGGTGAACTACAAGACCGGCCAACGGCCGGTGCCGGGTGATTCAGGCCCGATCATCCTGGAAGCCTTCAAGCCGGGTACCGAGCCGACGGGACAGATGGCGGTGATCGAGGGTAACTCGAATTACGGCCAGGATGCCGGCTATGGCAGCATCATTCCGCTGGGCGGCAATGCCGGTCCGACGGATAGCGAAACCACGATCATCGATTCGGGCGGCAGCTATTCGGCATCGCAGGACGAAACGGCAAGCACGCCCCAACCCGGCGCAGCGCAGCCGGATACCACCCAGCCGGGCGAGCAGCCGGCCGTCAGCGATCAGCCTGCTGTACCGGCAACCGGAATGACCCAGCAACAGCAGCAGCCCAATCCGATTCCACCTGCTGCCCCAGCCGCCCCGCCAGCAAGCGACAGCAGCGGCGGCCTATATTGACCGATTGGCGCGCGGGCCTGGCCGATCTGCGGGTTGACGGATCGGCCGAGTTCGCGCATGTATCGCCGCATCTGACTATTCACGACTGAGGTTTCGCCATGCGCGCTGAGATCGAGGCGGCGGCGGGGGAGATACGTGCTTCCCTGGCCCTGCTGAGGAGGCATCTTTGACTGGGATAACGCGCTGCGTCGTCTCGACGAATTGAATGCCCTGTCGGAAGATCCGCAAATCTGGGACAAGCCGGAAAAAGCCCAGAAGGTGATGCGTGAGCGCACGCATCTCAGCGATGCAATCGGTGCCTATCGCGCCATGGAGCGGCAGCTGGACGACGCCCTGACGCTCGCCGAGCTCGGCGAAATGGAAGGCGATGAAGGCAGCATCGACGAAGCCCAGTCGCAGCTCATGACGCTGAAGGCCGAGGTCGCCAAGCGCGAGCTGGAATCCCTCCTGTCGGGTGAAGCCGATCAGAACGATTGCTATCTCGAAGTTCACGCTGGGGCCGGCGGCACCGAGGCGCAGGACTGGGCACTGATGCTGATGCGCATGTATACGCGCTGGGCGGAACAACACGGCTATAAGGTCGAGTGGCTGGAAGAAAGCCCGGGTGAAGAAGCCGGCCTGAAATCCGCGACCATCGAGGTCAAAGGGCACAACGCTTTCGGCTGGCTGAAATCGGAATCCGGCGTGCATCGTCTGGTGCGGATCTCACCTTATGATTCCAACGCGCGCCGCCATACCAGTTTCTCCTCGGTCTGGGTCTATCCGGTGGTCGACGACAATATCCAGGTCGAGATCCTCGACAAGGACCTGAAGGTCGATACCTTCCGCGCCTCCGGTGCGGGCGGTCAGCACATCAACAAGACCGACAGCGCCATCCGCATTACCCACTTGCCGACCGGCGTGGTGGTAAGTTGCCAGGTGGACCGGTCGCAGCATCGCAATCGCGCCATGGCGATGGATATGCTGCGCGCCCGGCTCTACGAGCTGGAACTGCGCAAGCGTGAAGAGGTGGCCCAAGCGATCGAAGCCTCCAAGACCGATATCGGCTGGGGCCATCAGATCCGATCCTACGTCTTGCAGCCCTATCAGATGGTCAAGGACCTGCGGACGGATGTCGAAACCAGCGATACGGCGGGCGTTCTCGACGGCGATATCGATCGTTTTCTGTCGGCTTCCCTGGCTGCCAAGATCCATGGCGGCCAGGACGAGCAGGCTTGAGAACTCCCCTCAGATTGCTCAAAAAATAACCAGAAGACCGGCGTGATCAGGAAATTGCCTTTAATTTAGGCGACTTTCTGGCCCTTCTCCTTGCGCCGGGCCGTCAGAACGCCGGTTTCGGCATGGCATATCGCTTGCTTTGTAATGATGCAATGCAAGTGAAAATCCAGGAGGCGGGAATGCGGGTGAATGGCGTTCGGGGAATGCGAGCCTTTTCAGTTGGCAGGGCCGCGCTGCGGGTGATGGCCGTCTTGGAACTTGCCGGGAGCGCAGCACTGGTTGCCGCGCCCGCCTGGGCGCAGGCGGAACCCACATTGAATAGCGGCGACACGGCCTGGATGCTGACCGCAACAGCCTTGGTGCTGATGATGACGATACCGGGCCTCGCTTTGTTCTATGGCGGGATGGTGCGCAAGATGAACGTGCTTTCGGTCATCATGCAGTCCTTCGCTATTACCTGCCTGGTGTCGGTAATCTGGATGATCGCTGGCTACAGTCTCGCTTTCAGTGGCGGCAATGCTGTCATCGGCGATTTTTCCCGCCTCTTCCTCAAGGGCATGGAGGTGGGCGCGCTTTCCGGCACCATCCCCGAATCGGTCTTCATGTGCTTTCAGATGACCTTCGCGATCATCACGCCGGCCTTGATCACAGGTGCTTTTGCCGATCGCATGAAGTTCAGCGCCATGCTGTTGTTTACCGCGCTCTGGTCGCTGCTCGTTTATTCGCCGGTCGCCCATATGGTCTGGGCCGGTACAGGCTTGATGTTCAACAAGGGCGTCCTGGATTTTGCCGGCGGCACGGTGGTGCATATCAATGCCGGTATCGGCGGTCTGGTGGCGGCCCTCATCGGCAAGCGCCGTGGCTATGGCAGGACGCCAATGCCGCCGCATAACCTTATCTATAGCGTGACCGGCGCCGGATTGCTTTGGGTCGGCTGGTTCGGCTTCAATGCGGGCTCGGCTTTGACGTCAGGCGGCACAGCCGGCATGGCGATGGCGGTCACGCAGATCGCTACGGCAGCGGCAGGCCTTTCTTGGATGTTCGTCGAATGGGCACTGAAAAAGCATCCATCTGTGCTCGGCATCATTTCCGGTGCGGTCGCCGGTCTCGTCGCCATTACCCCGGCTTCCGGTTTCGTCGATCCGATCGGCGCGCTTATCATCGGCATCAGCGCCGGTATCATCTGCTTCTTCGCTGCGACGAGTGTGAAGAATCTTATTGGCTATGACGATGCGCTCGACGCCTTCGGGGTGCACGGCATCGGCGGTATCGTTGGCGCTATACTCACCGGCGTCTTCGCAACCCAAGCCGTGAAGGGCGGCAACGCACCCGTGGGGCTGATCGAGGGCAATGTGGCGCAGGTGATGACGCAGGTCGAAGGTATTCTGCTGACCGTATTGTGGTCCGCCATCGGTACCTTTGTCATTCTGAAGGTCGTCGATCTGATCATCGGCCTGCGGGTGACCGAGGAGATCGAGCGCGATGGGCTCGATCTGGGGCTGCATGGCGAGACTGTGCAGTAATCGTGAACAGGAGAGCCGGTTGCCGTCTCGGCTGCCGCTCAGCCAGCGATCGGTTCATAAAAATCTGCCGGCAGATGCGCGGTGTCGCGGGCGGCCGTGTTGAATGGCCTCTTGAGATGGCCGCGGAAATGCCGCTTCACCAATTCCTGCCAAGCCTCAACAGGTACAAGATTGCGTTTTTCGGCAATGGCGTGAAACCATCGGCTGCCGATCTCCACATGGCCGATCTCATCGTCATAGATGCGCTGTAGGATGGCCGCACTTTCGCTGTCACCGAAGCGTTTCAGATCGGTGATCATCGTCGGCGTGACATCGAGGCCGCGCGCTTCAAGAACCAGGGGCACGATGGCGAGCCGGGCCAGAAGATCATGCGCCGTCTCGGTGGCCGCACTCCATAAGCCATCATGAGCGGGCAAATCGCCGTAGGCGGCGCCGAGCGATTGAAGGCGCTGGCTCAGCAAGGCAAAATGCAGTGCTTCCTCATCGCCGACACGAACCCAATCATCAAAAAAACCGCGGGGCGAGTCGTCGCTACCGAAACGCGCCACCATATCCCAGGCGAGATCGATGGCATTGAGCTCGATATGCGCCAGGGCATGCAACAAAGCAATGCGTTTCGCGGCGCTGCCGCTGGCCTTGCGCCTCGGCATATCACCGGGTCGGCATAATTCCGGTCGTTCAGGCCGCGCCGGTCGATCGGGCATGTGGGCTGGAGTGAAACCTTGCTCGACAGCGCCGGCGCGCCAAGCAGAAGCGAGCTCGCGCGACTTGGCGACTTTAAGCGCTGGATCCGCCGTGGTCAGAATATCGATTGCCGAGTGCCGCAGTTTCATGGCGGCATCATAACCGGGCGAAGGTGGAAAGCCAGAGATCCCTTCGCGCCTATCTCCCGCCAGACCCATCCGCAAGGGAGCTAACCTGGGACGCTCCCTCAGAGCGCCTTGATGGCCTTCAGCACATCCTCGACATGCCCGTTCACTTTCACCTTACGCCAGATGCCGCGAATGATCCCTTTACCATCGATCAAAAAGGTCGCGCGCTCGATTCCCATATACTTTTTGCCGTACATGCTCTTTTCCACCCAGACGCCGTAATCTTCGGTGACTTTGCCGGTCTCGTCGCTGGCAAGGGGAAAATTCAGATCATATTTTTTCTTGAATTTATCGTGGCTTTCGACGCTATCGCGCGAAACGCCGATCACGACCGCATCGATTTTGCCGAAGCTCGGCATATCGTCGCGAAAACCGCAAGCTTCGGCGGTGCAGCCGCTGGTGTCGTCCTTTGGATAGAAATAAAGAACGACATTTTTGCCTTTCAGGCTGGCAAGCGAAACCTTACCGCCACCATCGGTCTTCATGGTGAAAGCCGGTGCTTTATCGCCGATACTCAACGACATATTATTTCCCTCGTGACACGCGATCATTCGTCCATTGCTGGATCGTGGCTTGGATCATAGCCCAGTCCTGCTCTTATCCCGATAACAAACTGGTGACGGCGCGCAAAGCAGATTGTGCGCGCATCTCGATTTCTTCCTGGAGAGCAGGAAAATCGGGGCAACCGGCAACCATGGCCAGGTGGTTCTGGGTCGGCGGCGGCAGCTTCGTGTTGTCGATGCGGCCGGCAACCATCAGGCGGATCATCTGCTGCAACCGGCTCCAAAGCGTGCCGGCGATGATCAGATCGTCGGCCATCTCTGCCTCGAGCAAATTGAGCTCGCGTGCCGCTTTCAGGCTGCTGATCGGATTGCGCCGCAGGAGTTGCGGATGCGCATGCGCGTGACGTAATTGGAGATATTGCGCGACGAAATCGATATCCACCTGGCCGCCCCGATAGTATTTCAGGTCCCAGGGATTGTCGCCGCGATATTGCTGTAGGATACGCTGGCGCATGTCGACGATATCGGTTCGCAGCTTCTCGGGATTGCGCGGCCGGGCCAGAATACGCCGCAAGGTATCTTCGATACGCGCTTGCATCCCCGGTTTGCCGGCGACCACCCGGGCGCGAGTCAGCGCCATATGTTCCCACGTCCAGGCCTCCTCGCTCTGATAGCGTTCGAAGGGGCCGAGGCCGCTGGCGATCGGGCCGGAATTGCCGGAGGGCCGCAAGCGCATATCGACATCAAAAAGCTTGCCCTCGCCGGTCATGGCGGTCATCGCATTGATGAAGCGTTGCGCCAGCCTGGCATAATATTGCATCGGTGCCAGCGGTTTGGCGCCATCCGACAACGTGCTGTCCCAATCCTCGGCACCCTCCGGTATGTCGTAGATGAAAACCAGGTCGAGATCGGAGGTAATGGTCATCTCCCGGCTGCCGAGTTTGCCAAGTGCGATGACCGCCAGACCTTCTCCTGGCAATGCCCCGTGCTGGCGCGCGAATTCCTCGGTGACCAGCGGCAGCAATGCCGCAATGGCCGTATCGGCGACATCGCTCAGGTCGCTGGCCGCCGCATCGATATAGGCGCCGCTATGCAGCAGGCGCACGCCGATCTGGAATTGCAGGTCCTTGGTCCAGCGACGAAGGATATCGAGGCTGTCCTGAAAATCGTTGCCCATGGCGAGCTGGCGCGCGAGATCGCGCTGCAGATCCTCACGGTCCGGCACCGCCTCGAAGAAGCCGGCGCTCAGGACGCCGTCGAGCAGAACCGGCGAATGGCTGACCATCTCCGCCAGTAACGGCGCGGAACCCATGACATCGGCGATGAGGCCGAGCAGGTTGGGGTTGGCGTAAAGCAGCGAGAAAAGCTGCACACCGGCCGGCAATCCCCGGAGAAAGCCATCGAAACGGCGAAAAGCGGTATCGGGATCTGCCGTCTTCGTCAGGCTTTCCAGCAATTGCGGCATCAATTCAGTCAGCAACTCACGGGCACGGGCGCTGCGGGTCGAGCGATATCGGCCATGATGCCAGGCGCGTACCAGTGCGGAAACCGCGGCGCCGTCAGTGAAGCCCATCTGCTGTAACGTCTCGACCGTGGCTGGGTCGTCCTCGGTTCCGGTGAAGACGAGATTGCCGGATCCAGCTTCGGCGCTGCCGCCCAGCGACGGCGATTCCTCGAACAGTTCGGCGTAGTGATCTTCGACCTGTCCCAGATGATGCAGCAGCACGCGCGAGAATTCGGCGGTATCGCCATGGCCGCAGAACAAGGCGAGCCGGTCAAGCGCCATGCCTGCTTCTGGCAAGGTCTGCGTCTGTTGATCGGCGATCATCTGCAGCCGATGCTCGACATGACGCAGATAGCGGTAAGCTTCCTTCAACGCCGCCGCCACCGCCGGCTTGGTCTTGTCGAAGGCGACCAGCATATCGATGGCAGCGCAGGTCGCCGGGACCCGCAATTCCGGCAATCGGCCGCCCCAGATCAATTGCTGGGTTTGGGCGAAGAATTCGATCTCGCGGATGCCGCCACGTCCCACTTTGATATTGTGGCCGGCAACAGCCACTTCGCGGTGCCCTTTAACTGCGTGGATTTGCCGTTTGATCGAATGGATGTCCTGAATGGCGGCGAAGTCGAGATGCTTGCGCCAGATGAAAGGGCGCAGATTGCGGAGGAACTGGGCGCCTGCAACTTCGTCGCCGGCGACCAGACGGGCCTTGATCATGGCCGCCCGTTCCCAATTCTGCCCCATGCCCTCGTAATAGGTTTCTGCCGCCAAGGTCGAGAGTGCCAGGGGTGTGGAGCCGGGATCGGGTCGCAACCGCAGATCGGTGCGGAAGACGTAGCCGTCCTCGGTCACGTCCTGCATCAACCTGACAAGATTGCGCGCGAGACGGACAAAGCATTCCTGAACGCTTTTGCGTCCTTCATATCGGACCTTTTCGGGCTCGAACAGAATCATAAGGTCGATATCTGAGCTGTAATTGAGCTCCCGGGCGCCCAACTTTCCGAGGGCGAGCACAATGAGCCCGCAATCCTTTAGGGGATGCACCAGATTGGGCAGGATGATTTCCCCCCCATCATGCAGGCGCCGCAGCAAGAATCCGATGGCAGCCTGCAAGGCGGTCTCGGCAAGATCGCTCAAGGCACCGGTCACCTCCTCCAGTGACCACCAGCCGGCGATGTCGGCGACGGCAATGAGCAGGGCGCATTGCCGCTTGGCACGGCGGAGCAGA
This sequence comes from Dongia soli, assembly GCF_034044715.1. NCBI lineage: Bacteria > Pseudomonadati > Pseudomonadota > Alphaproteobacteria > Rhodospirillales > Dongiaceae > Dongia > Dongia soli. Next base: position 100,749 of record NZ_JAXCLW010000003.1, on the reverse strand, counting down.
CGCATCAATTCCTGCTCTTCGCCGCTGGCAGCAGTCGAATCCTTTAGATTTTGCAATACTTTATTACAGACAGCCTCTGGCCGGTTGGTTAAAACTTCCAGGAAGAAAGCCGACTCGGCGAGAATGCATTGCCCAAGGAAGGGACTATTGCCGAAAATCGCATCAAGCAGGGCTGCGACACCGGGCGATTTCAGCTGGTTGACAGCGCCGTCCGAATTCTCGGCCCGCAGTTTCTCGGCCAGATGCTCACGGCCAAGTTCGGCCTGGCGGATGTCGCTTGGACGCGGCAAGCGCGCTGGATCAAGGGCGAGGGTCGGTTGCTGGTCAATCGAGGGCATCATGCAGGCTCGGGGGACGGCTATGGCTGTGATCGAGACTGCTGAAGGATGGCGGCATGGTCAAGATCACTGACAGGCCAGGGGCCAGAAGGGAGAGGAAACCGACGGCTAGGATACCAATGGTGGGGACGTGATACGACGCACGACAAAGTTTGTGCTGGAGGCTCTCGGTGCCGCCCTGGCTGGCTTGGCCCTGCTGATCGGGTTTCTGGCCTGGCGGTTGACCTATGAAGGGCCGGTCCATCTGCGATTTCTGGTGCCGTATCTGGAAGAGGCCGTCAATGGACCTGACCAGGACCTGCGGATTACGATCGACGATGCCGTTCTCACCTGGGCCGGCTGGCGCCGCGCTTTGGATGTGCGCGGCGTCAATCTGCATGTCCGCGATCGCAAGGGGCGGGATCTCGCAACCATTCCGGAAGCCGGTATTTCATTAAGCGCCCGAGCCTTGATGCGCGGCGTGATCGCGCCCAGCCGGATCGAAATTTTTGGACCTTCGTTGCGATTCTGGCGCAGCCACGATAACCGGCTGATGTTCGGGCCCCATGAACTGGCGGGCGATTCAGCGGATGCGGCGGACAACCAGTCTGAGGTGCTGGCGCGGGTTTTCGGTGAATTGCTGGCGCCGCCAGATCCTCACAAACAGACCGGCTACCTCACGGAAGTCGCCATCATCGGCGGCGATATCACTTTGGCGGATCGTCAGGCCCGGACTTTCTGGCGCGCCGAGCAGGTGCAGATCAATGTGACGCGCGATCGCGAGGGGCTTGATGGGACGATCAGTCTTGAATCGCCGGATCTCGGTTCGCCGGCTTCCCTGACCGGCCAGTTGAGACTGAGCAACAAGACCAAGAAACTCGAAATCGATGCGCAAATGAACGGCCTGCAGGCGAGCAAGCTGCAACTCGCCCAACCCGGTCTGAAGATACTTGAGAATGTCGATGTGCCGCTGAGCGGCCGCGTGAAGACGGAATTCGATCTCGACGGCAGGATTGGCCCCACGCATTTCGAGATGACGGGCGGTCCCGGTACGGTCTCCATGCCGGAGCACATCAAGAAGCCCATCCCCCTCCAGTCGCTTTCTCTGGCGGGCAGCCTCGATTCCTCGAATGACCTCATCACGCTCTATGATCTGACGGCGAATATCGATGGGCCGATCCTGCGGCTGACGGGTTCGATCGAGGGGCTTTTACGCGGGACCGCTTCGGATGGTGGGCCGATGAAAGTGCAATTGAAGCTGTCGGCCAGCAAGTTCGATGCGGCATTGATGGACGGCTATTGGCCGATTGGCGCCGCGGAGGATACGCGGGCTTGGCTGGTGCCCAATATCCCCGCCGGCATGATCGACGATCTGCAAGCCAGTATCATGCTCAGAGCGCCGGCCACGCCGGGCGAGCGTCCGGTAGTCGAAGTCAATGGCACGATGCAGGTGAGCAACCTGACAGTCCATTACCTGCGTCCGTTGCCGCCGATCACCGGGGGCTCGGCAACCGCAACATTTACCGAGAAACAATTCGCCGCCGATATCAAGGGCGGTCGTGCCGGCAAGATCAAGATCACCGGCGGCAAGCTGATGATTGCCGGGCTCGACCAGGAGGATCAGACGGTCAGTGTCGGTGGCGATCTCAGCAGTCCGCTGGTGGATGCCCTGACCTTGCTGGATAATCCGCGTCTCGGCTATCCGACCAAGCTGGGTTTGAAGCCGGCCAATAGCAGCGGCGATGCGACGGCGCATATACAATTCGACTTCCCGGCGGAAAAGGATCTGACTTTCGCGCGGGTGAAGCTGGCGGTACGCGCCACGCTGGAGAATATCGGCCTGAAAAAGGCGATGTTTGGCCAGGACGTCACGGAGGGCAACCTCTCGCTCGATTTGACGCAGAAAAGCATGACCATCAAGGGGCCGGCGAAACTGGCGGGGATTCCCCTCGATGTCAGCTGGACCGAGAACTTCACCGACAATGCGCAATTCGACCAGCAGATTCACGCGGTCGGCACCGCCACGGCGGATCAGCGCGCGCTGCTCGGATATGATTTTCGGCCCTATATCGACGGGCCGGGGAAGGCGGACCTCACCTTTACGCGCTATCCCGACAAGCGGGGGCAGTTGGATGCCACCTTCGACTTGCGGGATTCGACGATCAATATCGATTTTCTGAAATGGCGCAAACCGGCCGGAACATCCGGCGCTGCCAAATTACGGTTGGATCTGGTCGGCGACAGAGCCGTGGCGATCCCGTCTTTCGCCGTGACAGCAGGCAATCTTTCCGGCAATGGCAGCCTGACCTTCAAGCCCGATGGTGGTGTCGACAAGGTCAAGATCGCGGAAGCCAAATACGATCACACGGATGTCGAGGATGTAGAGGCGAGCTTTGTCGGCGATCGTATCGATGTCGTGGTCGGCGGCGGGACCTTGGATGTCGAGCCGTATATGTCGAGCGATGATACGGCACGAAAGATGCCGCCAAAGGACGATGCCACCTTGGAAGCCGAAGCGGAGACGCCGCAGCGCCCCTTCACCCTGAAAGCCGCAAATCTTCGCACCGCCCGTATCGCCGATGGGCGCGAACTGAGCAACGTGTCGGTCGAGGTCAAGCGTGACCCGCTGTGGTGGGACATCATTGATGTGCGTGCCAGCTTGCCTGGCGGGCAGCCACTGACTTTCGCCTATCGGCCAGCCGGCAACGGCATGCATCAACTGACGGCGCAGACGAAGGATGGCGGCGGCGCATTGCAGGCCCTGAATATCTACGATTATATCAAAGGCGGCGAGCTATCGATTACCGGTACGGTCAATGACAGTGAGCCCAAACGGCCCTTGCGCGGCAAGCTGGAGATGAAATCCTACCGCCTGGTCGGCACGCCCTTCTTCGTCCGCTTTCTGACAGTCGCCTCGCTCACCGGGCTCGTCGATGTGCTGACTGGCGAGGGCTTCTTCTTCGATGGCGCCACTGCCAGGTTCACCAAGACCCGAGGTGTCGTTGATATCCGCAAATTCCGCAGTGCCGGCCCGTCGATCGGCCTGACGGCGCAAGGCCGCATCGATCTCGACCGCGATCAGATCAATGTCAAGGGCACGCTGGTGCCCGCTTATGCCTTCAACAGCATTCTCGGCAACATTCCGGTGATCGGCAACATCATCCAGGGTGGTGCCGGTGAAGGGTTATTTGCCGCGACATACGCGATCACGGGCGGATTGGCCGAACCTAAGATCGATATCAATCCCTGGTCCGCGCTGGCGCCGGGCTTCCTGCGCAATCTTTTCAGCAATGACAGCACCGATGCGGACGATAACGATGATGTCGGCCAGGTGCCTGCGCGGCCGAAGCCGCGCAATCAGGAGAACAAGTAGCCGCTCAGATGGCGCGGATCACAGCATGCCGCTTCTTGCCTGACGACAGCTTGATCACGCCGTCGGCATTGATATCCGCGGTGCCGATCTTGCGGTTCTCGTCACTGATGGAGACGTCGTTGAGGCGAGCGCCGCCGCCTTTGATCAGCCGGCGGGCTTCGCCATTGCTGGTGACGAGACCGCTGCGGCGCAGCAGCTCATAGGCAGGGATACCGGTTGCGAGATCCGCCTGGGCGATATCGATGCTCGGCAGCTCCTCGCCCAGTCCGCCCTCGACGAAGGTGCGCCGCGCGGTTTCGGCAGCAGCGGCGGCGGCGGCCGAACCGTGGCACAAAGCTGTCGCTTCATTCGCCAGCACGATCTTCGCCTCGTTGATCTCAGCACCCTGCAACGCTTCCAGCTTGGCGATCTCATCGAGCGGCAGATCGGTGAAGAGTTTCAGGAACCGACCGACATCGGCGTCCTCAGTATTGCGCCAGTACTGCCAGTAATCATAGGCGGACAGCTTTTCCTCATTCAGCCAGACCGCACCGGCCGCCGTCTTGCCCATTTTCGCCCCAGAAGCGGTGGTGATCAGCGGCGAGGTCAGGCCGAACAGGTCGCGATTGTCGACGCGGCGGCCAAGTTCAACGCCGTTGACAATATTGCCCCATTGATCCGACCCGCCCATCTGCAAGACGCACTTGTTGCGCCGCGCCAATTCGACAAAGTCATAGGCCTGCAGGATCATGTAATTGAATTCGAGGAAGCTTAGCGGCTGTTCGCGGTCCAGGCGCAATTTGACCGAATCGAAGCTCAGCATGCGATTGACCGAGAAATGCCGGCCGAAATCGCGCAGGAATTCGATGTAGTTCAGGCGGTCCAGCCAATCGGCATTGTTCACCATCATGGCATCGGTGGGACCGGATCCGAATGTCAGGAACTTGCCGAACACCTTCTTGATCCCGGCGAGGTTGGCGTTAATGGCCGTTTCGTCCAGCAGCGGGCGCGACTGGTCCCGGAAGCTGGGATCGCCGATCTTGGTGGTGCCGCCGCCCATTAGCGCGATGGCGCGATGGCCAGTCTGTTGCAGGCGGCGCAGCAGCATGATCTGCACCATCGAGCCGACATGCAGGCTGTCCGCCGTGGCATCGAAGCCGATATAGCCGGTGATCGGTCCCTTGGCGGCGAGGGCATCCAGTTCCTCCAGCGCCGTGCACTGGTGCAGGTAACCGCGCTCCAGGATCACACGCAGGAAATCTGATTTCGGCTTAAACATCTTAGGCTCGTTGCTTGGGCAAAATGGTGGCTCGGACTAAAATTTCCCGGGAAATTTTGTTAGTGTCCCGGAGAACGGGCGCTGATGTAACACAGAAAGCCGAGGCCGATCAAACTCGACGCCAGGGGCAGGCCAGGGATAAGAGCCAGGGAATGAACCTGGGGATGAGTAACGAGTGGAAGGGGAAGTATGCCTAAATCGGCGGAAGTCTGGGCCATCGGACTAATGAGTGGCACGTCCTGCGACGGCATCGATGCGGCGCTGCTGCGCACCGACGGCAATGCGGTCACCGCTTACGGTCCGAGCCTGACCATACCTTATGACGACGTCTTTCGCGGTGCTCTGCGCGCCTGCCTTGGCGGTGCGGAGGAAAAAACTGTCACAGAGGTGGAACAGGAATTGACCGAACGACATGCCGTCGCTGTGTTGGAGCTGTTGCGGCTGGCCGATCGCGCGCCCCGGGATATCGCCCTAATCGGTTTCCACGGCCAGACCATCCTGCATGAGCCGGAGAAGCGCCGCACCTGGCAGATCGGCGATGGCGCCCTGCTGGCCCAGGCGACCGGCATCGATGTCATCAATGACTTCCGCAGCAATGACGTCTCGGCTGGCGGGCAGGGGGCGCCCCTCGCGCCCGTCTATCATCGGGCCTTGGCGGCGGGGCTGGCGGGGCCGCTGGCAGTCCTTAACCTCGGCGGCGTTGGCAATGTCACCTGGATCGGTTCGCCCGAGCAGGATCTGCTGGCTTTCGATACCGGTCCGGCCAATGCCCTCATTGACGACTGGGCGCTCCTGCATACGGGGCGGGCGGTCGATCACGGCGGCGCCTTGGCGAAGGCTGGACGGGTTGACGAGCAAATGCTGGCGCACTGGTTGGCGCACCCGTATTTCCAGGCACCGGCCCCGAAATCGCTCGATCGGGATGCCTTTCGCAAACTCATGCCCACCGGATCCTCGGCGGCTGATGGGGCGGCCACGCTGACGGCTTTTACCGCGGCGACGGTAGCGGCGGCCCTGCAATGGTTCCCGCAGCCTGCCGCCCGCTGGCTGGTAACCGGCGGTGGACGCCACAATCCGGTCCTAATGGAGGAGCTGCGCCGGCGTCTATCCGTCCCCGTCGATCCGGTCGAGGCAGTCGGGTGGGATGGCGATGCTTTGGAAGCGCAGGCTTTTGCCTTCATGGCCGTAAGATCCTCTGCCGGCCTGCCGATTAGCTTTCCGGGTACCACCGGTGCCCCCCGTCCCTTGAGCGGCGGGACATTGCATCGGCACAACCACCGGTGATCGCGAAAACGGCGCCTGTTCTGCAACAGGCGCCGTCTTTTTACTGCGTGTGATCAAGACCGGCTTATTCCGGATCAGCGTGTGGCCCGGATCTTGGCTGCAACTTCCGGCACTTGCGCATTGAGATATTCGTCCACGGTCTGGGTCAATTGGTCCAGGTGCTCCGTGAAGAAGTGAGTGGCGCCGGGGATCATCCGGTAGTCGATCTTGATCCCGCGTTGATGGCTCAGTTTGTTCACCAGTTTGGTGACCGATTCCTGCGGCACGATCGTATCCTGGTCGCCCTGGACCATCAGGCCCGAAGAGGGGCAGGGCGCCAGGAAGCTGAAATCGTAAATATTGGCCGGCGGCGCCACCGAGATGAAGCCGCTGATTTCCGGTCGGCGCATCAGCAACTGCATGCCGATCCAGGCACCGAAGGAAAAGCCGGCAATCCAGCACTGGCTGGCATTGGGGTTCCAGGTCTGCAGCCAGTCCAAGGCAGCGGCGGCATCGCTCAATTCCCCTTCGCCCCGGTCAAATTTTCCTTGGCTGCGGCCGACGCCGCGAAAATTGAAGCGTAGGACCGAAAACCCCAGTTTTTGGAAGCTTTGAAACAAGGCATAGATAACCTTGTTGTTCATCGTGCCGCCATGTTGCGGATGCGGATGCAGCATCAGCGCAATTGGTGCATTGGGGCCACTACCCTGCTGATAGCGCCCTTCCAGGCGGCCTTCCGGCCCGTTCATAATGACTTCAGGCATGCCTATTCAGCTCGTTCCTTTTGCGCCGGCTCGGGGTCAGCCGCCTCGGCTTTGTGGGCGCGAGGCGCCCGCTTTGGCTAAAAAGTGTAATAGTTGATATCATATAGGGGATTTAAAGAGCCAGGCTTTTTCTGAGCCGCGGTGATAAACTTGACTGTGGTAGTAGGGCATACTATATCACCAATACGAATGGCATTCCCGCAGTCGCCCCGCGTCAATATCCGACAAAAGCTGTAGGTCTTGGCGCTCGGCGGCGAGCTAGTAAACACGATGGCCGGTATGATTTTCAAGCGCCTTGCAGAGGAACTGGACGGGATTATCGCGCGGGACCCCGCGGCGCGCTCCCGTTTCGAGGTTGCGTTAACCTATCCCGGCTTCCATGCCGTGATAGCGCATCGCTTGGCTAACTATTTGTGGCGCAATGGATTTAAGACCTTCGGTCGGGTCGTTTCTCAGATTGCGCGCTGGGTAACCGGAATCGAGATTCATCCGGGGGCCAGAATTGGCCAACGTCTCTTCATCGATCATGGAATGGGAACGGTGATCGGCGAAATGGCTATCGTCGGAGACGACGTCACACTGTATCAGGGCGTTACGCTGGGAGGCATTTTGCCCTCGGTGAATTCCGCGGCCCAGATCGGGGTGAAGCGTCACCCAACGCTGGAGTCCCGCGCGATTGTGGGCGCCGGCGCGCAGGTGCTCGGCAATATAACCGTCGGCGCCGGCGCTCGCGTAGGTGCCGCATCGGTGGTTTTAAAAGATGTACCGCCGGGTGCCGCCGTCGTCGGCAATCCCGGCCGCCTGGTGATGCCCAGAGGCAGCTGCAGTGAGTTCAATGCCTATGGCATCCCGTCCCGCGACCTGCCGGATCCCACGGCGCGGGCGATCGAAGGATTGTTGGATCAGGTATCCAGCCTGCAAGCGCGGTTGCGGGCATTGGAAGGAGAGCTTGAGGAGGCAAAGGCCTTGTCCGTCACCCTGAATGGTGCGTTGCCGGGCAAAGCCGCGACGTCGGACGAACCGGGCTTGGTCCCGGAAGCCGCGTCTCCTTGGCTGAAGGAGGCAAGTCGATGAGGCTGAGCACCAAAGGACGATATGCAGTCATGGCGCTGGTGGACCTTGCCAGCAACAGCAATGGCCGGCCAGTAGCTTTGGCGGATATCTCCACACGGCAGGAAATTTCGCTGTCTTATCTTGAACAGCTTTTTGCCAAGTTGCGTCGAAGCGGTTTGGTGAAAAGTGTGCGTGGTCCGGGCGGCGGATACCTTCTGGCACGAAGCGCGGAGGATACACGGATTTCCGATGCCATTTTGGCGGTTGATGAGCCCATCCGGGCGACCCGGTGTAAGCCGAATTCGGGTGCCGGCTGCCATAGCGACAAAAGCCGCTGCCTCACTCATGACCTGTGGGAAGAGCTTTCCCATCAGATCCAGCTTTTTCTGAGTTCCGTTTCGTTGGCGGATGTCTGCCAGCGCCGGGTTCTCGGCAAGGCTGTGCCGATGGGTCGGTTGGAAACCACGACCGATGAAAAGGCGGCTGTGCCGCCGCAATCGCGGCCCGTCGCCAGCGACGGTGCTAATGTTGCTGCCGAATAGCCGCGGGGAAGAAGGGAATGACGAACCAGCCGGCAACATATCTTGATTACAACGCCACCTCGCCGGTGCGCCCCGAGGCGCTGTCGGTGATGGCGGAGGCATTGGTCGAAACCGGCAATCCGTCTTCGGTGCATCTTTATGGACGCGGCGCGCGGCGCCGGGTGGATACCGCGCGTGCGCAGGTGGCCGCTTTGGTCGGTGCCCGCCCGGAGAGCGTCATCTTTACCGCGAGCGGTACCGAGGCCAACAATCTGGCTCTGTTCAATCGCGAGTCCCGCAGGCTTCTGGTTTCAGCAATCGAACATGACTCGGTTCTGCGTCCGGCCCGTATCGCCGGGGCCGAAGTGATCCCGGTTCAGCGCAGTGGCGAAGTCGATCTCGATCAACTGGATTTTCTGCTGCGGCGAGAAAGCCGGCCGGCCTTGGTCTCGGTCATGCTGGCGAATAATGAGACCGGGGTCATTCAGCCGGTCCAGGCGGTTAGCGTCATCGCGCATCGTTATGGCGCCCTGGTCCACTGCGATGCCAGCCAGGCGGCGGGACGCATCGCCATCGACATGGTGGCGCTGGATGTCGATCTCCTGACCTTGTCTGCTCATAAGATGGGGGGTCCTCAAGGGGCCGGTGCGCTGGTTCTCGGCAAGGATCGGGACATGGCAGCCATGCTGCTCGGTGGTGGCCAGGAACGCGGTCGTCGCGCCGGCACTGAAAACATCCCGGCGATCGCCGGTTTCGGCGCTGCCGCGGCCCTGGATACCTCTGCGGAAATGGCGCAGGTCGCTTATTTGCGTGACAAGCTGGAAGAACGGCTGTTGTCGCTCGGCCAGCCGATCACCATTTTTGGACGGAGTCAGGGCACCGCCCTCGGTCAGGGTCAGATGCGCTTGCCGAATACCAGTTGTTTCGCGGTCGGGACGAAAAACAGTGAGACTTTGGTGATGGCTCTCGATCTGGCCGGCATTGCTGTGAGCGCCGGTTCGGCCTGCTCTTCCGGCAAGGTGCGGCCCAGCCATGTCATCACCGCGATGGGATTCGACGCAGCGACCGCCGGTACGGCGATCCGCGTCAGTTTGGGTTGGCAATCGAGCCTGGGAGATGTGGAGCGGTTTGTTACCGCTTGGTCATCCATCCAGGCACGTGGCGGAGCGACGGCGATGTCGGGCGCAGCAAGCGCGGCCGGCGTCTCATCGGCCGCCTGAGAATAAGGAGAGTGAGTGGCATGAGCGTCAACGGAAGTTCGACAAACGGTCAGCAGGTGCATGAGCCGGTGCAGGTGAATGGCCTGCGTCAGGATGGCCAGAACCAACCGCAGCTGCCGATCTATCTCGATTACCAGGCAACCACACCTTGTGATCCCCGCGTCGTGCAGGCGATGCTGCCTTACTTCACCGAGAAATTCGGGAACCCCCATTCGCGCAACCATCCTTTCGGCTGGGAAGCCGAGGAGGCTGTGGAGAAGGCACGCCGGCAAGTCGCATCGATCATCGGTGCCGATGAGAAGGAAGTGATTTTCACCTCGGGCGCGACGGAATCGAACAATCTGGCGCTCAAAGGCGTCGCGCATTTCCAGAAAGATCGCAAGAACCACATCATTACCACGGTGACCGAGCATAAATGCGTATTGGATTCCTGCCGTCATCTGGAGATGGAAGGTTTCGAGGTTACCTATCTGCCGGTGCAGCAGAACGGCTTGATCGACTTGGAGCAGTTGAAGGCGGCGATCACCGAGAAGACGGTCATCGTCTCGATCATGGCCGTGAACAACGAGATCGGCGTGATCCAGCCTTTGGCTGAGATTGGCAAGATCTGTCGCGAGCGCCGCGTTTACTTCCATACCGATGCTGCGCAGGCGGTCGGCAAGATACCGCTCGACGTCAACGCGATGAACATCGACTTGATGTCGATCTCGGGCCACAAGATTTACGGGCCGAAAGGCATTGGTGCCCTTTATGTACGCCGTAAGCCCCGGGTGCGGCTGGATGCCCTGATCCACGGTGGTGGTCAGGAACGCGGCATGCGTTCCGGCACGCTCGCGACCCCGCTTTGCGTCGGTCTCGGCGAAGCCTGCGCGATTGCCGAAAAGGAAATGGCGAGCGAAGCCGAGCGCCTGAAATATCTGCGCGACCGGATGTATAAGCAGTTCAAGGAACGTCTGCCGGAAGTATTCCTCAATGGCGATCTTGATCAGCGTATCCCCGGCAATCTCAACCTTTCTTTCGCTTATGTTGAAGGCGAAGGCTTGATGATGGGCATCAAGGATCTGGCGGTGTCGTCCGGTTCGGCCTGTACCTCGGCTTCGTTGGAGCCGTCTTACGTGTTGCGCGCCCTCGGCGTCGAGGAAGAATTGGCCCATACCTCGCTGCGGCTTGGTATTGGCCGCTTCACAACGGAGCAGGATGTCGATTATGCCGTTGAGCATATCATCGAATCCGTCAACCGGTTGCGGGCGATGAGCCCGCTTTGGGAAATGGCTCAAGAAGGCATCGATATCAAGTCGATCCAGTGGGCGGAACACTGACTGACCGAACACAGAACTCGCGTTGATCAGACGCGCATTGGATGAAGAGTAAGGGAGAGTAGTCATGGCCTATAGCCAACAGTTGATCGATCATTATGAAAACCCGCGCAATGTCGGGACCCTGGAAAAGAACGACGGTACCGTTGGTACCGGTCTCGTCGGTGCGCCGGCCTGCGGTGACGTCATGAAGCTGCAGATTAAAGTGGGCGCCGATGGTCGTATCGAGGATGCCAAGTTCAAGACCTTCGGCTGCGGGTCAGCGATCGCGTCGAGTTCGCTAGCCACCGAATGGGTGAAGGGCAAGACCCTGGATGAAGCGGAGCAGATCAAGAATACCGAGATCGCTCAGCATCTCTCCTTGCCCCCGGTGAAGATCCATTGTTCGATCCTGGCCGAAGACGCCATCAAGGCGGCGATCAAGGATTACCGCGAGAAGCGACAGACCGCCAGTGGCAAGGCCGCCGAATAAAGACTGCTGAATAAGGATTGAAGATCGTGTCCGAACAGGTAACGACCTCATCGGAAGCTGCCGCCGGAGCGGCGCCAAAGCGTGCGCCGCGACCGCGACTGCAGGCGATGATGCTGACGCCGGCGGCCGTCGAGCGTGTGCGTGCGTTGCTGGAAAAACGGGGCAAGCCTTCCGTCGGTATTCGTATCGGTGTGCGTACCAAGGGCTGCTCCGGTCTCAGCTATACGCTTGAATTTGCCGATGAGCGCGGTCCGATGGACGAGGCGGTGGAACAGGACGGCGTGACCGTCCTGATCGATCCCAAGGCCGCCATGTTCATCTTCGGTACTGAGATGGATTATGTCGAAGAGAAGCTGCAATCCGGCTTCCAGTTCCGCAACCCCAACGAAAAGGGTCGCTGCGGTTGCGGCGAATCCTTCCACGTCTGAGCGGTCCCAAGCGGATCGGAACGGAAGAGGATGATGATCGGCGGCGAGCATAAAGCCATTCCCCGCGCGGCTTTGGCCGAATGCTGGTCCTGTAAGGGACCAGTGTCCGTCCAGGCGATGTTTTGCCATACCTGCGGTGCGGCCCAGCCGCCCCGGCAGATAGATCATTTCACACGTCTCGGCTTCGAGCCGAGTTTCGATCTCGATATCGATCTCCTGGAAAAGCGCTATCTCGGCTTCCAGCGTAGTGTTCACCCCGATCGCTTCGCAAACAAATCGGCCCGTGACCGCACCATGGCAGAACAGCAATCGGTCAGTCTCAACGAAGCTTTCGAGACTTTGAACGATCCGCTGCGGCGCGCCAGCTACCTTCTGCAGTTGAAGGGGCAGACGGCATCGGTTGCCAAGGATCAAACGGTCGACGATCCCGCTTTGCTGATGGAAGCGATGGAAGCGCGTGAGGCGCTGGCCGAAGCGGAAAGTGCCGAAGCGGTGGAGAAGCTGGCGGTCAAAGCGGGGGCCGACGCCATTAAGTTGCTGTCGGAGATTTCCAAGGCCTTCGCGGCGGATGACCTGGCAGCAGCCAATCGTTTGACGACCCGGTTGAAATATCTGCGCAAGTTCCTCGAGGAAACGCGTTCGCGCCGGGTCGCCCTGGAGAGTTTTTGACGTGTTACTGCAGATTCACGAACCGGGCGAAACGCCGGAACCGCACGCGCGTGAGCATAGCCTTGCCGTAGGTATCGATCTGGGCACCACCAATTCGGTGGTTGCCGTCATTCATAGCCACGAAGACCGCGCAGAAGTGCTGCGTGATCAATGCGGCGATGGCTTGATTCCCTCTGTAGTTGCCTATGTTGGCGATAAACCCGTGGTTGGTCGCGCGGCTTTAGCCATGCAGATCGAGCAGCATGGACGGGTGGTCAGTTCGGTCAAACGGCTGATGGGACGCGGTATCGGCGACGTCAAGACCTTGGGCGGCAGCCTGCCTTATGAGTTGGCCGAAGACAGCGCCGGCGGCATGGTGCGGTTGAAAATCGGCGACCGCGCGGTCTCGCCGGTCGAGGTATCGGCCGATATTCTCCGTGCGTTGAAGGCCCGGGCGGAAAGCAAGCTGGATCAGCCGGTCGATCGTGCCGTGATTACCGTGCCGGCTTATTTCGATGACGCCGCACGCAATGCGACGAAGGATGCGGCGGCGCTTGCCGGTCTGGAGGTGCTACGCCTTGTCAACGAGCCGACCGCGGCGGCGCTGGCTTATGGTCTCGATACAGCGGCGGAAGGTCTTTACGCCATCTATGATCTCGGTGGCGGCACCTTCGATATCTCGCTGCTGCGCTTGGAAAAAGGTGTCTTCCGTGTCCTGGCGACCGGCGGCGATGCCGCATTGGGCGGCGATGACTTCGACCATGCTTTGGCCGAATGGGTGATTGCCGACCAGAAGCTGGACAAGCTGACGCCGATTGGTGCGCGGGCTCTGTTGATTGCAGCGCGGCATGCGAAGGAAGCACTGACGGCGCAAGACCGCGTCTGGCTGGACTGCGATGCCGATGGTCATGTCCTGCATGTCAATGTAACACGTGATACGTTCGATCAATTGGTCGACGGGCTGATCGCGCGGACCCTGCGCGCCTGCCGTCAGGTCTTGATCGATGCGCGGGTCGAAGCGGCCGATGTTAAAGGCGTCGTCCTGGTCGGTGGATCGACCCGCGTGCCGGCGGTGCGCCGCCGGGTCAGCAAATTTTTCGGACGCGAACCGCTTGCCGATATCGATCCGGATGAAGTGGTGGCGATCGGCGCGGCCCAGCAAGCGAAGGCGCTTACGCAAGGCAGCGACACGCTGTTGCTCGACGTCACGCCATTGTCCCTGGGCATCGAGACCATGGGCGGCATCGTCGAAAAGGTGATCGAACGCAACACGCCGATTCCCGTCACCAAGGGACAGGAATTCACCACCTATCAGGATGGTCAGTCGGGTATGCTGATTCACGTCCTTCAAGGTGAGCGCGAAACCGTCGATGCTTGCCGGTCGCTCGCACGGTTCGAGTTGAAGGGCATTCCAGCCATGGTGGCCGGCGCCGCCCGTATCTTGGTGAAGTTCGCGGTCGATGCCGATGGTCTGGTGACGGTGAGCGCTGAGGAGCGCCTGACCGGCGCCAAAGCGGAGATCGAAATCAAACCGAGTTATGGCCTGACCGAAGATGAGATGGCCGGGATGTTGCGCGACAGCCTGACGCATGCGCGCGAGGATATGGAGCGCCGGCTGCTGATCGAGGCGCGGGTTGAGGCGGAGCGCGTGCTTCTGGCGCTTTCAGCCGCGTTAAAGGCTGACGGTAATCTCTTGGATGCGTCGGAAAAAGCAGCGATCAATGGCGCTATTGCCCAGGTACGACAGGCGATGTCGTCCGAAGACCGGGACCGGATCAACGCAACCGTTGAAATCCTGGAACAGGCAACGCATGGCTTTGCCCAGAAACGGATGGACCGGGCCATTGCCGAGGCGCTGACCGGGCACAGCCTTGACGAGGTCGAAAAGAGTATGGCAACTGACGAGCCGGGTGATCGGGCCGCGGCGGATGCCACTTCGGCTGCGGGTCGAAAGGCAAAAAATTAAAGGATTGTGCGAACCGCCGGTCCGTATGGAGAGATTGCAATGCCGAAGATGACTTTTATCAATCCGGATGGTAACCGCGTCGAGGTCGATGCGCCGGTCGGATTGTCTGTGATGGAAATTGCCCATCGCAACAATATTGACCTGGAAGGGGCCTGCGAGGGCTCGCTGGCCTGCTCGACGTGCCATGTGATCGTCGATCCGGAATGGTACGATGTCTTGGAAGCCGCCAGCGAAGATGAAGAAGATATGCTGGATCTCGCCTTCGGCTTGACCCATACCTCGCGCCTCGGCTGCCAGATCAAAATGACCGAGGAACTTGACGGACTGACGGTCAGCCTGCCGGGCGCGACCCGGAATATGATGGTCGACAAGTAATTGGGCCGCCGAGCGGAATCATGGAATAGGACGGCGGGATGGCCAAGAAACTGCGCTGGGTAGATGTCCACGATATCGCCATCGAGTTGGAAGAGCACCATCCCGATGTCGATGTGGTGAATCTGCGGTTTACTGATCTTTGGAAATGGGTCCAGGCTTTGCCGGATTTCGATGACGATCCGCAGAAATCCAACGAAAAAATCCTCGAAGCCATCCAGATGGCCTGGCTGGATGAGCGCAGCTGACGCGACCAACGGCGCTTCCGGAAACTTTCCGGAGGAAGCCATGCAGGGTGATGCCGTGCCAAGCAGCCCGCTGCCGGCGGGCGCCCCGCCGGCCGGTGCGATGCCATCCGGCCGCTCGGCAATCGCTCATCCTATTCCGCTCAGCAATCGCCTTTTGGCAAAGCCGATTATTGATCCAATTTGTCTTTGGGGCTTTAAGCGGTTGCTGCCGGCCTCGCGCGCTTGGGCGGCAGCCAATCTCGCCGATGGCGACCCACCCCGGTTTGCCGAGCTGCTTAATCTGTCTCGCATTCCGGACCGCCTGAAGACGCGCATCAAGCATACGGCCGTGCTGCGTGTGGCTGCCGATCATGCTTTCGACGTCTGGCATGACGCGGCTTTCAATTCGGGCTCAACCATACCCGCGGAAAAGTTAGCGCAGATCGAAGTCGCGCGGCGGCAATCGGCGCAGGCGCATATAGGTCATCGCATGGCCTATATGATGTTTGCCCGCAGGCACCGGGTGCCAGCGGTCAATTACGATATTCCTAAACCCGATATCGCTCTTGCCCAGTTGCGCGAGGAACCGGCTGCTATCGAGCGCATGTTTGCGCTGCCGGACCGTCTGCCATCCATCGAGGTCAGCCGACGCACCGTGATCGGCAGTAATGCCTCGGGGGGAATCGCCGAATACTGGTTGAAATTCCATAGCCCGGTTGCGCCGGCCGTTGCCCATGGCGGCGGCGATACGGCTTGGGTGCATGTCTATGAGCCCATGGGAGCCGACGCCAGCACGCCCAGCCTGATCTGGGGCCACGGTCTCGCCATGGAACTGGAGATGATGGTCAAGGGGCCATTGGATTTTCTGTCGCTGGTTCGCGCCGGCATCCGTGTCCTGATGCCGGATGCACCGGGCCATAATCGGCGCACTCGCCTCGGCTTCTTTGGGGGCGAAGCCTTCCTGCATGCTGCACCGATCTCGGGCCTGTACCACTTTATTCAGGCAGCGCGAGAATTCGCCACGCTGGTCGAGTGGTGCCGCCGGCAGGGCGACGGCAAGGTTGCCCTGGGCGGCATTTCGCTCGGCGCGCTCAGCACGCAGGTCGCTGCCTGCAACATGTCGAGCTGGCCCGCTATCTGCCGGCCGGATGCCCTGCTGCTGCTGACCACCACCGATCAGGTGAGCAGCTTGACCACGGACTCGGCTCTTGGCCAAGTAGCAGATGTTGATCGTGCGGTCCTTGCTGCCGGCTGGCAGGAAGAAGATATACAAGCGCTGTCGCCAATCACCGATGCATCTCCGGAACCGCCGATCGATCCGGCACGGATCGTCCTGCTGCTCGGGCGGCGCGACAATGTTACGCCTTATGCTGGCGGGGTGCGGCTGGCGCGTAATTGGCATTTGCCGGCCGGCAATATCTTCAATCGAGATCAGGGGCATTTCTCTGCGGCTTTCGGCTTGGCGGTGGATCCGGCCCCCTACCAACGCATCATTCAAATCCTGAAAGGCTGAACGCATGGTGGCCGTCCACTTCCTGGACCGCGCTTTGCCGGTGGAGGAAATTGGCCGGCTGACACTGAGCGGCGATCTCCTCGTCTGGCGGCAATTGCCGGCTTTGGCGCGGCTCTGCGAAACCGCCGATGCGATGTTGCGCGACGGCTTGCAGGATAACGACCCCCTGACCATTGAAGCACGCGTACCGGCTGATCTCTTTTTGAAGCGGGTGCGGGCCTTGCGCGGCCGGTTCAAGCAGGATCCGGCCATCGCAGGCGCTTTCAAGGATGCCTTGGTCGCGACGGGGCTGACGGCAGCGGACAGCTACTGGGATCCGTTGCAACTGCGTGTCGTGCCCTCGCAGAACAGTCACCAGGGGCGTCGGATCATGCCGCTGCCGGCGCATCGCGATAACTGGGGCTCCAATATCGGGCAGCAGATCAATTGGTGGACACCCCTTTATCCTACGAGTGCACAGCGGACGATCCTCTTCTATCCCACCCTCTGGGCCGAGCCGGTTCCCAATACCAGCGCCGATTGGGATTTCGAAATCCTGAAAACCTTGATGGAAACAGGCAAGGCGGACAGCTATCCGGTTCTGCCGGTGGTGACCGACGAGCCGCCCGCCGCTGCAGCCATGCCCATCGTCCTGCAACCTGGCGATATGCTGGCCTTTTCCGGGCAGCACCTGCATGGCAGCATTGCGACGGAGGAGGGGATCGCCCGCTTCAGTACCGAAAGCAGAACCGTTACGTTGCGCCACGTGACAGCCGGCTTGGCGGCCCCCAATGTCGATGGGCATGCCCCGCGTGTGGTGCCGGACTGGTTTCAGCATATGGTTGACGATACGCCGCTCGCGGCGGCTTTGTGTCAGGCCGGTCTCGGCTGAATTGGCGCAAGCGCCCCCGGCAGGATAATATGCAGAGATGAATTCGCTCGGTCTCGATAAGGCCCCCAAGAACACTCGGGTCGTTGTCGCCATGTCCGGCGGGGTCGACAGCTCGGTGACGGCCGCCCTTTTGGCGCAGGAAGGTTATGACGTCGTCGGCGTCACCCTGCAGCTCTATGATCATGGCCTGACCGTCGGGAAGAAGGGCGCATGTTGCGCGGGCCAGGATATCTATGATGCCCGCCAAGTGGCGGACAAGCTCGGCATCCCCCATTACGTCCTGGATTACGAAAACAAGTTCTCCGATGCGGTGATGCAGGAATTCGCCGATTCATATCTGAACGGTGAGACGCCCATTCCCTGTGTTCGCTGCAACCAGCGCGTCAAGTTCCGCGACCTGCTCGACCAGGCCCGCGATCTCGGCGCGGAGGCGATGGCGACCGGTCACTATGTGCGGCGCGTCCCGGGTGCATATGGTGCCGAGATGCATCGCGGTACCGATCCCAGTCGTGATCAAAGTTATTTCCTCTTTGCGACCACGCAGCCGCAGCTCGATTTTCTCCGTTTCCCCTTGGGCGATGTGCCGAAGACAGAGACCCGCGCCATCGCGGCAAAGCTCGGTCTGGCCGTTGCCGCTAAGCCCGACAGCCAGGACATCTGCTTCGTCCCTGAAGGCGGCTATGCCAAGGTGGTCGAGAAGTTGCGGCCCGGCTCGATCGAGCCAGGTGAGATCGTACATCTCGACGGCCGGGTGCTTGGACATCATGATGGCGTCATCAACTTCACCGTCGGGCAGCGGCGAGGCATCGGCGTGCATGATGTCGGCAGCAACAATAAACCGCTCTACGTCGTGAAGGTCGAGCCGCAGACGCACCGCGTCTATGTCGGTCCCAAGGAAGCCTTGGCGCGACATCGCGTTACTTTGCGCGATGTGAATTGGCTCGGCCGTTCCGATGAACCGACCCGTGACGTGCCGGTCACCGTGAAGTTGCGTTCCATGAGCCAGCCGGCACCGGCGAAGGTGACCTTGCAGGAGGCCGGTCCAACCGGCACCAGCGCCGTCGTCGTGTTGGAGGCGCCGCAATATGGCATTGCACCGGGCCAGGCTTGCGTCTTCTATCAGGGTGAGCGACTGCTGGGCGGCGGCTGG
This sequence comes from Dongia soli, assembly GCF_034044715.1. Lineage (NCBI taxonomy): Bacteria > Pseudomonadati > Pseudomonadota > Alphaproteobacteria > Rhodospirillales > Dongiaceae > Dongia > Dongia soli. The sequence goes on along the minus strand of NZ_JAXCLW010000003.1, from coordinate 82,017 downwards.
ATCTGTCGCGACGATCAGACTGTCCCTCAATAACCGAAGCGGAGAGCCCAATGGAGCTGGCGCAACTGACCGAAGAAATGCGGCGCCGCGCCGCTCAAAACGTGCAATTGGGCTATACGGTCAAATTCGTCCTTGATGAGGGGATCATCTTCTGGGACGGGACCGTCCATCCCCCGGCGATTGCTAACGAGGATGGCGGCGAGGCCAATACGACGATCGCGATTTCGGCGGAAAATCTGGAAAAGTTGATGGCCGGCGGCCTTGATCCCACTCTGGCTTATATGACCGGCAAGCTGAAGGTCGAGGGCAGCATGGGCGTTGCCTTGAAGCTCACCTCGATGTTTGCCGATTAAGCTGCCCGATCAAAAGCTTAGTATCGGTGTGAGAGGCCGGTTGACAGCCTGCCGGGGGGCGAGTATACGCATCCCGCCTGTCGCGGCAGGCAGCAGACCTATCCAGGTCCCGGTGGCAGCGTAGCTCAGTGGTAGAGCAGGGGAATCATAATCCCTTGGTCGGGGGTTCAAATCCCTCCGCTGCTACCATCTTCGAGCGGCCGTTAAAGCGTTTAAATAACTGAAAGTTGAAGAAAATTCGCCGGAGGCAGTGGTTTTACAGGCTTTCTCCGGTTTCCTTTCCAGATCCCTGGAAATCCGCGGTTTTCCGTATTTTTCTATTAGATCCGCTCTGGCGACGGCCCTTTTTTGGCCCACAATTTATCCTTCGCATTTCGGTCCACAGCAGCAACATTGCTGCGAAGCCGGATAGCTGAGGACTGATTCGACGCAGTTTTGCGGCCAGTGGGTGCGCTAAATCTTGTGCCGTGCCAATCGTCCGCGTGTGAGTCAGCGCGCAATCGGGATCTCGTATCGGGGCCATAGGCCCCCTTTCAAAGCCTGTTTTTTGGATAGTCACGGTAGCCGGCGGATGGTCCTGCTGCCGATGCGGCGCAGCTCTCCTATCCGCTGGCACTGGTAAGGCCGACCGCTTTAACGAACCGTTTGGAATCTCTTTGCGGGAGCTGAAAGCATTGAGGCGGCAAATTCGGATTGTGTGAAGGCAAAATTCAGAGCCATTTAACGCTCGCCAGAGAGTGGCGGAAGAGAGTGGGAGTCGAACCCACCAAGGACCGGCTCGCAGCCCTTCCCGGATTTGAAGTCCGGGCGCCCCACCAGGGACACCTCTCTTCCTCGCATCAACGGATCAACCACCACCGCTTTTGCCTCGTCATCTTCCGCAGCATCGCGGAACAGGTCCAGCCTGTGTTGATTGACCCGCCGCATATCCCCGCGACGCAGGGTGACGCCGTGGCGGTCGAAAAACTCGAGAATCTGGATGGCGACCTTGCGCCCGATCGCCACCCGGTCGCGGAACTGTGCGGCAGTGAACTGGGCATCTTTGGCCGCCTGAGACATCTCGCAAATGATATCCACCATTTCCGCCACGGTGGCGCGCGCAAAGAAATGATCATGCGCCACCTCATCGACCCGCCCCAGGCGGCCCATCAGTTTGAGCAGGCGGCGCACCTCGGCCTCGGCGGTTTCCAGGATGCCGGCGATATCCCGCACCCGCGGCGGGCGGAAACGTCCGGCATCGGTCAGCAAGGGATGCATCCTGGCCCAAAGCGCTTCTTCCGGCGGTGTCAGCCGCACCTCGAAGCCGGCAAGCCGCACCCAGGCACCGTCAAGCGCGACTTCGCCCGCACGCGCCAGCGAAAGCACGGCAACGGCAAATGCGGGCGCCGGCAGCCGTGGCTGAAGCTGAAGGCGCAACCGCTCGCGGCCGAGGCCCGGCAGATCCGGATTCTCTGTATGGAAGGCTTCAAGTATCGCTAGAAGCGCCTGCCTGAATGACGTCCAGCGCGCGGCGGAGACGGCGAGAATCTGGCCGCCGACCGCGAGGCGGATGAGGCCGAGCTGGTCGGCGAGCCTCGTCGCCTCCGCCGATGCCAAAGCGCGGTCCCGGGCGAACGCGGTCAGATCAAGGTAGAAAGGCGCGATCTCCAGTAGGGCCGCTGCGGCGGCCGCAGGATCGGTCAAGGCATGCGCATCGAGTTGCGCCAGCCGCTCCGGAACCCGGCGCTTGCGGCTGGGGCCGCGCAGATCGAGGAATTTGCCGCCACCGATGGTCCGCCGGGCAGAGGTATCACGCACCACATAGCGATCGCCGGCGGCGGCGGCGATCGGCTCATCGAGAACCAGTTGCACCTTATTCGCTTCACCGGGACGGATGGCATCGCCGAGCAGGACGATACGTGCCCCGACCTCCCGTGCCGCATGATGCAGGCGCACCGGAAACCATTGACCGATGGGCTTCGGCTCGGAAGCCAGCACGCGCAAGGTCGCATCGATATGATCGGCCGGCGCATGCAATGTCGGATCAAGCGCCATGTCGCCGCGCGAAATGGCGTCCTTGCTGATGCCCTCACCCGCCAGATTGATGCCGCAGCGATCGCCCGCTTTGCCGATCTCCGCCGGCCGGTCCTGGGCGCGGATCGAGCGCACCCGCGCTGGCAGTCCCGCCGGACTGATCATGACGCGATCACCGGCCGCCACCCGCCCCGACAGAACCGTGCCTGTCACTACCGTGCCGGCGCCGCTCAGGGTGAAGCTGCGGTCCACCGCCAATCGAAAGCGGCCCGCTGCCGAGCGCGCGGCGATGCTGCGTGATGCGGCAACCAGATGCCGGCACAGCTCGTCGACGCCGGCACCGGTGACGGCGGAAACCGGCAGTATCGGCGCATCCTGCAAACAGGTTCCCGCGAGTGTGGCTTCGATCTCGGCGATGACCGCGTTGCAGCGCGCCTCATCCACCAAATCCGTTTTGGTCAGCGCGACCGCGCCATGGGCAACGCCCAGCAGATCGACGATCGCGAGATGCTCGCGGGTCTGCGGCATCACGGCATCATCGGCTGCGACCACCAGCAGCACGAAATCGATGCCCTCCGTCCCGGCCAGCATGGTGTGCACGAACCGCTCATGGCCGGGCACATCGACAAAACCCAGCATCTCGCCATCCGCCGCCAGATAGGCAAATCCGAGATCGATCGAGATGCCCCGCGCTTTCTCTTCTTTCAGCCGGTCGGTATCGACGCCGGTCAGCGCCCTCACCAGCGAGGTCTTGCCGTGATCGATATGTCCCGCCGTGCCGATGATCATGGCTGCGACCGTGATAGCGGCTGCGCTTGCGTTTGCAGCTGGGGCAAAGGCGCGGCGGCATGGCGTTCGGCTGCCGCGATCTCTTCCGCAGAGAGGGAGGCGCGCACCGAGGCGAGATAGGTCGCTGCCAGCAGGCTCCCACCGCTTTGTGCCCGCAGCAGCCAGGCATAGGCGGCCACCAGATCGCGCGGCATGCCCGAGCCGAGGTAATAGGCGGCACCCAGCATCGCCTGGCCGTCGGCATCACCGCGCTCGGCGCCGCGCCGCCACCACTCGGCTGCCTGCAACGGATCGCGCGCCACGCCAAGCGCATCGTGATACAGCATGCCGAGGCGTGTCATCGCGGCAGCGACCCCCTGTTCCGCCGCAGCAAGCGCCCAGCGATAGGCTTCCGTAGGGTTGGCCACGACGCCCTCTCCCTGCAACAGCAGCCAGCTCAGCATATCCTGTGCCGCGCCATCGCCTTGTCGCGCGGCGGCGCGATAAAGCTTCGCCGCTTGGCCATGATCCTGGGTGACGCCGTCGCCCTTCAAATACAGCGCCGCGAGATTGCGCTGCCCCACCGCATCGCCGGCCTCGGCGGCAAGGCTGAGCCAGCGAAAGGCCAGTTCCGCATTGCGGGCAACGCCCAGTCCCTCGGCAAAACAGGCGCCGATATTATTTTGCGCCCGCGCCACCCCCGCGTGGGCAAGCGGCTCCCAGAGCGCAAGGGCACTAGCGTAATCGTCCTGCTCTGCCGCGCCGAGCGCAGCCGCCATCTGGTCCGCCACCGTCGAGCCAGAGTCGTGGCGGGAGTCGCGGTGGGCGAAACGCTCAAGCCAGCTCATCGGGTGAGTCCCCATCGGACAGGCTCAACGCCTCCCAAGAGGCGAGAAAGCCTGCTTCCTCTTCCAGGCAGCGCAGGTCGAGCAGCAGCGCGCCATCGGCAACCCGCCCGATGACCGGCACCGGCAGCCGGCGCAAAGCTGCCACAAGATGGCCAAGACGATCACCGGCGTGAGGCACCGGTCGCAGCTTCAGGCCGATGCTGGGGACCGTTTCCAGCGGCAGGGCGCCGGAGCCGATCTGGCTCTTGCATGGAACCGGCTCGACGGAAAAACCCGCACCGAGATGCTGCTTCAGCAGTGGAGCAAGCCGGGCGGCCTGTGCCGTGAGGTCGGGCAACTTGCGGCTCAGCAGGCGCAAGGTCGGCAACCGGTCGGCGAGCCGATCCGGATCGCGGTACAGCTTCAGTGTTGCTTCCAGCGCCGCCAGGCGGATCTTGTCGACGCGCAAGGCGCGCTTCATGGGATTCCGGTTGATCGCGGCAATCAGGTCCCGGCGGCCGAGGATGAATCCGGCCTGCGGCCCGCCGAGCAGCTTGTCGCCGGAAAAGGTAACGATATCGGCCCCCGCTTGCACGGCCTCCCGCACCGTCGGCTCATGGCCCAGGTCAAAGCAAGCGAGATCGATGAGGGTGCCGGAGCCGAGATCGTGGAGCAGTGACACACCGTGTTCCTGGGCCAGCGCGGCAAGCTCGCGCGGCGAAACCTCCGCCGTAAAACCCTCGACTCGGTAATTGGAGGTATGCACCTTCAAGATCAATCCGGTCTGCGGGCCGAGGGCTGCGATATAGTCCTTGCGATGCGTGCGGTTTGTTGTGCCGACTTCGACCAGGCGGGCGTCGGCGCGCACCATGATTTCCGGCATCCTGAAGGCGCCGCCGATCTCGATAAGTTCGCCACGCGAGACGACGGCGTCCTTGTCCAGCGACAGGGTGTTCAACACCAGAAGGACGGCCGCGGCATTGTTATTGACGATTGTCGCGTCCTCCGCGCCGGTGAGTTCGCAGATCAACCCGCGCAAATGATCGTCACGCTCGCCGCGCTTGCCCGTTTCAAGATCGTATTCCAGGGCGACCGCATGACGCATGGCATCGATGGCTGCCTCGATTGCTTCCCCCGCCAGAACGGCCCGGCCAAGATTGGTGTGCAGCACGGTGCCGGTGAGGTTGAAGATCGGCCGCAAACTGGAAAATGACGCAGCGTCGAGACGCGCCTGGGCAATGGCCGCCACGGTGTCCGGCCTGATGGTCGCATCATCACCCGCCGCACCCGCCTGGATTTCCGCGCGCAGCTCGGCAAGGGCATCGCGAACCGCCTCGACAGCCGCCGGCCGGCCATAGCGCGCGATTGTCACGGCCGATGTCTCGGTATTGAGAACCTGATCGACCGACGGTAACTGGCGCAACAGGGGGGAGAAAGCGGTCATGGGTCGCGCCTCAATAGCCCAGCAGGAAGAGGTTGACGGCGCCGCGCCGATAAGGCCCCTCCTGCATCAGGATATCGAGCCCCAGTGAGGCCACATCATCCGCGACCGGCTCGAGCGACGGCTCCTTATCCTGATACAGCACCTTCACATAAGCATGGCAATTGTCGCAGGTCTCTGCCTTCACCGTACCGCTGCCACCGTCGATCTCCTGATAGGCGATCCCCTTGGTCGAGCCGCATTGCGTGCAGCGGATTCGGACATAGTTCCACAACGTGGCGCAGAGCGAGCAGGCGCAATAACGCGCGCCATGCGCCGTCGGCCAGCCGACGATCAGGCTTGATACCGGCGGGCCACCGCAGCACGGACATGCGCCGTCGCCGACCGGGACGAGCCGTTTGGCATCGAGCCCTGCCGCAAGACGGGCGAAATGGACCTGGAGGGCGAGAGCGACGAAGATGTGTCCGGAGAGCGCCTCTACCGGAATGGCGTCCGCGAGCACATTGCGCATCAAGTCATGTCGTGTGGCTGTATCAGCTTGCCTGAGCGTCTCCAGTGCGGCGGCGGATTCCGGCATGTCGATATTGCCTGCACCGGCGATGAAGCGCTCCAATGTCATCTCGGCGACGGCATCCGCGACGAAGCTGCCTCTGTCGATCGGCGGCATCTCGAAGCTGCGCGCCCACTCGATAGCGTCGGGCGTGGGCAGGACCGGTTCCGGCAAGCTCGCCACGATCGCGTGCTGCACCTGACCGAGATTGGACAGAAACAGCAGATAGGGCTTCAGCGTACTTGCCCCGAATGCGTTTGCTTCTGCCAGCGCCGTGAAGCGCCGCGCCCGCATGTCGAACAGCGAAGCGGGATCGGGCAGCCTGACGAAAGGCGGCTGTTGAACGCCGCCGATATTGCTGGGATCGGGTTGAAGAGCGCCAGGGGTACCCGCGGCATTAGGAGAACCAGGAGAACTCGACATCGTCTTCCTCACGAACCTCACGGGCTACGTGGACTTTGTTCCGCCCTTGAAACCGCCACTTGTCGTAGCGAAAACGGCGGTGCCTTATTCCACCGCCTTTCCCTTGGATTGTTCATTGTGCTTGCGCGAAACCAATTCGCGGAGCCACTTGCGATGATGGCGCCAAGCCCATCCGCCGGTCACATAGCCGCGGATCATGGCGCTGAAGGTACCACGAACCCAGATGGCGGCATAGACGTGAATGATCCAGATGCAGATCATCACCACTGCGGCAAGTGCATGCACCAGCACCGCCAGGCGTTTCTGCGGGATCGAGGTATAATCATAGAAAAACTGGTCCCACATGACGAGGCCGGTGGCGATCATGATGATGATCAGCAACGACATGGCCCAGAAGACAAACTTCTGGCCGGCATTGTATTTGCCGACTTCGGGCAAATGCTCGTCATGCTTCGCCAGCACGTCGCGGATGCGGGCTAACCAGGTGCCGTCCTCGCGCTTCCACAGATTGGCGCGCCAGAATCGCAGGAACAGGCCTGCGAAGGAGAAGAACATCGCCACGCCGATCCAGGGATGGATGGTGCGCGTCCATTGCCCACCGCCGAACAGGCTCGACAGAAAGAACAGGCTGGGATGGAACATCGCCAGCCCCGACAGCGCCAGCAAGACGAGACAGATGGCGTTGATCCAGTGATTGATCCGGGCGCCGGCCGTATAGCGATCGACCGTGACCGGATGCCCTTTACGCACCTTGTCAGCCGGTCCGACATCATAGGCGCTCATGGCCGGTCACTCCCCGTGAGCTTTTCGGCATTCGACTCATCCTCCGCCGTCACCCGATTGGGCCCCATGACGAAATGATGGATGAGGCCGAAGGCACCGACGAATCCGATCGCTGCCAGGCCAGCGACCTTGGTAAAGCCCTTCCACGCACCGACGACCGGGCTGATCTTGGGATCTTTCGGCAGGTCGGCATAGATCTCCGGCTGATCCGCGTGATGCAGCACATACATCACATGGGTACCGCCGACGCCGGGCGGATCATAGAGGCCGGCATTCTGGAAGCCGCGGGATTTCAGGTCCTTGATGCGGAAATCCGCCCATTCCTTCATTTCGTCCTTCGTGCCGAAGACAATGGCCTGGGTGGGACAGGCTTTGGCGCAGGCGGGTCCCTGGCCGACCGCGATCCGGTCGGAGCAGAGCGTGCATTTATAGGCCGTGTGATCGACCATGGAGATGCGCGGGATGTTGAACGGGCAACCCCTGATGCAATAGCCGCAGCCGATGCAGTTCTCGTGAACGAAATCGACGATGCCGTTGGAATACTGCACGATGGCGCCGGGCGCGGGGCATGCCTTCAGACAGCCGGGATCCGCGCAATGCATGCAGCCATCCTTGCGGATCAGCCATTCGAGATTCTCGGTTTCCGGGTTCACCCATTCGGTGAAGCGCATCAACGTGAACATGTTGGGCGTCAGATCAGGCGGGTTGTCATAGGAACCCGTATTCACGCCGATCTCTTCGTGTGTGTCGTTCCACTCAAGGCAGGCGGCCTGACAGGCCTTGCAGCCAATGCATTTCGAAACGTCGATCAGCTTGGCGACTTCGGTCTGCCGCTGCGCCGGCGGCGTTATTCTCGACGCCGACCGGCGGATCAGGTCTTGCTCGCCGAATTTCGGCGGCACCGGCTGGGTGGTGGGATTGGGGATCGGAGGAAACATCTGTCTCGCCTCCCTTACGCCACCGGGGCAACCGGCTCGATATTGACCAGGAACGCCTTGTATTCCGGCGTCTCGATATTGGCATCGCCGACGGATGGGGTCAGCACATTGGGGCCGAAGCCCTTCTTGGCAACACCCATGAAGCCCCAATGCAGCGGGATGCCGACCACGTGGACCGCTTTACCATCGCACATCAGCGGCTTGATCCGCTTGGTGACGAGCGCTTTGGCCCTCACCTCGCCGCGCTTCGACCACACCCTGACCCAGCCGCCATTCGCGATGCCCTTTTCCTTGGCCAGTTCCTCGGAGATTTCCACGAAGAACTCCGGCTGCAGGACGGCATTGACCCAGACATGCTTGGTCCAATAGTGGAAGTGCTCGGTCAGCCGGTAGGAGGTCGCCGCATAGGGGAACTCCTTGGATGCCGGCTCGGCGAACTGCTCCATGTCGCCCTTGAAGACCCGGGCGGCCGGATTGCCCCGCACCTCGGGCGCGATCGGATTGATCACCGGCGATTCGAAGGGCTCGTAATGCACCGGGAACGGTCCCTCCTTCATCATGCCGCGGGCGAAAAGCCGCGACACCCCTTCGGGATTCATGATGAACGGCCCGACATCCCGTGGCTTCGACGCCGGCGGAATATCTGGCACGTCATAGCCCGACCATTTGGTGCCATCCCATTCGATGAGCTTGCGGGACGGATCCCAAGGTTTGCCGTCAAGGTCGCATGACGCACGGTTATAGAGGATGCGGCGATTGGCCGGCCACGAGAAGGTCCACTTGGAATAGGCGCCGGTCTCGTCCGGATCGCTGTTGTCCCGCCGGGCCATCATATTGCCCGCTTCGGTGAAGCAACCGGCATAGATCCAACAGCCGCTGGCGGTGGTGCCGTCATCGCGCAGCACCGCGAAACTCGGAACCTGCTTGCCCTTCTCCAGGATCTTCTTGGTCGGATCGTTCGGGTCGAACACATCCGCGATCGCATAGCCGTTCATTTCCTTGGCGAGTTCTTCCGATGACGGCTCCTCCGGATTCTTGTAGGGCCAAGTCAGATTGAGGATCGGATCGGGGAAGACACCGCCCTCCTTCTGATACAGCCCTTTGAGGCGCAGGAAGATCTGCGCCATGATCCAGTTGTCGCGCTTGGCATCGCCCGGTGGCGTACCGCCGGCCCAATGCCATTGCAGCCAGCGGCCCGAATTCACCAGCGCCCCTTCATCCTCGGCAAAGCAGGTACTGGGCAGCTGGATGACCTCGGTCTGCATCGACGCAGGATCCGTGCTGTTGTAAATGCCGTGATTCTCCCAGAAGCGGGCTGTCTCGGTATCCAGCGGATCGATCACCACCAGCAATTTCAGCCTGGACAATGCCGTGGCGATCTTGGTCTTGTTGGGGAAGGCCTGCAGCGGATTGAAGCCCTGGCAGAAATAGGCCGTCATCTTGCCCTGATACATCAGGTCGAACGCCCGCAAGACATCGTAAGACGGCACGTCCAGTTTCGGCAGATAATCGAAGGCGAAATCGTTCTCCGCCGTTGCCGCCGGACCCCACATCGCCTTCTGGAAGCTCACCATGAACTTCTTGTAGTTCTGCCAGTAGCTGATCTGGTTTGGCCGCAACGGCTTGAAGCCGCGGGTCGACATGTAGGTGGCGAAATCCGGCTCCTTGTCCGTCGCCAGCGTCAGATAGCCGGGGATCAGGTTGGACATGAGCCCGATATCGGTCAGCCCCTGGATATTGGAATGCCCGCGCAACGCGTTCATGCCGCCGCCGCGCACCCCGATATTGCCCAGGATGAGCTGCACCATCGCCATGGTGCGGATATTCTGCGAGCCCTTCGAATGCTGCGTCCAGCCAAGCGCATACATGGAGGTCATCGTCTTGGTCGGTGACGAGCATTCGGCCATCATTGCCGCGACCTTGAGGAACTTGTCCTTCGGGGTGCCGCAGATGCGCTCCACCATTTCCGGCGTATAGGTCGAAACATGCTGTTTCAGCAGGTTCCAGACACAGCGGGGATTTTGCAGGGTGTCGTCCACGGCGGCGAAGCCGTCGGCATCCATCTCATAGTCCCAGCTTGACCGGTCGTATTGGCGCTTGCCCTCGTCATATCCCGAGAACAGGCCGTCCTTATAGGTAAAGCCCTCTTTGACGATGTAAGAAGCGTTGGTGAAGGCCTTTACATAGTCCCACTGCACCTTGTCGTTCTGGATGCAGTAATTGATGATCCCGAGCAGAAAGGCGATGTCCGTTCCCTGGCGGATCGGCGCATAGAAATCGGCGACCGATGCCGAGCGCGTGAAGCGCGGATCGATGACGATCAGCTTCGCGCCGCGGTTGGCTTTCGCCTCCGTCACCCATTTGAAACCGCAGGGATGCGCTTCGGCGGCATTCCCGCCCATAATCACGACAAGATCCGCGTTCCGAATATCGGTCCACGAATTGGTCATTGCGCCACGGCCAAAAGTTGGGCCCAGACTGGACACCGTCGGGCCGTGTCAAACCCGCGCTTGGTTGTCGAACGCTACAATACCGGTGCTTCGGACCACCTTGTAGGTGCAGAACGCCGTCTCATTCGTCGTCGCCGAGGCTGCGAGAAAACCGGTGGTGAGCCAGCGGTTCACCGTCACGCCATCATTGTTCTTGACGATGAAATTCTTGTCCCGGTCGTCCTTGAGAACCCGCGCGATGCGATCGAACGCTTCACCCCATTCGATCCGCTCGAACTTGTCCGAGCCCGGTTTACGGATCATGGGATATTTCAGGCGGGTTTCCGATTTGACGAAATCGAGCAGTGCCGCACCCTTCGGGCACAGGGTGCCGCGATTGGTGGGATGATCGGTATCGCCCTCGATATGGGTGATCTCGGCCTTTTCGCCCTTCTTGAGATCCCCTTTGGAATACATGATGATGCCGCACGCCACGGAGCAGTATGGGCAGGTATTGCGGGTCTCTGTGGTATTGGCGAGCTTGAACGGCCGGATCGCCTCCGCGTAGGCCGCCTCCACGCTTGCGAAGCCGAAGGCTCCGAGCGCGGTACCCGCGAGACCCGCGCCCGCCGTTCCCAGGAACTGGCGTCGCGAGAGCTCCATATTCATGGAGGTCTCCTCTCTTTGGGTTATGCCCCCTTGGCGGGAGCGGACTACCTTGCAAAGCGTATTCTTGCGCTCAACCCCTGTCAAACGATCACCCAGCCGACGATCCTGCCAGTGATCCAGCCGGGCTACCCTGGCCGGGCCAATGGCTAAACGCCTGACCTTGCCGGAACGCCCAGTTGACGTTCCCCCGATGCCGCCTGACAATGACATGTGGTTTCGTTCTGGGCTCCCGCGTGGCGGGGCAGACAATTTGTCGATGATAGATGCGGCACCGCACCTGCTGCAGTGCCAAGCGCCGGTGCTATCGCTATCGGCAACTGCAAAACCCCCGATATCAGTCACGCCCCGATAACAGTCACACCCCAAATAACAGTCAGACCGAGGTGACGATATGAGTGACGGATCTTCCTTCCGCCTGACCAGCCTCGCCCATGGCGGCGGGTGCGGCTGCAAGCTCGCCCCGTCTGTCCTGCAGGAGCTTTTGGCCGGTCAGGCCGCGATACCGTCGTCCGCCCATCTGCCTTCCGCCCACTTGCCCTTCGCTCATCTGCTGGTCGGGACGGAGACCGGCGATGACGCCGCGGTATGGGATCTCGATGACAAGACCTGTGTCATCGCCACCACTGACTTCTTCATGCCCGTGGTGGACGATCCCGACCATTTCGGCCGCATCGCCGCAACCAACGCCATTTCCGATATCTATGCGATGGGTGGCACGCCGATCATGGCGCTCGCCATCCTCGGCATGCCGCTCGAGAAGATCGACATCGCCACGGTGCGCGCCATTCTGCAGGGCGGCGCCGCCATCTGTGCCGAAGCCGGCATTCCTGTCGCTGGCGGGCATTCGATCGACAGTGTCGAGCCGATCTACGGGCTCGCCGTCATTGGCATCGCGCCCAAGGCGCAAATCCGCCGCAACGCCGACGCCAAGCCGGGCGATGCCCTGATCCTCACCAAGGCGCTGGGTGTTGGCGTTTATTCGGCCGCCCTGAAGAAAGAGGCGCTCGCCCCTGACGCCTATGATGAATTGATCGCCTCCACGACGCTCTTGAACCGCGTCGGCACGACACTCGCGCAAGATGATGCCGTGCATGGCATCACCGACGTGACGGGTTTCGGCCTGCTTGGCCATGCTCTGGAAATGGCGCGCGGCTCCGGCGTCACCTTGCGGCTCGACGCCGGCCGCCTGCCGCTGTTCCGGCATGCGGAGACGCTCATTCGCCAAGGTTTCGTGACGGGTGCGTCAACCCGCAACTGGGCCAGCTATGGCGCGGCGATCGACCTGCCGGCGGGCTTTCCGGACTGGCGGCGCCAGCTTCTCACCGACCCGCAGACCTCCGGCGGGCTCCTTGTTTCTTGTGTAGAGGCGGAAGCAGACCGGCTCGTGACGGAGATCGCCGCTGCTGGCTACAACGCGGCGCGTCGGATTGGCCGCGTTGAGCCCGGTGCACCGTGGGTCAGGGTCGAGACGATGGCTTGAGCAGACTGGAATGTCGGTCACTATTTATGTGAATTCGGCATTTTTTGGTGCACCGTTTACCTGCAAATCGACGAATGCGGTATGCTCTTTTTTGGCGGCCGCCGCCGAAGCTGCGTAATGATCATGCTGAAGTCCCCCAATACGCGCTAATTGCCTCCGCGGTATTCGGTCGACCTAAACGGCGCAGCATTGTTTCTTCATCTGCGCAAAATGGGACATCTGCGCAAAATGGGACTCGGATACCTCTAATGAGTGGCAAAAACTGACCATTGTTCAGAAACTCGGCCGAATTATGCGGGTTGGCCATACACTTCTAAGCAATAGGTCGCAAATTACCTCGAATAGGCCCTCTGCGGTTCGGCGATCGCGCCGTTCCTTCTCCAATCCCCTTCCGTCAGTTCTTTTGCCGCCGCCTGCAACGTGGTAAAATGCAGTGATCATAGCCTCAGACAATGAGGCGCAATTGGGAATGCACCCATCCTTTGATGGAGCCAGCTATGCCCAATGATCAATCTCTTATGTTTCATGACCTCGCGAAGCTGGTGGGCGACAACGCTGGCAGCAACTTTGCGTCGCATTTTGACGCTCCGATTGACGATCCCGAGACCGCAGAATTTCTGCAAGCGCAAGCCGAGCGATTTACTAGTAATGGACAAAATTTTCCGTTGTCTCTCGCGGACAACCTTACTGTTGATTTTGGCGGCCCTAACTTTAATGAGCACACGTTCATCGCGCCGCTTGCCCCCGCCGGCAATGATCAATTCTTCGATGCGCTATCGCGCAGATTGGGAACGGAAGCGACGGAAAGCAACACCGGAGCAGCATTTCTTGTTAATAGGTTTGTCGACCCGGTAGCTTCGCGACGTTTCGGGGCGCCGGCCCTTAGATATACGGAGTACATTGTCGTACTTCAGCTCGATCTTGAACAGGGTGGTGCAATCATTCACACCCTGCTACCGATGGGCTTATCGACCATTGGCCGCAAGCGTATCCCCAAAGAACGCGAATTGGTGAGTGATCGAAAGCAACTGAATCAGTTATTTCCGCATGCATCGTCCTTCTTCAAAGGGCCGCCCAATCGGATTTTATGCTGGAACGGAGAGAAATGGGGATCTGCTAGAATCCGGCACGATAGCTTCGCTGAAACTATCCCGAATTCTTCGTCTGAGGCCGCTTTCTCACCTATCGAACATCAACTCGTTAAGCTGACTGATTTTGAGCCTGAGTCATTCGATCCGCGACTCTTCCGATCGCTGGCGCAAGGCCTCGAGCATAATAGCTTCATGGCGCCCAACGGTGTGGAGATCTTCGGTCCTTCCACTGATTCCGTAAGGATGTACTCAATCATCATCGAGAAAAATGGAGAAGGAGGGGACGACACCACCTACGGCACCTCATCAGGTGCCGTCATCGAATTCAGCTGTGAGGGCTATACAAGCCGTGATGCCTGTCTGGGTTGCTGCAACAGTAAAGAATCGGCGGCTATGGCCATGGGCACTGGCATAGGTGCAGGCATGGCCATGGTCGGCGTCGGCGCCACCCCCCTCTCTTGGCCTTTAATAATCGTAGGTGCAGTCATTGTTGCTGGATCATTGGCCATACCGGCGCTAATGGCCACCGAGTGCAGGAACCTGTGCCACAAGCAAGTTGCTGGAGGAGGTGGTGGCATAAACACTGGCGCCGGAAGACAACACACGAAATAGCGCCAACCTGTTTTGCGTTTGAGAAATTCAAGAAAAATGCTTGATCGCGGCCATCAAACTGCAGCTAGCATCTGAAACGCACAGACCAAATGGAAAACGGGTGATATTGAACAAATCCCTCCGCTGCTACCAACAATCATCAGCTTTAAGCTCTCAAATAACCGAAAGCGTCGTCCGGGCCTCTCCTGGCGGACCTGTTCCGCGTGCTATCTTCCGGCAGCCTACCAAGGCTGGCCTGAGCCCAATTGTCGGATGCTCCTTCGAAGAGACGGCGACACACTTTGTGGCGAAGGTGCGATCGGCAGCTTTTACTATCCAGATCGCCCATCCAGCATTCCGCAGAAAAGCTCAGCTCTGCCGACGGCTCACGGCACAATAGGGCTCCTATGCCGTCCCCCTTGACGTTCTGGAGCGACCGATCCATATTACCCAATATGGAGCGGTTGATCCAAAATATGATACGTTTTTGAGAGGGCGTATGGCACGACCGCGTGAGTTCGATGAGCGGGCGGCGCTGGAGGCGGCCAGCGATATTTTCTGGACCAAAGGCTATGAGGCGACATCGACGCGCGACCTGATGGCCCGAATGGGCCTGACCCCCTCCAGCATGTATGCAGCATTCGGAGACAAGCGCAGGCTGTTTCGGCGGGCTCTCGACCATTATCTTGAGCGGCTCCGCGAGAAGATGTCCTATCTCGAGGCAAATGCGTCTCCCGGAGAGGCGATCACCGGCTTCTTCTGGGACACGATCGAACGAACCCTCGGTGACGCATTGCAGCGAGGTTGCATGCTGGTGAACTCGGCACTCGAAGTGTCGCCCCAGGATGCAGAGCTCTGCGGCGCCGTTGCGCAAGAGCTCAAGCTCATCGAAGGTTTCTTCCGCGCCCGGTTTTCCGAAGGGCAGCAGCGTGGCGACATTGCGAATACACACTCGGCTGACAACGCCGCGCGGCAATTGCTGGCCGTATTGTTGGGCATTCGTGTTCTGGCACGGGTTCGTCCAGAGAGGCTGCTCCTGACGGAAGCAGCGGGGCAGACGCTCGAATTGCTCGGTCTGCCGCCGCTTCCCGCCGCAGCTGCTTCTGCAAAGAGATCTTTGCGCCGCAGATCCTAGCGTCGCACCTTCATCGCTTCCAAGACCAAGGAGTTAGTCATGGTCAGACGGACTTTCCTGATCACCGGCGCCAGCAAAGGAATCGGGCGCGCGCTTTCAAACCGTCTCGCGGATGCTGGTCATGAGGTAGTGGGCGTCGCGCGTGGGAAGGATCCAGGCTTTCCTGGCACGCTGGTTTCGATTGATCTTCATGATAGCAAGGCATCGGGACAGGCTCTGGTCGACCTCGCTCAACGCTATTCTTTCGACGGCGTCGTCAACAATGTCGGGTTGGCGCGACTGCATCCGCTCGGCGAGATTGATCTCACCGACGTGGACGACATGTTCCGTGTCAACGTGCATTCGGCAGTTCAGACGGTGCAGGCAATCCTGCCTACACTGCGCGCGAAGGGTTGGGGTCGGATCGTGAATGTCACCAGTCTCGTGACCACGGGTATCCCGCTCCGCAGCGGCTATGCGGCAGCCAAGGCGGCGGTCAACAGCCTCACGCGCACCTGGGCGATGGAATTGGCCGAGACGGGGATCACCGTGAATGCGGTCGCGCCCGGTCCGGTGGAGACGGAGATGTTCCGGCAAAATACGCCGGTCGCAAGCGAGGCCGAGAGCCATTTTCTCTCCAAGATCCCCATGCGGCGCCTCGGCAAGCCAGAGGAGATCGCTGCCGCCATTGCTTTCCTGCTCTCGGATGAAGCCGGCTTTATCACCGGGCAGACCCTGTTCGTCGACGGCGGTGGATCAATCGGCAGAACCGCCTTGTGACCGACCATCGCATTTTCATCAAGGGAGCCGTTCATGACCTCTCCGGTCGTACTAATTACTGGCGCGCTTACCGGTATCGGTCGCGCCACGGCGTTTGCGTTCATCGAGGCGGGCGCGCGGCTCGTGATTTCCGGGCGACGCGAGGACGCGGGCCGCGCCCTTGCTCGTGAGCTGCGGGAACGAGGTGGCGAAGCCGAGTTCGTGCGGGCGGATGTCCGCCATGATGACGACGTGCGCCATTTGGTCAATGCGACAGTCCAACGCTTCGGTCGCCTGGATGCCGCGGTCAACAATGCCGGTACCGAAGGATTTTTGAGCTCGATCGTCGAGCAGACCACCGAAAGCTATGCTGCGACCTTCGATACGAATGTCCTAGGGACCCTATTATGCATGAAGCACGAGGTGCGTGTCATGCTCGCGCAGGGTAGCGGCAGCATTGTCAATCTGTCTTCTGCAGTCGGCAAGAAGGGTGCTGCGGGTGCTGCCGTTTATGCTGCGAGCAAACATGCTGTGGAAGGGCTGACCAAATCGGTCGCGCTTGAGGTGGCCGGTGCAGGGATACGGGTCAACGCCGTGGCGCCCGGGCCTATCGACACCGATATGATCGTACGCTTCGTCGGTGATGCAGCAAATGCGAACAGCTTGGCGCAAAGCCTGCCCATGCAACGGCTGGGTCGCGCCGAAGAAGTTGCGGCCACGATCGTCTTCACTGCAATTGGAAAATCGCAGTTCTTGACAGGCCATTCCATCTCAGTCGACGGCGGCTACACTGCGTGAACACCGGCGCTCCACGATCTGTCAAAGCGTCAATCCCGGCGGCAGCGCCTGTGGCAGCTTCGCTCTGATCACGGCATTGGTCTTCAGGCCACGTACCCATTCATAATAGACACCTTTCACCGATGTGATCATCACGCCGGCTGCCGCCATTCGGCGCAGGCCGTGATCGTGATGCGGTGGTGGCGAGGCGGTTGCATCGTCGATCACGGTGACGCGATAACCGGCCTCGTGAAGGCCGATCGCGGAATGCGCAATGCAGACATCGGTCTCAAGCCCGACGAGCACGAAGTCGCGCCGTCCACTCGCTTCGACCGCAGCTCTGATATCGCCCTGGCCAAAAAGCCCGAAAGTCATCTTGTCGAAGACCTTGCTGCTGTCCGGCAATTCGGCGATCAAGGATGGCACGAGCGGCCCGTCTCGCTCGATATCCTCCGCGGTCGCGATAATGGGAATATCCAGTCCTCGCGCCACCTGCATCAGCCAGGCGATCCGCTCCACGAGCGGACCTCTTTGATCGAGCGGCAGTTTATCCAGGAAATATTGTTGGACATCGATGACTACAAGGCAGCTCTGTGCCCGGTCGATCAGTCGGTGCGAATGTTCCATTACCATCCCCTTCCGTTTGTTCAGACCATAGCCATTGGTGCCAAGCTAAGCCATTGATCTAATAGAGAAGGTCAAAACATTGACTTTTCAGTAAGTTAGATGCTATATGCCGCGCGACTTGGCACGGTCCGCCGGCCCCCCTTAAAAGCACGTCGCGCTTTCGTTTGGGGCGTAATGAATTCGGTGCGGAATTATGGAAACCGCGAAACAGCTTTTATCGTATCGCAAATATTGGGCGCATCGGTTCGGCACCGCGCCTTTCCTGCCCATGTCCCGCGCGGAAATGGAGGAGCTCGGCTGGGATTCCTGCGACGTGATCCTGGTGACCGGCGATGCTTATATCGATCACCCGAGTTTCGGCATGGCAGTGATCGGCCGGTTGTTGGAATCGCAGGGATTTCGCGTTGGCATTCTCGCGCAGCCGGATTGGCAGAGTCCGGAGCCGTTCAAGGCGCTAGGGAAGCCCAATCTGTATTTTGGGATCACCGGCGGCAACATGGATTCCATGGTCAATCGGTATACGGCGGATCGGCGGCTGCGGCACAATGACAGCTATACGCCGAATGACGAGGGCGGAAGGCGCCCGGACCGGGCGGTGATCGTCTATTCGCAGCGCTGCCGCGAAGCGTACAGGGATGTGCCAATCGTGCTCGGCGGTATCGAAAGCTCGCTGCGCCGCATCGCCCATTACGATTACTGGTCGGACAAGGTGCGCCGCTCGATCCTGGCGGATGCCAAGGGCGATATCCTGCTCTATGGCAATGCCGAGCGGGCGGTGGTCGAGGTGACGCACCGTCTGGCCAAGGGCGATGCGCCGGGCGATCTCGATGATATTCGCGGCGTGGCATTGCTCAAGGACCGGGTACCCGAGGGCTGGGTGGAAGCGCCGGCCAATGATCTCGATGATGCAGCCGAGGGGGCCCGGCGGTTGGAGGGCAATACCGTCATCCGCCTGCCATCCTTCGAGCAGGTGGAGAAGGACCCGGAAGCTTATGCGCGCGCCTCGCGCGTGCTGCACCGGGAAAGCAATCCCGGCAATGCGCGCCCGCTGGTGCAGCGGCACGGCAATCGCGAACTCTGGGTAACACCGCCGCCAATCCCGCTTTCGACGGCGGAGATGGATGGCGTCTTCGAACTTCCCTATGCCCGCGCACCGCATCCCGCCTATGGCGATGCGAAGATCGCTGCCTGGGACATGATCCGCTTCTCAGTGACGATCATGCGGGGCTGTTTCGGTGGCTGCTCCTTCTGCTCGATCACCGAGCATGAGGGACGAATCATCCAGAACCGGTCGGAAGGGTCGATCCTGAAAGAGATCGAGCAGATCCGCGACAAGACCAAAGGCTTCACCGGCATCATTTCGGATATCGGCGGCCCCACCGCCAACATGTATCGCATTGCCTGCAAGGACAAGCGCACGGAAGAGCTGTGCCGCAAGCCATCTTGCGTCTTCCCGGATATTTGCCCCAATCTCAATACCAGCCATGACTCGCTGATCCAACTTTACAAGAAGTCGCGGGAGATCCCGGGCGTCAAAAAGGTCATGGTGGCATCTGGCGTGCGCTACGATCTTGCGGTCCGGAGCCCGGCCTATATCAAGGAATTGGTCTCGCACCATGTCGGCGGCTATCTGAAGATCGCCCCCGAACATACCGAGGAAGGCCCGCTCTCCAAGATGATGAAGCCGGGCATCGGCACTTATGACAAGTTCAAGGAACTGTTCGACAAGGCGGCCAAGGAAGCCAAGAAAGAATACTTCCTCATTCCCTATTTCATCGCCGCGCATCCGGGCACCACGGATGAGGATATGATGAACCTGGCCCTGTGGTTGAAGCGCAATAAATATCGCGCCGACCAGGTCCAGACCTTCCTGCCGTCACCCATGGCGCTTTCGACCGCGATGTATCATTCGGGCCTCAATCCGCTGCGTCCGATCCGGCGTGGCGCTTCTGAACCGGTCGAGACCGTCAAGGGGCTGAAACAGCGCCGCCTGCACAAGGCGTTCCTGCGCTATCACGATCCGGAAAACTGGCCCTTGCTGCGTGATGCCTTGAAGCGCATGGGCCGCGCCGACCTGATCGGCCCCGGCAAGCATCACCTCATTCCGAACTGGCAGCCGGCCGGCACTGGCCTGAGCGGCGGCGAGGGGCGACGCCAGGGGCGCAAGCACGGCATGCAGAAATTCACCACCAAAGGCGTCCTGCCGCACCGGTAACCTTCGCTCCTTCGCTGCTTCGGCGGTGACCGTCAGAGCTTCTCGAGCGCGGTCAGATAAGCAAGGGCCGGCGGGTCGATCTCCCGCTTGTCGATATGCACACGCTCGTCCAGATTGGTGATCAGGGAGACATTGCGCAGCGAGGCGAGAAAAGCCGCGCTGTCCGCATTAGGTGATAGCTGTCCTAGCCGGATCAGCGACTTCCGCAGCTCGGCGTCGATCGCTCCGTCGATGGCGAGACGTTCGGCGGGAGCGCTATGGCCGAAATAGAGATGCTGCGATGCCAGCAACCGCTCTAGTTCAGCGACCGGCTCAGGATGGTCATCGACCCTGAGATCCACGACGACATCGCTGCCGCCATAGCCGCCATCGGTCCGATGAACGACGAGGGCGGCACCTTGCCGGCCCCTTTTATCGCCGCCAGCGTCTTGTCCCGCCGTCAGCGCGAGCAGCAGCCGTCGGGGGAGATCCATATGCCGATTGGCTTCGAAGGCCGCAGCCATGGCATCGACCGTCTCTTGCCCAACCAGATAGTTGCCCTGGGCGGCATAGCCCTCTCCGGTGCGATGTCCCGCCCAGGGGAGCGAGCCAGGGCCGGTGAAGGCGGCAGCCTGACCGCGCGCATCGACGATGCCGAGTTGCCGCCCGTCTGGTTCGGCGTCAGTCTCGATCAGATCTTTCAGGCAGTCCTGCGCCGATTGGCCCTGACGCAACAGGGAAAGCGCCTGCTTGCCGAAGCGGCCGTTGACGAAGGATTGCACGGCAACCGCGCCAATATCGGCAGCGACCCAGGGAACGACAGCGCCGACGGCAAAGAACTTGGATGCAACGGCAACGCCGAGTTCGCCGGTGCGCGGATCGCGCGCCACAATGGAGAAAGTGGAGACGTGCATGGGGCCTCTTGTCTGCAGGACTGCAATCAGTTCGGATCTCCTACAGGGAGGCCCGTCGTCAAGTGATAAACGCTGCGGTTCGCCAGCGGAAAGGACGGCCGAATAAACCGCAGACCCGCCGCGTTTCCCCTTTTTCGACATTTGATTTTGCTTGAGCATAAAATAGCATAAACGACTGGATATAGCTCAATTGCCTCGAAGGAATGGCCGGGGAAGCTGGGGGCCGCGCCGGGGCCGATAGCTTCGCCAACGTTTCAGGATGCGCGGTTTGCATCGCACTGCCTTGTCGTCCATTGTAGAGAAAATCGCCCGACGAACGTCAAATTGGCTCGGATATCAGCAGGGGAGCAGGTAATGGAAAATCATGAAACGACGCTGCAAACGTCCCGCAGAACGCTTTTAAAGACCGCAGGCGCTGCCGGCCTGTCGGCCCTGATCTGGCCGAAGACCGGTTTTGCCCAAAGTGGCGGCACGCTCAAAGTGCGCTCCTACGGCGATCTCCAAGTGCTGGATCCCTGTTTCCGCGTCTCCGAGCCAGATGCCGACATCGCCCGCTGCATCTTTGCTGGGTTGGTGCTGCGCGATACCGGTGACAAGTGGGGCTGGAAGCCGATGGCGGCACAATCCATCGAAGAACTGGACCATACCCATATCCACTTCGTGCTGCGCGACGATATCGGCTTCACCAACGGCTTCGGACCGATGACCGCTGAGGATGTCAAATTTTCGATCGAGCGCATCGCCAATCCGGAGAACAAATCGCCTTACATCGACGACTGGGCGATGTTGGATCACGTCGAGGTCAAAGACACCCGGTCGGGCATCATCATTCTTAAGAAACCCTTTGCGCCGCTCTGGAACAGCACCTTGCCCGGCACCAGCGGGATGATTCTGTCGAAGCGTGCGATGGAACAGGCCGGCGGTAAGTTCGATGCTAAGCCGCCAGCGGAAAGTGGTCCCTATCTGCTGAAGGAATGGCAGCCGAAGCAGCGGACCATTCTGGTGCGCAATCCCGATTGGAAGGGCGAGGCGCCGGCTTACGACCGCATCGAGATCGTGCCGATTGACGAGGCCGCTGCCGGCGAGCGAGCCTTCGAAGCAGGTGATATCGATTTTACCGTCGTGCCGTCAGGTTCCGTCACCCGCTTGCAGAAGCAGACCGCGCCGGACGCGAAATTCGAGACGCGGGCGCCGCTGAGCTATGTCTGGCTTGGCATCAATCAGCAGGCAAAGCCGTTCACTGATCCGAAGATCCGCCGCGCCATGCAGCATGCGATCGACCGCAAGACAGTGGTGGATGCCTATTCCATCGGCGCGGCGGCCGTCGCGCAAGGCATTATCGCCCCCAGCCTGATCGGTCACCGCGACAAGGTGCTGTATGATTACGACCCGGACAAGGCCGCAGCGCTGTTGAAGGAAGCCGGCGGCGTCAGCGAACCGGTGACGATCTCTATTCTCAATTCCACCGAGAACACGGCGGCGGCACAGGTCATCCAGGCCAATCTCGCCGCAGTAAACGTCAATGCAACGATCAACCAATATGATTCCGGGGCTTTCTGGTCGCTGGGTGCGGAGAGCGCCGGCGACCAATGGAAAAGCCTGCAGATGTATATCGGCCGTTTCTCGATGGAGCCCGATCCGTCCTGGGCCACCGCCTGGTTCGTGCCCGAACAGATTGGCATCTGGAATTGGGAGCGCTGGAATTCGAAGGAGTTCGGCGAGTTGCACAAAGCCGGGGTGGTCGAATTCGATACCGCCAAGCGCGACCAGATCTATAAGCGCATGCAGGATCTGATGGATGAATCCGGTTCCTACATCTTCCTCACACATGAAATTCAGGGATGTCTCTACCGCAAGACGGTGGCGCCGGGACTGACGCCGGCTGGAACGGTGGTCTATCCGAAGTTCAGACCCGCATAGCGGCCGCGGTCGCTTTGGCTTGAATGGCACCGCGGCGGTCCTTGGGATCGCCGCGGCTTTTCTTAACGCTCGCTGCGGGAGCGCCAGCCTTGCCAGAGCAGGTTTGCCTTGATGCCGAGACCGAGGAAGGGCTCCGGCGGCACTCTGTTCGGTTGGCCGAGAGCTTCCATGTCGGCAATCAGGGGATTATCGATACCGCAGGCCATGTCCGCGATCAGGATGCCCGATTGGGTTCCCTTGGTGACACCGACACCATTCTGGCAGATCGCGGAGAAGACGTTTGGCGCATGGCGCCCGAAGCCGGGAGCGGCATTTTTCGACATGCAGAGGAAGCCGGACCATGTCGCTTCGAAAGGCACGTCCCCCAACATCGGGAAACGCTCGTCAAATTTCCGGCGATGTATCAAGGCGACCTTCGAATTGGTGGCGGCGTCCGCGACCATCGACGGACGATAAGCATAAGACGAGCGCAACAGGAGGCGATGATCCTGGGTATAGCGCAACGTCCCGCCCCCAAAGCGGGCAGCCGGTAACACACCCCAATCTTCCTCACCCCCCAGCGCCCGGCGCTCATCTGCGCTCAGTGGCCGTGTGATGCTGGCGAAAATGCGCAAGCCGAATAGCCGTCCGCGATAAAGCCCGAATTGCGGCGCGAACCCATCCACGCAGAGAACGACCTTCCTGGCTTGTATCGCTCCATTCGGCGTCGCCGCAGTGATTCTGTCGCCGTAACCAATCTTGGTCACCGGGCTGTTCTCATAAAGCGTTACGTTCGGCGGCAAGGTATCGGCCAAACCGCGCACCAAGGCGGCGGGCTGCATCAGCACGGTATGCGGCGTCCGAATGGCACTGCTGTAAAAGCGGGTACCGAGCGTGGCAGCCAGTTTATCCTGATTAAGATAGTCGTAGGGTTCCTCTAGCGCCTCGAGCATGGATTTGAAATGAGTGAGGTGGCGCGCACCCAATGGCGCGCTTGCCGCCATGATCTGACCGCGCCGGCTCCATTGGCAGTCGATGCCGTAGGTCTTCACGATATCTTCGAGATAAGCGATGGACAGTCGGTTGAGCCGGATGGCGCGCCGGGCCGTGTCGAGATGCTGTAAGTCACCGCTGGTATGATGCGGCAAATCAATTGCGAAGCCGGAATTCCGACCGGACGCACCGTCGCCGACGGCCCGAGCATCAACGAGAATAATGTGATCGGTCGGTCGATTCTCGGCGAGGCGCCGTGCCGCGGCCAAGCCGGCATAGCCGGCGCCGACAACCAGCCAATCAGCGGTGACTGCGCCTTCCAGGGATGGCCGAGGCTGCCGCGGCGGCAGATGCTTCAGCCAGCCATTGGTCTGATCGTCCGCAGGCAGACGACGGATACTCCTCACGGAATAGAACTCCAAAACGCAACTAAAGCTTGATCGGAGAAATGAGCGTCAATAGCGCGACCTTGCCATGTCCATCATGTTGGATACAAGCGGCAGACGAGACTTTGGAGCCGATTTTCGGGAGCTCGGTACGGCAAGTGACAGAGATCACCGATCATGCGAATTTCGTTACTCGATTTCCTCAGAAGCGGGGCCTCGTGGTCCACACCGCGCCGATCTGTACCCCAATGACCATGTGGAGAATAATGATAAGGAAGAGGGCCGTTTCACGTGGTGGCATTTGGTGGCCGCCGCGGCGGTTTCGCGAGATCTCCTAGATGGGGACACCCTGTTTCTCGGCTGCCGCGGCAATGCTGGAGGCAACGCCGTTGAGGCGATCGATGAAATTTCGATCTTCCCGATCGCGCTCATCGCATCCTGGTTGCGAAGTGCATGCTGCCGATCTGTCGGCCGTTTTCGTCGGTGGCCTTGGATGGCTGGTTGGCGGAGCTTCACTTCCGATCCGGCGACTGCCAAGCTCATGCGGGCTTTGCCGGCGTGACTGCTTCGCTCGCCACATCCGACGCCAGAAGATTCGTGCGATTGGCAATATCGGTGATCAACGGGATGACGCTACGGATCCTATTGGCGCTTCCATCAACTGCTGACGTTAAATCAGTGTCCTCCTGGACAGGAATTGTCCGCTTCGTCCGATGGTTAGGCCATTTACCGAGAAGGATAGGGAGCCATTCACAAATAGCATCTCGATCCCCCGTGCCTGCGCGATGGGTGATTGGAAGGTCGCCCTATCTGCGACGGTGGCCGGATCGAAGACGACGAGATCAGCGAAGTAACCGACGGCAACACGGCCGCGGTCTTTGAGATTGAAACGGCGGGCCGGAAGGTCTGTCATCTTCCGCACCGCTTCCTCGAGCGGGAAGAGTTTGAGATCGCGCGCATAATGGCCAAGGACACGGGGAAAGGTTCCCCAGAGGCGCGGATGCGGGTGCTTGTCATGGGGAATGCCATCTGAGCCGATCATGACGAGAGGATGTTTGAGGATGCGCCGCACATCATCCTCATGCATGTCGAAATAGACGGCACCGGCCGGATCAAGCCGCGCGCAGGCTTCCTTCTGGCTGATGCCCCATTCGGCGGCGATATCGGCAAGATCACGGCCCGCGACCTCGGGATGCGGGGTCGACCAGGTGACGATGATGCGGATGGTTTCATCGACCCAATCGGCGGCGAGGATGGTGGAGCAGGCATCATAGGGATAGGCATCCACACCGATCTCCTGCTTGCTGGCGGCACCATCGATATAAGCCAGGGTTTCGTTGCTGCGGCCCCAGTTCTTGCGGCCGGCACATTTGTGATGCGATACGACGACCGGCAGGTTGGCACGGCGGCCGACCTCGAAAGTTTCCGCCAGCGAGTCGATGACGTAATCATCCTCGTCCCGCATATGGGTGGTATAGATTCCGCCGGCTTTGGCGACATCGCTTGCCAGCGGCACCATCTCATCGATGTCCGAGGCCTGGGCCGGGGGATAATAGAGGCCGCTGGAAAGGCCCGCTGCGCCGGCCGACAAAGCCTCGGCGAGAATGCCGCGCATGACCTCGATTTCGTCCGAGGTTGCCGGCCGCTTCAGATCATCCATCGCGGCAACGCGCAGGGATGAATGGCCGACCAGAGCGGCGACATTGACGGCGGGGCGCGTTGCATTTACCGCCGCGACGTAATCGGACATTCGTTTAAATCGGAAGTCCTTCCCGGCACCGAGCAGATTGAGCGGTTGCGGCGGCTCGCGCCCATCGAGATCGAGCGGCGCCAGGCTGACGCCGCAATTGCCGACCACGACGGTAGAGACGCCTTGCGAGACCTTGGGGGTCATTTCCGGATCGATCAGGACCAGCCGGTCGTCATGGGTATGCACATCAATAAAGCCGGGGCATACCGCCTTGCCGTCGATATCGAGACAATTCCCGCCGGTAAGAGAGCCAGGCGCGCCGATGCCAGTGATCCGGTCACCTCTGAGGCCGACATCGCCGGGCCTCCCAGCCGCGCCGGTGCCGTCGATGATGATGCCGCCGCGCAGCACGATCTCATGGTTTTTCACGTCCATGGCCGTCTCCCCTTTGTCGATCATGACCCCGTTCCCGGGAATTGATCAGTTGGATAAAATTTGTAAGAAAACAAAAATTATTTGACAGGATGACAGAAAAAATTCTTCATGTCGAAAACAAAGGGGAGGAAAATTGAGCGCGTCAGTCCGCCAGCGGCTGGTCGATTGCTTGGCCGGGGCAACCAAGGCCGAGAAGGCCATTGCCAATTACATGCTCGCCAATCTCAGCCACATCCCCTTTGAGACGGCCGCGACGTTGGCCGAGAAGATCGGGCTGAGCGAACCGACAGTGGGCCGGTTTTGCCGCGCCATCGGCTATCAGCATTTCAAGGATCTGAAGGCGGATCTGAAAGAAGATATTGGCGACCGGCCCTGGTTGATCGGCGACCGGTTGAAGGAGTTTCAGCGCCGCAACAAAGCCGGCGAAGATCAGCTTGCACGCAGCCTGCAATTGGAGATCGCCAGCCTGGTGGCAATCTATGAACTCGCGCATACCAAGGAATGGAAGCGCGTGGTGCGCCGCCTGGCGAAGACGCCGGATGTCTATGTAACGGGCTTTCAGACCGAACGCGGCATGGCACAGACGCTGGTCCACCAGCTGCAATATCTCCGCGACGGTGTACGGCTGCTGGATCTGGCCAGCGGCAATTTCGCCGAGTTGCTGTTGGGCGATACGAGACGCTCCTGTCTGGTGATCTTTGAAGCCCGTCGCTATTCCCGCATGGCTCGCTTGCTGGCGGAACAGGCCCGCGCGGCGAAGATACCGACCACGCTGATCACCGACGCCTATTGCGATTGGGGGCGGGAACTGGTCGATGAGATGTTCGTGGTGATGACGGAATTCAATCTATTCTGGGATTCCAATGCTCAGATGAGCAGCCTGATCAATCTCCTGGTGAATGGCGTTTTCAACGAACTTGGTCCGGCGGTTGAAGCACGAATGAACAAGGTGTCGGCGCTTTACAGCAGATTCACCGGCTATGTCGGAGATACGTCGGGACCTGAATGACGATTGTCCGGTGCCGGAACGCGCCGGGAAAAGCAACAGCGATAAAAACCAAACAGGGATGGAAAACCATGCGGCAACTGACAAAAGCAGTCCTTTTTTCCAGCGCGATTCTGTTCTCCTCCGCTTTGGGGGGCACGGCAAGTATGTCGTCGGCCTGGGCGCAGGAAGCGATCGTTGTCTTCGGCAGCAATGATGTCGGCGCGCCGACCTATAACCCGATCAAAGCCAGCATCCTCAATACCGCGACCTCGCTGATCTATGACCGCCTCGTGGAGCAGGATGCCGATCATAGCTTCCATCCTCATCTCGCGACGTCTTGGGAGACGACGCCGGACGGCATGGAATGGACTTTCAAGCTGCGGCAAGGGGTGAAGTTCCATAACGGTGAACCGTTTAACGCGAAGACGATCGAGGCCTGGATCCCGCTGTTCAAGGGGACCGACAACGAATACCTGGTGGGCGGCATTGACCAGGTGGTCGTGGTCGATGACTACACCGTCAAATTCAAGATGAAGCATCCGGATGCCAATCTGCTCTTCAACCTCGCCAGCGTGTTCATGGGCGTGCCGGAACCGAAGGCCTATCAGACCCTCGGCGACAAATTCGGCATCACCGAAGCGATCGGCACGGGTCCCTACAAGCTTGAGAGCTTTACGGTCGGCCAGGAAACCGTGCTGGCGCGCAATGACGATTACACCTGGGGCTCGGATCTCAGCGTCAATAAGGGTCCGGCGAAAATCGAGAAACTGACCTTCCGCGAGATTGCCGAGGAATCCACCGCTTTCCTGGAATTGAAAACGGGCGGTGTCGACATGCTGCTCAGCGTGCCGACTGAATTCATCCCCGAGCTACAGAAAGAGAAGTCGATCGCGGTGAATAGCATGCCGGGACTCGATGTCATGTATATGCCGATCAATGTGACATCGGCGCCTTTCACTGACATCAAAGTACGCGAGGCGGCGGCACTGGCAATCAACCAGAAGGAAATCCTTTCCAGCATCTATAAAGGCGTTGGTCTGGAAGCCCATAATTTCCTGATCAGCTCGCTGCAGGAATCCAAAGTCGATCCGAAATATGACATTAGCTACGACCCCGAGAAGGCCAAGAAGCTGCTTGAGGAAGCCGGCTGGAAGGCCGGCGGCGATGGTGTTCGTGTCAAGGATGGCCAGCCGTTGAAAGTGAAGCTCTGGACCCAGAGCGACAGTGAGTTCAAGCGCGTGACCGAAGCGGTGCAGGCTCAGTTAAAGGCAATCGGCATGCAGGCCGATATCACCACCTTCGATTCCAGTACGATCCGCGACCAGTACAAGAAGAATGAACATCAGCTTG
Organism: Dongia soli; assembly: GCF_034044715.1. Taxonomy (NCBI): domain Bacteria; kingdom Pseudomonadati; phylum Pseudomonadota; class Alphaproteobacteria; order Rhodospirillales; family Dongiaceae; genus Dongia; species Dongia soli. The sequence continues at coordinate 53,535 of NZ_JAXCLW010000003.1, read as the reverse complement.
CCGTGCGCAGCTATAGCTGGGGCAATGCGGATATTCTGGACTGGTTCTTCAACGGCGAGCGGCTGGGCTATCCGAATATCTCGATGTTCAAAGATCCGAAAGCCGATGAGCTCGATAACAAGGCGCTGACCCAGTCACGCAGCTGGGATGAGCGCGTGGCGAATTTCAAGACCTATCACGAATATATCCTGTCGCAGTTTCCTTTCGCGCCGATCTATCAGCCGATGCAGAACACCGCCTATAACAAGGACCGGTTGACGCTGCCGCAAAAAATCCGCGGCACGCAGATCGGCACGGAAACCTTCCTAGACATGGCTGCCGCCGACTGAGCGGTCTTGTCGAGAGAGACGAGGAGGGCCGAGGATGCTGAGTTTCGCTGTAAGGCGGCTGGTGATGCTCGTCCCGGTCTTCCTCGCCGTGTCGATGATCATTTTTCTGATCATCCATCTCATTCCCGGCGATCCGATCGACAACCTGATACGCACCGGATCGACGCCGGAACAGAAGGCGATTCTAACTGCTAAATACGGCCTCGACCGCTCTCTGGTCGAACAATATGTGATCTGGCTTAAAAAGCTGCTGAACGGAGATCTCGGCGAGGCCATCATCCTACGTCGTCCGGTCAGTTCGCTGATCACCCAGAACCTGCCTTATAGCCTGGCGCTCGGTGGTCTGGCTTTGCTGTTCTCGACCGTGGTCGGCATCGTGACCGGCAGTTTGGCCGCGATCTACAAGGACAGCGCACTCGATCGCGGCGTCATGGCGCTTATTCTGCTGGGCTCGACGGTGCCGAGCTTTTGGCTCGGCCTGTTGATGATCCTGGTTTTTTCGGTGCAACTCGGCTGGTTCCCGGTATCGGGGGCGCGGAACTGGCATTCGCTTGTGCTGCCGGTATTAACCGTCGGTCTTGGCGGGACGGCGCTGGTGGCGCGGGTGACGCGGGTCGCCATGGTGGATGTGGCACAGAAAGACTTTGTGACGCTGCTGCATGCCAAGGGCCTGGCACCGCTCCGCATCCAGTTGCGGCATGTGCTGCGTCATGCGCTGTTGCCGGTGATCACAATTCTCGGTCTGCGCATCGGATGGATCCTGGGCGGCGCTGTCACGGTCGAAATCGTCTTCGCGAGGCCAGGCCTGGGGACCCTCCTGATCAAATCGCTCAATCAACGGGATTATCCGGTGGTGCAGGGTTGCCTGCTGATGCTGGCGATCGCGGTCATGCTAGGCACCTTCCTCGGCGATCTCATCCAGGCGGCGGTCGATCCGCGCGTCAGAGGGAATTTGAAGTGATGGTGGCACAGGCCGGTACATTTGGGCGGGTCGTCCTGACGCCGCGCGGCGGCATCTCCGCGCTGTTCCTGGCGATCGTCGTGCTCTGCGCCATATTCGCTCCGTGGATCGCGCCCTATCCCTATGATGTGCAGGATCTCTCCATTTCGAGCCAGGCGCCATCGATGGCGCATTGGCTCGGGACAGATGAATTTGGCCGGGATGTGCTCTCGCGGATCATCTTCGGCGCGCGCACCTCGCTCACCGTCAGCGTCGTCTCGATCTGCGTCTCGGTCTTTGTCGGCATGTCACTTGGCGCGGCGGCCGGTTATTTCGGGGGCGCCTTCGACCGCGCCGTGACCGCAGTGGTGGACCTCAGCTGGTCCTTTCCGGAAATCCTCATCGCCCTTATCTTCGTCGCCATCATCGGACCCGGCCTCGAGAGCACGATGATGGCGATCGGCATCGCCTATCTTGCGCAGTTCACGCGGCTGACACGGGCGCAGATCATGAGCCTCAAAGGCGAAACATATGTGGAAGCGACGATCAATCTTGGCGCCGGCCATCTGCATGTGCTGTTCCGTCATCTCATTCCCAACGCCCTCGCGCCGGTCCTGGTCTGCGGCATGCTCGCAACAGGCGATGCCATCATCCTGGAGGCGACTCTGGGCTTTTTCGGCCTCGGTGCACAGCCGCCGACGCCGAGCTGGGGTGCCATGATGAATAGCGGCACGGCGCAGATCTTCCTCGCCCCCTGGATCATCATCTTTCCCGGCCTCACCGTGGCGTTGACGGTGATTGCCATCAATCTCTGCGGCGATGCGGTCATCCAGGCTTTGGATATCCGCGGCCGGGTGCGGGAGAGCTGAGCCGTGGCGCTGCTGTCGGTACGCGACCTCTCCATCACCATCGGCCGCATGCAACCGCTGGACCGGATCTCCTTCGATCTCGGCAAGGGCGAGATTCTCGGCGTTGTCGGCGAATCCGGTTCGGGCAAATCCCTGACGGCGATGAGCGTCATGGGGTTGCTGCCGCTGATCCGCGGGCGCATCACCAGCGGTCAGGTGCTGTTTGACGGTATCGATCTTACGCGGCTGAAAGAGAAAGAGTACCGCGCCTTGCGCGGCCGGCGCATCGCCCTCATCACGCAGAACCCGATGACATCGCTGGATCCGGTGCTGACCGTCGGCAGCCAGATCGATCAGGTATCCCGGCTGCATCTCGGCTTGGTTCCGGCCGAAGCGAAAGCGCGCAGCATCGATCTGATGCAGCAATTGCGCATTTCCGAAGCGGAGGTGGTGCACGACCAGTATCCGCATCAGCTTTCCGGCGGCATGAAGCAGCGCATCGTCATTGCCATGGCGCTCGCCGCCGATCCCGATCTCATCATCGCCGATGAGCCAACTACCGCGCTCGACGTCACCATCCAGGCGCAGATTATGCAGATCCTGGTCGAACTGGTTCGCGACCGAGGTCTCGCCTTGATGTTGATCACCCACGACATGGGCGTCGTCGCGCAGACCTGCGACCGGGTGGTGGTGCTCTATGCCGGGCGTGTCGCAGAGAGAAATACGGTGACGGAGATTTTCGCCGCACCCCAGCATCCATATACGCGAGCGCTGATCGGCTGTATTCCGCGCACGGCCTCGCAGCCCGGTAGCTTGACCGGTATTCCCGGCATGGTGCCGAGCGTGCTTGATTATCCTTCAGGTTGCCGCTTCCATCCGCGCTGCGCGCTCGCCCAGGCGGTCTGCTGCGATACGGTGCCGCCGTTGGAGCCGGTGGGTGTTGGTGGCCTGACTGGTTGCGGCCTGGCAGCTTGCCATTTCGCCGGCGAGTCCGCGCCTGCCAAAGGGATGCGGCATGGCTGATGTACTGGTGAGCCTGCGGTATCTGAGCCGCGATTTCCATAGCCGTGCCGGCCTGTTTGGCGAGCGCCGCGTGCTGCGTGCAGTCAATGATGTCTCGCTCGATATCGCGACGGGACAGGTCACCGGGGTGGTCGGCGAATCCGGCTGCGGAAAATCAACACTGGCACGGCTCGTGCTGCGGCTCCTCGATGCCAGCGGCGGCAAGGTGATGTTTGACGGCATCGATCTCGGGAGCTTGCCGGCGCGGCGCTTGCGGAAGCTGAGGCAGCGCATGCAGATGGTGTTCCAGGACCCCTATTCAGCGATCGATCCGCGCTATTCGATCCGCGAGGCGCTGCTGGAGCCGTTGCAGGTGCAGGGCATCCGGCTGGCGCGCGGCGAAGCCGCGGCCAAGGTCGACAGGCTGATGGATGTAGTGGGGCTGAGCCGCAAGATGGCGGAAGCCTATCCTCATCAGCTCTCCGGTGGGCAGAAACAGCGCATCGGCATCGCTCGTGCGCTGATCCTGCAACCCTCCTTCCTGGTGCTCGACGAGCCCACGGCCTCACTCGACGTCTCGATCCAGGCGCAGGTGATCAACCTTCTGGAAGGGTTGAAGACGGAATATGGGCTGACCTATCTCTTCATCTCCCACGATCTCGGTCTGGTCCGGTATTTCTGCGACCGGGTGGTGGTGATGTATTTGGGGCGCATCGTCGAAACCATGCCGGCCAAGAATGCCGCGCCGCGCCATCCTTATACGCGCGCGCTGCTCGACAGCAATTTTGAGCCCGATCCGGCGAAGCGGCGCGTGGTGACGCGGCTCAGCGGTGAGATCCCGAGCGCTTTCGATCTGCCGCCGGGCTGTGCCTTCGCCGCCAGATGTCCGCGCGCCAGCGAACTCTGCCGGCACGAGCGACCGGAACTGATCGCCAGCGCAAATGATCATAGCACCGCCTGCCATCATCCAATCGACCAACAATAAGCCGTCGGGGAAAAAGACATGAGCTTCACCGTTCTGACCGCCGAATTCGCCCATGAAACCAACACTTTCAGCGTGCGTGCGACGGATTACGCCGCGTTCATGGATCGCTATTGCTATTTCGAAGGCAAGGAAGCGATTGCCGAGCGGGGCAATGCCAATACGGAACTCGCGGGCTTTCTCGATGCGGGGCGACGGAACGGCTGGCAGATCGTCCATGTGCTGAGTGCCTCGGCCCAGCCGGCCGGACGCGTGACACGGGACGCCTTCGACCGGCTCACTGGGCCGATCGTTGCCGCGGCGAAGGAGCACAAAGGCAAGCTCAACGGCATCCTGCTCGGCCTGCACGGCGCCATGGTGACGGATTTCTGCCAGGACGGCGAGGGCGAGTTGCTGGAGCGTCTGCGCGCCGTGGTTGGCCCTGATTTGCCGATCGCCATTACACTGGATCTCCATGCCAACGTGACGCGCAAGATGTGCGATTTCGCGCAGATCATCGTCTCCTATAAGACTTACCCCCATGTCGACATGCGCGAGCGCGGCCGGCAGGCCGGCGACATTCTGCATCGGACCATGGCAGGCGAGATCAAGCCAGTTACCATAGCCGCGCGCCTGCCGATGCTGGACGAGGCGAATGGCGGGCGCACCGATGTGGGGCCAATGATCGATTGGATCAAGCGCGCCATCGCCTACGAACAGGAAACCGATGTCTTTGCCGTCAGCATCAATGCCGGTTTCGGCAATGCCGATATCGAGGAAGTGGGTCCGACGGTTCTGGTGACAGGGCAGGGCGACATGGCGGAGCATCGCAAATTCGCCGAAGCGATCGCTGACGAGATCTGGGAGAAGCGCTTCGACGTCTTGAATACCTATATGGCGGTCGAGGAAGCGGCGGCGATCTGCAAGTCCTATAAGCGCGATGGTGGTCCCATCATCGTTGCCGATTATGCCGATAATCCGGGAGGCGGCGGCTACGGCGATTCCACCGAATTGCTCCGCGCCTTGCTGGAGGCTAAAATCGAGGACGCCTGTTTTGGCCCGATCGTCGATCCGGAAACGGCGATGCAGCTTCGGCAACATAAGATCGGCGAAACGGTGCAGGTGCGGCTCGGCGGCAAGACCGATCCGCGCTTCGGCGGAGGACCGCTCAATCTGACCGGAAAGCTGAAGCTGATCAGCGACGGCGATTATGTGGGCGATGGACCGATGGTGGGCGGGCTCAATCTCAGCTGGGGTCCGGTGGCGGTCATTCAAGTCGATGGTTTCGACATCCTGGTCACGACCTTGCCGGCGCAGATGCTCGACCTGCAGCAGTTCCGCGCCTTCGGTATCGACCCGGCGGCAAAGACGGTGGTCGGGCTGAAATCGATGCAGCATTTCCGGGCGGCCTTTGAGCCGATCGCGGGGAAGGTGATCGTCTGCGATAGCGGCGCGCTGTGCACCTTGCAGCTCGAGAAGCTGCCCTATGTGAACGTGCCGCGGCCGATCTATCCGATCGATCGTAATATGCAGCGGCCAGTCAGGGCCTGATGACCTCGATCCGTCGACGATCAGTCTATTGGAGTCCGATATGTCCCAAAGCGAGATGACGAAGAAGACGATTCTGCCGGCAGGATTTGATGAACGCGATACGCATCTGACCTTCGATGGGCACGATCTGGTGGCCCTTGGCCAGGAGCATGGAACGCCGCTCTTCGTTTTTTCCGAGCGGCAGTTGCGGCACAATGCATCGAGCTTTCTCGCGGGAGCGCGCGCCGGTCACCAAAGGGCACGGGTCTTCTATGCCAGCAAGGCCTGTTCCAATCGACGGGTGCTGGAGATTTTCCATGAGGATGGCCTCGATATCGAAGTGAATTCCGGTGGGGAGCTCTACAAGGCACAGCGTGCCGGCTACGCGCCACGGCAGATTGTCTTCAATGGGGTTGCGAAATCTGCGTCGGAGATCGACCACGCAATCGCGCTGGATATCCAGGCCATCAATGTCGATGCGGTCTATGAGTTGCGCCGGATCGGCGAACGGGCGCGGGCAGCGGGCCGAAAGGCGCGCGTTTCTCTACGCTTGGTGCCGGGAATTGCCGGCGGCGCGACGCCCGGCATTCAGACCGGCAGCGCCACCAGCAAATTCGGCATGACGCAGGATGAGTTTGCAGAAGCGCTCGCTTGGTTGAAAAAGGCCGGCGATGCCGTCGACGTCGTCGGCATTCATCTTCATATCGGATCGCAGGTCGACGATACTGAAGCCTATCTGCGCAGCGTGAGCTTCGCCGCCGAACAGGCAAAGCGCGTGCAGCAGCAGCTCGGCGCCGCGCTCAGCCATGTCAATCTGGGCGGTGGCTATCCCATCGATTACAGCCACCAGCCGGCCGGCAGCAATGAATTTGGCCAATATGGAGCGATGCGCAAGGCCGAGGCTATGGTGAGCGATGTCGCTGCTACCGCACGAAAGCTGATCGGAACGGAGGTCGAGCTGCTGTTCGAGCCCGGCCGCGCCATGGTCGGCAATGCTGCCCTCCTGTTGACGACGATCGAGAGCTGCCGGCAGCGTGGCGGTCATCCCTGGATCTACCTCGATGCCGGTTACAACCTGATGATCGATGCGGCGGCCGTGCGTTGGTATTACCACATGGTCAATGCCGGCCGCGCTCAGGCGAGCGAGATGGCGGATTTCCGCGTCGTCGGCCCGCTCTGCGATTCCGCCGACTGTTTCTTCGATGTCGAGGGCGAATACCTCTTTAAAAAGGTCCTCTCTCGTTTGCCCGATCTGACGCCAGCGCAGCAGGAAGAGTTACGGAGTGACATCATCCGTTTGCCGGCCACGCGCCGGCTGCCGGCTGCGACGATACCGGGAGATATCGTGGCTTTGCTCGATGTCGGCGCCTATACGCTGGAAGAGATGTTCCAGTATTGCGGCCGCCAGCGCGCGGCGGCCGTCATGTTGACGCTCGAAGGCAATGTCGTACCGATGCTCGCCCGCGACGAAAATGCGGATCTTGTATCGCAGGAGCGGTAGCGATTAACCGGCGCGCGCCACCCTGATCTTCCGCATGCGTATTGCCTGAGCAGCGAGATATAAGGTGAAGACAATAAGCAGGATGCCGGGGAAGCCGTGTGGCCCAGCGATATCCATGGCCAGGCCGCAGATGACCGAGCCGATCAGCGATCCCACGCCCCACATGGCGGCGAAAGATGACGTGCCGGCGATCAGATCGGCACCGCTGAACCGGTCGCCAAGTTCCGCAAGACCGACCGTATAAATGCCAAACCCGGCCGCACCCAGAACCGGGAGGAGCGGCCAGACCCAAATCGTCGTGACGACGAAGGGCAGGATCGCCAATCCGATCGCGGCGACAATGAAGCAGGCGATGATGGTGCCGCGTTTGGATGTCCGATCGGCAATCCAGCCGATGGGAATTTGAAAGAAGACATTGCCGAAAGAGAGCGCGGTCAAGGTAAGCGCGGCACTTTCCACGTCCATATTCATCTTGACGCCATAGACCGACAGGAAGGCCAACATGCCGCCATCGAACATGGCATGTACGCAGATGCCGATCAGCAGTAACGGCGCCTTGGGCAGAAAGCCGAGCATGGAGACATGTGCCTGCTCGACCGCCGCGGACCTCGGACTGACCAGGGTAATCGGTAGAATGGCGACAAACAGGATGGCCGCGCCGATCACGAAGGGAAGGTAACCGTGAATGCCGGCCCAGCCGACGACGGCCGGGCCGATGCCGAAGGTCGCCGATATGCAGGTCGCATAGATGCCGACCACGATGCCACGGCTTTTCCCCGTCGCGCTGCCAAGGACCCAGGCTTCGCTCAGGGCAAACAAGGTCGAAACGCTGATGCCCTGAAGCAAACGCAGAACAAACCAAGACGGCAGATTCGGAAACGTCGGATAGGCGAGAAAAATCACCCCGGTCAAAGCGGCCATAAAAATAGCAACGGGCTTCGCTCCGAAGGTATGCGACAGCTTGGGAATCACCAATCCGGCCAGCAGGATGCCGACAGGGGCCATGGAAGAGTTAAGGCCGATGACATGGGCGCTGGTTCCCCAGCTTTCCATGTTCAGTGACAAAAGCGGAAAGATTTCGCCGAGCGAAAAAGCGAAAACACATACTGCTGCACAGGCCGCGATCAGCGTGCGCCAATTGATGGCGTCATTGCCCCCCTGCATCTCAATCCTCCAGACCACTTGGGCGCACACAATTTCGCAGCCAAAGCGTTAAGTCAAACTCTCTTTCCGCGCAGGAGGGACGCGCAGGCAGGGAAGCAACACAAACAGAATTGTTATCAACTTTGTTGGCGACAGCCGTTACATCTGTCTACAACAATTGCCTGTCACCTCGGGCTTGAGTCACGGCTGTCGGGACGGTAACCATCTTGCTTGTCGCGGTGTGGTACGGCTAACAGCGACGCCTTCAGCGCTGTTAACTGCACCACACCGCGACCAGGAACGATTTATGCCGGCCTTTTATTTGGCCTGAAGTGCGAGGGCCGCCTGCGGTGTGCGCCGGAAGCTGATGGCCATGCGGTTGAAGGCATTCATGAGACCGATCGCGATTGTCAGGTCGACCAGTTCCTTTTCACTGAAGACGGCGCGTGCGGCTTGAAAGTCTTCATCCGGCACAGCGGTTTCGGCCACGCGAGTCACGCTTTCTGCCCAGGCGAGTGCGGCCTGTTCACGTTGGTCGAACACGGGTCCGGCTTCCCGCCATACCTGCAAGAGCGCAAGCTTTTCCGACGACACCCCTTTTTCCAGCAGGTCACGGGTATGCAGATCCAGGCAATAGGCGCAGCCGTTGATCTGTGAGATGCGCTGATAAACCAATGTGACGAGGTTTTCGGGCAAGCCCGATTGCATGATATAGCCATAAACGCCGCCCAGCGCCTTCACGCCGGCTGGAGCCACATCCATGTATTTGATGCGTTCAGTCATTTGTCTTCTCCCGATCAAATGTTGTCAGTTTTTTGTCGCTGGTATCGACGACGAATACGGCGAGCAGCTTGGCCGGCTCAGTCTTGCTGGCATTACGGCTCTCCACATGGTAGGCGCCGGGCGCCTCGTACCAGGTTTCGCCCGTGTGATAGATCCGCGCCGGCTCGCCTGCGACCTGGCTCTCGATGGCGCCCGAAAGGACATAGGCATAGATGAAGGCGGATTTCGCATGATGATGCGGCAGCGAGGCACCGCCGGGTGGGTAGGTGACCTCGACGGCGATCAGCGACTTGCCCGGAATGTTCGGGATCGCATGGGCGAAATTCGGTTTGACGGTCTCGGCGGGACCATGTGCATAAGCCGGTGCCGCCAAGGCCAGACAGGCGGCGATGGCAAGCAATTTGGGACTCATCATTTTCGGCATCTCCTTTATCCGTAATGGATGCGTCCGGGGATAGATGCCCTCGCGCTGGGTCAAAAAATAGCACCAAAAAGCAACCGAATTCGTGTACCACAAGGCATGGCTTTGAAATCGCTTCCCTTTGAACTCGACCGCTCCGCGAAGATGCCGCTGTCGGAACAGATACGGCGCGGGATTACGGCGGCGATCGATAATGGTGTGCTGGCACCCGGCGCGCGCCTCCCGTCCTGGCTGGATCTTGCGGCGCAGTTGGGTGTGGCACGCGGTACGGTCCGTTCGGCTTATGAAAAGTTGATCGACGCCCAGTTGATCGTCTCGTCCCGGGCGAGCGGCACCTATGTTGCCGAACGGCCGTCAATCGTGGCTTTGCCTGAGGTCCCCGATGCCGTCGGCTGGGTCCTGGAGATGTACCGGGACGCGGCGGCCGGTCCGGCTATCTTTCAAATGGGAATCCCGGCCTCGGACCGTTTCCCCGCCAAACTTTTCTCCCGCATCCGGGCTCAAGCGGTACGGACCGAGACCAGCAAGCCGGCGCATTACCCGACGCCTCAGGGCGAGTTGGAGCTACGACGGGAGATCGCCGCGCATCTGGCGATCGCGCGCGGCATCGCCTGTTCGCCGTCGCAGATTATCATCACCGCCGGTTTTGCCGCCGGCCTCGGCCTGGCGCTCCGGGTGCTCGGCTTGGAGGGACGTCGCTGCTGGTTCGAAGATCCGGGCTTTCCGGTGACAAGGCGGGGCGTGGAACTTGCACGGCTCATTCCGGTACCAGTGGCGGTGGACGAAAACGGCATCGATGTGGATGACGGAATTCGCCGCGCCGGTGATGCGGCGCTTGCCGTAGTGACGCCTGGACAGCAGGCGCCGCTGGGACCGACCCTGGCGCTGACGCGCCGGCTGCGTCTGCTCGATTGGGCGGCAGAGAGAGGGGCCTGGATCATCGAGGATGACTATCTAGGCGAATTGCAGTTGCGCGGGCGCGCGGCTCCCGCCCTCGCTTCGCTTGACCGTGCAGGACGCGTAATTCATATCGGTTCGTTCAGCAAGACGATCAGCCCCTCGCTTCGCCTCGGCTTTATCGTCGTCCCCGCGGCCCTGGCAGCGCAATTCGCCGAAACGGCTGCCTGCCTGGCACCGGCGCCCGGACCGTCAGTCCAGCTTGCTACGGCGGAATTCATGCGCGACGGGCACTACATGCGCCATCTGCGACATATGAAGCGGGTCTACGCGACGCGGCGGGATGCCCTAACGGCATGCCTTGAGCGCAGGGGGCACAAGGTTCAAATCGGCGGACTAGCAGCTTTGCTGCGATTGCCGGAAGGGACACCGGACATCGCCATTGCCAGGGAAGCGTCGGCTTATGGTTTGGCCCCTGCGCCGCTATCGCCTTGGTATGCGACGCTAAAGGCTGCGCGGCCGGGCCTGCTGCTCGGCATCGGGACGGTTCCTGAACAGCGGTTAAAATCAGCCTGCGACCGCCTTTGCCGCATCATCGAGCAGTTTGCAGCTGCGTGATGATGCGGTAAGGCGAGATCGGACATCTTGGGTTAGGGCACGAGCCAGCGCGGTTTCTGCGCAATCGGTTGCGGCTTGCCATAGGTTTTGTAATTTTCCAGGACAACCGCAGTCTCCGCCTCGGTGAGGATCGTCGGGGTACCGATGGACAGTGTCATCAGATATTGCCGCGCCAGCACTTCCAGTTTCATCGCGGCGTCAAACGCGGCCAGCAAAGTCATACCCCGCGCCAGCATGCCGTGATTGGCCAGCAGACAGGCCGTGCGGTCGGTCAGTGCTTCACCGGCCGCGGTGGCGAGCTGCTGCGAGCCGAAGGGAAAATAATCGGTGCAAGGAATGTCGCGGCCGCCAAAACCCTGGATCATGTAATGGAAGGAGGGAATCGGCTTGCGGAAGCAGGACAAGGCGACGCAGTGATCGGCGTGGCAATGCACGACGGCATTCGCTGCCGGCACTTTCAAATAGACCTCGCGGTGCATCGCCCATTCCGATGACGGCCGCAGCGGACCTTCCCAGGTACCGTCGGCCTTGGTGTAGACGATATGTTCCGGTGCCAGGGTTTCGGTACGGCTGCCAGCTGGAGTGATCAGCATGCCGCCTTTCCATCGCACGCTGATATTGCCGGTGGCACAGACATTCATCCGCTGACGTTCAAGCTCGGCATTGACCTCGACGATGGATTTGCGGATTTCCCCTTCCGATGCGGAATTGCTCATATTGTCTCTCCTTCGCCGGCCGTCACCTTGTCCAGCATATCGACTGTGCCCAGCTTGCCGGGTTTGAGGTGAAAAGAAATAGGGTCGGGGCCACAACTGACCGCGCGCGCCGTGCCGGGCCCGCGATAGGGGCTGACATCCAAAGCGCGGACGTTCAAGGCTTCGACGATGGCGCCGGAGGTTTCACCACCAGCGACCACGAAGCGGCGGATGCCGTCGCGGTGCAAGTCGGCAGCAATATCGCCAAGCAGCTTTTCAATGCGGCGGCCGGCACCGCGGCGGCCGAATTTCTTTTGCGCCGCACCGATTGCCGCCGGGGTGGTCGCCGTCGCGATGGCGATGGAGCCCTGCTTGAGCGCGGCCTTGGCCTCGATCAACAGCTTGTCCAACAGGCTCGGCGCGGCGGCGACTTCCAGCAGGTCCAAGGTGAAGACGGGATGCGACTGGCCAAAATGCTGTAACTGCGCTGCCGTCTGCTCGGCGCAACTGCCGGCAAGGACAACGGCGGGTCCGCCGAGAAGCGGGAGAGGGACGGGATCGACCAGCGCGCCGGCAAGGCCTTGCGCCCGCCAATGACGGGGGTAGCTTTCGGCGACGGATGACCCGCCCGTCATCAGGGGCCAGTCGACGCAAACCTCGCCCAGCCGCGCCAGATCATCGTTATCGGCGGCATCGTTGATGGCATAGCGGATGCCAGCCGCCTTCAGCGTCTGGACCCGTTCGCGCAACGCTTCGGCGCCACCGAGCAGATCTTCATGCCGGATCAATCCGACCTTATGGGTCGTTTGACGTTGCAACACGCGGACGAGATTGGGATCGCGCATCGGCGTCAGCGGATCGAGACGCTTGGGCGATTCGGAGATCAACTGGTCCGCGTAGAAGAGATGTCCCTGAAAGACCGTGCGCTTGACATCGGGGAAGGCGGGGCAAAAGCCGGTAAAATCCGTGCCGATCCGGTCGGCCAGATAATCGGCACAGGGACCGATATTGCCGCGCGGTGTCGAATCGAAGGTTGCGCAATATTTAAAGAAGACCTGACGGGTACCCACGGTCTCAATCAGATCCATCGCCTTCTTCATATCGGCGACCGCTTCCTTAGGCGCGGCGACGCGGCTTTTGAGCGCGACGACGGCAACTTGCAAGCCCTCCATATCTGCCGGTTTCGCCTTCTTCGTCAGCATCCGGCTGCGTAAACCGTCCCGGGTCATCATCGACGCCAATTCCAGACCGCCCGTGAAATCGTCTGAAATGCCGGCCAGCAACAGCGCCAAGGCTCCCCCGCAAATTCCTCTTTTCCTTCTGGAGATATATCATATAGGATGAAGAAAGATATATCCTATATCCTCGGGCGTGACGATGCGACCGGGTTCCGGCGGCAGATCATGAAGGCGATCTTGTCGTCGATCTAAAAACGGGAGTGCCATTCGTGACTGAGTTCCGCCCGTCGGCTGATGCAACCCTGCGGCAGCGCGCTGCCCGCGTCGTGCCCGGCGCGATGTGGGGGCATATGAATGCGGCCCGCCTGCCGGCAGCGTATCCGCAGTATTTCCGCCGCGCCAAGGGTAGCCGCCTGTGGGATGTCGAGGGTCGGGAATATATCGATTACATGTGCTCCTGGGGGCCGATGCTGCTCGGCTATAACGATCCCGATGTGAATGCAGCGGCGGATGAACAACGCGCACTCGGCGACATTTTCAATGGCCCGACCGAACGCATGGTCGAACTGGCGGAAGAAATCGTCGGCACGGTCGTCCATGCCGATTGGGCGATGTTCCAGAAGAACGGCACCGATGCGACGACGATCTGCGCCATGACGGCGCGCGAGGCGACCGGTAAGCGCAAGCTGCTGGTGGCGACCGGCGCCTATCATGGCGCGGTTCCCTGGTGCAATCCCTATCCGAACGGTGCAACGGCGGAAGACCGCGTGCATCTGATCCGCTACGACTATAACGACATTGCCAGCCTGGAACGCGCGGCCGCCGAAGCGGGCGACGATCTCGCGGGCATCTTCGTTTCGGCCTTCAAGCATGATCTTGGCAAGACCCATGTGCTGCCGACCCAAGCCTTCGCCAAAGCGGCGCGGGCGATTTGCGACCGGACCGGTGCCGCCCTCATCGTCGATGATGTGCGCGCCAGCCTTCGCTTGCATATGGGCGGCAGTTGGGAACTGGTTGGCGTGAAGCCGGACCTCGCCGCCTGGTCGAAATCCATCGCCAATGGCTATGCCTTGGCGGCGGTAACGGGTAATGACAAGTTCCGCGACGCAGCTACCCGCATCTTCGTCACCGGCTCCTTCTGGTACGGCGCCATGTCGATGGCTGCCGGCCTCGCTACCTGGCGCAAGATGAAGGCGATCGACGGCATCGGCATCATGCAGCGGATGGGCCAGCGTCTGCGTGATGGCATCGACGCCCAGGCCAAGGCGCATGGCGTGAAACTACAGCAAAGCGGTCCGGTGCAGATGCCGGTCATCCTATTCGACAATGACGATAACCGCGAAAAGGGCTGGTTCTTCTGTACCGAGGCGCTGAAGCGTGGCGTCTATCTGCATGCGACCCATACGATGTTCCTGAGCGCGGCGCATACTGCCGATGACATCGACAGGACGCTGGAAGCGACCGATGCTGCCCTGGCGGAAGTCGCGCGGCGGTTCGGATAAGCTGAATGACGACGCTGCTTGCATCGCTGGAAGGTGACCGGTCCCTCTCCAATCTCAAACTGGAGCAGGTCGAAGCGAAGAGCCGGACCGACCACGTCTATCATCAGATGCGCGACCGGTTGATGCGCGGCATTTTCAAGCCGCATCAACGCCTGCGCATAAGTGAGCTGTCGCAGGCCTTCGGCACCAGTGAAACGCCGATACGCGAGGCAATCTTTCAGCTGATCCGGGACGGTGCGGTCGAGGGCAAGGCGCATTCCTATTATCGCGTGCGAAAACTTTCGGTCGCCGAATATCTGGAACGCCGTGAGATCCGTCTGACCCTACAGCCCCTGGCGGCCAGCAAGGCGATGGCCCGGATCAATGATGCGCAGATCGACGCCCTGGCGCGGACTCATGCGGTGCTGGTCGGTGCCGAACAAGCCAGGGATTACGACCTGGCGGTCCGGGCAAATTTCGATTTCCATTTCGGTCTTTACCGAGAATCCGGCATGCCGCATCTGACCAGCATGTTGGAAAATCTATGGATCCAGCATGGGCCGTTGCTCAATCACCTCTATCCGCATGGTCATCCGACCTATGACGGCCGGCATCAACATGAATATGTGATTGAGGCGCTGCGTCGCCGGGATGAGGACGCGCTCTGCGCCGCCATCCGCGCCGACCTGGTCGAAGGCGGTCGGAATTTCCTGCGCCATTTGCGGGAATTGGAGGCCCAGGAAGAAGCGGGGCAAGAGTCGTGAAGAGTGCCGCAAAGAAGGGCAGCGCCGTAAAGAAGAGCATCGCGGCACGCGGTCATAACGTCTCGTCGGCCATGCTGGCGGATCGCGCCATGTTCGTGCGCCTGGAAACCTTGCGGCTGGCGCGCATCTGTGGTGCCGGCCATTATTCTTCGACTTTCTCCGCAGCGGAGCTGTTCGCCGCACTCTATTACGCACATCTCAATATCGATCCCAAAGATCCCGACTGGCCGGATCGCGATCGTTTCATCCTCAGCAAGGGTCATGCGGCAATCGGGCTTTATCCGATCCTAGCCGATCTCGGTTATTACCCGATGAGCGAGCTCGACACCTTCACGCGGCTCGGCAGCCATTTCGGCGACCATCCCAACATGAAGCATATTCCCGGCATCGATTTTTCCTCCGGATCGCTGGGTCACGGGCTCTCTGTGGGTGTCGGCATGGCCCTGGCCGGGCGCATGCAGCAGCGCGACTATCGGGTCTATTGCATGCTGGGCGATGGCGAACTGGCCGAAGGGCAGATCTGGGAAGCAGCCATGGCGGCCAGTCATTACAAATTGCAGGGACTCATCGCCATCATCGACCGCAACCAGCTTTGCATCGATGGTCATACCGAGGAGGTCATGCGGGTCGAGCCGCTGGAACAGCGATTCCGCAGCTTCGGCTGGGAGGTGCAGCGGATCGATGGTCATGACTTTGAGGCGATCCTGCCGGCGCTCGGCCAGTTGAAACCGGCCGGGACGGGCAAGCCGCAGGCGCTGATCTGCGACACCATCAAGGGGCGCGGCGTCAAGCGCATGGAGCTCTCCCTGCAATGGCATGTCGCCAATCTCGCCGGCGAAGATTACGACGACGCCGAAGCGGAAATTCGCGCCGGTCTGCGGCCGCTGGCCAAACGGGGGAAGAAGCGTGGCAAGAACTGACGCGAAAAAATCCCGGTCTGCGCGTTCCTCGGAAATGCAGCGTGCATCGCAGGGCCAGGACGCCATTTTCCGTGGGACGGCCGGCGGCGATGTTTCGTTGAAGGACGAGGTTTTCAAGGACAAGAAGTCGGTCCGCGGCACGCCGAATGCGAGTTTGCCCGCTTTCATCCTCGGTGAAGAGCTGGCGGATCTTGCCGATCATGATCCTCGCATCGCGGTGCTGACCGCCGATCTCGCTGTTGCCAACCGCACCAATGATTTCAAGCGCCGCCATCCCGACCGCTTCTTCAATCTCGGCATTGCCGAAAAGAACATGATGACTGTGGCAGCCGGCATGGCGTCCTGCGGCCTCGTCACCTATGCGGCGACCTTTGCTTCGTTCTGCGCCATCCTCGGCGCCGAACAGATCAAGACCGATTGTGCCTATCCCGGCATGAAGGTGCGGCTGATCGGTCACCATTCCGGCATGTCGATGGGTTTCTACGGTACCAGCCATCACGCCTTGGAGGACCTTGCGATCACCCGGACCATCGCCGATCTGACGGTGGTCTGTGCGACCGATGCCAATCATCTGCGCGCGATCCTCCGTGAATCCGTCGACCACCCCGGCGCTATGTATATCCGGCTCGGCCGCGGCCGTGATCCCGAAGTCTATCCGACTGTGCCCAAGGCTTTCCGCTTCGGCAAGGCGATCACCTTGCGGCCGGGCAAAGATGTCACCCTCATCTGCTGTGGCTCGGTGGTGCGTGCTTCGCTCGATGCGGCGGAGAAGCTGGCGAAGCACGGCATCGATGCCCGCGTCATCGATATGCACACGATCAAGCCGCTGGATACGGCAGCGGTACGAAAGGCAGCGCGGGAGACCGGTGCGATCCTGACCGTCGAGGAGCATAACATCACCGGCGGCCTCGGCAGCGCAGTTGCCGAGGTACTCGTCGAGGAAGACCGTATCCCATTCATGCGTCATGGCGTGCCGGATGAATTCGTACCGGTGGGACCGCCGGCGGCACTCTATGCACATTACAAGCTCGATGCGGATGGCATCGCGAAAAAGGCGAAGGCTTTACTAAAGAGTTGAGGGGAGAGGCGACGGCAATCTCGCCCGGGGCCCGGACCGAAAAAGCAATGTCGATAACAACGGGATAATCCCGATCAAGGAGGCTCGAATGAAACCTGCTTTGAACCGCCAGCTCCCAAGCTGGACCCATTTGCGCCTGGCCGCTGCGCTCTGCGTCGGTGTCAGCGCCCTCGCCATGCTGCCCGAGGGGGCATCGGCGCAGGACAGCACGCTGGTGATCGCCCGCGACATCGACATCAATTCGCTCGATCCGTCTCGCGCCTGGTGCGACACCTGCCAGATCTATATGAGCAATGTCTATGAGACCCTGATCGGACTCGACAAGGACAACAAGACGCTCAAGCCGCGCCTCGCGACGAAATGGGAAGCGAATGCGGATCAAAGCAAGTTTACCTTCACGCTCGATCCCGGCGCCAAATTCGCCGATGGCACGCCGGTCGAGGCCAAGGACGTGAAGTGGTCGATGGAGCGCCTGGAGAATATCAAAGGTGGTGCGTCCTATATGATGGATAGCGTCAAGAGCATCGACGCCAAGGATGCACATACGGTTGTGGTCACGCTGAGTGGCCCGAATTCCGAGTTTCTAAACATTCTGACGGCACCCTATACCGGCGTCGTCAATAGCAAGGTCGCGAGCGCCAATGGCGCCATCGCCGCGCCGGGCGCGGATACGGCCGACAAGGCGGAAAGCTGGTTCATGCAGCATTCGGCCGGCAGCGGTGCCTACGAGCTGGTGGATTACAAGCCGGGCGAGGAGCTGCGCTTCAAGGCCAATCCGCATTACGATCGGACCAAGGTCGGCGTCGCCGATATCGTCATTAAGCAAACCAAGGATTCGGTGACGCAGGCGCAACAACTCGAAAGCGGCAACGTCGATGTCGCCATGCAGATCGATCCGGATACGGCGAAGACAATCCAGGCCGATACGGTCAGCGTCGAAACCATTCCGTCCTACAATTTCCTTTATGTCGCACTCTCCCCCGGCGCCAAGGATGGCGGTAAGCTGCTGACCAAGGAGGTGCGGGAAGCGATTGGCCTGGCGCTTGACTACGACGGCATTATCGATTTCACGGTCGGCGGCGCCGGTAGGAAGATTGCATCGCCCATCCCCAATGGCTTCCCTGGTACCGACGGTCTGACGCTGCCGCAGCAGAATCTGGAGAAGGCCAAGGAGTTGATGAAGAAGGCGGGCCATGCCGAGGGCTTCGAACTCAATGACGCCTTTCCGAACATGAATGTCTATGGCGTCGACATGTCGCTGCTTAATCAGAAGATCCAGCAGGACTTGGCCAAGATCAATATCAAGGTCAAGCTGACGCCGATCGAATTCTCGGTCTGGCGTGACCGGGTGAAATCCGAGGGCATCGCGCTGACGACCCTGTTCTTCGCACCGGATTACTATGGTAGCGCGCAATATGTGCAATATTTCGGCATGATCGAGGGCAGCCCCTGGTGGAACCGCGCCGGTGGCAAGCGTGATGCAAGCTTCACCAATCCGCAAACCGAGACCGTGCTGACCAAGGCGCTCTCGGCCTCGGAAGCGCAGAAGGACGGCATCTACAAGCAGCTCGCCCAGCAGATGATCGATGACCGGATCATCATCCCGGTGGTGAGTCCGGACCTTGTTCTGGCCCATGGCAAGAACATCACCGGTGTGCGCTACAGCGCTTGCTGCAACCTGATGATGGATGAAATCGGCCGCCAGTAAGGCGGACCGAAGAGACGATGCGAGCGCGGAACGGCTAGATGACCAGATATATTCTCCGCCGTCTGATCTCCATTCCGCTTCTGCTGCTCGGCATCGTCAGCATTGCCTTCTTCATTTCTCACACCACCCAGGGCGATCCCCTGATCTCGATCATCGGCGACCGGCAGATGGATAATCCGGATGCGGTCGCAGCGGCTAAGGCGCGCTGGGGGCTCGATAAGGGCTTGCCTGAGCAATATGTCATTTATCTCAAAAATCTGGTGACGGGCGATCTCGGCACCTCGTTCCGGACCAAGCAGCCGGTCGCGCGGGATCTGCTGGTGCGCCTGCCGGCGACGCTGGAACTGGTGATCGCGGCGATGCTGGTGGGCAGCATCGCCGGCATCGTGTTGGGCGTCATCGCTGCCAGGTTCCGTGACACCATGATCGATCACATCGCACGGCTTGCTGCACTGATGGGATCATCGACACCGGTATTCTGGTCTGGACTGATCCTGCTTTATATTTTTTCCGTCGTGCTTGGCTGGCTGCCAGGCCCCGGGCGTTTCGATGCGCGCGCCGTCGCGCCTGAAACCGTCACCGGCTTCCTGACGATCGACAGCCTGCTGGCCGGCGATTTCACCGCGTTCGGCCAGGCGATCTACCATCTGCTGCTCCCTGCAGCGGTGCTCGGCTGGACCGTGATGGGCATTGTCTCGCGCCTGGTGCGGGCGAGCATGCTGGATGTGCTGAGCCAGGATTACATTGTTGCGGCACGTGCGCGAGGGGCGGGTGAGCTGCGGGTGCTGCTCAATCATGCTTTGCGCAACGCGCTTGTCCCCACCTTGACCATTCTCGGCTTCACTTTCGCCTATCTGATCACCGGTGCAGTGCTGACCGAGACGATCTTCGCCTGGCCCGGCATCGGCTCTTATGCGGTCGATGCGACGCGGAATCTGGACTATCCTGCCATTATCGGCGTGACCATTATCGGCGGTAGCGCCTTCCTCATCAGCAATCTGCTGACGGATATCGCCTATGCCTTTGCCGATCCGCGCATCCGGCTGAGTTGACCGATATGACTGATACCGCGCCTCCGACTGTAGCTCCAACCGTATCCCGGTCTCGACGTCTGCCGGCCTGGCTGAAACTGCCCGTCCTGATCGGCGGGCTGATCACCATCTTCTGGATCCTTGCCGCGCTTACCGTCGATAGCTGGCCGCTTTACGATCCGATCGAGATGGTCGGCCGCCGCCTGTCGCCGCCCAGCGCCGAGCATTGGTTCGGCATCGACGCGCTTGGCCGGGATGTGCTGACGCGCACGCTGCATGGCGCGCGCTTCTCGCTGCTGATGTCCTGCGCGGTGATCGCCTCCGCGGTAGCTGTCGGTTCGCTGCTTGGCGCCATCGCCGGCTATGCCGGCGGCTTTATCGACGGGTTGATTATGCGGTTGGTCGATATCACCTTGTCTTTCCCGCCGATCCTGTTGGCCATGGCGGTGACTGCGGCGATGGGACCGGGTCTCCGCAATGCAGCAATCGCCATGATTATCGTCTGGTGGCCGGCCTATGCACGCCTGATGCGCGGGCAGGTGCTGAGCGTAAAGTCGCGCGAGCATGTGGAAGCGGCCACGGCGAGCGGTGCAGGTCATGTCCGCACCCTTGTCACGCATATCCTGCCGCTGACCTGGAGTCCGATCCTGGTCAATGCGACGATGGATTTCGGCCAGGTAGTCCTGTTGGCGGCGTCATTGTCCTTCATCGGTCTCGGCGCATCGCCGCCCACGCCGGAATGGGGCTCGATGATCTCGGAAGGTGCCGTGCATTTCTACCAATGGTGGATCTGCGCCGGCCCAGGCCTCGCCATCCTTTCCGTCGTTCTCGGCTTCAATTTCCTGGGTGACGGCCTGCGCGACTATCTCGATCCGAGGTCGCGATGAGCGACGCGCCACTCCTAGAGGTGAGCAACCTCTCCGTCGGTCTCGGAACGCCGGGTGCATCCCTTGAGGTGGTGCACCAAGCGAGCTTCACTGTCGCCGATGGCAAGACCTTGGGGTTAGTCGGCGAATCCGGCTGCGGCAAAAGCATCACCATGCTGGCGCTGATGGGATTGCTAGGGCCGGAGATGACGGTCAGCGGATCGATCAAATTGCGCGGCGTCGAGTTGATCGGCATGTCGCAGCGCGAGCTTTCGCGGCTACGTGGCAACCGGATCGCGATGATTTTTCAAGACCCGATGACGTCACTCAACCCGGTCATGACGATCGGCCAACAGCTCGGCGAAGCGATCGCGATTCACCATCACGGTTTGTCCAGGCGCACCCGGGCCGAGCGCGCCATGGAACTCCTCAAGCTGGTGGCGATCCCGTTCCCCGAGCGTCGGTTGCTGCAATATCCCCATGAGCTTTCCGGCGGCATGCGCCAGCGGGTGATGATCGCCATCGCCATGGCCAATGATCCGGAACTGCTGATCGCCGACGAGCCGACGACGGCGCTCGATGTCACCATCCAGGCGCAGATCATGGAACTGCTGCAACGGCTGCGGGCCGAGCGCAATATGGGGCTGGTGCTGATCAGCCATGATCTCGGCGTCGTGGCGGAAATCGCCGATGAGGTGGCGATCATGTATGCCGGCCGGATCTGCGAAAAGGGCACGGTACCGGCGGTCTTCGACCGGCCGCATCATCCCTATACGCATGGTCTTCTTGCCTCGCTACCGAAGATCGACCGCGTCGAGGACAAGCTTACCGTGATTCCCGGCAGCTTGCCGCCGCTAGCGTCCAGGCCGAAGGGATGCCGCTTCCACCCGCGGTGCCATTATGCACAAGGGATCTGCGCGACTGAGGAACCCTCGCTGCGACCGGTTGATGATGTCGCCGTTGCCTGCCACTTCGCGGAGACCGTGCTGACGGCGACCGCGACCGGCCACGAGGAAACGTCGGAATGAGCGAAGCCATCGCAGCCGGCCGGATGGAAGAGCCGGACGAACCTATCCTCTCCGTGCGTCACCTGGTGAAGCAATTCCCGATCAAATCGGGCATCCTGATCGACCGCACTGTTGGCCATGTCCATGCGGTATCCGATGTTTCCTTCGATATCGCGCGTGGCGAAACCTTGGGCCTCGTTGGTGAATCCGGCTGCGGCAAATCCACGCTCGGCCGCTGCCTCGTCCGGCTGTTGCAGCCGACCTCCGGCCAGATCCTGTTCCGCGGACAGGATATCGCGCCGCTCACTCGGTCTGAGATGCAGCCGCTGCGGCGCCATATCCAGATCGTGTTCCAGGATCCCTATGCCTCGCTGCATCCGCGCATGACCATCGGCCAGGTTATTGCCGAGCCGCTGCGGTTGCAGGGCCTCTCGAAGAAGGCGATGGCGGACCGCGTGCGGGAAATGTTGAGCCTGGTTCGGCTTGATCCGGAATATGCGGAACGCTATCCGCACCAGCTCTCTGGTGGACAGCGCCAGCGCATCGGCATCGCCCGCGCTTTGAGTGTCGAACCGGACCTGCTGATCCTGGATGAACCGGTCTCCGCACTCGATGTCAGCATCCAGGCGGGGGTGCTCAATCTGCTGAAGGAGCTACAGGCGAAGTTCAATCTCACCTGTCTCTTCATCTCGCACGACTTGTCGGTCGTTCGCCATCTCTGCGACCGGGTCGCAGTTATGTTTCTGGGGAAGATCGTGGAGATTGCCCCGCGGGACGAGCTCTATCGTCATCCGGCGCACCCATACACCAAGGCATTGCTCTCAGCCGTGCCGTCGCCGCAATCGCGCGGGCCGAAGCAACGGATCATTCTGACAGGTGATGTGCCAAATCCCGCGGACCCGCCCTCGGGCTGCCGGTTCCATAGCCGTTGCTGGAAAAGCGCTGATATCTGCGCCAGCGAGGAGCCGCTGCTGGGCGCCTATACTCCGGCACACAATCTGGCGTGCCATTTCCCCGAAGATTGATGATATCCGTGGCCGGGTCTCCATTAGGGAGGCAAATCAACGATGTCGCCTGGAGCCTAGATCGAAACTTGCCCTGTCTGCGACAAGCGAATGATCATGGCGGCAGCCAATCGTTCCGAAACCGACCTCACCAAAGCAGAATACTTCTTCTTGTTCTTGATGATCAGGTCATCGATCGTTCCGGTTACCGCCACGCTGTATTTCACCCCAATTGACGGAACATGAATTGGCGACGCAATTCCTGCAAAACCCGGGATATCTTCTCCGACGCAATAGGCCAAATTGGTCTCGCGGATTTCCTCGTATTCCTTCAGCAAATCCTTGAGGCGTGTTTTCGTATTGTCCGTGATTGCCGGCAATGGAGACGGCAAAATCGCCCGGATGATGGCTTCCGGTTGAAACGCAAGGATCGCTTTTGCAGAGGATGCGCCATGCGGCGTGAGGGTCCTGCCCGGAACCACGTAACTGCGTACGTCATTTTCCGGCGTGACCATCGCCACCGAATGGATATTGAAATCGCTGAGGCGAGCGACGAAACAGGTCTCTCCTGTCTTGTCTGCAAGTTCCTTTAAAATCGGCCGTGCCAGCCAGTCGATCCAGTCATCCGGCATGCCCGAATATAGAATATTGCGAAATCGCGAGCCGAGAACGTAAGGTCCGTAGCGGGGGGTCAGGGCAGCCAAGGCACCGGAGGCAACGAGCCCCTTAATCAGCCGGTGCACCGTCGTTTTAGGCAGGCCGAGGACTTCCACCATCTGGACCAAGGTGACGCCATTTGGAAAATTGGCGACGACTTCGAGGACTCGGAAATAACGGTCCAGCGGCGAATCCGCCGCCGCATTGTTCTCCTGCTCGCTTGATTCCTTCCGCCGTCTCTCAACGACGGTTCGAAGCTTCGACGGATTCAACTGCGTTGCCATGAATATCCTAACGATTCTTGCAATAACACTTAGTTGCCAGAAAAAACCCGGGCTGTCGATTGCCGCAGAGCGGGGCCTGTTTCCATGTTGACAGAAGAAAGAGGACCTAATTATCATACTGTTATACGGTACAATATACCGAAAAACGGAATTTGTAAATCAGGGAGGAGAAGGCGATGACAATCCAGCCGACCAAGGATTGGGCGCAGGCAGTTGCAAAGCTGAAGGTGAAGTCCCAGGCTTTTATTGACGGCCGTTATGTCGCCGCGGCTTCCGGTAAGACCTTCGACTGCGTGAATCCCGGCACCGGTCAGGTGATCGCATCGGTCGCTGCCTGTGAGCAGGAAGACGTCGATCGTGCCGTCGAGGTTGCTCGCCGCGTCTTCGAAGCCGGCACCTGGTCGCGCCTGGACCCGGCGGATCGGAAGCGCAAGATGCTGGCCTGGGCATCGCTGATGCGCGACCACGCCGAAGAATTGGCGTTGCTCGAAACGATCGATATGGGCAAGCCGATTTCGGACAGCCTGTCAATCGACGTCCCGGCCTCGATCAACACCATCGTCTGGATGGCTGAGGCCATCGACAAGCTTTACGATGAAATCGCGCCGACCGGGCCGGGTGCGCTCAGCCTGATCACCCGCGAGCCTTTGGGCGTGGTCGCTGCGGTGGTTCCGTGGAATTTCCCCTTACTGATGGCGTGCTGGAAGTTGGGCCCCGCGCTGGCCGCCGGCAATTCCGTCGTCCTCAAGCCGGCGGAGCAATCGCCTTTGACGGCCATCCGCATTGCGGAGCTCGCCGTGGAAGCCGGCATGCCTGTCGGCGTTCTCAATGTCGTGCCGGGCTATGGAGAGACGGCCGGCAAGGCGATCGGTCTGCATCCGGATATCGATGCGGT
Organism: Dongia soli; assembly: GCF_034044715.1. Lineage (NCBI taxonomy): Bacteria > Pseudomonadati > Pseudomonadota > Alphaproteobacteria > Rhodospirillales > Dongiaceae > Dongia > Dongia soli. Next base: position 28,994 of record NZ_JAXCLW010000003.1, on the reverse strand, counting down.
CACCTTCACCGGATCGACCGAGGTCGGCAAGCTCTTCCTGAAATATGCCGGGCAGTCCAACATGAAGCGCGTCTCGCTGGAATGTGGCGGCAAGACCCCACATATCGTCATGAAGGATTGCGACGATCTCGATACCGCAGCGCGGGCTGCGGCCTGGGGCATCTTCTTTAACCAGGGCGAGGTTTGCAATGCCGGTTCGCGCCTGTTGGTCGATGAGAGTATTAAGGACGAGTTCCTTGAAAAGCTCATTGCCGAAAGCGCGGCATTGATGCCGAACGACCCGCTCGATCCTGGCAGCAGGGCCGGCGCCATGGTGACGAAGCAGCAGATGAGCCGCGTTTTGAACTACATCAAGATCGGCCAGGAGGAGGGCGCCGAGCTGCGGCTGGGCGGCAAGCAGGTGCGGCAGAATTCCGGCGGCTACTTCATCGAACCGACGATTTTCGACAATGTGTCCAGCAAGATGAGGATCGCTCAGGAAGAAATCTTCGGCCCGGTCCTCTCGACCATCAGCTTCAAGACCGAGGAAGAAGCCATCGCCATCGCCAATGATACGATCTATGGTCTGGCCGCCGCCGTCTGGACCCAGAATATCGATACGGCGATTGCCACGTCGCGGCGTCTGCGCGCCGGTGTCGTCTGGGTGAATTGCTTCGACGAAGGCAGCATTACCTCGCCCTTCGGCGGCTTCAAGCAATCCGGATTCGGGCGCGACAAATCGATCCATGCGATTGCCAAATATACCGACCTGAAGACGACCTGGATCAAGGTCAGAAAGTCCTGATAGCGCATAGCCGTATCATCTGTCAGGGGCGCCAATGAACACCATGGATGTGTCCGCCAAGGCCGAGATCGGAAGCACGCGGGACAGCCGGTTTGACATTCTCTTCGAACATGTTCACATCGGCCCGCGTATTGCCAAGAACCGGTTCTACCAGCCGCCGCATTGCAATGGCATGGGCGGTCTCCGGCCCCAGGCCCATGCGGCAATGCGCGGGATGAAGGCGGAAGGGGGATGGGCGGTCGTCAATACCGAGCACTGTTCCATCCATCCGACCTCTGATCTGATGCCGGAAGTCCTGCATACGCTATGGGACGATGGCGATATTCCGCCTCTGGCCTTGATGTGCGATGCGGTCCATGAGCACGGCGCCCTGGCAGGGGTCCAGCTGGCTTATGCGGCTTATTACAACGCCAATAAGCTGACACGCGAAGTGCCGATGGGGCCGATTGCACGGCCGGTGGACGGGTATTTCCCGGTCCAGGTCCGTGCGATGGATTTGCAGGATATCCGAAACCTGCGCGGCTGGATGCGCGCGGCGTCACGGCGTGCCGTCCAGGCCGGCTTCGACATCGTCAATGTCGATGCGAACTTCTCGACCATCGCCTTTCAATTTCTCTCGCCCCGCAATCAGCGTACCGATGAATATGGCGGCTCCTTGCGCAACCGAGCCCGGCTGCTGAAAGAGCTGATCGAGGAGGCGCGCGAGGGCGTGAGGGGCGAATGCGCCGTATCGGTGCGGCTCATCATCGACGAGCTGTGCGGTGATGTCGGCCTGCAGGTCGAAGATGAAGGCTTGGCCGTCATCGAGATGCTGTGCGATCTTCCCGATCTCTGGGATGTCGTCGTCGGCACCTGGGCGGATGATTCGCCGACATCCAGATTCGCCGGTGAAAACGAACACGAACCCTTCGTGAAGCGGATCAAGTCGGTTACCAAGAAACCGGTCGTCGGTGTCGGCCGCTTCACCTCGCCTGACACCATGGCATCGCTGATCCGGCGCGGCATTCTCGATATGATCGGCGCCACGCGGCCGTCGATCGCCGACCCTTTTATTCCAAGGAAGATCGAAGAAGGCCGTTACGAAGATATTCGCGAATGCATCGGCTGCAATATCTGTGTCTCCAGCCACTATATGATGGCCAATCTGCGCTGCACGCAGAACCCGACCATGGGCGAGGAGTGGCGCAAAGGCTGGCACCCCGAAAAGATGCAGCCGAAAGCCTCGGACAAGCATGTTCTCGTCGTCGGTGCCGGGCCGGCCGGGCTGGAATGCGCAAGAGCGCTCGGCGATCGCGGCTATGCCGTGACGCTTGCCGAAAAGTCACGCCAGCCTGGCGGCCGCGTCACGGCAGAATCGGCTCTGCCGGGCTTGCGGGAATGGGGCCGGGTGCGGGATTGGCGGGTCACCCAGCTGCAGAAAATGCCCAACGTGCGGATTTATCTGGAAAGCGATCTCGGCGTCGAAGACTGCCTGGGTCTCGATGTTGACCATATCGTACTTGCCACCGGCTCGACTTGGCGGCGTGATGGTCTCGGTCGTTTGCGCAACCGGCCGTTGGAAAACACGTCAACATTGCCGATCTTGACACCGGATGACATCATGGCCGGCCGGTCCGTGAGCGGCTCGGTCGTCATCTATGACGAGGACCATTATTATATGGGCGGGGTTATCGCTGAAAAGCTTGTGCAGATGGGCTGCAAGGTGACACTGGTAACATCGGCGCCGGAGATTTCTGCCTTCTCGTACAATACGCTGGAATTGCCGCGCGTGGCACGGCGCCTGGACAGTTTGGGCGTTACCGTGCTGACCCACCACCTGCTGTCGGGCCTCGATAGCCAGGGGCCGCGCTTTGCCCATATCCATACGGGCCGCGCCGCCGAGATTGCGGCGGATGCCATTGTGATGCTGACCGCGCGGCAATCCAATGACGCGCTCTATGAGCCGCTGCTCCAGGCCATCGGTAAGGAGAAACGGGATAGAGACATCTCTGTCAGCCGCATCGGCGATTGCCTCGCACCCGCCGCTATCTATCACGCTGTTTATGCTGGCCATCGCTTCGCGCGGGAATTCGAGGAAGCGATAGAAGAAGTCCCGTTCCGCCGTGAGCGCATTTCGCTGCAGAGCCGGGATTGATACGGCGAGTTCAAACATCCACACATTCTTGGGCGAAGATGGCAATGCTAGGCGATATCACTCAGAAACGGCTGACCGATATGAAGACGGAACCATATTGGTGGGATCTCGCCCGGCCGGTGCCGATTGCCGCCGAGACCTTGCCCACGAGGGCGGATGTGGTGATTGTCGGATCAGGCTATACCGGCCTTTCGGCTGCGCTGCTTTTGGCACGTGCGGGTCGCCATGTCATCGTTCTCGACAAGGAAGATCCCGGTTTCGGCGCGTCGCGGCGCAATGCGGGCTATATCGGGCGCACGCTGAAGAAAAGTTTTCCGTCGCTGATGAAAAGCCACGGCGAGGCTTACGCCCGGGCCGTCTATCACGAGCTGGATGCTGCACTGAAATATGTGCGCAGCCTCGTGAAAGAGGAGAATATCGAGTGCCACATCGCGCAGCCCGGCCGCTTCATCGGCGCAACCTCACCCACGCATTACGAAGCGATGGCGCAGGATTACGAGATCACGCGACGATATATGGGCTTCGACTATCACATGGTCCCGCGTTCAGACCAGCGCCAGGAGCTGGCGACCGACCGCTATTATGGCGGGGTCGTCATTCCCGATCTCGGCTCGCTTCATCCAGGACTTTATCACAAAGGTTTACTTGAACGCGCAATGCAGGCGGGCGCACAAGTAGCAGGCCGTACCGAAGTCCAGGCGGTTGAAGGCCAAACGCCGGATATCAAGGTCAGCACCTCCCGCGGTATCATCACGGCAAAGAACGTGATCATCGCCACGAATGGCTACACGCCGCGGCAGTTTCCCTGGCATGCGCGCCGGGTCATTCCCTTCACCGGCTACATGGCCGCGACCGAGATCCTGCCCGAGGAACTGGTGGGGACTTGTATTCCGCATCGACGCACGGTTATCGACAGCAATCTTAACATCGACTTCGTCCGACCCGCGCCAGATACACCCCGTATCCTGCTCGGGGGATCGACCGGATCGCGATTGACGACGACGACAGAGATGGCGAACCGGCTGCGCGAAATCATGCTGCGGGTCTTGCCGGGTCTGAAAGACGTGTCCTTCAGTCATGTCTGGTCGGGTCAATGCGCAGGCACCTTCGACATGATGCCGCATCTTGGCATGCGCGACGGCATCTGGTTCGGGCTTGGCTATAATTTCGCCGGCGTGCCGATGGGCACCTATTTCGGCAAATTGATCGCCAATCAGATTATCGGCAAGGACACGAAGCCGTCGGTTTTTTCCCAGGGAAAAGTGCCGACCATGCCTTTCTATCACGGCAATCCGTGGTTTGTGCCCTATGCCATGCGCTATTTCGACTGGCAGGACCAGCGTATCGCCCGGCAAGGCGCGCGACAGGGAGGCCGCCAATGAGCCGCGACTTTGTTTTCCGGCGAAGCTGGGGCGAGCGGCTTTCGACCGGCGTTTTCACCGGTTATACCTATTCCGGCCATGCCGTGAGCTGCGCTGCCGGCCTTGGGGTGATGCGTCTGCTGAAGGCAGAACGTTCGGTCGATGAGATTGCCGCGGCTGGCAACTACCTGCTGGCCGCTGCGAAGGACAAGCTAAAACAGCCGATCGTGGGAGAGGTCGGTAAAACCTGCTGATGAACCGCAAGCTGAAGAGTTCATATAATGGATAATGCCAGCATCATGCCATCGGCGAAGTCGGCGCTTCTTTACGAACGTGCCTTGAAAGTGCTGCCCGGCGGCAATACTAGGACGACCGTCTTCTTCAAACCGCATCCGCTCTATGCGCAGAAAGGCGATGGTTGCCGCATCACCGACGTCGATGGGACCGTCCGGATTGATGCCATCAACAACTTCACCTCGCTGATCCACGGCTACAATCACCCTGCCATCAATGCCGCGGTCACAGAGCAGCTCGCATCCGGCATGTGCTTCGGATTGCCAACCGAAGCCGAAATAGATCTGGCCGAACTGCTTTGCGATCGGGTCGAGAGTGTGGAACAGGTGCGCTTCATGAATTCCGGCACTGAGGCTGTCATGACGGCCATCAAGGCCGCGCGGGCCTATACCGGCCGCCCGATGATTGCCAAATGCGAAGGCTCCTATCACGGCACCTATGATTTCGCGGAAATCAGCGAAGGTGCATCGCCCGACAGGTGGGGCGAGCGGATCCGGCCGCAATCGGTCGCCAGCAGCCTGGGTACGCCGCAAGGGGTTTTGAGCGATGTGCTGGTCTTGCCCTTCAATGATGTTGAGGTCTGCGAAAAGCTGTTGCTGGAACATGCCGAACGTCTCGCTTGTATCCTGATCGATCCCATGCCGAACCGTGTCGGCCTGATCAAAGCCAGTCCGGACTATCTCGCGATGTTGCGGCGCGTTGCAGATAAGATCGGTAGCCTGTTGGTCTTCGATGAAATCATCGCCTTTCGGCTCGGCTATAACGGCGCTCAAGGCGCGGGATCCGTCAAACCGGACCTGACGACTTTTGGGAAAATCATTGGCGGTGGTTTTCCGGTCGGCGCGCTGGGCGGGAATGCCGATATCATGGCTGTCTTCGACCCTCGGCGGGGCAAGCCATCAGTTCCGCATGGCGGCACCTTCACCGCCAATCCAATGACCATGGTCGCGGGTCAGATCGCGTTGCGGCTCCTGACGCCCGAATCATTCGACTATCTGCACCGGCTCGGCGAGCAATTGCAGAACGGTATCGAAAAGATTTTCAAGACGCAGGGAATCGACGGACAGGTGACCGGAGCAGGGTCGCTTCGGCGCATCCATTTTGGATCGGCGCGGCTGCATGATTACCGATCGTCTTATGCCGACGGCGCCAAGCAACAGCGCATGACCGCGCTGCATCAGGCAATGTTGCGCAACGGTATCTTGATGGCACCGACCGGCTTGATGGCCTTGTCGACGCCGATGACAGGCGATGATATCGGCGAGATCATCGATGCTTTCGGCAAGTCACTTTCGTCGGTCGCAGCGTCATAGCGACAGGCTTCGGTTACAAGTGGGGGTTCTGTGATCAACAAAATCGTCAAGACCATGGCCGAGGCCATGGAGGGCATCAAGGACGGTTCGACGGTTCTGATCGGCGGCTTCGGGGCCGTGGGCCAGCCCGCCCTTCTGATCGAAGGCCTGATCGAGCAGGGCGCCTCGGATCTCACCATCGTTGCCAATAATGCCGGTACCGGTCGCGCCGGGCTCGCCCGTCTGATGGAGTTGGGTCGCGTCAAAAAGATCATCTGCAGTTTCCCGCGCAGTGCGGGTTCCGTTGTGTTTGAAGAACTTTTCAAGGCCGGGAAAATCGAGCTCGAAATCGTCCCGCAAGGCACTCTAGCGGAACGGATGCGGGCCGCCGGCGCCGGCATTCCGGCCTTTTATACGGCAACCGCTGTGGGGACCAAGCTTGCCGCCGGGAAACCTGTGCAGGAATTCGACGGGCGCAGCTATGTCATGGAGCGCGCTTTGCCGGGAGATGTCGCCTTGGTGGAAGCCTGGCGAGCCGATCGGTGGGGCAACCTCACCTACCGATCGAGTGGTCGAAATTTCAACCCAGTCGTGGCAACGGCGGCGAAACTGACGATTGCCCAATCGCAGCATATCGAAGAGCTTGGTGAGCTCGATCCCGAAATCGTCGTCACGCCGGGTATCTATGTAAAACGTGTCATACATCTGCCTTACGGCGATCCGAAAAGCTGAGGAGCGGCTAGAGCGATGACGGAAAAGGACTGGCAGCCGCTATCACGCGGTCAGATGGCGGCCCGTGTTGCCCGCGATATTCCCGAAGGATGGTATGTCAATCTCGGAATCGGCATTCCGACCTTGATCGCCGATCAAGTGTCCGGCGATCGGGAAGTCATCTTTCAGTCAGAGAACGGCATCCTGGGCATGGGGCGAGCTCCGAACCCGCAGCATGTCGATCCCTGGCTGATCAATGCAGGCAAACAGCATGTGACCTTGCAACCGGGTGGCGCTTATTTCCATCATGCCGACAGTTTCGCCATCATCCGCGGCGGTCACCTGGATCTCTGTGTGCTTGGCGCTTTTGAAGTGGCCGAGAATGGTGACATCGCCAATTGGGCGACCTCGGAAGCAGATTCAGCGCCGGCTGTCGGCGGTGCGATGGATCTCGCTGCTGGGGTGCGACGCCTATGGGTTGTCATGGAGCATGTCACGAAAGAGGGGAAGCCGCGCCTCGTCAAGCGCTGCTCTTATCCCTTGACGGCGCTGAAGGCGGTGCACCGCATCTATACCAATCTCGCCGTCATTGACGTGGCGGTCGAAGGCTTCCGTGTCAAGGAGACGGTACCCGGGCTGAGCCTCGAGTCGCTGCAAAACATGACTGAAGCGACGCTTATCGATGATCGCGCAAACTGACCCAGGATAGCCATCATGACCGAAGCGTATATTTGTGATTATATTCGCACGCCGATCGGGCGCTATGCCGGCATATTGCGCGACATGCGCCCGGATGATCTCGCAGCACATGTCGTGGCTGCCTTGACGGAGCGCAATCCGTCGGTGGATTGGGAGACGGTCGACGAAGTGGTGTTCGGCTGCGCCAATCAGGCAGGTGAAGATAACCGCAACGTCGCGCGTATGGCAGTGCTGTTGGCAGGCTTATCGCCGTCTATTCCAGCCTCGACGGTGAACCGGCTTTGCGCCTCCGGCATGGATGCAGTCGCGTTGGCGGCGCGCGCCATCAGATCCGGGGAAGCCGATTTGGTCATTGCCGGCGGGGTTGAGAGCATGACGCGTGCGCCGCTGGTTATGGCGAAGGCATCGGAAGCCTTTTCCCGTCAGATTGAAACCTTCGATACCACGATTGGCTGGCGTTTCGTCAATCCGCGGATGAAGGCGGCATATGGCATCGATTCAATGCCGGAAACCGCTGAGAACGTCGCGGCAGAATATGCCATCAGCCGAGAGGACCAGGATCTTTTCGCCTTCCGCTCGCAGCAACGAGCGCAGCAGGCGAAGACAGCGGGTTTCTTCAGCGGGGAGATATCACCGGTCACAATTGAGCAAAGGAAGACATCGATCACCGTTTCTGATGACGAACATCCGCGTCCGGAGACCACATTGGAGAGCCTGGCGAAGCTGAAGGCACCGTTCCGAGCCAATGGCACGGTAACGGCAGGGAATGCGTCAGGCGTGAATGATGGCGCCGCTGCGCTGATCATCGCGTCCGAAGCCGCTGTCAAACGTTTTGGCCTTGAACCCAAAGCCAGGATAAGCCGGTTCGCGGTCGCAGGGGTGGAGCCGCGCGTCATGGGAATCGGACCGGTTCCGGCGGTGCGTCGGTTGTTGGAAAAACAGGCATTGCAGATCAGCGATATCGACCTGATTGAGCTGAACGAAGCATTCGCAGCCCAGGCCCTCGCGGTCATGCGCCAGCTGGGACTGCCCGATGATGCGCCACAGGTGAATCCAAATGGCGGCGCCATTGCGCTTGGCCACCCGCTCGGCATGAGCGGTGCTCGCCTGATCGGGACGCTGGCTCGGTCCTTGACCGGCTCTCAACGGAAGCGTGGCATCGCGACGATGTGCGTTGGCGTTGGGCAGGGCACCGCTATGCTTATTGAACGAGCGTGAAACCAGTCGAGAATGCAAGCGCGCCTGACCGCTAGGAGAGAATGGTCCTAAGTGCTGGCGCCTTCGGGCAAATCAAAAGGCTTATGCGTTGACATCAAAGTCGAATGGGCATTACGATTTTCAATAACGGAACAAAAAACCGAAAAACGGAACGAGGGAGGAGTGGGAGTGCGAGCGGCCGCAGGGCTGCGCTGAGCCAGATAATGGCTGAGCGCGAGGATGGACCGCTGCGATCCCGAAATCGCTGATGAACCCAGTTCTCAAGATTGTCCTGCAACGGCTAGGCTTGGGCGTGTTGACGCTGATTGCAGTATCGGCCATCATTTTCTCCGCCATTCAAATGCTGCCTGGTGATTTCGCATCGGCGATTCTGGGGCAGTCGGCCACACCGGAAACCGTGAAGGCTTTTCAACACCAGATCGGCTTGGATAAGCCAGCTCCGCAGAGATATTGGGAATGGATGGCAGGTGTTGCACACGGAGATTTCGGCTCCTCTTTTTCGAGCGCCGGCAGTCTGGGCGGCGGGCATGACCGAGCAGTCACGGACATTATCGTTCCGCGCTTGAAGAACACCTTGATACTGGCGAGCCTCGCGGCGGTCATCGCCGTTCCTTTAGCGCTCTTGCTCGGCGTTCTCGCAGCGCTCTATCGCAACAGCTTTTTCGATCGCTTTGTCAATTCGTTCTCCTTGGCGTGGATCTCCTTTCCGGAATTTTTCATTGCCTATATTTTGATGCTGTATCTGTCAGTGAAGTTTCAGTTCTTGCCGTCCCTGGCCAGCGTCTCCAGCGACTCCGGAATCGGCGACTATCTTGTCAAATGCGCCTTGCCGGCGATGACCCTGGTGTTGGTCACGCTGGCCCATATGATGCGCATGACCAGGACGGCGCTCGTCAATCTCATGTCGACGCCTTATGTGGAAATGGCGCGGCTGAAGGGCGCCAGCCGGTTTCGCCTTATCTGCTTTCATGCCTTGCCTAATGCCTGGGCACCAATCGCGAATGTGATCGCCCTGAATCTGGCCTATCTGATCGTCGGCGTTGTCATCGTGGAAAATGTCTTCGTCTATCCCGGCATCGGCCAGTTAATGGTCAGCGCGGTGGCCAGCCGGGACATCCCTGTGGTGCAGGCTTGCGCGCTGATCTTTGCGGCGACGTACATCCTGCTCAACCTGACTGCCGACATCATCGGCATCGTGACCAATCCAAAACTATTGCACCGCCGATGATTGCTGAAGAAAAAGTCATGACCATATCCAAAGCGGCAGGTCCCGCGGGAACGCATTGGCGGAGAGTATGGCGGCACGTAAGGAAGGCCCCGTTATCGGCTTGGATCGGCATTGTTATCGTGCTTGCCTATCTGGTGGTTGCCTTGTTCGCACCGTGGATCGCACCGCATGGCGAAACTGAGGTTGTCGGTGGCCAATACGATCCGTGGAGCGACGAATTCCTGCTCGGCACCGATCAGCTGGGCCGCGATATGCTTTCACGTCTGATCTTTGGTGCGCGGAACACGATTTCCGTCGCACTGATGACGACCTCCATTGCCTTCGTGCTAGGGACGGGGCTGGGACTGCTTGCAGCGACGGTCGGCGGATGGGTGGACCAGCTTTTCAGCCGCCTCGTCGACGTCATCATGGCCATCCCGCAATTGATCTTCGCGCTGCTGCTCCTGTCGATCTTCGGCACTTCAGTCGTCAATCTGGTCCTGATCATCGCTGTTCTCGATTCAACGAGATTGTTTCGGGTGTCGCGTTCGGTGGCGCTGAATATCACCGTCCTCGACTTTGTCGAGGCCGCCAGGCTGCAAGGCGAGGGCACCATCTGGATCATGGTCAGGGAGATCCTGCCCAATATCCTGGCACCGATCATCGCCGAGTTCGGCATGCGATTCTGCTTTGTGTTCCTCACCATCGCGGCCCTGTCCTTCCTCGGGCTTGGCATCCAGCCACCGACGGCGGATTGGGGGTCGATGGTTCGCGAAAATGCGACGCTCATAAACTATGGCGATATCACGCCGTTGTTGCCAGCCGGCGCGATTGCGCTGCTGACGATTGGGGTCAATTTCGTCGTCGACTGGTTCTTGCATATCACGAGCGGACTGAAGGAATAGACAGATGCGCAAGCCTGCGTTCGACGAGGCCGGTCCGCTACTTGAAGTGAGGGACCTTCGCGTCGAGGGACAATCCGACGATAGCTGGCATGAGATCGTCAAAGGTGTCAGTTTCGATCTCAAGCGAGGCGAAGTTCTGGGCCTGATCGGAGAATCCGGAGCCGGCAAGTCGACCATCGGCCTTGCATCGATCGGCTATGTTCGGCCGGGCTGCCGGATCAAATCGGGGCAAGTGCGATACAAGGGCATAGATCTTGTTTCTGCACCGGAACGCCACAAGCGCGCTTTATGGGGTGCGGAACTGGCTTATGTCGCGCAATCCGCCGCGGCCGCCTTCAATCCGGCCCACCGCCTTATCGAGCAATGCCAGGAGCCGGCAATCATCCATGGAGAACGCAGCGAGAAGAAGCTGCGCGATAAGATTGTCGGCCTTTTTCGGAAGCTTTCTCTACCGGAGCCCGAGGAGATTGGCGAGCGATACCCGCACCAGCTTTCGGGCGGCCAGTTGCAGCGCGTCATGACGGTTATGGCGATGTCATGCCATCCAGGCTTGCTGATCTTCGATGAGCCGACGACCGCACTCGATGTCACGACGCAGATCGAAGTGTTGGCGACGATCAAGCAAATCGTAGATGAATTCGGTGTCGCAGCGATTTATATCACCCATGACCTCGCGGTCGTTTCCCAAGTGGCGGATCGAATCATCGTTCTGCGCTATGGCGAGATTGTCGAAGAGGCGTCAACGAGGAAAATGCTGGCAGCGCCGGAAGCCGCTTATACCAAAACGCTATGGGCGGTGCGGAAGCTCGACAAGCAAGAGAATCTGGCGGCGAAGCCGATTCTGCAGCTGCGCGATATCGATGCCGGCTATGGAAGATCACTTAAGGTCCTCGACCAGATCAATCTTGACGTTCCGCGCGGGCGGACCGTTGCGGTGGTCGGTGAGTCCGGATCGGGAAAGTCGACGCTTGCCCGGACCATTATGGGATTGCAACCGGCTTTTGCCGGCACCATCGAATTCGATGGTGTGGCGCTGCCGTTCGCCTTCAAACAGCGATCAGTACCGCTACACAGGCGTATCCAGATGATTTATCAGTCGCCGGATACCGCGTTGAATCCTCGGCGCCGGGTGCGGGATATTTTGTGCCGGCCGTTGCACCGCCATCTGCACCTTTCCGCCGAGGCGCGCCGTCAGCGCGTTGCCGAGCTGATGTCCATGGTCGAGCTGAACACGCGGCTATTGGAGCGTCTCCCATCCGAGTTGTCCGGCGGCGAGAAACAGCGGGTCTGTATAGCCAGGGCATTGGCTGTCGAGCCGGAGCTCATCATCTGTGATGAGGTGACCTCAGCCCTGGACCAGATTGTCGCAGAAGGCGTCCTCAAGCTGTTGCTGCGGCTGCAGCAGCAGATCGGCATCACCTATATCTTCATCACGCATGATCTGGCGACCGTCCGGGCGATCTCCGATTGGATTGTCGTCATGCATCGGGGCAGGATTGTCGAACAAGGACCGAAAAGTCAGATCCTTACGCCGCCGCGACATCCATATACGGAGCTGCTTTTCTCCTCGATGCCGGAGATGGATCCCGCCTGGTTGCCGCGCGTGCTCCAGAAAAGGCAGACGGGCGGCGCCGCTCAGGGCGCATCAGTTGAAATGTCGATTTGAGGGGAGAAGTTGCGATGGGTCAGGCTGTGGTTAGCAACGCGGCGGAACCCGCCAATGCAAGAAATGGCTTACGCCCATTTCAATGAGTCGAAAATTCTTCTGGATGCGAAAGATTCGAACTACGCATCCTGACCGAACTAGGTCGCTGCCCAGGTCGGCACGCAGGTGCGATTTGCGGAAGTTCATGGTCGAGGACGACGTTTGTTTTATTTGACGTAATACCGGTGCCAAGTATCAGAAACCGGATACCGGTTTGAAGCTCAGTTATCCATTAATGAAACAGTCAAAGTTCCTGGGAGGTAAGAATGAGCGAGTTGGAGTATTGGGCGGGCCGGCTTCAGAAGGGTCTGATCTCACGCCGTGAATTCATGGGACGTGCCGCCGCCCTCGGCGCGACAGCCATGACATCGAGCCTGGTGGCAAAGATCGCCAGCGCTTCCGAACCGAAGAAGGGTGGATTCGCCCGCTTCGCCATGGCTGGAGGCGCGACCACGGATACGATCGATCCAGGCACTTGGCCGGATACGTATACGCAGTGCGCCTTCTATGGTGCTATGTGTAACAACCTCACGGAAATCAATGCGAGTGGTCAAGTAGTCGGTGATCTGGCGGAAAGCTACGAGCCGGACAAGGAAGCGAAGAAATGGGTCTTCAAGTTGCGGAAGGGTGTCACCTTTCATAACGGCAAGGACCTGACCGCGACGGATGTCGTGGAAACGTTCAAATACCACATGGCGCCGAATTCGAAATCGGCTGCTAAATCCCTTCTTGCACCGGTAACCAATGTCACATCGGACAATCCGAATACCGTGATCTTTGAGTTGAATGGCGGCAATGCGGACTTCCCCGCTCTCGTCAGCGACTATCATCTGCCGATTTTTCCGGCCAAGGATGGTGGCGGCATCGATTGGGCCAAGGGCATCGGATCCGGCGCGTTTATCCTTCAGAATTTCAATCCCGGCGTCAGCACGAAGCTGAAGCGCAATCCGAATTACCATAAAAACAACCTGCCATATTTTGATGAGGTCGAGTTCCTGTCGGTGCCGGACGTCGCCGCTCGCACCAATGCGCTGACTACGGGCGAAGTGCATTTCATGGCCGGCTGCGACTTGAAGACGCTCAATCTTCTGAAGCGCAATCCGAATGTGAAGATCCAGGAGGTCGAGGGAATTGGTCACTACACCTTTGCCATGAACACGGCGATCGCGCCCTTCAACAACGCCGATGTTCGGCGCGCACTGAAATACGCGATCGACCGGGAGGAGATCGTCAAGAAGGTCTTCCTGGGCCACGGCAAAGCGGGCAATGACAATCCGATCGCTTCCTCGGTCAGATATGCCATCGATCCGCAACCAAAATACACCTACGACGCCGACAAGGTGAAGTTCTACCTGAAGAAAGCGGGACTGGAGACGCTTTCCATCGATCTTTCCGTCGCCGAAGCCGCCTTCCCAGGCGCGACCGATGCCGGCGTTCTCTATAGTGCACAAGCAGCGAAAGCCGGCGTCAATATCAAGGTGAACCGCGAGCCGAATGACGGCTATTGGGACAATGTCTGGATGAAGAAGCCGATGGTTGCGGTCTATTGGAACGGTCGCGTCACCTGCGATTGGATGTTCACCTCGACCTATGCGGAGGGCGCCGCCTGGAACGACACGAACTGGAAGAACGCGCGCTTCAATGAGCTGCTGGTGGCCGCCCGGTCGGAACTCGACGATGCCAAGCGTGCCAGCATGTATGCCGAGATGCAGCAGATCGTGCACGACGATAGCGGCACGATCGTTCTGGTCTTCAATAACTATGTGAATGCGACTGCCAAGAACGTTGCCCACGGAGATCTGGTGAAGATCTGGGACATGGATGGCTTCCGGATGGCGGAGCGTTGGTGGTTCGAGTGATCAGCATCAAGGCGTATCAGCGATCATCCTCGATAGGATAAAGTGATGGCAGACGTAAAAGAGAAAAGGCGCGCAAGTTACATCAAGATGGAGGATGGTACGGCAGAGGACTATCAACTGGTCATCTCCTCGGCCAAGGCCTTCTCCGCGCGTTTGCCGGACCGGGTGCTCAGCTTTATGGAGAATCTCCATGACAGCTATGAAGGCGAGCAGATCGACCGGTATCAGCACTGCCTGCAAACCGCGACGCGGGCGTTTCGTGATGAAGCCGATGACGAGACAGTTGTCGCCGCCCTCATTCATGATATTGGCGATATTCTCTGCATGGAGAATCACGCCGAATATGCGGCTTCGATCCTGCGGCCGTTCGTGCGCAACGAAACCTATTGGATGATCAAGCACCACGCGATCTTTCAAGGATATTACTACTACCATCACATCGGCCGGGACCGGCACGAGCGTGAGCAATATCGCGGGCATCCCTGTTTTGAGATGACCGCGGATTTCTGCGGAAAATGGGACCAGATGGCCTTCGATCCCAATTACGACTCAATGCCGATGGATGCGTTTGAACCGATCCTGCGTCGGGTCTTCGCGCGTGAGCCCTGGAGTCTACACACGTCCGGTCTGGAATACTAATCGATCTGTCGGTCCTGAAGGATCGTTAGCCGCCGATTTGCTGTCCGCAGATCGGCGGCTTTTACATGCGATGGTAAAATCGCGCCCGGGGGCGCTCTTTAAAGCTTGACGGTCCTTCTGAAGGCACCGTTCTCGGCTGCGGAAGCGGGGCGTAATCGACTTCGGCAAATCATTACCCGCTTGACTGGGGGCGTGGCAGAGGTCTGGATATGCACCGTGCAGAATTTACCACTCTTCGGGGGAATATGATGGACCTTACCGCATTGGAACAGGCCGTAGAAGATCTGCCACGGCGCTATCCCGGGCCGGGCGGTGCGGTTGCGGTGGTCAAAGATGGCGTTCCCATCGTCAGACATGGCTGGGGTTTTGCCAACCTCGAAACGCATCAACCGTTTACGCCGACGACTCTTACGCCGATCTGTTCGATCACAAAGCAATTTACCTGCGCGACACTGTTGTCGGTCGCGCCGGACCCCTCTGATTATGATTCCTTCATCGCGGACCAACTGCCACGCCTTGAAGAAAGCATGCCATCTACACTAGACCTTGCAAACAACCAGTCGGGGCTCCGTGACTATTGGGCAGTCAGCGTCCCTTGCGGTGCATCGCCTGAAGGGAATTTTCGTCCGAGGGACTCCGTTGCGCTGATTGAGCTTACCCGAAGCCTGCATTTCAAGCCAGGGACGGGCTACTCATATTCGAACGGAAATTTTCGGATGCTGGCCAACGCCATCGAACGGAAAGCCGATCGCGATTTCGGTGAATTGTTGATCGACTTGGTCGTCACGCCAGCTGAGATGGAAACAGCATCATTCGTGCCCGAGACCAGCGCTCTGCCTGGCGGGGCGAGTGGCTATGAAGGCACACTCGCTACCGGCTGGCGTCAAGGGGTCAACAATCTACATTGGTCCGGAGATGCCGGTCTTTGTGCCTCAATTGACGATCTCGTGGCCTGGGAACGCTTTATCGATAAAACCCGCGACGATGCCGATGGCATATATGCTCGGTTGTCCCGTCCAACCTCTTTCGCCAATGGTGCTCCCGCAAATTATGGACTCGGGCTCGCAAGACGGGTCCGATGGGGCCGCGAGATGACCGGCCATGGCGGTGCGATTCGCGGGTGGCGATTACAGCGCTTTTGGGTCCCCTCAGAGCGGTTGTCCGTCGATGTCGCGTTCAACCACGAGAGTGACAGCTCCGGCGCAGCCATGCATCTCCTGGCGGCCGCCTTGGGTGAAAGCGATAAGCCGGGACCATCGGATCGTAACTTAGCCCAGAAGTTCGAGGGGACCTGGATCGACCGGGAAACCGGGTTATTGCTCGATGTTTCGGTGAATGCCGGCAACGGGACTCTCAAAGCGAGCTATGATGGCGGCCCGAAAGTGTTAAGCGTGGGTCCGGACGGCGTCGCGCATGGGCTCGATATGACGCTTAGATTGGAAGCCGGCGGTATCCGTATTCTCCGGCAAGGTGATGCTATCGACTCCTTGGCGGTTCCCGTCACCGAAGGGTCAAACGATGGTCTTGATATAGGCGGGACTTATCGGTCGGTTGAACTGGAATCCGAGCTGGAGTTGATATGCGCCGGCGGCAGTTGGTTCGCGGCTTTCCACGGTTTTCTCGGAACCGGCCCGCTTATGCCGATGTCTCCGGCGGGAAAGGACATCTGGCGTCTTGCTTGCCATCGCTCGCTCGATGCACCTGCTCCTGGCGACTGGACTGTACAAATTAAGCGGTCGGCAGATGGAAAAATTGCTGGTGTGACCGTTGGATGCTGGCTTGCCCGAAACGTTGCTTTCGCCAAAGTGAGATAAGCATTCTCGCATTAAGCTTTATCCTGTCTTTAACGAAAAAGAGCGACCGAGCGTGGATTCACGTCGACAATTGTTTCTGCAAGGACCGATCACTCGCGCCCTTGTCACCCTGGCAATTCCCATCATTCTCGGCAACGTCCTCCAGACCGGCTATCAGTTGAGTGACGCCTTCTGGGTCGGGCGGCTGGGCGCCGCTTCCGTCGCTGCTGTCTCGGTCAGTTTTCCGGTTACTTTCCTGGTGATAGCGCTGGGTTCCGGCCTCGCCATGGCGGGTGCCACTTTGAGTGCACAATATATGGGGGCCGGTCGGCAGGACATGGTCGATCACGTCGCCGCTCAGACAATGGTGATGGTGGCCATCACCTCCGTCATTCTCGGCTCCCTCGGTTTCATCCTGGCGCCGTATTTGCTCGACCTGCTGGGTGTGGCGCCCGATGTCCATGCCGGGGCACTCGGCTTCATGCGCGTGTCTTTCATCGGCATCATCTTCGTCTTCATCTATGCGATGTTCCAGGCTTTGATGCGTGGTGTTGGCCAGACGCGCATCCCGCTTTATATCGTCATGGCGGCGGTCAGCCTGAACTTCGCGCT
Source organism: Dongia soli (assembly GCF_034044715.1). Lineage (NCBI taxonomy): Bacteria > Pseudomonadati > Pseudomonadota > Alphaproteobacteria > Rhodospirillales > Dongiaceae > Dongia > Dongia soli. The sequence continues at coordinate 11,781 of NZ_JAXCLW010000003.1, read as the reverse complement.
CGATCCCTTATTCATTTTCGGTCTCGGTCCGCTCCCGGGGCTCGGCGTCATGGGGGCGGCGCTGGCGACTCTGGTGACACAGGCTCTCGCCGCCGCGTTCGGCATCTATATTTTCCTGCGTGGCCGGCATGGTATTAAGCTGCGCTGGGCCAGCCTGAAGCCGGATCTGCCATATATCCGCCGGGCCTTCCTTCTCGGTTTTCCAGGCTCGATCGAGTTGTCGACGCGCGGCCTTGGCCTGATGATCATGTCCTTCCTGGTGGCGAGCTTCGGCACGGTAACCATCGCCGCCTATGGCGTCGGGTCGAATGTGCTGCAGGTCGTGACGATTCCCGCAATGGGCCTCTCGATGGCCGTTTCGACCCTGGTTGGACAGAATATCGGCGCGGGCAATATCGAGCGTGCGGCGCGCATCACGGTGCTGGGGACCATTCTCGGCTTCGTCATCCTCACCCTGGTCGGCATCCTTGCCTGGGTCGGCGCTGAGCGGATCGTCGCCTTCTTCATCCCCAACGATCCGCAGGTGATTACCGAAGGCGCCAGCTTCATCCGTACAATGTCTTTAGCCTGGGGCTGCGTCGGCATCCAGCTCAGTATCGTCTCCACGTTCCGCGCCTCCGGCAACATGCTGATGGCCATGGTGATCGCCTTGGTCGCGCAATGGATGGTGCAGTTTCCGATGGCCTATGTGCTCTCGAAACACACGGTTTTGCAGGCGCATGGCTTATGGTGGTCCTTTCCGGTTACCAACGTGGTGGTTGCTGTCGTATCGGTCTGCTGGTTTCTGCGCGGCAGTTGGAAGACCACACGTCTGACCGAAGAGGAACAACAGACCGCCAAGGTCTCGCAGGAAACCATCATCGAGGATAGCATCCGCTAACAGGACTCGTCGATGGACGGGTAGATGTTTCAGGACAGTTGGATTCTAGCTGACGATATTCGCGATGCAGTGCCGAAGCGCGGAGCTGTCTTAGTGGCCTCTGCCAAGCAGTGAACGCTCGAGTCAGCGCCTCATACCGAGCGCCGGATTTCTTAGATGAGGCGCGGCGTAGGGTCATCATCGGTCTCGGTTTCAGCACCCACGGACTTCCGGGCCCGGCTGGCTCGTACTGGCCGGTTATCGATGCCCTGCGCGACCTAGTAAAAATACGTCCCGGCCTTTCCGAAGTGTTCGTGGAGGAACGGAAGCGGTCGTGCATTGAGATCCCGCCGCCGGCGATATCGCAGAACCCCGATTGTCAGCGACAAATCAATTCAAAGGAGATTTCCAAGTGCTGGAGGCGTTACCCATGTTTCTGCGACGCGGGGGGCCACCTCCAGTCTCTGACCTCCGGCATGTCTATCCCATGAAGGGCTATATAGCGCTTGTGCTCGGAAAGCTTATTGTTCATCGCAAGCTTGGCATACGCCACCCTGTCGCCGAGTTTGGGCACTCGGTCGATGACGTCAGCGGCAAGGTGAAAGCGATCCAATCGGTTTCGCACCACCATGTCGAAGGGCGTGGTTGTAGAGCCTTCCTCCATAAAACCGTGTACATGCATGTTCTCATGATTGCGGCGTTTATAGACCAGGCGGTGGATCAGGGACGGGTATCCATGATAGGCGAAGATAACCGGCTTGTCGGTTGAGAAAAGTGCATCGAAATCTTCATCCGTCAGGCCGTGTGAATGCTGTGCCTTCGGAACAAGCGTCATAAGATCAACAACGTTGACGACCCGTATGCTCAGATCTGGTATATGTCGGCGCAACAGGTCGACCGCGGCAAGCGTTTCCAGCGTGGGAACGTCGCCGGCACAGGCCATAATTACGTCTGGATCCCGGCCGCGGTCGGTACTGGCCCAGGCCCAAATGCCGCTTCCCTGATTGCAATGCTGAATGGCCGCGTTCATGTCAAGCCATTGCGGCGCGGGCTGCTTTCCCGCAACGATAACATTGATTCGATCCCAGCTACGGAGGCAATGATCCGTTACGCAGAGCAAAGTATTGGCATCGGGCGGGAAGTAAATGCGAACGATATCCGCCTTCTTATTGGCAACGTGATCGACGAAGCCGGGATCCTGGTGGCTGAACCCATTGTGGTCTTGCCGCCATACATGCGAGGTCAGAAGGTAGTTTAGTGAAGCGATAGGGCGCCGCCACGGCACTTCGCGGGACGTCTTCAACCATTTTGCATGCTGGTTGAACATCGAGTCCACGATGTGGATGAAGGCTTCATAACACGAGAACAGGCCATGCCTGCCTGTGAGGAGATAGCCCTCGAGCCAACCTTGGCAGGCATGCTCACTGAGGATTTCCATCACGCGGCCGTTGGGTGACAAATGATCGTCCTCCGAGGTCATCGCGGCATTCCAGGTGCGGTCGGTGGCCTGGAAAATCGCCTGCAGCCTATTGGAGGCAGTTTCATCCGGACCAAAAACCCGGAAGTTGCGGGTTCTCTCGTTCTCACGCATGACGTCACGCAGGAAGGTACCCATGACTTGTGTTGCTTCGGCAATCACCTTGCCAGGTTCGGGAACAGCCACCGCATAGATGGAGAACTCTGGCAATCTTAACGGGCGCATCAAAGCGCCGCCATTAGCGTGAGGATTCGCGCTCATCCGACGATCACCCGCCGGGGCCAAGGCTGCTATCTCGGCCTTCAGGCATCCGGAGACGTCGAAAAGCTCTGATGGGCGATAGCTCCGCATCCATTCTTCGAGTATCCGAAGATGCTCTGGCCTGGACATATCGCTAAAAGGCACCTGATGCGACCGCCAGGATCCCTCACTTTTATGTCCATCGACGATCTTCGGGCCAGTCCAGCCCTTGGGGCTTCTAAGCACAATCATCGGCCATGATGGGCGTTCGTTAGATCCGCCGTCGCGACTGAGCTTTTGGATTGAGTGGATTTCGGCAATTGCATTGTCCAATGCTGTCGCCATCTTTTGGTGCATGTCTCGTGGATCCTCCCCTTCCACGAAGATCGGATGATGCCCATAACCACGCAGCAGCGAGGCGAGCTCATTCGCGCTTATACGTGCAAGCACCGTCGGATTAGCGATCTTGAAGCCGTTCAAGTGCAAGATCGGCAATACTGCTCCGTCGGTCTTTGGATTCAGGAACTTGTTGCCGTGCCAGGAGGTGGCGAGGGGCCCCGTTTCAGCTTCGCCGTCGCCCACCACACAGGTGACAATCAGGTTGGGATTATCAAATGCGGCACCATAAGCGTGTGCCAGTGAATAGCCAAGTTCGCCACCCTCATGAATCGATCCGGGTGTGTCAGGAGAGGCATGGCTCGGTATGCCACGGGGGAAGGAAAACTGGCGAAATAAGCGCCGCAGACCCTCCTTGTCCTGCGAGACCTCAGGGTAGATTTCACTGTAGGTACCTTCCAGCCACGTATTTGCGATGACCCCTGGCGCTCCATGACCGGGACCGGCAATGAACAGCATATTGAGATCGTGTGCTTTTATTATTCGATTAAGGTGAACGTAGATGAAGTTAAGACCTGGCGTGGTGCCCCAATGGCCGAGCAGCCGAGGTTTGACGTGTTCGCTGCGGAGGGCCTCTTGCAGCAACGGATTGTCGAGCAGATAGATCTGTCCGACCGAGAGATAGTTGGCGGCGCGCCACCACGCATCGATCAGTCGTTCTTGTTCACCGGATAGGGTCTGTTTCTGGCTCTCATTCCGACTTGAAGATGATTGCGAGCTTTCCATTTGTCTGTACCTCTCCGGTGCTTGACTGTTTGAATACCTTCCTCGCGTGTTGGCGATACATCATGACCGCTGGCGCTGAGACTTGGTTGGAAGAACACTGGACGATGGTGGAACACGGTCAATCAATGGTGGTTCCGATTGAAGAGCACGGGGAAAGGAGCGCGACATCGGAACGATGCATAAGTTGTCTGATTCCATGGAGCAGCTGTCACGCGTGTCGGAAAGTTGGGCCTTTACTTCGATACCGACTTTGACTCCTCCAGGCAGGTCTTGCACAGAGAGTACAACAGCACATTAATTACTCTGTCTCGCGCGAACTTTGAGTTAGCTCAATAATCAACTCACCCTGCCTCGCCGTGCATCAACATCAAAATACAATTTCGCGTGGGCTGATCCAGTTTAAGGCGCGAAGAAATATCGAGTTCACGGACGGTGCTGCTTCGCTATTCATCGATAAGGTCGATTTTCCTCTGGAGCGGAAAAATAACCGCGCGCTCCACTTTATCGAGCATGGATTCGGATAGGGGACCGTCGATTCTGCTTACGTCCCAACTATAGCCTTTGAGCGAGGGGTCTTCGCGGTTGACGATCACGCCGGTAACGTCCGGTTCATAGGTCTGGATCCGGTTCGTTAGGTAAGCTTCCAGCGCAGTTTTCGTCATCTGGGTTTTGCGTCTCACACGCTCTTCCCCTCGAGAGATCAAGCGGCCTTCGAAAACCGCCCAAGTGCTTCGGCATGTGCACGAAGCTCGCTTTTGGAATGCTCCATCCGTCTGTCCAATACCTGACCTCATAATCTCATGGCTTGGTCGTCCTATCCATCTCCGGCTCGCTTGCCCTGGCCGTCCGACCTACGAATGTGCTGGAAGTAGTGTGGTTCGCTCGGGTTTCGGGGTGCTGCCGTTGACGATAGCCTTCTTGAAGGACGTGCACTGGAGAGTATCAAGGGAGGTGAAGAACGAACCGCACAAACACAATCCAAGGGGACGATTGCCTCTCAACCCTGCACGCGGGTCTTTCAGCCCAATGAACGCGTTGATTGATCATGGTAAGACGCGTTCATACAACGCATCAAAGAAGTCGGCTTATTGTCATCAAGCGAACTATATCGGACGCGTTCCGTGCATTTTACGCGCTCAACCAGCGCTCGCCGCCGGTCGAATGAGACCTTCTCTTATGCCTCGACCTCTTGATTTGCAGCGGCACGAATTTGCAGCGACTTCCGGTGAGCGAGCACCGGGTGAAGCTGGCCGTGTTGGTCAGAAGTCATCGTCGTAAAGGATGCCGGTCCACCGCCATTAGCTCATCTGCTCCAATCTCGCTCGGCCATGGGGCCACGGCAGTGCCCCGCATATCCAATTTCAATTGGGAACAAAGCGCCGGACGTCTCCTTTAAGCTAACTATGCGGAGGACATAAAGGAAAATAGGAGGAGAATGACAATCGCGAACCAGGATCCGGAGATGGCGAAGCGCGCGGATGCCAAGCATGGTGGCCCAGCGGAGCGATTACCCGTCGAAGAGCCAGGCCGAGGCCGAGACGCCAGTGCGCCTAGCCAGATCCCGCCGCGCGGATGGCGCGACATTTTACTACGGACCTGGGCGAATATAGGTCGCCATAGAGTCCTGGCGATCGCGGCGGGCATTACTTTTTATGGTATTCTCGCCATCTTTCCCGGCATCGCGGCAGCTCTCGCCTTCTATGGATTCGTTGCTGACCCAGGATCAGCCCAGGCGCTTTTCGATCAGTTGTCCGGCGTGCTGCCCAGTGGAGGGCAAGAGGTTCTTCGCGACCAGATCACTCGCATCGCCGCACAGCCTGCTGGCCATTTGGGCTTCACCCTCATACTCGGGTTACTTATGTCCATATGGACGGCCAGCAGCGGGGTCCGCGCCCTTATCGACGCGCTCAATATCGTTTACGGGGAGGACGAAAAACGCGGCTTGGTAAAATTATATGCGTTCAGCATCGTCGCGACGGTCGCGGTGATCATCTTCTTTCTGCTGGTCAGCTCGGCTCTGATAGCGCTCCCCATCGCTTTGGACTATTTGGGGCTGGCAAGTTTTTCCAAATTTCTGCTGAATCTGCTTCGGTGGCCTATTCTCTTTTGCATTGGAGTCTTCGGCTTGGCCATCATTTATCGGTTCGGCCCCAGTCGTCATCAGGCTCGTTGGCGCTGGATCAGCTGGGGGAGCGTGGGGGCTATCATCGTATGGATCGCAGCTTCGCTTCTGTTCTCTTGGTATACGGAGAATTTCGGGAAGTACAATGCAACATACGGCTCTCTGGGCGCCATTATTGGCTTCATGACCTGGATATGGATTTCCGCCATCGTGCTGTTGTCGGGTGCTGAAATCAATGCCGAGATGGAGCGGCAGACCGTTCATGATACAACCGTGGGCGGTGACAAGCCGCTGGGCCAGCGCGGTGCGTGGGTCGCCGATGCGAAGGGCGAAGCCCAGGAATAAGCTGGCGACTCGGTCGCCGCTGAAAGTTTTTTCGTGCGGCGCCGGAACGACTCAACGACCGTCGGCTTATTCCCGATATGCCGATCGCGGCCAACACCTTGTGATGGCCCTGTTTATGGTCGGCTCTCATATCCGATCGATAAAGGAGGAAGGGCACATGGTTGATGCCCCGCGAACCGTCGGGAACTTTCCTGAGGAGAAGGCCGCGCCCGACAAGCTCACAGACGGTGCGCGCCGCGCAACTGAATCAGTGAGGGATACGGTCCAAGATGCCGCTGCGCGCGGGACCGCTCTGGCCGGTGAAGTCGCCGCGCATGTGAAGGACGATGCACTCGCGGCCGCCGAACAAGGGAAGGAGCAAATCGCTGGACGCCTCGAGGAGGTGGCAAGTGCCGTGCATCGCTCGGGTGAGCAACTGGAGGGCCAGGAGGATTGGCTGGCTCAACTGGTGGAGCGGGGCGCCGACGAACTTGCGCATCTGGCTTCAACCGTACGCTCCAATGATTTGCGAGGCCTCCTCGACAAACTCCAAGATCTCGCCCGCAGACAACCGGTCCTTTTTGTTGGCGCGGCGATGGCGGCCGGCTTCGCCAGCGCACGCCTCGGCAAAGTCGCAATCTCCGGTGCTTCCCGCTCCGATCCGGCCCGGGCAAAGGAGGCAAAAAATGGACCCCAATAAACCGGCAAATAACCATACGCTGGGCGAAATCGTCGGAGGCCTGGCAACAGATGTGCAGGACCTGGTGCGGGGCGAGATTGCCTTAGCGCGTGCAGAAGTCGATGAAAAGCTGCATCGCCTCGTTGGGGCATTCCTCTGGATCCTAGGAGGCTTTCTGGTGGCGTTCGCCGGGCTCGTCGTGCTGCTCGAAGGCGGGGCAGCCGCGCTTGCTCTTCGCCTTCCCGTATGGGCGGCGCTTCTGATTGTTGGCGTGATCGTCATCGTAGTCGGCGCTCTCGTCGCGGGGGTCGGCCGCGGTATGCTTTCCCGTAAGTCCCTGGCGCCGGCGCGGACAGCGGCTAACCTCCAGCAAGATACACTCATGGTGAAGGAACATATGCGATGACGGACACCACCACCCAGCTCGAAGATGATCTAAGGTTGACGCGTGCCCGCATGGATACCCGGCTCACCGAGCTGCAAGAGCATCTGACGCCTGGCCGAATTCTGGATGATGTGATGGCCTATGTCCGGGACAGCGGCAGTGGCGACTTCGGGCGAAATCTGCTGGCGAGCGTTCGAAACAATCCACTGCCGACGACGGTTACCGCAATCGGCTTGGCTTGGCTTATGGTCTCGGGGTCGCGAGGCCCAGGCTACACGGGGACGCAAGCATCGGTCTCGCCCGGCCAGCCTTCCCCGGATATCCAGCCTGCCGAAAGGCACTTCGATGACCTCGATTTGCGTCTATCCAACGCCGAACGTGATGTGGTCCGGCGCGATAATGAGACTGATGATGCCTGGCGTGCGCGGGTGAATGACGCTCGAGCCGGCGTGGTCGGAATCACGCGGGAAGCGGCGGAGACGGCTGAATCTTTTGCCCAGCGCATTACGGAAGCGATTGAGAAGGGTAAAGAGAGTGTCATGAGAAACGTGCACGATGTGCGGGATCGTGCTGCAGAGGCCGGAGAGCGGGGAAGCGCTATTGCCCAGGCGGCAAGCGACAAGGTGATGCAAGGAACGCAACGTGCCAAGGAGGCCGGCAGTCATCTCATTACGACGATCGGCGATAACCCGCTTCTCCTGGGAGGACTGGCCCTAGGCTTTGGCGCGCTGCTTGGCGCGCTGATCCCTCAATCCGAACAGGAAGAGGCTGCCCTTGGGGATGTGGCCGCTAAGGCCAGCCGAACCGCCCGCGACGCCGCACAGAGCGTGATCGGCCGCGGCCGGGAGACCGCGGAACAGGTCCTTTCCGCCGGTCAACGCAGCGCGAGCGCCCATGGCCTTTCAGGTGAGACATCGGTGGGCGAGCTCATCGCAGGTGCCCGAAGCGGTGAGCTCCTCGACAAAGTCGAAGACACAGCCCGGGAGACCCTTCAATCTGCAGAGACTGCGCTCCGTCGGGAAGGGTCGGACGCGGATAATTCCGCTTCCAGCACAAGCTCGGGTAGCTCGGGCGGCATGTCCGGTGCCGCTAGCAAAGGCGCCTCCCCGACCGGAGCGGGAGGGGTATCTGAAAATAGCCCTGGCGGCACAAGCGGAGAAACTGCAGGCGGTTCCTCTGGCCGCACCTCCTCCGGCAGCGGCTCCTTTGCGGGCGGTCCTAGCGGCTCCGGTATCAAAGGAAGCTAACTTCCGATCGTGGACTGGCCTTCTGCCCCGCGGCCCAGTCTCGCGCGACGAAGCTTGAGAGTTAGATCGTGGATATGTGCCTGATGTGCCAGGTTGTTGCCTGGCTGGTCAGCGCGAGTGTTTCAGGCTGTCTCGTCCGTGGGAATAGCGCCGATGGATCGCAGCTCTTCCTCCGATATCCAATCCCCGGAAGGCGGATTGAGGATCATTTTTCCGTTTTCCCTTGTTACGAATAACCTGAGCTCCCACCGGTCATTAACTGCATCGGCAGCCTTTATCCATTCACCGAGGCGAATGCTTTCACCCTGGCTGTTTTCGACCTGAACAAACCGCGCGCCTTCGTGGTTGGGCGCGCCCTCAAATACGATCGCGATATAATCGGTTCCCTCGGCTTCTTTATTTTGCGTTGCCATGGCTGATTTCTCCTCCAAATCATCTCGGATAGAAACCGACAGGGACAAGAGAGGTTTCAAGCGGACACGGCCAGCGCGGTAGCGGATCCCAAAATGTGAAGTGGAAATGGCGGATCGCTGGTGAAGAAGGCGTGCTTAAAATTGGCTGGGTGCCGGATGGTCGAGATAATGGCCGCTAGGTCGACATCGCGAATCGCGGCCAATTCCAAGGTCAGGCCGAAATCCTAACTCCGCACGCTGCAGACGACGCCTAAGCGCCATGCGTCCCTTCGACCGGGCCGCCCCGAGATGCCGATTGCGCGCGTTGACAGGTGAGCTATCGTTGACGCGATCATGTCCCATCAGCCAGACATGGCGGCCGCCTTCCGACATGACGAGTCACGGCCGTACATGATCGCATCGCGATCAATGAAACCTGCATAAGCATAGCGCGCGCCGGCTCAGGCTTTTTTATGAGAAAGCCGGAACCAGTCATCGAGAGTAAGGCGGCCGAGATGGGCTTCGCCCAATGGCACGAGTGACTTTTCCTCGAGTCGTCCGCCGAAATACCGGGCTTCGGAAGCTTTCACGACCTCTCGCGGGTCGGCTACACCCTTCAAATAGCGCGCGATGATTTGGCTAAACTCCGCTCGTTCCGGGCCTGCGATCTCGATGATGCCGTTTCGCGGATTAGCGACAGCCACTTCCGCGACAAAGGCGGCAACGTCATCAGCCGCGATGGGCTGAAGCAGGCCTGGTGGAAGCCTGACGATGCTTCCATCCGTACTCGCGTCGGCGATGCTGCCGAGGAATTCCAGAAACTGGGTCGAGCGGATGATCGTGTAGGGGATACCGGAAACCTCGGTTAGCTTCTCTTGCGCGACCTTGGCGCGATAATAGCCTTGACCAGGAACCCGGTCGGTTCCGACGATGGATAACGTGACATGGTGCCGAATGCCCACCGCGGCCTCTGCCGCGCTAAGGTTACGCCCGGAGGTCTCGAAGAAATCCAACGCCGCATTTGCGTCAAATGAAGGGGCATTGGAGACGTCGATCACCACCTGCGCGCCGGCCATGGCTTCTTTGAGTCCTTCTCCGGTGACGGTGTTAACGCCACTTTTGGGCGACGCCGCGACGACCTCGTGGCCACTCCCACGCAGAACGGTAACGGTCTTCGAACCAATCAGGCCGGTGCCGCCGATTACCACTATCTTCATGACCTACGCTCCTTTCACAGTCATTGGACGTGCGGTCTTCGCCAGGACCGTCAGGTCGATTGCCGCGAGCGCGTTGTCCACCGCCAATGTGGCCTGGTCCCAGTCGAGAAACGCCGTGGCCTGCAAGGGGAAGAATTGCAGGGTCTTCAGCCCAATAGAGCCAAGTACCACCGACAAATACGGTGTGAGAAAATCCGGCTGATTGGCTCGGTCACCGGCAAAAACGCCACCGGATGCAATGCCGATGAACACCGGGCGGTCGCTCAGCATTCCTATCTTCCCGGCCGGCGTTGACTTGAAGGTGCGACCGGCACGCAGGATTTGGTCGATCCACGCCTTGAGGACCGAGGGAACGGTGAGGTTGTGCATGGGCGTTCCGATGACGATCACATCGGCCGCTTCGACTTCCTGAATAAGCGCCTCGGAAACATCAAGCGCGCCCCTCAGCGGGGCCGCCAAAGTGGCCGGCGAAGACAGGGTGGTCGCGTAGTCCGGCGCAGCGTGCGGCAAGGGAACGGAGGCGAAGTCTCGCCGGCTGACGTGCGCGCCGGGCCTGACCCCAAGGAGCTTTTTGACGATCGCCGCCGACAGTTGGCGGCTGTACGATTCTGGCCGCGGGCTGCAATCAATATGGAGGATGTTCATGCGAACGTCTCCCATGGTTTTACGTCGATCACGACTATCTTCATGAACTTTGCTTCTCTCAGTATTGGTTAGTTCTCGGTGATGCCGCACGACCACGTCTTACGGTTCATTGATGGGCGTGGTCAGGATGTTGTCATTGGTATCGAGGACGAAGACAGCGAGCAGCTTGGTCGGCTCGGTCTTGCTCGCATTGCGCATCATTTTCAGAAGATGGCTCAGCCAATCGACTTGGGACATAAGAACTCAGGAATCAGCCAATTATTTTTCGGTAAAGGATGAAATCCGAGCGATCAGCGATGCTGTTGTAAAACTTCTTAGCGTTATGGTTTGTTTTGTGGGTGGACCAGTACACGCGAGGCGCTCCGCGACTTTTCGCATCTCCATAGACGTGCTCGATCAGTGCGCGGCCGATGCCGAATCCGCGCGCACCGGGCTCAACAAACAGGTCTTGAAGATAGCAGTAGTCGCCCATGGTCCACGTAGATCGATGGTAGATCAAATGCGCCAACCCCAATGCTCTTGTGTCCACCATGGCAAGGATCGCGTGCATCGGCTCGGCCGGATCCAAGAGGCGTTCCCAAGTCTTCAACGTCACGGCGTGAGGGATATCCACTTCGTAAAATTGCTGATAACTTCTCCACAGCGGAAGCCAAATATCAAAATCGCGGGGCTCAATGGTTTTGATCTCGACCGATTCCACAAGTTGCTCCTGAAAGTTAGGCGGCTGTCACTTCGAGCCCGCGCTGCACGGCTGGCCGGGCGAGGCCGCGGTTGAGCCAGGCCTGCACATGATGAAAGCGGTCGAAGCCGACGAGCTCGCGCGCTTCGTAAAAGCCGATCAGGTTGCGCACCCAGCCAAGGAGCGAGATGTCGGCGATGCTGTAGTCGGCGCCCATCACCTAGTCGCGGCCTGTGAGCCGTTGGTCGAGGACACCGAGCAGCCGCGCTGATTCGGTTGCGTAGCGCATCGTGGTCTCCGTAAATTGCTGGTTTCACCGATATCAGACGAGATCGAGGACCTCGGCCACCGGACGGCGCGGCTTCTGCGGCCAGTTGCCGGCTCGCTCCGGCC